>NZ_JBXCIX010000004.1:0-589691 GCF_056786375.1 Paenibacillus sp. Y930 | reverse complement strand
GGGTTGTCTGACATTATAGTTGGATCTCCAACTGGTGCGGTTCATGGTGCGAAGATGAAACTAATTATTCTTGTGATTAGATTTGATTTTCGTTTCTACTCACTACAACGAGATATGATCTAGTATTGTTGCTATTTCTGTTTGCTTTCATTAGCACTTGTATTTATATGGTTTTACCAATCCAGATGTTTCACATATCGTTCAGGTATTCACGAACTTGCGCAGCAAGTTGTCGCTGAATCTGCTTCTTCTGCCAATAGCATCAAAGTGACCAAGGCGTAGCCGCAGCTTGAATACGGTGTTATACGCTGTTGTAATCCGAACTCCTCGAATGAAGACAGGACGTCGACCTTCAACTAATCAGTTTCTTGATTATAAAATTTGTTTTCAAGTGTTCTTAAACAGCTTTAAATTGTACTTAAAATGCTTTTCAAGTGTTTCAAGTGTTTCAAGTGTTTCAAGTGTTTCAAGTGTTTCAAGTGTTTCAAGTGTTTCAAGTGTTTCAAGTGTTTCAAGTGTTTCAAGTGTTTCAAGTGTTTCAAGTGTTTCAAGTGTTTCAAGTGTTTCAAGTGTTTCAAGTGTTTCAAGTGTTTCAAGTGNGTTTCAAGTGTTTCAAGTGTTTCAAGTGTTTCAAGAATATTCTCTTTATTAAGGTTTTTGTTGTAAAGTGTTTTTCAACTATTTTGGATTATTATGAGAGGTTGCAAAGTGACCCTTTGCATTCAGAGTCTAACTAAGGTGAGGAAATTCTTTAAGGTAATTAGTAAGATTGTAATTGCTTTTGCTTCAAACAACAAGGACGTTGTGGACGCAAATACTGATCAGAACTGTTCGGATTACAATGGCGTATAACGTCATATTTATGAACTTCGTAATTTAACTATAAACTAGGTTATAAATGAACCATACACATTAGTCATTTAACTTAATCATATTATAGCAAATATTAGGTTTAATGGAATTTTTAATTTGTTCTATACTGACTATTTTATATAGTTACCATACATTATCGATTGTTTGGTAACTATATAGTGTTAGACTGGAGTCGTTGATTTAACGCGTTTTTAGAATTGAAGAATCGTTAGCTTTTGAAAAACAAGTATTAGACTGATCAATTAAAAGGAGCAGCTGCAGACCAAGACTTGATAAATAAAGAATATAGCCATAGACTGCCGCTGTTGTCATTCAATAACGTACCCGTTAGAGCTTAATCATTAATTAATTTGACTCGTCTTTATAATGAAAATGTTCTTGATGAATAGTATCCATTCCAACTAACTTTCCGTTCTTTTTATGATAATACGAAAAGTCTTTATTTATTGGCATCCGAAGTAGCTGATAATTATTATCTCTGGGCATGGTTTCAATTTGGTTAATTGCTAATTCGCGTGTTGTATATAGTCCAACTGGAAAGAAATTAGGGAATTGCTTTGAACTGTCAGCTACAAATATTCCCCAAACAAATGAATCTTCCGCTATCCCTGCCCTCATAAAATGTCCCCTTCCACTTAGCTCAATAATTGAGGCTGATTTCATTTACCAGAAATTCATCGCCGCTTCCTTTTGCTTCTTATCAAAACCATGACTAGCAACAGCAGGGCAACACCGATGGCAACTATGGTCGCCAAAATGGCATACGGAAACGGTTGTTCAGATTGCTCCGCATCCATTGATGATTCAGGCTTAATTAACTCCATTATCGCGCCTTCCATTGATGATCCAGGTTTAATAGACTTAATGCCTGAATCCTTCATCGCCGTTTCTCTCGCATTGTCCCAAGGTCACGTTCGCCCACACAAATTCATCTAAAGCTTCTCTTCCTGAACGCTTCCAAATACCAAATATACGGTATCTTTAACAAAAGGATCCGCTCCGTTTTTTATTGTTTAATTTTGGAAAAAATATCCCCCATCGTCGTCTTAAGTTATGAAATAACAAAAGGGGAGGGTTATCTTATGGCTCATAAATGGGATGTTGTTATTATCGAATGGCATAGCAAAAAGGATTGAGCTCTAAATTGGTAGAAAACTCAATCCTATTTATAGTTGTTGATCAATTTAATATTGCTCTGGGCGGCGGTCTTTGAACACTGGTATCGTTGAGCGTACTTTATCAACTACGCTCATATCAATCTCCCCAGTTAATATCGTTTCTTCATCGCCTGCTTCAGCTATAATTTCTCCCCAAGGGTCGATAACGATAGAATGACCGAAGAATGTGCTTTCTCCACTCGTCCCCATTCGATTACAAGCAATGACATACATCTGGTTCTCAATTGCTCTTGCCATCAGCAAAGTTCTCCAATGATGAAGACGCGGGTTTGGCCATTGTGCAGGTACAAACATGACCTTTGCTCCCCCTAATGCCAGACGACGGAATAATTCAGGGAAACGGATATCGTAGCAAATCATCATCCCGGCATCAATCTCATCAATTTTCAACTGACCCAGCTTGTTCCCTGCCTGTAAATATTTTTCTTCCTCCATAAGTCGGAACAGATGAAGCTTCGAATAATCGTTAATTACTTCGCCATTACGATCAAACGCATAAATAGTGTTGTACACGCCATCTTCTTTCGCTTCAGCGATTGATCCCGCAACAATATTGACTTGATGCTCCGCTGCAAATTGGGATAGCCATAATTTCGTTGCTGTTCCGTTAGGATCGGCTAGTGTTGTAATTTCAGTTAAAGCATAGCCTGTATTCCACATTTCCGGGAATAAAATAACATCAGGTTTATTATCAGTTGATACTGCCTGATGTAGCATATTTTTTAATTTCATAGTGTTCGCTTCTACATTTCCAGCTTCAACATGCATTTGAATGATAGCGAATTTCAACGTCTGACTCATGTTGTTTCCTCCTACAACTTTTCATTCACTTCTCGATTTGCTACTTCATTAATAAAAAGTAACATCGGAAGCATCAACACAACTTTTCATTACTTCTCGATTTGCTACTTCCTAATGAAAAGTAACATCGGAAGCATTAACCTAACTTTACATTCACTTCTCGATTCGCTACTTCCTAATGAAAAGTAACATCGAAAGCAATAACATAACTTTTCATTAGTTTCTAGTTTGTGAATCTTTTCCTAATCATACCCTGTCATGGATACATGTCAAGATGGGTAAACTAAACTCGCCGTTGCATATTTATGAAAGAAGGAGATTGAACGATGAAAATAGTTTCAATATTGTCACTTGCATTATGTTGTTGTTTTACATTTTTGATCCCTACTGACTATACCTACAGTGCTCCTAATCATTATGAAGTCGCCGCTCAAGCAGCAACGATTGGTGTAGATTTATCAATACCTGCACAATTGATCATTACAGAACAAAGTGAGCGCGTCAATGAAGTTCAAGTATTCGACGTAAAAAAGGGCGAAGTCGTCCAAACAACAGCCAACAATGAATATTTCCAAAAAAATGCCCATCAATGGTTATCAGGCATTACAGGGTTAGCTCCTGAAATTTCACCAGACTTAAAAGCAAAGTACATTGTACGTGTACCGGTTCAGCCAATTGCAACACTTCAAGTTGGCACTACAAAACTTAATGTAGGCGAAGTTTTTCTGTTCTACTATGATGACAAGGAACCGATGCTACTCATTTTTGATGAAGCTAAGAAACCTTACATCTTCCACATCCATAATGATGTAAAACCATTTATTCAATATTTATCTATTCCCGATTAACAAACTAGGATTTTTCCGCATTCTACTTCATTTCTCTCGCCATTCATGCTACATTAGTTCTATTGTAAATTTGACAAGTAATTTCGAATTATGGATGGTGAAGAGATAATGACAACAAAGCAAACAATTCAAATCGAGCCGGCAACGAGAATGACTGGCTTACCCACTCAATTTTTTTCTACACTTGTTGCGAAAGCTAACAAACAAATTGCACTAGGTAAAGATGTTATTAATTTAGGTCAAGGCAATCCAGATCTGCCGACACCCCCACATATTGTGAGTTCTCTTCAACAAGCCGCTGCAAATCCGCAGTATCATAAATATCCGCCGTTCAGTGGCTATAGCTTTTTAAAGGAAGCGATTGTAACACGTTACAAAGAAGATTATGACGTTGATCTTGATCCTCAGACAGAAGTTGCTATTTTATTTGGCGGCAAGACGGGCTTAGTAGAAATTAGTCAGTGCTTCCTGAATCCTGATGATATTTGTCTTGTTCCTGATCCTGGTTATCCAGATTATTGGTCTGGCGTAGCTTTGGCAGGAGCTAGTATGCACTTTATGCCACTACTTGAACGTAATGAATACTTACCTGACTTTGCTGCAATCGACCCTGCTATTGCCGACAAAGCTAAGCTAATGTTTTTAAATTATCCGAATAATCCTACAGGAGCAACTGCCGATGGCGCCTTCTACGATGAAGCTATCGCCTACGCTCGCAAACATAATATTATCGTTACAAGTGACTTTGCCTATGGCACGATCGGATTTGATGGGAAAAAGCCAACTAGCTTCCTACAATCTGAAGGAGCTAAAGATGTCGGCATCGAGTTCTATACATTATCGAAAAGCTATAATATGGCAGGCTGGCGTGTTGGTTTTGCACTAGGCAATGCGCAAATTATTGAACAAATTAATTTAATACAAGATCACTATTATTGCTCTTTGTTCGGTGGCATCCAAGAAGCTGCTGCTGTTGCTTTAACTAGTTCGCAAGATTGTGTTGAACAATTAACTGCTACATATGAACGTCGTCGTGATGCTCTATTCACTGCACTTGATGAAATTGGTTGGAAAGCTGCGAAGCCTACTGGCTCGTTCTTCTGCTGGCTACCTGTTCCAGCAGGTCATACATCTGCATCGTTTGCTGATCTTTTATTGGAAGAAGCTGCTGTAGTCGTTGCACCTGGACATGGCTTCGGCACATCAGGCGAAGGCTATGTAAGACTTGGGCTCCTTACGTCAGAGGAGAGGTTGCAGGAGGCCATCCACCGCATAGGCAAACTCGGCCTCTTTGATCGCACGTGATCACGATTACTCTGAGATGGCTTGTTTTCTTTACAGTTACAGCCGTTTCATGATATTCTATTAACAATTACATAGTAACGTGTTGACGGGACCAGTAAGTAGAAATTGCTGTATCAGAGAGTAAATTCCATTGGCTGAAAGAATTTATTGTTAGCAAACTACTGAAACCTATCTCCGAGCGGCCGATAACTATCGGACAGCGCCTCTGTTATAAGGCTTAAGCTGGACACTATATTTGTGTCAACTAAGGTGGTACCGCGGAAGTTAACGACTTTCGTCCTTTATTTAGGACGGAGGTCTTTTTTATTACCACAATACAATTTTTCATTTTTCGAGGATAGCCTCGATAGAGGTTTTCTCATTTTCACTACTTTAAGCTAGGATGGTAGATATGGAACGAATTGTCGTGAAAATCGGTAGTAGCTCCCTTACATCTGATGAGGGCGGACTACATAAACAAAATATTCAATTTTTCGCTGCTGAGCTTGCTGAATTATATAAACAAGGAAATGATGTTATTCTCGTAACTTCTGGTGCGGTTGCTGCTGGCTTCCGTGAAATTGGCTACGAAGCCCGTCCGAAAATGGTTCATCAAAAACAAGCCGCCGCTGCGGTAGGTCAAGCGTTATTAATGCAAGCTTATCAAGAAGCTTTCTCACAATATGATATCGTTGCAGCGCAAATATTGTTGACTCGCTATGATTTCTCTAATCGCAAACGAATTAGCAATGCATTGATGACGATTGAAGAATTACTAGCACAACGTATTATACCGATCATTAATGAAAATGATACAGTTTCTACAGCAGAAATCGTCTTGAAATTCGGTGATAATGATCATCTATCTGCTCTTGTAGCTACGATGACAAAAGCTAATAAGCTGGCTATTATTACAGATATGGATGGCTTATATACTGCTGATCCACGTAAAGATCCTGATGCTACAAAAATCGAGCGTGTCGCTGAAATATCTGATGATATTCTTGCGATTGCCGGTGGTGCTGGTAGCGCTGTTGGAACTGGCGGGATGCGTTCAAAAATCGAAGCCGCTCGGATTGCCATGCGCGGTGGCGTAACTACATTCATCGGGCGTGTACAACATACAGGAGAATTACCTTCAGCAGTATCCGGGAATGGTCGGGGTACTTACTTCGATACGGAGGAAACGTCTTTGCCGATGAAAAAACAATGGCTTGGCTTCCACTCTATTCCTGTTGGTACAATTACAATTGATCAAGGTGCTGTAACAGCACTTATTGAAAGACATAAAAGTTTATTACCTGCCGGAGTGGTTCAAGTGTCGGGAGACTTCTCTCCTGGTGATGTTGTTGAAGTTATCGACAATCAAGGTGCAATTATTGGTCGTGGTGTCGTTAATTATGCAACATGGCAGCTACAAGCTGCCGCAGGACTGTCCTCAGATGAAGTTGAGAGGCGAGTGGATGTACAACGCTTAGAAGTAATCCACAGAGATGAATGGATCACCCTGTAGAGGGTGTTTAAAAAGCGGACTTTGATAACGATGATTGACTGACGTAGCTTATTCGACATCGCATCTGAAGCGAACTTGGAAAGTTTAGCATAAGCTTCCGATGTATGTTTCTTGCAGAAACATTGTAGGTCCACATGTACCAACCACGTACATTTGCGCTTCCGTCTTTCTCAAGTAGCGCTTCACCTGCTCGATTCTGAAAGCCCGCTTTTTAAACTTTTATTTTAAGCTTCGTGCTACACATTTGACCGCTCGTGTACTCGTACCGTACACGTTGCTGGGTTTCGTTGCATAGTTCGATCCATAGCTCAAGTGCTCACGTACCAAGTAAGCACACTTTGCACATCTTGGTACTATCAAACAACTATTTTGAAGATTTTGAACTTATCATAAAATTTCAGGAGGGTTTATTATGACGAATATTTCGGAAGTGAAAACTAAGGCATTGCTTGCTAAGCAAGCTGCTGCTGTAATGAACAATCTATCTACTTTACAGAAAAATAACGCTTTGCTTGCTATGGCTGATGCTCTAGTCGAGCAAAGTGCAGCTATCATTGCAGCTAACGCACTTGATATTGAATACGGACGAAGCAATGGAACGAGCGAATCTCTACTAGATCGTCTAGCATTGAATGAAGAACGCGTACTTGATATCGCTGAAGGCTTGAAGCAGGTCGTTGAACTTGAAGATCCTGTTGGTCAGCAGCTTTCTCAATTCTCTCGTCCTAATGGATTACAAGTTACACAAATCCGCGTTCCACTTGGCGTTATTGGTATGATCTATGAAGCTCGTCCTAATGTAACGGTTGATGCAACCGGTCTTTGCTTGAAAACAGGAAATACGGTAGTATTGCGTGGTGGTTCTGCCGCACTTCAATCCAATCGTAAAATTGTCGAAGTTATGCGTAACGCGCTTACTTCAACGGATGTCCCAGCTGATGCTATTCAATTAATCGAAGATTCTGATCGTGCTTCCGTGAATGAAATGCTGAAAGCTAATGGATTGCTTGATGTTGTTATTCCTCGTGGCGGTGCTTCCTTAATTCGTACAGTTGTGGAAAATGCTTCGGTTCCAGTTATTGAAACTGGTGCTGGTATATGCCATACATTCGTGGATGCAACGGCACAATTAGAAATGGCGGCACAAATTGCTTTAAATGCGAAGGCACAACGTCCATCAGTATGTAATGCAATGGAAACTTTGCTTGTGCATGAACAATTTGCACAAAAGCATCTTGCACAATTACTTGCTCCGTTAACTGAAGCTAATGTTGAAATTCGTGGCTGTAAAGACGCACAATTATTACTAAGCAGTATCGTTGCTGCAACTGAAGCAGACTTCGCAACAGAGTATAATGACTACATTTTAAATGTACGTATAGTGAAGGATGTTCACGAAGCAATTGCTCATATTTCCAAATATGGGACGATGCATTCTGAATGTATCGTTACAGAAAACAATGACAACGCGGCGCTTTTCTTACAAAGTATCGATGCTGCGGCTGTATATCATAATGCCTCCACTCGCTTTACCGATGGATTTGAGTTCGGCTTTGGTGCTGAGATCGGAATAAGCACTCAGAAGCTACATGCTCGTGGCCCAATGGGCTTACCTGCCTTAACTAGTACCAAATATATCGTTCAAGGAAATGGACAAATTCGTCCATAATATAGATGAAAAATTAGTTACTGCTTACGAAGTAACTTTTCAATTTCGAGAAGTTACTCCATTAGCATATGAAAAGTTCTAGGAGGAAAAATGCGATGACACACGACAACTATCATGAAACAAGCGCTATTTCTAATCAGCATATTTGCTTTTATGGAGCGGGTTCAATGGCTGAGGCGATTGCTAGAGGACTACTTAATCAAGAGTTAGTCCCGTGCAAGCAAATATCTATGCTTAATCGTTCCAACAAAGAGCGACAGCACCAATTGCATTTACAATATGGCGTGCAAACTGCACTGCAAGGTAAGAGCAATGAGCAATATTTGCAAGCAGCAAATATTATAATTCTGGCGATGAAGCCGATAGATGCCGTTGAAGCGATTCGTGCATTAAAGCCTCATCTCTCTCCAAATCAATTAATCATTTCAGTCATTGCTGGCCTATCTATTACTGCTATCGAGTCATTATTAGGTAGTGATATGGCTATCGTACGTACGATGCCGAATACTTCAAGTACAATTGGGCTCGGAGCAACAGGAATTAGCTATTCCGCATCTGTTAGCGAAGAGCAACGCTTTATGACGGAAACGATGTTTGAATCTGTAGGTCTACATGTCGTTGTCGAGGAGCATTTACAGGATGCGGTAACAAGTGTATCCGGCAGTGGACCTGCTTACTTTTACTATGTAATGGAAGCAATGATGAAAGGTGCCCAGCAAGCTGGTCTTTCTGCTGAGCAAGCCAAGCTCCTTGTTGTGCAAACTGCACTTGGTGCAGCATCAATGGTTGATACTACTGGAGAAGCTCCTGCTGACTTGCGTCGTAAAGTATCGTCTCCTAATGGTACAACTCAAGCTGCACTTGAAACGATGGCAGAAGGTCATTTGGAAGCAACCATTATTGCTGGCATGAACCGTTGTGCCCAGCGTGCTCAAGAAATTGGTAAAAGCATCGAGGAGGACATCTAAAATGAGTATGTGTATTGCCACTTATCGTTCATATGACGATAATGCTGATTTTAATAAAAAAGCAAATTCTATTGCAATTGGACTAACTGTAGGTAGCTGGACTGAACTACCCGAAGCGAATAAAGCTTCTATGGAAAAGCATCTTGGTAAAGTACTTTCTATCGATGTTCATGAGCCTGTAAATGCGGTAGCTGGTGAACGTTATGCCGATATTAAAATTGCTTATCCTGATATTAATTTCAGTCGTGATATCCCTGCTCTACTTGTTACGATTTTTGGTAAATTATCAATGGATGGTCGCATCAAATTAATCGATCTAGACGTGTCGCAGCAATTTGCTTCAGCGTTCCCAGGTCCGAAATTTGGCATAGAAGGCATTCGTAATCTACTGGGTGTACATGATCGTCCATTACTGATGAGTATTTTCAAATCCGTTGTTGGTCATGACTTAGCAACACTTCGTGAGCAATTTTATGAGCAAGCTTTGGGCGGTGTTGATCTTATTAAGGATGATGAAATTTTATTCGAAAATCCATTAACACCAATTGAGAAGCGTGTTGAGGCTTGTATGGACGCTGCTCATCAAGCAGAGCAAATGACTGGTCAGAAGCTACTTTATGCTGTTAATTTGACTGGACCAACAAGTAAGCTTGCTTCACAAGCGAAAAAAGCGATTAATGCGGGGGCAAACGCATTATTATTCAATACATTAGCATATGGCTATGATGTGTTACATGAACTAAGTAGTGATCCCGATATTAATGTACCAATTGCATCTCATCCCGCCATGGCAGGAGCAATGTACCCATCTCCACATTACGGAATAAGTGCTGCAGTATTACTAGGTAAGCTTAATCGCTTAGCAGGTGCTGATCTAGTTCTCTTCCCTTCTCCTTATGGTTCAGTTGTTATGCCGAAGGAAGAAAATCTAGCTATTAAAGAAGTACTACTTAATGATATGCATCACTTGAAAACTAGCTTCCCTGTACCGTCAGCCGGTATTCATCCTGGAATTGTACCGCTTATATTAAAGGACTTTGGCATCGATGTTGTTGTCAATGCAGGTGGTGGTATTCATGGTCATGCGATGGGTACTGCTGCAGGCGGACGAGCATTCCATCAAGCGATTCAAGCAACAATGAACGGCATTGATTTGCGCGAGGCTGCATTGCAGTCTAATCATGAAGAGCTACGCATAGCGATAGAAGCATGGGGGATCAAACAATAATGACGACAGCTAAGAAACAAATTGTATTTTGTGATTTCGACGGTACAATTACAGAGAATGACAATATTATTGCAATCATTAAACATTTCGAGCCTGCTGGCTGGGAACAATTAGTTAAGAAAGTTATTTCTACAGAAATTTCTATTCAAGAAGGTGTCGGTTCACTGTTCCGCCTCCTTCCCGCTTCCATGGAAAAAGAAGTTGTTGAATTTGGCATTCAAAATGCGATCATTCGTGATGGCTTTACTGAATTTGTGCAATTCTGTAAAGATAGCAATATTGATTTCTATGTAACAAGTGGTGGTATTGATTTCTTCGTATATCCATTACTTAAATCTTTCGGTATTCCAGAAGATCATATATACTGCAATAAAAGTGATTTTACTGGTGAGCAAATTGAAATTTTATGGCCTCACCCTTGTGATGAGCACTGTCACAATAGCTGTGGCATGTGTAAGCCGACAATTATGCGTAAATTCAATACGAAGCAATACGAACGTATTATTATTGGCGATAGCGTGACTGATTTTGAAGGTGCAAAAATAGCTGATAAAGTATACTCAAGATCGCATCTTACTGAAAAATGTAACGAGCTTGGTATAGCAGACACTGAATTTCAAACCTTCTTTGATATCATAGAAGCGATGAAGCAGAAAGGATAATGTTAACTATGAATTTTGATCAAATTCCATTGCATGAAAAACAAGAAGTATTAATGAAATTGCGCGAAGTAAAAGAAGCATTCGCAGCACGTAATTGGTTCCCAGGCACGGCAGGTAATCTGTCGATCCGTATTGGAGAATATACGCCAGAAAAGTTCAATTTTGGAATAACAGCAAGTGGTAAAGACAAATATGTCAACACTTCCGAAGACTTCTTATTTGTCGATCAGGACGCTGTTCCATGTGAAGCTACCAATTTGAAACCATCTGCGGAAACACTTGTCCATTGCGAAATTTATCGTAAAACAGGTGCAGGTGCTATTTTCCATATTCATTCTGTATTTAGCAATGTTATCTCTGAATACTTCTGGCATCGTCGTTCTATTCCAGTTGATGGTGTCGAATTGATTAAAGGATTAAATATTTGGGAAGAAGAATATCAGTTGGAAATTCCAATTGTAAGTAATTTCCTTCACATTCCTTCTATCATTCCAGAAATCACAGAAAAACTGGATCCAAAAGTACCGGGCATTGTGTTACGTAAGCATGGTGTGTACGCTTGGGGAGCTAACGCTTTTGAAGCGAAACGTCATCTTGAATCTTTTGAATTCATCTTTGAATATGTATATCGCCTAGAGATGTTGAAAAAAGGATTACCTACTGAGTAGTTCAAACGTTGGTTATTCATCTCGAATAGCTGTATCAATACATCTTTATAATAAAAAGGAATGTCGAAGTAGTTAGCTCACTAATGTGGCTACTTCAACATTCCTTTTTTCATTGCCTATCTAGCTTTGGCTTCCTTCAATAGCGAGTAATAATACTGCTGCCGCTAGACCTAAGCGAGGGTCTAATTGTTTGTTTGTATTAGCTGAGAAGTCTACATTTAATTTACTAACCATAGGATTGAAGTTTTGTTGGAATTCTACAACTGTTCTTCCATCTATTTCACCATGAAATTTTTGTGGAACTAGATTTGTTAAAAATCTTCTAAGCAATGCTAATACTGCGCTATCTTCTTTAATGAGACCAACTTCTTGCTCATTAGAATTGAGTATGATCCATTCATCTTTCAAAATAGACTTCATACCTTTACGACGAAGAGAACCAAGATTTTCTCCTGTGACAGCATCTACTACATCATAAGTTGCAGAGAAATCAATCGCAGTACGAGCTTGAATTGTTATCAGTTCTTGTTGCATGGATTCATCACTATACAAGCGAATATCCTCTTTCAACTTGAAAGCTTTCATCTGAGAAAACATGACTAACTGTTCATTATTATCATAGATATGAAACTTAGCTCCTAGTACAGTTAATATTTTCTTTCTTACTACGTACTGTGTATGAGTAAAGATTGGATTCAATTATATTCCCCCTAATATTAGTAACTAATTGAAGTTATTATCGACTAACATAGTCAAACAACTCTTTCCAGTAATTTCGACAAGATGATATGAAATCCTTCTAAAATTCTACTAATTTATATAATTTTCGTACATTCCCATGTCGAACAGTAGACAAAAATCCCAATTTATCAATACTCACTGGGTATGCCCCGACTAAATGAGCGTCCTCTGGGAAGCATACAAGGAAGTAGCTAGAGGTCAAGTAATCTTCAAACTTTTCTAAAGTTCTCAAATCTCCAAAACCAATGTCGCTAGACTCATCGGATCTCGACGAGATACAAGCTTCACCCGAACGGACACAGAAACCGTTATTTGTGGATTTTATTGATTTTGGTTTTGAGCCGTATTTTAATGTATATTTTCTTTCATTTAACAAACATTATAATTGAAACATATACATATGCTTCTTGGACGCTCTCAAGACATTCTGTTAATTACACTAATGCTTAAAAAGTTACAACTACTTAGCTTCACTTAATACATATCAAAAAGGCGATATTTCGTTCAAATTGAAACGAAATATCGCCTTTCTCTTTTTTTTTACTTTGATTCTTTCATGAGTATAATGATTCGCACGTACGGGTTGTTTGCTAACTGTTCCTGTTCATATTTGTTAAAGTGTTTTTTGCTCATTTGCTCGCCTTCCACTTTTCACTTTAGCATTCAAAAAGGTTTGTCCAGTGTATAGGTACCATTTTACTGTCTACCATAAAGGGGAAAATACCTTATGTATTTCCGTTTAACTTTCTTTATTTATTTACGATTAATATAGGGTTCCATACCCTTAAAGAGAGGCATTGGTATTTGATGAAAACGTGCCGTTTCCAGCACGTCACTATATATTTGCTTTACTTCCTCTTCTCCGTCAAACAATTCAAAGATGGTTCTTTGGGCTTTATCTCCTTTTAGCATAAGCCAAAAGGAGAACGCTACTACCCACGAAGGTAAATATAGAGCTTTGGCATCAGGAAACGCTTTTACATTTACACCACGAATTTTACATACCTCAAACGCTTCACGGGCCGCCAGTACTCCTTCACGAATGCTACGAATATTGTTTATAAAAGACACCGGGCCGCCTGCTTTCAGCATGGCACTACTTAAACCGGCATTCAGCGCAAAATGTTTCCACAACCATTGTTGTATATTACTGTGCAGTTGAACATTAACACCCGCTTGACGAAACATTTTCGCTACGTCTTGGAGTCGAGAGCTATTGTTACCATCTCCCTCTCCCAAGTTAATCTGGTGCATTAGTACTCCTTTTAACTTATTTCGATCCTCAGGATCAAATCCACCACCAGCACCAGGAAATCCCCATAAGCATTTGTCCAGTTGTAAACTGGTGTTCATATCCGCTATATCTTTCCACGAGTGGTGGAAGAACATGATATTTGTTTTTCTATTGCCCTGTTCCAATAAAGGTAGTACGGATTCCATTTGATAATGTCTAACACATACGATGACAAGATCAAACCTATCTAAGTCATCCAATTGATCTACAACGTTTGGCATATAATGATCCTGAACATCCACAGGCTTCTTCTTAACTCTACCATCTAATAGTTCCAGCTTAATGCCATTCTTCAAGCTGTCTAGCTTACCTGGGCGAATGTAATGTGTAATCTTATGCCCAGCCTTGGAAAAGATATATCCGTATAAAGTCCCAATAACTCCTGTTCCAATAATGATAATATTCATACCAATCTCCTTCATTTCAGAGGAAGTTCTAGATAAACTTAACTTCTCTGGAGTAATCCAACATGTTTTTAATATGTGAATGATTAATCTCTACCCAATTAAAACCAAGCATCTCTAAAATAAAATTAGTTTTATCGCTACGCGTATGGAACAAATTGATCGATGCCAGATATAAATCCGCCCCAACGATACGCATCATTATTACCCGCAGCATACCCTGTTAATTTCTTGCGTTCTTCTGGAACCACGGTTATGACCTCTCGATTAGTTGTAAGAAGCTCCCCAACCACCTGCACGAAGAATAGAACTAGTCATCTCCACCGTATTCACAATATCCTGAGGATAATGATTTGTCCCGCGAACGATAATTAAGTCTTTCAACAGCCGTATCGAGATTAAGGCTTAGTTGTTACAAAGAGTGTTGCCTCTGCAAGTCCATAGGCACCAACTATGAAATCTTTCTGAAATCCGCAACTAAAAAACTTATCAGAAAAGCTCTGTATCGTAGAATTAGAGATTGGTTCTGCTCCATTGCCAGCACATCTCCATGCAGATAAATTCAAAGAATGTAGTTGGTCTTCATTTATTTTCCTTACACATAGATCATAGGCGAAATTAGGTGCAATACTTGTAACTGCTTTATAATTGGAAATGGCTTCTAACCAACGAATCGGCTTTTCTATAAAAGAAACAGGGGGCATAAACACTCCTGTGCCACCAAAAGCTATCGGTAACATGATCCCTTGAACTAGACCCATATCATGAAATACAGGAAGCCATGAAACATTAATCTCTCCCTCTTTAAAATCAACATTATTCCGAATCAGTGTTAAGTTATGAACAATATTCTGATGTAAGACCATGACGCCTTTGGGGTTTCCAGTGGAACCTAAAGTGTATTGCAGATAAGCAATTTTTTCAGAACTAACTTCTTTATTCATCCAGCCTGATACGGAAAAATCCAATTCATCAAGAGCTAGCATTTCAATATGATTACCATCTCTGAAATGATTCATTTGAATCGCTTTATCTTTCAATATACTTGATAAAGTTAATGCAATATGTGCATCTGCATTCTGTGCAATGACTGTAACTCGAAGCGCATGGTGATTGCTTTTTGGTGGATAGACAGGCACCGCTATCACTCCCCCATATAAACATTCTAAAAAGACAACTACATAATCAATCCCAGAAGGAAATAGTAGCAATGCACGTTTTCCAACTAGATAAGCGCTTTTCGATCAGGTACTTGCTTTGTCCATAATGCAATCATTAAACTCAAAAGTTGGCTTATTATTGTTAGGGACGATTAAGGAGTTCTCGCCATTTAAGGATGGCAAGATTATTTCTGGAGCTTTCATTCGTTTGCTAAGCGCTGACCTTTTCATACTTTGCCATATAACTATTCCAACCAAAATAATCACAATAATTATGATCAAAAATATTTTCATAATCGATACCTTCCTTCTTAATAATGAATTAGATGTTAATGATCAATCGTCAGCCAACTCAATCATCGACGCTTCCAATTGAGACCATGAGCATTTTTCCACATATTTCGGGAACTCGTTACGTTCTGAACATACTGTAAGCTTATATGTCGGATCGATTATAAATTGCTTGAAATAGAACTTACGATCATTTCTATCAATTCTTACTGTTCCTGAGCCTATCCCTTCATCCCAGCAAGTGGTCACATTTTGTAACGGGATAGATAATCCACGGCCAATAGCCTTTATACAACTTTCTTTGATTGTCCAATAGTCAAAAAAAACGTTCCAAAAAGCAGTTCTCTCTCAAGTTTCTTAATTCAACTACTTCTTTTTTTGAGAAATAGCGCTCAGCTACTATTGGCTCTATTTTTCTAATCCTCTCGACATCAACACCTACATGTCTATTGTCTATGGCGCAGTTAAAGATCGAAGGGCGTCTGCCGGGTTACGATATCTCTTAATGACTTCCTGTTTCTCTCTTGACACATATGAAATCCAACGTGAGACTAAACATGATGCTTGGTTTTCATATAACTTTACTGCATACACATCCATATCACTTAAGTCTCCTATTCCTACATAAAAATGAAACTTTTCCCATATATAGACGTAAGAATTTATTATCATGAAATTCCTCTATAGAAAACCTCCTATTAGTTTAATTCTATCTATTACCAAAAAATATAATAAATGGTTTTATAAACTATAACTAATTTCCTTATTCTGTTCAATAGCGAGGGCTGTAGCTTTATGTCGAATTACAAAAAAAAACGAATAATATGTAAAACAAATTAAACATTGACTAAAAACGTTTGGAATATTAACATATAAATGTTAGTTATTGTAAATGTATTATAGCTATATTATCATTACTTATTCATACATACTACAATTAATTTTAAAGGAGGATCATGCTTTGAAGGAATTGCAGAAACGAGGGTTTTATTGGAATTGGGGTCATCTAATGTATCGATTTCGTTGGATTATTCTTATTGTTTGGATTATTATCTTTGCCATATTTGCACAATACGCCGTAAAAGCCCCTGAGCTATTCAAAGAAAACGGCTTTACTCCTTATGGAACTGAATCTGATATTGGAACGACTGCACTTGTAGATGAGTTTGATTTCCCCTTATCATCCTTAGCAATCGTTTATAAAAGTGACCATCTTGATTTAACTTCAACTGAGCAGAAAGACCGACTCTTGTCTTCCTTACAAGATCTTCAATCTTTGGACTATGTAACTGGAATTTCTTTTAACGACACAAAACGAGTCAGTGAATCAAAACATACTCAATCCGTAATCATTTCAACGAATTTGAATCAAAATGATTCTATTGATAAATTTAATGAAATCCAAGAGCATGTCACTGAATTAGATGGGATTCAAACTTATATTACTGGGAAAGGTGCATTATTCCATGATTTTCAGACTGCAAGCCAATCGGGCATAATTAAAGCAGAAACAATAGGAATTCCCGTTGCACTAATTGTACTTCTTATCGTTTTTGGATCATTAATAGCTGCTTCAATACCTGTCATTATCGCTATGATGAGTATTACGATAACATTAGGCATATCTTCTATCATTGGGGAACAAGTTGCTTTAAGTAATTTTCTACCTAATATTGTGACAATGATAGGACTAGCTATCGGAATAGACTATGCACTATTTATGGTCAGTAGGTTCCGAGAGGAATTGAAGCGACAAAGTTCTCTATCTAATGCTGTAGCGATGACAAGCCATACCATTGGTCGATCTATAGTATTTTCAGGTTTAGCAGTATTTATTGGACTCTTCGGCTTGTTGTTTATAGATTTGAATATTTTCTTAAGTCTTGCTATAGGTGGAGTTTTGGTCGTAGCAATATCTGTTTTGGCTGCCAATACACTTCTACTTGCTATCTTTGGGATTTTAGGTGACAAAGTTAATAAACTTCAAGTCATTCCTGTTAGATGGAGAAATAGAGAAGATAAAAAGTGGTGGGGAAAATTCGCACTATCTGTAATGAAACGTCCAATAATTGCATCATTAAGTTGCATTGCATTTATGATTTTCCTAATGATTCCGTTAACAGATATAAAAGTTTCTGAGGCAAGTGAAGAAGTTATTCCTGTGGAATATAATTCTAGACAAGGGTCTGATCTCCTGAAGTCTACATATGACGAAAGTGAAAGCAACCCGATTTTAATATTGGTGAAGACTCCGACTGACATAGGAAATTCTTCAACAACAATAGATGTTCAAAATTTTGTTCAGCAAATTAAGGAACTACCTAACGTTCGAGAAGTTAAAAGCTATTTGGATGTATTAAACACAAATGATCCCGAACAAATTGAGGCATTATTGGCTACACCAGAAATAAGTGAACAACTCCAAAATAATAAACTTATTAACATTCAAGCAGCAATCATTTCTGTAATTTCAGATTCGAAACCCAAAGATTCCCAAACAACTAATCTCGTACTTGCAATTCGGAACTTAGAAACCCCACTTGAAAATTGGGTAACAGGTAAAGCTGCAAATGATGTTGATGTATTAGAATTAATTAAAGACGGACTTCTACCGCTTTTAGCATTTGTTATGAGCATCACATTTATAGTTTTGTTCTTTGTTTTCAAATCAATACTTCTGCCCATCAAAGCAGTATTAATGAATGTTCTCAGCCTTGGTGCTAGCTTAGGTGTCGTTGTATCTGTATTCCAATTCGGAATTCTAGCTGATTTCTTTCATATTACCTCTATCGGATATGTTACTTCTACTCTACCAGTTATTATATTTGGCATTGTCTTTGGTATATCAATGGACTACGAAGTATTGCTTATATCAAGAATTATGGAGGAATATGAAAATACTGGTGATAATGAACTGAGTACAGCAGAGGGATTAAATAAAACTGGCGGGCTAATAACCAGTGCAGCGATTATTCTAGTCAGTGTAGTTGGGGCCTTTATTTTTACTGATATTGAACTCATTAAAGCTATCGGACTAGGACTAACTATTTCTATTATTTTGGATGCAACTATAATTCGTCTTATACTTGTACCTGCTCTCATGAAAATACTAGGTAAAGCCAATTGGTGGGCTCCTCGTTGGGTAAAACCGATTCAGCAAAAAAAACAGAGCGAGCAATCATTAAATATAGACTGATACCAACTATGATTACACATTAGTTAAGTTCTGAAAATTAAAGGGTGTGACTTCGGTATATTACCGAAATCACACCCTACCAGTCGTATCTTTACATCATTCATAACTGCAATTACTTACTTTTCATTCACTTTAAGTCTAATAACATTCCACGAAGTTTTTGAAAGCTGAGCAGTAATGCGACTACCGTCTACTGTCGTTGTTTCACATGTTTGAGGTACAACATTGTTCGGATTATGCTTCGTATTCACTGC
The DNA here is from genome assembly GCF_056786375.1 of Paenibacillus sp. Y930. Lineage (NCBI taxonomy): Bacteria > Bacillati > Bacillota > Bacilli > Caryophanales > Paenibacillaceae > Paenibacillus > Paenibacillus sp. Y930. The sequence continues at coordinate 570,659 of NZ_JBXCIX010000004.1, read as the reverse complement.
TTTAATATCTTGATTAGTCATTACAATATGTTCAATCAATGTCACTGAACCAAAGCTGCGAAGATCAAGATCAAGCTGTAAGCTTTCCTCCATATGTCTGTTCACCGCAAAAATAGTTACCTCGCCTAATTCTTCATTGTACACACTAATTGACTCTAAATAAGGAACATCTGTAAAGTCCTTCGAATCGTACTTCGGACTATTTACTATTGGATGAAGCACCGTTCCACGACCAAAAGTAGACGTATGCAGGAATGGATAGTATGTCGTTTGTAGCCACAGTGCTCCTCCATTCTCAGTCATAATTGGCGCAATAACGTTAATAAGCTGTGCCATGCAAGCCATTTTCACGCGATCCGCATGCTTCAGTATCGTAATTAACAAGCAACCAACAACTAGTGCATCCTCAAGATTATAGACATCTTCCAGCTCTGGTGGTGCAATTTGCCAGCGTTGCTCCGCAGTACTTGTTCCGATTGTATTCCATACATTCCATTCATCCAAAGATAGATAGATTTTTTTCTTACTTTTCTTTTTCGCTTTAATATAATCACAAGTAGCTGCGACACTACTAATGAATTGATCCAAATCGAGTGATTTGGCTAAGAAGTTTTCCGAGTTTTTCTCATTATTATTGTAATATTGATGTAGAGATAAGTAATCCACATTGTCATAAGTAAGGTCTAATACAGTAGCTTCCCATTCTGCAAATGTACTCATACTGCTACTAGAGCTACCACAAGCGACAAATTCCAATGTTGGATCAACCCAGCGCATCGCTTTAGCTGTTTCATTAGCAAGTCTGCCATATTCGTAAGCGGTTTTGGATCCAATCTGCCATGGTCCATCCATTTCATTGCCTAGACACCATGTTTTGAAAGCATGTGGCTCCTTATAGCCATGAGATATCCTTAAGTCACTCCAATAAGAGCCTGAAGGATGGTTACAATATTCCACCAGGTTTCTTGCGGCATCAACGCCTCTAGTGCCGAGATTAACTGCCATCATAACTTCTGATCCAGCTAGCTTAGCCCATTCTGCAAATTCATTCGTACCTACAAGATTCGGTTCTGTCGTCCACCAAGCAAGGTCTAGCTTGTGCTTGCGTTCATTTACCGGACCAACACCGTCTTCCCAGTTATATCCAGATACGAAATTCCCGCCAGGATATCGAATAATAGGAACCTGTAACGATTGAATCGCTTCCAATGCATCGCGACGAAAACCTTGTTCATCCGCAGTAGGATGACCGGGCTCATAGATACCACCATATACTGCGCGGCCCAAGTGCTCGATAAAAGAACCATATACTCTAGGATCTACCTCAGCTATCTGAAAATCTTTGTCTACAATCATCGTTGATTTCAAAGTCATAATTGTTGTTCCTCCTAAAAGTTTTTGTAACTTCTCGTATAGCTTCTTTGTAACAAAAAGTAGCTTCGAAAGCATGGGTTAACTATATTATTAATCCTTGTATTCGTTTATACTACAATTATAAGTATATCAACGACATTTATACAATCAAATTATTGAGGATTAACATAAATGCTTATTCTATTGAATTTCGGAGGTATTATCATGTATTTAACAACAAACGCAGATTCACTTCGTGTTTATGAAGCACTTGGAAGCGAAGTAAGACTTAAAATTATTGATCTACTTGATAAGAGGGAAATGCATATTAAAGAATTGGCTGAACAATTATATCTTAGTAGCGCAATCGTCAGTTCTCATGTCACTAAGCTTCAAAAAGCAGGGATCGTCAGCTCTCAGATGAAAAGAGTCGGTACAGGCACTTATAAATATTGCTCCCTATCCGCTAATTTTATGCAAATTAAACTATCAAGTTCTTCAGACATTGCAAGAAAAGTTGTTGAGCTATCTATTCCTGTGGGGCATTACAATGATTTACAGGCACAACCAACTTGTGGAATTGCAACGACTGAGAAGTTGATTGGATTTTACGATGATCCAAGATATTTTCTAGATCAGGAACGCGTTAATGCTGGAATACTTTGGTTCGCGAAAGGCTATGTAGAGTACAAGGTTCCGAACTATTTATTTATCGATCAAATTGTGCAGGAAATTGAAATATCGATGGAAATTGGATCAGAAGCGCCCAATATCAATGAGAAATGGCCTTCAGATATAGAGTTTACGATGAATGGAATAGAACTTGGGAAATGGACTAGCCCAGGTGATTTCGGAAATTTGCGAGGACGCTTAACACCTGACTGGTGGAGCTCTGACATCAATCAATATGGATTATTAAAAGTACTTAAAATTAATGCTGGGGGAACATTTGTCGATGGTCAACAAATATCAGATATTACCTTAGACGATGTCCATTGGAAAAACGACCAATGGTCATTCCGCTTTACAGCAGAAGATATTGGTCGTAGACGAGGCGGCTTAACTTTATTTGGGCGCGGCTTCGGTAACTATAACCAAGATATTGTATTTAGAGTATTTTATGAGTGAGCTCTTAAGCATATTCTATTGTGCAGCCTACTTAATGATCTGAAATCCTAAATTCAGCTGCAACAACCGCAATATCAATATCACTATCTTCAGTAAATCCTCCGTTAACGGAGGAACCATAAACGTAAAGACTGCGTATTTGAATATGACCCTGTAAACTTTCAGCGAATTGCAAAGCGATTTCGTTTACTTTTCCTCTAATATCGATTTCGGCCATATTCTCAACTCCTTAATTTTAGCAAAAAGAGGCTAGTGGTAACCAATGCCTCTTAAATATCTTTATGAAGTAAAGTACTCTCAGATTCTATCGTAACAGCTGCGATTAAACAATCATTTATTTTTCTTATTGTAAACCCTTTTTCACGACATTGGCGATATATTTCTGCAGCGTGAAGGTAAGTTTTGATAGGTACAGGATGTTGAATAGGCTTGTATCTACGAGGATCATTGCCTTCCGTCCCTCAATTCATCTAGATTACCTTCCCATTTTATATTCCCTTCAAAACTAAGTAAATCACTGTGGACTTTTTTGTTTAATACTTCGGATATAGCAATACGAACAGTTTCATCATTTGAATACGAGGGATATCGCTCTAGCAATAGTGAGCAATTCCTTCTGTCCTTGCGAGACGTTGCCCGTATCCTCACTCAATTCCATCATATAACCATCGGTTAATGTTCTCACAAAGTGATCCATCTGAGCTTCCTTCGCAGATTCAATAACTTCCTCGTCAGTCGCATTTAAGTTACCATATCGGATATTTTCCATAATCGTGCCATTGAACAGCCAAGTATCCTGCAGCACCATACCGAACTTACTCCGAATATCCTGTCGTGTGAATGTAGTGAGATCATGCCCAGCGATAAGTATCATACCTCCGTCGAGGTCGTGAAACCTCATAAGCAGTTTTGACAATCGTGGTCTTCCCCGCTCCATTCGGTCCGACAATTGCGACTCATTGACCACAAACATCATAATCGGCATCATTAATCCCGAATAGAATTCTGCTTTCTTTGCGCTAGTGGCTAGAAGATGGAGATCCAACACTAGAGCTACACGGATTATTGATTTGGAACATTTCTTTAGAATGACAAAGGTTTGTCCCCGTCGGATTACGGGACTCCGTAACTGGAACAGCTACATTATACGTATTGGTGAAATGATCCAAATCAAGCAAATGCAATATATGTTACTTAATATTACGTTTGTAAACACGCTCACTCTTTCTTGGAATTCCTTAATAGAGTTTTTTCTCTCACTATGCGACAATAGGTGACAAATTTATAGTAGATATGAGATAATAAAGATGATAACAGAGTTGAAGCGGGTGAGAACTATGAAATCTTTTTTAAAACATAGTATTGTGTTGATCATAGCATTCAATATAATGTCTATGATGGCAACGTCGGCAGAAGCTGGCTTCTTTGGCCGAGTGAAGGATATATATGATATTCCGGAGCGAGTAGAAGAAATCCAACAACAATATGATGCTACTAAGCAGGCGATGGAAGGTCAAATTGCTGAGCAGCGCGAACTGCTTGAGCTTTCCCAGCAGCAGGCTGAGGAATTACTACTCCAGCAAGAACAATTGCAGCAGATCAATGAGCATTATCGCGAGCAGAATGAACAATATCGTGAACAGACCCAAATGCTGGCTGAAGAAAATAAAAATTTGCTGTTAACAATGGAAAAGTTAGAACAGGATCGCAAATCATTTTTTCAAAAATTAATCATAACAATCAGCACTTTTATTGCGTTGTTTATTCTTTATAGCCTTTCTATCCGGGTCTGGCGCTTTGCTGTTTGGCGCAAGCAAGAACGCAATCGCAGGCGAAAGGTATTATTGCCATGAATGTAGTATTACCTCCGCCAATTGGGCATGTTCATATTACACTAGAGGATGATGAAACGCTGCATGTACTGCATTCTAAGGCTATCATCTCTTATCAAGGCTCGCCGCTTGGACGCGAAGATAGGCTGATGGATATTGGCGGCGTTTATCGTAAGAAAAAATGGATTCGTACACGATTGCAAGGACCTTCATCTTTTTTACTCGGTTTGCCTGCCGGTTTTTCGATGGAGTCAATTGATATTCCTGCGGAAAGTAATCTGCTCTTTGATTTTCGCCATGTTGTATTTTTCTCGGAAGGGATGAACTTTCGCAGTAAAGTACTCAAATTAAAAACGGCATGGATAACGAAGGAATTTATTCGCATTAAGTTTTCTGGGCCAGGCAAATTAGGCATTATTACAGTTGGTGATATTGTGACGATGCAGCTTGATCCAAATACACCTTTATTTGTCGATACAAGCGCATTAGTCGCATATCCTGAGGACGCATCGATTCGTTTGTCAGTTTACGGTAATTCTTTGGCCAGCCAGCATATGAATGTACAATGGGAATTGTGTGGTACGGGACCAGTGCTTGTTCAAACCGGCTCTCGGGATCGACAGTTGGAGAACAGACTTTCTGAGGATGGTTGGATAAAGCGATTACTCAGGGAAGTATTACCGTTCGGCAGCGTATATATTAAATAATTTATTTATCCGGCAACACGAAAACTTCATCAATCCTATCGACATTTCCTGCTACGTGAAATGTGTCATATCCCCTATTAATTTCCCACTAGTTCACCTACATCCAATTCAATAACTACGCACCTTCCATCAGGAATGCTTATGCATCATTCCTGATGGAGAACGGCATAACGATATCTTTTCCAAGCGCACAAATAAATGAATTGAGTCCCCTTAGAGGCTGCCTAATTCGACATAATGATGAAAATGAGTTAAGATTATAGAAAGTAAGGCATTTCGTTCCGATTGGGACGGGGTGCCTTCAGCTATATATTAATGTGAATATTAGTGAGTTGAAAGGGGGCGATCTCATGTTGCTCAACCTCCCCCCACGTTGGGGGTAAAATCAGTAGTCAATAGTGGCGAAAGATTTTGGGGCATACAAATACATTTTAAAGGGAGTTAATTTATTATGAGTATTTCCATACATGCAGAACATCGACAGCACTTGAACCGTTCAGGATTGAAGCAATTACGCAGTAAAGGACGTTTACCGGGTATTATCTTTGGAAGAGGTTTGGACAATACCATGATTCATATATCGCGGAAAGATTTTCACCAATGGGCAAAAGGCGGAGGGGCTGGCATTGTACAGCTTCAGATTGGTGATACCGAAAAATTCCCAGTATTGCTGGAAAACGCACAACGGGATGCAATTACACAAGAATATATTCATATCGATTTTTTGATAGTAAACCAAGATGAGGAAGTTCGTATGTTTCTTCCTATTATTATAACAGGTACTCCAATAGGTACCAAGCTAGGCGGTATTATTCAAACAGACAGCACTGCCATTGAGGTACAAGCATTGCCTGTAAATCTACCAGCATCGATTACGATTGATATTACCGATTTTGATATTGGTGAAGTATTGCGTGGCGGTGAAGTTAAATTGCCTGAAGGCGTCAGCTTAGTGTCCTCTCCGAATGAGACACTAGTGTCGATAATTGCACCTCGAATTGCTGAAGAAGCAAGCGAAGAAGAAGCAACATAATAAGATCATTTACTGCAGACAATGGACTCATGTTGCATAAACATACATCTGCTGCCTTCCTATAGTGAAGAGCCTGCTACTATTCATATTAAGGAGGCAAAAATCAGCCTTTTTGGTGGGAGAAGAGTCGATATCGGGTGAAATGCAAGGTGTTTTTCGATATAATAGTTATTTTAAGTGAACAAGAGAATCCCAGGAAAAAGCCGATAAATCCGCTTTTTCCTGGGATTTTGTGTTGTGTGGTGAATAATCGAGGAATTACTGCACCCGCAGGCTCCATGTAGTGTATCTGCATCATTGTCACATTTATTATCGTTGTGACAAATCGGACAGTTTTTAGCTGTGTTTGTTGTCATTCTTTCCTGCCTCCTCCCTATTTAATTCATATAATTGCAACCTTTTTGGACAATCCTCCGTTTATATAAGCAACCTGTTTTATAGCAACAACAGCTAGACTATACTTATTAAACAAACGAGGAGACCTACAACATGAACAAGAAATTAAAGAAAACTTTAGTAAGCTCACTATCAGTTGCTGTCCTTTCCATGTCGGCTGCAGGTATGGTATCTGCTTCAAACGGAACAACAACAACTTCTATCCCTACAAACATTTCGATTCAAAATGAATCCAACACAGAAGCGAAAGTAAATACTCAACAATTCGCTTCCATTACAGGCATTGTTCAAGAGATTACAAATTATAATGCGATCGAAAATGCTAAGCTAGTAGAATTAAAATCTAGTGATAACAGCATTACTCATTTCGTTGTAACAGATGCAACTTATATTATGGATGAACTAACGATTGGTGCTGAAATGTTGGCGTTCTATGATCAGCAAGCACCTGCAATATTAATTTTCCCACCTCAATATAAGGCAGTTGTTATCGCAGCTGTCAATGAAGAACGTAATGTTGTCGTAGATCACTTCAATTCTGAACTGGTTAATACGGACAACACTTTACAGCTTAATCCGTCTGACGATACAAAAATTGTTATACCTGACGGTGCAGCTTTTGAAGGAGAAATCACTGATCGCCTATTAGCGGTAACTTACACAGTTTCAACTCGCAGTATTCCTGCTCAAACTAATCCTGCACAGATTACTGTGCTAGACCATAAAGAAGTTGTGGAGGAAACCCCTGAAGTAACGGCTGATTATGCAGAAGTCCGCGGCACAATTAAGTCAATCAATCCAGCAGGCGAAGACGGAAAACAGCAATTAGTAGAAGTACAACTTGACAAAGATACTACAGTACATCTAAATGTTTCCGAGCTAACGTTTGTTGATGAAAAACTTGAAGTTGGCGCAGAAATCATCGCTTTCTACAAAACTAATGCACCAATGTTAATGATTTATCCACCGCGTTATAATGTATCTGCAATTTCTCTTGTAAAAGAAGATCGTCAAATTATGGTAGATCGTTTTGATAGCAATCTTAAAAATGCTGCCGGCAATTTAGTGCTTAAAATTGGAGACGATACAAAGGTGCTAACTGCTGACGGTAAAGCATACGAGGGCAGTCTGCATGACAAAAACTTGTTTGTTGAATATTCTATCACGACTAGAAGCATTCCTGCTCAAACGACTCCGGTGAGAGTTGTTGTATTAGAGGATGAAGCAGCTCCTATTGAAGAAAAATCAATTGTTGTTGATGGTCAAGCAATCGAAGCACCAGCAGCATATTCCGATGAAAATGGCGTTGTTATGGTACCTATTCGTGCAATTGCAGAAGCATTAGGCTATGAAGTTGGCTGGGAAAATAAAACCAGAGAAATTACACTTGGAATAGCAATCTCATTGCAAGTTGGAAAAGATAGCTATACTTTCGCTAGAATGGCTCCTATTGAGCTAGGCACTGCACCGATTATTGTAGAAGGAAACACTTATGTACCGCTTAATTTCTTCACAGATGTTGCACAATTAAGTGAAGCTTCTATCAATAACAAGGAAATCGTAATTAACAAATAATAGTCTTACCGTACATACGGTAAGACGAAGAGACCCTTTAAATATATTCGAAAGGGTCTCTTCCATCCTATAACGCTATTCCACAGACTTCAAAGCTTCAATCATATCAATTTTTTTGAGCTTGATGTGCATGAAAGCCATAACAATTACAGAGAACAACAGTGTCAAAAGTGCGGCATAAAGATAGCTTTGCCACTTGATGAGCGGGGCGAACATCGTCGCATCTAGCTCGGCCGTCTTCAGCACGAATCTGTGCAGCACAATGCCAAGTCCCGATCCAGCAATAATGCCGAGTACGCTTAGAAAAATATTCTCACGATAAATATACATCGTTACTTCTTTGTCATAAAAGCCGAGTACCTTAATTGTCGACAGCTCTCGGATTCGCTCAGATACATTAATATTAGTCAAATTGTAAAGTACAACAAACGCAAGTGCTGCCGCTGACACAATGAGTATTAAGGTTACAACGTCCATACTCTTCATCGTTTCGTCGAAGGCAGAGCCGACGCCGCTGGAAAAGCTGATCGCAGTAACATGCTCATTGGCCGTTAATTGTTCGCCAAACCAGTCTTCCCAGGCTTTCTCCTGAGCTTCATAGTTCAGCAGCTCTGTATTGAACAGTGGATCTTTCTTAAATACGGAAGAATAATACGTCGGTGTCATATAAATATAGTGCATCACATAGTTCTCCGTGATCCCCGCTACTTGAATGTTGAAGGTTTCATTATCGTTATCCACTACGGTCAACATGTCTCCCGGCTCAAGTTTGTACAATTGAGCAAGCTTCTCCGAGATAATAGCGCCCTCTTCCGTTAGCGTCCGTGCTTCTCCGCTGATTCGGTCCCGCAGCTCTACATAATCAGCCAGAGTGTCAATGGATGCCGGAATGAACAGATTAATATCCTGATCATTTACACCGCTTTCGCGTGCGGTCATCGTTTCCTGCGACACATTCAGCGATCCAGTAATGACTGACTCGCTAGCAATCAACTGATCATAGTCTTTCAGTGCATCAGCTGACGCATCTTCATTCAACACGATAAATGCATCATATTTCATAATCGCGCCGAATTGCTGTCCGGAAATGCTGCCAATCGAGTCCTTGAGACCATACCCAGTCAGAATCAACGCCGTACAGCCAGCTACGCCGATTACAGTCATAAACATCCGCTGCTTATAGCGGAACAGATTCCGTGCGGTAACCTTCTGAACAAAGTTCATCCGTTTCCAGACAAAGGTAACACGCTCCAACAAAATCCGCTGTCCGCTCTTCGGTGCCTTCGGACGCATCAATACGGAAGCGTTACTCCGCAGCTCTACCCGAGAAGCAATCCAAGCCGTCAACGTAGTGCATATTAGCGCCACAATGATGGAGACGATGGAATACGAAGGATAGAAGCTTTTAATAATGTCTGGTAGATTATAGAGTGAACTGTACGCATTATAAATAATGGTCGGGAACAGCGTAAAGCCGATAGCAAGCCCCACAATCGAAGCCGACAGACTGGCAAGTGTACCATAGACTAGAAACTTAGCCATAATGTATCGATTGCTATAACCAAGCGCTTTAAGTGTACCGATCTGAAGGCGATGCTCCTCAACCATTCGCGTCATAGTTGTTAAGCTGACCAGCGCCGCAATTAGGAAAAAGAACGCTGGAAATGCACTAGCAATCGCCGACAAGCGGTCAGCGTTGTCTTTATATTCGGTATAACCCGGATTGGCGTTCCTGTCCGTAACATAGATTTGCGGAAGTACTTTCTCACCTTGAGCTTCAGTCGACAATGCCTCAAGCCGATCATCCGTTATGCCGGACAGCATCTCCTCTACAGCTTGGGTATGTCGTTCAATTAGCAACTCATATTCCGGTGTATAAGCCTGCAAACCGTTAGTATCCGTGAAGCTCAGATAAGCTTCCGTATACACTGGTAACTTGAAGTCTACCTCCGAGATAGCGGCAAACGCATCTACTGTACCATTACCGATCCCGCTGGTGCCCCGGTTGTGCTTTTCGATAAATTGGGGACTACGAACAAAGCCCACTACGGTATATTCTAGAGTCTCGAACTGGTTCGCCAGCTCCGGACTTGGGCCATTTCCACGGAAAGTAACCTTGTCACCAACTGCATACTCTCCGGCTAACCCATCATCTAGTACGATTTCTCCAGATTGCTCCGGAAGATGCCCTTCAATAATACGATACTCGTTAAGCGGTTTATCTGTGTTGTATGAATTGACCTTGAGTACTAAGGAATTGTCACCGATAAACACATCCGTACTGTAACTAGGCTGGATCTCATCGATACCCGGGACATCACTAAGCAGTTTTATAGTTTCTACTGATAGTCCGGAGCTGGTCTGCACCTTCAGATCCATCAGCTGCAAATCCTCATAATAGGTTCTCACCGTATCCAACATATCTGGACCAGTCGCCTTAATTCCGGCAAAAAAGCTAACACCTAACATAATGATTGCAAAAATCGAAATAAAGCGGGCCTTCGTATGCCCTATTTCACGAAAAATATCTTTCCACAACGCTTGCTTTTTCATAGATGCCTACTCCTTACCACTCGATATCGTCAACGGATACAGGTGTAGGGTTGGTTACCATCTTCCGTACCTTAGCGTTGTTAATCTCAATGACTCTGTCTGCCATCGGCGCAATCGCAAGATTATGCGTAATTACGATTACCGTCGTTCCTGTATTGCGACAGGTATCCTGAAGTAACTTCAGCACCTGCTTACCAGTGTTGTAATCAAGCGCACCCGTTGGCTCATCGCAAAGTAACAGCTTGGGCTGCTTTGCCAGTGCTCTAGCGATGGCGACGCGCTGCTGCTCGCCACCGGACAATTGCGCTGGGAAATTATCAAGCCGTGCCCCTAACCCCACATCCTCTAGCACCTTACGTGCATCTAATGCACGTGGGGAAATCTGAGCAGCAAGCTCAACATTTTCCAGTGTTGTCAGATTGGGTACCAAGTTATAGAACTGAAAAACAAACCCTACGTCATTTCGACGATAGTCTGTCAACTCCTTGGCACTGAACTTAGCGATATCTATACCGTCTACGATGACCTGGCCTTCGTCAGCGGAATCCATCCCGCCAAGAATATTAAGCACGGTCGATTTCCCCGCACCGCTGGGACCTACGATCACAGCAAACTCACCTTTATTAATCTCAAAATCAATTCCATCGTTGGCAACAATCATATTCTCGCCCATTTTGTAACGCTTGAACTCATCCTTTACAGTAACAAAGCTCATTCCTCATCCTCCTGTCTCTATCCATACCAAGCAGAGTTTTCGCTCTATAACCATCTCATGACTATTGTCTGGTGCGGCTTTCCATTCTATTAGCTTATCATACATACAAAGGTCAAGCCCAGTAGTGCTTTCAGATTCATGGTTTTAGCTATTTCTTGAATATTTTAATAGTAAAGAAGTAATCCTGCTTACTCAAAAAAAAAGACATAAGCCCGGTAAAGTACCGAACCCATGCCTAACAAATCGCCTACGAAAATAATCTATTTAACTTTATGAGGTTACTTCAAATTAGAATAACGTCTTACTGACCCGAACCAAACCGGAAATACTCCTCCGCATTGCGATAGCATATTCCTTCAATGATCGTTTGCAGCAGCTCCATATCTTCTGGCAGCTGACCTGACTCAACCCATTCACCTAACAGATTACACAAAACACGCCGGAAATACTCATGCCTTGGGTAGGAAAGGAAGCTACGAGAATCGGTCAACATCCCTACGAATCGGCCAAGTACGCCCATGTTCGCCAGTGATTTAAGCTGAGCCAGCATACCATCGATCGTATCGTTAAACCACCATGCGGAACCGAGCTGAATTTTACCTGGAATGCCGCCACCTTGGAAGCTGCCCATCATCGTTGCTAGCACTTCATTATCACTAGCATTTAGCGAATAGAGAATGGTACGTGGCAATTTTTCAATTGCATCTAGTAGTTTCACAAGTGGCTCTGCTAATGGTCCATCATTAATTGAATCAAATCCCGTATCAGCACCAAGTTGATTAAACATCGCTGTATTATTATTGCGATGGGCTTTAATATGAAGCTGCATCGTCCAACCAAATTGCTCATACAAGCCTGCTAGATAGATCAAGGTATAGGTTTTATATGCAGCTTCTTCTTCTATTGTTACTGCATCCCCACGTAGCGCTTTAGCAAAAATCTCTGTTGCTTGCTCCATCGTTGCATCTGCATACATCACTTTATCTAATGCATGATCAGATAATAAGCAGCCTGTGTCATGGAAAAATTGCACGCGATCCTTTAGCGCTTTTAACAGTAAGCTATAATGGTTGACGTCATATCCACATACATCTTCTAAGCGCTGTAACCACGGAAAAAATGTTGCCCTGTTAATTTCTAACGCCTTATCAGGTCGGAAAGTAGGTCTTACTTGAAATCCGAGGTTTTGTTCTTCATTTAATTTAAGATGATATTGTAATAAATCTACTGGATCATCCGTTGTACAAACCACTCGCACATTGGAGCTACGGATTAGACCGCGCGGTGAAAAACCCTCTTCCTTTAGACGCTCATTGGCTTTTTCCCAAATGATTGGTGCATTTTTTTCATTAATCATTTCATATATACCAAATAGTCGTCTAAGTTCTAGATGAGACCAATGATATAATGGATTGCCAATCAGCATTGGTACGGTTTTGGCATAAGCTACAAAACGCTCATAATCACTTATCCCTTGGCCACCAGTAACATATTGTTCTTCTACACCATTAGCTCTCATCGTCCGCCATTTATAATGATCACCATACAACCAAACTTCTGACAGATTAGCGAATGGCTTATCTTCATAAATTGCTTGTGGATCAAGATGACAATGATAATCGATAATAGGCATTGGCTTTGCAAACTGCTCATATAAGTTAACTGCCGTATCGTTACTTAGCAAAAACTGTTCATCCATAAATGCTCTCACTGATTAATCACCTCAGAAAATTTAGTCGTATACTATTTAACTCATATAATATCTCATCCCTTAAGTTTCAGAAACATCTTAAGCGGCATGAGATTGAGATCTCGAATACCAGCAACCACTAATTGGGCAATTTGCAAACCGCCTTGTTCTTGGAAATGGGTATTATCCTTCGTGCCATTCGAGAAATTTTTCCACTCTCCAGGCTCTCCCCATAGAAAAATCGATTTTGTCGCTTCTTCACCAAGTTCTTCAAACAATTGTTTGCTGCGATCTGCCAAATCAATGAGTGCTACATTTTCTTCCTCTGCTAGCTTTCTTACAGCATCCAAATACGTTGTGTGTGAGTTAATGATCCCACCATCGCTATCATAATCGCGACGGTGCACCGAAGTAATTAACACTGGTGTTGCCTTCTTCGAACGGGCAGCATCGATATATTTTTGCAGATGCTCGGGATAGGTTGTCTGTGGATCGGTGAATCTTTCCTCATCAGATTTTTGATCATTATGACCAAACTGAATGAATAAAAAGTCACCTTCTTTGATCTCGTCTACTATCCCGTCTAGTCTGCCTTCAGAAATAAAACTTTTTGAGCTTCGACCACCTATCGCATGATTCGCAATAACAACGTCATGTCTAAAGTAGTAATTCAGCATTTGCCCCCAACCTGAGAACGGAAAACCGTCAACCGAGGGATCTGTAACGGTTGAATCTCCTGCCAAATAAATAGTTACTTGCTGTGAGGTCTGAACCAATTCAACCGCATTCAAGCGTGGTGCAAGTCCGCCAAAACTTAATTTCAACTGTCCGTTCCGTACATTGACGCCAAACTGTTCACGAGCGCACTGTCCTGCTACCGTTTCATAATTTTGCAAAACAAGATGCTCACCATTTGTCTTTAATGAAGCATGAGTTGGTGCATGAGCATCTCCCATCAGTAAAGTAACGATATAATTGCCATTAGGTACATCAGCAACAAAGGTTGAATCAAAAGGAATGCAGAAATCACCAGTTAATAGCTCATCTGTCCGTTTTTTCGCTGACACTTTATGAGTCGTAGTAAAACCGAAACCTATGTTTTCATCATATAATGTAGTATTCGTAACCTTTTGATAGCCTTCTTGAGCTACTCCTACTGGACCAAAGTCATACCGATATGACATAGATTCACCTCTAACTGATTTTCTCAACTACATTAAAATTTAATAAGCTGATCTACATTTACAGGCATTCCTGTTTTCATAGAAATATTACCTGCAACACCAGTAAGAATAGACATTGCACCATCAACATGTGATGCCGCGCGATGATACGGATCTTCCTCTGGAACTCCAAACAAATCATTAAGCAGAATTGGGTCCCCACCACCATGACCACCTTCACTGTCTTCAATGTTCACGTCATACGCTTCTCCAAACATTGGAATTACTTTAATGCTCTTGGATTGAAGCGCACCTTCATCTTCTTTCTTCCCACCGGAATTCACATAAGATTTTTCCACAATTTTCATTTCGATACGTCCCTTTGAACCGTTAATATTGACCTGGAAGCCTTCCCATGGCATATAGCAGTTAAGAGAATATGTTAATATTGCTTTATTTTTGTAACGTACTAGTAAGCCTAGTGTATCTTCAATCGAAATACCATCTCCGAACACACTTTGATCACGATAGTAACCATCTTCATGTTCAGCATCTGCATACTGTCCTTTTAAGTCTTCACTCTTCTCCAAATCAAGGGCAAACGGGTCATTTTTTGCAATTTCGCTACCACGAGCACGATTATAAAACTCTGTTACACCACGTTTTTCCGCATTTTCTTTACCATAAAACATCAATGAGCCTTGAGCGAAAACCGTTTGAGGCTGAGTGTCTAGCCAGAAGTTAATCAGATCAAAATGATGAGTCGATTTATGCACGAGCATTCCACCACTATTACGTTTATCTCTATGCCAGCGACGGAAATAATCTGCACCATGCTCTGTATTAAGTAACCATTCGAAATGTACAGAATGCACATCACCGATAGTACCATTCATAATCAATTCACGAAGTTTAGTATTATGCGGTGCATAACGATAGTTGAAAGCTACACGAAGCTTTTGACCTGTATTATTAACTGCATCAATAATATCTTGGCATTTTTCCTCGTCCACTGTCATTGGTTTTTCCGTTATAACATCACAGCCTAACTCCATTGCTTTAATAATATAAGTATGATGAGTGCGATCCATCGTCGTAACGATAATCGTATCGGGCTTTTCTACTTGAATCATTTTTTCAAATTCATCTGCTTTATACGTTGGAATCGCTTTGTAACCATAAGTATCTACAAGTAGCTTATTCGCATAGTTCATTCTTGTTTGATTTGTATCGCAAAATGCAACGAGCTCAGACGTTTCACCATAATCTCTTACCAAAGAACCATAAAAAAATTGTGCTCGCCCGCCAGTACCAATAAGTGCATATTTCTTTTTCATATGGAAACGCTCCCTTTTAGATGAATGTAAACGATCTCCTTTAATATACTGCAATAATGAGTTATAATCGTCTATAATAATTGCTCAAATCAATAAAAAGTCGCAATTCTTGCACTTTACTCGCGGAGGTCAAAATGAGTATCAACTATAATAGTGAAAAATCAATGATGATCGACCATACAAAGCGGAAAGGCTTTTTTACGATGCAAGATCAACATTCGCATGATGAATATGAACTCTATTATTTATTTGCTGGTGAACGTGATTATTTCATTCGTGATCGCACATACCGAGTAAAGCAAGGAAGCTTTGTATTTGTAGACAAGCATGAATTGCATAGAACGATCGATACTGGTATCCCTGATCACGAAAGACTCGTAATCAACTTCGGTGATTCATTTCTAGCAGATTTTCCATTTGCTACTTTAAGTGGGGTTATTGCGTTACCGCCACAAGTGCAATATAAAGGAGAAAATATTGTTCAGGACTTACTTTCGGAAGCAAAGGATAATGCCCGCGGTCGGGATATCATGCTAGAATCATTACTACGTCAACTACTATTGCTAGTTTTCCGAGCGCAAGATGAGCAGCCTAAGGTTGAGGCTCAACCCTCATCTGTTCATCAAACGATGTATGAAATTGCGACTTATGTAGGAACCCATTACGTTGAAGCACTACGCCTTCATGACGTTGCTGCTCAATTTTTCATTAGCCCCTACTACTTAAGCAGAAAATTCAAACATTGCACTGGCTTCGGCTTTGCAGAATATGTGCAATTAGTTAGAGTGAGAGAGGCTCAACGCTTACTTCGCGAAACGAATCTGAAAATGAACGAAATCGCTGAACAAATTGGTATGGAGTCCGTGGCAAATTTTTACAAGCTGTTTAAGCATACGACTGGGTACTCTCCCCTGCAGTATCGAAAGAGACAACCTACAACGTAACGCCATCTTTAAATATCGCAATTTCTTTAAATCCATTGCGCTCATTATGCGTCTGAACATCTCCAGATGCAATCGCAATAAGCTGTTCCCAAAATTCATCACTTAGCGCTTCCATTGTCATATTGTCAAGAAGACGTCCGGCATTAAAATCAATCCAGTTTTTCTTACGCTGAGCTAATTCGGTGTTCGTAGAAATTTTCACCGTCGGTACTGGTCCACCAAATGGTGTCCCTCTACCTGTTGTAAACAATACGATATGCGCCCCTGCTGCACTCAGCGCTGTGACCGAAACAAGATCATTGCCTGGTGCTTCAAGCAAAGTTAAACCATTTTGCAGGACGCGCTCACCATAACCAATAACGTCTGTTACAATGGCATGACCACCTTTTTGTGTACAGCCTAAAGATTTTTCTTCTAATGTACTGATGCCACCAGCAATATTTCCTGGAGAAGGATTTTCATAAATCTCTTGACCATGGCGAATAAAATATTGTTTGAATTCATTAATCAGACCAACGACATCTTGAAAAATCTCTTCGTTTGCTGATCGCTCCATTAATATCGTTTCAGCACCAAACATTTCAGGCACTTCGGTTAAAATAGCCGAACCACCGGCTGCAATTAATCGATCTGCCATTTGACCTACTAGAGGATTTGCTGTTATACCTGATAAACCATCGGAACCACCACATTTTAAGCCTAACTTTAAGCGAGATATAGGTACAGGTTCTCTTGAAAAACTTTCTGCAAATCCAACCAATTCCTCCATTAATGATAACGCTTCTTCAATTTCGTCCTCTGCCTGCTGCGCCTTTAAGAATTTAATACGACGAGGATCATAGTCACCAATTACTTGCTCGAACAACTCAATCTGATTGTTTTCACAGCCTAAACCAATGACTAGTATTCCGGCTGCATTCGGATGTCGAACCAATGAAGCTAGCAATTTTTGTGTGTAGCTCAAATCATCGCCTAATTGCGAGCAACCATAAGGATGTGCAAAATGATAGATGCCATCCACTCGATCCTCATATAATGCCGACGCACGACGCGCGACAATTTCACATGTTTTATTAATACAGCCTACCGTGTTAATAATCCATATTTCATTGCGAATACCGACCTCGCCATCCGCTCTGACATAACCTTGAAAAACGCGAGAAGTATCTTGGGATTGTTGCTGTGCAACAGCTGCCTCAGCAAATGCTTCAACACTTGGAGTATATTCATAGCTCAAAATCCCACTTAAGCCGGATCTAATATTTTGTGTATGAACCCAATGACCAGCTGCGATGGCAGTTGTCGCTACTCCGATTGAATTACCAAATTTAATAATATGTTCTCCTTCCTGCAAGGAATAGAGCGCAATTTTATGACCAAATGGTACATCATCAAGTAATTCGATCGAAGATTTATCGTCCAGTTGAAGTTTATCGCCTTTGGAAAAGGGTTTAAGTGCAATGGCTACCGTATCTTTTTCATGTAATTTAATCCACTTATTCATTGCCGAATTCCTCCCATTGCATCATAATAGCTGTTAATTGCTCTGCCAAATTGGGATTGCTGACATGGATATTGAAGCCCCATAGCGCTTCTAATTGGAGTATGAGAGTTACAGCTTGATGTAAAGATGTAGAAGTATTGTCTCTTGAAAAGTAACTGTAGCTGCTCCAGACGCTAGCTATCTGATCTAGTAAAACTGGATCATCACGCAAAATATACGATTCGCCTGCAAAAGATTTCCCTTGATAGCCCGCTTCAACTTTTTCAACTTGATAGTATCGGATTAATGCAGCCAACGCTGTAGCTAACCCTTTAGGTAGTTGGGCAAACTGCTCCTTGTGCAGGTAATATTGAATTACTGGCAATAATCTCGTTCTAAATTTACTCAAACTATTCATCGCAATATCGGTTAAACGATGCTGGATATACGGGTTCAAAAAACGCTGATACACCTGCTCGGCATATTGCTGTAAGTCGGCCGAATCATAAGGTAATGATGGAATAATCTCAGTCTGAATCGTTCGCTTAATCAGTTTACTAATATGTGGATCTTCCATCGCTAACCGTACTTCTTGTACACCTTGTAACAAACCATATAGCGCCATAAACGTGTGGGCTCCATTTAATATGCTTACCTTTCGCACTTGATATGGCTTTAAGTCTTCGACCCATAGCACATTCAATCCTGCGGCGGCAAGCGGCAACTCCCGATCTAGTGAAGGATCACCTTCTATTGCCCATAAATGATACGGCTCAGCTGTTGTAAGCATTGGATCGCGATATCCCCACTCATCGAACCAAGCATCTGCTTGTTCTTGCTTCGGATATCCTGTCACAATTCGATCTACAAGTGAATTTAGAAATAAATTATGATCAATAACCCAATCTCTAAAATCTGTAGGAAGCTGCCAATCTTCACAATAACGCAATATGCAATCTCGCAAAGTGTCTCCGTTACGCTCTAGCAATTCACATGGCAAACAGATGAATCCGCGCTCCGGATCTCCTTGAAATGCTTTGAATCTATGATAAAACAATGCTGTTAATTTACCAGGATAAGAAGCAATGGGTTCTCCCTCTTTCCACTGCTCTGGTCGATATGTCAAGCCTGCTTCTGTCGTATTCGAGACTACGATTTTCAACTCAGGTAGTTCGGCAAGTGCCATAAACTTATCCCAATGCTCATAGGGATCAAATGCGGTGCTGAAGACCGTAATCTGATCCACCCGTTCAATGGGAACATTATTTTCTAAGCCCCGAGTTACTAAAGTGTATATCCCATCTTGAACCGATAATGCTTCGATATTAGGCTTACCAGTTGGACGCGGCTGCACAACTGCTACACTTCCATCGTATAAACCTTGCTTTCTGCTTTCATAAAGCATCCAATCAAAAAAACCTCTCAGAAAATTCCCTTCACCAATTTGCAGCACCTTAATCGGTGAATGTATCATCTCGTTATACATTAGGTTTTGCTTTGTAGTTAGTACCTTTTTATCTAATCGTTGGGACATCATGTCTACTCACTCTCCTTTAAGCTATGATCATATTCCGTACCATCATGAAAAAAAGCTTCCCTTATTCGAGAGAATCATATATTATTTCCTTAATTATAGACAACAAATTTGAATGGATATATAGCTAATTATTGCTTATTTATACTCTATATTGATATTTCTATAGACTGAATAATAACTTTTATATAGAGATTGGAGGCACTCATGAATCCGTATCGTAAAATGTTTAACTTTGAAGCTGAATTTCCTTTTGAATATGTATATCGTGATTCCAAAAGCGAACAATTTGAATTGCCTAATCATGTTCATGATTGGTATGAATTTGTATATGTTTATGATGGGAGAGGAACTTTTTTTATTGATCATACCTTTTATGATGCAGAAGCAGGCGATATTTTTTTAATACCTAGTAATACCATTCATCGCTCTTTCCCTGCTGGGGAGGATCCAAAGCGAGCAACTGCTTTCTATTTTAGTGCAGCATTTGTACATGATACGTCGGCTATCGGTGAGCGATTTCATTATTTGCAGCCTTTTGAAATCGCCCAATTAAAGCAATCTTTTCGCTTCACAGTACCAGAACCTTACCGCAAGCAGATCGTTGATCTAATAGAGCAGGTTCATCATGAGTATAGTGAGGAAACAATAGGGTTCAGGCAGGCGATTAGAATGCATATTCAACATATCTTATTATTGCTTAGTCGCCATGCAGAAAAAACTTGGGGGAACCCGCTTCAGCGCCAGTACGCAGCCATATTACCACAATGGCTAGAGCAGACTTTAACTTACATTGATTCACATTTGGAGGGAGCTCTTGGATTAGCTGATCTTGCTCGAAACGCTGCTATTTCGCCCGCTCATTTTTCACGAGTATTCAAACGATTAACAGGCATGAATGTTACCGACTACGTTACTGCCAAACGGGTAATTCGGGCGAAAGAAATGTTACAGCTGAATGATCGAAATATTGCACAGATTGCAGAAGCATGTGGATTTGGAAGCATTCCTCATTTCCATCGTAAATTCAAAATACTCACTGGTATGACACCGGCACAGTACAAGCATAGTTTGTAGAAGCATCACGTAAGAAATTGAAGTAGTTATTTCATAGAAAAACAGAATATCCTTCCACGAAAATTGAGGGAAGATATCCTGTTTATTGGAAGCGAAACTGTGTCGACTTCGTACTGTGAAATACCCATTCATTCATATAAAGCACTATGAAGCTGTCCCCATAAACCTAAACCCATTTGAGACAATACACGATAACTACTTAACTGTAGCTGCATACCACCTGCGTTATGCTGAGATACTCCACCTAATAATCCATCCGTTGATAAATGTTGTGACAATGCTTGATAGCATTTTTCAGCTTCCTGCAAATAACTCTGACTTATCACTTTTTCTTTGACTGATATAGCCATTGCCGCTGCAATTGCTGCCGAACCAGAGGTTTCAACTATCGTATCAGGCATATCTAAAAATATATTCCATAATCTGTGTGGCTGCTGCCATTTTAAGACGAGTTCACTCATTCTCACTATTTCTTGCTTGAGCTCATCCAATTCAGGTAACTGATTAAATACAGATTGCTTTAGCGTACAATAGGTTTTAACAAGCCCCAAGTAATACCATCCATAAGCTCTAGACCAATTTTTAAAAGTATGTGAATGAGTGTCAAGCATATAGCGCAAATAGACATCCTGATCTGTCGTTAAATATTTTTTCCGAAGTAATATTTGCCTGATAGCTTGCTTCGCAATCATTTCATTTTGTGAGACATTTGCTATCACTGCCAGAGGATAAGCGACTGTATAGCATCCCTCAGCAGAAATCATATCATGATCAATAATAAGCTCTGAGTCTAGCATCTTTTGCTTGAAAAAATCAGTTGCTTGGTCAATTAATGGATGTTGAGGATTACGCTTGGCGATAATCGCAACAGGCAAGGTTGCTTCGATGGTTGTAAAGGAACCATCAGCAATGTTGCCATGCAAATCTTCATATAGAAGTTCTCCATCCGTTGTTACATAATGACCTAGATGCATGTCGAGTGCTTGCTTAGCTTTTTCCGCATATTTACCCTTCGTAAAACTGTCTATTCCATCTAGTACACACCCTTCGATCCAGCCAAAAGGCTGCATCGATTTGAAAGAAAGCAAGCTATGAATAGCTGCTTCAATTTTATTATGCTCAGCAGGTATAACGAGAATATGGGGAACAAAAAAATGTTGATCGGTACTTCTGTTATCATTATTAAAGATCCATAGCTGTTGTAGCTTACCTGAACAGCTTAAAACTAACCCTTCTGTTATAGCCTTTCTCGCAGTTTCTTTATCTAGTATTAATTCAAAATATTGAAAGGTATAACTATACCGAACATCCATCGTACCGATAATCTCATTACTTTGCTTTAGCTTTACAACTATAAGCTGCTCATCACGATAATCCACAGCATTTGTAATTCGCAAACGATATTCGGCAATTTGTTCACGATTGAACCTTTGCAAATCAACATCACTCCAGCTAAAGTTAATAGAGTGATCTTCATCACCGATCATCGATGCTGACCAACCTCTAGGAATATGCTTGCCAGCTAGAACGCTCATCTCATCGGTAGTCTTACTAACGTTAGCAGTCCATTGCATTCCCATTTCACTCATATTTACTCCTCCTCAACCATCAATTTTGCTGCTCCCTATATTGGCTAGGAGTTAGCTGAACCATCTTTTTAAACTGGCGATTAAAATTAGAAGCAGTACTATATCTTAATTTCTCTGCAATTTCTGAAATTTTCATATCTGTATGCTTTAGCATATATTTAGCTTTTTCAATTCGATAATTAGATAAGTAGTCCGAGAAAGTAACCCCAACATCCTTTTTAAATACACGACTAATATAGCTTGGATGATAATTCAACTGGCTTGCAAAATATTCAATGCTTAGATCTTGATCATAGCGTTCCATAATCACTTGACTCACAAATTGAGAAATGTTAATTTCTAACTTTTGAATCTTCTGTCTATTCCACATGATTAAAGGTGTTACTACATTATTAATAAGCCATTGTTTCATTTCATCAACTAATCGAGAGCTTTCGAGCAAATACCCTGGCAAACGATGCCACTCAAGCACTTTGCTAATGGATTCGCCAGTATCCTGAATGATGCCTGTTAGGTTATTAAACAATCGATTTATCGCATGTTGATAATCAGTATGATGATTGGCGAAGGAATAAATATGCTCAAGTAGAATATCCAATTGTATCTCTGCTTGCTCTACTTCTGAACGTTTAATCGATTCAATGAGCTGATTTTCTAATTCTTTCGGATATCGAAATAATTCCGAGTTAGATGGTTCTACCTCTTCAATTCTTAAAATAGATTCATCTTCCAAGCGTGCTCGATAATAAAGCGCATGAATACTTTCATCATAAGCTAAGGAGGTATACATCCAGTCATGATGCTCACGACTTATCCCAATATTTACTGCAAGCTTTAAATAGGTTTTAACATCACTTTGCAGCTGGACCATAACATTATAAGTAAATATATCTAATGCTACTGCACTCTCGAGCGGACTACCCACAATAAGATGGATCATATGATTGTTAATGACAGGAGGAAGTGTATGCGCTTTATCCATCGTCTCATTGATAACATTACAAATCGCATACAACATTAAATCCAAGTCCTCAGCTGAATAACGTGAATCTCTTCGATCTATCTGCATGGATACAATGCTCCAGGTTGACCAGTTGGCGGGTAAATGAAGCTTATCTAGTTGTTCTTCAATAGTATCTGTGTTAAATCTTCCCAATAAAAGCTTAATTACAAAAAATTCCTGTGCTTGCTTATGTAACTGATTTACCTGTACCTTTAATTGATGCTTAGATGTCGTAAGCTCACTAAGATGATCGCTTATAAAGTGGATCTCGTTACGATCAGGCTCTCCTTGATGATTCGTAATTGACCGATACAATCTTCTAATAGGAGAAGACATACGATTAGAGAAAAAATATGAAGTCGCGATAACTAGTAAAATTAATATTGATACACTAATAATTGTGTAAAATTTTATGTTGTTTGATTTGTTCATAAGTGCTTCAATAGGCGTTACTGATATGTAAATCCAGTCATTATATTGAGCCTTATTATATTGAATAAGTAACTGTTGCTTATTGATTGTGTCGATAAAGTATCCCTCTAACGAATCACTAAGTTGAATTTGTTTGAAGTAGGCTTGCTCTGAAATTAAGCTTCCAATATCTGACTGAATAAGACTAGAAACAATTTGACCGTTGGAATCGACGACAAAAGTATTGCCACTGCTAATATCTCCAGATAGCTGTTTATTAAGCTCGCTTAATGGAATATGTACTGAAATTAGACCATATGGATTGTTTGAATTTAATGGTATGTTTTTATTTAATTGGATGATATATCTACCATTTTGTTCAAAATTCAGCTTCCAATAAGAAGATTTACCTGTAACGCTACCTAATGTGAGATCATCATAAATTTTAGATAGTAGATCATCATGTTTATCGACGCGAACACGATTTTTCATTTTATATACTGCACCGCTATCTACTAACCAATCCTCTTTAAAGCTGACTAGTTTAATATCTGTAATACCTAGCTCAAACACTTGAATTTGCACCAAACTAATGATTAGTTTTTCAAATACCTCACGATGCTCGTAATCAAATGGTAAATCCAAAACGCTTTGCATAGATATAGCATTGGTCGTAACTGGAGTAATAATCGTCTGTGTTGTTAATGTATCAACTGTCTTTAACACCGATTCAACCCTAGCTTTATTTTGCTGCAATATAAGTTTATTGCTTGCAGTTAACTCATCTTGTAATACTGAGGTAGATTTATAGAATGATAGGTATCCTAATAATAGAATAGGAAAAACACCAATTAGACAGCTGATGATGAGCATTTTATTAAAAAAGCTTCTCGGCACAAGCCTTATCATGTTATTCCTCCCATTTTTTTCACTATCATACCATAATATATAGTGCAAGAAGAGGGAAATATCTCTCGATATAATCCCCCTACTTGACTATTCTCTATTTATTTTTATAAAGCTCAGAAAATTCTTGAGCTACCTTCGAACCACCTGCTTTTTTCCACAGCTCTACAGCAGCGTCAAAGCCAGCATCATCAATTTCACCCATCACGTATTTTGTTTTTGCATCAGCAATAATTGTTTTTAACTGCTCATCTTTTTCGATTTGTGTCGGTGAGATTAAGCCATTTGATGGATTGGAAACACCAACTGCGGCATGCTCGACCATGCGTCCATTTAACATTATATCTGTTTCTGAATCACTAATAGGATAAATAACGGCATCTGTCGTAATTAAGTTTTTCAAGTCATCAAGATTGAACTGTTCTTCAGCTGGCTTCAGTCCATTTTCTTGTACAATTCTAACGAATTCAGCCTTCGCTTCATCACTATTAACTGAGTTGAAGTAGCTTAAGACATTCTTTAATTCTTCTTCGGTTTTCACACTTGTTTTTGGAATTAAAGCTCCACCAAAATGTCCAGTATCAGCAAAGGCCTTATTGTTAACAGGTGGACCTACTGTCATATCATAGACATTTTTCGTTTCTTCCATTTGGAAATAATAGAATGGCACAACTGCGTCAATTGCTTCGATACTTAGACCAACCCTGTTATTATACAGATCCTTACGAGCTTCATTTCGTACTGTAATTGCAAAGTTTTTATTGATTAATCCTTCGACATAAAGCTTCCTTACGAATGTTAATGCTTCGCGGAATTCTTTTGTCTCAATGTCTCTAATAAAGGATCCACTGTCATCTACCTTCCACTGATTTGGTGCTCCAAACCATGAGAAGATTTCAGGAGAAATATTGTTTTCATAAAACATAAGGCCGTATGTGTCATCGACTCCGTTTTTGTCAGGATCATTATCCTTAAACGCTTTTAAGAGGCTGTAAAATTCGTCTACCGTAGTTGGTTCTGACATTCCAACATTTTCAAGCCAATCCTTACGAATGATTGTTGCCGGACGAACGAGTGGACGAGGCCTTGGAATAACATAATAACCCCCATTAATCGTTAGATTATCTAGAATTTGTTGGTCATAATTTTTCAAGTTAGGGAACTCATCTAGATAAGGGGTGATGTCCCAAAACATTCCAGATTCAATCCCGTTAAGAACAGTCGTAATAAAAGGGTTTTCAACCATAATTGCTTGTGGTAATTCACCAGAACTTAACGTTACATTTAATTTATCTGCGTATACATTAAAGGGTACGTAGGTGATTTCTAAGTCGGTATTTGTAATCCTTTCCGTTTCAGATACAATTGGACCATCGTCAGAAGGTGCTGTATTCGAGAAGAATACGTTCATCATCGTTACCTTGTTCTTCTCCTGAGATCCCTCA
Source organism: Paenibacillus sp. Y930 (assembly GCF_056786375.1). Lineage (NCBI taxonomy): Bacteria > Bacillati > Bacillota > Bacilli > Caryophanales > Paenibacillaceae > Paenibacillus > Paenibacillus sp. Y930. Next base: position 544,785 of record NZ_JBXCIX010000004.1, on the reverse strand, counting down.
GATGAAGTACCATTAGTTCCCGTTGCTGAGGTACCAGCATTGTTCGAACTACAGCCACTCAAAAAAATCGACAATGCTAAAGTAGCACTAAATACAGTACCCCAGATCTTTTTCTTCTTCATGTCATGACCTCCATTATAATTATCTATTTCCAGCATCGCTACTAAGTAAGAAATTAGCGATGCTACAAACCAAGCGTGAAATTACAACCAAATATATAGATTATTCTCGTCCGCTTCAAGCTCGCCTTTTTCTAAGCGCTCATCTTCGTTGTTATTATGAAGCTTTCCTTTAAAGAGCTTCGTATCTGGATCGACAAGATGCTCACCGGTCATGAGATCAAATTCCCATCCATGCCAAGGACAACGTGCAATCTCATTCTCTCGTCCATATTCATATTCGTATACGAGAGAGGGAAGTCTTGTTCCGGTAACAACTCCTTTGCACACAGGTGCTCCGAAATGGGGACAGGCATTTTTCCAAGCATAATATTGCCCATTTACATAATAAAGTCCAAACTCCGTAGTTTTCACTTTGACGATTTTGCATTTGCCCTCAACTACTTCATCTTTCGATGCAACTAAATATTTCTGCATAAGAATTCTCCCTTCATCAACCTTTAACAGATCCAATTAATGCACCTTTAGCAAAATACTTTTGCAAGAAAGGATAGACGCAAAGTATAGGTAATGTAGCTACTGTAATTACTGCCATTTTTACCGTTTCAGGAGGTATGGATGACTCACCTTCAACAGAGCCTTGTTCAACAAAACCAGCCTGTGAGACCATTACAATTTGACGAAGTAATACTTGAATCGGCCACTTTTCAGTATCGTTAATATATAAAATGGCATGTAGGTAAGTGTTCCATTGAAATACCGCGTAAAACAACGTTAAAGTGGCAATGGCAGGTAATGCTAAAGGGAGCATAATACGGAACAACAACGTTAGATCACCACAACCATCAATCTTAGCAGATTCTTCAATCTCTTCGGGAATGCCTCTAAAAAAGTTGATTAAGATTATTAAGTAAAAAGCGATAATCGCTCTAGGAATAATAAGTGAAGCGTAGTTATTCAGTAAGCCAAATTCTTTGACTACCAAGTAATCTGGAATCATACCACCAGAAAAGATCATTGTAAATACAATGAGAAACATTATTGTTCGTTTAAAATGAAATCTACGCCGAGATAGAGGATATCCAAGTAACGTAGTCATTAGTAAACTAAACAATGTACCAATGATCGTGATTCCTGCCGTTATCATTAAACTCGTAGGCAGTGCATTCGTTGAAAAAATGTATTTGTAGGCGGACAGTGAAAACTCTGTTGGAAATAACAAAAAGCTTTTTGAATTGTATTCTTCGACTGAAGCAAAGGAGCTCGAAATAATATGAATAAATGGAATAATTGTTATAAGTGCAAATATAGTAAGCAGGCTAATATTAACGATATCAAAGGTATATTTTCCAAGTGATTTTTCCTTCATTAATAAAGTCCCTCCTCACCTAATTTTTTGGCTATTTTATTTGCCATTACAACAAGTAGCAAGCCGATAAGACCTTTAAATAATCCAACTGACGTAGCATAGCTTAGTTGACCGCTCTCTATACCGACTCGATATACATACGTATCAAAAACTTCAGCCACCTGACGATTTAATGAGTTAACTAAAACATACACATGTTCAAAGCTCGTTTCTAGAATATCACTTAGCTTTAATAAAAATAGGATGACAATTGTGCTACGTATACCTGGGAGTGTAACATGCCATATTTGACGAATACGATTTGCACCATCCATTCTAGCTGCTTCATATAGTTCTGGACTTATTGCAGACAATGCAGCTAAGTAAATAATTGTTCCCCAGCCTGTATCTCGCCATATCACTTGTAATATATACATAGGTCTGAATAGCTTTTCACTCATCATAATTGTAAAATTATCAACGCTATACGAGGATAAAAAACTTTGCAATAAGCTACGCTCGGATTCAAAGATAACAAAGAACATGGAAACAACTACAACCCAAGACATGAAATGAGGAATATAGATTATAGTCTGAATCCAGCGTTTAAAAGCCTCTTTGCGAATTTCATTAAGCATAATGGCTACTATAATGGGAGCAGGAAAAGCAAATACAAGCTGATATACAGAAAGCATCAATGTATTTCGCAGAAGCATCCAAAAATCCAAATCTGTAAATAGTCGCTCAAAATGTTTAAAACCTACCCATTTGCTACCTAAAAACCCCGAGAAAGGATGGAAATCTTGGAATGCAATAATTATGCCACCCATTGGGAGATATTTGAATATGATAAAGTACAAAATACCAGGGATTGCCATCAAATAGAGCCAATAGTCTTTACGCATATCTTTCATCACTTGCACTGCGGAAGTTTTCAAACTACCCCCTCCTCTTATCATTAGACTCGCGTTAAGCCATATAGTTTGGCTGCATTATCACCCATTATTGCTTGCTTAAGATCCTTTGGAAAGGAACGTAATGCTAGTTTGGGATGATCAAAATCCCAATGAGGATAATCACTTGAAAATAAAATTTGTGATTCTGCCTTACACATTTTAATAATATCAACTAAATGTTGCGGATTTTCTGGCTCTTCAATAGGTTGAGTTGTTAGAAAAACATTCTCTCTTATATATTCAGAAGGCATTTTTCTTAGCCAAGGTGTAGTATCACGTAGTGCTTTATAGTTTTTATCCATTCTCCACATGAGATGAGCTAACCATGCTATGCCGCCTTCGATCAGAACTACCTTTAGATCTGGAAACTTTTCAAAAGCTCCTTCACATACAAGACTATTTACATGCGCCATATAATTTGTAGGTAGTATATTATGCCATTCCATATAACGAGATGGATAACCTGATGCAGTCGGAGCACCAGTCTGACCTCTTCCTTCGGTACCAGGATGTATCGCAATTGGCAAATTCATTTTTACACATGCTTCATATATAGGATGATATACACGATGACCATACAGTTTATTGGCTGCACTACACATAACAACCTCAACGATATCAGGGTGCTTTCCAATACGTTCTATTTCTTTAGCAGCATGGGAAGGATCAGAGTGGTTAATAACCATCGCCGCTTTGAACCTTTTATCTACACTAAGCCATTGCTCAATTAAATAATCATTGTACGCAGAAACTACAGCGTTTGCATAATCAATATCAGGATGCAAGGATAACTCTAAAATGCTTTGGCCAGTCAAAATGATATAATCAAAACCAAATCTTTCAACATGATCTTTTACCATAAAATGAGGATCGCTACCTGAGGTTGAACCATCATCAGGAACGGCATCTTTTCGAAGGACACCAACTGGTGAATAATACGGCTGTCCTAGACCCGTTCCAGACGCCAACCATTGCGAATGCCAAACTTTCGATAAATATGGTAATAAATCCGTTGGACTTTTAATGCCATTATGAACATCAGTATCAATTAGTAATGGTTTATTACTCATCCCAAACACCTCGCAGTTTTTTTGATGAAGATATGACTTAAGCATATTCAAGAAAGCGCTTTCTTTGAATGATCACTTCATGACCAATACAAAACATCAATAAACTAAAGGGGTAAACGTTAAATATTTAGCTTATAGTAATCATCTCTTGACCATGAATAATCAATAGATGACATTAGAAACCATCTAGAGGTGTAATGCTTCTTCATATTTTTGATATAATTAGCATAGAAAATGACAACGAACCATGAAGGCCTCTCGGTCTTCATGGTTCGTTGTCATACTAAGATTATCCATTCAACTTTACTAGCCTTCAATATATTGCGCATTCAATCCTTCAGCTACTTCTAACATTTTATGATAGATCATTTCATGGGATACGGATACATACACATCACCGTCAAAATAGCGAAATGGAATTTGCACCTCTCCAACCTGCCACATAAAAAACTCACCCTTAATCGTCATCACCGTTTCACCTGAGCGAGTAGAATATTGTTCCATATGTGTAAAATCAGTTTCTTTTCCAAAAAAAAATTTACATTCTTCAAGTGGTATAGTATTTTCGTACTGATCACCATGAAGATTTCTAGTAATTCTATATCTAGTATTCATCTTTAACCCTCACTTTAACAACTTATATGATACTTCAATTCAACAAATTAAGTATAGCATATATGTACTGCTGCTTTTCCCATATAACATAAAAAAGCAGCCCTCCCTCCGAATCAATGAAGGGACGAGCTGCTTTTTGAGTTTTTACAATTATATTTCCATTTTGAAGCTATTTCAGTTCCAATACTCTAGTTTTATTCAGTCGCATCCTTATGCTCATGATCGATGGATGCTTCCTGGATTTGTTCAAACGCCCAGTGAGTATTGGGAACGTCTGACCATGGAGCCATTGTTGTAGTTAATGCTCCACGACCCAGCAACTTATTAATCATATTAACTGCTTCAGCACGAGTTAATATCTGATCCGGTCGGAATGTATCGTTAGTATTACCACTGATTATACCAGCCGCTTTCACGAGCTCCATCGCTGATTGTGCCCAATGTCCTTCTGTATTCGGCAAGCTATCGCCGCCGCTTTGGTCATTGCCTAACCAGCGAGACAAGATTACGACCATTTCTACGTGAGTAATCACTTGCTCTGGTCTAAAACTTCTATCTGTATAACCTATCATTAAGCCCATCTTCGAAACTTCTTCAATGGCCTTGTTCGCCCAGTTGGTTGAAGCAACATCAGTATAAGAGATATTGACTTCTTGCATTGCTAGCTTGGAAACTCTCGCCAATAATGCAGCCATTTCAGCTCGTGTAATGCTTCTTTCAGGACCGAATGTGCCGTCAGGGTAACCAGATATATATGCTTTGTGATGCTCTGGTTCTGAAGCTTTCATATTTACAATTGCCAATGTTCCAAGCTTAGAAAGTGTAACGCTTATACCATACTTGCCGCTACCATCGTAAGATACAACTTCCCCTTTTACTAAACCCTTCGTTCCATCATTGTACTCAATGTAGACGCCTAGATTTTTCAATTGCTGTTCGGTTAGACTCGTATCTCCAAGCGGGAGTATCAATGTGACAGCATTGCTTTGTAGATTTGTTGCAAGTGTCACCGGTCGGCCTATTACGCCAAGGATGTCATTACCTGCGATATCACGAACTGCCTGCTCGGTTGTTGCACGCTGCTCGATTTCCTTACGCTGTTCCTCATTCTTAATCGGTACGATACGGAAGTATATATCTTCCTGTACCCCTTCTAATGAGCTTTTCGGAATATCGATTTGCGTGTTTTTTGTAAATATTTCTACGCCAACATTCCCCTTTACCAATTGCTCTGTTGAAGCTTTCGGAAAATTCACGGTCAGTTCTGCAACTTCGTCTTGCAGATCAGGGATTACGATTCTCGCTACGTCCGATCCAGCTGCCGTAAGCTCATCAATCGCTTTATTCACTAGATCTAGCGGGAATGTAACCTCTTCTTTTTTACGTCCGTTTGCATCTGTTACACGGTTGATTAAGGCAGTCGAAACGACTGTCCCTTTCCAATTTACACCGTTTTCTACATTGACTGTGATCGCTTCACTTGGCGGAGTAGTGTTACCACCTCCATAAGAAGCAACTTTCAATGTAATGTTCGCTGCAATAGCCTCCTTAATCTCATTGCCTGCTGCATCCTTCAGCTTCATATACACTGTTTTGCTGCCGTTGCCTGCTAATAAAGTCCATGCTTTCGTCGTAGCAACGGGCTCCCATGCACTCCATGTTTCATTATCATTGGAGAATGACATCTGAACATTTGCTGAGCCTGGCACTTTTGGAGGTAGAGAAGCAAGTGACATGCTCATTGAGGTAGCCAATGCCGCTACGATCGAGTTGTCATTGAATGCAAACCATTTAGGCTGAGTGTCTGCCTTGTTCAGAATAATAGCTCCTGTCCCATCAGGATCAGTGCCTGTCATTGCCAAAGTAACCGATGCTGAGTCGGTCGTCGAAACACCCCCATTAATACTTAATGTTCCCTCAGGAGTCGTTTTATCGAAGTTAACGCTATGACCATTACTGTCCGTCGTCGTATATACGGTGACATATTCACCGGCAGCCATCGCAACGATGTTAATGAACACATCACCTTCGTTGTCAATTTCTGTGAAAGTACGCGCTGCGCTATACACATTATCGCTAACTTTCGTTGCGGTTACTTCTGTTGCCATAAATCCGATGTATACAGTTGGAATAGAGCTAAGCTCCTTGTTTGATGTAAACGTCACGGTCACTGTATCGCCCACTTTGGCTACTCCTGCCGTCGGATTATTGCTCATAATACTATCTATCGTCAAACTCAGTGGTAGTTCTTCCTTCATTAACGTTACGGTAACAACATGTGCCGCATCCTTGATAGATTCGATTCCATTAGATGTTGCAGTGATCACAAACTTATAAATTCCTGCGGGTAAATCACCGATATTAGCCGCGTTGACCGATCCATCTGCATTACTAGTGCCAAGTGGGATAGCTGGTCCCAACTCTCCAGGTAGATCGACTATGCCATCGGGATTGCTGTCCTTCCATAAATACGCTGAAATCTCCAGATTCTCCCCACCTGTTGCATTCGCAGCACCTTGGAGCTTATCCTGCGTTCCTGTAAAGTTATCTACAGCCGTAAACATAGAAGCATCTACGTCTGATCTAAGAACAATAGTAGGATCTACTACTCCCGGATCTGTCAAACTATTTGATGTATTATTATAGATGTAAAATTTATAAGCCCCACCAGTCAATTGATTCCCCGCACTGTCCATTGTCTCGGAGGAAGTTCCTGTCCAACTCGACAGAAAATTAGTTTGAGGAATAGAAGCCGCGATTGGATCATGATTGTCTAGATCCAATACAATATTGGCCGGCAAAAGATATATATTAACAGTGGATTCCACTCCTGAATAAGTATGCCATTGAATAGAAATATCTCTTCCATCTACTCCGATATAGGTATCATCATTATCCGTTGCCGGGCCAGGAGCTGCCGTTCCATAAGCTGCAAAACCTAGTTGTAGTTCTTTTTGATTTCCTTCCATTTCTAAATTTGTTAAAGGAATTCGGTATTCGTATACTTTATGCTCATAAGATACTTTGTCTGTATACGTAAAAAATTGTTGACCCCAAGTTGTTTCGAGAACAGACACCTTAAATTCCTTGACGCCTGTATTCGTTTTCACATAAACTTTCGTATAATCAGCATCATTGTCAAATGTATTGTCAGAAGTAAAATCAATGACTACATACAGATTTTCATCGTCATTCCAAACCCATCCATACGTAATACCTTCAGGGTGACCTGAATCCGGTATTGTATACTGCGTAAAGAATGGAGCTCGCAATGCGATTTCATTCAAATTCCCGTCCATTGCAAGACTACCCCGTGAGGAGTTAAGTTGATATGTATAATACTCGGACTCAAGATTAAACTCCTTATAGAGATTGCTAGTCGGATATTGGAAAGGTGTTTTACTAATAACCTCTGGTTCAACACGCGCAGCAATTTTTAATATGCTATCGGAATCCCCATCTGTAAACTTCAAAACTACTCCAGATACTTCGACATTAATTAAATCCTGGTCAGTAGTAGCCAGCTTGCGAACATACGCATCTGTATCTCCATTCACCTCGATCAGGGATTGCGTTCCGAGTACAACGGAATCAAGATGCGCTTTCCCGCCCCCCTGCTGTTGTAGCCTAATTACTGTAGGTTCATCAGCTTGAGTACCTGTTACTTTTAGCGATTTCTCAGATATAAACTTACCGTATGGCAGCGAACCTTGCTCAACCCATACTCCTTCTACTAAAACTGAAACTATTAATTTTCCGAGTTCTTCATCACTATTACTAACAGCTTGAGCAGGTCTGATCCCAAACATATTCATGCATAATAGAACTGCGACAAGCAATAGAAGACCTTTTTTCATACTACCTTTAATCATGTTTCTCCTCCTATAACCTTTTGGTCTAAGCGTATCAGAATGTAATGAAAGGATTCTGAAAGGATTCGTGTGATGTTAACTAGGCATACCTCTAAATAAACTTATTATTTTTGATTCTATAATATAGATACACGAATTCATTACAATACTTTGGATTATCTTTTTGTCTACATTCAATGTATTCGACTAATGCCTCATATAGTTTCATTACTTCTGTTCCTGATGAACCCTTAAAAATATAGAATGGAAGATAATTAGCCTTCACCATGAATCCCCACTTATCAAAAAAATTGCATACCATTGACTCGTCCTTACACTCTTCCATTTTATAATTTTTGTTTTCATTCGTTTTATTCAGAATGTTTTTTTGACTTTCAATTAACTTTTCGTCAGCAGCTTCTTTGTAATATTCAAGAATAACATCAAGTTGTACTTTCTTCTTATTCCATTTAATTATGAAAAAACCTAGAATGGCTAGTATCGATGCGATGACTCCCGTTGCAATCACAAAGATATCCTCAAAATTACTCAAGTACATATATATTAACCCCCAGTAATTTCTTGAAATTATAATTATAGTTTATATGATATTCCTTCTCATTAACTGATTTCACATAAGAATTAGCTGCCGTATCAAACACGTCCTGCAAGGGAACAAATATAGCATCATACTGCTGCGCAAGCTCCCTTACACTCTGCTGATACTTGGTGATCAGCTCCTTCCAACGAGCATACAAATCTGAAATCCGATCTCCACTTATACCGTGATCTCTATTACCATCCGTAATGGAATCTCCTTGAAATACTACAACAAGATTATCCTTCATCTCACAGCCCCCTTTATTAGATTCTCTGAACTGTATAATAACAAAAACATCATAACACAATATATTATATTTGAAGTTACCAAAGTTAAAAATGATAAGGAATTCTCTTCTAAATTTATGAGTGACCCGCTTCGGCGATCGAATCTGTTGTCGGATCAACCTGCCGAATGATCAGATTAATGCACTGATTGATGGCGTAAAAGCGAAAATATCGCTAGACAAAGCAGGCGACATGCTCGGCTCGATTAAGAAGCTGTTCTAATTGAACAATGTATGTCTCATGAACAAAAGTGAGACAGCGGTCAAATTTCCATGCAACTTTAAATAACCAGTCATCGAAATTTACTCGACGACTGGTTATTTTATTTCGCTAGAATAGGATTTAAGTTGAATTAGTTAATCTCATTACTTATAATTTTTTAGCAAATTGATTCAACTGCTCTGACATCCGATGAACCTCTTCGATAAAGTCTGATATCTGTCTGGAAGACGTCGCCTGCTGATCAACAATTGCCGTCATATGTTCAATGGATACACGCATTCCAGTTATCGCTTCTTCAAATATTTTCAGTGTCTGCTGAATCGTGTTCGTGGAGTTAACCGTATCTTTGGATAGTTTTCGTATTTCACTCGCTACAATGCCGAATCCTCTTCCTTGATCCCCTGCATGAGCAGCTTCAATGGCCGCATTTATACCTAATAAATGCGTTTGGTCAGCTACTCTTCTAACCATCGATACAACTTCATCCGTTTCATTGACCTGATCTACCGTCTGATGAGCGAGCGTAAGAAGCTTCTGTGCAGACTCTGCCAATACAACCGATCCATCCGCAACTTGGGAAAGCTGATTGTTGGCTTGTATTAGTGAAGTAGAGATTTGGTCTGCAATGGCTATTAACTCCGTTTGTTTGCGAAGTTGAATAGCTATGCCACCTATCACATTACCATTGGAGTCATGTAACGGAGTTGCCGTCCCAATAAATTCAAAACCGTAAAATGTAGCAGGCACTTCCGATCTTAGCGCCTCATTATTTCTAATCGCCTGCATTAACGGTTCATCGTGATGCAAAAATTGACCCACACGTATATTCAAATCAATATTTTCTCCAGGCGAATAAGCAATAAATTTTTCTGTATCACAAATAGCAATCGATAAATCAGCAGGAACTGCCGTCTTTAAGATTGGAACCATTGCAACGATAGTTTCTAGCGATTCAATGCAATTCATCTCAGATTCTCCTTAATACTATCTTTATAATTATTAATATTATATCCCATTGGATTTGGAATGATATGATTAATGATCTTCAGAACTATTTTTCCGGCTCATTCCGTACTCTTCTAACTGTCTCATTATAAGGAGATATTTTACGACAAGCAAGGAACATTTTACAATAATGTAGAACCGCAAAGAAGACACCTCACGGTGTCTTCTCTGTTACTATCTGGTCATAAGCAATCATACATTGTTTCTAGAGTGTATTATGCGTTTATTGATCACTCCGATTACTGAACACTAAGCGTTCGATCAACACAACTGCCTCGGCACGAGTTGTTACTCCCATGGCATTAATCTGTTTGTTATATCCTTGTATTACTCCGTGTTCAACTAATGTAGATAAGATCTCCTTCGCATAACTAGCAATTGTCGCTGAATCTTTAAATTGCTCTAACGCCTTCTGATCTTTAGCTAAGCTTAACTGGAGCTTCTCTACCTTCTGGATTGCCTTATAAGCAATAACAAACATTTCTTGACGCTCAATCTCTTGATTAGGTTTGAATTCACCTGAAGGATACCCATTAATAATATCAAGTTGCTCAGCTATCGTTAGTGCTTCATAGTAATAAGCATCAAATGCTACATCTGAAAAACCTAATGAATTGTCTATACTCGCAGTAAGTCCCAAGGCGCGCATGAGCATAACGACAAAGTCTGCTCTAGTAACTGCCTCATTTGGAGCAAAGTTAGATTCATTGGTCCCATTAATTGCTCCTTTTGCGGCAAGCGTACTAACCGCTTCATAAGCCCAATGGGTAGTCGGTACATCTGAGAAGTTCTTCGCATTGAATACTACAGCATATTGACTGAGATGATCCGTCCTCCATCTTATACCTTTTGCCTTTTCATCATAATACGCGTTAGGTACTGGAGAAATCTCACCATTGTTAGCAATATACCAAATCGTTAGCTTAGACAGATGATTTTGCTCATCAACGCTTGGTGTATACGGTACAAACAATTGTAATGAGAGAGCTGGATTATTATAATCAATCCATTGACCATTCCAATAAAAATCAAACTCTATGACTGGCCTTACTATTGCATCACTAGACCAACCTGTTCCATTAGTTACATCCGTAACATCACGAATTTCTACAATTAATTCACCGTTGCTAGCATTGCTTTCATTCACAAAAGCTCTACTAGGAATAATGATGCTTCCAATAGGAGTAATGATTTCAACATTGTAATCTTGATTAGCGGTTACAAATAGATCGGTTGGCAATAGTATCCGATAGATCTTCTCCTTTGGATCTTCTCCTAGTGTAATCGTAATTCCTGAACTTGATTGGGTATTCAATAAGGCAATTGCTGCTTTAGCTTGTTCTGAAGTAATTTCGCCGGTTACCTTTCCATTCTCGATAGTTCCCTTAAGTTTAAAGGAAGTTGACGGCGTTGGGGCTGGTTCAGTTATCGAATTGTTAGAATTACCCCCGTTATCCGCATCTTTCGGAGCAGTAAAGCTTAAGAAATCAGTTGAAATAATGTTGCCTTCATTGTCACGAGCAAATTCTAGTGGTATCTGTAAGTTTTTAAAGTTACTTTCGGCAATGACCGTGCCAACGCTATTAGCAAACTTCGTTCCATCATACAGATAATTATTTTTAGCACGTGTGGATTGCGGCACTTGATCTCTAGCGATAGAAGCTGTTGCATAGGAAACGAATCCATCAATCGTAAAGTCAGGCGTAATTTGACTATAGGTCGTAAATACAATATTGCCTTTTGGATTGTTAAAGCCAATATTATCGTTAGCAATAACCCCTGGATTACTATTACTTGCAAAGCCTACAGTTCCATTATTGAAGGCAATGCTATTACGAATAACGTGAGCCACGTGAATGCCTTCACCACCAAGCTTAAAGCCATTGCCATCCCCTTTTAACTCTGTGGATCCCATCGGATATCCGTTATTGTAGGCAATACTATCTTCAATCGTTACCGCTCCAATAGCACCTGATCCTGCCTTCGTATATAAATCCCATCCATCATCCACATTGTTGTAGGCAATAGTGCCACGGAATACATTACCTACTCCAGAGGTCAGCTTAGCTGCAAAACCATCCGCATTGTTATCAGAAGGATCACGATTGGCAAATGAAGTACTATTGAGAATCAAATTGTAGGACGGCCAATCTGCTATTTTATTGGAATCATCCGTTCGACTAATTTGCAATCCTGTATCTCCATGCTCATAGAAGCGAGACAGCTCAATAATATTATGGCTACCACCTACCGTAAATCCTTTTTTATTACCTGCTGAACGAGCAAAATCTAGACCGATCACATGCCAATAGTTCCCCCTAAGCACTACTCCCTCAGATTTTTTATCAAAATCAATAACAGGTCGAGCGCCTTCTGCTGCCTTTAATGTTTTCATAGCATCTGCTGTTCCATCATTATATTTTTTTATTTCCAGCTTGGAATTACGTAAATATTGTCCATCTTGAACAATAATCGTTTGACCAGGAGCTACATAGGTGATTGCCGTATCCAGATCAAGTGGATTGTCTACAGTCCCATCACCATTTGAACTTCCATATGGAGCAACGTATAGGTCATCTCCGTATTGTTTAACGATAACGGTACGATTTAAAATAATCGTTTCATAGCTTTCTAAATATTCAGTATCACTTGGAATAAAGCTGATCGTAAACGGATTATTACCTACCATTACATTCGTTGCCTTCGACAACACTTGATTAGCTTCAATCGCTACATCATCAACAATGATCGTATTGGCTTGCTTAATCGTAACCGAACCTGACGTATTTGCTTTTACTTTAACTTCATATTGCTCTGTAGTTGAAGTTTGCTGCAGGGAAACAAATTCAATACTAGCAGCTAATGGTACTAATGGAGGCTCGACCTTAGGAGCATCCGATGCCGCTGATGTTACTTTAAGCTCCATATGATGAACTTCAATTGTTGCCAGACGTGCAACATAGAAACCTACATACATTTTATTATCTTGTACATTTAGAATCTCTGGTGTGTACAAGATCTCTTGCTTACCGTCATTCAGCTTTCCTGTAAAGCCGCTATTCGTTTTCGCTAAAGTCAGTCTGTAATTTTGTGCAGGATAAGTATTAGCCTCCGTAGGACGTCCACCTTGAATCAAACTAGACTTAATTCCTTGACTACCGCTGCCATCTGATGTTTCTACTCCTGTACGTACAAATAGCTGCGTGCCATTCGGATTACTCGTTCCTCCACTATAACCTCCGACTGCCGCAATGTTAGAGGCAAACACTGAAGAATCATTAGCAATTCCTATCGCATCACGAGCCATAATCCCGAAGGATTCCTGTCCGTCATGATCTGGAGACTTCGCATATTCAATGACTTTAATATCTGCAGATAGTTCAAAGTTATCTTCTACAGCATCTAACTCCACATAATAGAAGCTAACTCCATCATGATCGCCAGTAACTTTCCCTGCTGAGCCACCAATTGCTTTCAGAGTAACTACACCATTGTCAGCTACTTCAATCGTATTATTGCTCGATGAAGTTGATTGACCAAACCGAATGCTCTTCCATATAGCTGGCGTTTCATCACGTACGGTAACTAGCAAGTCTAGCGATGCTAGTTCTTCATCATTAGGTGTAATTGTAAGCATATATTGGCCTGTTGCTTCCGCATTATACTTAGAGGTATCCATGGTATAATCCTCATCTGTAATCGTTTTCAATTCGCCGTTATCATAAGCAATAGCTAGCTCTAATTCCGATAAATCTAATTGCTCACCTAACTTATAGGTTGTTTTGGGATAACTTGTTACGACTAACTGGATTTCTTCCTTTTCTTTGACCAATAAGGATAGTGTTGCAGTCTGGCCACGATAAGAGATTACTAGCTCCTGGTGACTAGCAAAAGCTGATCTAAAGCCGGATAATGTTAGATCTTCTCTGGAAATACGTTTACTGGAATGATCACTGTAATGTCCATAAACAATCAATCCATCTAATTGCAGCGCTTCATCTATAAAGTACGTTGTTTTAGTTGGAAGCTGACGGATTTCTATTCTAGTAAGGCTTGCATCCACTACGTCAATTGTAAACTCAGTAGATATATTAGTATTTTCTGTTGAGTTGATAGTGACACTATAAGTACCAGCAGCAGTAAATTGATGCTTTTCACCTAACCCATTATAACCATAACCATCATACACTTTATCTTGAATAGCTATCGTGTATAAGTCTGGTGTGAGCTCTTGATATAAATAGCCATCTTCATAGTTTGCTTCAATCGTTAAGCCTTGAAGCTGAAGCACATCGCCCACATAATAAGTTGTTTTGGCAGGTGCGTATACCATATCAAGTGAAGTCACTTCTAGCGCCACCACTTCGTAATTCAAATGAGCTGTTTTCCCTTTATAATGAATCGTTAATACTTTACTTCCTACTTCAGCGCTATCAAAACCTGTAACAACATAATCTCCGTTTGATAGTATTTTTTCACTGTTATCACCCATCATTGCTGTGACAACCAAGCCATCTAGATCAAGCTTCTCTTGCAGACGATAATATGTTTTCATAGTAGAAGCATCAATCTCTAAAGAGCTCACTGTTGCCGTTTCTATTGCTAGCTTAATATTAGAAAAGTTTACCTTAGCATCACGCGCAACATAAACGCCTGCATATAATTGCTCCGTGAATAAATCTTCTACCGTTACAAGCTGACTTTCCCCATCAACTGTTAACGTATAGCTATTTTGATTTTTTTCAATTTGTAACTGATAAACTTCATTTGCTGTCGGCACGTTAGCAGTAGAATAAGTATTTAGCTTTGTTTGAGTACCTCCACTACCATTAACTACACCAGATTTATAAAATCCTTTCATTAGAGTATCCAAAGCACCTACTGTAATATAATTCGAAGTAGTAGCTGTAGCTGAACGATGCTCGCCAATGGTGTCACGAAGCATTAATCCAAATGACTTTTGATTAGGAGTGGAAATCGATGTGTTATCATTAAATGATTCAATCGTCGCTGTTGCCTCTAATGTAAAGCTAGCATTTGCTGGTACCTCATAGGCTAGATATGAAATCCCTTCATCTGCTCCAGCTAACTTTCCACCTGTTGCTTCCAAAGTATATGCACCTAATTCGTCTGAGACTGGATCTGGATTTTTCTCAACAGAAGTATTACCCCCGAAAGAATAGAATTGAAGTTCTCCAAGCTCTGGTTGCTCCTCTTCAATGATATCTAATTGAATATCACTATATGTAACGTCAGCATTACGAGCAGTAAATAGTCCTAAGTAACTTACCTCTGGAGCATAGTTATCTACAACATAACTAAATTCATTCACCGTAATTACATACATATTTTCTGATTTTTCAACGGAAAGTTGATAGCTGCTGCCAGCTGCCGGCACCGTTAATAACGTTTCCAAATCCTGCTTTACCTGTGCTGTGTTAACTCGATTAAATATTTTAAGCTTTTTATCTAATCCTCCAATTGCTAGATAATCATCTTTTCCATATTCAGTTCCATGTATATTTTCATATATTTTATTTCTCAGCATAATACCGAATGATGTTTGATTATTATCGCTAAAGCTATTCACGGTTGCAGTAGCTGAAAATTCATAATCTTGATCTACTGGTACTGGTTGATACAAATAGGCGATCCCATCTGATGACGAAGATATTTTACCGCGATCATTCATACTTTTCATCTGAACAGTTCCTTGTTCATCTTCGACTATACTAAAATTTGTTGCCGTTATTTTATCCTGTCCACCCACATCTCCAAATACAGAAGCGTTCCAGCTTGTATCAGGCTGTAAGTTTACAATAGCTGGCTCTTGGACCGGAACGTTTTCGTTACCCTCGTCCTCAGCAGCTACTACCCCTATATTGGTAGGTAATATAAGCATTATTGCAAGTAATGAAGTAAATACTCTGCTCTTTAATTTTTTACTCATACGATAGTTTTCAACTCCTATAATCGAATTTGTTGTTTCGATTGCGCGGGCTTACTTATCGCTAGTTCTCATCACCTTCTCTCTTCTCTTACACTATGACAGATGAAACGTATTACTTCGATAATCATCTCAACAGACTCTTACACTAGCACCTATTTATACTGCATTCACTTAAATATCTAATAAAATGCTTATTGCATCGGAAAATGATTATTGCTGAAAACGTAAATGTTTAACGTCTATATTGGCTAAACATTACTGCATAGCAAAGGCAGCTGGCACTGTGGACTAGTATATAGCCCACAGCACCAGCTGACTTTCTTAATTAAACTCATATATTCTCTTTAGAGATCTCTTATGTTTTCATCTATTCTGTTATTTCTCATTTATAAATATTTCTGTAAAAATTGTATCCATGCAGTACGCATTTCTACTGTTTCCATATGTCCACCTGTTGTCTCAATCGTTTGAAAGTTATCTGGATATCCAGCAGCTGAATACGCTTGATCTAAACCTTCTTTCAACAGCTGTACACCTTCCACTGGACATAGCCGATCATACTGACCTGTTAAGCTTAGTCTGGGGCGCGGTACAATTCGATTTTGAATTTCTAAAGTTGTAAAGTGCTTAAGCAAACTAGGAACATAGTAATAGAAACCATGATGGTCTAATCCTCGTTTGCTGATCAATGTATGTGCGTCCACTTGACCACATATATCCACTACTACGTTAATACGCTCATCTAATGCTGCTAACCACCACGACATCAGTCCACCCATAGACATTCCCATCGTAGCTACACGCCCTACATCAATATCAGATCGAGTTAACATATAATCTAGCAAGCAACGTGTATCGTAGAGCATCATCCCCCACAACACTTTACCTTGCCAAAGCATTTCCTTTACTAATTCACTTTCTGTTTTACCAGTGCGTTCATTAAAACCTCGCATATCCATACAACAAACAGCATATCCCATGCTTGTCAGTGTATGAGCGAAGGAGGGCTGCTGTAAATATGTACTACTACGTACTAATTCATTTCTTCCATTTGCATAATTACCACCGTGTGAATGATTAAACATAACGAGCGGATGGGGACCCTCTTGCTTTGTCGGTAGAGCAATCGACACAGATACCCGCTCCGTAAACCCAAGTTCTAATAACACGGTTTGTAATCGATATCCGTCTTCCATCTTTTCATCTAATAGTTGTACATCGGTAACACCTTCTGTCGGTAAATCACCTAGCAATTGAAAAAGCATATCATTTGTAGTAGCCATCGTTGGTACCCCTCTACTTTCGGATTAACTGTAACTTATTGTAAATGATATCTACTATAAAGCACTAGATTTTGGCATACAATGAGGAACACAAGCTGCAATAGCATCTATCAATACAGCCCTGAAATTCCACATTTATTGTTGCAGGGAAACTTGATTTTTTGTTGAATAAGACATAAAAGATAGAATTATATGGAATATATTTTGTATTTACTCATCACTTTTTATGCCTTGAACATTAAAAAAACAGAGCTACTAAAGTAATGCCACAAGTAAGACGAGAAATAAAAAATAAATAAAAAGATAACAATATTGCGATATTAATGCCGGATTCTGTGGCCCGATAACTCAAGAGAAAGAGGGAAAAGTATGAAAATTACGATATGGTCTGATTTTGTATGTCCATTCTGATATATTGGGCAATCACATTTAGAAAAAGCGATGGAGAATTTTGAACATGCCGATGAAATTGAAATCGAATATAAAAGCTTCCTCCTATCGCCAGATGCAGAATACGTTTCAGGTGAAAAATACTATGAATCATTTGCTAATTTAAAGGGAGTTCCTCTAGAACAGTCCAAGGCGATGTTAAAACAAGTTATGGATAAGGCAAAAAATTCAGGAGTCGAAATCAATTACGATAAAGCAAAATTTGCTAGTACAGCTGATGCACATCAAGTATTCCAATACGCAAAAGAGCAGAGCAAAGGAAATGAGTTTTTTGACCGGTTTTACGCTGCTCATTTTATAGAAGGTGAGATTCTTAGTGATACGGAAACGATTGTCCGTTTGGCGGAAGAGGTAGGTCTTGATAGAGGGTAGGTACGCAAAATCATTCTAAGCAAAGGGTATACCGATAAGGTGACAATGGATGTCGCTGAGTCACGCCAGGTTGGTGTTCAAGGTGTGCCTTTTTATGTGTTTGACAACCAGTATGCTGTTTCGGGAGCTCAGCCGGTTCCCTATTTTATACAAGTCTTGAATAAAGTTTGGGAAGAAAAAGCCGATCAAAAAAAGATATGAAGAAGCCGTTAACTGACCCCCTTGTCAAATAATTACACAAAATAATAATAAAAATGGCGTAGGCATAAAATGGCTACGCCATTTTCATGTATCACTGAGGAGCTCGATTTGTAGTTTATCCAAAAGAATAACAGTTCTAGAACAATTAACATACTTAGTTTAATAATAAAGTTTTATTACATTGTAGGTGGCGAGTAAATATTTAAGAAAGTTAATACGGTTAAATTTCCTATGTCTACAATAAAATGAGATAAAATAATGTAACGTAAACTTTTCGTTTTTAAATATGTAATTGCCCATACGATACCTGCTACAGATAAATATATATATAAATGATAAGACTTACTTGCATAAGAAAATACTCCCCACATCAATGGATGGCTAATAACAAAAAGTATAGTTGTATATAGAATAGCAAACCATTTGGGAAATTTAGTTAATAAACTTTCTAATAAAACACCTCGCCAATAGTATTCTTCAAACCAAGGATTAATTACCGCAAACAATAACCAAAAAATAATTAACCATATTGAATCAAACAAATGGTAATTCATCATAAGAATTGTTAATGGAAACATTCCGACTAGCATTGTTATTGTTATCCAAAAAGGAGCTTTCTTTGACTTTTTAAACCGATCACCTAGATTTTTGTTATCTTTAAAAGTCCAAACAGAAAGACCAAGTAAACCCCAATATACAATCGCTAGTGGAATCCAAGCCCAACCCCCAATGTAATAATTGAAAACTGTAGCTGTCAAAAACCCTAGTAATATAATGATAAAGGGTGAAATAAATAAGCACCAAAATTTAAAATTCCGATTATTTAATATCATTCCATACCTCTTCCAAATGAATTACTTAAATATCTTGATAATCAAATCTGCTTCTGGGATCGGACATTCATTCCACTGCAATTTATTAATGGAAAACCCTTGAATAAAAGCATAGTAACTAACTGCTAACATGATCGGATCCTCTTGAATGATTTCATTGATCTGTTGCCCCTCTATAATTAAAGGAATTAAGCAACTAACCGGTGATTTGTATTCCGGTGAAGTTAAAAGTTGTTTCACTTCTTCTGGAACAGCATCGGATGTACTAGCTTGAATCATTATTAAAAATAATAAGATTTGATCTCCCTCAGACAAACCTTGGAGAATCTCTTCTGTCATCCATTTAATTTTACTTAATGGTGTTCCATCTTGTAGCTGTGCCCTCTCTATAATCTGAATAGAACTTTCTGCAGCTCGTTGCACTAGAAGCGTAAAGATATCCTCCTTCGACTTAAAATAATGATATACAAGTCCATGGCTTAAACTGGCTTCTTTAGCTATCTCACTAATTTTTGTTGCAGCCATTCCTCTTCTAGAAAATACTTTTAACGCAGCTATTAATATTTGCTCGCGTCTTTGATCACGCAATTCTAAATTTTGAATATCGGTTCTCGGCATTATCAAAGTTCCTTTGAATTGATTAATCAGTCAATATAAAAATAAGCTATAAAACAAATTTTGTCAAATGATTTCAATAACGGGACTGTGCTATCATTCCTTCGTCACATCTCACAATGGTTTTTCTAACCAAAAGGATCCTGACCCTGAATTAACTTTCTGTGGTGAAAAGCATGAATTGAAGTTATCATAATTGATAAGAAGTCATAGGAAGGGGCAATCCATTATGTTGAAATATGTAGGCGGAAGTCATTATCGTGTTATTCATAAGACGGATTGTCAAGCCAAGTGCGACAGGGCATCCATGAATGATTCGTGAGCGGTCTTCCAACCTAAGCATTTCCTCGGCCGGTTATTAATGAAATGGAGAGCTGTTGCCAGTTCTTCATCCGTCACCTCAGCGAAGTCTTTGCCTTTAGGAAAGAACTCTCGAAGGAGGCCATCTCCATTCTCATTGGAACCACGTTGTCAAGATGAATAGGGATCAGCAAAATAGACATCGATGTTGTGAGTGAACTCTAAAGAGGCATAACAGGCAAACTCTTTTCCACGATCCGTGGTTGCGGTTTGAAAAGTGCCCTGAGGATACTGAGATGCAGCAACGCCAACAGCAACCTCCATAGAAAGTGCTGTCCGGTCAGGCATTTTAATAGCCGTATATAGTCGTGTCTTTCGCTCAATCAAGGTTGCCACGACTGGAGACAACCGTGTCGAGCTCCCAGTGTCCAAATGTCTCGCGGGATCGGATTTCCTTAGGCCGCTGTTTAATCGATTTACCCACGAGAAAGCGTCCTCGTGTTTCTAACGGTTTACGGCGTTTTCCTTTGTGGCGAAGCATGCTTATCTTTGCACGTGCTAAGCGTCCATCGTATAGCCAACGGTAGATTGTTTTGAAAGAGACCATAGCGTTCCCGTCCGTTTTATAGCGCTGTGATATCTGTTCAGGAGACCATGTCTGCTCCAGCCTTCCCTCGACTTCTTGGGCTAGTTCATTTGTCCATTTCCCTACGGGTATACAGCATTCACGCCGATTCTGATAGGCTCGTTGAGAGACTCCTGCCTCATAAACGCCCTCCACTTGGTTTCGGTTAATTTCCCTGGCTACAGTGGAGTGGTGCCGCCCGATCTCTTTGGCAATAGCACGAGCAGTCCACCCTTGTCGGTTTAGGATGTCTAGCTGACTTCGTTCGATTATGCTAAGATGAGTGTAGCTCATGGTCTGATTCTCCTTGTGTGAATGGTGTTGTGGTAACTTCATTCTACACGAATCAGCCATGGGCCATTTTTTATTCTCTTAGCAACTGTCGCACTTCATATTACAATCCGTCTCATTTATAAATATTTCTGTAAAAATTGTATCCATGCAGTACGCATTTCTACTGTTTCCATATGACCACCTGTTGTCTCAATCGTTTGAAAGTTATCTGGATATCCAGCAGCTGAATACGCTTGATCTAAACCTTCTTTCAACAGCTGTACACCTTCCACTGGACATAGTCGGTCATGCTGACCCGTTAAGCTAAGTCTTGGACGTGGTACAATTCGATTTTGAATTTCTAAAGTTGTAAAGTGCTTAAGCAAACTAGTAACATAGTAATAGAAACCATGATGGTCTAATCCTCGTTTGCTGATCAATGTATGTGCGTCCACTTGACCACATATATCCACTACCACCTTAATACGTTCATCTAATGCTGCTAGCCACCACGACATCAGTCCACCCATAGACATGCCCATCGTAGCTACACGCCCTGCATCAATATCTGATCGAGTTAACATAAAATCTAGCAAGCAACGTGTATCGATATCCGTCTTCCATCTTTTCATCCATTAGTTGCACATTAGTAACACCTTCTGTCGGTAAATCACCTAGCAATTGAAAAAGCTTATCATTTGTAGTTGCCATCGTTATTACTCCTCTACTCTCGATTTAATGATCACTTGTCAAATAGCTTATTTAGTCCAAGCACCCTCCATAGATTTGAATACTATACAATAAAAAATGAAGAAATAACAAGTGGAGGGGAAGTTCTTGTCAGAGCCTGGTGTATCCATTATCACATGTACGAATCATCCTGATTTTCTCATGAACATCTTGAATAATTACCAGAAGCAGAACTACAAACGCAAAGAATTGATTATCATTATTAATAAGGATAGTATCAGTTTAAAGGAATGTCAGGAAAAAGCAGCCAAGTATCCCAATGTCACCGTCTATAAAGTGCCTGAGCGAATCTCATTGGGCCAATGCTTAAATTGCGGCATCAGTAAAGCCAAATATCCCCTTATTGCAAAATTTGACAACGACGATTTTTATTCTCCATACTACTTAAAGGAGCAGGTCAAGGCGCTACTACGTACAGGAAGCCCGGTAGTCGGCAAGCATGCATGTTTGGTCTATCTAACTGCAAGCAAAAAGCTTGTCATTCGGTCTCCATTTGAAAAGAATAAATCTGTAGATTTCGTTCAAGGAGGCACAATCTTATTTCGGAAGAGCATCCTCAAGAAGGTGCGTTTCTCAGATCTCTCACTTGGAGAGGACGTCAAATTTTTACGAGATTGCTCCAAGAAAGGCTATACCATATATGCTACTTCTCCCTACAACTACGTCTATATTCGTCGAAAAAACAAAAGTACTCACACATGGCAAGTGGGCGATAAAGAATTTCTGCACGGTGGCCAGCCTGTTGCCGTGACCGATAATTTTCGCCATTACGCCGTGCGCAAATATTGAGTGAACTTAGATTAGTCGTTGTTCCATTACATTCAAAACGGACTCACCTTCGAATAAGGCGAGTCCGTTTTTTCCATCGCTAAATTCACATGTTAATCATTAACTATTTATTCTAATTCCATATAGTAAAGATTGGTTACACTATCTTTTGTAATCGTATGAGCGCCTGGGGCAAGAGATATGCTAACAACACCATTTGTTATTGTATAACTTGTTCCATCAATTTTGATCTTGGACCCGTTTGCCGAATTCAATACCAACGTTAAAGTTGAAGCTTCGGTAGTGGTGAACTCAATACGGGTTGAACTTTCAATTTTCAAACACTGATTAAGTGTCAAACCATTATACTGCACTGTTCCCTTACTTGTTGAAAGACTTCCTTGAATATCGAAGAAATCACTTGCAGTTCCATTCGTCGTAAAATTATGAACATATTCTCCAGTTGTCGGAGGTGTTGGAGTAGGTGTTGCCGTCGGAGTTGGAGTCGCTGTTGGTGCTGGAGTTGGTGTTGGTGTTACCGTCGGTGAAGGTGTTGCTGTTGGAGTAGGTATTGAATTACCTCCTACAGATACAAGTTGAGTAGTGTAGTTTCTTATTTTAGTCATCAGAGCCGTATTAAGTGAATACGAAGCATCATCAACTGAATCATTGAATTCCCATGCGAAGTCGCCTTTATTTAGACGTCCAGCTTTAGCAGTAACTATTTGTTCAACATCATTAACATTATCAATAGCTGACACATTGACTCCCATATCGTTACTCGTATCAAAGTTGTTATAGACTGTTCCACCTTTTAATGCTTTGTAAGCGCTTGGAACAATTTCATTCCTCGATGAAGCCAAGTATGCATCGAATGATGTTGTATGAGCCGAAGTCGTTCCGCTATTGGAGTTAGCATAAATTAGACTTTGAGCATCAATAATCCTGTTGTTATAAGCTTTAATCATGCCGCCGTTCTCTCCAGAAAACGTACCTTCCCCTAAAGCATCAGTACCTTGTAGAGAGCTCATCATCGGAAATTTGGCATGTCTAAAATAATTAGATTCTACAAATGCCGAACCACCCGTTGTAACACCGACGCCGTATTTTGAGACACCATCATAGAAGTTATTATAGATATGAACAGAGGCCACTCTTATACGAGGATGACGAGAATCCGAATGATCAAACCAATTATGGTGGAACGAGACAAAGAATTCCGATGATTCGCTTAGACCGACAAGAGAAGCTTTCCCAGAATCCCAATAGTGATTGTACGAGATTGTAATATAAGTCGAACCTTTTTTAAGGTCTGTGGAACCATCGCCCTTGGCTTGGTCTGCATCTCCGCCTGCAGATCCATAGAAAATATCATTATTATGCACCCAAACATTAGCATTTCCAGTATCCATTGAGATGCCGTCGTCAGGGAATAACATCAAGCCTAAGTTTCTTACTTCTACATTACCAGCGTATCTAAGAAGCATCCCCCAGCCATAAGCATAAGCATCTTCTCCGATACCTTCAATCGTCACATTCATTTCGGAATAATTACTTTTTCCTTTCAATTCAAGATATCCACTGCTGTTCAGTTGTCCACTCATATCATCGTCTGTAACTTTTCCAATTATTCGGATAGCTAGAGGTGTTTTATCATAACCTTTTTGTCTCAGTGCCATAATCTCGCCAATTCCAACACCTGTTTGTACAGCGCCCGAACTGTTCGTTTTCACATTAAGAGTAACGGTTTGAGCTGTCTCGGATGTTACATATAGCACTTGAGCGCCAGTTTTGAGGGTTCCGTCATTATTGTATGCACCTGATGCTGTGCCAAATTGTGAGTTCGATGAAAAAGCAAATCCAGATCTATCATATGACGTTACGGTTAACGGATTCGTCACAGCATTGGCCGCTGAAGCGCCGGATTGCATGGCTTCAACTTTCATCACATAATTTCCAGTTGCAAGCCCTACAGCATCAGCTCTCCAGTAGGTAGCATATTTTCGGATTAATTGGCTATCCATTAGTTTATATTGTGAATCCGAAGCACTTGCAGGTTTTACATAGACATTGTACCCATCCGCATTACTTACAGATGACCATTTTACATAGGCCGTCTCATTCCACCCTCCACTACCAGTTATCGAAAGACCGGCAGCATCGACTGTGAGATTTGCGAATCCACCTACTACTAAACATAGTGCAAGAGACAACAACAAAACAATACTGGCTACGTTAGAAACCCTTCTTTTCATTAACAGCCCTCCTGAGTTTTAATTGTTACCGACGCGAATGTAATCGCTTGCAACACAAACTACGAAGCCCTCTTATCACCCCTCAGAAAATCATACTCTTGGAACATCATTATCTTATCAGCTGTAAAAGCGTTTTCGATACAATCATTTACTCATTTCGCCTGCATACCACGACATTTCTGAACTAATGATTATCGGACAAGTGGGATGATACTCAAT
Source organism: Paenibacillus sp. Y930 (assembly GCF_056786375.1). Lineage (NCBI taxonomy): Bacteria > Bacillati > Bacillota > Bacilli > Caryophanales > Paenibacillaceae > Paenibacillus > Paenibacillus sp. Y930. The sequence continues at coordinate 519,817 of NZ_JBXCIX010000004.1, read as the reverse complement.
ATATGATACTACTTCAATTCAACCCCATCTCTGTGTCATGTCTACAAAATGGCTACAAACATAACAAAGGGCTGCCCAATAAGTCCCTAAAATAAAAGCAGGGCGTGTCCAGAAAGTCAGTTTTCACTAACATTCTGGACACGCCCTACACAGCTAGAAGTGGGATACTCAATCCCCTCCCCTGCCTATTTCATATGATCACATCTTTATAAACTTTTCATTATGCTCGTTCGATTGTGAACTCAAAGCTTAAGTTTTGATTCGCTTGAATCAAATACTCATCATGAACCGGAGCACCCCAGCTATCGTCTCCACCAACACCCATTTGCTTGCCAGCTACCGTTACAACTGTGTAGTGAACATTCGGCAATTCATAATGATGTGCAGCACTTTCAAGTTCGAAAGCAGTGTATGGTGAAATATTGCATTCCACAGGTGCTGTTGCAGGTGAAGATAACTTAATACCTTGTCCAAGCTTATTCGTTACCGCTACACGACGTACACCAGTACGGTTACCCGATTCTTGTGGTACGACATACGCAGACACATTGTCTTTCGCTTCGTTACTGAACGTCATTAGACGGGCTCCGAAAGCACGGTCAATATAGTTCTCTTCTGGTCCCATAGCATACCAATCTAATTGATCGTAATCTGCTGGAACCTTGAAGGAAAGCGCGAAGATCGGAAGTTTTGGTAAGTTTTCTGCACCAAAGTATTCTGATTTCACATGGATTGCTCCACCTTCTGTTACCGTATAAGCAACCGTTACCGTCACTGCATCGCTAATATTTAGCTTGTACGTGTATTTTACTGTCACAGCAGTATCCGTTTCGATAAGCTCAAGATTAACGCATTTACGAGTTAAGCTCGCGGCAAACCAAGCACCTGACTCAAAGCCTTGAGCAAAGCCTTTATCATTATCCGTCATCGCTCTCCAGAACAATGGTGCTGGTTGACTAGCAATCATCTCACGACCAGCATAGTTCACTGAAATCAGTGTACCGGCCTGCTTAGAGAACATAATGCTAAAGTCTCTACCATGAACACCAATATTCACATCGCCTTCCGCTACGCGGAATGTACGTTTCGTTGGTGCCACTACTTCTGCTTCAACAATGAAGATATGTTGACCGAAAGCAACTTCATGTCCAACTTCTGCCCATAGAGTAGCTTCCTTCAAATTCAATGAAGCCGTTACTGTATACTCTCCTGCTTCTATCTCCGTATAGAAGTCAACCGGGATATACAATTCATTACCAGCGGCTACATCGATATCAAGTGCAATATCTTCTACTAGCTCGCCGTTATGATGAAGCGCAATCACTAGTTCATAGTCATCCGTTCCAATGAACAGATTCTCATTGACGACTTTTACACCATTAGCATCAGGCGTTAATTTCATATTTTGATAAAGGAATTTCACTTCTTGCATTTTCGGCGATTCTTGACGATCAACATAAACAATTCCATTTGTACAGAAGTTGTAATCAGTCGAACGATCATCAAAGTCACCACCATATGCAAGGAACTCCTTACCATAGCGATCTTCTTTCACAATCACTTGATCGATATAATCCCAGATGAAGCCACCTTGATACATCTCGTATTTATTTTCAAGCTCCGTATATTTGTGCAATCCGCCAACAGAGTTACCCATCGCATGCATATATTCACAGCTAATATAAGGCTTGTCTGGATTACCGTTCAAATACTCTTCGATATCAACTGGTTTGGCATACATACGACTTTCCATATCACTTGTATCATTGTACTTACGGTTATGGAATACTCCCTCATAATGTACAAGACGAGATGGATCTACGCTACGGAAGTAGTTAGAAACGTTCAATAACACTTCACCAGCGTACGCTTCGTTACCTACAGACCAGATTAGAATAGATGGGTGATTCTTATCACGTTCGACCATTGAAATCGCACGATCCATGACGATATCTTGCCATTCTTGCTTGTTCTCAGGAACGTTCCAAGAAGGCTCAACTGCTCCCATTTTTTGCCAAGAACCATGTGTTTCAAGGTTCATCTCATCAATAAGATAGACACCATACTCATCACATAGATGATACCAAAGTGATTGGTTAGGATAATGCGATGTACGAACCGCATTCAAGTTGTTTTGCTTAATGGTTCTAATATCCATTAGCATATCTTCATCTGTAATGGCACGTCCACGACGACTATTGAATTCATGACGGTTTACACCTTTGAACACAATACGCTTACCATTAATATGCATGACTTTGTTAATCATCTCAAAACGACGGAATCCAACACGATAAGTAACAACTTCAATTAGTTCACCTTGCTCATCGGATATCATGACGAAAAGCTCATATAGATAAGGTGACTCTGCACTCCAAGGATTAACCTCACCAGCATCTAGCTTAACGGTTACTTTGTTAGCTGAACTTAATATGGAGTTAGTCTCGGCAACTGGCGCACCACTCGCATCATATAATTGCATGGCAATTGTGTAAGCTTTATCGCCTTGTAACGTAAGATCTACAGATAGATCACCCAATACATACGTATCATCAAGATCGGCATGGATAAACATATCCTGAACATGAATTTCAGGAGTAGCATACAAGTATACATCACGGAAAATACCTGAGAAGCGCCAGAAATCTTGATCCTCTAGCCAGCTACCTGTACTGCGTTGATATACTTCTACCGCTAGTTTATTTTCACCTTCAATTAAGTACGGTGTTAATTCAAATTCTGATGGTGTAAAGCTATCTTCGCTATATCCAACAAATTGACCATTCAGCCATACGTAAAACGCTGACTCAACACCTTGGAAAGAGATATATGTTTTTTTATCTTTCATTGCTGAAGGAACATTGAAATAAGTAATATAACTGCCAACAGGATTATCGTTCATTGCAACCGCAGGTGGTCTAAGTTCATGTTGACCATCCCATGGATACATCGTATTTACATATTGCGGTTTACCGTGCCCTTGTAGTTGAATATGACCAGGAACTTCGATATAGCCCCAGCTAGAGCTATCATGATTACTTTCAAAGAATGTTGCAGGACGATCTACAGGGTTTGGCGAGTATTGAAATTTCCAGTTGCCATTTAATGAATGACGTAATGCCATCGGAGCCCTTTGCATCGCTTCATCGAACGTTTCATAATAGTTGTGATCAGAATGTGCTTGTACACGATTGACGGCAAATACTGCTGTGTCCGTTAACCAAGCTAGTTGTGGTGTAATTGTTGTCATGAAATAAACCCTCCAATTCATAATGTAAAAGCCAGATAATGCCCATGAGGAGCATTGTCTGGCTTAGATAGATCAAGTTATTTCACAGAACCTGTCATACCTGCCACGAAATGCTTCTGCATAAAGAAGAACACAAGTGCTGTAGGAATTGTAGAAATAACAACCGCAGTCATAATAATACCATAATCAGGTGTATAACTCGAACCTAGATTAGAAATTAACATCGGTACGGTTCTCTTCTCTGGTGACTGTAGTACAATTAGTGGCCACAGATAGTTGTTCCAGCTTGACATAAACGTGATAATACCAGCTGCTGCATATGTTGTTTTCATTGTAGGCATAAAAACTCGTATGAACAAACCTAATTCTGTTAATCCATCAATACGCCCTGCTTCCAAAAGATCTCTCGGGAACATTTTCGCATTCTGACGGAAGAAGAAAATTAGAAATGCTGTTGTCATTGTTGGCAAAACTACTCCTGCCAATGTGTCTACACCAATAGCTGGTGCTACTGAAGATACTTTCGCGAACATTTGGAATAAAGGCACCATAATCGCTGCGAAGGGAATCATCATAGACATTAACATAATTGAGAATACTCTATCTTTTGCTTTGGTACGGAATATTTCAAAACCATAGCCAGCTAATGATGCAATGATTAACGCTAATATCGTCGTAGTTATCGATATTTTGGCGGAGTTCCATAATGCAGGTGCAATATCAACTGTGGCAAATAAGTTTTTAATATTTTCAAAAAGATGCGTCCCCGGAATGATCGTTCCCTTTGTTACATCTTTAGATTCATTCGTCGCACTAATAATCATCCAAATAAATGGGAATATCGCGACGATTGAAGCTATAATTAAAAACGAATACATTGAAATTTGTTTTAACTTATTCATTTGTCGTCACCTGCCAATTTGAACTGCAAGAATGCTAATATGATTATAATAATCACGATGGAATAAGAAACCGTCGCTGCATAACCAAAGTCTGAAGAATATTTGAATGATAAATTATAAATGTATTGAGAAATCGACAATGTGCTATTACCAGGACCGCCTTTTGTTATGTTCACGACCTCATCAAATAGCTGTAATGTACCTATTGTCGATGTAATTGACGTAAATAATATAATCGGTTTAAGCAATGGAATGGTAATACCAAAAAATTGTCTAGTTGCTGAAGCACCATCAATACGTGCTGCCTCATAAATGGAATTATCAATATTTTGCAATGAGGATAAGTAGAAAATCATATTGTAACCCGTCCAACGCCAAGTTATTGCGATAATAATCGTTACTTTCGCCCAAAAAGGATCGTTAATCCATTCGATTGGTGCATTAAGTAAATGTACCTTCATTAACATTTTATTAATTAAACCGTCTGTTGCAAATAAGTATTTGAAAACAATAGAATAAGCTACCAATGATGTAACGGCAGGCAAAAACATTGCTGTCCGGAAAAAACCCTTGAATTTCAAAGTGCTGCTATTCAGTAACACCGAGATAAATAGTGCAAATAGAATCATAACCGGCACTTGGATAATTAAGTAAATCATTGTGTTTGTTAAGGCTGCTCTGAACGTTTTGTCACTAAATAATCTTACATAATTATCAAAACCAACAAACTCAAGATTCATACCATTACCTGATTTGAAAGATAATATTAATGCTTGAATCATCGGATAGAAGTAGAAAATGACAATCATAATACATGCGACACTTATAAAAGCCCATCCTGTAAGATTCGCTTTAGTCTGAGAACCCAAACCCTTCTTGGTTGCTTCCACTTAGATAGCCCCTTTCTTCACTGTTGCAAAAACATTAGATTCTCCCATCCCCTGCCAGAAATAGAACAGTTGATCAGAAGAATCTATTGTTAATGTTATTTACTCTAAGGAATAATTTTATTTACGAATTTGTGTGTCAGCTTGTGTTTGAGCGTTACTTAATACTTTAGAAAGTTCAGTACCACCCAAGTAGTTTTGCATTTCAGCTGCTAAAATATCCTCAATTGCATAAGTGTGCATACCGTAGTTTACATTTGGAATTTGCTCTGTCCAAGCAGCAAGATCAGAAATAGCTTTTTGACCACCGAAGAACTCATCTGCAGTTGTATAAGCTTCACCAGTTGCAGCGGCTTTCAAAGTACCAATCGCTCCAATATCAGTTACTAAAGTTTGGTAAAGTTCTACGCTAGAACCGAAAGTTGCTTTCAAGAATTCAGCAGCAGCTTCTTTGCCATCAACATTCAATACATACCAAGAGCTACCGCCAAGGTTAGATGCGTGAACAGATTCAGCAACATTTGGAAGCGTTGGGAATGGTACTACTGCCCAATTTCCAGATTGTGAAGCTTCAGCTTTGATTGATGCTGTAATCCAGTTACCTGTAGGAATAGAAGCTACATCACCATTATTGAAAGCACCAACAAATTGACTCCAGTCAGAAATAACTTTTACAATTCCAGAATCCATAATATTTTTGTACGATTCAAAAGCTTGAGTTAAAGCTGCATTGTCAGCGATGCTTGGTGTAACACCATCTTCTTGTAAGTACCAAGAACCAGCGGATTGAATCATCATACGAATTAATCCAAGATCTTTAGGATCTTGTGTAAGCATTTGTTTGCCTGTTTTTTCTTTTACTACTTTACCGATTTCAATGTATTGATCCCAAGTAATATCTTGTAGATCTGCTACAGTGTAACCAGCTTGCTCTAAGTAATCAGTTCTAACATAAAGACCAGTTACACCTGTATCGAAAGGCACACCATATTGTTTACCTTCGTAGCTAGTTGGTCCAATTTTGTAATCTGCGAAATCTGCAGCATTGATGTACTCATCAAGTGCAAAGAAAGAATCTGGATAAGCTTGTAAGAAGCTTTGTGCGCGATAATCTTCGATCAAAACGATTGTCGGAAGAGTTTTCGTAGTCCCAGAGTTAAAACCAGCATTCAATTTTTGAATAATATCATCTTGTGCATTTTCAATAATATTCACTGTTAAATCTGAATTTGTCTCTGTGTACATTTCTTTAGCTTTTTCCATTGCACCAACGTTGAAAGCTTTATCCCATGCCCATACTGTAATTTCTTGTTTGCCTGATGGTTGAGTACCAGTGTTTCCAGTATTCGCATTGTTAGAACAAGCCGTTAGAAGCATAAAACTTGCTAACACTACTGTTAATAATTTCTTCATTTTAATTCAGCCCCTTTGTCTTTTCTATACTTTAAGTTGAAAGCGTTTGCCAGCTAACATTTACATTATATCAACTTCATTTACGCTCTCGTTAGAAATATCTTTGTATGGATTGGTCATATCTATTGTTCCTTAAGGGGCTGAAATTATGAATTGTGACTTTTTTTATATTTTTGTATTTTTTTGTGGTGATATTAACGGCATCGTTATAACAATACGTGTACCTTGATCTGCCGAGCTAATAATATTCACGCCATAAGTATCTCCATATAACAATTCAAGGCGATCATTAACGTTGCGAATTCCTATTCCTGAGAAGAAATGACTAGAATGTCTTGTGTTTTGTTGCTTTGTAGGCATTTTTTGTTCGATACCTATTCCATTATCGACAATTTCACATACAAGATTGCTTTCTTCTCGTGAAATCATAACGTATATATATCCATCGCTTCGCCCTTGGAATGCGTGAAAGAAGGAATTTTCGATAAATGGTTGTATAATTAATTTTGGGATCTGATAATCTTTACATTTCTCATCGATGAAATAACTTACATTTATTTGCTCACCATATCGAATATGGTTGATTAATACGTAATTTTTCAAGTTGACTAGTTCATCTTCCACACTTATTGTTTCACTTACATTTCCTATCGTATTTTGCAGTAACTCAATTAAAGCATTTATTGTAAGTGCAGCTTTTTCCTTATTGCCCTGTTGTACCAAAATTTTAATAGATGCTAATGTATTATAGAGAAAATGCGGGTTAATTTGCATCTGTAATGCTGACAGTTCTGCATTCCGTTGATCTTTCTGCGTCTGAATTAATTGATTAATATAGTCATTTAATTCGTCAAGCATGTAGTTGTAGGCATTTCCAAGTTCCTTTATCTCATAACTACCTGATACGGTGAAATAATTGCCAAAATTACGTTTTGTAATTCGAGACATTTGCCTAGCTAATAATGTTAATGATCTCGTAATTCGGCTAGTAATAATAAATACAATGAATAAAGCGATGCAAACAATTAATGCACAAATAACAGCTACCGTTTTAAAGTTCATCATTTGACTTAAAGCAGCACTTTTGTCAATCGTATTCACAATGTACAGATCATACGTTGGCAAATATGTTGCCAACAGAAGATGCTGTTTACCTTCCCTTTTTATTTCCGTTACTTTTACTCCATTATTATCCATCTCAATAATATTCGATAATAATTGTCCTTCATTCGTCCCAATTAAGGACTCTCGATTCGACGAAACGACAAGTCCTTCTTGGTCTATTAACAACACATCGTTTCCAACACTTGTAAATCCTGTATAGCTCTTCTTAAATTCTGTTTCTTTGATTGCAAAATATATTACTCCATACTGAAAACCGCTTGACCTATCAAATAAAGCTTTGGCAGCAACTATTACTGCGTTTCCTTGTTGCTCAGTCTGATCCAAATGATATTGTAGCTTTTTTGGTTCCTCTAATGCTTTTATCGTAATTTCATCGTCTTTCATATCATAATAAGCAGTAGGCCAAATTGAATTTTTCGTCTCATGACGATTCCCATTCATTCCTGATATCATCATAGAAATGGGATAGACGGAAACTGTGGATTGCAGTCGATTCATCTCCTGCGAAACGAGATAGTGACTACGTAATGCTTCTATAGTCGTTTGATTTTCTACTGTTAAAAACCGCTTAATTTCCCCACTATCATTAGCATTACTTGCTGTCATAGAAACAGCATAGTTCATGTTTTCTACACTTGTTTGAATTTGATTAATAATTTTACTATTCGTAATGCTAAATGTATCCATAAATACTTTCTCGGACATCTGGAGCATGACAGACCAAGTAAGCCATGCTACCATAATTACACTAATCAATGTAACGGAAAACATCTTAATAAATAACCCTTTGTATCTAAATTTGTCCTTCAACCACTTCATAACAGTTCTCTTTTCTGTGTTTGGTTTCCTTTACGATATTGACTAGGTGAAACACTTTTATGTTTTTTAAACACTTTAGTAAAATAACTTTGATCGGAGTAGCCTACCCTCTCACTAATCTCAAAAATTGATAATTCCGCTTGTTGCAGTAATTCAGCAGCCTTGTCCACTCGAACACGATTCAAATACTCACTGAAACCTTCATCATTATGAGCCGAAAAGAAGCTCGAAAGATAAGATGGATTGAAGTGAAAATGATTCGCAATATCCGTTAAATTAATCGGCTCCATATAATGCTGCCTTATATAACTAATAATCATCGTCATGTTGGGATTAGCCGAAGTTTGCTTACTCGTTGCTAATGTTACATTCATTTCATCGATAAAATCATATAATTCTTTTAGGGCGACGGAAGCATGAGTTGCCTCATTAATCGATCTGAAATAATTGTATTTTTTACTTTCTATATGTCCCGTATCCATTTCTAGCTTCCCCAAAATGATTGTAATATTGAATATGATGTTGCCTAGTACCGTTTTGAAGGCGAATACATCTTGTTCGTAGTCGGCTGATGCATATTTGAAATATTCAAATAACACTTCTAACGCTTGACTAAAATTACGTGCTTGCATAAGCTCAGTAAACTGACTCATATTAAATTCGACCGATTCATGATGTAGTTTCGGTAATTCATTTCTAGTAATAAGTATGGTATGGTGAGGCAAATAAAAACGGTAAGAGCACATTTTCAAAAACCTTTGATGATACTGCTCATATAACTCACTAATTTTTGTAAATGGATCTCCTAAAGTCCAGCATAATCCCGCTATTGATGTCGTAGTATGGATTGCAAAACTACGAATCTCTGGCATAATCTGCTCCCAATCCCGATCATTCATATTCAAAATGTAGACTGCCAAGTTATTATCCGTTGGCAACGGCATAGCTACCATATTCCCTTCATGCGAAAGAAACATTGCACTTAATTGCTCAAGCCAATAATCTTTATTTGCGTTAGCTATATTTTTCATTTCGGCTCCAAAAAACCGAAAACTATTATGTGGAAAAACATCATAAACACTTTCCATTGAAGTATCGATTTCATAGCCAGACATCAATTTATCTAATGTCATCTTAATACTAAGATTTTCCTCTTTCATATTTTCAATAAGCTGAAGCGATGGTATTTTATTAGCTACTCGCTTCAATATAGTCAATAATTGATTCGCCTCTAATTTTGGCTTTAGTATATAATCTGCAACCCCACTTTGGAAGGTTGAGCGTACATAATTGAATTCTCCAAAGCTACTTAATACGATAACTTCAATATGTGGATAGCTTGTTTTTAGAATACTTGTAAATTCAACACCATCCATTAGCGGCATGACGATATCTGTAATGACAATATGCGGTGATAGTTGCTCTACCATTTCTAATGCTTCTTTACCATTCGATGCTTCGCCTACTATACTGAACCCTTCATTTTCCCAGTTCAATAAATGCTTTATACCTTGCCTTACTAGTACTTCATCGTCAACAATGAGAATATGACAGGTTGGATTCATCTTGATATCCTCCTAAACTTTTTGTTATCATGCAGAATAACACTTAATATAATAGCACAAATAAAAACCTATAAGTCATGTGAGTACGATACATTTTTTTGCATCACGTTCTCACTACTGACTTATAGGTTTTTAGAATAAAACTTTTGCGAATGTAACTTAGCTTCTTCCGCAGTTGTCACTCGATTGCGAGCCCATTCAATAAGAATACGATCGATGTATTTTAAGCTTAGTTTTCCAGAAAAGACAGCTTCTTTCAATGCAAATCGAATAATTTCATCGGAGTAACGATCTTGATCAATCCAAGCACTTATTGTTTCATATTCCATTGGTGATAATGGCCGACCAAACTCTTGTTCAAACGATGTGAATAGCTGAGCCGCTTGATCTTGATGAACTACTTTATGTACTTTCTGACGCTCTGCTTTCTTCGTAGCTCGTAATTCTTTGGCATACCAATTCGTAGCAAGCATATACCAGCCTGACCAATTATAGGTTTCTCCAATAATATCATGAATCGTTTCCTGTTCAATCGTGATGAAGCCAGCATTGGAAAGCTTCTGTAGCCACCCGGTAATAATGTGACTATGAACACCCATTCGCTCAGAAAGCTCCTCTGGAGTTGGGAAAGGATTATGTTCAACCTCAGCAAACTGAATAATATGAAGTAGCAGCATAGCTTCCGAATCATCTAACCCAAGTGCACGATAGCTGCGTAGTAACAAGGAAGAGACATGAATTCCGCCTTCCTGCAAAACCACATTCATACCATGGGCGTAAGCCTTCCATATATGATCGCTCATAAATACCTTCCTCTCATTGGATAACTTACATTCACCATCGATTACGCTGCGTTAGCATGCGCATCGCGATTACATGCGACTGTTTTGAACTACCACTTCCAATAAAGGTTCAAAAAGTGGGCTTTAAGAATCAAGAAGATGAAGCGCTACTTGAGGAAGGCGGAAGCGCAAGTGTACATGATTACGTACACGCGAACCGTACTTCCCAAGTTCGCTTCATATTCGATGTCGACTAAGCTACGTTAGCATACTCATCGTTATCAAAATCCACTTTTTGAACTACCTTACTTCACTAAATTATATGTGTCTCTTGCAATTAATAACTCCTCATTCGTCGGAACAACCATTACTTTAACACGAGAATTTGGCTTGGAAATAACACGCGGCTCTTTGCTGCGCTTCGCATTCAATTCCTCATCAAGATCAAGTCCTAGGAATGTAAGACCTTCGCATACTGCTTTACGAAGAACAACAGAGTTTTCCCCTACGCCCGCTGTGAATACCATAACATCTAGACCATTCATTGCTGCAGCATAGCTACCGATATATTTTTTCACGCGATATACGTACATATCGAATGCAAGTTTCGCTTCTTCGTTTTCATCCATCGCATCAGTAATCTCACGCATGTCAGAGCTCAGGCCCGATACTGCTAATAGTCCACTATGCTTGTTCAACATAGAGTTCACTTCGTTCAATGTTAGATCTTCTTTATTCATAACGAAAGGAACAATTGCAGGATCTAAATCACCACTACGAGTACCCATCATCAGTCCTTCAAGTGGAGTCATTCCCATACTTGTATCGAACGATTGACCATTAAGGATCGCTGTAAGACTACCACCGTTACCGATATGACAAGTAATCATTTTCAATGAAGCTAACTCTTTGTCAAGCACTTTCGCTGCAACATCACTAACATAAGCATGGGATGTTCCATGGAATCCATAACGACGAACTTTATGACGCGTGTACAATGATTTTGGAATCGCATATAAGTAAGATGTTTTTGGCATCGTTTGATGGAATGCTGTATCAAATACAACCACTTGCGGTACATTTGGCAAGTTCATTTCTACAGCTACAATTCCCATCATATGCGCTGGATTGTGAAGTGGCGCCAGCTCAAACAATCGTTTGACTTCGCTCTTCACTGCATCCGTAACGATAACAGAATTTTTGAAAATCTCGCCACCATGAACAATACGGTGACCTACTGCATCGATTTCAGCCATCGATTTTACTACGCCATGCTCGGCATGAATTAACATATCGATCACTCGCTTAACAGCAGTTACATGATCCAATATTTCTTTTACTTCAACAACTTCTTCTTTCCCTACTGGCTCATGTGTAACGATCGAAGAATCCATCCCGATACGCTCTACACGACCACTTGCTAATACAGATTCATTCGTCATATCGAATAATTGATATTTCAAAGATGAACTTCCAGCATTAATTACAAGTACTTTCATTCGACTCGATCTCCATCCGCATCATATTTGAAAAATCCTACCCCAGCTTTAACTCCAAGATGTCCAGCTCGCACCATTTTCTTCAGTACGATAGATGGTCGGTATTTCAACTCACCATATTCACGGAACATGTTTTCAAGTGCAGCTTGAACCGAATCTAAGCCAAATTGATCTGCCATTTGGAATGGACCGAGTTTGAATGAATATCCAACACGCATAGCATTATCGATATCTTCAGCTGTAGCAACACCCTCTTCAAGTACATGAAGCGCCTCATTAATGAATAGACACATTAAACGAGTCGTTACAAAACCTGGAGATTCAAATACCATAACTGCTTTTTTCTGAATGTCTTCCTCGACAAATTGCTTGGTTACTTCCACAGTTTCTTCGGAAGTTTTCAAGCCACGTACAATTTCAACCATATCAATTGACGATACAGGATGGATGAAATGCATACCAATAACACGCTCTGGAGAACATGTTGCACTTGCAATTTCAGTTAAGCTAAGTGATGAAGTATTACTTGCAAGAATTGTATCAGCACTTGTTACTTGATCAAGTTGCTTAAATATCTCTTTCTTTTGATCCAAATCTTCCGTAATGGATTCGATAATCAACTCACAACCCGTTAACTCTTCCATTTTCGAAATAGTATGAATACGAGAAAGAATTAATTTTTTCTCTGATGATGTAATAGCCCATTTCTCTATTTGTTTATCTAGGCTCATCTCAATCATGTTCAAAGCATGCTTTAATCGGTCATTAGAAATTTCAAGCATATAGACATCTAAACTATTTTTAGCTAGCATCTCAGCAATTCCTTGACCCATTGTCCCTACTCCAACAACTCCAACTTTCTTAATCATAGGTTTTTCGTTTCTCCCTTACAACATTTTATCCTATTCATTATAACTCTTTTCGAGATATTTTGCAGGCTCGGTAAGCGCTCTTATGCAATTTGTCGAAAATAAATCTAATTTAAGTCGTTATTCCACAATAATTTTCTAAAGTTGTCACCACTTACAAACTCCTCTTCCATTAATTGTGGCAAGGATTGATCGAAAATCACATATTGCTCTTCTAATTTTTGCTTCGTCTTCAATAATAATTCATCTAAAACTTGATTTGTGATCTCATTCCAGCGATCGGCTGTCATCATGCTACTATCTATAATTCCAATAGATGTTAATCCTGACTCTACCATCGTTTTTACGAGCTGTAATGCTTGATCAAAATCCCCTTTAGAACCTGTACTCCGTTCTCCATAAAATAACTCTTCGGCCACTGAGCCACCCAATGTCACCATAATTTTTCCTTCTAAATCAGTTTTCGTATATAAAAATTTTTCTGTTGTTGGTGTATGACGCACAAAGCCTAGCGCACCACCACGGGGCGTTAGAACAATCTGTGCGACGGACCCAGGTGCCGTTATTTCTGCCATAATAGCATGACCTATTTCATGTCGTGCTACTCTTAATTTGTCTTCGACAGTAGCTTCTCGATTGTTTCTTTCGCCTAATAAAACTTTATCAATAGCCGCTTGAATATGATCTCTTGTAATTTCTGCTTGCCCTTCACGCATCGTATAAATTGCTGCTTCATTCATCACAGCTTCAAGCTGCGCACCTGAAAATTGATACGTGTCTTTGGCGATCTGATCAAAATCTACCTCTTCATGAATTGTTTTATTCGCTGCATGCAATTCTATAATATGACGACGGCCTTTTTTATCGGGAAGAGATACTTCGATATGTCGATCAAATCGACCAGGTCTTAATAGCGCTTCATCTAGTATATCTTTCCGATTCGTAGCAGCAATTAACAAAACATTTACTTCAGTATTATGATAAATACCATCTAGTTCCGTTAGCAATTGATTCAATGTTTGATCATACTCGCGATGCTGGCCGCCATCACGTTTACCACCGATAACATCTATTTCATCAATAAATATAATCGCATTTTTCTTATTATGCTCTTTCGCTTGTTTTCTCGCTTTATTGAATAATTCACGAACACGGTTAGCCCCTGTACCGACATACATTTCCACAAATTCACTACCGGATGCGGCGATAAAGACGCTATCTGTATAATTGGCTGCTGCTTTTGCTAACATCGTTTTCCCCGTACCAGGAGGACCTGTAAGTAAAATACCTTTCATCATCCGAATGCCACGCTCGGCAATTTGATCCCGTTGAACGAGAAAATCTAATGCTTCTCTTAATTCTTGTTTGACATGTAATTGCCCACCGACCTGTTCAAAAGTAATCGCATCAATGACTGATTCCTTTTGATTTTTCAGACTAGCTAATCCTACCTGTTTATTAGACTGTGTGGCCATCATATAGACGACAACAAATAAAGCTACTGTAAATATGCCCGCTCCTATATTTATGAAATAACCAAATGTGACACTTAATAAGGCGGCAAGTATACCAATCGCACTTTCCTTTGCATAGTTACGCATTGCGCCATACCTCCATCTCCTGATTATGAATCGGAAGTAATATATGTTTCACTTGCAGATCTTTTCTAATCGTTATATACACATAGTTGTCATCAATCGTGGCATTGGCTTCTAAGCCTGTATTCTGCTGCTCTAATGAGTCCATTAAGCTCGGTAGCTTACTGTATTGCTGTAAGGACATTACTTCAGCAACATTGAACAGCTGAGTATCCCAAAGTGAATCTAACTCTCGTTGCTCTTGCTTAGTAAGAGAAATCGTAACAAGATTAGACTTATAAGAATGTTGGGTCATAATTAGTTCTATTTCATGAACGGCTTCTTCCAAAGTAACATTAGGAAGCGGCGCAATCTCAATAAAGACACGATCTCCGTCTTCTACAATTGGTAACGTCACTTCTGAAAATTGAGCCTGCTTAAGTTGATTTTCTAATGGTTTTTGCTGAGCTACATACTGATAAGTAAATCCACCAGTAACTACAACTATAATCGTAACTATAAATGCGATAATCATTGGCTTTAGCTTAAAATTTTGCAATTAGTCCACCTCAATTATCAATTTTTAACTACAATGAAAGTTCAAAATATGGGCTTTCAGAACCGAGAAGATGGAGCGCTACTTGAGAAAGGCGGAAGCGCAAGTGTACATTAGTAAGTACACGCGAACCGTACTTTCCAAGTTCGCTTCATATTCGACGCGAATACGCTACAACGCACTACTTCGTTATCAAAGTCCATTTTTTGAACTACCTTTATAGCAATTAGTATATCATCTTTGCTATACGAATTAATTGCATAAATAAAGGAAACGAGATCGTTATGATCTCGTTTCCTTAGGAATTGTATATTCATCTATTAAAGTTCCATCGCTCATTGCATAGAAGGCATAGATAATATAATTGCTATCATCCTCGCCATAATGAACTTCCCACGCTAGCTGATTTGCCAAATATGCTTCCTTTATCGTAACGTTTTTTGCAGTTGGCTTAGATGATTGTAGCTTTTGTAAGACAACTTCAGATGAAACAATAGCGTTCGTATTCGCTGAGGCTAATATGTTATTATCTTGCCATACCGCATACTGCTCTTGTCCATCCAATGTTTCCGCCAGCACTATCCAATACTGCTCTTCCCATATATATTTTTCAAGATAATTTTCAGTGGAAAGATCATATTGCTGAGCAAGACTTGCACGGACTTCATCTTTTTCATTCCAACGATCCATCTGGATATTACGATAAAACATAACGAGTAACACAATAATAACAATGAAAAGCAATATACTGAAAGCTATCCATTTGCGTGGCGTCATCCAAGGGGATCGTTTCTTTTCAATGGCTCTCATCTTATTTCAACAGACGCTCAAAGCTAGCTTGCGCCTCGTAGCGAACTTTCTCCTCATCCATTGTAAGTAGCTTTCTATTACTAACAACTTGCTTACCATCAATCCATACATGAGCTACATCACGACCATTAGCTGCATAGACAAGATGAGAAATAAGATCAGTACGTGGGAAGAAATGTGGTTGATCGATATTAATTGCAATAAAGTCAGCTTTTTTTCCAACTTCAAGCGTACCGATTTGCGAGTTCCAGATGGCTTCGGCACCCATTGACGTTCCAAGCTGCAGAGCTGTATAAGCAGGAACTACAGTCGGATCACCTGACACTCCTTTATGAAGCAATGCAGCAGCTCTTATTTCTTGGAATAGATCTAAGTTATTATTACTTGCAACACCATCAGTACCAAGCGAAAGCTTCACACCAGCTTTCAATAGTTCCGGTACTCTTGCTACACCACTTGCTAGCTTTAAGTTACTAATCGGATTATGAGAAATTGATGCACCTCTTGCTGCTAACAGTTCAATTTCTTCATCCGTTAGATGAACAGCATGCGCTAATAATGCTGGACGTGAGAAGAAGCCTAGCTCATCCAGATGCGCAACTGGACGTTTTCCGTACTCATCTACATTCTGCTGCACTTCAGCTTTCGTCTCTGACATATGAGTATGTAACGGCAAATTCAGATCATGTGCAGCTTGTACAATACGAGCGATATAATCTGGAGGGCAAGTATAAGGTGAATGCGGCGAAAGCATTGTAGATATTCTTCCATTACCTTGACCATTCCATTGTTTTGCAAATGAAATTGCATCTTCTAATTTGGCTGTTTGTACTTCAGGTGGACAAAGTCCGATGACTCCTCTAGTAAGAAAAGCACGAATACCTGCTTGCACCGAAGCTTCAGCGACTTGATCCATGCGATCATACATATCTACAAATGTTGTTGTACCACTTAGCAGCATTTCAGCAATCGCAAGATTACTTCCTGCCCGTGTATCTTGATCAACATATTTTTCTTCCATCGGCCACATTTTTTCTTGTAGCCACACTTGTAAGTTCAAATCATCTGAGAAACCGCGAAGTAATGTCATCGCTGCATGACCATGTGTATTCACTAAACCAGGCATGAACACTAATCCTTTACCATCTACACGCTCGGCATCTGCTATATCTACTGGTCGATCTGCACCAATATATGTGATGACATCATCTGTTACGATCATATGCCCACTTAACACTTCAGGTATTGCACCTGCCATCGTAACGAACAAACCGTTTTCAACCCATATCTTACTCATCGTCGGCCACCTCTTTATTATTCAAATAGTAAGCTAAGCTCAATAATTCCTTCGTAAAATCAGCATATTGGATCCGAACATGATCTGGCACACGTAATATTGTTGGAGCAAAATTAAGAATACCTTCGATTCTTGTTTCAGTTAATTGATTAGCAACATTTTGTGCTTCAGAAGCAGGTACAGTAATAATACCAATACGAATATTAAGTTCATCGATCGTTTTCGCTAATTCAGACATCGGCTGAACGGTTAAGTTATTAATTTTTGAACCCTCTTTATTTTCAACATTATCAAATACAGCAACAATTTGCATGTTATCATTACTGTACTTGTTATAATTACATAATGCATGCCCTAGGTTACCAGCACCGATCAAAGCTACATTAATAGTCTGATTAATTTTAAGTATATGACGTATTTTATCAATCAAGTAATCTACTTCATATCCTATTCCTTTACGTCCGAAATCACCGAAGTAAGCAAGGTCTTTTCGAATTTGTGCTGGATTGAGGTCTAATCGATTACCGAGATCTTGTGAGGAAACCGTCCCAATTTCACGACTTTTCAATTCATGAAGTACTTGCAAATAGATAGGTAATCTTCTAACAACAGCTTCAGAAATTTTTGTTTGCTTCATCCGTTCAATCCTCCTTTAACCACTCTTCCATCCGCTTGGCCATCTGACTTGTATGCATCGTCTCGATTTTCGGAGCAGGTAATGAATATAAAAAATGTTTACCATAATAAGCTTCAATTACTCTAGTATCATATATGATTACAATCCCTTTGTCAGTAGCTGTACGAACTAACCTACCAAAGCCTTGCTTAAAGCGAATGACTGCTTGCGGGATCGATAATTTCATAAATGGATTTTTCTTCTGCTTCACTAGCAATTCCGACTTCGCCTCAACAAGTGGATGATTAGGTGGTTGGAATGGCAGTCGCACAATCGCAAGACATTGCAACGCTTCTCCAGGAATATCTACGCCTTCCCAAAAGCTGCTTGTACCGAGCAACACCGATGCTTGATTTTGCAAAAATCTACGCGTTAATTTCGTGCGATTATTACTATCAACACCTTGTCCAAGCACTTGAATATTGCTACCTTGCAGCGTTGCTTTCAGCGGATCATATACTTGCTTTAACAATCGATATGAAGTGAATAAGATCAGCATTTTCCCACCGAGTGTCTGTGCACTTTCCGCTAATGAGCCTACTAATTTATCCAAATATGCCGCGTCAACATGAGCACCCTTCAAGACAGGGAAATCACGCGGGATAATAACTAAAGCCTGCTCACGATAATTAAAAGGTGAATCAAGCATGACTGCTTTTAACCGATTGGTGTTTTCATATGACGATAATCCAAGCTGCTCGGCAATATATTCAAAATTTTTCTGAATAGATAATGTAGCAGATGTCATAACGACAGTATCCTTCACTTCAAATAAATATTTTTTCAACAATCCGCTTACATCGACTGGGGCAGAATAAAGCTGTAATGATCTGAACTTATACGCTTGCGTTCCTTCCATCCAGTACACATAATCTTCCTGTTCAAGCTTCATAAACATCCGCAATTCGTCTTTGATTCTATTCAAATCACGTAATATACCATTCAAATCAATGAGAATGCTTTGCAAGCCTGTATCCTCATCAAGTCTTTCCTTCACTTCATTCGAAAGCTTTTCAATTGATTTAATAAATCGCGACAGTAATACATGGAAATTGTTTTCCACTTCCATCGCTTCGTTCCATTCATGCGGCAGCTTATGTCGATCTAATCGCAGCACCATACTTGCTGTACCAACAGATTCTACCTCATTACTTTGCATCGCATCGGAACTAACAATACTATAGAGCCATTCGAACAACTTATCCCAATGCTCTTTCATATCTTGAAGCTGTGGATAGGCACTATCGATCACTTCATTCCACGCAGCAGTATGATCGTCCCCATCCTCTTGAATACGAATACGAAGCGATGGAAGCACTCCTGTTCGCATGTCTTTATACAGCATGTTCATTGCATATATATACGAAGTATAGGTCATTTGGTTACCAAGATGTTTACCAGCAACTTCCTCAAGATGATGTGCTTCATCTAATATGAGATTGGTGTAACCAGGTAAAAGTCGATGATCGGCTTGAATATCTGTAAAAATCATCGAATGATTCGTAATACAAACATCAGATATCGTCGATTCATGCTTTGCACGATGATAATAACAACGTTTGAACCAAGGACAAGCGCGATTCAAGCATGAATCAGCGTCACTTGAAACCGTCCCCCAAAAGTCTGCACCACGCAATCCAAGATTAAGCTCCTCTTGATCGCCCGTTTCCGTTTCTGATAACCAGACAACCATCTGTGCTGCTGTCACAGGATCATCAACTGGTGCAACGAAGTCCTTCATATTCAATTTATGTTCAAATTTCCGCATACAAAGATAGTTGCCTCTTCCCTTTAATAACGATGCTCGGAAAGGGAATGGTAATATTTCATTAAGTAAAGGAATATCTCGATTGCGAAGCTGTTCTTGTAAATTAATTGTATGAGTGCTTACGACGACTTTCTCTTCCGCTTTTATGCCGTAATATAGCGCTGGAATTAAGTAACCTAATGATTTACCAGTACCCGTTCCTGCTTCAATAAGCAAATGCTTTTTATCAGTAAGTGCCTCAAATACTTCATCATACATTTGAATTTGCGGTTTACGCTCTTCATAGTTCTCAAACATTTCCTTAAAGCGATTTTGGACATCTTCAATATATTGCTCGAAGCTTGTTACGCGTTCAAAATATTCGTTGGCATTTTCTTTTTCTCTAGCGGACGTTTCATCTGACCAAGGCGTTGCCTTTAAGGCGAACTGACGGTAATAATCGTATTCAGCTGAATCAAATACCGCTTGCTGCTCCATTAATTTTTCCGTATAGTTCATATACCAGCCGATGTCTCGTGACTCATCAAAAAATGAAGATAGCCGCTGCAATGTGAGCAGCGGCAAAGAACGAAGCTTTGATACACAATCAATGAAAATATGAGCTGTAGCAAGTGCATCACTATCGGCACGATGCTGCATTTCATGTTCTACGCCTAATTGCTCAGCTACCGTCCCTAATTGATACGAAGTGATCGATGGGTATAAAATACGCAAAAAATCCATTGTATCTAATCTTCTCCCATTGAAAGGGAGATATCCACATTGATCAAGGGCATGATTCAAAAAATTCGCATCAAAGCCCACGTTATGAGCAACGAGAACAGCATCATCAAGATGTGGTATTAGTCCAACTAAAGCATCATTCAAATCAGGAGCATCTTGAACATCACTGTATTGAATCCCTGTAAGACCTGAAATAAACGCAGGAATCTCAACAGTTGGCTTAACAAATGTACTATACGTATCGATAATCTCTAATTCATCAGATACGACAACTAGTCCGATTTGTATAATTTCATCCAAGGCACTATGTCCAGTTGTCTCCAAATCAAAAATGGCATACTTCATTCAGTGACCGTTCCTCTCACGTACAGATCAACTCTGTGCTTCCAAAATATAATGATAGCTGCTCTGGAGTTTCCATACAGCATTGTAAATTTTTAAGTGAATCTTCAAACTGTGGATAGATGGAATAAGCTTTACGGAATAATTGCTCAGCTTGGTTCATATTCAGCTTGATCGCATGAATACAACCGAGCGCATTGAAACTTAATGCTAACCATTTGGGAAAATCGCTCAATACCGTTAACAATTGAAATTGTCTTTGCGCTTCGTTCCAGTTGCGCATATGCATTAATGTCATACCATAATATAATCTTGCCATATTGCATTCTGGAGTAGTCGTAATAATTTGATTAAATAAACCTGCAGCTTCCGTAAACATAAAAAGTTTATAATAACCTTGTGCCCGATCAAGAATTAGCTCATCTTCAAGTGGTGTATAAAGATCACATTCATTGCATGCTTGTTCTTGACTGTACGTGTCGATTACTTCCTTAGCATGTATCACTTGAGTAAACGTGGATTCATCTAATGCCGCCTGATGCTCCGACTTTGCACTGATTGCTTCATGCTCTCGCTCACGATAAGATTCAAAAAATATAGCAAGCTTTTCTTCGAATGACACCCAATGATCCATAAATAAATCATTTGTTTCCTTCAATTCTTGAATACGAGAGCAGTATTCTTCTCTTTCCTCAGCGTCAGCTTCTTCATAATGCTGAATAATGTAATCAAGCAGCTCATGCATTGACGAAAACATATCACTTATCATACCGTATCCCGCCTTCTTTTGAATGTAGGAGTCTACGGTCATTTTCTGTTGAAAGTGATCTTTTCATTCAGCATGGCAGTCGTTACATAAAGAAGGGATTAACTTGATTATAGTATGGTCGAGTGAATTTCACCATTCATAAATTGTGTTGGCTTGTTATTCTCGTCAAGCACAACAATAGTTGGACTGTAAGAATGTGCTTGCTCTTCCGTCATTAAGCTGTACGATATAATAATAACATTATCACCTGGTTGTACAAGTCTTGCCGCAGCGCCATTAAGACAAATGACGCCTGTGCCTCGTCCACCTTTAATAACATAAGTTTCTAGACGAGCACCATTATTATTGTTAACAATTTGCACTTTTTCATTTTCTAATAGGTCCGCAGCGTCCATAAGATCTTCATCAATCGTAATACTACCAACATAATTAAGATTTGCTTCTGTTACTGTAGCACGATGCAGCTTAGATTTCATCATTGTTCTATACACGCTCGATCACCTCACTAACTTGGAATAACGCGTTATCAATTAAGCGAGTAGTACCAAACTTTACGGCAACCGCTACAATAAACCTTTGATTTTCAACACTTGTTGCAATGGCAGCTTGTCCATTGATCACTGTCAATGACGGATAATGTAATAATTCTACATAATCAATTTCACCAGTAGTATTTGTTAATATCTCATCTTTAATAAATGTAATACATTCATCTGCTGACATATTACCGTCTACACTCAGCTTATGATGGAGCTTGTTAAGTGACTGGCTTAACGTCGCAGCCTCTGCACGATGTTTTGCAGATAAATACACATTGCGAGAGCTCAGCGCAAGACCATCTGGCTCTCTAATAATCGGACAAGGTACAATATCTACGTTCATATCAAGATCTTGAACCATTTGCTCAATTACTGCTACTTGTTGAGCATCTTTCATCCCAAAGTAAGCTCTATCAGGCTGAACGATATTGAATAGCTTACTAACGACTAATCCAACACCATCAAAATGTCCTGGTCTGGATGCCCCGCATAAGCGATTCGTTACTTCCTCAACTTTAATTGTCGTTAATGGTTTTGCCTTGTACATTTCTTCCGTAGTTGGCAAAAATACAATATCAACGCCACATGATGCCGCAAGTGCTATATCTCTTTCCTCATCGCGAGGATAACGATCCAAATCCTCATTTGGACCAAATTGCATCGGATTAACGAATATACTAAGTACGACAACATCATTATCGACTTTCGCTTCACGTAGCAGGCTCGCATGACCTTCATGTAAAAATCCCATCGTTGGTACAAAACCAATCGATTGTTGCTGCTTTCTCGCCTCTCTAACCGCTAATTTCAGCTGTTGCTTCGTGCGACAAATATTCATCCTTTTTATTCCTCTCTGTTACCATATAAATTGTCTATATCTTGCTGTGGCGATTGAAAAGAATGCTCTTCCTCTGGAAATTGGCGAGATTTCACATCTGCCACATACTCTCCAATAGCATTACGAATCGTTTCCCCGAGATTAGCATAAGTTTTCACGAATTTCTTCGGATAATTAGGTGAAGAGTATTGTAAAATATCATGATACACAAGAACTTGACCATCACAGCCTCTACCCGCGCCGATACCAATGATCGGGATGTGGAGGGTCTGAGCAATAATTGTAGCAATTTGCTCTGTAACTAGCTCCACCACAATAGCAAAAGCACCTGCTTCTTGTAACCCAATGGCATCGTCAAGCAGCTTCTTCGCTTCGCCTTCAAGCTTACCTTGTACTTTATAGCCACTTAACTGGTGAACAGCCTGCGGCGTTAATCCGATATGTCCCATTACAGGAATACCTGCACCAACTAATGCCTTGACATGCTCCATAATTTCGATGCCGCCTTCAAGCTTAACAGCCTGTACATGACCTTCTTGCATAATTTTGGCAGCGTTTATTAATGTATGCTCTTTACTTATTCCATAAGTCATGAACGGCATATCCGCTACAATAAATGTACTTGTAGCCGCTCTCGCAACAGCTCTGGAATGATATACAATATCATCTATTGTTACGGGAATCGTTGTATCATATCCGAGCACAACATTTCCCAAAGAATCCCCTACTAAAATAACATCTATTGCCGCTTCCTCTGCAAGCTTAGCTGAAGGATAATCATAGGCTGTTAGTACAGAGATAGCATTTCCCTCCTGCTTCATCTTAGCCATAGCAGAAATCGTTAATCTTTTTTTCATGAAGTTCAACTCCTTTAATTGTTGGTTAACACAAAAAAACCTTTTAGCCATGCTAAAAAGGTCCCCAAACATAAAAAGGAAATCATCAATAGTAATGCTTCCTTCTGTCTCGGTCCTTTAGGCTCTGAGCAGAGTGTGCATTCTAAAATCTATATTAGAATTTAACACAATTTCTAGTGCAGCTTCCAAGAATACCGCCTAGTACGATTAGTGTATCAGAAAATTGTTTTGCCGTAAATATACGTTGGCTATTGAGCGGGTTTTCATATTCGATGTCGAATAGGCACGAAGCAAACCCCAGCAACGTGTACGGTACGAGTACACAAGCGGTCAATGTTCAGCACGAGGCTTAAAATGAAGGTTCAAAAAGCGGGCTTTCAGAACCAAGAAGATGGAGTTAATTTTTGAAAGGCGGAAGCGCAAGTGTACGTTATTGGTACACGCGAACCGTACTTTCCAAAATTCCCTTCATATTCGATGCGACTAAGCTACGTTAGCCTAGTATCGTTATCAAAGTCCGCTTTTTGAACTTCCTCTAACCTCTCCCATTTCTGCTGAGTATATTTCTTTTTCAGATCCATCCTCAAGTCGTACAATGATAGAACCTGCATCAGTTAGTCGCAATGGAGTCCCCATAAACGTTTCCGTCGGCGTCGTAAGACTTAATTTTTGACCTAACGAAATAGCATCTGCTTCCCATAGCTCTGCAATAGGACGGAAACCGCTGCGTTCGTGTATTTCCATTAACAATTCCCACTCTGTCAAAAACAGTTGAATCAATTCTGTACGATCAATTTCTTTTCCCATCAATAATCGCAAAGAGGTCGCCTTAAGCTGTAATTGTTCATCATAGTCATGTGCTGATAAATTAGCATCTATACCGATTCCGGCAATGACATATTTCAACATTTGATCTTCGCTACTTGACTCCAATAATATTCCACTTATTTTTTTTCCTTGATATAACAAATCATTAGGCCATTTGATGCCTATTGCTAATCCGGAATAGGTACGAATTGCACGACAAAGTGCAACCGCCGTTAGCAGCGTCAATTGCGGCGCTAATTGAATCGGTATTTGCGGACGCAAGATGACACTCATCCATATCCCTTTGCCGTAAGGAGAATGCCAATGACGGCCTAGTCTACCTTTACCTTTAACCTGCTGCTCAGCGAGTACAACAGCTCCTTCAGCTGCACCTTCTTCAGCTAATTGCTTCGCAATCACTTGGGTAGAGTCAACAACATCATAATGATGAATGACATTTCCTAGACGACGCCCTTGCAGCTGCTGCTCAATTTGAAGATGATCAATTGCTATTGGATAATATAGTAACCGATAACCAAGCTTCGTCACAGCTTCAATCTCATAGCCTATTGCTTCTAATTTCTTAATCTGCTTCCATACTGCAGTTCGACTAATCCCTAGCTGTTGACTAATCATTTCGCCTGAAACATACTGCTTTGGATTTTCTAGTAGCATTCGTATTAATGGTGACTGTGTCGTCTTATGCAATAACTATTCACCCTCTACTCTATCATTGACATAACTTTGAATTTTTTCACGTTCATTATCTAGTTGACCAATGGCAACCTGCTTCATAATATGTGCAAGTTGTTCCTTTACCCATGGACCCGCTGGTTGCCCACTCCATTTCATTAGATCATTGCCTCTAATGCAAAGCTCCTTTACGGAATGGATACGCAGTGAATGATGGATTGTGACTAACTTTTCATGTAATGTTGGCGCAAAGATTGGCGCAAGCTGGTACAGCCATAGCTCAAGCTGATCTAAGCGATTAATTAATAAGAGTTCCACCCAATTACGTTGCAGTATATCTAAGCGCATTTGCCTAACTGCTTCATCTATAGATACACAGCCAACAATCGTTGCTCGCTGATCATTCGAGAATTTAAGCGCTCGAAGATCACTAGCAGTATGTTCACTTGACAGATTAGAGGCGATAAATATCGCTGCCCATCTTGCGTCAATATGAGTAAGTACATTAGTATCTATTTTAGCAAAATGTTTAAAACTTAAAACCTTCCAACTGCTGGCAAGCAGTAACTGTTCTTTCGTATGTAGCAGCAATGAATTCCGTTGCAGTAATTGTATCCCATTAACAAATGAGCGATGCAAAAGCATGCGTGTCAATTCATAATTGACTCTTTCCATCGCAATATAAGCTAGTAACGGGCGATGCTTCGTTATAGCTCTCCATAATGAAAGCAGCGGTGTTAATTCATATGTAGTGCAAAAGCGTACCGCTCGCAACATACGTAATGCATCCTCTTGAAACCGCTCATCACTTTTGCCAACACAGCGCAATTGTCCATTAATAAGGTCGGAATAGCCTTGAAACGGATCATGCAGTACAAAATTACGATCTAAGGCCATTGCATTCATCGTAAAGTCACGACGCTCTAAATCTGCATAGATATCTTCTACAAAGCTTACCGTCTCTGGTCTGCGATGATCCTTGTAATGGTCCTCTGCACGATAAGTCGTCACTTCATAACTATGACCATATTGTAATACAGTAACCGTTCCATGTTGCAACCCCGTAGGGATACACCGCGGAAAAATAGCCATCACTTGTTCTGGAGTCGCGCTTGTAGCGATATCAACGTCTGATATATTACGATTTACAAGTGTATCTCGAACGGCACCGCCAACGATATAGGCAGTAAAACCTGCATGTTGAAGCTGATCTAATATAAGACAAGCTTCAACTAGTGCAGGCTGAATGTTACTTTTCTGTAATTGATTGTTCATCATTACCACCTAATTTGTTAGGAGAGACATATATCAGCTGGAAGAGGCTCAATTTCCGATTCCAAACCTAACACTTTATAATAAATACTTTCATATTCATACGTAATACGGTCATTACAGAACTCTTCATGCGCACGCTTAATACAAGCAGCTTTGAATTGTGCATGTAAATTCTCATCACGCAATAATTGCAATGCATCGGCAGCCATCGAATCTACATCGCCAATTGAAGAAAGAAAACCAGTTTCACCATGTGTAACAAGTTCTGGAATACCACCAGCATTCGAACCAATCGTCGGAACACCACAAGCCATTGCTTCAAGCGCAACCAGTCCAAAGCTTTCCTTCTCAGATGGTAATAGTAAAATATCAGCTAACGAAATAATTTGCGCTACATCCTCTTGTTTTCCAAGGAATAACACTTTATCTTCAAGCCCAAGGCTATTTATTTTACATTGAATTTTCGTTAATTCAGGACCTTCTCCTACTAATAGTAGTTTGGAAGGTATTTGTTGCTGAACTTTTTCGAATATATCAACAACATCAGACACTCGTTTTACAGGACGGAAATTTGAAATATGCATCAATATTTTCTCGTTTGGAGCTGCATAATCATTGCGTAATGAAGATACATCTCGCGGATAATAAATACGTTTATCTACAAAATTATATGTAAGCTCGATCGGTGTTGTAATGTCTAATAATTGTCGAGTCTCTTGAATAAGATCCTGTGAAACAGCTGTAACCGCATCACTTTGATGAATCGCCAAACGAATTAAATCTTTAAGAGATTCGTCTTGAGCTAGCACCGTAATGTCAGTTCCATGCAGTGTTGTTACAGTTTTCATGCCATTATTAAGCATTTGCTTGGCAATAAAGGCACATACCGCATGCGGAACAGCGTAATGAACATGCAATATATCAAGATTTTGCATCTTAGCTACTTGAGCCATCTTACTTGCTAAGCTTAGATCGTACGGTGGATAGCGGAATACATAATAATCATTGACTTCAACTTCATGAAAAAATATATTTTTATGAAACTTGCCTAAGCGAAAAGGTATACTATGCGTTATAAAATGAATTTCATGTCCCTTTTCAGCAAGTAATTTTCCAAGTTCAGTTGCAACTACGCCTGAACCGCCAAGTGATGGATAACAAGTAATCCCTATTTTTAGTTTACGCGTCAACTACGACGCACCCCCCTGTACTTATAACTGTAATACTTAAATTGGTTGCATTTCATCTTAAAGTAAATTCACTGGGTACGGATTCTTCGTCGCAAACCCTTCCGCATACCCCCAACTTTGTGGTTGCGCTAACAACGCATCGCGATATTGTACTGATTCTATATAGCGATTCGTCAATGGCGTACTTACACCATTCTCAGTTGCCGATGTATCAAATTGCGAAGCATAGCAGCGTAATGCTTCTTCCTTTGCCGCTTGTTGTTCACTAATATCAATTGCAATAGATACATTGCGCACATCATTAATATAATAGAACAAGACTTGATCAACTTTCCAGGCAGGCTGCTCGGGCATATAATTGCGAAGCTTCGCATTGAATACCGCTTCCTCAACCATCCTACTACATATAACATGATCAGGATGTCGATCTTCCCAATATGGTGCAAACACAATTCGTGGACGATGCTCGCGAATCTGAGACACCACCTGATCAATTTGCTCCTTAACTAGCTGTAGCCCTCGATCCGGTAAGCCTATACAGGATCGTGCAGAAAGACCAAGCACCGCAGAGGCCATAGCAGCTTCATGCTGCCTTAGCTCCACGGTGCCATTAGATGACATTTCTGCTTTCGTCAAATCACATATACCTACCTTGAAACCGGCTTGAACATGTTTTATGATTGTGCCACCCATACCGATTTCTGCATCATCAGGATGAGCACCGAAAACTAATATGTCTAGTTGTTGCATTATTCTTCCACTCCTGGCTTGTATTTATGTACAAGTTCTCTCCAAGAGAAATCTCCACGTTCAACAGCTTTAACTAGTAATTCCGCAGTCGCGATATTTGTCGCAACCGGAATACCCTGTACATCACAAAGACGAAGTAAAGCAGTAATATCTGGCTCATGCGGCTGTGCCATTAATGGATCACGCATAAATATAATAAGATCCATTTCATTTTGAGCGACTAATGCACCTATTTGTTGGTCGCCACCAAGTGGACCTGAACAGAATCGAGTAATTTTCAAATCAGTTTGCTCCATAATTCGCAGACCCGTCGTACCCGTTGAATATAATTTATGTGGTATAAATACATGTTCATAAGCAATAACAAAATTGACCATTTCATCTTTTTTTCTATCATGCGCGATAAATGCAACATTCAACATTATAATTCTCCTCTTTTGCTGTCGTATAATTGTATGCTAATCCATAATATGTTCAAATCCATATACTAATCCTACATATTGCATAACTTTTGTGATTGCCACATTAACCCCAGGCATATAGCCTGCGCGATCATAGGAATCATGACGAATTTTCAATGTTTGCCCATTTCCGCCAAAAATGACTTCTTGCTGAGCAAAAACTCCAGGTAAGCGTACACTATGTATACGGAAACCTTCATAATACCCGCCACGTGCACCTTCAATTGTCTCTTGCTCATTAGGATTTCCTTGACGCAATTCCTGGCGAGTTTGAGCAATTAATTCTGCAGTTTTAATAGATGTTCCAGAGGGCGCATCTAGCTTCTGATCCCCATGATACTCGATAATTTCAACATGCGGCATATATTTCGCTGCTTCTTGCGCAAATTTCATCATAAGAATGGCACCGATGGAGAAGTTTGGCGCAATTAATCCGCCAATTCCTTTATCATTACAAAGTACTTCTAATTCAACAATTTGTTCAGGTGTAAATCCTGTTGTCCCCATAATTGGACGTACGCCATATTCTATTGAAAGCTTTGCATGCTCGTATGCAAGATGAGGGACAGTAAAATCAACCATAACGTCCGCTTTTGTTGAGCTTAATGCTTCTTCCAATGTTGAAACAACAGTTACGCCAGTCAAATCAGCTCCTACAATACGACCTGCATCTTGTCCTTCGAAAGAAGGAGCAACTGCAGCTACTAATTGCAATGCTTCATCCGCTAACACCATTTTCACAACTTCTTTACCCATACGACCACTTGCACCTATAACTGCAACTTTTATTGTCATCGTTGTTCTCCTTCGTTATCTGAATCAATTTTTGTCCATCTATTTGCATCTCTTGTATTAAATTTCTCCATAACTTTATCATGAGCAGCGGTAAGATCGATGTTCAATGAATTTGCAAAACAATTCAATATGAACAAAATATCAGCAAGTTCTAATTCAATAGAATTATCTGCTTCATCATGTTTTTTCGGTTTTTCACCGTAAGTATGATTAACTTCTCTAGCTAGCTCTCCAACTTCTTCAGCAAGTCTGGCAACTAAAGCGAGTGGACTGAAATAGCCTTCCTTGAATTGTGAAATGTAATCATCGACTTCACGCTGTAATTGTGCTAATGATTTCTCAGCCATTTTCATACGCCCCTTCTTCAAGAACCATTCACTTATATGTTACCGTATCACTATTAATAAAACAATGTTTTTTGCGAGAGAAAGTAAGGCATACTAATGCATAATATACTGTGCGAAAAGGATTGATGCATATGCCCTCAA
Organism: Paenibacillus sp. Y930; assembly: GCF_056786375.1. Lineage (NCBI taxonomy): Bacteria > Bacillati > Bacillota > Bacilli > Caryophanales > Paenibacillaceae > Paenibacillus > Paenibacillus sp. Y930. Next base: position 489,495 of record NZ_JBXCIX010000004.1, on the reverse strand, counting down.
CAATAAAAACATCTCTAAGACAGTTAATTCCAATTACAATCGGTGCTGCTTTATACGCTTTTGGTTTACAGGTTTTCGTGATCCCTAACCAGCTTATGGAAGGCGGCGTTACAGGGATAGCTGTTCTATTAAATTATATTTTTAGCCTACCGATGTCAATTACGACTTTGCTCATTAATATTCCCCTATTTCTAGTTGGCTGGAAAATACTCGGTGGCAAAAAAATGATTTATACAATATACGGTTCTGTTATGCTGTCTATTTTTCTCGCTTTGTTAGAATACTCAGTACGTAACCATTATTTAATCTCATTCAATCAAAGTTATGACTCCATGCTAATCGTACTTTATGCCGGCGTAACGCTTGGTGCTGGGCTCGGCATTGTGTTTCGCTATGGTGGAACTACGGGTGGTATCGATATTATTGCCCGTATTTTGTCTCGTTGGCGAGGATATAGTATGGGACAGATCATATTAGTGTTTGATGTTATTATAATTGGTATCTCTGTGTTCTACATTTCAATTGATAAAGTGCTATACACACTAGTCATGGTTTTCATCGCGTCCAAAATGATTGATTTTATTCAAAATGGAGCATACACTGCCAAAGCCTTCTCCATTATTACAGATAAAGGCGATGAAATTGCTCGTAGAATAACAATGGAGCTTGAGCGAGGGGTAACGATTGTTCCTGCCGTAGGAGCATATTCAGGAAAAGAAAAAAAGGTCGTATATTGCGTTGTCCACCGCTCCGAGACTCATCGTCTGAAGCAGCTTGTGCGCAATATCGACCCTAACGCTTTTGTTGTAATTGATGAGGTGCAAGACGTACTAGGCGAAGGCTTCAAAGAAGAGTAGCTAGATGTAATTCAAAAAGCGGACTTTGATAACGATGATTGTGCGTGTAGCTTATTCGACATCGATTCTGAAAGCCCGCTTTTTGAATCTTCATTTAAAGCTTCGACCTCTTGATCGCTTGTGTACACAAGTGTACACATTGCTGGCATCTTCTTAGCGGGAGATCGTCCAGTAGCTTGCACCTCATTATACTTTTTTCACTCCGAACGGTGCTTGCTTATATTTGCGATACGCTGTAAAGGTTAGCAAGCCGGATATAAAGGCACCGATTAACAATGCCAATGTTGTTGGGTTCCATCCACTTGAGGCGTCCACGATTGGAACTGTGATCGTCTCTTCCGCTTGCGCAAATAGCGTATGAATCGTCTCTTCGATATTATTTATTGCGGTCTCTATTTCTTTAGCTTGTTGCGGTGTCCAAGTTACTTGTGAAGCTACTGTAAAAAATCCATTAAGCTGCAATGTACGCTGCAGTAATTCCGCCATCCGCAGTTCATCCCCGACCATATAAGCTGCTGTTTGCATGCGGTCAACTCTTTGTTTGAAAATCGTTAGATGAGCAATCACATACTTCGTCTTGTCATCTGGTGGCACTGTCAATATCGTTGCTGTACGAATCGATTGCAAATCATCTAACAATACGGACTCATATTGAAGCCACGGACCATGTTCAGCCTGTAGCAGCGCATCAATCGCTAACAATAATGAACTAATAGGCTCTCGCCAAACGACATTAGGCTTATTATTAACGATACCTTGCTCAATTGCCAACACATCCTGCTTCATTTGCTTCCAAGCTGCAGCTGTTCCATATTGTAATAACTCAGGTTGATTCAGTTGATTTTTTATATTTTTCACCGTTTTATAGGCTGCTTGTTTATGAGATTCATTACCCTCAGCATACAATTCAGATATCGAACGATCTAATTTCAACAATCGCGCATAGGATGGATCTTCAATATCGCTTGTCCTATTATCAGAATATCCTAACACAGAAGCTCCAGACGATAACAAACAAATGATGCAAAACAACGCTAATAAAACTATTTTAAATTTCATATCAGCAACCCTCCCATTATTAATCTATGAGAGGCGAGGACAAGTTATGACCGCCATTTCTTTTTCCATACAACATAGCCCGCCAATAAACTAACCAATGACAAACTAATCGTAAACCATTTCACTTCGGTAACATAATCATGTAATGCTGTTGGCAAAAATGGATAAATGCCGTAGTGATAATCTAATGTATCGTTAAGCAGTAGCCAGCCTGTTGCAATCGTTAATGAAATACCAGTTACACGCATAAAGCGGACGTAAAGCAGCGCTTCAAAGGCCATTGCCAGATGTGAAGTCATCAGCATATAACTTTGCCATTCAAGCGGTTCACCTTGCGTAGCACCAGCTATTATGATCGCAGTTGCCCATATCCCGTATTTCACTGAGCATACGACCGCAAGTGCTTCAATTATTGTGCGACTCCAGCTTACAAAGCGCGAAGTCCCCTTTGGAGGAAATAGCATATACAGCACAGCTATGGTGAAAAAGAGACTTGCCGTTGGTGAATCTGGAACAAATACTATTAACCAACGCCAATTTTCATAATTCGTAATCGTCCATTGCAACTGATTATCATACCAAATATAACCGTAAATTGTACCTAATAAATTGATTAGAAATAACGGCCATAGGAAATTACGATTCATTAAAAACGATTTACTGAAAAACCATTTAACATTCATAATAGTTATCCTTTCAAAAAAGACCTGATCGCAACTTGCGATCAGGTCTTAACAGATATGTTACTCTTGCGTTTGTTTCGCTAACCAAGAAGCTAGTTGACCAATCTCATCATCACTCAATGTACCTTGGAATGATGGCATTCCAGCCTCAGTTCTTCCAATAGTAATAATGTCTTGAATTTCTTCAGCTGACTTAGAGTTACCGATTCCTAGTAACGCGGGAGCACCTGGACCACCATTAAGATCTACAGCATGACATGCTAAACACTTCGACTCGTAAATTTTCATTGCCGGGTCATCAGCTTCAATAATAGCAGGAACTGCAACTGCTTTTAATGGATTAGGACGCGGTTCTCCCGCTTCATGTGCTTCTTTTGCTTTTTCAGCACGAACATGATGCTCTGGCGTCATACCTTTTGCTTCTAATTGATCCTGGTAATGTGACCAAGAAACAACAGTAAGGTAAGTAACTGCAACAATCGATAAAATCATAAGTGAAGAAGCAATTGGGCGACGGTAGAAACGACGCTCTTTACCTGTATCAAGGAATGGTGCTAATAGCAATCCTCCGAACATAATCGCTGGAATAATTAGCGTTCCGATTAATACATATTGCTGTGATACATATGGATATTTCAAAAATTGGTATAAGAACAAGAAATACCAGTCAGGCATCGGTATAAATGAAGCATTCGTTGGGTCAGCAGGGTAGCCAAGTGGAGCTGCTTCAGCCATTACCCATACTAAGAAACCAACTAATACTACGCAACCAACCATCCACTCTTTCAGAAGAAAGTTAGGAATGAAGGCTTCCGATTTACCTGGGTAAGCCGTATAGTCTGGCGGTGTGGGATCCATATTGTTAACTTTCACACGAGAATCGCCGACATATACAACTTTCTCATTCGATTTATGACCATTTGCCATAATTGTAGCCTCCTTCGCTTATAGTGGACCTGAAATCCCTTGTTTGCGGATCATAATAAAGTGCGCTGCAAGCATTGCAATCAATGCACCTGGTAAGAAGAATACATGCACTGCAAAGAATGTTGTTAATGTACGAGCGCCTACGATGTCCCCACCATATAAGATCTTAGCGATATAATCACCAATTATAGGTACAGATGCGGCAATTTCTACCCCTACTTTAGTAGCGTAGTAAGCTTTGTTATCCCAAGGAAGTAGATACCCTGTGAAACCAAGACCTAGCATAATAAAGAAGATAAGCATTCCAACTACCCAGTTCATCTCACGAGGTGCTTTATAAGAACCTGTAAAGAAGACTCGGAGTGTATGTAAGAACATCATAACAATGACTAAACTCGCCCCGAAGTGATGCATGCCACGAACAATGTTACCAAATGGAATTTGGTGTTGTAGGTAGTCAACACTTGCATAAGCGTGAACGATATCTGGTACATAATACATTGTTAAAAACATACCTGACAAAATTTGAATTACTGTAATAAAGAACGTCAGACCACCAAAGCAATATACGAATGCTGAGAAGTGATGCGCTGGGTTAACGTGTTCAGGAACTTCGTGGTCAGCTACATCTCTCCAAAGCGGCGTAATATCAAGACGTTCGTCAATCCAATTATATATACTTTTAAACATCTAACATACGCCCTCCTTATGCTCTAGTGTTTGAAATAATACCGCCAAGGTATACGACTCCATCTTTTACTACAACTTCATACTCATCAAGTGGTGAGTTTGCAACGGTAATGTTTTTACCGTCTTTGGAATAACGTGCATCATGACAAGGACAGTCATATTCACTTTTTCCGTGTGTGTTCCAAGCTACTGTACAACCCAAATGCTTACAAATTGGAGAAAGTGCAAATACTTTATTAGAAGCATCCTTGGAAATCCAAGCCACCTTCTGAGTTTCACTTTCATACCAAGCGTCAACTTGATGCACTTTGAATCTTACTTCTTGCGGTTCAGACGTAACTTTATTTTCATCTAATACTTTTACGAACGCGCTTTCGCTACCTTTAGCTAATAAAGGATCTACTGCAAAGCGAACCATCGGTAAAACTGCGCCACCTATCATGAAGGCAGTTGTGCCGCCAAGCGTGTATGATAAAAATTGACGCCGGGACATTTCTTTGCGTTTAACCGGTTGATGCTCCGAATCATGTTGTTCATGGTTACTCATTTTCTGTTCTAACCCCCTTTGCCAACCAATTCTTCCGTATTGCTCAAAAGCAAAGCCAAATGATGAACTAGGACATAATTATAATAGCCTAGCTACCAAATACCGTCAACAATTTGACAGGACATTTGCGACAATTAGGAAATATCGTTCAATAATTTGTTGTCAATTTGTCACAATTAGCATTCTATTGGCATTGTTTTCCCCTATTACGAACCATTTCATACATATTTATCATGTTATTTATGTCCTATTGTGACTCCACAGTTCACGAATTTGTAAATTCACTTGATCAGATGATGGAATTTCGCCATTTTCTGTAGGGGCAATCCACAGATCCGCTTCATTAATTTGAAACTGAGTATGTAATTTGGCAGTAATAAGGATGATGTACTTAAAGCCTTGTCCTCTTAAAGCACGACAATATGAAGCTATTTGCGCCTGGGCAGCCGGGTCGATGCTAATGTAATGGCAGGCAGGATAAGTAACAACTCTGCCTTTGTAAGGGATTTCAACCAAATCCATAATATCTCTTAGGTTTTCTAATGCTAACGTTGCTTCAACAGGTGATTCACTACCGTCTAATCCAGTTATCGGTAGCAAGCAAGTGTCAAGATAAGGCTTAAGTTCCTCCCACTGCTCCTGCTGTATTTCACTAAATTTCACTGTTGTCCCTCCTGAAACTTTTGCTTCTTTTTGAACTACCTATTTCAATGAGAGTCCGCTTTTTGAACTTCCTCTTATAATATTACAGAAGAAAGCCTTCAAATGCTATAGCTAACTCGCATCCGAAGGCCTTTATTATTGATTCCACTATTTTAACTGCTTTAATTGAGTACTAAGTTCATAAAACAAATGTTCATCACCTGTTGCCAGTGCTTCATCTATTTTCGTTTCAAGCTTATTGCGCTGATAATTTTTTAAGGCATCGTCCAATATCATTTCAGCGGTTAATGCTAACATCGCTTCGTATTTTACATTCATCTTATCGATAGGTAACACCTCCATAACGGTGCTATACATTCCTATACTCATATCCTTTAGCTACATAGCTTTCCATTGTTCTTTTCATTCTAGCTAGATCATCTTCCGTTAACTCACGAACAACTTTAGCGGGCGTCCCAAGAGATAATGTATAGGGCGGGATTTTTTTATTTTCCGTAATGACAGCACCTGCCCCTATTAAAGCATATTCACCAATCTCTGCACCATTAAGTACAATAGCCCCCATGCCGATTAAGCTTCCTCTCCCAATATTGCAGCCGTGAATAATCGCAGCGTGTCCGACAGATACTTCATCCGCCAAAATTAGCGGCTGCAGTGTATTCACATGTCCAACAACACCATCTTGTATATTACAGCGATCACCAATCCGAATTGGAGCCAAATCACCACGAAGTACAGCATTATACCAAATTGTGCTTTGTTGACCGATTGAAACTTCTCCAATTATTTTCGCACCTTCAGCAACAAAGACATCGTTACTAAGTGTTGGCATTAAGCCTTTATACGGCAATAACATACGATCATCCCCCTCTTAAAACGTAGGGAAATTCTAACAATGAGCTTACAGATTGTCAATGTTTCTCATTACTGACTGGAAAGCTATCGATCATTTTATGACCGAAGACCGACCTTTTCATTACGACTCCTTGCTCCGTTTCTCCGATTGCAATGATACCGAAATGCAGCAGCATTTTCACAATCCGTTGATGCAAAATAGCTCCGGCTGAATCGAAATAGTAAGGTCTTATGTAAGGCTCAAGTACCGTTTCAAAAGATTTCAATGTCGTCCATTCCTTAGACAAACTACAAATCCAATAATATAACGAAGTAACATTCGGAATTGCTCCTTTATAAAGCTTGAGCCAATGTGAGACTATAGCTTGCATCTCTTCATAATTCATATTGTCTTTAGCCAATTTCCCGCTTCTAGTTAAGACAATCGTGTCACTTTCGATAGCTAGCCAACCCTTTGCATAGCAATAATCGTTCATAAATGCCATCCGATCTGGATAGTCTCCAAAACCTTTACCATAGCCAAATTTCCATGCACCTTTGCCAGGTAATTCTTCTTGTATTGCAAATAGTTCATTCAGTTGAACAACAAATCTTCTGTGCATAATCCCATCAATAGCAACGTTTGGCTTATAAGTATCGATGAAATTGAGCATCACTTTCATATCTAGTAATAATTGACCTCCTTCTTCGCGATAAGCTGGTGGTTCTGCCCCCCGCTCAATCGAAACCGATAACACTTCAGCCAATGTGACTTTGAATCTTTCCTTCAAATCCTGGGGCACATGGAACAAATAACGATCACTGCCACCATATCCATTGAACAACCAACCTTGCTGTTTGAATTTTGCAATAATTTCACGCGGTGTTAATTCAATGACTTGCTGCTTAGTAGATTTTTTGGATTTTACTTTCGGCTTTGTTTCTACGACCGTGACACTTGTATTCCGAACTTCATTCCTAGCTGGAAATCTACACTGTTGCACTCTAGCAAGTAAATCTTCTAAGCTATAGGACTTCCGAGTTTCAAACAATAAATAATTGACGAACCTTAATTCCTCTAGCTCCATTTTTGCTAATTTCTCTTTAATGACATCACGTCTATGTACCGTTGCTAGAATGGACTGAATTAATTCATGCTTTGAATTTCCATTACACTCACAACCATACACAGAAGCTATTTTTGTGAGTTGAGTAATATCGGCATAGCTCAGCATATCTGATAAATTCATTGGATCTCCTTTCTCGCAAACATCGTAATTACGTTGATCAAAAGTTCTAGCTTATAGTTTCTAGTATTACTATTTTTACTTATTTCATACTTTGCGACAAAAATTGACTACTAATCTCAGCAAATTATAATTGGTTCACCTATTGCGCAAACAAAAAGGCAATCTATACTCGCCCGAAATGAACGAATGGAGATTGCCTTGACTATCTATCTATTTATTTGTTGATACAGCACTTTTTATATTTCTTGCCACTACCGCAATAACAAGGATCATTGCGACCAATCTGTGGCGCAGCGTGCTCATTAGATATCGGTTGTTGCTGCGAGGTTTCCGCATGCTCACTATTGTTAGCTAAACTAGTAGCATGATGTCCCTTCAAAAACCATTGCGGCGTATTATTGTACATAATTATTAATCGAGGCAACAACAAATTAAGTAGCTGTTCGTCTTGAATAACTAGTTCTCGCTGAATATATTCAACCAAGTCTTGAAGCTGCAAACCAGCACGAATGCCGAATTCAGCCTGATCAGCAATCAGATTGGCATCTTGTTGCAGCACTTTGAATTGTTTTACTAAGAAATCAACGAGGAGCCGATGAGCTTGTGTCCTGTGGATATAGCGCTCTGCACCCGCTTTATGCAATTCTAGCGCTGTGAAATAAGCATAATCTACTTCTTGACGTTGGTTATGTTCTTTCGCAATTAGAGTAGGATCAGGTATCGCAGCATGATGTACAAACTGTTCATTCAACCCTAGATCATTATGATAATGGCGGTAGTTAATAACGAGATGCATATAGGGAACTTCTATTTGGCCAAATACAGCATATCTAGAAAGGATCGTATTAAGTTGCTCATGTGTTAGCGCACCATAGTAATACATCATTCCTTTAACCGTATCAATTAAATTACTATTCAAAGCTATTCGTTTGAAATCTAGCTTCTGTAGATGTTGATCGACTACATTAATTAATTCATTCGGCATAGCAATAACAGCTTGTCCATTAATCGTCGTTTGGAATAACAGTCCCAATTCCAACCAATACCGAAGTTGCTGCGCTGTTAACTGTTCATTGAAAGCAAGGATACCTTTACGACGAACAACCTCTTGCAGAAGCTCTACTCTCTCCTCATCAAACAATTCAAGTAGTGAAGGTAATTCGAGTTCATAAGCACCAGATAATTGTTCGATGATCGTTTGCTTAAGTTGTTCTCGATTCAACTTACTAGCATTTTTGATAACGGCATGCTTGCGTATATTTGTTAATATATCTTTAGACAAGCCCTCAAGCGCAAGCTGTAAATCAAATACTTGACTTGCTTGAGTGCGTGTTGCATTCTCTGTAGCTACTGACATTTTTAAAAGCCTCATTTCTCATTCTTAATAACATGTCCAAAAGTATATGATACCGTAAATCATAAGTCTGCACAACAATTGCTCAAAATTTTCATTCATTTGAAAATGAGTGAATAGATCATTAAGAAGCTTTATTTCGCTAGATTAGTTAGTAATTATCGCTTCATTCTAGGTCAGACAATTTGCCGCCTGTAACAATTTCCACCTTGTCATTATTCGGACTAATCCATAGCTCATATATCAACCAACTTGACTGCTTATCTATATTTGCATTTGATTTTCAACCTGAAGAAAACCGCCCTCCATGCCGGCGATTTATTCAGCTAACGTTCCCCGTTAGAATTCCTGTAAAACGAATAATTTGGACTTTGCATAAAAAAGAGCGCCTCTGCAACGTGGCCACTGAAAAACGTGTGTATTTAGCGTCTATAAAATGAACCTAAATAGATAAAGGCGAATTCTCATTCAAATTGAATGGAGCACATGAGTAATGAAGATAATGCATTGTTAAGAAGTTCCAACGACCAGGCGATATCTGGACGCCTGAAGGTTAAACATTTGAGCGTATTTCCCGTCCATTTTCATAAGTTCTTCGTGTGAACCTTGCTCAATAATTTGACCATTTTCCATCATGAGAATGCGATCCGCCATTTTGGTAGTCGATAAGCGATGGGAAATGAAAATGATCGGTCTATCTTCTGCCTTCTCTAGCATGACTTGATTCAAATGGTATTCACTCATAGGGTCCAATGCGCTGGAAGGCTCGTCTAATATAATAAGTAGAGTCGGCTTGGCGAATACTCTTGCGATCGCCACCTTCTGAGCCTCTCCGCCAGATAACTCGATCCCGGTATCGTCAAATTCCTTAGTAACGGAAGTCTCGGTCCCTAGTCGCAAAGATTGCAGCTTACTGCCAAAACCACTTTTCTCCAGCGCTTCTCTTATCAGATAGGAATCGCCTGATGTAGCATGGTTCATGACGACGTTTTGAGAAAGCGTAGCAGCGAACAACTGATGATCCTGAAACACGGAGCTAATCTTCATTCGGTAATCGTCCAGCTTCAATTGATCGATTGGTATCCCATTTAAACGAATTTCTCCCGAGCTTGCATCGTATAGACGCATGATCAGCTTCGTCAATGTCGTTTTTCCCGCACCATTGTAGCCAACGATTGCAATTTTCTCTCCAGGCTTGATGCTTAGATTAACGTTTTGGAGGATTGGCGGCCCGGATTGACCATATTGGAATGATAACTCTCTTAGAGTTAATCCAGTAAACTTATTCGGCACAGGTATTGGATCTTCAGCTTCTATCAGACCGTTCTTTTGATCTAGGAAGCTTCTTAACTTCTCAATATAGAGGCTGTTTTCTTGCATCTGGCTAATAAGTGTCGTCATATATTGCAAATTGCCCTTTAAACGCCAGGATGAATTGAGCAGCGTGACCGCGCTTCCATAGCTTAACGTTCCTTTCACTAACGTCATAAACACAACATATACGACGTACAAGCCGCTCAAAATCAACTCACTAAAAAAATACTCAGAGGAGAAGTTTAACCAGAACTGCTTTTTCGAATGCTTTTGCACGATTCCGTGCATCTCTTTATGTGTATCAGTGAAATCTCTAAAAAATTTCTCCTTGATGGAATAAAGTCTTAATTCCTTCGCATAATCAGCCAAGTAAAACAACCGCTTCAAATAGATTCGTTTACGATCCTTTTCGTTAAGCTCCATCCTCATTTTGTACCTGATTTTATTGGTGATCATGCTGACAATCAGGGTTAAAATGAAGGACACGAGCACAAACAGCAGACCGAGCTTGTCAACGAACAGGAAAAAGCTTATAGAGGTCATGATAACCGTAACGGATTTGCAAATTGTTCTGATGGTGTTTATCGTAGCATCAATTCGATTATGAGCATCATTGGCGCTCCACACATAATCATTATAAAAAACGGGATCGTCATAATTCGCCAAATCGGTACTAATCGCTTTTTCGTAGAGATCCATCCTTATCTTTTGATACAGCAATTCTTTTCCTTTAGGTTCAACGCTCTGGTAGTAAATACTGTCCAGCACAAAACAGATTGCGATAAACAAAATTGTTAGTCCGATATATAAGGCAACCGTAGAAAAGGAAGTTCCATATTGAACGCTGTCGAACACAAACTTAATCAAAAGGACATGTTCGATAAAAATTTCGATTTCCTGCAAGCATGCATACAAACATGTAAAGATGATATATTTGCGCGAATAGCGCAGCCCGTATTTCAAAATAAACCAATTATTTTTAAGGACCCGAGTAAAGCTATGCTTATTAGGCTTCATGCAGATTCACCACCCCAGCCAACTCTTCTTGATCAACATACTTTTCTGCTTGCTTTAAGAATAGCTCCGCATATTTCCCCTGCAGCTGCATCAATTCCATGTGTGAGCCAGACTCTTGAATTTCGCCATCCTCCATGTAATAAATGCGATCTGCCAGCATAGCGGATGACATGCGGTGAGAAATAATGACAACGGCTTTATCCTTGCAGGCTTCCATCATACTTTCAAAAATTTCAAATTCCGCAATCGGGTCGAGGGCGCTTGTTGGCTCATCAAGAATGAGTAGTTCGGCCTGTTGTGCAAAAATGCGCGCGATCGCAATCTTTTGAAACTCGCCGCCTGATAAAACAACTCCTTGTTCATCAAACTCCTTCGTAAGCATCGTATCTATTCCCTCCGGCAAAGTGGCTACCTTATCGTATACTCTGCTTTTCTTGAGCGCATTTATGACGAGCTGGCGGTCAGCTTCGGTGTCCACATCGCGCATAAGTACATTCTCTGCAATTGTCATCGAAAAAATCTTAAAATCCTGAAATACGGTTCCATACAGTGAGCGATAGGACATGAGATCAAACTCTTTTATATTGCGGCCGTTTAACAATATTTCTCCCTCAGTAGGATCGTACAATCGCATCATGAGCTTGATTAACGTTGATTTGCCTGCTCCATTGTGGCCGACAAGAGCAATTTTCTCATTCTTATTCACTTCCATCGTAATATGGCGAATAGAGGGCCTATCTGCTCCATCATACGTAAATTGAAGCTGCCGAAATGTTAATTTCTGTATCGGCGGCGCGATTGGTTTGACTGGATCGGCATCCTCCTGGATTTCGGAAACATAGTTTAAAAAAGTTTTTAAATTTTCGATGTATATGCCGTTTTTGTTGATCTCTACAAAACTGTCAGACAGCCGAATGAGCGACCATGCGCCACCAACCATTGCGCTTCCAAGAACGATAAAGGAGCTGATAGAAATCGATTGCTTAACAATTGCTAGATAAGCACCGTACAGCAAAATCCCTTGGAATATGAGCGTGAAGGTAGTAAATATTTTGAAAAAGGAAATAACTCCCGCCTTTACTCGATACTTATGAACGACAGAAATGACACCGTCATACCCTTCTATATAAGTGTTTCTCAGAACTGAAAAAATGCGGGACAACCGAATTTCCTTGGCAAAGTGCGATAAATAAATGACACGGTTTACATAGTCCATTTTTCTTTGGTAGGGTACTCGCTCATCATTTTGCTGGAACTGAATTCGGTTCAGCTTTTTTCCAAAATAAAAATTTCCGATAATCGGCAATAAAGCAAACCATACCACCCACGGATCTATGGCGTACATCACGGCAAATATACTAATCGTTGCAAGCGAGACGAATATAATTCTAGAGAGATTTTCAAGAACAGCGCTTACTCGTTGATCCGCTTCTTGGATGGCTTTGGTATATTTATTATAAAACTCATGATCCTCAAAGCACTTCAATTCCACGGATGCAGCCTTGCGAAAAAGAATGAGATACAGCTTCTCATATAACTTGAGATCGCTTAAAGGCCTGAAGCGATAATCATACCAATTGTCCAGCAAGACTAATGCGAGCATCAAAACCAATGTCAGGATTATGAAATAGACAATTTGCTGAAAATCCCTTTCTATTGATATGGACTCAATGATGTACTTCATGAAATATACGGTAAAAAATACATTACCAAGCTGTCTGCCGGCTTGAACTGCAAATTCAGCCACCACTCTCTGCGGATGTATACTCCATGCTAATTTGAACATAAATAAGTTGTTGGCGATATTGACTTTAATATGTTGGAATGTATGGCTTAGCTTCTGCAAGATCGTTCCTTCCCCCCTGTATCGTTAAGAACATTCAATCAGCCTTTTGAAAAAGATTCAACCTAATAATTGGTAATTAAAATTTACTACAAGGAATAATGAAAAACAACCCCAGAGATTATATGTATTGTCATTTTTATACAAAAAAACACAAAAAGGTATAGCCGTTATGTGAGTTATGAATCCTAGAAGATTTAAGTATGTTTTTTTGAAACTGGCTCAGAAAGAAGTTTGGGAAAGCAGGAATTCAGCTTATGGATGAGACGTTTCAATTCAGCCATGTACAAAGGAAGGATTGTCGTGGTAGACTATGGAGATTTTATAATGGAGGCGGGGTTGCTTTTTCATCCCTGGAATAGGATTGGTCTGTATTTTAAAGTTCCATCATGACATTGTAAAAGTCTCGTACATGTCGGATATATGTACGAAATCGCCCTATTTTATGAATATGTAAAAGGAGCTGCCGTGGCAGCTCCTTCATCGTTGTATACAGTCTTTCATTGAACTAACGTTTCTCGTTAGTTCAATGATGTGTTTATTTTTTTTGGAAAAAAACGTTGAAATATGAATGGACGTACGGATGTGTCGAAGTAGCTCCATTTCACGTACTATTGACGCTACTTTTGGTATTGCTACGCCGCAAGTGGGGAATGAAGCACAACCGAGCGGAGAACGCAGAAATAAGGTCCTGTGAGTCCACTATGGGTTTGGGATATACTGCGCTCAGCAGCCCTATCCAGCGCACATTAAGGCTAATTTGGGCTTTGTTATATACACGAGTACTAAGGGGCCAGCGAAAGCTATCTGAAAAATGATCAATCATGCCCATAACGTACCTAATATCCGCTAACGTATACAAATTTAAACAGTCCAGCACTTATTATGAGATTGAGCCATATAAAATAAGCATTATTTTTTATTTCCCCTAAAATAATCATGTACTAATTTTTCGTATTTATCTGCGACAGTTCTATTTTTGTGTTTACTTCAACAAACTCCGATGATGTTGGCTCTAGCATAAGTTTTTCTCTCCAAACCATTTCATGCAACCTTTTCCCACCTCAATTAATTAAGGTCTTCCATAATTAAGTTACTTCTGCTACGCAATAATATTTCATGTCGACTTGAAATTATGTGGTGCTAGATATAGTATCTTGTTCAAGATGTTTATTGCAATTGTATAATAAAAATTTCCATCCCGCTTCATTACGTTCTAATATGGAGTATGATAAATTCCCAATCCGCTCATCTGCAAGATCCGGAAACAGTTCCAGCAGCAAATTCGCAATAAAGCTACCATGCGTAACGCACAAAATATTAGAATTCGGATACTTCACATATAGCTCGTCTAATATTGCAACGCCTCTTGAACGCATATCTTCAATCGTTTCCGCTCCCAAATCGAGTTCTTTCCAATCTTCTCCCCACTTAGCAACACGTTCTTCTAAAGTAGTTCCTTCAACCTGCCCAAAAAAACGTTCTCTAAGACGCTCATCCACAGTAAGAAGCGGTATTTGTAGCATCTCGTGAATATGGGCGCCTGTTGCTTTAGCGCGTTCCAAATCGCTTGTCACGACGTAATCCCAAATCACTTCGTCGGATTGAAGTCGGCTTGCTAGCAATTTTGCTTGCGCAATCCCATTCTCATTGAGCGGAATATCCGTTTGACCTTGAATTCGTTTGATCGCATTCCAGTGTGTTTCGCCGTGGCGGACAAGACCTATTAACACAATATCTCTCTCCTTTTTTTAGAGGTTGTTCAAAAAACAGACTTTGATAACGAAGTGATGCAGGTTAACTACGCGTTCTCGTAAACCAATTTAACACAAGGATAGTCATGATTATTCCAAGTAGTGATAAAGCTACGTAATATTGCGGAAAGGTTGGAACGACTTGCATGACAATCGGGTCGCTAATACTTGCAACAGGTATTTGACCTTTGTAAATATTAGAACTAACTAAGCTAACACTTTCAGCAGATGCAATATCTACTACCCCAGAAATGTTTGCAGCAATTGTGGATTTCGTATCTTCCTTATAATCAAAAATAAATACAAATAATGCGATCGAAAACATCGCCAGGCAACAAGCGATGATCATGGCAATATTACGTCTAAAATTGCGTGAAAAATGATAATTTTTGGTTGCGATCGGCATGTACCATGCTTCTTCAGCATAAATTCTATCCATTACATGTTTGTTAATATAATCAATATTCGTTTGTTTTATGTCAGAATCCGCGAAAGACAACTCAGAGAATGAAATAGAACTAAAGTCCAGTTCTAATAATGATGAGCAATGCTCACAATCGAATAAATGGGCTTCGATTTCAATACGCAACGGATCGTCTTCATCCAGTTCTAAATAGCTATCTATGAATTGTTCGATCTCATTACATTTCATTTCCGATACATCCTTTCATAATCATCGCTTGATCTATCCTGCTCAATATACGCCTCAAGCTGTTGTTTAATACTGGCTCTAGCTCTGAATAATAACGACTTCACCGAGCTAACCGTTTGTCCTAGTATATTGGCAATCTCTTGGTAATCCATTTGTTCGTATTCACGAAGAATAATAGCTGAACGTTGTTTTTCAGGCAAATTATTGATCGCAGCACGAACCTTTTCCATTCGTTCATTAATAAGAAGCTGCTGTTCTGGTGTTGCAGCATCTGAAACAATCGGTTCCATGTTGACTTCCTCTATCGAAACATAAGCTGCTTTTTGCTTACGTAGCTCACTTAATACTGTGTTTCGCGCAATCGTATAAAGCCATGTAGAAAAGGTCGCATCTATTTCGCGAAAAGTATGCAAACTGCGGTACGCTTTATAAAAAGTTTCAGAGCATAGATCCTCAGAGAGAGACTCTAGTTTGGCGCTCTTCAACATATGATAGATAAAGGCCATGATTCTACGTTGATAGCGATTCATAAGCTCAGAGTAGAGTTCGACATTGCCATCCTTTATTTCACGTATTATCTGGGAATCTGTCATGACAGGCGAACCTCCTCCACCTGCAATTTATTCCCGAAATCCACTATACATTTATACTGATTTCGGATCAAAAAGTTGCGTTTTATATATAATCAATCATCACTTACTATCATAGTCTATTATCGTTTATGTTAAAAGAAAAAAAAAGACCACTCTGAAGGAGTGGTCCGTGTCCATCTATGAACACAAGAGTTATTGGATAGGAGTGGAGAGAAACCATACTATATATTCATTATATGTATACGCTTCCAGTTTGTCAATAAGCGCTTACATTTTTATTTTTAATATATTTCTCCCTAAAATTGTACAATTCACTTGTATTTACCTCTTTTTTTATTGATAGAATAGATTGTAAGAATGTAACATTAAAAAACGCTCATGAAAGGAAAATCCTCTCATAAGCGTTATATTTATGATCTATTCTAAGTTATTGCTCTACTTTATACCCTTGTTGCCCTAACAAAACAATCGCTTGATCAAGATGTTCTTGCGTTCTAAAGCTAAGCTTCAACACGCCAGGAATTTGTTCGCGATTTTCAATAATTTGAATATTGCTTAAGTTGATTTGAGCATTACCCAATTCACTTGCAATAGAACCAATAATACCAGGATGATCGGGAATATCTACATAACAATCGTAAATTGAATGCAGCATTCCTTTTCTTCTTTCTGGCATTTTACTGCGGAAATTGCCCGCTTGATGAAACGCATGTACAATGCCATCGCCATCATCCTGCTCCAGTAGCTGCTTGAACTGATCCATATTGTTTTGCCAATCATTAAGCAACTTCAACAGCACAACTTTATTATCTAGCAATATATCGCGCCATAATGATGGATCACCCGACGCGATCCGTGTAATATCGCGGAAGCCTCCCGCAGCCAACGTTTCATAGAGACCATCATTATCATTGTAGCCACGAATCTGATTCACAAGCCCAACTGCAATAATATGTGGCAAATGGCTAATTGCTCCTACAATCGTATCATGAGCCTTTGCATCAACGGGGACAATTTGAGCTCGTGTGTAACTCAATAGCTCGATCAACTGATTAAGACTAGCTGCTGGTGTATCTTCCGCTGCGGTAAGTACATAGAAAGCATTTTCCAACAATCGACTAGATGCCGCTTCGACACCTGAACGTTCTGATCCGGCCATTGGATGACCACCAATGAATATTGCTGAAGTATGCTTGAACACTTGCGCAGATGCCATTACAGACGCTTTTGTACTGCCAACATCTGTTATAATGCAGCCTGGCTTAAGATCAAGCTCGCTTAGCTGCTTCATATAGTCATCCATTAGACCAACCGGTACACATAAGAAAATAAAATCTGCGTCTAGTGCCGCTTCTTCTACCGATGTCGTGCCACTATCTACAACGCCACGTTGAACATACTTCTCAACAGAAGAACTACGATTAGAATATCCAATAACGGTAATATTCGGTTGTCCCTTTAAGCATAACGCGATAGAGCCTCCGATAAGACCTACACCAAATATTGCTACCTTTGTCATCAATTAAGTTAGCACCGCCAATTCTGTTAGAACTTGCTCAAGAGCGTTAATGAACTTTTCATTTTGCTCCGCTGTACCAACAGACACTCGAATACAGGTTGGATATTGCTTCCAGCCCGCTCGAATAATAATACCTTTACGCAGCATAAGATTGAATATTTCCATAGAAGGCGTACGCACATCGACCATAACGAAGTTACCATGACCTTCGAAAAACTCCAGCTTCATACGTGTAAATTGCCCATGTAAATAATCTAATCCGGCACGGTTTGCTGTGCGACATTGTTCTAGGAACGCATCATCTTGAAGCGAAGCTTTTGCTGCAACTTGCGCTAAGCGACCTGTATTGAATGGCTCACGCACTTGATTAATGGTACGAATTACTGCAGTATTACCTACTCCATAACCAATTCGATTCGCAGCGAGTCCATATACTTTGGAGAACGTCCGTAGTACAACTAAGTTATTATATTTATCTAGTAATTGAACGCCATCTGTGAAATTAGTATCGAATACATACTCTCCGTATGCTTCGTCAAGAACAACTAACACATGCTTAGGTACTTGATCTAAGAAGGAGAGCATATCCTCATGAGCAATAATTGTACCTGTTGGATTATTTGGATTACAAATCCACAGCACTTTCGTTTTCTCAGTTGTTGCTGCAAGCATTGCCGGAAGATCATGCTTACCATCTTTCAGCGGTACCTCAACTAACTTCACATTTTCGATCTCAGCATTATGTTTATATTGGGAGAACGTCTCGTCTGCCATTACTGTCTCATCGCCAGCAACTAGGAATGCACGGGCAATCATCAATATAATATCGCTTGAGCCTGTACCAAAAATAATTTGATCGCTATTGACATTAATTTTGCGTGCAAGGACTTCTGTTAATTCAACACTTGCACCGTCAGGATACAAGTGTAGTTGATCTATTTCTTCAAGCATCGCTGCTTTAGCTAACGGCGAATAACCTCGCGGATTTTCATTAGATGCTAATTTAATAACTTCGTCTAAACCTAATTCTCTTTTGACATCTTCAACTGGTTTACCAGGCTGATACACTGGTAGATGCATAATATTCAATTTTGGCTGCATGGGCCATTCACCTCTTTGTCTATATTTGCATTAACGCGTTAAATAGCGACTACTTCGTATTGTCTCACAACTTATGTTGCTTTTAAAGTAGACGTTGAAACATTTATAGAAAAAGTCGTATACACGAAAGACAAATGTCCATCATGTATACGACTCATATTCCTAGTGACTATTGTATCCATTCAAAGCTTAGTAAGTAATAATAACGTTACTACACCTATTATCCTTTCAGGCTCGCAACAAAATCACCGATTTGTTTGAGTCCCTCTTGCTTTGTAGCTGCGTCCTGTAGCAATGGTATGCTATTCTCGATCGTACGAACGATGGCACTACCTACAATAACACCATCGCAATTCCCTTCGAAACGCGCTACCTGCTCACGACTTGAAATACCAAAGCCAATCGCAATCGGAACTGACGTTGCATCTTTAACTACGCTTAGAAATTCATCAATACCATCATGAAAATTCGTTCGCTCGCCAGTTACACCTAGTGAAGATACGCAATATACGAAGCCTTTCGCATGCTGCGTAATCCGAATGATACGTTCATTGGATGTTGGTGCAACCAATGGAATAAGATGAATCTCATATTCCTCTGCTAATTGTCTAACTTCAAGATCCTCTTCAATCGGCAGATCAGGTATAATAAGTCCACTAATATCATTGCTTTTCACAAGGTCAAAAAATGGCTTTAAGCCAAATTGGAAAATCGGATTATAGTAGGTAAACAGTATTAATGGAATTTTAACACCTTCACCGCGCAATGTACTGCCTAGATTAATACAATCCGTTAATGTGATGCTATGTTGTAGCGCTCGCTGAGATGCACGTTGAATAACTGGACCATCTGCTAACGGATCAGAATAAGGCACACCTAGCTCAACAATATCTGCTCCTGCCGCTTCGATCGTTTTGATAATATCTACTGTTATTGCAATCGTTGGATCACCAACTGAAATAAACGGTATTAATGCCGTTTTATTCTGTTCCTTCAGTTCAGCAAACTTTTTATCGATTAAATTCATTGTGGTCACCTCCTATAGTTGTTCATTACCTAAGTAGCCCATAATAGCTTCTACGTCTTTGTCTCCACGACCAGACAAGCTTACTACGATAGTTTGATCTTTACTTAATGTTGGAGCTAACTTAATCACTTGTGCGATCGCATGCGCTGATTCTAGTGCTGGAATAATTCCTTCTGTACGAGACAGTTCCTGCAAAGCAGCTAATGCTTCCGCATCCGTAATCGGTACATACTGAGCACGACCGCTATCCTTCAAGTAAGAATGCTCAGGACCAACTCCAGGATAATCTAGACCCGCAGAAATGGAATGCGCAGGCAGAACTTGACCGTGCTCATCTTGCAGAACGTAGCTCATGGAGCCTTGGAATACACCATGACGACCTTTGGTCATCGTAGCAGCATGCTCATCGGTCTCAACGCCACGACCAGCAGCTTCAACACCTAATAGTTTTACAGTTTCATCTTGGATGAATGGGTAGAAGATTCCGATCGCATTACTACCACCACCGACAGCCGCAACAACATAATCCGGTAATTTATTTTCATATTTCAGTATTTGCTCACGAGCCTCATCACCAATAATACGCTGGAAATCGCGAACCATCATTGGATATGGATGCGGACCTGTTGCCGAACCAAGAATATAATACGTATCGGTTACATTGCTAACCCAGTAACGAAGTGTCTCATTACAAGCATCCTTCAATGTACGAGTTCCACTAGTAACCGGCACTACTTCAGCACCAAGTAAATTCATCCGGAAAACGTTCAACTGTTGACGCTTCATATCTTCTTCACCCATGAACACTTTACATTCAAGACCTAGCAAAGCTGCGACTGTAGCAGATGCAACCCCATGCTGTCCCGCTCCAGTTTCGGCAATAATTTTCGTTTTGCCCATGCGCTTAGCAAGTAAACCTTGCGCAATCGCATTATTAATTTTATGTGCCCCTGTATGATTCAAATCTTCACGCTTTAAGTAGATTTTTGCTCCACCAAGCTTTTCCGTTAAGTTGGGAGCGTAATATAATGACGTTGGACGACCTGAATAACGATATAGTAAATCAATGATTTCCGCTTGGAATGCGGTATCCTTGGAATAGTGAAGATAAGCTTTCTCTAATTCTAATAAAGCGTTCATTAGTGTTTCAGGAACATATCTGCCCCCGAACGGCCCAAAGCGACCATTCATATCTGGAACTTGTGTCATGCCTCTATCACCTTTCTGACAAACTCATTTATTTTGTTCAGATCTTTCTTACCATCTGATTCTACACCACTCGATACATCAATACCATTGCAATGATAGCTTGTCATTAATTCCACCACATTGTCTTCATGTAACCCACCTGCAACGTAAAGTGGACGTTCCAAGCGATCTGCTACGGCACGATAAGTGGCAATCGCTTCCCAATTGAATGGTTTTCCTGTTCCGCCACCTGGTGCATCAATTAATATCGCTTCAATATACGGTACATAAGGAGTAAGCTCTTCGATAATTTGTTGCTCTTCATTGAACCACTGTTCTTCTTGACGATTATGCTCACGCTCTCGTTCAATCGAGATTACTTTCCACAATGCTACATCGGGAAAACCATTATGTAGCTGGGCATAATATTGTACATCTTCATTGCCATGTAGCTGCACAACATCGAGCGGAACATGCTGCAATAATGATGTCATGTCTGCTAATGGATGATTCACGAACACGCCGACAGCACGCACAGTCTCATCATTAAGCTGATGAATGGCCTCGACAAGCTCTTCTGCCTCTATAGCCGTTACTTGGCGCTTACTTGGTGCAAACACTAATCCTACCTCTTGAATCGGCAGTCCTTCCATCGCCGCTATCGTAGCGACATCGCGTAAGCCACATATTTTGATACGTGGTTTGTTTGGCAACAATTCTATTCGTTCTTGCTTCATACTTTAGTAACCTGACCCATTAATTGCTCAATCGCTTGACCAACATCACCTTGGCGCATAAAATGTTCGCCGATCAGCAATCCTTGCGCGCCTACCGAGCGTACATATTCATAATCCTGCTCGCTCAATATACCACTTTCACTAATGTTCAGTACATGTGCTGGCATCATACCGATCAATTGCTCCGTCGTTTCAAGCTTTGTTTCGAATGTGTGTAGATTACGATTGTTAACGCCGATCAAAGTCGCTTTATCTAACTTCAAAACACGTTCTAGTTCAGTTGCATCATGAACTTCAACAAGCACGTCCATACCTAGTTTTTTCGCAAGGTCATGGAATTCACTAAGCTGCTCATCGCTTAAAATCGCTACAATAAGTAATATACAATCCGCACCGATTGCTCTCGCTTCATAAATTTGACGGTAATCTATAATAAAGTCTTTACGCAGTAATGGAACCTTTACGGCCTGCGATATGGTTTGCAAATATTCATTGGATCCTTGGAAATAATCAACATCAGTTAGCACTGATAAACAATCTGCACCTGCAGCCTCGTAAGCAAGTGCCAGCTCTACAGGGTGAAAATCTTCGCGAATTAATCCCTTAGACGGAGAAGCTTTTTTCACTTCTGCAATTAATGCTAGTTCGCGATTACGACCACCTGCGCGCAAAGCCTGTTCGAAGCCACGACATGGAGGAAGTGTCGCGATAAGTTGTTCATACTGTTCCAATTTGAAGTTTTCCGCTAACTGCTGTACTTCAACCTTTTTCGTCTCGACAATTTTATTAAGAAACATAATCTAATTCTCCTGTCTTTTGAATAAGCTGATCTAGCTTCATCGCAGCTTTTCCAGAATCAATAATCTCTGCTGCGATTTTCACACCTTCTACATGAGTGCTGCAAAGTCCACCCAAATATATACATGCTCCCGCATTAGCTAATACGATATCACGATAGCCATCTCGGCGTGTGCCGGCAAATATTTCACGAATAATTTGCGCATTATAAGCTGGCTCGCCCCCTAATACATCAGAAAGAGTATGCGTTACTAAACCTAACTCTTCGGGCGATATTTGGTATGTGCGCACAATGCCGTCCTTTAATTCAGACACCTTCGTCGGCGCTGAAATGCTAATCTCATCCAAGCCATCGAAGCTGCTTACAACAAGCGCGCGCGTAATTCCCAATTCCTGCAGAACCTCAGCAATAACTTCCGTCTTATTAGCATCGTATAAACCTAATAATTGTCGATCTGCTCCAGCAGGGTTCGTAAGTGGACCTAACATATTGAAAACCGTTCTCGTTCCGATTTCTTTACGCGGACCAGCTGCGTGCTTCAATGAAGGATGATAGAGCTGAGCGAACATAAAGCAGATGCCAACTTCATCAAGACAAGCTTTTGCTTGCTCAGGCGTAACATTGATATTAACACCAAGTGCTTCCAGCACATCCGCGCTACCTGATTTACCTGACATCGCACGATTCCCATGCTTGGCAACAGTAATTCCTGCCGCCGCTGCGATAAGTGAAGATGCTGTAGAAATATTGAATTTGCTTATTCCAGATCCACCGGTACCACAAGTATCTAGCAAGCCACTTTGATTGCTATCAACATGATTAGAGAAGCTACGCATCACTTCTGCTAGACCAGTAATCTCATCCTTCGTTTCACCCTTCATTCTTAGCGCAATCGCAACAGCTCCGATTTGCGTCGCCGTTGCTTCTCCGCTCATAATTTTCGTCATGACGGATTGTGCTTCTGCTCTCGTAAGATCGTTGCTAGACACTAATTTCGCGATCGCTTGCTGCATACTAATTGATTCGCTCATATGGCTCGATCCCTCCTTAATTTAACACTTCATAATCAGTATTAATAGATGCCCGCACAGGCTCTTTCGTCGTACCAAACATTTGCTCCGCCGCTCGAATTGCTTTTAAGCTCGCTTTAGCTTTATTGACGGTTTCCATATATTCACTTTCAGGATTAGAATCCCATACAATTCCAGCACCACTCTGTACATAAGCTCGGTTATTTTGAAATATGATCGTACGAATCGTGATGCATGTATCCATTGAACCACCAAAGCCAAGATAGCCGATTGCTCCTGCATAAGCACCACGGGCTTCATTTTCTAGCTCCGCAATAATTTGCATCGCGCGTAATTTGGGCGCTCCTGATACCGTTCCAGCAGGAAGACAAGATACAAATGCATCAAAGAAATCTTTATCTTCACGTAATTGTCCAGATACATTGGATACGATATGCATCACATGAGAATAACGCTCAACCTCCATAAATGCATCACAACGAACGGAGCCATACTCGGATACACGGCCAATATCATTACGGCCTAGATCAACTAGCATCAAATGCTCTGCTTTCTCTTTCTCATCAGCAAGCAGTTCTTGCTCAAGTCGTTTATCCTCTTCAACCGT
This sequence comes from Paenibacillus sp. Y930, assembly GCF_056786375.1. Lineage (NCBI taxonomy): Bacteria > Bacillati > Bacillota > Bacilli > Caryophanales > Paenibacillaceae > Paenibacillus > Paenibacillus sp. Y930. The sequence goes on along the minus strand of NZ_JBXCIX010000004.1, from coordinate 465,449 downwards.
AGCACCACGTGGACGAGTTCCAGCAATGGGACGAGTTTCTACTTTTCCATCATTCACTTTCACTAATGCTTCCGGAGAAGTACCAACGATTACTTGTTCTCCCATTTTCAAATAGTACATATATGGAGATGGATTCATCACACGAAGTACACGATATACATGAAGCGGATCAACCGTTGTTTCAATACTGAAACGTTGAGAAAGAACGACTTGGAATATATCACCCGCTCGAATATATTCTTTTGCTTGATGAATATTATCGATAAATTTTTCTTTCGTAACATTAGATTCTACTTCTCCTAGATCTGGGTCCATATCCATCGTCCCTCTAGGAATATCCGTTGCTACATTCACCAGACTAATTTCTTCAATCATCGCTTCAATGCGGCCAAGTGTATGCTCATAAGCTTGCTGAATTTGAGTATCTGTAGCTCCCTCTGCAATATGAACATTGCTTACTAATAACAATTGCTGCTTCAAATGATCAAAGACGATGACTTGATCGCAGAACATAAATTGAATATCGTTCATATTCAGATCATCAACGCGGTGCGCAGGTAATTTTTCATAATATTGCAATAGATCATACCCAAAAAATCCAATGGCTCCACCTGTAAATGGAGGAAGATCAGTATTCGCAGGAGTACGGAACGAACGAAGCTTTGCTTTCAATAGTTCAATCGGCTTATCTGAAGAAAAAGTCTTTTCCCCATTTTGTTCAAAAACCATTTCACCATTTTTTCCATATAGCATTAAGAAAGGATCTGTTCCGATAAAAGAATATCTAGCCCATTTGGCGCCACCTTCAACACTTTCTAGTAAAAAGGCATGCTCCTTCTTAGCAAAATGCTTAAATAATCGTATAGGAGTTTCCGTATCAGCCATTACACGGCGTACAACTGGAATTAGATTATATTGGCTAGCTAACGAAATAACTTGTTGTAATTCAGTAGTCATATTCTTCACTCTCACTTTCCAAGGCATATGCCCGATCTTTTTGGGATAAGAAATTAGTTATATTTATCAAAAAAGGCCCCTGCTATTAGAGCAGGAGCCATCGAAATTAAGTATGAAATAGAAATAAGAAAATATCGACAAACGTTCGTGCACACAATTTAACGACAGCTCTCTGTCATTACAATTGTTACAACTCGTCTGACCTCATCTTATTTCCTACGCTCATCTCATCTCTTCTCGATAAAACCTATCTCATCTAAAATCTTCTCATCTAGCTTCTACTATATCTTAATAAATATTATAATGTCAATGATCTTATTTTTGCGCTAAATCCGGACGAAGTGCAATCGCTCCACCTTTGTAAACATGTTGAATTTCTGCTTGCGATTTGTCCGTATTGACTAGAACCATTAAACGCACGCATTTCTCAAGACTCCCTTTAACAGGAACTTCTAGTGCACACATCTGTGGAACTAACTCCCACCCTGGTAATTGGCGAATAGCTTGTGCTGGAAATGCTTGATCAAGATCTTGCGTAACTGTAATAAATACGCAGGATATGTCTGCTGGATTTACATTATTTTGATTGACGATATCCTTAACCATCTCAAGGGTAACTTCTTTAATAAGTGCAGCGTCGTTAAACTCTACTGTTGCTGCTCCTCGTATTCCACGTACGTTCATCATTTGTCCTCCTGCTTCAGCTCTTCGATAATTTCACGTACCCATTCTACAGGCACGTTAGGCTTAATTTCTACTGATCCAATTTCTGTTGGCACGACAAACACTGTTGTTCCTTCTGAAAACTTCTTATCATGCATCATTGCAGCTATTATTTCATCTGTATCGTATTGACTGCTAATAGATGTTGGCAAACCACAGCTTTCAAGCGCTAAAGTCGTAATGCGCAGAAGTTCTTCTGACGCGCCATAACGAACGCCAAGCTTTGCTGAGCCGATCATCCCAATACTTATCGCTTCACCATGCATTAACTCACCATAGCCTGCTACAGCTTCAAGTGCATGACCGATCGTATGTCCGAGATTAAGAATAGCACGCAAGCTATTTTCTCGTTCATCTTGCGATACGACCTGAGCCTTTACACTACAGCCTTTATATAGTGCATAACCGAGACTTTCAGCATCCTTCGCTACCAATTTATCGGCATGTGCGATACACCAGTCTACGAATTCGGCATCCCAGATCAAGCCATGCTTCACAACTTCCGCTAATCCTGATTTCACATCACGATCAGGTAAGCTTTGCAGCGTATTCAAATCATACAATACGAATTCAGGCTGATGAAAAGCACCAATAATATTTTTCGCTAGCGGATGATTAACGGCTACTTTACCTCCAACACTACTATCATGAGCTAGAATTGTTGTTGGAATTTGTACGAATTTCACGCCGCGCATATAAGCTGCTGCAACATAACCAGCTAGATCTCCTACTACACCACCGCCAAGCGCAACGATTGCCGACTTACGATCAAGTCCACCCTCCAAAGCGATCCCGACTAGTAACTCTAGATTAGCAAGCGACTTAGACTGTTCCCCTACAGCTACGACTGCAGTAACAACAGTGAAACCATCCGCGCTTAACGATTGTACTAATGGATCAAGATAGTTAGCAGCAACATTCTCGTCTGTAACGATCATAAGCGGTGATTTTTTACTAATATCATGATTTGAGAAATAAGTAGCTACCGTGTCTAACAGGCCTGCTCCAATATAGATTGGATACGAGCGATCACCAAGTTCAACCATTAGTTTATGCATATTAATATCTCTCCAATTGTTCTTTGTAACTATTATAGTTGGCATGAATCTCTTCCATAGAGTCCCCACCGAATTTTTCAAGAAAAGCACGAGCGACTTCCCATACCACAACATGCTCCATAACTACACTTGCAGCAGGAACGGCACAGCTATCAGAACGCTCAACTTGTGCAGTAAATTGTTCTTTTGTATCAATATCAACGCTGCGTAATGGCTTATACAATGTTGGAATCGGCTTCATTACACCTCTTACAACAATTTGCTCGCCATTTGTCATGCCGCCTTCAAATCCACCTAGACGGTTCGTTGCACGATGATAGCCTTTTTCAGCAGTATACAATATTTCATCATGCACTTGCGAGCCACGAATTTTCGCAGCTTCAAAACCAATCCCGATCTCCACACCTTTAAATGCGTTAATAGAAACGACTGCCTGTGCGATTCTAGCATCTAGCTTGCGATCATATTGAACATGACTTCCTAGACCAATCGGAACGCCTTCAATAATACATTCTACGATTCCACCGATAGAATCACCTTCTTGCTTGATTTGATCGATGTAAGCTGTCATTTTCTCTTCAGTAGCTTTATCTACAACACGTACGGAAGATTCTTCTGTTAGAGCAATAAGTTCGTCAACTGGAAGTTGATTAGGTGGAGCTTCAATTTCACCGATACGAATGACTTGACCAGCTACTTTAATACCGAATTCAGCAAGAAATTGACGTGCAACGGCACCAACAGCAACACGAGCTGCTGTCTCACGAGCACTGGAGCGTTCAAGAATATTGCGAAGATCATGTTGATTATATTTCAAGCCACCGTTCAGATCAGCATGTCCAGGACGCGGACGATGAACACGACGTTTTGTTTCATCGTTACCTTCAATCGGCTCAACATTCATCACTTTAGTCCAATGTGTCCAGTCATTATTCGCTACAACAATCGCTATTGGAGCACCTGTAGTTTTGCCATGACGTACACCACCAACAATGTTAGCAGTATCTTGTTCGATTTGCATCCGGCGACCACGTCCATGACCTTTTTGACGACGTTGTAATTGGAAATTCAATTCCTCGAAATCAAGGCTCAAATTACTAGGTAGTCCTTCAATAATCGTAGTTAATTGAGGCCCATGGGTTTCCCCAGCTGTCAAATATCGTAAACTCAACACTAGTTCCTCCTTCACAAGCAGAACTTTCTGCTCTCCATTACATGCCGTAAACATCTTTGCTTATTATAGTACAGCAGTGCTAGTTTGACAAGAAAGCGTATAGCAATGTAGCTCAAAAAGCGGGCTTTGATAACGAAGTGATGCGTTGTAGCGTACTCGACGTCGCATCTGGAATGAACTTGGAAAGTACGGTTCGCGTGTACGTAATCATGTACACTTGCGCTTCCGTCTTTCTCAAGTAGCATTCCACCTGCTCGGTTCTGAAAGCCCGCTTTTTGAACCTCTATTTTAAGCCTCGTGATTAAACATCGTGCTTAAGCTTCATGATTAAACATCGTGCTTAAGCTTCGAGCTGGACATTGACCGCTCGTGTACTCGTGCCGTACACGTTGCTGGGTAATGTTACAATGGCTTTGTTGCTTATTCGACAGCGAATATGAAGCGAACTAATGCTTCTGAGGTATGTTTCTTACAGAAACATTGTAGGTTCGCATGTACAAAATTATGTATACTTGCGCTTCCGACGCTCTCAACAAAACACAAAAAAATGAGCTAGAGGATCTGTTAAGATCACCTCTAGCTCACTTTTAATAAAATAGTATAAGTGCTCATTCACTACTACATTTTACGATAGAAGAAAGTATCCACCGTCTCGAATCCGTACTGCGATGGCGTAAATATTTGTTCCGTGCTTCCGACAAACAAGATGCCACCTTTTTTCAATGCTTTTGCGAATTTATGATATAACTCATGCTTCGCTTCTTCCGTGAAATAGATCATCACATTACGACAAACGATCAGATCAAAATCTCTATCAAATGTATCGAACAATAAGTTTTGTTGTTTGAAATGGACCGCTTTTTTCAATGAATCAACGATGGAGTAAACGCCCTCGTCTTCTTGAAAATATTTTCCACGAAATATTTGCGGAACATCACGAATAGAACGATCAAGATAATAGCCTTGCGTTGCTTTAGCTATTACGCCTGCATCAAGATCTGTTGCTAACAACTGCGTCTTTTGCAGTGCATGTAGTTCATCTAATATCATTGCCAGCGTATAAGGCTCTTCACCCGTAGAACAAGCTGCACTCCATATTTTCAAGCGACTTTGAGCTTGAATCATCTCAGGCAAAAACTTAGCTCGCAACGTTTCCCAACGCTGTGGATTTCTCCAAAACTCTGACACATTAATGGTCATCCGATCAAGAAATTCATCGAGCAAAACTCGATTTTTTGATAACTCCTGAAAATAAGCATCAAATGTATTATAACCATGTTTCGTCCGTAATGTTGTTAGACGTCTTTTCATCTGCGCTTCTTTGTATAAAGAAAGATCAATATCGGTTTTCTTCTTAATTTGTTCTATGAATCTAGAAAAATCCAAATCTTCTGACATAACCTAACCTCCAAAGCTCATGTTAAATCCAGCGTTGAATCGTATACTCAAATTGTACAAGCTCGTTCTCATTGAAAAACAATTGAATCTCTCGTTCTGCACTTTCCGGAGAATCAGAGCCATGAATAAGATTAAAATTAGTATGGACTGCAAAATCAGAACGTATCGTACCAGGAAAAGCTTCCACAGCATCCGTTTTACCGATCATGGCTCTCGACAAAGCAATAACATTGTCACCAGACCAGACCATTGCAAACACAGGACCTGAAGTAATAAATTTGAGCAACGGCTCATAAAATACTTTCCCTTTATGCTCACCATAATGTGTTTCCGCTAGTTCAGTCGATATCATCATGAATTTAGCGGCATTAAGTTGCAGCCCCTTCTTCTCAAAACGTGCTACAATTTCACCAATCAAACCTCTTTGTACTCCATCTGGCTTAATCATTAAAAACGTTTTCTCCACAGTATATGCCCCTTCCGCTAGTAGGCGGTATATTAATAATTGCGTTTCCCTACAAAATGAGCAATATCAACAAGGTTCTTCTTGGCTGGGATCGACGGCAGTTCTTCAAGTACCGCAAGTGCTTTCGCAATATATCGATTTGCCATCTCCTCAGCTAATTGACTTCCTTTGCTATTACGAATAAGCTGAATTGCTTTTTTTGTGTTAGCTGCATCTCCATTCGCATGGATATTACGAATTTCGATTAATAGATCATCACGAATATCATCATCCTGAAGTGCAAGAATAACAGGTAACGTTATATTTCCTTGGCGCATATCTGACCCAGGCGGCTTACCGATTTGCTTCTCTGTACCATATAGATCAAGAAGATCATCAATAATTTGGAACGCCATCCCCACATTGTATCCATAACGATATAGCGCATTATATTGCTGTGGTGTACAGCCCGCTACAATACCACCTAATTGCGTACTGATAGCAAGCAATAACGCTGTTTTGCGACGAATACGTAATAAATAGTTACGCACTGTTTGATCTGTATTGAAAAAATCACGAATTTGTTCCATTTCTCCAATACACATTTGAACAAGTGCTTTTGAAAGCATCGTATGTACATCTTTATTATGAATTTGTGAAATCTGTAAAAGTGCTTTTCCATGAATATAGTCACCAGTATACATCGCAATTCGATTATCCCACTTGGACTTCACAGTTAGCTGACCTCGGCGTGTCTCGGCATCATCAATAACATCATCATGAACAAGCGAAGCCATATGGATTAATTCCAACGTTACGGCCACCGTCTTCAGTTCATTCAAGTTATACACACCGAATTTTCCACCTAGCAAAACAAAAACTGGACGAATTCTTTTCCCACCAGCTTTGAGTAAATGGAGTGCTGCCTCAGATAATAGCGGCTGCTCATCCGTGACAACTCGTTCTAGCTCATTCTCTATTTTGTTAATGTCGCCCTTCATCTTGGCGTATATTTCTAATAGTTTCATGATCTCACCTTTTGAATTACTCTAGGTTACTATATAACATAGCTTCTAACATGATTAGTTTTTTCTACCGATATGCAATGCTGCTACACCCCAGAAAAAGTTTTTGACAAAAACATTAACAGCTCCAACTTTCTCAAATAGCTGACGTAACTCTTTAGCATCCATAAATAATTTCAAAGAATCTGGAAGCCATTTATATGCAGCAAACTGCTTCGCGAACATTTTTCCTAACAAGGGAACCATTTTTTCGAAATATAAGTAGTACATGAATTTGAATGGTTGCGCCTGAGGTTTGGACATTTCAAGACAAACAATTTGCCCACCTGGTTTCACAACTCGAAGCATTTCTGCAACGACCTGTTCATAGTCGGGTACATTTCTTAAGCCAAATCCAATCGTTACATAATCAAACGAATGATCTTCGAACGGAAGCTCCATCGCATTGCCTTGCACAAGTGTAATTTGTTGACCCAATCCTGCTTCAGCTACTTTTTGGCGTCCTACTGCAAGCATTTGCTCACTGAAATCAAGCCCTGTTATGTGACCAGATTCACTTGCTTTGGCAAGATCAATCGTCCAATCACAAGTTCCACAGCATAGATCAAGTGCCGTTTGACCCCTTTGCATGTTCATGATCTTCATCGTCTTTTTACGCCATACTTTATGTTGTCCGAAGCTCATTAGATCGTTCATCATATCGTATTTCGGTGCAATTGTCTCAAATAGATCATGAACATGGCTTTTTGGATCATTTAAGTTATTACTACTCATTGTGCTTCAACTTCTTTCATCGAAAAATTACCAAGTTGATGTTTCATATATTCAACTGTCTGAGCAAATTCGTTCTTAAGTTCTATAAGCTGCTCTGCTTCAAGTATACTAATTACCGCTTCATAAGCTGTATGTAAATAATCAAGCATATAGCGACGTACATGGTACTTGTCTACTAGTAGGTTATAGCTATTTTGTTGTAGCATTTTCTTTTCTTCAGTCGAAGTGACCACATTATGTAAATTCCAATATGCAAAACTACGAGCGTATCCACCGGCTTCGAAAATATTTCCCAACTCATCGTGCATTACTTCAAAGGCCGTAACTTGTTGTAATAATTCTTTCCATACTTTCGCAATAGGCTGACTCAAATATTTTTGAAATGGAACAAACAATTCACTTTTCAGCGATATTCTGTTCATTAAGTAATGTTCTGCCGTTAATGAAGCCGATTCAGCTGCTGTATAGAAAGAAATTTTCAAACGATTAACATCTGCAACCGCTTTACTTAATATGGAAATTAATTCAATTTCACCTTTAACAGCAAGCAATTGATAAAATCTCGCACTAAAGAAATCTCCCGCCAAAATTTTCAATTGTCTAGAACGCATTTGCGTTTCTGTTCGTTGTCCAGTCTCCGTGTCAACAAGATCATGCGTATCCATACCAAGTTGAACTAAAGCCGTCACAAGACTAAATAATTCACTACGTTCTCTCGTCTCTTTAGATTGCGCTAATACAGCATATAATAACTGTAATCTAGGTTCCGAATACGACGGTAGTTCAGTATGAGCGTGGATCATATCGTAGCTTACGTATGGTTCTGCCGCATCCGCTACAGAGTATTTTTTCATCTATGAAGCCTCCGTACAAAATTAGGTTATATCCGCATAACAATGCTAATCATTATAACACAAATATGATTTGTTTCCTAGAAAGGTTATTTGCAATTGGATCGGCTAACTAGAGTCTCTAATGCTGCTGCCAATAAATCGTCTTTTTGATCCGTAGTCTTTGCTCCCAGTCAGGGTCAATAAGCCATTGCAGCTCTCTCAGCTGCCCGCTTCCATTCTTTAACCATGCATCATTACGATACAGATTACAAGTCAAAATTATGACACTATCGTTACGATTGAGTTGATTTTGCATCACTTTTATCTTCAACTGTTCAATATTCAATGTACGTTCAAATGCAAAAGAAACAAATTGCGGAAACTCAGCGTAGACAAGTTGCTCTGCTGTCTGGTTATCATCGACTGAAAGTACTACCTCCAGAACATGTCTATTCAAACTAACTTTAGATAAATGATCTGTATTTATATAGTTACTTATCATATCAACGATGTTGTCATTATTCAGCGTCACCTGCTTCACATGCACACCCGCGCTTACTGATAGCTGATTATATGAATCTTCATTCGTATGCAGCATACTGTAATATAAAATAAGACTAATGATTAGCGTTATCATCGATCCTAGTAATAAGCCCTTCATATGCCTCAACCTACTACCTCCCAAAACTTCTTATTAACTACTTAAGATATTTACAGCAAATAAAAAGTAGCATCGAAAGCTTAAGCTCTAGTGCAGCTTATCTATAGTGTACGGTAGTAGTACGAGCAATATTCATTTTCACAGAAAAATCCCAACAGAGACATGGATGTCATCTATTGGGATGCGATATTTCTAGTAATTCTATTCATCTGTATGGACGGTACCATATTTCGTCAAGACGGTAGCTTTACCGCGAATTTTAATTGCGGATGTATGATCAGTGAACTGACAGATAAGTACTTCATTCTTATCAAGTTTTTCAGTATGATGAAATTTAGTATCTTGACCTCTTGTCAGCCCCATTACGGTTACGCCTTGATCTTTGGCTTTAATTACTACATAATCACTTGCCTGTTGCTCCATCTCATTCCCTCGCATTCTTGAAGACAATCTAGTTTACCTCAAAGCATTATATTAGAATCAACTCTATTGTGCAATGCTTAGCTCGAAAAGATAGTGTTTACTATTAAAAAGAGGCTTCTTCTCAGTATACAGAATATACGAAAAGTAGCCTCTAAATTGCAAATTATTGTTGAGCAACTAATTCTTTAAGTTGCTTACCAGGTTTAAATGCAGGAATTTTGCTTGCAGCGATATCGATTTCTTGTCCCGTTTGAGGGTTGCGACCTTTACGAGCTTGACGCTCACGCACTTCAAAGTTACCAAAGCCAACAAGTTGTACTTTATCTCCACCTTGTAATGCTTCACCGATTGCTTCAAACACTGCATCTACAGCTTTACCAGCATCTTTTTTGGAAAGACTAGAAAGCTCAGAAACTTGGTTAATCAAATCTGTTTTGTTCATTGTTTCACCTCCTTAAAATAGGCATTCCTTTATTGAGTACTTTATTATTCCTCATATTGACCTGTTTTTTTGAAATATATACCTTTTTCGCAATAAAACTATAGTAATACAGCAAAAAGACAATTACAAGTGGGGAAGTAAACTAAATCACATTTATTGAGCATAACGCTAATGCATCTAATGTACTAGGAACTTTAGAACTAATTACTTGTAAATTCCGAGAAATTTCATCATTTTTTTCTGATTAGTAATGTTGTAAGTAGTTATTTGTGAATTTTAGGGTCGAATGGCATTCTAACGGACATAGAAACCGTTATTTGTCCTTAAAGGAGCCAAAATGCATCAATTGGTGTGGAATAAGTGCGTCTGTGTCCGGTAAAGATCGATAATAGAGGCATACACAGCAAATAAGGTTTCTGGTGTCTGCTATGGTACGACGGATAATACAGAGTAGACACATAATGCGCAATAGGGGAATTCAAAAAAGCCCATATTGTGGGCTCAAAATTTCTCTGGTTTTGCAATTTTAATTGATGCCACTTCTCCGCAATTTTTACAAAAAGTATATATAACTGGGGATCCAAAAGTGAATATTTTTCCAATGGGCTTGACTCTAGCATACTCATTGTTCACTTCACCTTTAGTAAATGTAGTACTTCCACAAGCTTTACAAGTTAAGTTTTCTTGATTAATAGTAACCACCCTTAATAAAATAGTTAATACGATTTATCCTAAATGAAGTTTCTTTATTCAGCTAATGTTCCCCTTAGCTACGGAATTTCGATATTATTGTTATTATCCGATTTAGGATGAAGACTATTTTCTATTACAAAAAATGATTGAAAATACCTACTACTCGTATTTTATTATCTACCTCTCCAAAAATCTTTGTTTCTGCTGTCATAAAAATAAGCTGATGTGTGAGACTTGATGATTTCAAATCATTAATAGTATGAAAGCAATTTGAGATTTCGGAACTGTCACATTTAAGACCATGGACCTTATGGAGGTAATTATTATAATCTTGAGTACTTGGTTTTGTATAAACCATCACAAATAATAATATGAAAAATATTAGGAAAGCATATTTCTTCTTGATAAAGGCACCCCATCTCTTATGGATAATCGTACCGTATAATACCGAATTTAACTGCCCAATAGTTCAATAAGGCAACCCACGCAATAAACAAATTAGATTGCCACACTTTATGGGTAATTTTAACATATTGATGAGGTAATAGATAGAAAACAATATGTCGCAGTACGAAAAAGATTACGACGAAAACATTTCACTTTACGCATCTATGTGAGGTGCGACTATTACGTCAGCAGGTCAAGCGCTACGTAGTGCAATTTCAATCCACGCACTCCATACAGAGTGCGACAGGCGTATGATTTACAGCTCCATTAATACTTAATGATTTCAATCCACGCACTCCATACAGAATGCGACACGCACGGGTGATGCATACACACAAGATACCAACGATTTCAATCCACGCACTCCATACAGAGTGCGACGATACCATGCAAGTAATACTTAACATTGACGATATTTCAATCCACGCACTCCATACAGAGTGCGACCAACGTCAACCACATTTTCTACCACAATATCACTAATTTCAATCCACGCACTCCATACAGAGTGCGACTCTAGGTAGGTATCTGATAAACCCCTCTCTATTTATTTCAATCCACGCACTCCATACAGAGTGCGACGGTGCAAGAGGATGGCGGAGAGCAAGGAAGTAAGAATTTCAATCCACGCACTCCATACAGAGTGCGACTTATAAACGATCTGTTATGGATAGAACAGCAATCAATTTCAATCCACGCACTCCATACAGAGTGCGACAATTTCTATCGTTTTCTTTAGTGGTTTGGGGATATTTCAATCCACGCACTCCATACAGAGTGCGACGACGAACAACCCTATGCAATTAATACATCCAACAATTTCAATCCACGCACTCCATACAGAGTGCGACGGGAAAGTTTTGGAGATTTGTTTACATCAGCAGGAATTTCAATCCACGCACTCCATACAGAGTGCGACGCTGGACTCCAGGCTGCAGGTCAAGATCGCAGAATTTCAATCCACGCACTCCATACAGAGTGCGACCGCATGGACTTTTTGAGCGTTCCAACATCTAACAATTTCAATCCACGCACTCCATACAGAGTGCGACGTTTCCCAGTCGTGGTCACTGGATGGTTATTGTGGATTTCAATCCACGCACTCCATACAGAGTGCGACTAGCGAAAATATCAAATAATGCTGATGTGTTGGAAATTTCAATCCACGCACTCCATACAGAGTGCGACAATAATAAGTCCGAAGCTTCTAGACTTAGAAATTTATTTCAATCCACGCACTCCATACAGAGTGCGACATTAAAACGAGCTGATCGCAAATGAGCGAAAGAATTTCAATCCACGCACTCCATACAGAGTGCGACGATCAAGAAAAAAGTCAATAGATAAAATAAACTATATTTCAATCCACGCACTCCATACAGAGTGCGACGACATGACAGAAGAAACATTCAATAAGTGGAATAAATTTCAATCCACGCACTCCATACAGAGTGCGACCATACACTTGCAAATGACTGGTCAAGGGTGCAGAATTTCAATCCACGCACTCCATACAGAGTGCGACAGTAAATGGAACTTTTATATCTGCAAACTTAAAGATTTCAATCCACGCACTCCATACAGAGTGCGACAGATGATATGGGTATACATATTATTATCACTGGTATTTCAATCCACGCACTCCATACAGAGTGCGACAAATGCTCGGGGCGGAAAACGTGCTGGCGCAGGAAATTTCAATCCACGCACTCCATACAGAGTGCGACAACATACGGAGACAATGTAAATTTACCACAAGGATTTCAATCCACGCACTCCATACAGAGTGCGACTATCAAGTCGATAATCGAAAATAACATAGCGAGTGATTTCAATCCACGCACTCCATACAGAGTGCGACATAGACCGCCTTGCAAAGTTGTGGGGATTAAAAAATTTCAATCCACGCACTCCATACAGAGTGCGACGCATCATTTCATCAGTTCGGTGAGGAATACATGCAATTTCAATCCACGCACTCCATACAGAGTGCGACGTTTATCTTTGGTGGCATACTGAAAGTGTTCGGTAAATTTCAATCCACGCACTCCATACAGAGTGCGACGATATAGCTATACGTGATGGTAACGCAGCAATGGCATTTCAATCCACGCACTCCATACATAGTGCGACGCGGCAGCCATTTCGGTTGGATTCCGTCCGAAGGTATTTCAATCCACGCACTCCATACAGAGTGCGACAGGCAATGGCGTAAATGGGTACACGGTAGGGGCGATTTCAATCCACGCACTCCATACAGAGTGCGACGAGGAAGTACTTGATGAGTGATGAGCAATTTTCGATTTCAATCCACGCACTCCATACAGAGTGCGACTCTTAACGATTCTTCATATGTTGTATCCAGGAGATTTCAATCCACGCACTCCATACAGAGTGCGACATCTGCTGACCCCGAAAGATTCAAAGGTGCTATTATTTCAATCCACGCACTCCATACAGAGTGCGACGCAACTATCCCTCATCTGGGTATGAAATGCTTAAAATTTCAATCCACGCACTCCATACAGAGTGCGACGGGCAAAGAAAATTTTACTTGTCACCATTTTGACATTTCAATCCACGCACTCCATACAGAGTGCGACAGGTAATGCAAGAGTTGTAGTTTTCATGGAACAGATTTCAATCCACGCACTCCATACAGAGTGCGACTCACCAAGGTAAAGGTAGAGAACAAAGCTAAAGAATTTCAATCCACGCACTCCATACAGAGTGCGACCATCCGTTAAATCTATCAAACCAAACTTAGATAATTTCAATCCACGCACTCCATACAGAGTGCGACATGACAACAATGCTATTAGATAATAATGATAATATTTCAATCCACGCACTCCATACAGAGTGCGACGATAATGGTGTATCACTTACAAATCAACAAGCAATTTCAATCCACGCACTCCATACAGAGTGCGACTTTTTTGACACTTTTTATATCTACTGGCTTGTAAATTTCAATCCACGCACTCCATACAGAGTGCGACTATAGCGTAATTTCCCCGAAGCATAATTTTTGAGATTTCAATCCACGCACTCCATACAGAGTGCGACGGCGAAAGAAACTAGACAAAGAACATCGAAGTTTATTTCAATCCACGCACTCCATACAGAGTGCGACAGAAACAACAAGCAGAAAGCAACAACGAAGCTCATTTCAATCCACGCACTCCATACAGAGTGCGACGTGATTTATCTTATCAAGCTACACCTGATGTAACAATTTCAATCCACGCACTCCATACAGAGTGCGACTACAAGGTGTAGCTTGCCACGGATCGTGGTACTAATTTCAATCCACGCACTCCATACAGAGTGCGACGTGCATAAACTGACACTGAATGAATTGTATACCGATTTCAATCCACGCACTCCATACAGAGTGCGACGTTTAAGTCATTAATTAAATGGTGGTGATGATGTATTTCAATCCACGCACTCCATACAGAGTGCGACGTAAGCGGTTGTGTACATCCATCAATACCTCGGCAGATTTCAATCCACGCACTCCATACAGAGTGCGACCACGCAACACTTATTGCGTCTGTATATGCCATTTTATTTCAATCCACGCACTCCATACAGAGTGCGACGGTATAACAACATAGTCGTTGTTCTCTCCATCCTTATTTCAATCCACGCACTCCATACAGAGTGCGACCAAATGATTGCAGATGGTGTTGATAAATTAACTATTTCAATCCACGCACTCCATACAGAGTGCGACCAATTTTTCGGTGCCATTGTTGTTGGCTTCTTTAATTTCAATCCACGCACTCCATACAGAGTGCGACATGATCAAGTGTATTTTGAGGATAAAGGTGATGCAATTTCAATCCACGCACTCCATACAGAGTGCGACGAAACGTTTGAAGATTTTATTGAGATATCAAAGATTTCAATCCACGCACTCCATACAGAGTGCGACGTATCTATGTAACTGCCATTGATACGGCAGGAAATATTTCAATCCACGCACTCCATACAGAGTGCGACGAGTATTGCTATTGGGAGTGTTGTTTAAATGATGAATTTCAATCCACGCACTCCATACAGAGTGCGACAGCAATTTTTTTGCCAGTAGCTAGAATAGTGTGATTTCAATCCACGCACTCCATACAGAGTGCGACAGGTGATTTTCTTGCTTAACGATATGTTACTAGTAATTTCAATCCACGCACTCCATACAGAGTGCGACCGGTCAATGAAGTTTGGTATGAGTATAAAGCTAGTATTTCAATCCACGCACTCCATACAGAGTGCGACCGTAAGCGGTCATTTTCTCTCAGATCGCATAGTAATTTCAATCCACGCACTCCATACAGAGTGCGACTCTCAACGAAATTTGGAGTGAGCTATTAGATGAAATTTCAATCCACGCACTCCATACAGAGTGCGACCAGAAACGGATTGCTTGAACTTACCACGTAGCCAATTTCAATCCACGCACTCCATACAGAGTGCGACCATAGATAGCAACTCAGCATCATCAACTTTTACAATTTCAATCCACGCACTCCATACAGAGTGCGACGGCATACATATTATTATCACTGGTGAAGGTTGTAATTTCAATCCACGCACTCCATACAGAGTGCGACCGGGCCGAGCTTAAGCGTTATACGATTTTCAAATTATTTCAATCCACGCACTCCATACAGAGTGCGACCGGTAGATAAAAAGAAAGAGCTGCTAGTCACATGATTTCAATCCACGCACTCCATACAGAGTGCGACCTTGAATAATATATCAACAAATCTAACAGAAATATTTCAATCCACGCACTCCATACAGAGTGCGACAGAAAATGTGGTTGACGTTGGTTCTGATGATATTATTTCAATCCACGCACTCCATACAGAGTGCGACGCGGCTGTCGCCTTGTTTATCTTTGGTGGCATACTATTTCAATCCACGCACTCCATACAGAGTGCGACAAGAGCAAAAGACATTGATTCCACTACATATCGAATTTCAATCCACGCACTCCATACAGAGTGCGACACTAATGTCAACAGCTGTTCGTATATCATGGTCAATTTCAATCCACGCACTCCATACAGAGTGCGACTGCGAAAAATCATTATATAAGCGTATATTCAATCACTTTATAACGAAATACATCTATTTTTCCTAAAAAACACTCACTTACTCCTCATTAATACCCACTTTATGGATATTTACTACTTGAATTCAGTGCGAACCGCCCAGACTTTTCGTATGTGCTTCAGGTTCGCACTAAAATATTAACGGACCTTCAACGTCGAGACTTGGCTTCGCACCGATATGTTTGACCTTTTGTTTATGGTTGTTTCCTAGTATATAGAATCTTAAACTATCAGTGGATGGATCAATCAATTGTTCTAACTCTATTTCTAGCCTTTTAAATTGTGCTGCATCTACAATACATTCGAAGACTGAATTTTGTACACGTACACCGAAGTCTTCGCATTTTTTCGCGACCATCCTCAATCTTCTTTTACCGCCATCTGACATTGTACTCACATCATACGTAATCAATACTAGCATTATATAGACACTTACTTCCACAAAAATGGTGGGTATGCATCAATATCACCTCTTATAAATCGTGCCAACAGCAGAGCTTGTGCATGCGGGACAAGTCCCCAAGATATTTTTTCTTTTAAGAATGGATGTGTAATCTTCTCTTCTTTTCTCTCTTTCCACAACTCTAGTATCTTTCTACGTGCATCATCAGTCATAAGTACGGCTCCGCTTTCTTTTTTGTGGAAATCAGAAGCCTGTACTTGTTTCAAATTAATTAAAGAAAGAACGAATCTGTCAGCATAGACACTTCTCAATTCTTCCATCATGTCAAGCGCAAGCGACATCCTTCCTGGACGATCTCGATGTAGGAACCCAACATAAGCGTCTAAGCCAACACCTTCTAAAGCCGCTCCTACCTCGGTAGATAGCAATGAATAAGTAAATGATAAAAGTGCATTAACGTTATCCAGTGGTGGTCTTCTATTTCTCCCTTTGAAGTAAAAATCCCGCTTCTGCTGTAAAATCATATCGTCAAACAACGCAAAGTATGCGCTAGCCGCATTTCCTTCTATACCTCGCAGCACTTCTAGATCATCAATAGTCATCAGTTGTTGCATTGATTCTGTTAAATGTGCTGATACCCTCTTAAATCGATCCACATCTATGCGAAGTGCATGATCTCTTGTCATTCGCTCTAAAGTCCATTTAGCATTGTACAACTTTCCAATTAGAAAATGTCTGGCAATATGTGCACTTTTCATCTCGTTATCAGAAATTCTATATTGCGTCTTCCTTAATATAACATTTCCATTAGACGGTCCTATTACTCTTGCCCTGAATCGACCATTACTTGTTAGAAATACAACTGCGATATTCCTTTCTACACAAGCAGCCATTAGCGCAGGACTCGCACCTTGATGTCCAAACGTACAAATGGTTTCTACATTGTGCAACGGTACTCGACCAATCGTTTCATCATCTTTAATAATGGCGATGTTCTCGCCTTTCAAAGCAAGGTATGCATCAGGTGTGGTGATATATATCGTATTTAACAGTTTTCTCATTCTGCTAACATCCTTTTCATATATCGTGTGACAGATTCCTTCGTTAACAATTCTGGCAAGCAAATATGACGTAACGAACAGCTCTCGCAATGCTTCCCTGTTTTCACACGAGGTGTATGCCGCCTTACATAGTAATCATGCATGCGTTGAGCAGTTTGTCTAATATTATTTTTCAATTCTTCTGTTATTTCAATTTCCACACGACGCCTTGTTTCATGATAAAAGAGGTACCCTAGCGTAACCGTACAATATAACATATCCTCTAAACAAATGGCTTGCGCTACAAGTTGAGATATATCGGATAGATCTTTTTTAGGCTTGCCTCTTTTATATTCAACTGGTATCGGTACATATGTCCCTGCTTCATTCTGGAGCGGTACACCGAGAGGATCTTTATGAAACTCTACCACGTCACAAATTCCTGTAAGTCCCATTTTTGATGAGTGTACAGGTAATCCACGTACATAAATGACATCTTTTCTCTTTTCTCTAATGAAGGGATCATCTGCTTTTTCATGCAGATGACTACCCTCGATAGTGAGCACATTTTCTTGCCATTCCTGTTCAATATGGATCAGCGCCCATTGTCTTTCACAAAACTCGAAATGCTGAATGCCTGATAATAGGAGAAGTTCAGATGCATCATAGTCCATTGTATCTTTCCACGAGTAGACCCTCAAGCTCATCTACCGTGATTTCATAGTCATTGATCGAGCTCGGAATTTTATCTTCTTCTTTCAATTCTACCTTAACTGAACGATGGACCTTAGCAGAGGAATACTGACCTAATTTCGAGTTATGCTCCCACCAGAATACTTTATTCACTTCCATACTTCCATCCGGTCTAGCTGAAGACGAATCATTTGCAAATAATGTTATCAATGCTTGCTTCAGCTTCTCGCCATCCTCTTCCGAGAATCCTGTTCGCTCAGCTAATTGCGGATTGATACTTCCACAAAATACGTATACCCCAAAATCAACGCGATGCTTCATCCCCATCGTATCGGAAGTCTTTTTACTAGGATCCTTATCATTCGTCGTAGAATTAACACTTTTCGTAATTTGCATACTTGTAATTTCCACTGGACTAACACTCGTAGCCGCATGAATAGAGACAGGACCTCTCACTCCAACGGAAACATCCGTTCCTTTAAATGCAAATACTTGTCCAAATGCTCGAACATCATACCATGCTTTACTTGCATTTATTTCAATTAATTCTTCTTTATTCGCAGTTTTATTATTCTTAGCAAAGTATGGAGCAATGACTTCGTTACTCTCTACACGAGCCAAAATGCTACGATAGCCGTCAGAACGCCGTTCGTCGGATTGTACTAAAATAGCTTCCCCTGCATCTTGCAGCCGATTACGAAGCTTTCGCTTAATTGCGACATCAGATACCTCTCCGTGTCCATTATAATCTTGACGAGGACGGTTTCCATTTAGTGGATCACCGTTTGGATTAGCTTTGTCTACAGTAAATACAATAGCGAAGTCGATTTTATTTTGAATTGGATTCATCGATTATCTCCTCTTTCTTTTCTTTTTTTGTGTAAAGCTCCTTCACTTGACTACTATAACCAAGTAAAAATAACGGTCCTAAGGCATCGTTATTCATATCTTTAGCTTCAATACGATCCTCAATATCTCGAATTAACTTATTATAATAAGACATGTCTTCCCCTTGATTTACTTGATAGGGATGGATTTGTTTACGGATCGTCATCCATGTACGTGCTGGACGTTGGGAAAATGCATTGAAATACCGTAATGCATTCGTTGCACGTCTCTCTCCACGGCGATGTAACTCATTACGCTCAAGCACTTCTGCCACGCCAAGCAATCTGCCAAATAAATAATCACGTGTTGGATTTACTTCATCTAATGCCATATCGATCTCCTCCGTTTCATATTGTTTGCGAATCAATGCACAAGCGATGTTCAATGTCCTTTGCCAATCACCTGTCGCACTTAATAAATCATCTTCGAAGCTCATTGGATTTCTAACTCGATTAAAGATCGTTCTTACGATATCTTTAGGTATTACCGCACGGTCAACGATGCAAGGCAGCAGTCGCGTATACAATTCCTTTTTAATTTTAGGATCTGCTCTGTCACCATAGACTGACTCAACAATATGGTATGTCGATGGTGTTCCGAGATAATTTACTACCTTGCCCGAATCCTTATCATAATAAGTCTGATACCACTTACACGTATTATGCCAATGAGATAAACTTTCGATAAATAGCTTACTATCTAACTCTTGATAATACACGATTGCTAATCTACCGGTAGTTGCGGCATCAACAGCCATAACAATAGCATGATCTACATCTTCCAAATTCAGATTATGCTTCATTCCTTTAAATGCTAGTTGAACTTGCTCAGCGACGATAAGCTTGGTATCATCTCCTGCAATCACATTATTAGATGACAGTACAGACTTTAGTCCAAGCTCCAGTTCATTCAATTCCTCTAGGTTTGTCACTTCTTCCGACTCATTCAGGCTCTTCAATAAATCCAACGATCCGTGAAATGGTTGTACCAGCTCTGATTCCCTGATTCCGAATGTAATAAAATTCCGTGTATCCGCACGAAACCCTTGCCGTTGAATGAGCCATCTTAACGCACTATGTGCTTTCTGTGATACATCGTATCCGATCTGGACAGCTTGAATCGGAAGCTCGAAACGACCACGATACGTAAAACCTTTGTCATCATTAGAAGAAATTAACTTGGACATGTCTCCTGCATTTCGTAGTCTTGATCCATGCTGTTCTGCCAATATTGTAAACTTACCACTTATGTAACAGATTCCTTTGGCAGCTGTTTCTTCCATCCTATGAGCAAGATATTTTTGAAAGGTATGAAATAACTCTGTATCCTCCCACACTGGAGGATCGGCTGCATATTCGCTTAATATATTAAAGCGTACTAGCGACTCGCTACTATCCCCGGTTACAGTTTTATAAATATCAGGTTTATCAATTCCGTATTTTGTATCGTCCCGACTTGTCCACTTTTCGATTAACTTGTCAGTCTCATCTATAAACAGAACCTTTGCTGCAATCAGATCGCGGATAATATGACCATGCTTCACATAGTTGTAAATCAGTTCAACCTTGGGATGTGAGAACTCACTTGCCACCCAATCTTTCATTTGATTAATATATTGTGTGTAATTATCTGCACGTTTTTGTTCCCCACCATACTTCATATAATCTGCTGCGACATAAAACAACTTATCATGTATGAAGTGACCCGCTACCTTTGCTCCAGCGCGATTAGCAGAATCTAGCGTTGCCGGTACAATCGTTCGTGCTTCTTCTTTTTGTACAACCTTTGCCTTAAAGAAATTCCCCTCACGATCTAATGTCACTTCAATTTGAGCACTTTGAGTTACATGAGAGATTGGCAATAAAGTGAAACGCTGACCCTCACCCCGCGTTTTAAATACTCCTACTTCATCGGTATTGTTTTCATAAACATCGTGCAAACGTTTCATCCAACTCATTTATTCACCTCCCTCTTGAAAAATTTCGGAATATTCTTCCTCTATAGACTTCAGATTCTTACCTAGTATAAATGATTTGAGTTCCTTCTCTTTAATAGGACGAACAGCCAAGCAGACTTCAGGTCTATCGAACTCAATAACACCATTTTTCATTGTAGGATTACAAATCCGTGCCTCTAACTCATTTTTCCCAGTCTCATCCGGGTAGTTAAATCCATGAAACATTGGTCCAAAATTAATGTCACCATACTGATCATAATAGCCTTCACCGCTATCGAAATCACAGGCTTCAACATAACCCTGGCACTCTCTACTCCCAAGAAAAATATCTCGACGTCCTCCACGTTGAACAGCCCGCACAGCTATGTTATGATGCTTATGCTCATTGCGATCATGCTCAAGATCTTCACGATGTTCATTAAATTCAAAATATGCACGAACTTGATAGGATGGATTTCGCAAATAGGTGTAATAGGCTAGTTCATTTTTTTCGCTATCATATTTAGTAGGACGTAATCCCTTCACTTCTGTTTGTATTGGATTAATAACTCTCACTCGATCGATATACCAAATGATAGTCGGCTTCCAATAGATCGATTCGACAATTCCTTTTAGCGCTTGATAGGTTGGAATTTGATACGTAAACTTTTCCCCTCCAATTTTCGTTTCAGGGCTAGTAAACAGAGCATATTTTCCATGTACAATAAATTCAATACTATTTCTCATCATTTCTCACCTCCTTCAAAAAATAGGTAAATTCCATTCCCCTTCACCAGAAAGAGACAGACCAAATTCCTTATGATAGCCATTATCTCTAAGTGCGTATATCCCCTCATTATGCAGTGGATAGATCAAATCCTCATGAACTAGCTGACGTAACGTATGACTATATACGTTGACACTATATAGCTGCGCTGTTTTCAACAAACGATTCAATTTATCATAATCGCGCACCTCCTCATTGAGATCTGCAATTAAATTTCGACCTTCTCCTTTATATGGCACTAAGATACCTGTTGTCGGGGCTTCGATCACTTCAAAGCGAGACTCTAGCGTCTTATACATTGATCGCACTGAAGTTTGAGGCTTCTCTTTCGATGGTGCCTGAACGTACTTTGCACAGTCGTCAATTAATTGAATAAGCGGGATGTCGAGCTTGCTATCCGACATTCGAATCGTTCTTGCTGCCTTCGCTAAATAGTAATCAAAATACGTCTGAATCGCTGCCGGGCTAAGCAAATCATCTGCTAATTCCTTTCGAGTTAGCACATCTTCTTCGGTTACTCTCTGACCCAATGCGATCTCTGGTAATCGCGATAAACTCTCATCCTGTGCACGAATGATATATACAGTCCCTTGTGCATACTCAGCATTACGATTGCAGCGACCTGCTGCCTGAGCAATAGAATCTAGTCCAGCTAGTGAACGAATTACACATTCGAAGCTAATATCTACCCCGGCCTCAATGAGTTGTGTACTTATACAGATTACTTTCTCATCACTAGATTTAAGTTTCTTCTTGACCTCTTGTAATATATCTTTTCGATGCTGCGGACACATCGATGTACTTAGATGGTATACGCTATGTCCTGTCGATTCCTTCATTTCATGATAAGCGTTTAGAACTGCTTTTTTAGTATTCAAAATAATAAGAACTGATTGCTTATCTGCTAATTCCTTTAAAGCAAAACTACTTATATCGGTCGCGGTCCATCCTTCCGATGTTATTTCGCTTTTAATGCTTACTCGTTGAAACGCTTTCACGACATTCAATAAATCCTTGACCATTTCAGATTTTGAATGCATTAGCAGTGGGTAGGCTGTAGTTGTAAGTGAAGGCTGTGTAGCTGTGCATAATACAATGCTGCTTTTTCCAAAGTAATGCAAAAAGTTAACTGCACTATTAAATAAAGAAATATGCTTAACAGGGACAGATTGTACTTCATCAAAAATAACAACGGCATTGGCTAGATTATGCAATCTACGTGCCTTACGAGTCCCCTTCCCATAGAATGTATCCAGAAATTGTACCATCGTCGTAAAAATAATCGGGTGATCCCAATTATCACGAGCTAGCTGCATTTTTTTCTGCGTAGACTTTTGGTAATAATCCAACTGATCATCGCCTGTCGCATCATCAATGACATTCGCATGATGCTCCAAAACCATGTCCCTATTCTTAATAATTTCCCGTACAGCATCCGCATTTTGTTCCAGTATGGTTGTGTATGGAACGACATAGATGATTCTATCCTTTTCTATCCCCTCTAATTGTACGTGCTTTAATGCATATCGTAGACTCGCAAATGTTTTACCTCCTCCGGTAGGTATTGAAAGTTGGTAAATAGATGAAGGCTCTTCTGCCAATCGATCACATTGTTCTGACATTGAAGCGCGCAGTTCGTTGATTGGATGTGATACCTTTGAATCTGTTGCCCATTCTTGTACTTTTTCTATCAGATTCTCATAACTCTTTTTGAAAAACTGCTGATGAGACGAAAATAAATCCGATTGATCTTCTTCATCAAATCGGCGAGAATCTGTGCGATCCGCATCAATAAGGCAGCTAAAAATATATTTCATCAAAATGCTATAGTAAACAAAATCAGAGATCGGGGTTGTGCTCTGCCATTGCTCCTTTAATTGTAGTAGCTTCAATAAAAATGTTTTCATTTCCTTCAACGATTCTTGATAAAGTTCCTCAACTCTCTCTTCATTACCTGTGATGCCCAAAAAGGTAGTACATACTTCCTCATAATAAGGGAGATCTTCCCTACACACTCTTCTAAAATAGTCCGATTGACTTCCATCCGTCTGCACAAAATTTTGCAATCCCGAGTGATGTGAAAGGATAACCATCCCTACTATTTCAATAACTATATTCGATATCATTTCATTTAATTGTTTTGGTGAACCGACATAATATCTTTCATATAAATATTTCGCTCCTGCAGATGAATGATCAATTTTTTCTAGTGGCACCCCTGTCTCTTTCACCGCATTTTCAATATATGTACTGAAGGCTTCCGTATTTTTTCCCATATCATGCAAGAAACCAGCCAACTCAGCCATTCTCTGAACATTTATCTTATTCCCATGTTTCCCCGAAATAAATGATACCGCCTCCAAATGTTCCTGTACCGTCTGTTCTTTATAATCCGATTTTCTCATATGAGCAATCATGACAACTCTCCTTATTTATAACTGATAAAATTATTAACAGTAAATAAGACTTTTTTTGTGAAGTGAATCTTCTAGAATTGATGAAATTCCTACATTCTATTGCTACATCGCTTATGAACCAATAATCTTTCAATTAAAAGGATCACTTTCTGACGCTTTATAATAGTTTGTTCGTTTTTAGATGATAAGAGGTCACTCATTGCTCATACCGAATATTTGTCTCAATTACGCTTGATGATCGTTATCTTCGACCAATAATAAGTACAGCTTGCTGTAAAATATCACTTTCAGCTCGGTGGCACTGATCCTTTTCCTGCAAAGCAATGATTTCATTCTTGCTTAGCCGAACCATTTCTTTTTTTTGAAATCATCGATATAATTAAGGCGTTGTCTTGACATATTAGATCGCTCCTCCACATGTTTTATTCATTCTATTAACCCTTATTTTTCTATCCAATCAAGTATAGCTAATCCAGATTGTCTACTCTTAGTCCAGCAATGCTCGAAGTTCATTGCACTAGTATCAGATATATTAATAAAAGTTGGATAAACTTAATGGTATCTTAGGGAATGTTGATAAACAATCTATAGTCGACTTTTTTTTATTTCTATATATTATTATATATAGAAATTAATAATAACCATAATATAGACTATTTATTTAATAAAGTCAATATTACGTAAACTACCAATACTCATATCCATTATGTGTTAATTCATCTTATTAATTACTCTTTCGACATCAGCTCACCTTATCCCCCTTGAATTCGACAATTTTCCGTAATTTTATAATCTAATTTTAATGAAGCATATGCTGAACCCTAAATTTCAAAAAAATAATCATATTAATTATATTTGCTAAAGATGCTATTAGCTATCGTCTGTTGAGAGAGGTATTCAATTACACTTGCAGTGTTATCAATAGAAAAAGACCTTTTTTACTTAAAAGTAAAAAAGGCCTGTTTTCCTTCATATAAAATAATATATATTTTCAATCCACACACCCCGTTCGAAGTGCGACAAGTAACTTTAGTATTGTATCATGTTTTTAATGAATATCAATCCATTCATCGACGAAAGACGCGACTGAATTATCATACATTGATTTGAAACCATTCGGAGGTACTTTTTTTTCAATCCACTCACCTACGTGAGGTGAGACTACTCTTGTCTATCTGATTGATTACCGGTATACCATTTCAATCCACTCACCTACGTGAGGTGAGACGCTAGTACAGATTACATCATTACGATTGAAGATGATTTCAATCCACTCACCTACGTGAGGTGAGACTTCAGAACTAAGTATGAGGATTACATTGCAAGAGAATTTCAATCCACTCACCTACGTGAGGTGAGACTTAGACCAACATATACGCCTGTATTCCAAGAAACAATTTCAATCCACTCACCTACGTGAGGTGAGACTAAGCTTCTAGATGATTCTTTCCCTGGACGTAACATTTCAATCCACTCACCTACGTGAGGTGAGACGATTAATGCTAGATTCAGAGAAGGTTACACGCTTATTTCAATCCACTCACCTACGTGAGGTGAGACTCTGCAATCATTTGTTCAATCTTATTTTCATCGGCCATTTCAATCCACTCACCTACGTGAGGTGAGACGGAAATGTTCAGTGTGTATCGAAAAGGGTTTATGATTTCAATCCACTCACCTACGTGAGGTGAGACGTGTAGCAAGTTTTCATCTAGTCGTGGATGATAAAATTTCAATCCACTCACCTACGTGAGGTGAGACTTACCGTTTGGCGACGTTAATTAAGGTAACGAGAATTTCAATCCACTCACCTACGTGAGGTGAGACTTTAGCTGCTTCACCGTCAATGTGTTGCGTCCTCGATTTCAATCCACTCACCTACGTGAGGTGAGACAGGATTATACTTATACGCCGTCTGGAGACAACGATTTCAATCCACTCACCTACGTGAGGTGAGACACTGGCTTATATTCAAGGTTATTTACGTTGGGAATTTCAATCCACTCACCTACGTGAGGTGAGACATTTTTGCAAAAGATGTAATCGTAGAATTCTTGATTTCAATCCACTCACCTACGTGAGGTGAGACTGGGCAGACATTGAGGCGAGCGGTAACAAAGTTATTTCAATCCACTCACCTACGTGAGGTGAGACAAAGTGGGGAATTTGCCGATAATGTAGAGTTTTTGATTTCAATCCACTCACCTACGTGAGGTGAGACTTTAAGGATGATTCAGAAGTAAAACCATATATACAATTTCAATCCACTCACCTACGTGAGGTGAGACCTCAAACGGAGTAGATCCTATAAAGAGATATGACGATTTCAATCCACTCACCTACGTGAGGTGAGACTGCTAATAGATATGCAGAGTTTAACGCTAGTTGATTTCAATCCACTCACCTACGTGAGGTGAGACTAGAACGAGAAAATTATAGATTTATTCGTGATGAATTTCAATCCACTCACCTACGTCAGGTGAGACCCAACGGATATCACTTGGCTCATAGAGCAACTAGAATTTCAATCCACTCACCTACGTGAGGTGAGACGTATTACAAAGGCGGTGAGTGAGATGGCTAAACATTTCAATCCACTCACCTACGTGAGGTGAGACGGTGAGGCTAATAAAAACGAGCGAATGGGGATATGATTTCAATCCACTCACCTACGTGAGGTGAGACGTTGTACGATGTGTTAAAGGGAAAGTGGCGCAGGAATTTCAATCCACTCACCTACGTGAGGTGAGACACGGCAGCAAGAATATTTTCAACAGTAGCACAAGGGAATTTCAATCCACTCACCTACGTGAGGTGAGACGTTGGCGGCATACACGACAGAGTTAAATGTCATTAATTTCAATCCACTCACCTACGTGAGGTGAGACTGTTATTAGTGCTTTTAACTGTAACGCCCATTAATTTCAATCCACTCACCTACGTGAGGTGAGACAATACCTGGTATTACTTTCATGCCGTCATCTGTCGATTTCAATCCACTCACCTACGTGAGGTGAGACGATATTTTTACATTTACGACAACGGATTTACCAGTAATTTCAATCCACTCACCTACGTGAGGTGAGACGTCGTAGACGTAGCTAACTGGTTCGTCAACAATTGATTTCAATCCACTCACCTACGTGAGGTGAGACGCTGTTGAGAAGGTGGATTTCTCTTTTGTAAAAATTTCAATCCACTCACCTACGTGAGGTGAGACCCGATAATGCAGGATTAAGCGGCGTTGTCAAACGATTTCAATCCACTCACCTACGTGAGGTGAGACTTATCTAATTCGGTTAACCGTAGCTGATGATGGTATTTCAATCCACTCACCTACGTGAGGTGAGACGGTAATGAAAATAGCGTTTGGATCTCCATATAGTATTTCAATCCACTCACCTACGTGAGGTGAGACCCCTTTTTTTTATTTTAATAGGAGCTGATGAAATATTTCAATCCACTCACCTACGTGAGGTGAGACAAAATTCATTCGTCTTATTCGGTGGTGGTGTTGGATTTCAATCCACTCACCTACGTGAGGTGAGACGTGCTTTATTTGTATCAGTACCTTTAACTAAAAATATTTCAATCCACTCACCTACGTGAGGTGAGACGCACAATACGCCGCCGATGCAACAACGACTAAAAAATTTCAATCCACTCACCTACGTGAGGTGAGACACATGCCGCACCCCCAACCTAAACATAGCGATCACGATTTCAATCCACTCACCTACGTGAGGTGAGACAAAAGTTACCTTGTCCGACGATACCGCCACGGTGATTTCAATCCACTCACCTACGTGAGGTGAGACAACCTCCGTTTTTATATAAACTTCGCCTTAAATTCATTTCAATCCACTCACCTACGTGAGGTGAGACTGACGGCATATACATGCTGCTATCTCCAATATTCATTTCAATCCACTCACCTACGTGAGGTGAGACGATTAGTACGAGATCAATCATTATACGCTAAACATTTCAATCCACTCACCTACGTGAGGTGAGACAGATTAGTACGAGATCAATCATTATACGCTAAACATTTCAATCCACTCACCTACGTGAGGTGAGACGCTCCGCTAACTAGTGCTTATACAATGCAATACTGATTTCAATCCACTCACCTACGTGAGGTGAGACTATCAAACGGAAAGACTATGATCCACACGATGAATAATTTCAATCCACTCACCTACGTGAGGTGAGACCGAAGGGGATTGGAGTTGTATATTTCCCTTGGGTGATTTCAATCCACTCACCTACGTGAGGTGAGACCTGACAAATTGTTTGTAACCGAAACTAACATCGATTTCAATCCACTCACCTACGTGAGGTGAGACTATGAGTTTATAGAGTCTATTTACCCTACACAATCATTTCAATCCACTCACCTACGTGAGGTGAGACACGGACAACAGATTGGCACAAACAAGAATGTAAAATTTCAATCCACTCACCTACGTGAGGTGAGACCATTAACGATGAAAGTATACGAACTCACACTTAATATTTCAATCCACTCACCTACGTGAGGTGAGACTATGAGGGGCGCTGCATATAAAACGATGACGCTGATTTCAATCCACTCACCTACGTGAGGTGAGACAATTAGATAAATTTACAGATGATCAAGTGTATTTTATTTCAATCCACTCACCTACGTGAGGTGAGACAATTCATAATGAAGATGATGTTATTGCAAGTGTTATTTCAATCCACTCACCTACGTGAGGTGAGACCTTAAAGATATGATTAAATGGTGGTGAAAAAATGATTTCAATCCACTCACCTACGTGAGGTGAGACAAAAAAAGACACTGCGGAAACAGTGCCTTCAAGAATTTCAATCCACTCACCTACGTGAGGTGAGACACGGAAGCTTCCAGGCTTAGAAATGTTAATCGAAATTTCAATCCACTCACCTACGTGAGGTGAGACTAGCTAGTGCGTTGCACGCTGCTGGATACAATGAAATTTCAATCCACTCACCTACGTGAGGTGAGACATCATCTGTAAATTTATCTAATTGTATATTCGATATTTCAATCCACTCACCTACGTGAGGTGAGACGATATTGAAGGTGAATTCGATGGGTTGACACCAATTTCAATCCACTCACCTACGTGAGGTGAGACTCAAAGGAAGATAGTACATTACTTTTGCTGGACATTTCAATCCACTCACCTACGTGAGGTGAGACGGGATATGAAACGGTAAAATTAACAAATAAAGTTATTTCAATCCACTCACCTACGTGAGGTGAGACGTAATGACGGAACAGCGACAGTGTTTTACGAGGCATTTCAATCCACTCACCTACGTGAGGTGAGACAATTTGGCGAAAAAGGCAAGCTAATCAATCACTGATTTCAATCCACTCACCTACGTGAGGTGAGACACTACTTCGGCTGTAGATTTTACAGCATTTACGATTTCAATCCACTCACCTACGTGAGGTGAGACCATGGGATCACTAAAAGGTATAGCCCCCTTTAGGGATTTCAATCCACTCACCTACGTGAGGTGAGACCATGATTTAATTGCGTTCAATCGTCAATATAGAATTTCAATCCACTCACCTACGTGAGGTGAGACCTAAAACAAGTATCAATCTTTCTAATGATACTACTATTTCAATCCACTCACCTACGTGAGGTGAGACGAAATCTGCTATAGATATATCCAATAGTCACTTATTTCAATCCACTCACCTACGTGAGGTGAGACCATTCACATCGCTAAACAAGTCGGAACACTGGAAATTTCAATCCACTCACCTACGTGAGGTGAGACGGGATATGAAACGGTAAGGTTAACAAATAAAGTTATTTCAATCCACTCACCTACGTGAGGTGAGACGCTAAAAGTTCTATTTTCATCTGATCACCTCATAATTTCAATCCACTCACCTACGTGAGGTGAGACTGCGAATATCGAAGAAAATGATCTCAATATCCGCTATTTCTTTAACAAACTATCAAAATACCCTACTATCTATCACTAATTGAGATCAATACACTCAGGTCCAATCTTTATATAGCGAAAAACGTGGTGCGAAACTACTAGTAAATACATGTGAGCTTAGCATTCGCACCAACAGAATGTTCACAGTAGTATTATTAACAGTTCGATATCAAGCAATGATGACGGACCTTACTTATCAAGTGTCAAATAGAATTTTTCTTCTTCTTCTTAGATTGGTGTTAATTTCATTTTAACATAATAACTATCCGATTTATGCAGTCTATGTCATTTCCACCGTGTGAAATAACAATTTTTTTTCTTTGTTTGCCGCACAAACAGTGCTCCTACTCAATTTAAAGCAATTTTTTTCTTTGTTCTGAATATTTCCGAAGACAACGGCGATTGGAACAGTGATTAGTTCTCGCAGTGGTCTCCAATTGAAACAGCGATTGGTTCTCGTTGCGTACACTAGGTAAACAGAAAAAAAGCAGTCATAGCGACGATATTGTCGACTAAGACTGCCGTTTTCACATCTTACTAGAGGATGATCGCAATTAAGCCACCTGATCCTTCGTTAATAATTCTACCAAGCGTTTCTTGCAACTTGTAACGTGCATTGTCAGGCATCATCGCAATTTTACCTTGAATACCTTCACGCACAATATTGTGTAAAGAACGACCAAATATATCGGATTCCCAAATTTTAATTGGATCATTTTCAAAATCTTGCATTAAGTATCGTACAAGCTCTTCACTTTGTTTTTCAGTGCCGATGATTGGAGCAAATTCAGACTCCACATCTACACGAATCATATGGATAGAAGGTGCTGTCGCTTTCAAGCGAACGCCGAAACGAGAACCTTGACGGATCAATTCTGGTTCATCAAGTGCCATTTCTGCAAGCGATGGTGCTGCAATGCCGTAGCCGGTTGTTTTCACCATTTCGAGTGCTTCTGAGAAGCGATCATACTCTTTTTTAGCATGAGCGAATTCTTGCATTAAAGATAGCAAATGATCTTTACCACGAATCTCTACGCCAACCACTTCCATTAGAATTTGGTCGTATAGTTCATCCGGAGCGTACAAATCAATTTCAGCGACGCCTTGCCCCATATCCATACCACTCAACCCTGCACGACTAATAAAGTCATACTCAAGGAATTGTTGGACGACGCGATCTACATCACGCAATCTTTTAATATCCTTAACTGTGTCTCGTACAGAATTTTCAAAGTTGCTACGTAACCAATGCTGCTCAGCAAGCACCATAACCCAACTAGGAAGATTGACATTCACTTCATGAACAGGGAACTCATATAGTACTTCGCGTAGTATCGCAAGTCCTTCTTCTTCGTTCATTGTCGCAACGCTAAGTGCGATTACCGGAATATCGTACTTGTCTTGCAGCTCTTGGCGTAGAGCTTGAGTTTCCTCACTACGTGGGCGAGTAGAGTTAATAATAACTACGAATGGTTTGCCTACTTCTTTCAACTCTTCAACTACTCGTTCTTCAGCGTCCACATATGAGCTACGCGGAATTTCAGCTATCGTACCATCCGTTGTAACAAGAACACCAAGAGTAGAATGTTCTTGAATAACTTTACGAGTACCGATTTCTGCTGCTTCTTGGAACGGGATTGCTTCATCAAACCAAGGTGTAGTGATCATGCGAGGTCCATTCTCATCCTCATAACCCTTCGCACCTTCAACTGCATACCCAACACAATCTACTAGTCTTACATTTACTTCTAAGCCTTCAGCTACTCTTAATTGCACCGCTTGATTGGGTACAAACTTCGGCTCAGTCGTCATAATTGTTTTACCTGCGGCACTTTGTGGCAACTCATCAACAGCACGAATTCGTTCTGACTCTACTGCAATGTTGGGAAGAACCACCGTTTCCATGAATCTTTTGATAAACGTTGATTTCCCCGTACGGACCGCACCGACCACGCCGAGGTAAATATCCCCGCCAGTTCTTTCGGCAATGTCCTTGAAAATATCTACTTTATCCACTGAATATCCCCTCCCAATTGATTTTCCGGTTCGCCGCCATCCACCGGACAAGAGGGCAGGCCAGCGACGCAACTCGTACATACTTATTGGACTAGTAATAGCTTATGTTCACTTTGTCCAATTATTCCGATAGCTTCGAAAAGTTTTTAGTTTTTCATGGCTACCTGCCTTCCCTTCAAGACTCAAATATATGTATATAGATAATGTTATATTCCACAAATGACTAGATTATGATCTTTCAACATATAAATTAGCGCAAAAAAAGAGGATGCTCCTTTAAGTCATTATTACAAGACTTAAAGGAGCACCCCTGTTATTACATTTAGTCTCCGAAGTATCACATCGTGATCACAGTCGTTCATTTTGAACAACCTCTTCCAATAAAGGTTCAAAATGATCGGCTGTCAGCATCAAGAAGATGCTCTTCAGCGGAAACGAGTAGCACAGTGTACGTTATTAGTACACGAGCACACGCAGGCTTTCGATGGAGGGCATATTAGATGCCGAATATGCTACGTTAGCATTACCGCGTGATCACAGTCGTTAATTTTGAACAACTTCTAACCTTATTCATAAGCTACAGGCTCACCATTAACTAACTTATACGCCGTCGATTTGACAGGTACATAATCGGAATTAGCTACAAGCAATTCTCTTAGATCAAGCTGGTCAGATACGATTAACGAGCTATCCTTTTGCAGTAATTGCATAATATCCAATGCATAGTCAATATAGACTGTACCGTTACTACTAACGAGTAATTCACTTATATTTCCAGTATATACACTTTTCAGTGCAGGCTTCTTGATGTTAAGCTTATCGAAATCAATATAGTAGATTCCGTCATAGGCTTCCATTCCTGCTGGAATCTCACCTTTAGCGGCAATATAATCCGATACTTTGGACTGCAGATCAATAACTTGTTGAGTTAATAAAATACTTTGAGCCTTCACTATAGGCTCTTCTTCTTCATTCAATACTAAGAAATAGAAGTTTCCACCAGATTCAAATGCGGAATTAGGTATATATTCGATATAACTTCCCTTTGTTAATTTTTCAAAATCAATACGGAATTTTTCATATTTCCCAACAGAGCTATCACTATTCTGAATAGGTAGCACGCCCGTAGTCGTAAGATACTGCTCAATCGCACCTTGTATATTACGAATGGCCTCTTTGGATACAACAACTCCTGAGCTTGAATCGGGCTTGGGATACATACAACCCGTCATAACGACAAGTAAAGTAGTAACGATCAGTAACATCTTTATTACAGAGCTTATTTTACTTTTCTCAATTAGTTTATTCATCATAATCTCCTACCATAGAGAGTCTTCTTCTTCTTGCATTTTAATTTGCCTTGCAATTGCCGCACGAAGTGGATCAGGCGGTAACTCCACAGTAACCGCAGTCTGTACAATTGCTTGACATGCTAAGCGAGTACCTGTCAGCTCAAGACCTGCGAGCTTGCGACGTTCATTATCTTTCATTGGCGCTAAGCCACTACAATCAGCGATATTCACTTTACACATAAAGCAAGCAGCATTGCCGCCACATCTAGTGACAATGGCAATACCGGCCTTTCTAGCAGCCTGTAACACGGTTGTACCTGGTCTTACTTTAATTGATCGATTCAACGGCAAGAAAACAACATCCGCATCCATAGGGAACACCCCACAATTAGAAATATGTCTTATTTATTGCTACAATTTTGCCTGCAGTTCCTGTAATAACGGCTTGGCAGCCTAAACGATAGCCTTCTTCAAATTCTTCAGGCTCAAGACGATCCCATTCTGCATCAGTAACCTCATCCAGAAGATCAGCGCCTTCAACAATAAGGCAGCGGCAACGAGCACATGTCCCTCTTGTACAGGAAAAGCTCCAATCTACTTTATGCTTAATGGCATGATCCAAGATCGTTAATCCATCCTCAGCCTCTACAGTACTTGTAATCGTTCTGCCTCTAAGTTCTAGTTCCATATGTACAACCTCAATTCCTTTCGCTAACAATATTGCGTATTATATAATGGAAAGAAGACCCAATAAAAATCCGATACATAGAAATATAAAAGCAATTCCAGATAAAACGCCTTTAACGACACCTTTTGTTTTCGTTCTTGCAACTGTAATCATTACTGCCGCAATTGCCATTAAGCCAATTCCGATTAGAGACATCCACATCTTAGCCATTGGATCCATGTAAAATTAACTCCTATCTATCTATGTTTGTATTATTTATTCTACATCATTATAGCATCTCTCTAATATTGTGACAAAGCTAGTCGCGTGATAGACAAAAAAATGACATAGAGTAATGTTCATCGGAATGAAAATCATTAGTCTATGCCAATGCCAACGCTTGCTATTTCATTAATATTTTCATCAATGCTTCAATGTTTGAAGTTTTCATACCGCTTGACTTGATCGTCTTTACAATATGCTCAAATTGTGCGTCACTCATTTTCACTTTGGCCATATTGGCGACAGATTTAACTAGCCTGCGTAGCTCATCTTCGTTTTCTAATGAATCAGGCTGAACAGTATTTGCAATTTTAGTAACAGAATTAGTACTAATATTTTTACCTGTTTTTCTTTTGATGGCACCAAGTACATCATTCGATAAATCTTTGGACATAACAAAACCTCCTCTTACGATACAATTTCTATATATCATATGAGGAGGTTTATTAGGTTGTGATTTCAATTATGAATTAGGTTCCATCTCATTCGTACGAACTCTACCCATCAACACTTCAACCGCTTTATTAATCGGCTTGCTATTGAACAACACATCAAACAATTGATTCGTTATAGGCATTTCAATGCCATGAATTTGAGAAAGTTCATGAGCTGCCCTAGTCGTCTTAACACCTTCAACAACCATTCCCATTTTCTCAAGAACAGTGGATAGTGGTGTTCCATCTGCAAGCATATAGCCTGCACGGAAATTTCGACTATGCTGACTTGTTGCAGTAACTACTAAGTCACCGACACCAGCAAGTCCAATAAACGTCAATGGATTGGCCCCCATTGCTGTTCCGAGTCTTGAGATTTCCGCCAAACCACGAGTTAACAGTGCTGCTTTTGCATTATCTCCTAGCTCTAAGCCATTAATAATACCCGCAGCCAATGCAATAATATTTTTCAATGCACCTGCAACCTCAATGCCGATGACATCATAATTCGTGTATACACGAAAAGCCGTATTCATCAATGCTTCTTGTGCCTTCTCAGCGATATGTATATTTTCCGCAGCTACAACAACGGTCGTTGGCAACTTCAAAATAACTTCTTCTGCATGGCTAGGCCCTGATAATACAGCTATATTCGCTAACGGACGCTCAAGAGCTTCTGATAGCACAACAGACATACGCTTCAGCTTCTCAGGCTCAAAGCCCTTCGTTGCATGAACAACAATCGTATCATCTGCAAGAAATGGTTTTGCCAACTCTGCAACGGATCGCATCGCACTTGAAGGCGCAACGAACAATGCAAGCGTTGAATGAGCTAATGCTTCTTCCATATTCGTAGTAGCTCTAATATTGTTTGGCAATGTAATATTAGGCAAATACTTTTTATTGTGATGACTCACATTAATTTCTTCCGCTTGTTGCTCCGTTCTCGTCCATACTACGACATCATATTGATTGGATGCCAGTACAAAAGCAAGCGCAGTTCCCCAGCTACCTGCAACGAGAACGGTCGCTTTTCGTTTGGCTTCGCTCAAAGACATAGCACTATGCTCCTTTCTTACTACCTAATTTGTTCTCAGTTCCATTCATCAGTTTCACAATATTAGAACGATGACGTATGAATGCAAAAATACAAATGATTAGCGTTCCGATAAAGTTAGGCCAATTAAATTGTAAACTAAGTATAAAAATCGGTGTTAAGAATGTGAAAATCAACGACCCTAATGATACATAACGAGTAAAGACGATTGAAAGGATGGCAATTATCCCTGCAATTAATGCAGGAATAAACGCTATTGTAGTAAGCACACCTATAGCAGTCGCAATCCCTTTTCCACCTTTGAATTTGAACCAGATTGGCCAGTTATGACCAATAATAGCAGCTAATCCACACATAATTGGCAGCCAAGATAGATCTGACAAGCTACTGGCAACTAATACACTAGCCATACCCTTCAGCAAATCAAGCACAAGTACTAGAATAGCTGGGCCTACTCCTAGTACTCGTAATGTATTGGTCGCACCGGCATTGCCGCTTCCATGACTTCGAATATCGATCCCTTTGAATAACTTTGCAATAACAATACTGAAAGAAATCGACCCTACTAAATAACTGATAATAATTAATAAAAATGGTACCACACTGTTCTCCCCTAATCTTGATCAGATTTTTTTCTAGAAAAGATGCGCACAGGTGTACCTTCAAAGTTGAATGCAGCACGGATTTTGTTTTCCAAATAACGTGCATAGGAGAAATGCATCAATTCAGGATGATTTACAAAGCAGACGATCGTTGGTGGTTTAGTAGCAACTTGCGTCACATAGTTAATTCTTAGTCTCTTACCTTTATCAGTTGGCGTAGGATTCATTGAAACTGCATCCGATACGACATCATTCAGAAGATGAGTTGCAATTCGCAAAGCATGCTGTTCAGATACATAGTTAATAACTGGGATTAACTTATGTAATCGCAGCTTTGTTGTTGCGGATAAATATTCTATTGGTGCATAAGTCATAAATAAAAACTCATCGCGGATGCTAGCTGTGAAATTCTGCATCGTTTTCTCATCTTTTTCTACAGCATCCCATTTGTTGACTACAAATATAGATGCTTTACCGGCTTCATGAGCATAACCAGCAATATGTTTGTCTTGATCAATAATACCTTCTTCACCATTAATGACGACTAAGGTAACGTCAGCACGTTCAATAGCTTTCATCGCGCGCATAACACTATATTTTTCAGTGTTTTCATATACTTTCCCACGCTTACGCATACCCGCTGTATCGATCAATACATACTTTTGACCATCCACTTCAAATGGTGTATCGATTGCATCACGCGTTGTACCAGCTATATTACTTACGATGACGCGTTCTTCGCCTAATAAAGCATTGACAAGCGATGATTTCCCAACATTCGGGCGACCAATTAAAGCTACTTTAATAACGTCATCATCGTACTCATCTTCCTTCGGTTCAGGCAATAACTCAGTCGCAGCTTCTAATAAATCTCCGATACCGATACCATGAGAACCAGAGATAGCAATTGGCTCACCAAAACCTAGAGAGTAAAATTCATAGACTTCATCTTGGCGACCTTCGTTATCTACTTTATTAACCGCAAGTACAATCGGTTTTTTTGAACGATATAGCATTTGGGCTACTTCTTCATCCGCATGAGTGATACCAATTTTTGCATCAACCATAAATATAATTACATCTGCTTCAGCAATAGCAAGCTCAGCTTGCATACGAACAGACTTCATTATTTCATCTTCACCATCAATCTCAATACCACCAGTATCAATGATACTGAATGCTTTTCCGGCCCACTCCGCTGTACCATACAAGCGGTCACGGGTAACACCTGGTTTATCTTCAACGATAGCAAGTCGATCACCAATAATACGATTGAATATTGTTGACTTACCAACATTCGGTCGACCTACAATTGCAATAACGGGTCTAGCCATATAGTTATTTCCACTCCTACTACTTTTTATTGTTTACTTCTTGAATCAACTTCTTGCAAATAAAAAGTTGCTTCGTAAGCATAAACTTACTTTTTATTGTTTACTTCTTGAATCAACTTCCTGCAAATAAAAAGTTGCTTCGAAAGCATAAACTTACTTTTTATTGTTTGACTTCTCGAGTAACTTCTTATAAATAAAAAGTTGCTTCGAAAGCATAAACTTACTTTTTATTGTGGTACCTCTTTAATAAACTTCATCTAAATGAAAAGTTACTTCTGAAGCATGGCTCATCACACTTTCGTTACCCATCATAGCAAAAAAGTTAACAATTGGCTAACTTTTCGTTCTATTTAATCGTTCATCTATGAAATTACGTCCAATTCTCACTATAGTTTCCAATACAAGAATGAATATGAAACTAAATATTATAGTCATAGAAATCAGATCCCACCATAATAAAGTGCCTATCCGAGCAATATATTCACCTTTTTGTTGCCATAGCAACAAGGCATCTGCAACAATAGCGCCCCAGAATACAATTACACCAAGTTGCTTAAATGATACTCCAAGTGCCCCTAACAACATTCCAGAGCATACTGGAATGTACCACAAAGTAATATTAGCTTTAACCCACGGTGAATATATAATGATAGCATGACTAATTGTAGCGAGAAATGCTATTAGTAATATATACATCGTGCTGTACAACATTTGAGATTTTTGCGGTAGCCCTTTCAATAAAAACGCTAGTTGTAATAGTACGATCAGTATAATAGAGCCATCTATCGTCAGTTCAAAGCTATGAACATTTAACGGGATAACCCAATCAAGCCAATTTGATATCCATATACTTACATATGATAAACAGATAAACGCAATACTGAAATGCTGAGCAAGCCAAGCTTTCCAGCCAGTTAAAAGCAATATAAGTAACATAATGAATAGTAATATTGTCCAGTAGCCTTCTGTCATATTGATCACCTAGCATTAATATGCGCTATTGGGCTGGATTTCACGCATGAAAAAGAAAAAGCCTTGCTACAACAGACCCGCTGTTGTAACAAGACTATTCATACTTCATCTAACGATCGATAGATAACATTATCTTATTTGAATTTACTTAATTTATCGCCAAAAAGCTCAGCTAAAGAGAAACTCATATTGTCGCCATTAAGACTAACATTGGATTTATCCACTTCGTCCATATTAACTTCAATATCTGCTGCTTCGCCTGCAGGAGCTTCTTGTGTTTGTTTAATACTCAAGCTTATGCGTTTGTCGGCAGGGTTGAACTCTACAATTTTAACTTGTACTTCCTGTCCTTCTTTAACAACCTCATACGGTGAGTTAACACGACGATATGCGAGTTGAGAAATATGAACTAGACCTTCAACTCCAGCTGCAACTTCAACAAATGCACCGAAAGTAGCAATACGTTTCACTTTACCAGTAACGATATCACCAACATTGAATTGTGAACCAATGTTTTCCCATGGTCCTGGTTGTACTGCTTTAATGCTCAAGCTAATTTTTCCTTTTTCAGCTTCAACTTTAAGCACTTTCACTTGTACTTGTTGTCCAACAGTTACAACATCTGCTGCATTCGTCACATGTTCCCAAGCAAGCTCAGATACGTGAACTAGACCATCAATACCGCCAAGGTCAACGAATGCACCGAAAGCTGTAGTACGTTGTACAGTAGCTGTAAGCTCTTGTCCTACTTGAATAGTAGCAAGCTTTGCAGCCTTTTGTTCTTGATATTCTGCCTCAAGGACATCTTTTTGCGACAAAATAACTTTATTATTTTCACGATCGATTTCTTTCACAATAACGCGCAATGTACGTCCTTGATAATCACTGAAATCTTCTACGAAATGGCGTTCTACCATAGAAGCTGGGATGAAAGCACGTACGCCAACGTCTACTACTAATCCACCCTTAACAACTTCTGCAACAACGACTTCGAAAACTTCTTTTTGTTCAAAAAGCTTGTCGATATCATCCCAACCCTTTTCATTATCAACAAGGCGTTTGGAAAGTGTCATCGTTTCTTTGTTGTCGTCGATCGAAAGCACTTTAAGTTCCACTTCTTGACCAACTTGAACAACATCAGTAGCTTGCTGAGCTTGAACGGATGATAATTCACGAAGAGTAATAATACCGTCATATTTATATCCAACGCTAACATAAGCTACGTTGTCTTCAATTTTAACAATCGTTCCTTTTACGAAGTCACCTTTCTTTAATGACACCATATGATCTAATGCCGCCTGATTGGATTCTTCAACTACAGAATCTTGTTCTTTTACTTCTTCTGACATGTTCATAACCTCCTATACTTTTTGTAGCTTCTCGAACGACTTCTTAAGTTAACAAAAAGTCTCATCGTAAGCATGGGCAAAATTCATTACCCTACTTTATTATTTAAAGCTCAATACTTTGAAATGGTATTCAGCAATAAAACATTTATACTGGTGCCTTAAGCAAATAAATTTGCTTCATGATTTCATTCGTTACCGCTTCATATTGATCGATATCTTCTGTTGCTGTAACATTTTGAATATCAACAGGCTTGCCATAGACAATGGTCGTCTTTCTAAATAAACGATAATTACCTACAATTGCGGTAGGAATAACCGTCGCTTTACTACGTAAGGCAATCATAGCTGTGCCTTTTTTAGCTCCTGCACCATCATCGCCTTTTTTGCGAGTACCTTCTGGGAATACTCCCATTACTTCTCCCGATTTCAATAGGTTAATAGAAGACTTTATAGCATCGATACTTACCCCACCACGCTTCACAGGATATGCACCGAAAGATCGAATTAACAAGCCCAGTACAGGCACTTTGAACAATTCTTCCTTTGCCATAAAGCGAACTTGACGATTAATTAATATCCCAACCGCGGGCGGATCTAATAGACTAGTATGATTGGAAGCTATAATTACTGCTCCATCAGCTGGAATGTTTTCTGTGCCAACCACATTGATTCGGAATAGTATACGGTAGAAGAAACGTAATATAGCTCGAAAAATTTTATATGACATCTATCCCATTACCCCCGCTAGTTTTTTTTGACTTAGACTTACAATTAGATCGGTAACCTCATCAATACCGATATGACTACTATCTATTAGAATAGCATCTTCAGCTTGAATAAGAGGTGCGATTTCTCTTGTTTCATCTAACTTGTCTCTCGTCGCGATTTCCGCTTCGAGTTGCTCTAGTGGAATGTAATTGTCAGATGTTAATTCCTTATAACGACGAAGTGCACGTTCTTCTACGGATGCCGTTAGAAAAACTTTCAATTCTGCATTAGGCAATACATGTGTGCCAATATCTCTGCCATCCATAACGATTCCTTTGTTAACAGCAAGTGCTCTTTGCAGCTTACTTAGATGGCTACGCACATGTTCATTGGATGCATAATGTGAAACCTCCGTTGTAACTTCTCGCGTACGAATCAATGCAGTAACATCTTCTTGCTGCAATAGAATCATTTGTCCGACTGAAGTTGGAATCAATTCAATCTCTAGCTGCTCAACCATTTGCTGTAATGCCGATGATTGATTAGCACTTACACCGTTACGCAGTGCATGTAATGTAACTGCACGATACATCGAACCAGTATCGACGTATATATAGCCTAACTTAGAAGCTACTTGACGTGCTACTGTGCTTTTCCCAGCTCCAGCAGGTCCATCAATCGCAATATTAATGCGACTCACTCCATCCATTGTCATGCTATAAGACAACCCCCTTCAAATTAACGCAAAACAAAAAGCAGGCATAGCCCGCGAGTAGAACAAATTATAACATAGAAAGTATGGGCTTGCAAAACTAAGGAGATAGAGCGCTACTTGAGAAAGGCGGAAGCGCAAGTGTACATGATTACGTACACGCGAACTTACAATGTTTCTGAAAGAAACATACCTCGGAAGCATTAGTTCGCTTCATATTCAATGTCGAGTAACCTACGATAGCCAATCATCGTTATCAAAGTCCACTTTTTGAACTACCTTTACCTTCCCATCGTTCCGTTGGTACAATAAGTTGCCTTATGCTCTCAACCTGCAATATTGTTTGCACAATTATAATGACTAGTAAGCAGATAAAGATCCATTTCATCGCTAATTTACTGTATCGATCAATCCATTTTATGTATGGGCTGCGGGATTTCATAATGACACCTCGAAATGTTAGATATCGTTATCGTATCCCATTGTGTATCTAATATTCATCGTTCGCGTAATTCGATCTGTTTTTCGAATAAGAAACGAATAATTCGTTGACGCTCTGTTTCAACAATTTCGTCAAACTTCATCATAACAATTTTACGACCTGTTTCTAATTCCTTCAATCGTAATACTTCGCCTATGAAATTACTATGTTCAATCGTTCCGTTACGATGCGGTAATAACACCCAGCAATTAAGTTTTTCAGTTGCTTCAAAATGTATATGTCGGTCGATTATAAAAGAAATTCCGCCGCCACTAATATCATCCGTCTTAAATATTAACTGTTGCCCTTTCTCATCACGAACCGCTATATCGACTTCTATCATAACTCTGAAAAAGTTTCTACGTTGGATAGACGTCATGTTATCTTGAGTTGGTCTAGCTAATTCAACAAGTGGAAATTCCCCCAGCATTACATTCGTAACATGAGTTTCAAAAAAATGTTTTACTCCTGTTGTTGTAATAAAATGAGCGGATAGTACATCTCCAACATGCAATCTTTTTACTCTTCCCGTTACTGTTTCAATTGGAAATTCAATAAATAAACTATCTTCATTTTCATCAGCTACACGAGATTTGAACTCCATTAATGAATCCTCAACCTCATCAGACTTAAGATGAAAGAACATCATTTGACTAACTTTAGGTACAATCAACATAGCTCCCCCTCCGCAAGTGATATTATACCACTTACGTACAGGAGGAGCTATCATAAACTTTACTTAATCACTAGCTTTTTGATCTTCTTTACTCAATTTTTCAATTGTTTCTTCAAGTGCCGTGTCGCTGTTAATATAGATGCGATACAAATTACCGTTAATCGCACCTGTGAATTCATAGCAAAGTACTTCCGCACCTAGGTCGCCCTTAATAATTGCCATCCGCTGTTCCTTCATTCGCAAATTCGGATTGAGAGCTTGCTTCGCATCTGCAAGAGAAACTGCAGGCTCGTGAACTTGACGCTCACGATGATGTGCTGCGAACTCATTTGCTTGGAAGCCAACGATTTCACCATCGTCCAACGCTACTTTAATTGTAAGTTTATCTGGATAAATATATACATCATCCTGATTGTACACATATGTGAACGTTCCCGTATTGGCGAATTCATCATAACTTACAGCTGCCATATCTTTATATCCATGCTCTTGTAGATAGGTTTCTGCCTTTACTTTTGCTTGTTCGATCGTTAACTCACTCCCGTTCACCTCTCTCATATGAACAAAAGAAAGTAATTGACCACCTTTCACTGAAAATGTAAGCTTCATATCATTATCATCTTGCTTAACTAATGCAGTGAACGTAGCGTAATCACTTTCCTTACCATTTTCAGTTACTTCAATCTGCTGTGCATCTACTCCTGTAAATTGACTCGCTAGTTCAACCACTTGCTCAGCAGTCACAGGTACTCCACTTAACAGCTCAATATTGTCATCATTATACATCCCATTAACCGCTGGGCCCCAATTAAGCTCGGCATATTGGCTAACATCATCATTGACGCCACGAAGACCACTTATAACTGGATTTTCGGTTCCAGATTCATTAACGGACAACGCAAGTTCTACATCCATCCACCTTAAGCTACTGTTCATAATGTTAGTTTGTAGTTGGGTTAACTGATTGGAAATTTCATCTGAATTTTTATATAGTGACTGAAGCGTTTGAAATTCATCATCGTTAAGTGGTTGTTTTGTCAAATCACGGACTGCGGTTTTATAGGCGAAATTAGATACGCGCGATAAAAAGTTATTCGCATCTGCAAATGGCAAATAACTAAGTGGCAGCTGGGCGATTTGATTCTTCGCTTCACTCGATATTCTCCAAACATTGACTAATCCCTTGCGATGATAGTCCATAGAAGTCGCATTGACAGCAAGCGTGTTGCCAAGCTCACCGTTCAATTGATTTACATAATAGGTCAAATCGCCAAATGCTCGCTGATACTGATTCTCGGCTTTCATTAATACCGTGTTCTTTTCTTGATGTTCCTGATAGCCCCAATACATAGCACCTATAAACAGTATTGTCATAAGTGGGAACAAAACAGCACTTAAACGTTTGTACATACAAAAAAGCCTCCTTGAAAACCAATTTGACTATAGTTTGGTTTCTTATAGGAAGCTTTATGCATCATTAGTATTAGATTGGGTGTTCTTCAATATCTAGGTCGTCACAATTATCACAAATACACATTTTGAATCCGGTATCATATACTCCATTATCTTTGCGACCTCGCAAAATATACTTTTCACCACATACTCTACAACGTA
This sequence comes from Paenibacillus sp. Y930, assembly GCF_056786375.1. Lineage (NCBI taxonomy): Bacteria > Bacillati > Bacillota > Bacilli > Caryophanales > Paenibacillaceae > Paenibacillus > Paenibacillus sp. Y930. The sequence continues at coordinate 420,940 of NZ_JBXCIX010000004.1, read as the reverse complement.
TTGATACTTTGATACGAGTCATTATTTATTCCTCCACATTCAAAACTAATAGAGGTAGTTCAAAAAGCAGACCTTTTGAACTTTCACCAGTAGTCATAGTATGAACGGAAAGTTTATAAATTAACCTCGTCTTTTGCACGAACATATCGAAAAGGTGATCGCAGATGGGCAGATTTCATTTTGGATAAACCAAATATCCACATCAAGATCATAAACGGAACAATAACAAAGATCCAATCATTTTCTCTTACGAGGATGATCCAATCATAAGCACCATGCATTAGAATTGGCGCAAGCAGTGACACTACCAAATAATATTTCCGTTCCTTGCCTTGAGAAAATTTCGCTCGGCCTAAGTAGTAGCCCATTAACACACCAAACAATGCATGACCTGATACCGGTAATAATGCACGCAATAGCATTGCACTGAAATCTGCTGGCATGAAAATCGAATACAAAATATTTTCGAGTGTAGCAAAACCAAGTGAGATTGCCCCAGCATATAAAATACCGTCATAAGGCTCATCAAATTCAGTATGATTATAGATCAGATGAAACAGAACAAACCATTTAATACTTTCCTCGACACCTGAAGATTGGATAAAGGCTTGCACAAAGAGTCCATCTCCGAGCCATAGTTCAACACCACGTTGTAATACTAAAATAGGAATAACGAGTAATATGCCTAATAAAAAGATACGAATAACCATATGAATCGGTTCGGCTTCGTATTTGTCTCTAAGATATAAATAAGTAAGTAATGAGAGCCCTGGAGCAACCGCGGCAGAAATAACGGAAAATAGTAACATTATATTGCCTGCTTTCTTTCAGATTGGAAATGTACAAGTTTAATCAAATTATATTTCACTATTACATTATAACGAAAAACGAAAAAAAGAACATTGACTTTTAACTGTCAAAGTTCTTTTTTCGTTTTTCCTGTTAATTGAACATTATTGAAAGTGAGTACAAATCTGATCTACAGCCTCTTCAGCCATAATGATTTTACCGTATTCTTCTAACATTGCATAAGTTACTGACGTCGCATCACCGTATTCGGCTAGAATCGCTAATACAGAATTAAAGCTTGTTGATTCTATATCTGATGGTTCAATGGATAAGATCCATTTATTTTTATACGAAAATAATGTTCCGCCGTCTGTTAATTGAGAAGCCTTTAAGGCTTTACAAACCGAAATGATATGCTCAAAGTCATTAAAAGAATACATGATGATGTCACTATGCTCCATCGTTACATCTAGATCATATAACTCATCATCAAGATCATCGTCCTCACCAAAGCCATTAACAGATTCACCGCTACGCTTACCTCGTGTAACGACAACAAACATGCCTTGTGCAGGCATCGCATACACTTCCACTGCTAATGGTCTACCACTTGCCTCAAAGCCAAGCTCAGTATAAGCTTGTTCCATTAATTCCATAAATAGATCATGTAGCTTTGGAGGTTCGCGCAGCATATCTTCCTTCTGGATACCCCGCTCCAACAAATCGTCGTAAGTGAGGAAAATCCTTATCTTGTCCTGACCTAATCTTTCGATCTTCATGACAGGATCCCCCCTTTGCAGCATCTGACTATAGCTTATGTGAAGAAAAAGCGAATGTTTCCAAATTCTTTTACAACGCTATAAGCATACTTTATCATGTCTTGAACATGATTGCACTACAAAAACAAAAATTATACCTCTTATAAATTCATCATTAGATTAGTAATTTAAAAAATAAAAACTGATCCCCTATGAAGAGGATCAGTCCAATAATTAATATTGATTAGTGCTTAACAGTTTGAGACTCTTTTGTAATTTCATTAAATTGACTTTGTAATTGCGGATCACTTTCAATAATGTCTTTAATGAGCGTTTCATTACTACCATGTTCCTGCTTTTTGATGTCTGTTTCACTTGAAGCGGATGCCCCCATCTTACTTGCGCTAGTTGATGTTCCACCCGCGAAGAGACTAGAAGCCGCCTTATTCCACATATTATTTTTCACATCAGACATCATGTTCGTCACCGTTTTAACCGTTTCTGGCTTGCGCTGCATGATATACACCGCACCCATCATCCCAATTACGCCACCTACAATTAAGCTATTCATTCGCATAACTGACACCTCTCTTCTCTTATGACTTCTTCTATAGAATGACCATCCACTCAAGAGCTCATACGTAAAATTAGAAAGGTAAATAGGTGCAAACTTCCCTTAAGCTGATGAATAATATTTGTTGCCGTACCAAAATAAAAATACAACAAGAGCAACAAACAAAATAAATAAAACATTATAATAAATACGACTAAGCTTATTTTTACTTGAAGGATGTTTTTTGCTTCGTGCTGGAAGCTTCGTCTCTTCGCTGTCACTATCTAAGTAAATACGATCGTACGTCTCTCGCTGTCTAAATTTTCGTGTAGTACGACTGAACTTTTCTTTCCTACTCATGATTCCCTCCTAAAACGAATCATTAAGCCCATTATAAAATCGAAGAGAAAATGTGCAATAATTGGAGCCCAAATAGAATCTGTTTGGATATATATCCATCCTAACCCATAGCTAATCGAGAAAACAAGACCTGTTGGTATCCAGTGCTTCAAATATCTTACATGAATGGCAGCAAAAATAATACTTGTCCAATAGGGGCCAATTGCGTGCTGCATTGCTCCGCGAAACAATAGTTCCTCACATATGGCAACAACAAACGAAATAAGTGCGATATGCCATACAGCACGTGTGCCAAATATTCGCTCATTAACCCCTCCATCATCCCCAACCTCGTCAGGCACAAATTTGGATAACACCAAATCGACACAAATGGCTACAGCCGCTAATCCTGCACCCCATAAAAAAACATTTGTAATTGATGAAGGAATAGATAATAATGAAAACAAATTTTGTTGTTGTAAAATTACCCAGACTAAGCCGATAATAAGAGTAAGTGCTTGAGTTGCATATAAGTTAATGAGCAACATCCGATCATCAAGATCATCAATCGTTACTTTGCGGAACTGAACTTTTCTAAATTTGAATTTATTTTTTTTCATCTGTACACATCCGTTCTTAGTTAGATCATTATTTTACATAAAGGAGAAATAAAATGGATAACCGATTTTCAAGAACTGCCACTCTTTACACAATTATGTTTCTAGGAATGCTTGTCTTTGCAGTTGTCGCTTTTTTCTATGGTTTGAATCTTGGTACACAGCGTGTCGAAACAAAATATGCTCATCTTAATGAGGTACACGTAGACAAAACTGATTATCAATATCAACAACAAGAGCTTGCTTCATTCTATCTTACTGTATACTCTCCTTACCGAGAATTTCAATTAGATTGGTCTGAGGCACTCTATAATATTTCTAATCGAAAAGTCAGTAATGTTTCTTCACTATATAAAGAATTAGAAGGTCAAGCAAGTAAAAAAGCAATTGAAGCTGCAAGTTTCAACCTACAAGCAGCTGGACAGCTAGGCGAAGCACAACAAAATTATATTCGCAGCCTTAATCAATTCGAAAAGGTGGCCGCTACACTGCAAAAGAAATCTTCATCTATTACGTATGAAGAGGTCATTGAGTTGCTAAACGCTAACGATGCTTATCAAACAGCCATATCTCAAGCATTAACAGGTCAAGACCTTTATTTTGAGACAATGTACTTATGGGCAAAATCGATAGATCCGAACATTCCAGCTGATTTCGACAAAAACGTTAGTCAAAAAATTTCAACATGGAGCAAATATCCACTCGTAATTAAAAATGAAATTATTGCGAACTATTTAGCGGAGCAAAAAACATTTGTTGAATTTTTGCCACATGATTTGACAAGTTCAATTGATCAATTTATTGCTTCTGGACAAGCAAAAGCCATGAATCTAACGACTATTGATGAGATTATGACTTTATTAATGAATACTGCAGCTGTAAGACCTGGCGATTATAATCTTAATAAGAATAAGTTGTATTCACAAGAGTTTCTTCCACAAATTCCTTTCTTCTATCCTAATGTAGAATAAAGTTGGATTTTTGCGGAATTTCACAAATCAGATCGAAAATTCGCTTTTTGTTCATTCTAGAGCATTGATTTTATGTATCGATTTGCTATAGAATAAGAATGACCGTTATGTTCGTTGATGAAACTCTCGACCCACTTTTCATCGGTGCGGAAGAGAGTTTTTTAAGTCTATACTAATTGCGATGATTACATCGCACATCCAGGAGGTAGTTGTAATTATGTTCAAAGTACTTGTATCCGATCCAATTAGTGACCTTGGTATTCAACAACTTGTTGATGCCGAAGATATCGTAGTAGACAAAAAGCCTGGTCTATCTGAAGATGAATTAGTATCCATTATTGGTGAATACGATGCCTTACTTGTAAGAAGCCAAACAACAGTAACTGAGAAAATTTTGACAGCTGGAAAAAAATTAAAAGTTGTCGGTCGCGCTGGTGTTGGCGTAGATAACATCGATCTTGAAGCAGCAACGAAACTTGGCGTCATCGTAATTAATGCTCCAGACGGTAACACTATTACAACATGTGAACATACTTTTGCAATGATGATGGCACTTGCTCGTCACATTCCACAAGCTTACAAAAAGACTACTGAAGGAATTTGGGATCGCAAGTCTTTCCTTGGTGTTGAACTTCGCACAAAAACATTAGGTGTGCTTGGTATGGGACGTATCGGTAGCGAAGTAGCAAAACGTGCTAAAGCATTTGGCATGAACATTCTTGGCTATGATCCATTCTTAACTGAAGAACGTGCGCAAAAGCAAGGTATTACATTAGCTACAGTTGATGAAATTATTCGTAATGCAGATTTCATGACGGTTCATACACCATTAACTCCTGAGACAAAACATATGATTAGTAAAGCCCAATTCGAAGTGATGAAGCCTGGTATGCGTATCGTTAACTGCGCTCGTGGTGGCGTTATTGACGAAATCGCACTAGTTGATGCAATTAATGAAGGTATTGTTGCTGGTGCGGCATTCGACGTATTCGAAGTTGAACCTCCAGCAGCGGATCACCCGTTCCTGAATCATCCAAAAATTATTGTAACGCCTCATCTTGGTGCATCAACTGTTGAAGCACAAGAAAACGTTGCAATCGATGTATCCCAGCAAGTTATCCATATTTTGCGCGATGAGCCGTTCATGAATGCTGTTAACATGCCTCCAATTCCAGCGGAAGTACGTAAAGTGCTTGAGCCTTACTTCGAGCTTGGTGAAACACTTGGTAGCTTTATCGCCCAAGGTACAGAAGGTGCTGTTGAAGAAATTTCTGTTAACTATTCTGGCGATCTAGCTGATGTAGATACACAACCACTAACACGTTATATTGTTCGTGGAATTCTAGCTCATTATCTGGGTAAAGACACTGTAAATGTTGTTAACTCTATGCATACTGCAAAACAACGTGATGTTAATATCATTGTTCAAAAATCTAGTACGGCACACACGTTTACTAACTTAGTAACGGTTACACTACGCACGAATAAAGAAGAGCGTTCTGCAGCTGGTACTTTATTATCTGGCTACGGTCCTCGTATTGTTCAAATTGACAAGTACAATGTCGACGTTACACCTCGTGGTCACTTCATTCTGATCTCTCACAATGATAAACCAGGTACAATTGGTCGCGTTGGTACATTGCTTGGTAGCAACGATGTTAACATCGCTACGATGCAAGTTGGTCGTCAAGATGAAGGCGGTAGTGCAGTCATGATACTACGCGTTGATAAAGGAACTCCAAAAGAGGTTCTAACTCAGCTAACAGACCTTCCTGAATTGATTACAGCAAAAGAAATTATTATCTAATATTAAGTTAATGTTAATAAAAAGGGTATCGAGAATTCTTCTCGATACCCTTTTTCATGTTCCACGATTAACAAGAAAAACAATGACAATTCTACGAAAAAAGAGGTTCCTCGACGGTATTAGCTGCGACTGCCAAATTGCTACAGCAATCTACATCACATTTACCGATTCAAGGAACCTTTTTTATTATTGCATCATCTCATGGACTTTCACTGGCAAAAGAATCGTGAACGTCGTACCGTGACCAATCATACTATCAACTGCAATATTACCATGATGCTGATCGATAATATTTTTCACGATTGCGAGTCCAAGCCCCGTTCCTGAGCTATCTTCTCGTTTTCTAGCTTTATCCGCTTTGTAGAAACGTTCAAATATATAAGGAATATCTTCGGACGGAATTCCGTGTCCTTGATCCTTCACTTGTAATTGGATAAATGTTTCATGATTCAATATAACACTACTCGAACGAATGACAACTTGTTTTCCGGAATCTGTATGACGGAATGCATTATCAATCAAATTCGTAAACACTTGCTCAAGTCGATCCTCATCGGCATGTTGCAGCTCCAGAGCTGCTTCTGATAGCTCCGATATTAGTTCTACATCTCTTTCCTTAGCGAACACGATAAACTTGCGTGTAACACGCGAGAGAAGCATATTAACATCTACGTACTGGAACTTCATATTCATATGACCGGCTTCCATTCTAGCAACGTCGAGAAAATCATTGACTAGCCTACCCATTCGGAGCGATTCATCATGAATAACTTGAACGAGCTCCTGACGTTCTGTTGGAGAAACAACAATGTCATCTAATAGCGCTTCACTATAGCCTTGTAGCATTTGCAAAGGGGTGCGTATTTCATGTGAAATATTTGCAACAAAATCTCGCCGGATTTTGTCAACCTTATGCTCTTCCGTCACATCACGGATAACAGCGACGACACCTCGCATCTTACTAGCAGACATTAACGGAGTTAATACAACAGACCATACAAGACTCTGTACATGTATTTTATCTGTAATTTCTTTACCATGATGGAGTACCTTCACATAACTATCACGAATCGGTGCAGGAACCATCGGATAATTAACGATTTCACCAGTTGACCATTCTTCCTCCATATTTTGCCACATTTGTGTTAACAAATGTCCATCAGGATTAGTCAATATAATTTCACCGTTAGCATCAAATGTAATAACAGCATCACCGATACTACGCAATATACTTGATAAGTGATTACTTTCATGATGAAGTTCATGAATAAGCTTCTCTAGCTGTTCAGTCATATTATTAAATGTTTGTGCCAGTTGACCGATCTCATCCGAGGAGTCAATATGAACACGGGTCGAGTAATTTCCTTCTGATATCGAAACGGCAGCATCCTTTAGTTGGAGAAGTGGCTGCTGAATTTTCGCCGACAAGAAAAAAGCAAAAAATGTTGATAGCAAGAAACCAATAATTGCTGTAATAATGAAGAGCACCTTAATGTCATGAGCATTTTCATCAAAAGAGACATCAATATATTGCAGCAAAAAAGCACCTAGTATTAGTAGCACTACTGCTACTAATACCATAATCGTTACCCATAGCTTGCCTACAACACTGTGCCACAGCATCCCGAACAGTCTACGAAGCCATTTCATCTACTTCGGCACCTCTAGCTTGTAACCGACTCCCCAAACCGTTGTAATCATGCTTGCAGCCTCTGCAGATACTTTGTTCAATTTCTCACGCAGTCGTTTGACATGAGTATCAACGGTTCTAAGGTCACCGAAAAATTCATAATTCCATACATCTTTCAATAACTCTTCACGAGAGAACACTTTATCAGGAGATACCGCTAAGTAATGAAGCAATTCATACTCTTTTGGCGTTAAGCTTACTTCTTGCCCACCAGCTGTTACACGGTGCGCATCATGCTCAATAATGAGATGTGGAAATACAATGCTATTGGATGTGTTCATCTCTTTTGTCAAAAATGCCGTTGCAGAAGAACGACGCAGAATCGCTTTCACACGATAGATCACTTCTCTAGGTGAAAATGGCTTAACCACATAGTCATCGGCGCCTACTTCAAAGCCTTGGACTCGGTTCATCTCTTCACCTTTTGCAGTTAACATAACAACTGGTGTTGCTTTTACTTGACGAAGCCGTGTACATACTTCGATCCCATCAATGCCTGGCAACATAACATCAAGTAAAATCAGCGCATAATCTCTATTCATCGCAAGCGATAACGCTGTTTCTCCATCTTCTGCTTCCTCGATTTCATATCCTTCTTTTTCCAAATACATTTTCAGTAAACGGCGAATTCTTTCCTCATCATCAACGACTAATATACGACTCAAATATTCTGTCATTATAGCATACCCCTTCCTATGACAATCATTAACCTTTACTTAGTCGACGCCCGCATATGAATGCATACCAGCGATCAATAGATTAACACCTACTAATGTGAATAGTACAATAACAAACCCTATAACTGCAAGCCAAGCTGACGGTCTACCATGCCAGCCGCGAGAAAGTCTGAAATGGAGATATGCACTATAGAATAACCAAGTTATTAATGCCCATACTTCTTTCGGATCCCAAGCCCAGAATCTGCCCCAAGCAATCTCAGCCCAGATCATTGCAAAGATTAAGCCCCCAAGTGTAAATATCGGGAAACCGATAGCGATAGCGCGATAACTTATTTCATCCAAATCATCGGGATCAATGCCATCAAGCATTGGATGGATAACCGCTGCAATTGGCTTTCTAATAATAAGACGAATGATAGCATACATTAATAGTCCTACGATAATAGACCAAACAACTGTATTAAGCTTGCGACCTGCATTGACCCCATCAAACCAAGATGGCGTTTCTAACAACGCATTATCGACACCTAAAAACGGTGTGACATATTGCGCTGTACTATTGAATGGCTTGAAAATTGGAGGCATCGTATATTCTACCGTTGCCACTTTAGTTTGAATTTCCCCAAGTCCCGAAACTAACACCGTTTCTTGTTCGAATTGGGCAATGTAGCCTGCGCCTTTGAAACCAAACGAAGCAACGATAAATCCACAAATAATAAGAATACAAATTAGCGTAAACTCTACCCAACGCTGCGCTTTACGCCCTTTTTTGGACGTGTCCTTAAAGTCTACCACTCGGAGTAAATACATTAGACCCGCTGCAAAACCAACTGCGAAGAAAGCTTCTCCAGTAGCTGCCATCGTTACATGTATTTTCAACCAAATCGATTGCAATGCTGGTATTAATGGTTGTACTTCTTGTGGGAATACGGATGCATAAGCAACAATAATAATCGTTAACGGTAAAGCAAACATACCTAATAATGGTTTCCGATATATGAAATGAATAATCGTATAAGCAACCATAATCGCCATACCTAAAAACGTAATAAACTCATACATATTACTTACGGGCGCTTGGCCGCCACCAATCCAGCGTGTGACGAAAAATACAATATGAGCAATTAAGCCTGATGAAGAAGTGATAAAGGCAATTTTACTCCAACGTGCTTCATGCTCTTTCGGATCACGATTGCTCCACTTTTTACCAGAAACAGCAATACAGTAAAAAATAAACGCAAAGCAATATAAAAAGAATGCAACAATAAAAATCGAACTACTAAAATCTAATAAACTCATCCTTTGTTTCCTCCGTTATCAAGACTCTTAGGTTCTAACTCAATCCCAACTTTTCCCAGTGCATAGGATGTTTCTGCTCGCATACCATACCAGTTTTTAGTCGTATGAGCACCAAGTGTCAATGTATCATCATCAATTCGTAGCCAAATCCGACGATGCTGCCAATACGTTCCTAGCAATAAGCCAAACATACTAATAATTGCACCTATCCATAAATATTTGACCGCTTTATCCATGCGCACATTCAAAAAGGTCGTTGCCTCTGAGAAAGAAACGTTTTCCATCCCATCGACTTTAATATCGATTTTATCTGTTAGTTCACGGTTAATTGTATTTTGTGAGAACCGAACTTTATCCTTTTGAAGTGGGAAGTACATAAACACTTCTCCTGTTTCTTTCAGATTAGGACCTTGAATATTAAAGATAAACGCAGGTGCATTCGGTTCACGAGATAACGTAATTGGCTCTCCATCGCTATTAATGGAGAAGTCCATATACTTATCTATTAATTTCATTCGATATGGGCCAACCTCATAACTCAGCTCAGGATCTACCATGGACAGATCAAACGGACCAAACGATTCACCCGTTTCTTTGTTAATAATCATAGGTGACACCGCATTGATACGAGGCGTAAGATCATAATCAAATTGATGCAGCTTCAAATCCTCATAGCGTAACGGATCATTAATAAGAATAGTATGGCGAAGCACTTCCGTTAGCTGAGGCTGCTCAAAATCATCATTACAATTGCTTTCACACGCATACAAAACAGCGTTCGTCTCAAAATTTTTCACACGACCGGTATTTTGCAGACTTTCAGGCAGTTCTGCATTGTCATACAGCTCCATCTTAAAGCCTTCGCTTTTCACATAGTAGTTCGTACCACTAATCGGCACAGTATCACCATCTACAACTTTAACATAACCATCCAAATTCCAGCCAGGGATTCCTCTAGCTAGCAGTGCTAATAGGACGAGTATAAGGCCAATATGATTAATATACGGACCCCAACGACTGAAACGATTTTTCTCGGCTAGTAATGCTGTATCATCAATATGGACTTTGTATCCCTTTTTTCGAAGAGCTTGTCCATAATTTTGCACCCACTGCTGCGCATTACCTTCAATCGTTGTTGTATAAGTAACTTTCTGACGCGTGAGAAAGGAATGATGCTTACGTATTTGTTGCTTATTCAATGCGCGATATAACGGAAGTACTCGATCAATACTACATATAACAAGTGAAGTTCCGATCATAACAAGCAAAGTAATGAACCACCAGCTATTATAAGTATTATGAAGTCCTAGCAAATAATATATTTTACCCGGCGTTCCGTACGTTTCTTCATAATAAATACTTGGATCAAAGTTATTAATAAAGGTGTTTGCTTGCGGGAAAATAGTACCGAACATCGCTCCAACAAATGTAGCAATGATTAGATAAATAGCGATCTTCACAGAGGAAAAGAAATTCCAAATCTTATCTAGCAGATCAGGATTTGCTTTTTGTGAACGACGTGCTACACCATCATAACGCATCTCAAGAGGCTCACTAGACTCAATAATCTCTTGAACAATAGGTTTACCGCATGTTTCACATAATACAGTACCTACTGCATTCTGATGCCCGCACTCACATTTTGTATTCTCTGGTAAAAGCACACTTCAACCTCCTAAAACTTTTTGTAACTTCTTGAGCTACTTCTTAGAAACGAAAAGTTGCTTCGAAAGCATACACTAAAACTTTTTGTAACTTCTAGAGCTACTTCTTGGAAACGAAAAGTTGCTTCGGAAGCATCACTGCATTATTTGCTCGATATGCTCATCCATTTGCTGCTCTGTCATCTCACCAACGACTGCAGCTTGCAGCGTGCCGTCAGCTTTCATGAAAAATGTTGTTGGATAAGAACGAAGCCCATATTTTTTCTCTGTTTTACGATCAACATCTCTTACAACCGTGTAGGTCATATTGAACTTACGAGCATAGTTGGCAACGGTTAATGAATCTTCACTTAGATTAATTCCGATAATTTCGAGCCCTTGTTCATTCCACTTCTCATATTGCTTTTGAAACGACGGAATTTCACGAATACAAGGCTCGCAAAAAGTACCCCAAAAATTAATGACAACTGGAGTTCCGATATAATCTGAAAGTGTAACAGGTTCATTATTCAAGTTAGCTAGTCTAAAATCCGGTGCCATTTGACCAACTTTGACCAAATTAGTACGATCATTGCTTTGGAACGACTGGAAAATTGCATAACCGCCAATAATAAGTACTGCAAGTAAAACGACGACTTGCACCTTTTTCCTATACTTACCCATTATGTATACACCACCACTATTTATATCAACTAAATGATATTCTCATTATAACGAAAATTCGACGGCATAATATGCCGTCGTCATTCCTTAATTATGAACTTTTTGTGTCTTACTCGCTTCTTTTATAAGCTGTTTTATTTCGGATTCCGTTAGATGACGAAACTTGCCACGAGGTAATCCCTCAAGTGTAACTTCACCAAAACGAACACGTTTCAAACGAACAACTTTATGGCCGATTGCTTCAAACATACGTCGAACTTGACGATTACGTCCTTCATGAATCGTAATAGATATGGTAGCTTCATTACTTTCCATCTTCACATCTTGATATTCGACAGCCGCTGGAGCAGTCATACCATCTTCAAGCTCTACCCCACGCTGTAGTTTTTCTAACAAACTACCGTGTGGTACACCTTTTACCGTTGCATAATATGTTTTGGGCACATGATGCTTGGGATGTGTTAACATATTCGCAAAATCTCCATCATTCGTTAGCAGTAGCAATCCTTCTGTGTCATAATCTAGACGACCTACAGGATAGACGCGTTCCTTAATTCCTGGTAAGAAATCCGATACAACTTTACGACCTTGTGGATCACTTGCGCTCGTAATTACACCTTTTGGTTTGTTTAACATAACATATATTTTTTTCTCACTACGAATTGGACGACCGTTCACCGTGATGACATCATCATTTGGATTTACTTTTACACCCATTGTAGTCACTTGCTCGCCATTTACTTCAACAGCTCCAGACAATATTAACTCCTCACATTTACGACGAGAAGCAACACCAGCCTGAGCCAATATTTTTTGTAATCGTTCCACTATGTTCACCTCATCTACCATCATAACGATTACGACGCCAAAGCACAAGTATTCCTACTCGAAAACAAGCATGCAAATTACGATCGCAGCTACAAAACCAACCAAATCTGAGATCAAGCCTACCTTCAAGGCGTACTTGGAGTTACGCACTGCTACCGCACCGAAATATACCGTTAAAACATATAGCGTAGTATCTGTACTTCCCTGTATTGTTGAGGCAATTCTGCCGATTAAAGAGTCTGGTCCATAGGTCGCAATTAGATCAGCTGTAAATGCTAATGAGCCCGCCCCCGTAATTGGTCGCAATATACCAAGAGGCAATACTTCACTTGGTACGCCAAACGAATCAAAGATCGGTCTAAACGCTAGAAGCATCATATCCATGGCGCCAGATGCCCTGAACATACTAATCGCGACCATCATACCAACGAGATGCGGAATAATAGCAATTGCCGTTTCAAATCCATCTTTGGCACCATCTACAAATACTTCATATACTGGCTGTTTTTTTCTAAGTAACGCATATAGAGGAATAAATACAATAATAGCTGGAATCAAGTAGGATGATAGTTGTGTGAATATATTATACAAATGGCTCACCTCCACTCGAGGCACGCTCTATCGTTGTTGAATTGCTTTTTACCGAGGCAGTCATCGTGGTGTATGTACTAGGTGGTCCTTTATCTCGACTACGATACCATCGATCTACAAATATAGCTGTTAGTGTTGCAACGAAAGTCGCAGCTAATGTTGTTCCAATAATTTCCGCTGGATTAGCGGAGTTATAATTCATTCTGATCGCAATCAACGTTGTCGGAACTAGCGTAATACTTGACGTATTAAGCGCAAGCAGCGTACACATCGCAGGTGTTGCTGTATGCTTGTCCGGATTAAGCGTTTGTAATTCTTGCATAGCTTTAATTCCCATCGGTGTTGCCGCATTACCAAGTCCAAACATATTAGCACTTAAATTACTCATAATATAGCCCAGTGCAGGATGACCCTTTGGAATATCAGGAAATAACCACCGAACAATAGGGTGAAGTAAGCGAGATAACTTATTTAGTAATCCCGCTTCCTCCGCTATTTTCATCATACCAAGCCAAAACACCATAATACTAATTAAACCAAAACTAACCGTAACACCAGATTTTGCTCCGTCAAATGCCGCTTGCGTAATCACATCCAAATTTCCGTTAATTACGCCAAAAACAACACTGACTACAATTAGAAATAACCATATCCAATTGACCATTCCCATGCCTCCCCCAACATGAAACGATTATCGATATTTCTTTACATTACTCTTCTAGCCAAGTTGACATCCTCTCCAGCCAGCTGATATGATCCTTACTATTTTTCTTGAATTTCGCAAATGTCTCTTCGGATGCAGCTTGTTGCCCTAATGAAAGTCTTGGACTATTTGATTCATAAATCGGAACATTCCCGATAACCTCGCCCTCTAGATAGAAATTCATTTTCCCTCTTTCTCCTAAAGAAAAATAAACTGATTTAGGATCTAAAAGCTCAATATCTGCTGTAATTTTCCCAAGCTCATTTTCATCCAAAGGGTAAACGTATTGTTGTCCATATACAAATGTACTGCCTGTAATCGTATCAGCTTTTTTCGCTATAATGGATAACGGATAATGTTTGAAGCCCCAATCTAGTAATTTACTATGGTCTTGCCAATCGTCTCCATCATTCAACGTAACTGCAACTAATTGCTGGCCGTTTCTCGTTGCTGAGCTAACAAGGCAACGAAACGCCTTTTTCGTATAGCCTGTCTTCACTCCGTCTGCCCCTTCATACATATAAAGCATCTTATTTTTGTTGCGCCATGAATAATTCCATTTCTCATATGGATTTGGAGCTTGTTTCTCCTCTGTCTTGACGATTTCAGCAAAAACTTTATTTTTCAGTGCGTAAGCCGTTAGTATGGCTAGATCATTGGCAGAGGATATATGTCCCTCTTCATCTAACCCATGCGGATTACGAAATTGAGTATTAACCAACCCTAGTTCACGAGCCTTCTCATTCATTAGATATACGAATCCTGCTTCTGACCCTCCAACATGTTCAGCAATGGCTGTAGCAGCATCATTTCCACTTCGCAGCATAAGACCATAAAGCATATTCGACAACGTCATTTCCTCGCCAAGCTTTAGATAGATAGAGGAACCTTCTCTTCCCGCTGCTCGTTTGGTTACTTTAGCTTTTGAGCTTAAATCACCATATTCTATAGCAACAATTGCTGTCATAATTTTTGTTAAACTGGCGATCCGCATAGGTGTGTCACCATCTTCACTATACAAAATCCGCCCAGATTGCACATCAATTAACGTCGTTGCTTGTGCATGAGTTGATATATCCGGCGTAGCTCGTACTATTTCGGTGCTAACAATGCCAAAGAACAAGCATCCGATAATTGTTCCAATTAAGCCCTTCATCCAATGTGTAGTCTTCATAATTCTCCTCCTGCTGTCGCTAGACTTACCATAAAGTGCAAGTTCAAAAAGTGGGCTTTTTGAACAACCTATTGATGTAGTATATGCAGAAAGTTGGAATTGTAGACGAGCCCCCAGCTCTTTCCATTAGCATATTCAAAGTCATTGCTGATTAGCACAAAAAACCAACTAACAATGAAGGTTATCCATCGTTAGTTGGCATAAACGTAACAAGTAATTCAATTATTGAGTCTTTCAGCGACTTATTACTGATAATTACCTGTCGTATCGTTAGATCCTTGTTCCGTTGGTGAAGTAGTTGAATTTGTATTCGAAGTAATCATCGATTGAATTTTATCCATCCAGACAGGGGCCGAATCAATAACTTTATCTAATAAATGAGTTTGATTATCTAGCGGAACGACTTTAATACCTTGTGCACCTACAACTAGAAATGCGATTGGTGTAATCGATACACCGCCACCACTACCACCACCGAACGGCAACGAATTCGATATCATGTTTAGTCCATCATGTTGATTTTGATGTGGTTCATCATGCTCCATCCGAATTTCACTACCTCCAGCAACAAACCCTACACCAACGCGTGAGATCGGTAAAATCGTATCGCCACTTGGTGTATGAATCGGATCACCGACAATCGTATTAATTCCTAGCATTTCCTTAATGTTTTCTAAGCTGGTGGACATTAGTCCTTGAATAGGGTGTTCTGACATCTGCACTCACTCCTAATTGATAATATGAAGCCTACACAATAGGTTGCTCAACATCACCCCATAATATAAGCATCAATTATTACCTTAAGAGGAAGTTCAAAAAACGGAATTTGATAACGATGGGTCTGCTAACGTAGCATATTCGGCGTCGCATCTGAAACGAACTTGGAAAGTACGGTTCGCGTGTACGTAATCATGTACACTTGCGCTTCCGCCTTTCTCAAGTAGCGTTTCACCTGCTCGGTTCTGAAATCCCGCTTTTGAACCTTCATTTTAAGAAAATTCAAAAAGTTTGATTTTTGAGGTTGCACCTTTAGCAAGAAGTATTAGCTTGTGCCCGCTGGTATATTACTGCGTACTAGAAATCTTTTCTTCCATACTGATACGCGATACATTATATATGCACCTGAATATAACGCATGCCAAAGTCTCATTTGAACTAAGCAAGACCATTCCGTCGCAAAAAAGCTTGTCTGATAAATAGGCTCAATCTTAACGATGGGTGACTCTTTAACTCTAACCATTCCAGACAATGTTCCGAAAATCATTCCTTTTACAGACCATAACAAACCACATGTCATCGCTGTTGTCATCGCATCGCCTGTCCCTACATAGCTGTACCATTTCCATTCCGTTAATATACCTCTTCTTAAAACTTTCTTGAATCTCCCTTTAACATTACGAACTAATTCTAATGCTGCATGCCATTGTTTATATTGCGCAAGCGCTACATCTACATCCCATTCCGATGGATAATTTTGCTCATTACCATTATTAACATTAGTATCATTTTTTCCGTCGCTAGTCTGAAATGTTTTTTTACCTAGCTCAAATTGAGGCATTACAATTTTGAACTTAAAGAGACCGTACAAGCCGACAATTTTGATTAAAATATAATCTTCGTCCTTACGACTCCGTGCGTAGCAATCAAAAGTAAGTGTTGAGAAACCAGCAGCGATAACTATTACAACAATAAAAAGACTGATCCACCACGCCCAATTACTCAGAATCCAAGGTAGCATCATCTACCTCCTCTACTTAAGTATATTGACCATAGTATGACCAGTCTTATTGTTATCATTCCTTCACTTCATCTAACGTCATCTGACGACCTTCATATCTTTCGAATAATAGCTGTGTTTGCTCGTCCATATCTTCAGCATCTAGAGATACTTCCTTCGCCTCTGGAAGCTCTTTGATCGAAGCAAGACCAAAACTATCAAGAAACACCTTCGTTGTTCCATATAAAATCGGCCTGCCAATCGCTTCAGCTCGCCCAACTTCCTCGATCAGATCTTTAGCGACTAATGTATGTATCGCACGCTCACATTTTACACCACGAATTTCTTCAATCTCTACTCGTGTAATCGGTTGTTTATATGCCACAATGGATAATGTTTCTAGTGCTGCTTGCGAAAGCTGTGCTCTCGTTGGCGTATATGCCATTCGTTCAAAATATTCCGCGTGTTCTGGATGTGTTGTTAATCGGTACGACCCAGCAAAAATCCCAATCTGTACGCCTCGTCCATCACGTTCCAAATCACGCTGCAAATCAAAAACGAGCTCTTCTACATACTCTAGATCAATGCGCATAATATCGGCAAGCTGACGTTTGTTAAGCCCTTCATCTCCTGCCATGAATAGCAAACCTTCAATAATCGACTTCAATTGCTGAAATTCCATCGGTCAAACCTTCTCCTCTCCACTGTATAACAATATCATCGAAGAGTCCGTGCTGATAGCACCGGATATGCTTCATCTTCATCAATTCGAGAACAGATAGAAAAGTAACAATGATTTCATGCTTGGACATATTTTCGCGAATAAGCTTAGAAAATCGCACCGTCTCGAATTGCTTCAACACCTCAACAATATCTCGGATACGATCCTTAACCGATATTTCGTCTCGCTGTATCGTTGCAATAACCTCTCGGCGATTCGCACGTTTCATAGCCTTCTGCAATGCTAAGACAAGATCAGATAATTGGATACCTTCTAAAGGATTAACATAAGACTCTTTCATAAATGCGGTCATATCTTCAGGCTCACGCGAAAAAACAAGACTTCTTTGAAATTCCTTATCCTTCAAATCCTGTGCAATCTGTTTGAATTTACGGTATTCAATCAATTTCTGAATCAATTCATCCCGCAAGTCAGGTCCATCATCATACCACTCTTCATATTCATTCTCGAATACAGGAGGCTTCGGTAATAACTGCTGGCTCTTAATTGCTAATAGCGTAGCAGCCATTACCAAAAATTCACTTGTGATGTCTAGCTCCAATTCTTTCATTGCATTCAAATATTCCATATACTGATTCGTAATCTCACTAATGGAAATATCTTGAATATCAATTTCCGAGCGATCAATCAAATGCAGCAATAGATCGAGCGGACCTTCGAAGGAATCTAGCTTGTATTGTACGGACACATCATAACCTCCTGTCTTGTAAGGATGTTTAAAAAACGGACTTTGATAACGATGCGTATGCTTCGAAATTTAATCGACGTCGCATCTGAAACGAACTTGGAAAGTACGGTTCGCATGTACCAATAATGTACATTTGCGCTTCCGCCTTTCTCAAGTAGCGTTTCACCTGCTCGGTTCTGAAAGCCCGCTTTTTAAACTTTCATTTTAAGTTAGTTCAATTTATCTTTCAAAATCATCATAGCAAAGCTATGATGATGCTTATGCAACGAAGTGATCACATGCGATCACTTTTGAATTTCCTTCAAAAGGTTGGCCATTTCTATCGCTGTGATGGCTGACTCATACCCCTTATTACCCGCCTTCGTTCCAGCTCGCTCAATCGCTTGCTCGATCGAATCAACAGTTAAGACACCGAATACCGTTGGTACACCTGTCTTTAATGCTACAGCAGAAACGCCTTTTGCAGCTTCATTGCATACATAATCAAAATGAGGTGTTGCTCCGCGGATAACTGCACCTAATGTAATGACGGCATCATACTTTCCACTCTCGGCCATCTTTTGGGCAATAAGTGGAATTTCAAATGCTCCAGGAACCCATGCTACTTCAACTTCATTATCTTGCGCACCATGTCGTTTGAATCCATCTAATGCTCCAGCTAATAGCTTACTTGAAATAAATTCATTGAACCGTCCAACAACAACTCCATATTTTAATCCTTCAGAAATTAAATTACCTTCATATACAAATGCCATCTTAATTTCCCCTCTCTATTCTAATGATTATTTCTTATAAAAGCATTACTTTTATAAGATTTCGTTAAAATTTCAACATATGACCCAGTTTATCTTTCTTCGTATGCAAATATTTTTCATTATCTTTATTATGCTCAAGCTGAATCGGGACACGCTCAACTACTTCTAGACCATAGCCCTCTAGCGCTTTAATTTTACGTGGATTGTTCGTCAGCAAACGGATCTGTTTGACACCAAGATCTTTTAAGATTTGAGCACCAATGCCATACTCGCGCAAATCAGCAGCGAATCCAAGTTTAATATTGGCCTCAACAGTGTCCAGTCCTTGCTCTTGCAATTCGTAAGCCTTCAGCTTATTAATTAGTCCTATGCCGCGACCTTCTTGACGCATGTACAATACGATCCCTGTACCTTCTTCATTCACACGACGAAGTGCCGCTTCAAGTTGAGGCCCACAGTCACAACGATGAGAATGGAATACATCGCCGGTCAGACATTCGGAATGAACACGCAGCAATACTGGTTGGGCAGAGTCGATCTCCCCTTTCACAAGGGCAATATGCTCCTTGTCGTCAACTACATTAGTATAAGCAACTGCTGTAAAGTCACCAAAGTCGGTAGGTAGCTTACATGAAGCTTCACGAGTAATTAATTTTTCTGTATGACTGCGATATTCAATAAGCGACTTAATCGTAATTAATTTCAAC
This sequence comes from Paenibacillus sp. Y930, assembly GCF_056786375.1. Lineage (NCBI taxonomy): Bacteria > Bacillati > Bacillota > Bacilli > Caryophanales > Paenibacillaceae > Paenibacillus > Paenibacillus sp. Y930. The sequence goes on along the minus strand of NZ_JBXCIX010000004.1, from coordinate 401,205 downwards.
TGATGCTTTTCCTTAAATACTTTGAGATCATCCATTCGAGCCATACTGCCATCTTCTTTAATAATTTCGCAAATAAGTGCCGCTGGCTTCGCACCACTTAATTTTGCCAAATCAATCCCTGCTTCTGTGTGACCAGCCCGTTGCAGAACGCCACCTGGTTTGGCAATAAGCGGAAAAATATGTCCCGGGCGACGAAAATCTGTAGATATTGCTTTATCATCAATTAATGCAAGGATGGTCATCGCTCGCTCGTGTGCAGATATTCCAGTTGTTGTTGATACATGATCTACCGAAACTGTAAATGCTGTACCATGAAAATCAGTATTTTGTTTTACCATGGGAGGCAAATCAAGCGTTACTGCTCTTTCCTCTGTAATCGGTACGCAGACAAGCCCTCTTGCTTCAGTAATCATGAAATTAACAACCTCTGGCGTTACATACTCAGCTAGGGCGATTAAGTCGCCTTCATTCTCACGGTCTTCATCATCTACAACAATGATTGCCTTACCTTGTTTCAATTCTTCTAATGCAGATTCAATGCTGTCAAACGTATCGGTATGTCCACTCATCGGTATTCCTCCTAAAACTTTTTGTGAGCAAAAAGTAACATCGAAAGCATGAGCTATAACTATTCATAACTACAAAAATCCATGTTCGGTCAGAAATGCACTCGATAAATTAGATTTTTTGGGCTTTTCTACATCTTTATCTTGAAAACGTAATAAATGCTCTACATATTTGCCAATAATATCACCTTCGAGGTTCACAATATCGCCAGCAACTCGCTGCTGTAATGCTGTCTCGGCTAAAGTGTGGGGAATGACGGATACTTTTACAATACGTTGGTGAACACTAACTATCGTCAAACTAACACCGTCAATCGTTATTGAACCTTTAGGTAGAATATATTTAAGCAAGTCTCGATCTTCTACTTCAATCTCGAACACCACTGCGTTTCCGTCAATATATCGTGCTGCGATAGCTCCTGTCCCGTCAACATGCCCTTGTACAATATGACCGCCAAATCTACCACCAGCGATCATTGCGCGTTCTAGATTAACGGTACGTCCTATTGAAAGTTGGGATAATGAGCTTTTCCGAAAAGTTTCGGGCATAACATCAGCAGTAAAATCACTAGCATGGAACTTCGTTACGGTTAGACACACACCATTAACCGCGATACTGTCGCCAATAGCAACGTCATCCATAATCTTTTTGGCCGCTATATTGATTTGCATAACTTCCCCGTGCTTATGAATCCCTTTAATGATTCCAATTTCTTCAATAAGTCCAGTAAACATAATCCTTTCATCCCTCCTTTCAACCTTCAGATCTACTATTTCTTCATAAATAGGAAAACTCGTTCTGGATGATTGCTAAAAATATAAAAACCCCCGAACGGCAAAGGCCATCGGGGGTAGATTATGTAGAGTTTTCGACGCTGAAAAAGCCTAGAGCTATACGTCAAAATTGACATAATGCTACGTAGACGGTTTCATTGTATGCATCCCATAAAAAAGCGAATACAAATATACCTTACATAATGGATATACTCAAAAAAGTATCATTCATCACAAAGATATACCGAAGCTTCCCCTTCTCCCATCCAGACTTTACTGTCGGTTCTAGATTCACACTAGATCAGCCAATCCATTATGTTGCCATAATTAGATTGGGTCGCGGACTTACACACTATGAAGCGAAACTCACCTCATAGTGCGATCACCGCCGGTTGGGAATTGCACCCTACCCCCGAAGGTTAGCTAACTACTATTCAATTGGAGTTACTGCAATATTATACTTCGTAAACTTCAACTGTCTCCATTTTGGAACCATTAGATACTGCATCAATGAATTCCATACCTTTTGAAACTTTGCCAAATACAGTATGTTGTCCATCTAAATGCGGTTGAGCTTGATAACAAATGTAGAATTGGCTACCGCCAGTGTTGCGACCAGCATGTGCCATCGCTAGTGTTCCGCGCTCATGTTTGTTAGGGTTGATCTCACAATTAATATTGTAGCCTGGACCACCAGTACCACGACCATCTGGACAGCCACCTTGAGCCATGAAACCAGGGATAACGCGGTGGAATGAAAGTCCATTATAAAATCCATCTGTTACAAGTTTTTCGAAGTTTGCAACAGTATTGGGAGCGTCTTGGTCAAATAAGTCGATAACAACTTCTCCACCTTCAGCTAATTTAATTTTTGCTTGTTTTGCCATTTTGACATCTACCTTCCTTCATAGAGATAACAATACGTTACCAATTTTGAGCCTATTTCGCAAGTGAAGATTTTTGCAGACGTGCAGGAACGACGTCATTACACACAATGTTTTCCAAAGATTCACGTTTTACAACGAGATCAGCTTGACCATCTTTCACAAATACGACTGCTGGTCGACGAATACGATTGTAGTTGCTTGCCATTGCATAATTGTATGCTCCTGTACAGAATACAGCTAGCAGATCGCCACTTTTTGATTCTGGAAGATTAACATCCCAGATCAACATATCACCGCTCTCGCAGCATTTACCCGCGATAGAAACAAGTTCTGTAGCTTCTTCATTCGCACGATTAGCTAATACCGCTTCATATTGTGATTGATATAAAGCTGGACGTGGATTATCTGTCATCCCGCCGTCAACTGCAACATATTTACGTACACCAGGAATATTTTTGCTTGTACCGATTGTATACAATGTTGTTCCAGCATCACCAACCATACTGCGACCTGGTTCCGTCCAAATTTCAGGTAAAGCATAGTTAGCTTCTGTGAAATTAGTTATAATCGCATTGGCAATGGCATTGACATATTCGCTAATTGGCAGTGGAGAATCACCTTCCACATAACGAATACCAAAGCCGCCACCAACATTAATTACTGTGAATATAATGTCTAACTCATCACGAACAGCTACCGCAAATTTCGTCACCTTTTCAACTGCCATTCGGAAGCCTTCAACCTCGAAAATTTGCGATCCGATATGGGAATGAACACCCAATAGTTTCAAGTTAGCTAGATCATTCGCTTGAATAACTGCTTCTCTTGCCGAACCATTTCCAAGATCAAAGCCGAACTTCGAATCCTCTTGACCTGTTGAAATATAGTCATGAGTATGCGCTTCAACGCCTGGTGTAATTCGCAATAACACATTCACTACTTTATTTTGTTGTGCTGCAAGATCATTGAGAACATGTAATTCAATAAAGTTATCTACAACAAAGCAACCAATATCGGCTGCTAAAGCCATATTGATTTCTTCTTCTGTTTTGTTATTTCCGTGGAAGTGAATACGTGAAGCCGGGAAACCCGCTTCAAGCGCTGTATATAATTCCCCATCCGAAACAACGTCAAGAGATAAGTTTTCTTGCTCTGCTAATATACACATCGCTTTTACTGAAAATGCTTTACTTGCGTAAGCAACTTGGAATTTCAATCCTGTAGCAGTGAATGCATCTACATACTCACGCGCACGTTGTCTCACTAATGCCTCATCTACTATATATAGCGGAGTACCAAATTCACTCGCCAAATTGGCTACATCAACTCCACCAATCTCCAAGTGACCATTATTATTCACTTTAGTTGTACCGTGTAAATACATATATTCTCCTCTGCTTTCCTCTATCACTGCAAGATAGACCAATATTCATCATTTCCCACAGTATAACTCATATCGTAAGCATTAAGAAATGGATATTTTCACATGAAGTTTGTATTTTTCAGTTGGTATCCTCATTCGGCATACGATCATATTGCTGTGGTCTCATAATATTCGGCCTCGTACGATTATACAACATTGGCTTTCGAATTAAAATATTGATGACCGCTTTTAGATCAAATGGAATAAACGGCCAAAGATATGGTCGGTTCACGGAACGCTCCATAGAAAGTGCCACAATGATTAGTGTAACAGGGATAACTAGCCCCGCTAATCCAAATAACGAAACCGTAACAATTAATAGCAAGCGAATTAACCTATTGGCCAGTCCTAACTCATAACTCGGCGTCGCGAACATGCCTACTGCAGCAATCGCCATATAAAGGATGACCTCATTAACAAATAATCCTGTTTGTACAGCAATGTCTCCGATCAGAATAGCAGCAACGAGTGACATCGCAGTTGCGAGCGAAGTCGGTGTATGCACCGAAGCCATTCGCAGTAGGTCAACCCCAATCTCGGCTATTATAAATTGAATAACAATTGGAATTTCACCGGTCTCTTTGGGACCAACAAATGAAAGAAAATCCGGGCGATATTCTGGATGCAACACAAATAATAACCATAATGGTAATAACATCAACGACATCATTATGCCAATGAACCGTACCCAGCGTAAATAGGTTCCAACGAACGGAGTTTGACGGTTCTCCTCGGCATGCTGCATCAAATCCGCATAAGTCGTCGGCATTGTCATTACACTTGGAGAAGTATCAACAAATACCGCTACAGCACCTTCTAGCAGGTGAGAGGCAACAGTGTCTGGTCGTTCCGAATAACGCACAAGCGGAAATGGGTTCCAAGCTCGATTAATCGTCACCTCTTCTAGTTGTTTATCCGCTAACGGCAGTCCATCAATACGTACAGCTTCGATTTTCTCTTTAATGGATGCTAACAGTTTTTTATCAACGATATCGTCAATATAGGCAATACAAACATCCGTCTTCGTTCTTGTACCAACCCGTAATAATTCGTAACGAAGCATCGGATCTTTCAAACGTCGTCTTACGAGTGAGATATTAACCATCAATGTTTCATTGAAACCATCTCTACTACCACGAACAACTTTCTCTAATGAAGGCTCAGATAACCCACGCGCAGGAAAATTACGAACCTCAATAGATAAGGCGATTGGCTGATTGTCGATAAATAATGCACATTCACCGCCTAGCACACTCGCAATCAACAAATTCCAATCTTCTTCCTTACGTACTTGTGCAGAGGGCACATAGTAAGTGAAAAAGCTATGTAGCGCATCATATCCCAAATCCTTTGCTTCAAGAAAAGTTAATCTTTTCAATATTTCTAGCATAATTGTGGAATTAACTAATCCACTTACACAGAGCATGGCAATTCGAGTATTGCCGATTGTCATCTCTCTAACAGATACATCAAAACTTTTTTTGTACCCAATTTCTTCTTCAAGTCGAATCAGAATATCATCAATATTAGAAGGAATCGGCTCTACAGGAGCTGTCTGTTTTTGACGCCTAACTTCACTAGAATGATAGTGCTCGCCTTCCCCGTCGGATTGATCTTCTTTTTGTTCATCCTGATTTTCATAGGTCATTGCCCTTCACTCCTTTACTATAGTTGAATTACCACTGGAAAATGAGCCAATCGAAAAATGAGCCTACAGTCTTCCCTATTACCATCGCCATCACTAAGGCAACCATAGCCCGTGACAAACTTAGTCGCTTCGCAATAATCGGCAGGACGTTCATCACTTCTGTTAACGCTGCTGCTAGCATGCCTACAAACATGCCATTAAGCAGCCCTATAAATCCAATTAAAGGCGGCAGCGGTAAATGCAATTGGATATTCAAAAAATCTGTTAATGTAAAATACAGCGCTCCGCTAATTAATGCCGTTTCAAACCAAATAGACAAGTGATAGCTATTCGTTAACTGCGCAAGTCTCGGAATAAGATCGAAAATAACGAGTAAGGCTACAAAGCTCGTCCCGACAACAACCCCACCAGAGAGTGCAATAAACATTATAAAACCTATTTGCAAAAACTCAATCATATCCTTCCTCTCCTACCGAATTTTTCGTTTTATCTTGTCGATTTCTAATTTCCTCAGCAATTACAAATGTATTAACATTCTCTTGATACATATACATTTCAACTTCGAGTGGATTAGGTTCTTCATTAAATTTTTTGCGGAAAATATGGTTGAAAAATATAATCATTCCGGCTCCTACTCCCACCGAATAAGGAATTTGAAACCACAGTGGATGATCTTCACGTTTTCCTGTAATTAGCTCTACGATGCGAATATGCGTATCCTTCATGTTGACATCAGAGTGAAAATTCATAAGTGCTAATCCAGATCCGAAAAATAGTAATAACCAACATACGACAAGTAATATGTAGCGTGGTTTTTTCTCATCACTTGAAATCATCACTAATACTTGAGGATCACCATAGACATCAATTGCCATAGTAGGCCATTGTTGTTTTACCTTTTCAATAATTTGTAGAAGATCAATAACAACTCGATTGCCATCCTTAAGACTGTGCTTATAAAGAATTAGCTCAGCAAGCTGACCCTCTATTTCTTTGTCATTAACAAGAATATGCGCTGCATCAGAGAGTTTTACACACTCTTGCTGGCGAATACTAATTCTCCGTTTTAAGCGCAAATAAAGCGTATTATTATCCCCAGCCATACTATTTACACCTCTTTTGACTGCAATAATAGTTAGATGATACATAGTATTTGCAATTGTGCTGTTCCTACTCTATAAAACAAAAAAAAGATCAATCGTATCACCACTCATCCGTTGAAACGAAGAGTGCGTGTTCGATGATCTTAGTTAAAATAGTATATTGAAAAACTAACCTTCTTCTCCATCCTGCACCTACGCCTTAGCGGAGAGAACTAATCTCCCCTGTGCACCAGCGGCGATCGGAACAGCGATTGGTTCTCACAGCGATCTCCGATTGCTCCTCATCGCTCCTGTTCAAAATAGCGAATACCTGCTTCATCATATCGATAGAACGGATCTTGACCATCCCAGCCCTCACCCATTACGAATGGGATTAATTTCTCTCTTTCTTGCTGCGTAACGATACAAGTATAATAATTTCGCTGAAGACTACTATGAATGAATGCTTGTGTTAATTCGTTATTAACAGTTAGCTTAATAAATTCATTAATATAAAGGTTTGTCGGCACCATATGTTCAAAGGCAAGATTCTTCTTTCTCCCTTTCAGCTCAATAAGCTGCTTCGCCTCTTCACTAACATAATCACCCATCTTGTAAGGCATATGTGGAAGCTTTTGCTCCTTATAGTAGCTCTCCATTAAAAAATAGAGATCAGAGCTGATTTCTTGCGTACTCATATTTTGCTTTTCATAATCGTTATTCCCCGAATGGAGATTAAGCTTCAATTTATCGAATAAGCGCTCAGCAAGGTAATCGATTAACTCATTTCGAAAATCAGTACTAGGTAGGCTAATAGGGATAATAATATCTTCGATTGGTGCTATGTCATCTTCCAATTCAACAAAAATTTCATCCGTTGCTACCAGTATGTTTCGATAGAGACCAATCTTGATTCTTTGCCAATAATCAGAACGACTCAATGCATAACTGATTGATTTACCAACCGCTAACGAATTGTTCTCGTCGTATCGTTTATTATAAAAAAGCGACATTCGGAAAAGCTCCTGTAATGTATGTGGTTCAATCTCAATAATTTCCAATACGTTTTCAGCATACAGATTAACAAATTGGAGTGTCGCTTCATTAAGGGATAAGTTTGCTGTCATTTCTTTCGTCATCGGGAGACCCTCCAAAAATAATCGTTCTTTCTATAGTAATAGAGAGTACCGCGATTAAGCAACCTTCTTTAGCACTAATGACGATTTTCGGGATTAATCTCCTACACATCAATAATGGGTTCGAATCAACTAATGCGTTTTGCGCCATACGTGTCGTACATAGATAAAGGGCTCGGAATAAAATCATTCCGAACCCTCTATATTGATCAATATAGCTGACATTTCTTATAAAGCAATCTGATCTTTAATAAGCTGCAATATTTTTTTCTCAAGCCGTGACACTTGCACTTGCGAAATACCTAATCGATTGGCAACTTCTGATTGAGTTTTATCGCGATAATAACGTAAATATACTATCATTCGTTCACGCTCGCTTAGCCCACCAATCGCTTCTGTTAACGCTAATTTATCGAACCACTTATCTTGCGAGTCATCCGCAATTTGATCCATTAACGTAATCGGATCACCGTCATTTTCAAAAACTGTTTCGTGAATGGATGTTGGTGGCTTATTAGCCTCCTGAGCAAAGATAACGTCCTCAGGTGTAATCCCTAATCGCTCTGCAACTTCAGAAATAGTCGGTAATCTTCCCATCGTTTTGGAAAGTTCATCTTTCATTTTACGGACCTTATTGGCAGTTTCTTTCAAGGATCGGCTAACCTTGAGTGTCCCATCATCACGTAAGAAACGTTGAATCTCACCAATAATCATGGGAACTGCATATGTAGAGAACTTTACATCATAAGATAAATCGAATTTATCTACTGACTTGAGCAATCCAATGCATCCGATTTGAAAAAGATCCTCTGGCTCATATCCTCGATTCATAAAGCGCTGCACGACTGACCAGACAAGCCTAATATTTGAGTTAACAAGACGATCTCGCGCATCCCTATCACCTGATTGGCTTAGGGCGATTAATCGCTTCACCTCAGAATCTTCCAAATACGGTTGGCCCGTTTGCTTAAAATCAACTTTCATGAGGTTCAACCCCTATGCTCTAGTAATAGAGCGCTTTTTTTGATTCAATGCGCTTTGCCATCATAATACGAGTTCCACCGCCGACAGTGCTTGAAGCTTCAAAATGATCCACAAAATTTTCCATAATCGTAAAACCCATTCCAGCCCGTTCCCCATCAGGTAAAGTTGTGAATAATGGCTGACGTGCAAGCTCCATATCTTCAATCCCTTTACCATTATCACTAATTTCAATGACAATACGATCATCTTCAATACTTGCATTAATCTCTACTTCTTTGGTTGGATCATTATCATAACCATGAATAATGCAATTGGTTACAGCTTCAGATACAACGGTTTTCAAATCATTTATTTCTTCTAGTGTCGGATCAAGTTGACTGGCAAATGACGCAATCGCAATACGCGAAAGCGATTCATTCTCAGACCTAGCATTAAATACTAGTCTCATTTTGTTTCCCGTGTTCATGAAACCACCTCCAAGCTAGAAAGTGCGTGAACCTCATCGTCATATACATCAATAATTTTGAATAAACCAGATAGCTCTAAAAGCTTGTATACTGGAGAATCAATATGACAAAGAATTAACTTCCCGCCCTTATTCTTCAACTGCTTGTAACGACCGAGCAGCACACCAATACCTGAACTGTCCATGAAAGTTAAAGTTTCCAAATTCATCACCATATGATGTGAATTTTCCTTCAACAGTACTTCATCCAGTCTTAGTCGAACATCCTCCGCAGTGTGATGGTCTAGTTCTCCCGTTAGGCGTACAATAACAACATTTCGATTGTGTACCACTTCTGTGCGCAATGACATCCATCGCTCAGCTCCTCATCGTTATATTTGTTTCAAATAAAACTAGCTGCTTTTTGGCGAATAGAGAATCATTCCACATTTGCGTTGTTAATTCCTGCACCACGACAAAAGTAGAAGAAAACAGTCAATTACCGACAAGCGGACTTTCATTGAAATATGTAATTCAAAAAAATTACTTAAATAAGCTTTGAGTTGAACGTTTTAATAATCTGAACCAATTCACTTTTTCAACCGTTTGCGGTGCGATTAGTTCAAATTCTTTCATCGCCTGCTCGCCTTGATAGATCGTCAACTTGCCAATTGGCTGACCTGCAACAATTGGTGCTTTAATTGATTTGTCCATATCCACTTCATAGTAAATTTTCGTTGTATCACTACCGCGTTTAATAAGAATAGAGAATTGTTGCTCTGCCATTAGATCAACTCTGCTCTCCATGCCTTTTTCAATTTCGAGAGAACCTATCGTTGCTCCCTGCTCTATCACGACATGATTACTATATTGTGCAAATGCGTAATCCATCATTTGAGTGACATCGGCATTTCTGACTTTCGTATTTGGTGCACCCATAACGACTGCGATAACCCGCATTCCATCACGCGATGCAGAAGCCGACAAACAAAACTTCGCTTCACTTGTGTAGCCTGTTTTAACGCCATCTGCACCTGGATAGAAGCGCACTAATTTGTTCGTATTGACAAGCCAGAACGGTTTTTCCGAGTCTTTACGAAGATAGTCTTGATACTTTCCAGTAAACTGTCTGATGAGATCATATTTCATTAGCTCGCGTGATACGATCGCGATATCATAAGCAGAAGAATAATGATTTTCGACTGGTAATCCATTAGAATTCATGAAATGCGTATTATTCATTCCTAGTTGCTTCGCACGTTCATTCATTAGCTTGACGAACTCTTCTTCTGTTCCGCTCAGCTTTTCTGCTAATGCAACAGAAGCATCATTGCCAGATGCCATCGCAACACCTTTCAGCATTTCCTCTACTGACATTTCTTCTCCTTCTTCAAGGAAAATTTGTGATCCTCCCATCGAGGCAGCGTTCGCACTTGTCCGAACCATATCAGTCAGCTTTAGTTTACCTTCTCCAACTGCTTCCATAACGAGCAACATCGTCATAACTTTCGTAATACTGGCAGGAGCTAACTTCGCACTACTATTTTTTTCGAAAATAACGGTGCCGCTATCAGCATCTATTAATACCGCCGAGGCGGCGTTAAGTGCTAGCGAAGGCCCTACGTTAGAGTTCGCTACAATGGTGTCTACCTCTTCAGTTGATAGCGTAAGTGCGCCAATCGTTGCCCCGGAATAACTCGTCGATATGAGACAAGTTAATACAAACATCAATACTATTTTTTTCAACTTAAGTCCCTCCTACAAACTTTTCGTATTTTCTTGAGAAGCTTCCTTGTAACGAAAAGTTACTTCGGAAGCATAAACCAAACTAGTTGATCTACTAGACGTGATGAATGATGTGTTCACTCGCAGTCTCACTTACTTAGTCATTGTTGACGAATAGACTGAAATTTATTCCATTATACAAAAAAGCCTCTATTGAAAGTTTAGCGTAACGCTAAACTTTCAATAGAGGCTTCGTGTCGTCATATTATACATTACAAAGTGGTTACGCCATCTTTCGTTACAATCGCCATCAATAGAGGACGTAATTGTGGCTGCTGCTCTTTGATTCCATAAGCGCTATGAACCATGATGACCGGCTCACTCTGCTCGTTAACTTCCTTATTCACATAAAGTGTAGCCAACACTTCGCCTTGCTGCAGGGCGTCTCCTACCTTCTTACGAAGCACAATGCCGACAGCGTGATCAATCGACTCATCCTTAGTCGCTCGTCCTGCACCAAGCTTCATCGCTGCAATACCGAGCTGCTCAGCTCCAATCGCACTCACATAACCTGACCGCTGGCTCAACACATCATATTGCATAGATGCTTGGGGAAGTTTACTCACATCATGAACAATTGAACCATCCCCGCCTTGCGCTTCTATAAGCTCTTGCAATTTCTGTAATGCCTTGCCACTTCGCAAGCTATTCTCAACAATAACTCTTGCCTCGTCATAACTATTAGCTCGTTGACCAAGCACCACCATATGGGCTGCAAGTGTTATACATAGCTCCGTTAGATCGGCTGGTCCATTTCCTTGAAGTGTAACAATCGCTTCTTCAACTTCGAGTGCATTACCAATGGCAAAGCCTAGTGGCTGATCCATATCGCTTATTACTGCTGCCGTATCACGACCAACTTCCGTTCCAATGCTAACCATCATCTTTGCCAATTGAATGGACTCTTCTAACGTTTTCATAAATGCACCGTTGCCTGTTTTCACATCAAGCACGATCGCATCTGCACCCGCAGCAATTTTCTTACTCATAATAGAACTCGAAATAAGTGGAATCGATTCTACCGTTGCAGTGACATCGCGCAAAGCATACAACTGTTTGTCTGCTGGTGCCAAATCACCACTTTGACCAATAATAGATACACCAATCTTATTTACTTGATCAACAAATTGCTGCTGAGTGCGCTCCGTATGGAAACCAGTAATTGACTCTAACTTATCAACCGTACCTCCCGTATGACCAAGACCTCTACCCGACATTTTCGCAACAGGGACACCTGAAGCAGCAACAAGAGGAGCCAAAATCAAACTTGTCTTATCACCGACTCCGCCAGTAGAATGCTTGTCTACCTTCACACCGTTAATAGCTGACAAATCAACTTGATCACCAGAGTTAGCCATCGCTAAAGTTAAATCTGCGACTTCGCGCGCAGTCATTCCATTAAAATAAACAGCCATCGTCCATGCAGACATCTGATAGTCTGGAATGTTACCTTCGCAATATTGCTGGATCCATTCATTAATTTCTTGAGTAGATAACTCTTTTCCATCACGCTTCTTTTGAATAAAATCTACTGCTCTCATGAGTCCCTCCATCAATTAGCTAAAAAAAGATGCACAATATACTGAATATGTATATGAGCATCTAAGATTTTAAGATAAGAAACATAACACTTTGACAAAGCTATATTCACGACTGCAAATCTTTCGATGTCGATTATGTTTCTTCTATAATTCTTGATCAATAGAAAGCTCTATGATCACACTTTACAAGGCACAAGTTAGCAACGGATAACTCGAATGACTATACTGTGCTTTCATGATGTATTCATCCAGCGTTTGACTTAAAGCAATAACATCACGATGCAGCAGGCTACCTCGTTGGCTTGCCGTTAATTCCATTTGCTTGCGGAGAAATTCAATTTTCGTATTAAGCTGACTTTCTATCACTTTGTCTACCCATCCTTCTTCATAATTACTTGATTTACTCAAAGTCTAGAGACATTATACGACGAAGTGATATTAGAATGTTGTCACATTACGTCAGTTGAGTTGTGACAAATTTGTGACAGTTAATCTAAATTTTGGCGATTAATGACGTAACCAGCTCTAAAAACTGCGATTTAACTCGATCCGTAGTTTCCATCACTTCCACATGAGACAATGGTTGATCCAAAATTCCTGCTGCCATATTACTAATGCATGAGATACCGACAACTTCAATGCCGCTATGTCTTGCTGCAATCACTTCAGCAACTGTTGACATACCAACAGCATCAGCACCAATAATTCTTAACATTCTAATCTCAGCAGGTGTTTCATAAGACGGACCAAGTAATCCGGCATATACGCCTTCAACAAGACCAATCTCTTTTTCTGCCGCAACCGTTTTGGCAATCGCTCTTAGTCGTTTACTGTACGCTTCTGACATATCTGGGAATCGCGCACCTAGATCGGCATCGTTAGACCCAATCAATGGATTTTTACCTGTTAAGTTCAGATGATCGGAAATTAACATCAGATTGCCTGATGCGAATTCAAGATTAATACCACCTGCTGCATTCGTTACAATTAGCGATTTGACACCTAGTGCTTTCATCACTCTAACTGGAAACGCAGTTACTTCTGGAGCATATCCTTCATACATATGGAAGCGTCCACGCATAAGTACAACTGTTTTACCAGCAATTGTACCGATCATTAATTCACCTGCATGTCCTTCTACCGTTGACACAGGAAAATGAGGAATATCTTCATAGGCGATGACCGTTGCGCCTTCAATATGATCACCTAACACACCTAATCCTGATCCTAGTATAAGCCCGATTTCTGGCTTCACATTGATTTTCTGAGCAATAAATTGTGCTGCCTCATTAATTTGCTGACTTGCCGTTATTATACTCATTTCAATTCCCCCTACAAACTTTTTGTAGCTTCCACGAAGTATCTTCTTGAGTGATAAAAAGTTACTTCGGAAGCATAAGTGATGTTTTGAACTACTTTATTTTAATAAGGATAAGAAACTGCTTCCCGTCGGCGTCGCAGCCACCTCGAAATTTTCAGCGATTGTAGCGCCCAAATCTGCAAATGTTGACCTTGTATCAAGCTGTTGCGGCTCTTTGAACGAAGGACTATACAGCAAGATTGGAACATATTCACGTGTATGATCCGTTCCCGGGTGAGTAGGATCATTACCATGATCAGCTGTTATAATTAATAGATCATGTTCACCTATTTGCTCCATCATTTCAGGTAACGCGGCATCAAATTGTTCTAATGCCTTGCCATATCCAATGGGATCTCGACGATGGCCATATAGAGAATCAAAATCAACGAGATTTGTAAAAACAAACCCCTTGAATGATGTTTTCAATAGCTCAATCGTCTGCTGGATACCATGTTCATTACTTTTCGAAGGATGTGATTGATTAATTCCTTCACTATCAAATATATCATAAATCTTCCCGACTGAGATCGTCTCAAGTCCGGCATCCTGCAATTCGTTAAGCACTGTTCTTTGTGGTGGCTTCAAAGCGTAGTCATGTCTGTTCGGTGTACGCTTAAAGTTACCTGGAGTACCGACATATGGTCTAGCGATTACGCGACCTACCGAGAATCGATCCTCCATCGTTAGTTCTCGAGCGATTTCACATGCTCTGTATAATTCTTCAAGAGGAATAGTATCCTCATGAGCAGCTAATTGGAATACGCTATCCGCGCTTGTGTAGACAATCCATGCACCGCTCGTCATTTGTTCTTCACCGAGCTCGTCTAATATTTCTGTACCACTTGCAGGTTTATTGCCCATCACTTTTCTGCCGGTACGAGACTCGAATTGTTCAATTAATTCAGCTGGAAAACCGTTAGGGAACGTTTGAAATGGGGTTTCAATCTGCAATCCCATAAGCTCCCAATGACCAGTCATTGTATCTTTGCCAACTGAAGCCTCTGCCATTTTCCCATAATACGCCTGAGGTTGCTTAGTTAAGTCTGGCGTCCAATTATGAATAGGCGCAATGCGATCCAGCCCCAACGCTCGAAGGTGAGGTAAATCGAGTGTTGCATATTCTCGGGCAATAGACCCGAGCGTGTGACTTCCTACATCACCAAATTGATCAGCATCTGGCAATTCACCAATACCAACACTATCCATGACAATGACAGCAATCCGATCAAACTTCAATATGAACCCTCCTACAACTTTTCATAGTCATCCTGTATCCACTACTTGTAAATGAAAAGTAACATCGGAAGCATTAACTTAACTTTTTATCGCTTCGAATTGAGGTACTTCTCCGCCTTATGCCCTCGGATGGGAGTTGCTGTAGACTTCCTTAATTTTCGACTTAGCAATCGCAGTATATTTCATTGTAGAAGTAATATCAACATGTCCCAGCAGCTCTTGTACCGCTCTTACATCAGCACCATTCTCTAGTAAATGAGCAGCAACGGAGTGTCGAAGTGTATGCGGGGTAATCTCATCTGATACTCCCGCTTCACGTGCATATTTCTTCATGATTTTCCAGAAGCCCTGCCTCGTCATGCGACCACCTAAATGATTTAGAAATAATACTTCCTCTGAGCTGCTCTTAGTTGCGAGCTGAGCTCTACCTTGTTCCAAGTAAGCTTCTACAGCCTCTTTGGCATATTGTCCAAATGGTACAAAACGTTCCTTCTGACTCGGACTTATCACTTGAATAAAACCAAGCGATAGATGAATATGCTCTATATTTAACGAAACTAATTCTGTTACTCGAATCCCTGTAGCATATAGTAGCTCCAACATTGCTTTATCGCGAATACCGACTGCTGTAGCAACGTCAGGAACTTGCAGCAAACGATTCGTGTCTTCTTGAGAGATAATTTGTGGTGCTTTTTTTTCAAGTTTCGGAGCTTCAATATATATGGATGGATCGTGTGATATGTAATCATTAGTAATGAGATAGTGAAAAAGAGCACGGATGGACACCACATGTCTAGCTATCGTTGAAGACTTTAGATCTGCTTCCTTTAATCCCAGCATATACTTCAAAGTATGATGCTTATGGACGCTTGTCCACACCTTAACACCTTCACCCTCAAGATAACCAGTAAATTTCAACAGGTCTCTTTCATATGACTGATAGGAGTTTGTCGTAAGCTTACGTTCTTGTTGTAAAACCTTCAAATATTGATGTAATTGCTCGTACATCCTCCCACTCCTTCAACTTTTCATTAACATCTCGGTTATAATTCTCGCAAATGAAAAGCACATCGAAAGCATAAGCTTTTACGAGATATATCATTTCCTATTATTCATTCACCATACCATAAAAACCAAACTAAGCGATCTGGCATTGAGCTTTTATCGATGTAATGCGGTGTACTATCAAAAACCTTCACAGCATCACCGATTGGTTTTTGGTAATGAGTATTCGGTTGGATAACCTGCTGCACCCAATGATAAGCAGATGCAACCATGACAAGCAACACAATAAATAATAAGAAGAATATTAATTTATGTACCATATCTTTCACCATAATCATTAGCATACCTCCCAAAACTTTTAATTGACTACTTGCTATGCTACCGCGAATAAAAAGTAGCATCGAAAGCTTAAGCCAAAAATTTTGTTACTTTAACAGGCCTATACTAATTATATGTACATGCCTGTTAAAGTAGTATGTTAGGTAACGCCAATTTATGAAGTCTAGTACCTTTAGTATGAAAAAAGGCCTGCAACCACTTACATGGATGAGCAGGACCAGTTATTGTTTATTTTCGTTCAAGTCTCGACAACTTCGACAAACGCCATGAAAATCTAATCTATGATCGACTGTCACAAAACCCAATTGAGACAATAGTCGTTCTTCAAGCGGTAACAGCCAATCATCCTTAATCTCACTCATCGTACCACATTGTATGCAAATAAGATGATGATGATGGTGATGATTCGTATCTCCTCTAAGGTCGTAACGGGCAACACCATCGCCGAAGTTGATCTTTTCTACGACATGCAGCTCTGTCAAAAGCTCCAATGTGCGATAGACAGTAGCAAGTCCAATCTCAGGAGCAATCGCCTTTACAAGTAAAAATACATCCTCTGCGCTAAGATGATCTTCCTCATTTTCCAGCAGAATACGAAGGGTGGCTTCACGCTGTGGAGTCAACTTATAGCCCTTATCTAGCAATTGCTGTTTTATCTTATTAATCTGGGCTTCCATCTCTCTCCTCCTACTATTTCACCCTGCTAAATCTGTTTTAATTATATTAGTATAGAGCAATAGAAGTCAAACTTTTTCATCGTTTGTTGCTCTATGAAACTACAACGGCAGTTGCACCAAATACCATTCCATCACTTGAGGAGATACATATACTTGAACAAATGCTGCAATCGCAAGCAAGATCAGCATCGACATTGCAACTGTACTATAGGAAACAAAAGCATCTCGTAAATTACCTGTATGCGTCATTAGTCGCTTTTTCACAATATAAGTAGAGAACCCGATCGCTGTTGAACTAAGTATCAATATGGCGGGAACAGCTACAAGATTATGTGGAACAACCGTTGCAAGACTTAATAATACACCTTGAGTACCAAACATTTGTACAACAATATGAATGCTACACCCTAAAAGAAAGCCCTTCAAAAAGTTTAATACAATAATAAGCGGAACGCCGATAACCGTAATTCCTAAAACGAATAATAAAGCGACCCATATGAAGTACTTGAAAAATGCTTCCCAAAACAAATATGAACTATTTACATCGCTACTTTGCTTCATCCAATTCATATATATCGTAATCTGATGGCCCAGTCCTAGTTGTTGCTCACTAGGTAATACTTGAATAAATATACTTCCAAATACGGCACCGGCAAACATGACCACACCAAGATAAATCCACTTCGATAAATTACTTTTCAACATCATATCACCCTTTCAATCTAACTTATGTCTACTACACATATGCTAGATTGATAGAGTTTATGCAAAATCACACTATTTTCAAACTTAAGTAAGAGAGCCTGTCCGCTGCAATAACTTCCAAGCAGTTACCGCTAACAAAGTTTTCGCATCGCTAATATCTCCGCTAGCAATATAAGCATCTGCCTCTTCAATTGTAATTAATTTCACAATAACATCTTCATCATCATCGAGATTTTGTTGTCCAATTGTAACTTCATTGGTGAAATAAGTATAAAGTATTTCATCAGCAAAGCCAGGTGAAGTGTAATATTGATGCAATAATTGTAGGTTATGAGCAATATAGCCCGTTTCCTCTTCAAGCTCACGAGCTGCCGCTACAATCGGCTCTTCCTTTGGATCAAGCTTACCCGCGGGAATTTCAATTTGAGTTTTACCCAGTGGCTTCCGATATTGTTCCACGACAATTAATTTCTCATCATGGATCGCAACGACTGCCGCTGCCCCAGGATGCTTAATAATTTCACGAGTTGCAGTTCTGCCATCTGGCAAAGCAATCGTATCTACTTGCAAACTAATCACTTTCCCTGTAAATATATGCTCTGTAGAAATAGTAGGCTCATTCCAAATTGTTTTATTCGTATCTTCCTTCATGTTCGATAACCTCCATTCATGATACATGTAATTAGATCGACTTAGACAAGTTGTCATAATGTTTCTTTAATTTTCATAGTCTCCATTATGATGATTAAGGAGCTGGATAATTTTGAAACAACATATTAATAAAAATAACCTTATGCTTTCTGGAAAAGCAAAGCATATTAAACTCGTATTGAATGGTATTGCCAAGAGTCAATATGGCCATTGTACGTTAGCTCAATATACTGCTAATCGACCGCAGATGCGCATAACTCTTGGCAATTTGGATTCGTAACAATTATATTTTGAACGTAGCGGATTGCTTCAATATTTCAACAACTAATTTTGCTGTTTGTACAAGACATTCTACTTTTATTTGTTCATTGGTCGTATGAATATGTTCATAGCCCACTGCAAGATTTACCGTTGGAACTCCTAACCCATTGAACACATTCGCATCGCTACCTCCACCTGAATGGAAAGTCCGTGGCGAAGCACCAATCGCTTCAATTGCCGCGCTCGCTAATTGCACAACGGGCGAATTGGCATCATGACAATAAGCAGGATAGACGATATTGCTATTAAATTTTGCAGTAGCTCCATATTTCAGCGCCGTTCTTTCGACGGCTTGCTTCATACTTTCCACTTGAGAATCAAGCTTATCTTGCTTAATACTTCTAGCTTCAGCAATCAGCTTTACATAGTCACATACTATATTCGTTGGTCCTCCACCTTCAAAACGACCGATATTCGCAGTCGTTTCCTCATCAATTCTACCTAGTGACATCTCACTCACTGCTTTCGCAGCCACTTGAATCGCACTAATTCCTTTTTCAGGGCTTACACCAGCATGTGCTGACTTTCCGTAAAACTCAATTTCAATATGCGATTGAGTAGGTGCAGCAACGGCAATATCACCGATGTCACCATTAGAATCTAACGCGTAGCCATAACTGGCTACTAAATTCGTTGGATCAATCGCACGAGCACCTAACAATCCGGATTCTTCACCAACTGTGATCACGACTTGAACTTTCGCATGTGATGCTCCGCTAGCCTTAATCGTCTCAATCGCTTCGAATAAAGCGGCAATTCCTGCTTTGTCGTCGCTCCCGAGAATTGTCGTGCCATCAGATCTAATATATCCATCTGTATCAATTTGCGGCTTAATACCTACCCCAGGGGTAACGGTATCCATATGACAAGTAAACAAGATCGCAGGCTGATCCTTCGCATCTTCCGTCGCTTCAAGAATTGCGAATAAATTGTTAGCTTCATGTCCTGTCACCTTTGCCGCATCATCCTCTGTAACTGTCAATCCTAATTCAGTCAGTCGCGCCTTCAGCACTTTACTGATTGCACCTTCGTGACCAGATTCACTATCAACGGTCACCAAATCAATAAATTGCGTTACTAAACGTTTTTCTTGTACCATTTTGTTTCCTCCATCCGTCTCTTTCGTATACAATAGAATGTATTAATGAAATTCTATTCATCGAAAGGAGCTTTTTCAATTATGCGTCAACAAAAAATTATTCGTCTTGTTGCAATTATCGTTGCAGCTGCCCTGTTAGTTACAACACTATTCGCAGGCATAGGCTCTTTCTTCCTTTAGCAGAAGTTCAAAAAGCGGACTTTGATAACGATGGGTATGCTAGCGGAGCGTATCCGACATCGAAGATGAAGCGAACTTGGAAAGTACGGTTCGCGTGTACGTAATCATGTACACTTGCGCTTCCGCCTTTCTCAAGTAGCGCTCCATCTTCTTGGTTCTGAAAGCCCGCTTTTTGAACCTTCATTGTAAGTTTCGAGCATTTGGTCGCTTGTGTACTCGTGCCGTACACGTTGCTGGGGTTTGTTTCATTGCCTTAGCATCATCTGGTATCGCGTTGCAGCATAGATAATTATTGTGAAAAGCCAAATTGCTCCTTGAACAGCGGAGCAATTTGCTCTGCTGCTTCCTCAACGGTCATCGAGCTTCCTGTAATATCATTAAAAGAAGTAACGCCAAATTGTCCGATTCCACATGGTACAATACCACTAAAGCCTTCGGCAGCGATTCCTGACTTAATATTAAGTGCAAAACCATGACTTGTTATAAAGCCACGACGCTGCCTAGCTTTATTAAACTTTACACCTATCGCAGTTATCTTCTCATCACCGATCCATACCCCAGTATATTCGGGTTTTCTGCCAGCTTTTATACCATATTGAGCTAACCAATCAATGATTACTTGCTCCATATTTCGTAAATATCCACGAAGATCCAGTCCAATGGCATCTAGATAAAGTAATGGATAACCAACAAGCTGACCTGGACCATGATATGTAATATCCCCACCACGGTCGATATCATAGACCGATATTCCTTTTTGACTCAATGTATCCTTATCAAGCAGAAGATGCTCTGGGTGACGATCAGAGCCCAGTGTATAGGTTGGTGGATGCTGAAGAAGGAGCAGCGTCTCAGGACGCTCCCCCTTATCTATTTCCTTCACATATGCTTTTTGCAGATCCCAAGCTTCTTTGTAGTCCAGCATACCGATATAACGAGCATCCAACATTTTGCGTACTGTATCCACTTCAGACATAAAGGTTATCTCCTTTTATTTAAAGGTAGTTCAAAAAGTGGACTTTGATAACGGTGAATACACTAACGCAGCGTACTCGACATCGCATCTGAAACGAACTTGGAAAGTACGGTTCGCGTGTACGTAATCATGTACACTTGCGCTTCCGCCTTTCTCAAGTAGCGCTCCACCTGCTCGGTTCTTAAAGCCCGCTTTTTGAACCTTTATTGGAATGGGTGGTTCAAAAAGTGGACCTTAGTATATCGAGCTTTCAAGGTTAAAGCTTTCCAAATTATCTTTGACACGCTGCAAGAAACGACCACAGATGACTCCGTCAAGAATACGATGATCAAGTGACAAACAAAGATTAGCCATTGAACGCACTGCGATCATGTCATTAATTACAACTGGCTTCTTCACAATAGATTCAAACGTAAGAATTGCCGCTTGTGGATAGTTAATAATCGGATATGACAATATCGAACCAAATGAACCTGTGTTATTAATTGTAAATGAGCCACCCTGCATGTCAGCAAGTGAAAGTTTTCCTTCACGCGTTTTACGCGCAAGCTCTTCAATTTCCTTCGCAAGACCGGCCACGTTTTTCAGATCCGCATTTTTGATAACTGGTGTCATTACAGAATCTTCTGTTCCTACTGCAAGAGAAATATTAATATCACGCTTTACGATGATTTTGTCTACCGCCCACACAGAGTTCATAATTGGGAAATCACGAATCGCATTAACAGCAGCTTTCAATAAGAACGCAAGATACGTAAGATTAACACCTTCACGTTTTTTGAATTCCTCCTTATACTTGTTACGAAGTAATACTAGATTCGTAACATCGACTTCGATCATCGTCCAAGCATGTGGAATTTCACTGACGCTTTGTCGCATATTACGAGCAATTGTATTACGAATTGGAGTAATATCAATATAAGTTTCTCCGCGACCATGTGCATAAGGATCATCAATTTCAATTTTAGGCATACGAGGTGATTCAGATAAATGCATACCTGTCGAACGAACTTGTGAAGACGTTGCTTCTTGTTGCGGTGCAGGTGTACGCACCATTGATGCTTCAGCAGCTACATAGGCAAGTACATCTTTACGAGTAATCCGTCCACCCATGCCAGTACCAGGTACGTTGGCTAACTGTATATCATGCTGTGCAGCAAGCTGTTGAACAGCTGGCGAGAAGCGATTGCGCATCGAATCGTCAGCTGTAGCTTGTACAGCTGCTACTGATGTATTCAATGTTCCAGTAGCTTCTACAGACGCGACCGGTGCTACAGTATCATTGCTTGCTTCTTCCTCTGTTTCAATAAGACAGATAACCGTACCTACAGGTACATCTTCACCTGTCCCTACTAAAATTTTCACTAATTTCCCTGCCACAGTAGATGGAATCTCCGCAGTCACTTTATCTGTATTAATCTCACAGATTGGTTCATACACTTCAATCCAATCACCCGGTTGTTTCAACCAGCGATCGATTGTTGCAGTTATTTGAGATTCCGCTAATTGAGGCAGAGTAATTTCAGTTATTGCACTCATCTTATTCCAACTCCAATCGTCATAAATAAGCTATGTACGAATTTTTTAGCATTTTTCTATATTTATTATAGTAATAATAGCTAGAATTCAGCTAATTGCTTCATAGCTTCTCGAACTTTATCTGTATTCAGCAAGAAAAACTTCTCGCCCGGCGGGTTAATCGGCATAGCAGGTACATCTGGACCACAAAGTCGCATAATCGGAGCATCGAGCTCAAACAGTAGCTCTTCTGCAATAATGGCTGCCACTTCTGCGCCAACTCCTCCTGTTTTGTTATCTTCATGGACAATTAACACTTTACCTGTACGACGAACCGCTTCAAGTATAGCTTCTTTATCCAGTGGTTGAATCGTACGTAGATCAAGAATATGTGTACTAATGCCTTCTTCAGCTAGCTCAGCAGCCGCTTGTTCAATAAAACGTAGTGGGAGACTATAGCTAATAACGGTAATATCATCACCTTCACGAAGCAAATTAGCTTTGCCGATCGGTACAATATAATCATCATCAGGCACTTCACCACTGACAAGTCGGTAACTTTTCTTATTCTCGAAGTATAATACAGGATCTTCATCACGAATAGCAGCTTTCAATAAACCTTTCGCATCATAAGGTGTATACGGTGCGACAATTTTCAGCCCTGGTGTACCGAAAAATACAGATTCAGGACATTGCGAGTGATATAATCCGCCGAATACGCCACCGCCGATAGGAGCACGAATAACGATCGGGCAACTCCAGTCATTGTTAGAGCGATAACGAATTTTCGCAGCTTCACTAATAATTTGATTCGTAGCTGGGAACATAAAGTCAGAGTATTGCATCTCTGCTATCGGCTTCATGCCATACATTGCAGCACCAATGGCAGCACCGACGATTGCTGATTCGGATAAAGGCGTATCAATTACACGTTGTTCTCCAAATTGCTCTTGTAAACCTTTTGTCGTTGTGAACACACCGCCCTTAAGGCCAACGTCTTCACCGAGAATGAACACATTCTCATCTCGTTCCATTTCTTCCTTCATCGCTAGACGAATCGCTTCGATATAATCTAGTTTAGCCATTACTCTACTCCTCCCTTATTATCATTAGCGTACACATGATCCATAACAGATTCAGGAGTAGGGAAAGGAGCTTTATCTGCATAAGTGCTCGCTTCATCAAGCTGTTTCTTAATTTCAGCACGTAATTCAGCCTCTAGCTCTTCATTCCAGATGCCATGATCAACCATATATTGTTTGAATTTCGGAAGTCCATCTAATGTTTTATTATAATCGACTTCTTCCTGGGTACGATATGCTAAATCATTATCAGAAGTAGAATGTGGAGAAATACGATACATCATCGCTTCGATCAAAGTAGCACCTTCACCTGCGATGGCACGTTCTCTTGCTTCCTTCACCACTCGATATACTTCAAAGGCATCATTGCCATCTACTCGCTCGCCATGAATACCATAGCCAAGCGCACGATCGGATACTTTACCCGCCAATTGCTTATGAACAGGTACAGAGATCGCATATTGATTATTTTCACACATTAAAATGACAGGCAGCTTGTGTACTCCAGCAAAGTTACAGCCTTCATGAAAATCACCTTGATTACTAGAACCTTCACCAAACGTAACGAAGCTTACAAAATCTTTCTTATTCATTTTTGCGGCAAGCGCAAAACCAACAGCATGCGGAACTTGTGTCGTTACAGGACTAGATCCAGTAACAATCCGCAATTTCTTACTTCCAAAATGACCAGGCATTTGACGACCACCACTATTAGGATCCTCAGCTTTTGCAAATGCAGAAAGAAATAAATCTTTGAGCGTCATACCTACGGAAAGAACAAAACCGTAGTCCCGATAATAAGGAAGAAAATAATCATTGTTCCGATCAAGCGCAAATGCAGCTGCGATCTGAGCAACCTCCTGGCCGATACCAGATACGTGAAAATTAAGTTTACCAGCTCGCTGCATAAGCATACTCCGCTCATCATACATCCTTGCTGTCAGCATATTTGTATACATAGCAATAACGGTTTCCTCGCTAATGCCTAATTGCTGATGCTTGGCTTGCTGACCTGTCGAAGACAATACTGTCATATTATCTTCCTCCTTCTCTTTATAAATTGTAACCTGGTACTAATACCACGTCATATATCTATTATACTCTTATCTTTCCAAAAATAACATGTGACATTTATAACAAAACTTAAAGCCCTCGATGAATGGCAGTAATCAGCCCCCAGTAGATACCAGCAACGTGTACACCTAAGTACACAAGCGAACAAAACACGAGACTTATAATGGAAGCTCAAATTGTCGCCTGTCAGCACCAAGAAGATGCACTACAGCGAAAACGAGTAGCGCTAGTAGATGTTATTGGTACACGAGCACATTCAATGTTTCTGCAAGAAACATACATCGGAAGCATATGCTTGGCTTTCGATGGAGGGCATATTCGCCGCCGACTACGCTACGTTAGCATAATCATCGTGATCACAGGTGATCAATTTGAGCCACCGCCAGCATAGCTTCTGCAATTGCTTCTGATAGGGTTGGATGCGGATGCACAACCGCCCCCACTTCCCACGGCGCTGCATTCAGCCAACCCGCTAACGCCGCTTCAGAAATAAGCTCCGTTGCATGTTCGCCAATAATATGAACGCCGAGAATGTCATCTGAACTCTTATCAGCAATAACTTTAACGAATCCTGATGGATGTCCCGCTACAATAGCTTTACCAAGTGCAGCAAATGGAACTTTAGCTTTCTTAATCTCATATCCAGCAGCGACCGCCGCCGCTTCTGTATAGCCATACGAAGCAACCTCTGGCGATGAATAGATGCAACGCGGGATAAGATGAGCTGCCACAAGATTAACTTGGCGCCCAGCGATATGATTTACTGCTGTCAATCCTTCATGTGCGGCAGCATGGGCAAGCTGAACACCGCCAATGCAATCACCAATCGCATAAATATGTGGCTCACTCGTTTGACCATAATCATTAACAACTATTAAATCTTTTTTGATCTTAACATCCGTATTTTCCAAGCCAATATCATGGCAATTGGCAATTCTACCAACAGAGACAAGCATTTGATTAGCCTCTAGCAAGACATTACCTTCTGCTGTTTTTGCTGTAATCGAGAAATCATTCTCCCTCACTGTATAGGAAGATACATCAAGCTGCACGCCCGTAATTGTTCGAATACCACGCTTATCCAGCAATCTCGTCATCTCCATTGAGATTTCAGTATCCTCACCTGGCAATAGACGAGAACCAAGCTCTACAATCGTTACTTGAACGCCAAAGTCATTCAATAATGATGCCCACTCTACCCCGATGACGCCACCACCGACAATCAGCATACTTTCAGGCAGCTTGTCCATCACTAAAGCTTGGTCACTATTCAGTATTGTAACTCCATCTGCTTCAAGACCAGGCAGATTACGCGGAATAGATCCAGTCGCAATAATAAGATTCTGACTTACAACAGATTCCATTTCTCCATCTGATAATTCAACAGCAAGAGTTCCACTGCGTGGCGAGAAAATAGAAGGGCCCACGACACGGCCTTTACCTTTAATCACTTGAATACCATGACGTTTTATGAGACCCTGCAGTCCTTTAAATAATTGCTCTACCTTCTCTTCTTTTTTAAGTTGAACATTATTGAATTGAAACGTTGAGAAATCTGTACTGACATCTATACCAAAGTCCGAACTATTCAACAATGTCCGATATACTTCTGCGCTTCGAAGTAAAGCTTTACTTGGGATACAGCCTCTATGCAGACACGTCCCACCTACCTTATCCATTTCTACGATAGCTACGGATTTCCCCATTTGAGCCGCGCGAATAGCGGCAGTATATCCACCTGGTCCACCACCGAGAATTGCAACATCTACTTGAATACTCATTAATATACCCCCATCATTTCTATCAATATATGCACATACTTATAAAATATCCTTTTTCAATTAAAGTCCCAAGTGACGTTTGTCAGCACAATAACGTATTTACAAGTAACTATATTAAGTTGCTTTTTTCTAAAACTGAACCATATGTAATTGCTTAGTATATCTTATTGTACATCTTTTCGCTTCAGAAATCATCGTAAACGTATTCACTATACCGTTGGTGACGTTATGTGGTAATATAATGTACAGATTGCATTTAACAATACGAACTGTTTTAGGAGATAATTATGAAATTAACTGCGCAACGTATTATAGCTATGTTTATGCTTGTTATTCCTGGATTAATTGCTTGTTTTGGATTTTTGAAAGTAAAGGATTCATTATATGATTATTTCGTTTCCTTTGGCATAGATGGGGCCGACCCTTCATTTCAATTTTGGAAATTCATGTTAGGACTAATTATGTTCCTTGCTGGGACAGGATTTATTGCAGGCTGGACATTTTTCCGTGATCGCAAACGCAATTATGTTGCTACGCGATTCAAAGTAAAACGTGAAAAACCACCTAAGCCTACAAAATCAGCACAATAATTAACATTAAATTGATATAGCTTTAATATTCCTGTAACAAACCTACTCTATACTAATATTATGCTAGTAGAGAGGCAGGTGATATGAATGATCGTATTTGATGTCATTGTAGATGGAGCTAAAGTTGATACATTACGACCGATGACTTCCAAGCTAAGAGAATTAACACATTTCATCGAGCAACAATTTGAGCAATTAGTTGAGAAGTATGGACAAAATGTTCACTTAAATAGAC
The DNA here is from genome assembly GCF_056786375.1 of Paenibacillus sp. Y930. NCBI lineage: Bacteria > Bacillati > Bacillota > Bacilli > Caryophanales > Paenibacillaceae > Paenibacillus > Paenibacillus sp. Y930. The sequence continues at coordinate 374,102 of NZ_JBXCIX010000004.1, read as the reverse complement.
GATTCGAATATTAAATCGAATTGTCTATTTTTTTTGTATTGAAATAAGCTACTTTTAATATATGCACTTTAATTCCCCCATCATGGCACCTAGTGAAAACACACTAAATAGAGTGATTTTCACCATATATACTTCCAACCTCAATTTTCGAAAAACTGCATGAAATATATTTACAGAAAAAAAGAAGGTAATGTAGCTCTAATGGAGAACATGTTGAATAAAAGAGGCTTCTTTGGCTAATAAGAATGAAGGAAAGCGTTATCATGAGGGACGTTCCAATATTAGAAGTTGTTGAAATTTTGGATAATCGCTTATTTCAGTGACGTAACTCTTTCCCACTATTAACGATTTTTATTAGCAGGTGAACTAGCGCAGATCGTCAATATAGATGTAGATTTAGTCGATTTAAAAGAAATTGATACTGTATTCGCTGCACAGATTTACTCAACAGGAGAAGTCCTACATTGTGCAAATCAAAACTCACTTTATAAGGAACGAATGAAAGCATTGTCGCTTTATGTATCACTTAATGAACAACGTCCGGAAATTTTGAAGGCAATCATCGAAAACCATTTGGATGATTTTAAACGTTATACACGTGTTGTTCTAAGCATTTAATGTTTTGAACTCCCCCTTAAAGCTTACGATTCGAAACAAAAAGGCTTAAAACTACAGCACGTTTGACGTGCAACAGTTTTAAGCCTTTTTCATCTGATCTTAAGAGAAGTTCACTTTACAAAAAGCAGCTACCATCTCAAGTTCATCATCTTCCATCTCAAAATCAATATACTTGCCTGCGTCTCCGGTTTGGAACTCGTGTTTTACGATTTTCTCTGTACCCTCATCAACGACATATATGACACGAAGAATAACTCCTTCATCATGGAATAGTTCATCATCTTCTTCTACTTCAAGATCCATAATAAATTCGTAGCGATCTCCCACCAAAATTTTGAACGGGTCAGCAATCGTTTCTACAGTAAACTCTTTAATTTTAAACATAGGTTATCTCCTCTTGTTTCAACTTAGCGTAATACTGATTATAGCATTAGAGTGTAACATATGCCATCACTACATCATTTTATTCGAGAATCCGTATTATACGTCGTAAATTTACAGTACAATTAAGTTTATTGTAGTAAAGTAATATACATATTTGATGAAAGATACTGAGGTGTTATATGAAACAATTATTCAAATACATTCGTCCTCACTGGGCCGCAGCCATATTAGCTCCATTATTTATGATACTGGAAGTTAGTATGGACTTGCTTCAGCCATTATTTATGGCGACAATCATTGATGATGGCATTATGGCAGGTTCACAATCACATATTTTACAAACAGGACTATATATGATTGCCGCAGCCATTATAGGATTAGTCGGGGGTGTTGGCTGTACCATCTTTGCTTCTTATGCTTCGATGCGCTTTGGTCAAGACTTGAGGCAGGATGTATTTCATCATGTTCAAAAATTTTCATTTCGTAATATTGATCAATTAGAAGCAGGCTCACTTATTACACGATTAACAAATGATATTGTTCAATTACAAAATGTTGTACAAATGCTATTACGAGTACTTGTCCGCTCGCCGTTGTTGATGGTCGGCAGTATTGTTATGACGATTTTCATTAGTCCGAAACTAGCAATCATTGTCGCTATTTCCGTCCCTATCCTGTTCATCGTCATGTTCTTCATCATTCGCGGGACGTTACCGCTGTTCACAAAGGTACAAATGAGACTTGATCGAATTAATACGGTATTACAAGAGAATTTAGCTGGTATGCGCGTTTCCAAAGCTTTCGTTAGACGTCAATACGAGAAAGATCGCTTCGGAAAAGTAAATGATGATTTCACTACTCATTCTGTTAAAGCACAACGGCTTGTATCTATTAATGCTCCGATATTATCGATGATCTTGAACGTCAGTGTAATCGCCGTATTATTATTAGGCGGTAAAGATGTGATTAATGACTCATTCGAAGTTGGTAGCTTAGTAGCTTTCATTAACTATGTGACACAGGTGCTATTTGCTGTATCATCCGTAGCAATGCATCTCGTTCGTGTAAGTAGTGCGAAGATTAGTGCAGATCGTGTGTTAGAAGTGTTGAATACCGAATCAGATCTTATCGAAAATACGACACAGCATCGTAAAATTATTGGGAAAGTCGAGTATCATAACGTGTCCTTCCGCTATAGATCAGATCAAATTAGTGATACGTTACGACATATTAATTGTAAAGTAGAAGCAGGTCAAAAGATTGCTATTATCGGCGCAACGGGGTCAGGTAAATCGACTTTACTTCAACTAATACCAAGGCTATATGATGTGTCAGAAGGTCAGATTCTAATTGATGGCATTGACGTAAAAAATTATTCATTCGCGAGTCTTCGATCACAAACTGCAATGGTATTGCAAGAAACGATTCTATTCTCTGGGACTATTCGTGAAAATATATGCTATGGACGACCAGAAGCTTCCGAGCAAGAGATAATCGATGCAGCAATGGCGGCTCAAGCTGATGAATTTATCGTAACGATGAAAGATGGTTACGATACGTTGATTGGACAACGTGGCGTCAATCTATCAGGTGGACAGAAGCAACGGATCTCGATTGCGAGAGCTTTATTAATGAAGCCTGCCATCTTGCTACTAGATGACAGTACAAGTGCAATTGACACTCGTACAGAAGGATATATTCAAGCTGCACTACGTCAACTTATGCAAGGTCGAACTACATTTATCGTCGCTCAGAAAATCAGTTCTGTCATTGATGCTGACCAGATCTTTGTACTGGAACATGGAGAAATTATTGCTCAAGGGAAACATGAACAATTAATCATTCACTCTCCTCAATATCGTGAAATCTATCAATCGCAACTTGGACAGGAGGAGGTCAGCTATGAGTAAGTCAACAAGCACACCACCCCCTTCAACTCCAGACTTTAGTATGCGCGGCGGCTCTCAAGGCCATATCGGTATGAAGAAAGTGAAACCGAAAAATACATGGTCTACGTTGAAGCGAATATGGAACTACCTATCTATGAATCGTAGCGGTCTAATCATCGTTGTTATCGCGACAATCGTAACGACGTTACTTTCCCTTGCAGCGCCTTATCTGCTAGGCGTTGCGATTGACGATTACATTATCCCTCGTAATTGGAATGGTCTTGTTCAGTGCGCGATACTTTTACTCATTGTCTATATTAGTGTCTCGCTAACGGCATGGGTCCAACAACATATGATGGTTAAAGTATCACTGTTAACAGTAAGAGATATGCGTCAATCTATCTTCAATGCGATGCAGAAATTGCCTATCTCTTTCTTCGATACGCGCACTCATGGTGAACTTATGAGTCGCACGACGAATGATGTTGAGAATGTATCGGTAACATTGAATTCTACGACTACACAATTACTATCTAGTATTATTTCATTAATTGGGTCGTTAGCAATTATGCTGTACCTTAATGTATGGTTAACGTTGCTCAGTATGGTCACGATTCCAGTCGTTATGTTATTCACTAAGTATGTAGCCGGCTATACTCGCAAACAGTTCTCTGCACAACAGAAAAAGCTTGGTGAATTGAATAGTTATATTGAAGAAACGATTTCCGGTCAAAAAGTTGTCCAAGTGTATGCTAGAGAACAAGTTGTAGAAGAACATTTCAACAAGCTGAACAGTACATTAACGAAAAGCAGTATTTCTGCCCAAATATACTCAGGTTTAATTGGGCCTACGATGAATGTATTAAATCATACTAGCTTCACACTTATCGCAGCTGTTGGTGGCTGGATGGTATTCCGCGAGTATACATCAGTAGGAATTATCGTTGCCTTCGTTAATTATTCTAAGCAATTTCAACGTCCAATTAATGATCTTGCCAATCAATTCAATATGGTGCAATCCGCTGTTGCTGGTGCAGAGCGTGTCTTCGAAGTGATAGATATGGAAGATGAATACGGTGATGCGCAGTTGAACCAGAACAGAAAACCAATTGTTGGTGAAGTCATATTTGACAATGTTCACTTTAGATATAAAGCAGATACTCCGATTCTGAAAAATATATCGCTTCATGCAAAGCCAGGACAGACGATCGCTCTGGTTGGACCGACAGGAGCAGGAAAAACAACGATCATTAACGTACTAACTAGATTTTACGACATCCAACAAGGGCATATATGGATTGACGGTCAAGAGTTACATCAATATGAGAAAAATGACTTACGTAGTCAACTCGGCATCGTGCTCCAGGATGCCTATGTGTACTCAGAGAGTATTCGTGAAAATATTCGCTACGGTCGCTTAGATGCTACCGATGAGGAAGTAGAACAAGCAGCGAAGATTGCTAACGCGCATCGATACATCAAGGAGTTGCCTGCTGGATACGATACGATGCTAACAAGTGGTGGCAGTAATATTAGTCAAGGTCAACGACAACTACTGACCATTGCTAGAGCTGTTCTTGCTAATCCCGCTATTCTTATACTCGACGAGGCTACGAGTAGTATCGATACAAGAACAGAGATGCATATCCAAGCTGCGATGAAGAAGTTGATGGCGGGTCGAACGAGCTTTGTCATTGCCCATCGTCTTAGTACGATTCGTGATGCCGATCAAATATTAGTTATTAAAGATGGTTCGATCATTGAACGTGGTAGTCATGATGAATTACTTGCGGAGCATGGCTTCTACCACGATCTATATAATAGTCAATTTAAGCGGAATAGTTAAGTGCAACATTCTCTTTTCCGATTCGTCTAATAGGAAAATGTCAAGATTTTTGAGGTGTGTGAATTTATGCAAAAAATAATGATCGGTCTGTTACTAATCTGTATTCTCTGCACGGGTTGCTTCAACGAAAATAGCAATCCGAAAACGATTAGTGAGCTCTATAAGGGGAACATTATGAATGTAGATAGAATTGAGATTTTGGATGGAGGAACTGGAGAATTAAAGCGCTATATGGATGTAGATCATATTGTTTCCTTGCTGGAAGCGATTAAGGATGAGACGTTCACCCTTGATTCTGATCAAGGCGAACGTGATGGGTTCAGCTATGCAGTAGAGCTATATGAAGGAGAGAAGCACAAGATGGTTTTCTCCCCTTCTCGATTTAATAATAAGAACTATATTACTGATGAAAGCTTAACGATTTCAATTCAGCAGTTCTTTGAAGAAACGACAGAGTGATCTTAGATAAATTTTTGGTTAGAAAAGCATAGTGGTAAGTTTAAATTTTTAATATCAACTGGAGTGATTTGTGAGGAATCACATCTAATTGGAGATGTGGAAACTAAATACTGTAAAATGCTATAAGGATAATTACATTTTAAGCAAGCATACATATTTCATCATGCCGCTGTTTATACTAACGATACTTATGTGGAGGTGAAAATGTATGGGAGAAAAAACAGTATTCAGTGCAGGTGAGAAGGCGCCCAATACCGCTCATTATATCGAAATCGGAGAAAAGAACCACGTTATGGGAGTTAAAAACCCACAGCAGATATCATTGTCTGCTGGAGACACATTTCCAAACACTTCAAACCACAATCGAAAGTGGTCAAAGAAGGAGAGAAATTAAAACGTTTGTAGCATAGTAGCCTATCGATGAAATAATTATTTTCGCACGAAAAAGCTGCCTTCTCATTTTCTGAAGAGGCAGCATTATTTTAGAGAATTTTTCGATTGGGGCTTACTTACCCCATACTTCTTCAGAAATCTCTTTAATGAATTTCAGCTTATTCCATTGTTGCTCTTCTGATATAATATTACCTTCTTCAGTAGAGGCGAAGCCACATTGTGGACTTAGGCAAAGCTGATCAAGAGGAACGTATTGTGCAGCCTCATGAATACGAGCAATAATCGCTTCTTTCTCTTCTAGCTCACCAATTTTGGAAGATATAAGACCAAGCACGATTTTTTGTCCTTGGACATGCTTCAACGGCTCAAATGTACCTGATCTGTCTGTATCAAATTCAAGATAAAATGCATCGTAATCGGTAATACTGAATAATGTATTTGCTACTGGATCGTAACTACCTGCACCAGCCCAAGTAGATTTATAATTACCACGGCACACATGAGAAGTAATGACAAGATCATCTGGCAAATTAGCTACTGCTTGCTTGTTCAGGTCAGCATACACTTTACCAATATCTCCAACAAATATACCTTCTGCTTCTCTAGCAGTGATGAACGATTCATCACAAAGCATTCCCCAAGTGCAATCATCTATTTGCAAGCTACGGCATCCCGCTTCATAGAGCGCTTTAATAAATCCTTGATAAGCGTTAGCAATATCATGCAATAGCTCATCGAAATTAGGATAGAACTGTTGCAATGCTGCTTGATTTTCAAAGCGTTGCAGCTCAAGCAATAACTGCGCTGGAGCAGGGATCGTTTGTCGTGCAATCGCATTATCACCTGCAACCTCTTGCAAAAATTTGAAATCATTAATGAATGGATGCGAGCTGAATCCGATTTTACCAGATACGCGCGCCGTTTCTGGACGAGATTCTACGCCATGAAATACATAACCTTGAGGAACAGCCGCTTTCTCAACGCCGTCTAATCCCCACATAAAGTCAAGATGCCACCATGAACGTCTGAATTCCCCATCGGTTACTGCTTGTAGGCCAACTTCTTTTTGCTTCGCTACTAAATTAATAATCTCTTGATCCTCTATAGCTTTCAGTTGCTCATCTGTAATTGCTCCGTCAAGAAATTGCTGACGAGCTTGTTTTAATATTTCTGGTCGTAGGAAGCTACCTACAACATCATTTTTGAATGGTGATTGCTGAGTTGTGCACATAAATAATCTCTCCTCTGAAGGCGGCTCATATTCTAGTCGTATTTGCTAGAAGCCGCTGTTCTATTAGTCGTTGAATTAAGATTACCATAGCCAAGCTCCCTATAAGTAAAGCCAATAACCTATGTCTAGATATAGTTTTAAGCTATATCAACTAAAAAATTAAGCATTTATTCGATATGCTGGTGCAATGCTTCAATATAAAATTCCGCTAAATGTGATAAACTCACATTTTTATGTGCAATCCAACCAATTTCAATATTATCATCAATATCAAGCGGTACAGGTATAATCTCATTTCCGTTGAGGTCTTTACTTAATACACCCGATGAAATCGTGTACCCATTTAGACCGATAAGCAAATTGAATAAAGTTGCTCTGTCAGTTACTTTAATACTTTTGGGACGGGAAACGGTGCTTAATATTTCCTCGGAAAAATAGAACGAATTATATTCTCCTTGTTCAAAGCTTAGATACGGATATTCCTCAAGATCTTCCATTGTTACCGACGCTTGCTTAGCCAAAGGATTATTGACGCTAATAAATACATGCGGCTTCGCAATAAATAAGCGGTGAAAAAGTAATCTACCTTCACGAAGTAATTTCGAAATAACTTTTCTGTTGAAATCATTAAGAAATAATATGCCAATCTCGCTGCGCATCGACTTCACATCATCGATAATATCATACGTTCTTGTCTCGCGTAGTGCTAGTTCATATTGCAATTGTCCATGCTCTTGCACTAGCTGTACAAAAGCATTGACCGCAAAAGCGTAATGCTGAGTAGATACAGAGAAATGTTGCGGTGATGGAGCAGCATTCAAGTAACGATTTTCTAATAGCTCGGCTTGCTCAACAACTTGACGAGCATAGCTCAAAAATTCAATACCCTCTTGTGTTAACGATATTCCTTTATTGGTACGCTCAAAAATCGTAATACTTAGTTCATTTTCAAGCTCTTTGATCGCATTGGAGAGACTTGGTTGTGAAATGAAGAGAAATCTAGCTGCTTCATTCATCGAGCCTCGTTTATTAATTTCTAGCACGTACTTCAATTGCTGAAGAGTCATTATTTCCTCCTACGAACATGATATAACTTCATCATAACGAAACACAATCATATTGACTAGTACTTGCATCATAGAAAACGTATCATCATTATAGGTAGTTAGATTATTTCATTTCATTGCAAAGTCAAAAAACCAGCATATGCAATGAGCACATGCTGGTTTATGACTACTAAGCCAATTATACTTTATTCAATTAGCGAATAGTTTTTAGCGCCGTAGACCAAGAAATAACTTGATCAAGCATTTGATTCACCGAATCCGCTTGAACTTCTTTTGGTTTGAATACTGTGCCATTTTCGAAATCAGTGAATAGTGATAATGCCGGATGTACACGAACATCAGCAACTAATAGTTCACCAAGAATACCGCGTAAATGCTCAGCTGCACGCGCTCCACCCACAGAACCATAGGATACAATACCAGCAGCTTTGTTATTCCACTCTTCGCGAAGATAATCTAATGCATTTTTCAAAGCGCCAGTAATCGAGTGATTGTATTCTTGTACAATAAATACGAAGCCATCGCAATCTTTAATGCGAGCGGACCATTCGCCTGCTCCTGATGCGTCGCCGCCTGCTTCACCAAGTAGCGGTAATTTGAAATCAGCGATATCGATAATTTCGTATTGGGCATCATTACGTTTGTCTGCAATGCTTTTTACCCATTCACCAACCTGTGGACTTACACGACCTTCACGAGTACTACCTAGAACGATACCAATTTTCAACATTTGAATACCTCCATTATTTTCTTCTTTTTTGTTTGTGCCAAATAGATTACTTAAAAACCCCATGATTTTTCTTTACTCCTTAGTAAATTCAATTGTGCTTCTTACCGTATTTATAGGTCTAACTTGCTTCTCAATTTGCTCACGCTTAGGTTCAAGGAATGGTGGTAGTGATAATTTTTCACCAACTGTCTCATATTCCTCATCTCCCATAAAGCCAGGCCCATCGGTTGCAAGCTCAAACAAAATTTGTGGTGCAACTCTTGTATATAAAGATTCGAAGAAATGTCGATTAACATAACCCGAAGTATTAAACCCAAAGCTCTCAAAACGTGCTGTCCACTCATCCAATACCGCACGATCTTCAACTCTGAAAGCTGCATGATGTACCGTACCATAACCTTGACGAGCTGGTGGTAAGCTATCATTATGCTCAACTATGATCTGCGCACCATTACCACCTTGACCGCCTTCAAATAGATAATAGCTGCCCTCTTGAGCTATTTCACGGAACAGCATTACTTTTTCCAACATTTCCTTAAAGTATTCGAAGTTAGCGATTCGGATAAAGATTGGACCGAGTCCAGTAATTGCATGCTCTAGTGGGATCGGACCTTTTTGCCATGGTGTACCCGAAGCAACTCCACTATTATGCTCATCTGAAATAAGCTGATATTGCTGATCATCAAAATCGACGAAAGATAATGTCTTCTTGCCAAATTGTTCTTGAATTCCACTATGTTCAACCTTAAGTCGGTCAAAACGTTTCACCCAATATTGCAATGCAGCATCTGTTGGTACTCGGAAGGACGTTTTGGAAATTTCATTCGTCCCATGTACGCCTTTAGCAATATTCGGGAAGTCAAAGAATGTCATATCCGTTCCAGCAGAACCTTTATCATCTGCAAAAAATAAATGATACGTTTGAATATCGTCTTGGTTAACTGTCTTTTTAACAAGTCTCATACCAAGTACGTAAGTGAAAAATTCATAATTTTTCTCCGCGCTACTCGTAATTGCAGTAACATGATGTATACCTTTTAATTCATTTACCATTAGTATCTCCCTCTCTTACACTTTTTATATATTGATTTTAGAATGCTCAATATGAATGTAAATGATGATATATCTTTAATTAAAGATATAAGCTAAAAATAAATATTAACTTGATATTAAAATCGGACATATTCCATCCTCTCACTAATGTCATTAACTACACAATAGCTTGAAGTTATAATTAGTTTTCCATATCTCAATTTCGAACATCTTTAATTTAAGATAATAATATCACGAGTGATTTCTAATGTCAAATACTTTTCTAAATTTCTTGTATGATCGCTAATTTACATCCGCTCTCCATCGAATGAAGAAATCAAAATCAATCTTGTAAATCCTTCAATAGGATAAGTGCTTCTTCCCTTGAGCTTGCTGGTGCAACAATCCACAAATCTTTCGTAGATTTTGAATCACCATATATTGGTTCAAACAAATTGATACTTATATTTTCAAAATTATCAGTCATTCTAAATACTCCATTCAATGTTGGTTGGAATGTCCTCTCACTAAATAAAGAATAAGATAAATAACCAATTGACCTTCTATCATCCTTATCTATAAATGCTATATAGCTTGAATTCGTATTTTTTGTAGATTCATAATTATTAATAATAAACGATCCTTCAAATTTAGGGTATGAAAACCATTGCTTATAGTACTTCCCTTTAATCGTAATCGTCGTATTTTCTACTATCGTATCGTCGTCCATTCGATTCACTCCTTTATATAGTAATTCCGTATTTTCAGGTATGTATAATATTCTACTATTATTAGTGTATATAATAATCGAAATATTTCCCACAATATGCGACACGAATTCAAAAAATACATTGAATTAGAACAAACGTTCGTATATAATGATATACGAGGTGATAATCATAAACGAATGCTTGGAACTAAAAGCTGCACCGCAGTCTAATATAACTACAGCTATAGATTACAATCCGCACTACGAGCAAATACTTCAGCACATTACAGCTATAAAATTAGAGCATGCTGTCATCGAGCTTCAATTGTTTGATGAATATGAAGACTTACGGCTAATTGGAATGATTGAGGATATCGATACCTCTCGGGGGAGCATTAAAATGGATGGTGAATGGTTTGCGCTCAATAAAGTGAAAATGATCTTGAACCCATATTATTTGGAGGACTATAGCGTGAAAAAAAGGCTATAGCTGAGTTACCAGCTATAGCCTACCTATTATAAACTCTCTAATAATTTCAATATATTTCTTGGCATCATATTCGCTTGTGCCAACATAGCTACACTTACCTGAGCCAACATTAGTGATCTTACAAGATTCATCATTTCCTGGGCCATGTCAGCATCTCTAATTCTCGATTCAGCAGCACTTAAATTTATAGACATATTTACTACACTATTATATCTATGCTCCAACCGATTCTGATAAGCACCGAGCTTCGCACGCCCAGTTGACACATCATCAACAGCTACTTCCAAGGAAGCTAACGCCCCGCTTGCACCTGCGGCTGTAGAAATATCGAGTCCAGCTATTCCGATCATTGCATCTCTAATATTCGGCATATCAAAAATGATATGATCATCAGCACCCGAACCTGCCTGTATCCTTAGCCCCTGGCCAGGTAATGACAAATCACCGTTAAGTAGCTTAATTCCATTAAAATTACTTTTTTCAGCTATAGCATTAATTTCTTCCTTTAATTGCGAAAATTCCAATTGAAGTTTTGCTCGATCCGAATCCGAATAAGTACCATTAGCAGACTGATTCGCTAGTACATTCATTCTTTGCAGCATCGCATGAATTTCCTGCGTCGCACCTTCAGCAGTTTGAATTAAAGAAATACCATCTTGTATATTTCTAGAAGCTTGATTAAGTCCATTAATTTGATATCTCATGTTTTCAGAAATAGCAAGGCCTGCTGCATCATCAGCCGCTCTGTTAATACGATATCCAGTAGAAAGTCTCTCCATTGCTTTAGAAATTTGATTATTATGAGCGTAAAGATTGTTGAGAACATTCATTGCCATAATATTCGTTCTAATATACATGAATATAACCCTCCCTCTAGATATTTGTATTCTACTATTTCCATTATAATGAAATTAACCTAATTACACAATAAGTCAACTAACATATAATAATAAGCTATTCAAGTAAATATTTAATACAAATTCAAATAAAAAACTACTCCACTAAACCATACTTTATTTTAATTCGTTCTAGCTTCTCGATCATCGGCTTGGATAATACCATTAAAAATATAACTGTAGCTATGGCATGGATCATATCAAACCAAAATCCAGAAATATAGGTAGCTAATAATGCCGGCCATGAGAATTGTGCAGTAAACATAAGCAGTGATCCTATATTAATAATACCACCGTAAATAATAAATGTTGCTAATCCGCCAAATATACAGAGTGAAAGCCTTGATCTTTTCAGCCAACCCTTTTGAAATAGATGACCTGCAATAAATCCAATAATGCCAAAGCAAAACATTTGCCATGGTGTCCAAGGTCCTTGCCCAAAGAAGATATTCGAGACAAATCCCGCAGTAACACCAACGAGAAATCCCGCTTCAGCACCAAGACACACAGCAGCTATAATAACGATTGCTACCACTGGCTTAATTTGAGGTAGCATAAAGAAGGCTGCCCTTCCCGCAACAGCAATAGCTACGAGCACAGCAATGACGATAAGTTCTCTTGCCTCCGGCTTACGTTTCTCGAATACCATTAGAAATGGTAGCATCGAATACAATATAATAAGTAAACTAATAAAATAGTATTTTCGATCGTCTAATATAAAAATACCGATCGCAATCGTTACAGGTATTACAATTAAGATGAGAATTGCAGATAGCCATGTCCTTCTACTTAAGCGCTGCTTAGTTAACTGATGCTGCGACATCGTGTAATCACATCCTCAATGGTGACTGCTTCTTGCCAAATATGACGACACATTCGGTTGGCCACAGTTGTATAAAAACTATTTCCAGCAAAAAACTGTTTAGTTTGATTCGTAGTAATCATATTTCCATCGAAAAACATGGCACATGTCTCGCCATAGCGTGCACAAAACTCAATATCATGAGAAACCATCACAATTGTAATGCCTCGCTTATTCAAAGCTATTAAAAATTGCGCTAGCTTCTCTTTAAAGTAACCATCAAGTCCTTTCGTAGGCTCATCCAGTAACAGAATCGTTGGTTCTAATAGAAGTACTTTAGCTAAGGCTGCACGTTGCTGTTCTCCCCCACTCAAATCATAAGGATGTCTATTCAGTAGTGGCTCCAGCTCCGCAAACTGAACAATCTCCCGAATCTTCAATTGCTTTTGCTCAAGACTAAGTGAAGTACCCTTCAACATTTCATAGAGATCTAACTCTACTGTTTTCTTGACAAACAAGGTCTGCGAATTTTGGGGTAATATTCCTAAATGATTAGTAAATAACTCCGTACTGCTCCAGCTTTTCAACTTCTGACCACTAAGCCATATTTCCCCTCGATATGGCGTATGAATACGACTGATGAGTGATAATGTTGACGTTTTACCTGCACCATTGCCACCTACGATACAGTAAAACTCTCCCTTGCTCACTGAAAAAGATAAATCTTTGATAACGTCCGGTCCAGCCTTATCGTACTTAAACCACACCTCTCTAAACTCGATAACCTGATCTTCTTTTCGCTTAATATGTACAGCCTGCGGAACTGTAGTAACAGAATCTTTGCCCACAAGAAATGTATCAAGCCATTGTCGTCCTTCCTTTACCGTAATAGGCGCTTCTCCATCATTCATAACAGCAGCTTGAATTTGCATCGGAGAAGGCATCGAAGTAAATAAAGGATGTGTCATATGAGCCAGTTCTTGGCCCACTTTACGCGGCGTATCATCTAGTAAAATTCTTCCCTCATCCATGACAATAAGTCGCTCTGCCAGTGGAAGAACCTCCTCCAAACGATGCTCAGTCATTAGAATCGTCGTTCCTAGCTCCTGATTGATTTTTTTCAATGTCGTCAAAAATTCTGTAGCTGCAATAGGATCAAGTTGAGATGTTGGTTCATCCAGAATTAGTATAGAAGGGTGCATCGCCATAATAGAAGCTAAGTTTAATAACTGCTTTTGACCGCCAGAAAGCTCTGATACATCTTTATGAAACCAATGTTGAATACCGAAAAAACTAGCCATCTCCGCAACACGAAGTCGTATCGTTGCTTGATCGAAGCCTAAACTTTCAAGTCCAAAAGCAAGCTCATGCCACACTTTATCCGTAACAATTCCATTATCTACGTTTTGCTGAACAAACCCAATTTCAGATGCTTCTGTACGAAATCCCACTTCTCTTAGCTCTGTTCCACAATAATAAATTTCACCTTTGCGACTGCCATGCGGCGAAAGTACTGTTTTCAATTGTCTTAGAAATGTGCTTTTCCCACTACCTGACCGTCCGCACATCACGATAAACTCTCCACTTTGGATCGTTAAATTAATATTGGAAAGCGTTTCTTGCACACTTTCTGGAAATGAAAAACTTAATTGTTCGATTCGATATAATTCCATTTCCATTCCTCCGCAATATTCAATATGACTGGTACCATACACAAAATAAAATAAGTGCCATAAGTAACTATGCTCATAGCAGTAATATCTACGTATTTAATAGAAGGAAAATAACGAATACTATTCTCACCTAACGATGCTCCAATTAGAATAATGATAATGAATAGCACAAGAAGTCCAAATGCTTTTCTATCTCTACCATCGAATCGGTAAATTGAAAAGCTTGTTCTGCCTGGCAATCCATAGCCTCTGGATTTCATGGAATCTGCCGTTTCAATAGCATTTTCCAATGCCCAAGTGGTCATGATCGAAAGAATAGTTAATCCATTACGTCCTCTCTGAATTAAATTCCCCTGTGTAATATCTCTACCTATACATTTTTGCGCATTTGAAATGATAATAAGTTGCTCTCTATAGCGTGGTACAAATCGCAATGCCATCGACAATATAAGTGACCATGCAGGTATCATTTTTCCAAACAAATATATGAATTTATCAGAACTCATGACTGCGTTATAGCAAGAAAACCATATCATTACTGTAATAAACATACATGCCATTGCCACTCCATACAGAATCGATTCCATTGTAATCGGATTTCCATTGTTGAGATAAAATAAAATTGTAACTCCCTCATGATTAAAGACTGGATTGAGCACTGCCATGAATAGCATTAACGGTAGCATATAGATAAAGTTGAAGATGACTGCTTTTCTCCCCTTCAACAAGATCGAATAGGTCACGGCACTTATCAATGCAATAATTTGAAAAATTGGGTGCATAAAGATCATACTAAAGCATAAAACTGCAGCAAAATAAGTGAAATTAACAATTGGATGATAGGTTGAGAATGTATCTCTACTCATTGCTTATCTCCCGCTACTGCAACATAACCACCAACATCTCGGCCCAGATCACAAGTGTATACCCACTCCACGATGTCTCCATCTTGTAATGCATATCTACTTGCTCCGTAATTTGGAAACCATCCATTAACTTTATACATCCATCCACTTAATTCTCCACAATCGAATTCGTATAGATTATTAATTCCTTCAATGTAGTTACTGTTGTAGATGGGTGTCATCTCGAATTCCATATGAATCTTATTTGCTTTCATCTCTCGCAGTAAAACATCGAACACCGATTCACCTTCATAGAAAACAACTTTTCGGGCTGCATATATGTTGCCATCCTTCGGAAGTACTTCAAGCTTATCCTCATTGAAAATATTAAGGTTATTAAGTATCGTTGCAGCTGACACAGATAATGTAACGGTTAGCTCTTTCTCCGTGTCAATGTCAACATCTTGCCATTCGACAGGCTTTGGTTTTCCAGCTGGAATAGGATCCGTTTCATACTTTTCTTTTTCCTTTTCCTGAGGTGCTACAGTAGCTTTTGGCGTAGCAACTGGTACTGTAGTTGGCTTAACCTTCGGAGTAGTAGTGGGTTTCACAGTTACTTCATCAGACTTCGCCTGTTGCTCAGTTTCTACTCCTTGCTTAGTTCCACTATCAACCGCATCTGTTAATTTTGGCTCTATGGAGCCAGTGTTCGCAATATTTTCACTCGCTATATCCTCTATCGCAATGGAGTCATCCAAATTTACAGTGTCATCGACTATTTCATCTTCTTCAATCATTTCAGAATCTTCACCTGTGATTGTCGATTCGAATTCTTCATTATTGGTAGCCAAGTTAGCAATATCTGTAGGAGGATCAATCGTAGTTATCGGTTTTTTCTGAAAATCTCCTCCCCAGAAAAATGCGGCAGCAAGAATACTAACGATTACAATCGCTGTTACCCATTTCTTTCTATTCATCTTAAAACCTCCACATGAAACAATGAAGCAAAGGCGCTTCATTGCGCCTCTGCTTATTGTGTAAATGTATTATTTTACATCGGTCATATCATAAAGTCTGTTCTTATCGGTAAGGTATCTTTCATAGGAAGATAGTGCATAGAAAGCTTGATCTGTCGCCATTAGATCAACCTCACCTGGCTTCGCACCGCCATTATCTGCTCCACCAGATTTCACATGATAGAATCCGCCATTAGATGCAGCGTAGCCCAATAGTGCGTCTACGACAGAATGACCATTTTTAACAAATCTTGGATCTTGATCAGGATTAATTCCAACACTAGTCAATGCTACGATCACTTGTGCAATACTTTCAGAGTTCAGTGCATTCCAACTTGTATAACCACCATCGGATTGTTGTGCTTGAGATAACCATGCAAGTCCACGGTCAACTGCAGCTTTCACTTTCACATCACTCTTGTAATATGGTGTCAAACCTTGAATAGCCATCGCAGTAATATCCGGGTCTGCACCCGTAGGTTTACTTCCAAGTGCCCAGCCTCCACCAGATACTTCCCTATCCAAAATAAATTGAATTAACAACTCTCTAGTTGTTTGCGTTTTGAGCTCTTCAACTACTGGAATTTCATAGTTGTTACTGTCCAAAGCAATAAGTGCAAAGATTGGACCATTAATCCCTTGCTTAATTACTGTTTCATAATCAGCAAGTGGCTTTCTCAAATCATAGCCAGCTACATCCTTAATATCTTTTCCAATCGCAGTAAGTGCTAGAATCACTCTGTCATATTCCGTGTATTTTACATTATGAAGTTTCCCAGCATTGTCTGTAAGTGTCTGTACCACATTTTCATAATAGTTAGCATAATAGGATGGATCAATTTGCTGACTAGAACGTGCTAAACCAAGCACAGTCCAATCGCCGCCAATGCTAGCAATAACAGGGTCGGTTACAGATGCCTGTAAGAACGAAGCTGTTTTTCTAAGCTGATTATTAATATTAGTAACTTCTAGCGATGCTTGATAAGCAGTAGTATCCTGCTTATATAAATAAGATCGGACAGCTACAACAGCTGCCATTTCTCTTGTCACTGCTGCTTGTGGATTAAAGCCTGTTGCGTCACCAACCATTAAACCTAAGGCAACTACCGCTTCAACATCTAGCTTAGCCCAAGCTGATACTTTATCAATATCTTTAATGGAACTTGTAGAGTCACCCTTAGTCAGTTCCAAAGCTCTAGCTATAATGACTGCCATTTCTTCACGAGTAATTGTTGCCTGCGGATTGAATTTATTGTTGTAGCCATTAATTAAACCATTTTTGTAAGCTACATTAATATAAGGATAGAACCAATCTCTACTTGCTACATCGGTAAATGTTATCGCTTGATCTACTTCAGTTTCGAGATTTAATAGTGATACTAATATTTTGGTGAATTCAGCTCTAGTTATCGATGATTGAGGATTAAACTTATCGTTACTACCTTGAATAAAACCTTGATTAGTTGCTTGCTGGATAGCATCAACTGCCCAAGCTGAAATTGACTTGTAATCACTGTAGAGTGCTTTAATTGAAGGCTTATTCGTTTGCTCCTGGTCAGTCTCAGAATTAGCAACATTACCATTATTCGTATTTGAATTGTTACCATTTGTTTGATTATTACCATCTCCAGAGGCTCCGCCTTCAGTAGAATTATCGTCTCCATCTTCGACAGAATCATCATCTCTATCACAAGTGGCATTATCGTCGTCCCACTCACATGGATCGACACCTAGATCATCACCCAAATTAGTCGTATATCGCCATTGTAGGGATTCTCCACCTTGAAGATTATATAGACTAGCGCCATAATTCGGATAGATCCCGTTGACATTGTACATCCAACCGCTGCCTGCGCCATGGTCAAATTCACCATCATCAGCAATAGATTGAATGTAGACGCTGTTGTATTTTTCTGTCCATTGATAGTTATAAGCAATAGACTTACTATCTAACACTCGTTTCAACACCGACCAAGCTGTATCACCAGTTTGCAGCTCGACAGTAATTGGACTAACAACATAACCTTTATCGATCGTTAATTTATCAACGGATAAAGTTACTGTAGCTGTAGTAACTCCACCGTTTCCTGGATTGCTGGAATTCCCTCCATCTCCTCCACCACCAGATTGATCAATGGTAGCAGTAGAGTAGGCAACGAACTGTGTAAAGTGATTCGTTTCGATAATTAAATCATTACCTTGATCATAAGCAAATTCTGATAAGCCACTTACTATCCCTTGAGCTTTTGTTGCAAATTTCGTAATAGGGTAAATAGAATTCTCTTGAATATAGGCAGCCTCTTGACCAGCCGCTCCAGCAAATGTCATTGTGACAACGTTGCTAAATTCTACTTTAGAAGAACTGCCCATCGTAACAAAATACGCGATATCTTCGAGTTTTTTATTTACTGCCATAATCGTACTAATCTGTTGACTTAGCGCATCAGCATCGAATGTAGCAGTCGTAAGAAGTTCAATTGAACCTGTATTATGACTTTTGACTTTTGTATCTTTAGGAATTGTAATAGATACATTCCCTTTTGTAGCCGTAATAGCTGGCAATGCTTCTTCAGGTGTAACATTGATACGAACAGGGTCAACTTTCTGACTATCTATTAGAATAGTAATCTCTTTATTGTTATCATCCGCTGTAATAGCAATTTCATAAGGCTTACCATCATCTGCGATCTTAATTTCAGGCGTATTACCTTCTGGAACTTTAATAGAACCATCATCTTCATCAGGTGTATCAGGTGTATCAGGAGCTTCCTCTTTTTCCAATACAACATCCGTCATATCATATAGCGCAGTCTTTCCTTCTAGGAAACGCTCGTAGGCAACTAAAGCATATGTTCCTTGATCTGTTGCCATCCCATTAACACCAGTAGTAAGTGTGTGCTTAAATCCTCCGCTAGGAATCGTGTATTCCACAAGTGCATCGACTGCTGATAATCCATTTTTAATGAAACGATCATCAGAATGTGGATTAATGCCAATTGCCGTTAACGCAACAATTACTTGTGCGGTGCTCTCTGCATTTTCTGCTCCCCAAGTCATATATCCACCAGTCACTAATTGAGCCGAAGAAAGCCAAATTACTGCACGATCTATTACTTCTCGAACTTCAGCATTGGTTTCATAGTATGGAGCTAGTGCTTGAATCGCCATCCCTGTAATATCAGGATCAGCTACTGCGCCACCTAATGCCCATCCACCAGCGGAAACTGAATCCTTATTAATCTCTTTACCCAAAATATATTCAATTAACATATCCTCAGTTGATTGGACAGCGACAGAGTCATTGATTGGGAAAGGATACTGATATGTATTCAATCCAATAAGTGCGAAGATTGGACCATTAATCCCTTGCTTAACAACATAACTATAGTCTGCAAGAGCATATGAAATATCATATCCGGCAACATCATATATATCTTTTCCTATAGATGTAAGACCAAGTATTAATCTGGTATGTTCTGTTCCTTTGACTTTATGTAGTAGTCCTTTGTTGGCAACCATTAGCTGTGCTACATTTTTCTCGATATTTTCATAATAAAGATCATAGTAACCTTCTGGCACATCATAATTGGCTCTAGCAAGTGAAAGGATTGACCATTCACCACCACCAGTACCGAACGTCGGATTAGTTACTGTGCGAAGAATATATGCTAGATTAAGTTCTAGTTGATTAGCAAGAAATATAGCATCTTCAAGTTCAGATTGAGCTAGATCTACACTCACTTGATCACTTTCCAAATCGTTAAGAACTATATTAGCCTGATCATATGCTTCAAGTACATAAGATTTCGATAAGAGCTTCGCTTGTATCGCACTATTATCGATTGCATCAATAGCCGCAGATAGACCCTCTGTATTAATTAATATAGCATCATTACTTACCTCAACTTGTCCGACCTCAATACTTTCACCAACACTTGCCAATGCTACAGATCCATTGGTCATAGATGTCGATAAAATCAAACTGACAATCAATAACCACGCTAACCATTTGTTTCTTCTCACTTCCAAAAACTCCTCTCAAGCTTCTCTAGTTGCATCCTAATCACAACAAAAAACCTCTTACCATGAGATAAGAGGTTTAAAATTGCGATAGGTTATCATTTGCACGCAAAAATAAACACCTTCCTATCCATCGTAGAAAAATTGGTGTGACACGATAGGCAGGTATTCTGGCTCAAGATTCATCATTTATGCCGCCTTCCCAGTTTCCCAGTGGCATTAAGCATAAACTCCTCTTTTACAGCGGCGGGACCGCGTGGGATTTTCACCCACTTCCCTTTTAACCAATAACGAATCCTTAAAGGATCAATATCGGCACCTATCGTTGGATATACAATTATTTGTTCATCATAGCTGATAACTAGCTATTTGTCATTGTTATATTGTATTACTTTCCACAGCATTTTTTATATTTCAAGCCACTACCACATGGGCAAGGATCATTTCTACCAATCTTATTGGAGGGACCTACCAGAGATAGTACAGGCGGTTTTGATTGTACCTCTTGCGAGAAACTCGCTAGCTCGGCCGGAGTAAATCCAACATTGGACCATAGCCTAGTATCATTATATAGTTCAATGACCAACGCCGTTACTTTTTGTATTTGCTTCCTGCCTTTGAATACTATATCTCTTCTCTCAATTTCGAACACAATTTCATTTAACGGTTCTTCCATTGAGCAAGCAAGCTGTACATCATCTGTAATATCCGTAGCTAGCATAACATTCACATGTAGCTCATCAACTAAGTACTGATAAAGTTGCTTATAGCTAGGAGTAATCTCGAAATACAAATCATCCGCGTACTTTAAGAAGCTCTCTTTGCTCGGCACATATCTAGGCTTATCCTGCACTAACTCAAGTAAGTCCTCATATTCATCCATATTGTCCTCTTCAAAATAAGTACAAATGAATTGACCACTGTACCAATCATAGCTTTGAGGTCTTTGTAAATAGTAATTAGCAATATTCTCAAACTCTTCCATCGTAATCACTTGTTCATTGTGTCCATTATATATATCAACGAGTTCCTGTAAACTAATTGTTCCATACAAATGAGCAGCTGCTAATGTATATTGTAAAACTAACTGCTTTAATTCACGATCTTTCATTAATTCATTCCAATTTAACTCATCATACAGAGCTTTAATCTCTTCAGGGATGACGTAGATAAGCTTCTCTTGATGATAGAATGAGTACAAGATACCTTGCATTTGAAGGAAGCGATACTTTCCAGGTATAATCTCTACCGTCAATTGTTCAGGATTGTGGTACACAGCTTGCCAAAACTCAAGCTCTTGATCCGTCGATAACATTAGACTTTCTGTTAAATACTCAACACTTGCAAGATGTTGCGTTAATGCGGACGCTAAATTTTCTTTATTCAATTTAGAGTAACCTACAAGTTTTACTTTCTTCGCAAATTGTATTAACTCGTCTTTTTTAACTTCTGTTAACAGCTCAGCTAGCTTGTACTTAGCTTCACTATGGATCGCATATTCTATATTCAATGCGTGATATAATGCCGCTTCAGATGATTCCTTCATATTCAACCCTCAATCTATTCGAATTATTTCTGTACTATTAAGTTAGTATATTACATTATAGCATTAGAGCAACTAGAGAACTAACTTCGAAAGGAAATTATATTACCCTGCCGAAGTTAGATTTTCTATGTTACGACATATCAATAACAAGTTTATGTTTAAATGGCGTCACCAAATTAATAATGACCTTTTTCGATAATCCTGATGGTATTGCATTGCGTAACTGAACCTGGAGATGATCTTTAGCTCCACCAGACATGACAAATGTATTGCCATCAGTTCCTGCAACTTGCAATGGTTCCCCACTCCAATACCAAACATGCGGTTCAGTAGCCTCAAGTCCTTCACCAGAAATTACGGTGTCTGGTGAGAATAATAAGGCTACTTGCGTAATCACATCGGGACGGTCATCACTTTCAATCGTTACAATCCATTGTTTCTCATGATGATCTACTTTCACATCAATCCGTTGTTCTTGTACATGCGTTAATGGACGATGCTGATGTGGTAGCAGATACCACGGACTAATGTCTTCTTGAGCAGAAGACGGTAATATATCTTTACGAATCGGTCCATAATATCCCTTCTTAAATCCACCACGTAAAGCAAAGCCAGTTTCGGTTTCTGTTAATTGTTCCATCGTAGTAATTCCTGGGCTAAATGTGCTTGCAATACTTACTGCTAGTAATTTGGCTGCTCCTTTTCTTACGGATAAGCAAGAAGGCGTTCTCGTCATTAACAAAACCGTTTCGTTGCCATCCTTATAACGAACAATTGGAGATCCAAAGGATGTATGCATACTACTATGTTCAATTAAACCATGATGACCAACCGTTTTCATCTGCTCTAAATGCTCTTCAATCGGATAGTTAAAATTAATTTTCTTCGTGTAACCATCAGGTAGTGGAACTCGTGATATATTGTCAAGATTCGGATAATTCATGACCATTGAACCAAGCAACACATGGTTATTGATTGAGCCCATATGACTCAAATTCTGACCTGCGAGATCAAGCATCGTTGCAAACAACGAATGTTGATCTTGTGCTGCCATCCATTGATAACATAGAAAATATTCACAAATGGAATGACGTGCTCCCCAGTCCTGACGACCAGAATAATCGGTAATTACTTCTCCATCCTCATAAATAAGGTAAGCCATCATTTCCAGATTACGTCTAACTGAATCTAGTAACTCTGGTCGCTCCAACCACTGTGAAGCAAAGATTAATGAAATATTCGTAACCGCATTGTATATTCCGTTACTGCGCTCGCTCCATTCACCATCTAATGTACAATCTAATCCCTCATCCAACCACTCTTCTATCCGTGCAACTAAAGCCTCATCCTTGAAATAATAATATAACCATGATAACGCTGCTGTAATGACCCATCGATGATTAGGCGTATGTCCACCACCTGTCAGCATCGCTGGAATCGAACGAAGTAGAAACAATCTCGATTTTTCAGCCAACTCCCCCCCTTGTTCAGAGGAATCCTTCAATAAAATGCTATAAACTTGAGCCATCCCATTTACCATAAACGCAGTATCCGGAGGAGAATTATAATTCGTGCTACCAAGTGAAATCGTACCATCCTCATGTTGGCGGCGATTAATAAAATCAAGTGCTTTATATAAAGCTACACGCACCGTATTACTTTGATAATAATATGATTCATTAGAATATAGTGCAGCAACCATCGAGGCAACAGAACTTCCGGTTCCAACATGGGTTGGCGTTGGCAACCCAGTATGCGGCTCTCTAACTCCTCCGTCATTCCGCCCACCATCACTGATTTGTCTCTCTAAGGCATAGGCTACTTCTTGATCATTAAGCACAACTAATTTCCGCAAAAGCTGTGGATTCATCGGTCATCCTCTTCTCTATTTTATTGAACCTCTTTCATGCCCTCTTCTTCGACCTTATTTTTACGATAATCTGTAGGACTCACTCCCACATGTTTCTTAAAAGCTCTACCAAAGGATAATGGAATCTCGTAACCGATCTGAGAAGCGACTTCATTGATGGAATCATCAGTAGATAGTAACAACGTCTTTGCCAATTCAATACGACGCTCCATTACATAATCTGCAAAATTAATACCCAATTGCTCCTTAAATAACTGACTAACATATTTACTATTTAAGTTAAATTGTTCACTGATCAGATTCAGAGATAGCTCTGGACTTATAAAATTTTCATCCACATATTTTCGGATATGATGAATAGTCTGCTTTGAATCTTTTGCATTCATATGTTCAGTAAACTGGTTATACAGATCTTGAAGTAAAGTAACTATTGAAAGCGCTACCTCTTGTACAGACTCTTTATAAACCATAACATCCCACTTCGTTTCAAGAACTTCATTCCAAGTTTTCTTCAATTCGGATGGGAGCTTAGCCTGTAGCTGGACGAGTAATCTTTTGAAATACTGCATCAGGTTCATATTTTCATCATTTGTAAATAATTCAGCCTGCCAATTGGCAAAAAACTGTTCAAGTCGTTGTGGCCAATCTTTCTGGTTTCTTCGAAAATCTTGAACTAAGCTATTAATCTCTTGATAATATAAGTGAATATTATTACTTCGTAACGGGACCACCTGCTCATAAGGCAAAATACGATTACTCCCATATGAAAACTTATATTTCAAAGTTTCAACAGCATCCGTATAGGAGTGATGCATGTCTTCCCAGTTATGAATGACTTTTCCTACTCCTATCGTAACCGTTAAGCCCATATTAACAGCAACCCACACACGGAACGTGTCTAGTGCTTGCTTCCATTCCTCATATTGCTGCTCGTTATTCATCATTTGAATAAAGCCCATACGATTTAATCTTGTCCATTCAGACCATACATGCCCAATATTGAATAAATACTCATGTAGCACATTACTAATCGCAAACTTAATAAGACCTTGATCATATGAATTTTTGTATTTCTTCTCAAAATTAGTATAGTGATCAATTTCAACAATGACTACTACAGCTTGTTTGAATTCGTTAGGGATGACTAATCTGTTCAATGTCAATCCCCATTTTTTGTAATTACCTTCATTATTACTTTCAAGTAGTTTTATAAAGGCTTGCGTTTTACTTTGTTGCATACTTTCTTGAACTTTGGCTTCATACTGCATATTTTCATCATTTAAACGTTCAAGTGCCTTTTGAATAAATGAAAATTCGTCCGTAGAACCTTTATGCGTAATGACATGTTGCTGAAACGATTGAATTTGAGAAACAATCTTCTCAATCGGTCGATAATTACGCTTTGTAATATGAATGGTGTAGATTAGACTAATTAATATGACAGCAAACCCAAAGGCTATCCAACTTCGTGAAATGGTTCTTAAAGCGTACAGTGAAAACGTCGTCTGGAGTCCACTCTGAAACTCCCACTGCATGTATTTAGATGCGATGGTAGTTGTAATTCGTTTAGAGTCATCTAGCTCATTCGTAGCGTAAATTAGCTCATTATCGCTTGAAAAAATCATCATATAGGTATGATTGGGATCAACGATATGATCCACAATTGACAATAACTTATTAACCGAAACGTTAATCACTATTATACCTTGATCTCCCATTGGCAGCTGGGTACGCTGGGTAAATGAAATAACATGATCATGTGATGGCTCAAGGCCGATTCCATCCGAAAAATTTCGAGGAATCGACCAGGCACGAGTTTTATCTGATTTTTGTAATTCATGAAAAATAAATGGTTGATCAGCAAAATCATTAACAGATTCATATGAATCAAGTGTTAGTACCTTCTGATCATATGCTCGATATAAGTATACAGAATGTATAATAGGAAACTCCGCTAAGAGAAATCGCATCGTTTTATTCGCCTCAAAATTAATGAGACCACTCTCTCCCGCATTTTTATTATCCGTATAATTATAAAAATCATATAAACCGTCTCCAACAAGAAGCTTTTCGATCATACGACGCTCTAACGTTGCAAGCTGCGTTTCAAGTGAACTTACAAGATATTGCGTCGTATATTGCTTCGTTTGCTCCGCTTCCTTCATCGAAATTTCCGCAACGACAAATATTGCGATAAATACGATAATGGCTATCGTGACATATAAAATCGGAATATAAGAAAGCAATGTTTTCTTATACCAGTTATTTTTCATATATATTCATCATCCTTTTACAGAACCAAGTGTTAAACCGCTTACAAAATAGCGCTGTAACCATGGATAGACTAGTAGAATTGGGATCGTTGCGAACATAATACTCGCAGCCTTCAAACTTTCTGGAAGCAATTGTATCCCAGCATTAGCTCCCTCTGCCAAAGTGACTTCAGAGACCATGTTATTCATGACCATTTGATACAATTTTAATTGCATTGGATATAATTCTTGATTACTAATATAGAACAATGCATCTCGAAAACCGTTCCATCTACCTACTGCATAGAATAAACTAAGTGTCGCTAATACGGGAGTAGATAATGGTAATACGATTCGGAATAACTTGCCAAAGTCTGAGCAACCATCAATTTCAGCAGCTTCAATCAAACTATCAGGAATGGTACTCTTAAAGAAGCTAATCATAATAATCATATTAAATGGACTAATCAAGCCCGGTAGAATTAGAACCCATAAGCTATCTAATAAGTTCAAATCTTTCATTAATAGATATTCAGGAATTAAACCACCCGAGAAGAACATCGTGAAAACAATAATAAACATAAACAGCTTTTTACCTTTTAGATTGTTTATAGATAATGTATACGCTGCCATCGTTGTCATGATCATAGCTAGTAATGTAAAACCTAAAGTTAATATGATGGTAAACCATAATGACTTTAACATCAATATATCAGTAAATACTCTTGAGTACGCTTCAAAGCTAATGTCAATTGGATAGAAAGTAACTTTACCTGACATAATCGGTCCATTTGAGCTTAGTGACACGGATAAAATATGTAAGAATGGCAATAAGCATGCTAATACTAAAATTAGTATAATTAACGTATTTAACCCATCGAATAATGTAATTTTATTTTTCTTAACCATTCATTTCGGCTCCTTTCGATCATCAGCTGTTAGATAATTCCTTCGTCGGTAGTCTTTTTGGAGATATAGTTTGCTGACAATATAAACACGAGTCCGACAACTGCTTGGAATAATCCAACCGCTGTTGCATTTTCATATTGTCCACTTTGCAAGCCCACTCGATAAATATAAGTACTTAATACATCTGAATACTCTCTTACCATTACGTTACCGATAATGAATGGTCTATCAAAGCCAATATCAATCATATCACCAATTCGAAGGATCAATAACACAATGATTGTTGATCGAATACCAGGTAATGTTATATTCCATATTTTACGAAGACGACCTGCGCCATCGACTTCAGCTGCCTCATACAATTCCTTATTAATACCAGTAATAGCAGCCAAATAAATAATGCTTCCCCAACCTATGCTTTGCCATATTCCTACACTTGTATAAGTTACAAGCCATGAATTTTTGTCAGAAAGGAACGGAATAGGGCCTATGCCAAAATGATCTAAAAATAAATTAATCATCCCGAAGTTTGTTGAGAACACTTGATATACAATGCCACCAATAATTACCCATGAGATAAAATGGGGTAAATAAAGCAAAGTTTGTGCAATTTTCTTAAAACGAATAAATTTTATTTCGTTCAATAGAACTGCTAAAATAATTGGTGCCGGGAATCCGAATAAAAGATCTAATCCATTTAACAAAAAAGTATTTCGCAATGCGATGTAGAAGCCTTGCTGAGTAAAAATATCTTTAAATACAGATAGACCTACCCATCCACTTTCTGCAACCCCTTTAAAGACATTAAAGTCCTTAAATGCAATCTGGACACCGTATATTGGAAAATACTTAAATACAATAAAAAAAGCTAATGGAAGAACCAACATAATATATAATTGCCAGTGCTTTATGAAGTAGATTGTGTTGTTTTTTATCATCTTTGTCTCCCACTCCTCAATCATGCTTTATTAAATTGGGCGAGAGCACTAACTCCCGCCCACACAACTTGTTACTATTTCAATTCCGCAAATGCTGCTGCACGCTCTTCGATAACTTCATTTCCAGCAGTAGTCATGAAATCATTTAGCGCCGAATCATACACTTTATCAAAATCAGTTGATTTTGCCATAATTGATTTAACTAGTAACTCCTCATATTTCTCAAGCATCACTACAGAATATTTTGCTTCAGAGTCAAGTGGCTTGTTGAAGCGAATAGGTTGAGCAACTGCATCTTTGTTTGAGAAATCTCGAGATTGCATAGCAAGTTCACGATGCTTTTCAACGACATTAAGTGCTAAGTATTCATTATTTTTTTCTGGAGAACCAAAATCAATACCATTCGTAATAATTAGATTATCACCAGTGTTATATAGAAGTTTCGTATCAGCATTACTACCATTACGGATCGGATATCCATCAACTAGCTCATGATGAACGCCTTCCTCACCAAATGCCATATATTGAATAACTTCATCTTGTGCCATCCAGTTCAAGTATTGGATAACTTCGTTAACACGTTCACTAAATACTGGAACGGCTAAATACATACCACTCGGATTGTATTTAGGTTGATAGCTTTTCCCTTCAAAGTCTGTCCAAGCGATTACGTTATTTACGCTTGCACTAGGAACATTCTTCTCTAGTGTAATTGGCATAGCAGCTTCTCCACCGTAGAAAGTACCAGTGTCAGCACTAAACATACCAGTGTAACCGTTTACAAAGTTTTCAGTTCTTTTCTTTCTGTCTTTATCTAGTGCAAAGTCCGGATCTAGTAAACCTTCGCCATATAATTTATTTAAAAATTGCAATGCATCTTTATGGCCATCTAGAAGAATTGGATATTCACGAGAACCAATCGTAATCGCACGTAGGTACCGAGCTTCGTCAGATTGCTCCTTAATGAATGACCAGATTATTGGCTCATATGAATCTGGAGTTAACGAGAAACCTAGAGGAATCGTACGAGCTCCACCAAGATTATTATCTTTGAATGCTTTCAAGACGTTATATGTTTCATCCGTTGTTGTAGGAATTTCTAGCTTAAGTTGATCTAGCCAATCTTGACGAATAAAGCTAGAGTATTTCTCTTGGTTAACACGACGAGCTACAACCGCATATTGTGTACCATCGAATACACCGTATTGCAAAGAATCTTTCAAGTATTCTTTTAGATTTGGACCATATTGTTCAATTGCAGGAGCTAGATCTGTAAGACCACCTTGCTGCGCCCAGCTATAAATAGCGCCTTCATTATAACTAAAGATTAAGTCAGGAGCTGTACCCGCTGCCATCTGAACGTTTAGTGTGTTAATTTCTTCGCTACGCGGAATTGCTACAAATTGAACATCAATATTATTAGGATCACCGAAGTTTTCTTGTACATATTTCGTCATTTCATTGTTCGTTACTGTAGAACCTTCAGGAGAATTACCACGATCGAATACTTCAACTTTGAGAGTAACTCGCTCTTTTCGTGCGTTAGAGTCATCACCCTTATTGTTACTTTCGCTACTACCTCCTGAGTTCGTACTTGTGCCACCAGAATTTTTATTCGTGTTAGAATTACTGCTACAAGCAACTACCAATGTGAAACATAGTGTAAGTAAAAACATAATTGAACCCATCTTTTTAAGCGTTTTCATTTGCTAACCTCTCCCTTTTTGTTTTGATGTGGAATTAGAAAATGATACCTCTTAGCTGCACTTTCCTTGTTTTGTGGTACGCCTTTATCATACTTTCCCAGTTAACAATCAAGCAATATACTTGATTCACCCACCATACATTTCTCTAGGTTGACGAGCTGAAACCCTTGTAAATCAAGGATTCTTGAAATTTGCATGCACGTCTAATTTCCTTGAAAAATATAGTTGTACATGTGAACATTATACAAAATTCCGCCTGACAAGTTAAGCGCTTACCCCATTTTCAAAAAAATAATATACTTGAATCAATATCATAATGGATAGTTACAGAATTGTGGACGTTTGAATAACAGTTTGTTTACGAAGACTATCGCTTGCTTTTTAATTTGCTGACTTTTTTTAGGAGAGCTAAGTAATAACAATGAATGAGCTTCATATCTCTCAAGTATCTGAGCTGAATCATAAAGTGATTGTAATAACGGATTTGTCGAAATTCAGTGGATTTCATATTGAAGAAGACGGGAACTATTACGTTATCTATTGATAAGATAACGTGGAAGAAGCTAATATAAAGTTAACGTTAAAAAAACATTAGACGGCATTGTCCTATGGAATTTAGGATGAAGGCCGTCTAATGTTTTTTATAGATCTACGTGTTAGGGAGAGTTCAAGTTTGTAAAAATCCCGTTAATAATCATGTCCGTTTCAAGATGAAGTTAATGCCATTTACGCTACCAGAGTTGTACCGTTCTGAACAATCCACCAGCGCTGTGCAACAGTTTCGTTGCTGGTGTTCGTGTATCCGCCTTACTGATAAATCCCCAGTTAGAAATATGGAGATCAACCGATTCTTATACATGATTACATTCTCCTTGTATACAATTTTTTCTGTTGATTTGGATTGGAGGAGTTCATTTTTTATGAATATGGAATGCTGAACGATATTTTCGGTATGATTCTAATTTCTCATAGCTTTAGTAATACCCTCTTGGTGGGGCGACCATGGTTTCGGGTACTGTCATATACGGCAGCGGTTATACCGCTAGGTCCTGCTTCGATCACCCAAAAGTAAGTCCGTGTTCGCCCGTTCACCACTGATCGCAAGGTATGATAACTAATGCCGTTCTTCACGCTTTTATGCCCGCTATGCATGTGTCCTTGAAGTACAACTACGCTTTTTTTGCTGTTTTCGAGGATGCTCCTTACTGCTGGAGCATTTCGAATGACATGAGGGTCCTCGATGTCATCCAAAAGTGCGTGAACCATTACCACTACAACTTCAGACTGTGTCGTCGCAAGATCGGACTCGAGCCAGGACAATTGGGTTTGGGAAACGTGGCAATCGTCCCACTTTCCGTTTCCGGGCTCATGTGGTAGACCATCGGAGTAGAAGTTACAGTCTAGCCCAATGAAATGAACACCCTTGTGGTCAAATGAATACCAGGTATTTCCATCTTGCATCTCCCAAAGTTCGGCAAGCTCGCTACGAAGAACTGATTCTACATCGTGATTGCCTAGTAGATAATACATGGGGCCGTTAAACTGACGCATAATTGGCATGATGGTTGCTAGAGCCTCTCGACCCTTGTCTGGTTGACCGGGCCAATCGATGAGGTCTCCCATATGTACACAAAAATCCACAGGCACATCGTTGAAAACTTCAATACATTGCTTCGCTTTCTCTAGGGTGTTTCGATAATAACGCCCTATCCGCATGGGGCGGTCAGCATAATGCATGTCTGTCATCAGACCAAATTTGAAATGTTCCATCTCAATGCTCCTCCGGTCATAGGTTAGTAATTGAGCCGTAAATAACAATAAAACTAGCCCCGATATTTCGGGGCTAGTTTCCCGTCAACGGAAATTATAGAGTAAGCCGCTAGTATTATTGTTCAGACCTAGTGAATACAAGTGTGAGGTATCTCCAATGCAGATAAGCCTCGGGTTAATCCGATTTTGATCATATTCCTCTAATAATATGGTGGACACCGAGGTAGGTGACAGCCATATTGAACGCCAGAGCGCGGCCACTGGAATATCCATAATCAGCGACAACAACGCTAGTCCGACGCCATGGTGGCAGAATATCGCTACATCTTTGTCTACAAGTTGGGTATCCGTCGTCCAGCCAGTGTCAGTCACCTGAATATGAGACTGCTTTAACCATTCTAGCCAACCACTACGCAATTCTTGAAAACGCTCTGTGGTAAGAGGTTGAGGAAAAATATCGCTATGCACATCATCGTTTCTTCCATCCTTGCTCTCTGCCTGACGTAGTTGATGCGCTGGTAGATTCCAGACCACGCCTGGGTCCGTAGGTACAGTTGAATTGGAACTGACTGTCAAATCCCCCATCTCTCGCATCCACTCTAAGATTTGTACAGGTAGTCCTGTTTTCTCGGCGGTATAGCCTGCGGTGGCCTTCGCTCGACCCAAAGGGGACGAATAGATTTGGACTAGAGGCAGCTGCTCCATACGCTGAGCTAGAGCCTGTGCTTCTACTTTGCCTAGGTCCGTCAGATTGTCATTCTCATAGTCTGGATCGCCATGTCTAATAACGTGTATCCTCATTATTTGTTGTCCAATAAGGCTTGAGTTTCTTTTTGTGCCTGCTGTAAAGTAGTGGTGATGTCTTTATTGTTTAGGAAAATTTCATCCAACGCCAACTTGAAAACATTGGATACATCACCAAAATTTTGACTGACCATATAAGGGCTCTGCAGGAGCGGAAGGAGCTCTACTGTCGTCGCATATTGCGGCTTCTCGGCGAACAAAGCCTGAATCTCTGGCAAATCATAGGAAGAGTGACGTACCGCGAAGTATCCAGTAGCAATCATCCACTCAGCTGAAACTTCTGGGCTAGTCATATATTTTACAAATTCCCAGCTAGCGTCGATTTCCTCTTGAGCGTGCTCGTCAAGGATAAGGAAGCCACCGCCACCTAGTAGGGAAGCAGCGTCTTTACCGTCACCAGCAGGAAGAGGAGCGATAGCCCAGTCGAAAGTAGCAGTGTTGGACACATTACCCAAAGATCCAGTTGAATTTGTCATAATTGCAGTAGTTTCTGCTAGGAAGTTCTCGGCTACGCCGCCATAGCTAGTATTATCCATGGCTAAGCCTGCGTCCATAAGTCCCTTAAAGTAGCTGACAGTTTCGATAAGGTTCGGATTGTCGAGAGACATGGTGTCCATATCCACATGGATGCCCCCGTCGTTGGACAGTGATAGAGCCTCGGTAATCCACACGTCGCCCATAAATTCAAATGGAACAATTTTGGAATCGTAAGCTTTCAGTGTTTCGGTAACCGCTTTTAATTCACTCCAAGTAGTTGGAGGGGTCTCAGAATCTAGACCAGCGGCAGCCATAATATCTTTGTTGTAATAAAGAACAGTGGCACTATGCTGGAAAGGCATACCGTAAAGTTTATCTTCAGGGTATTCGAACAGTGTGAAGAAGCCTGGTACATAATCGTCTAAGAAATCAGCAGATTCTTTGGCAATTAAAGTGTTCATATCTACTAGTGCGTCAATGCTTAACAAGTTAGAGAGATTGTACCCGCTTAGTACCACGTTAGGGGCATTGCCTCCAGAGATGGCTGTTATTGTTTTTTGCAAGGTATCATCATAGTTGCCTGTGAAAGTAGCAGTTACGTGGATACCGTTATTAGTTTCATTAAATTTCTTCACGATTTCCTCCATTGCAATAGCTAAGGGACCTGAAGTTTGAGTTGGGAAATAATAGACCAACTTAACTACTTCGTCTGTATTGGCCGGTGTAGAGTCTTTTGCAGGGGGCTGTGAATTAGACGGAGCAGGAGAATTTGCACTACAACCGACAAGTAAAACGAGAATCAGAGATAACACTGTACTGATCTTGGCAAAGCGTTTGTTTTTTTTCATAATGATAAATTCCTCCATTTAATATATTATTACAGACGAATATCGTGTGTAATTAAGAAGTGATAGGCATCGCGGATCCAAAGTTAGAAATTGGCCGCCTATTTGATGCCTGAGGTGACGAAACTTGCCACCATTTGACGTTGGAAAAATACTAGGGCGATTAAGAGCGGTACAATGACCAAAATTGCTGCCCCCATTGTCAGACCCCATTCTGAGGCGCTCTCTGCTTGAATACCAAAGTAGGCCATACCAACTGCAAGTGTGCGCATATCCACGGACTCGGTAATCACCATAGGCCAGAAATAAGAGTCCCATTGATAAACTAGTGATGTTATTGAAAATGCAACAATGCGAGATTTTATCATAGGAATACCAATCAACAGCATGTATCTGAAATCACCACATCCGTCAATGCGTGCGCTGTCTCGCAGTGCGGTCGGTATCTCCATAAATGCCCCTCGGAATAAGATGATAGCGATTGCTGAAGCAAAGCTAGGAAGTGCAATGCCCAGCAGGGTGTTGTATAGGTTCAGCCCGTTGATGATAAGGTAGTTTGGCAACAGTAGGCTTTCTGGTGAAACCAGTAGTCGCGCCAGTACAAACATGTAAAAGAAGCTTTGAAACTTAAACTTGAAGTGGGAGAAAGCATAGGCAGTCGGTATACTGATACAGATCTGTGCGATTAAAACTCCCACTGCAACAATGATGGTGTTTTTGTAAAAGATATCCCAAGGAGCGCGGCGTAACACTTCCTTCATGTTCTCGATGAACATGAACTCCGATGGAATGATAGAAAGCGGATTCTTAAGAACGTCTACTTGGCCCTTCATGCTTGTGATAAAGATCCAAGCTAAGGGAAATAGGAACACAACACAGGCAATCAAAATAATCGTGTTAAGTACTATGCTGGAGATTATCTTCTTGCGCTTAACTGATATACTATTTTTATCCATCTCGAATTTTCTTGTTTCAGCGTTCATATTCTACACCCCGCTCTCCAAGTCGTAGATAGATAATCGTAAAGATAAATAGAACGGCTAGAAATAATGTGCTCATGGCACTTCCGTAACCAATACGTCGATTAATAATCCCTTCCTGATAGATGTAATACATCAGTACATTGGATGAATGGCCTGGGCCACCCTGGGTCATAATAGCGACGAGATCCATAGATTGGAAACTACTTGTAATGGCTAGAAGACAGACTACAAACAGCGTAGGCATTAGCATAGGTAGCGTGAGCTTGAAATAGCGCTTGATATGGTTGTTTGTTTCTAAGGCGGCGGCCTCATAATAGTCTTGAGAGATGTTCTGCATCCCTGCAAGAATCAATAAAAAGCTGAATCCCAATGATTTCCATACCGAGACAATGATGAGTGCTAAAAGGGAGTATTCATAGCTATTCAACCACGGAATACGCTGGTCTAACAGCAGATTAATGGCGCCACGGGAAGGATTGTACATATAAATCCACACCATAGCGGCAACCACGATTGGTAACACAAAGGGATAAAATGCCGACATTCGGAAAAGTGTTTGGAATTTAACGGCTTTGCTGTTGGCTATCGCGGCAAACAACAACCCTAGTCCCACAGTAAGAATGACCTGGGCAAAGCCGTAGATAGCTGTATTTCCGACAATACGCCAGAAGTGTCGATCCTGGTTAATCGTTTCATAGTTTCCAAGACCGATAAATTGCATTTGAGTAAAGTTGACGTTAGTATCCATAAAAGACAGATATACGGTTCGTAGCATGGGATAGACACTGAACACCCCAAAGATAATTACCATGGGCAATATGTACAGATACGGTTTAATCGACCTAATAGACAATGCTCCTTTATTCAATAATTCCCCTCCGTTCTAAACCGAATTGACCTTTGAATAATTCATGAATTTCTCTAGTTGAAGTGAAAAAATGAAATGGTGAGGACGAGTACAAGTACTGGTTTAAGTAACGGTGGTATCTTATTGGTGAAGCGAATGGAATCTCTTCTATTCGCAATCTGACTTAACCGTCTACGGAGAAGATTCACGAATAATAAGTTCTGGCTCTATGATGTAATGTTTCTCTGGGCTGGGGTCGTAGCCATTTTTGATCATGGAAATGATTCGTTCACTGGCGACTTTTGAGTGCTTATCTACAAAGGTACGTACTGTAGTAAGTCGCGGAGAAAACCAGTGAGCCATTGGGATATCATTATTACCTACTACAGATATTTGCTCAGGTACCGAAATTCCGTGATCTCTCAACGCGCTAATAACCGCAAGGGCCATCGTGTCATTCAGGGCAAATATAGCATCGTATTGACGCATTCGATTCAGATTGGCAACGACAGTATCATAACTGGATTGGAAATCAAAACTAGTGTAGTAGATGTTTTCTTCCAATATCTGTATACCTTGTGAAGATAAAGCATCCATTAGGCCCTTCATAGTTAATTCACCCGACTGATGGTTTGGGATACGAATGTACGCAATATTTTTGAATTTACGCTTTGCGAAATGTTCGCCTACCAGATACCCCATCTTATAGCTATCAAAAGAGACACTAGGGATGAATTGCATTTTCTCGTTGCATCTCGTAATGGAGAACAATTGTATGGAAAGGCTCTTTAAATACTCGATCATTTCGTCATTCTCGATTCTACGGGAGAGGACCAAGCCCGCCAATTGCCGTTTTTTGATCATCCTGTCAAGCGCGGCTACATCGTCGGACAAAGCTACGTCTCTCAGAAGTATCGGATCGAAATCGTGCTTAGACAGTTCAGCTTGAAGATAGCTGAATTGAAGGGCCCGAAAATCGTCTTCCATGAAGCTACGGAAATATGTAGGCATCAGTATTCCGATTGAATTGGAAGTTTGAGTGCGTAGACTTCTAGCATTCATATTGAACTCGAAATTGTGTTTTTTTGCTAACTCTAATATTTCTTGCTTTCTGCGCTCTGATATTTGCTTGGATCCGTTAAGAGCACGCGATATGGTAGATTGTGAAACGCCAATGAGCTTTGCTAGCTCTTTTGATGTTATTGGCATAAAGATCTCCTTTCACATACACATCTTTTCCACAAGTACACTTTGTGGCAGATCTTTACGCATACGTATGCGTAAAACTTCGTATGTTATTAATTATTCGCATGAATTAGTCTTCACGCATTTACGCATTCGTATGCGCAAACAAATTTTTAACATATGCCAAATGAATAATCAAGTGGTAATTAAGTTGTATCATATCTAACATTCCAAATGATAGTTAATCCTTTGTAAATTTACACCATTAATAAAAGGCTCAAAACCAAAATTAGCGGTTGAAGTAATCGAGTAAGTGTACTCCACAGACGCTAAGGAAGTTCAACTAGAGGGAGCATCTATCGGCTACAAACAGCCTTTTCACCGTTGTTAGTCAGCGTTCTGTTACAGCTCATTTAATTAGAAAAAGAGCCGCCCCTAAGTCAAATTTGACTTTGAGACGGCCTACTTGTTACATATATTGCTGGCTTACAATTTACAGATCAAGCTCAAGATCAAGTACGATGTTCAGCATACGTACGATGATGGCAACCGATTGTTCACGTGTTGCGTTATCGTTCGGTGCAAACTTACTAGCATCAACACCGTTTACAATGCCAGCTTGATTAAGCTGCTCGATATCGTCTGCAGCCCAATGACCGCTAATATCTGAGAACGTTGATGTTCCGCTAGGTGAACTCATGTTCAACACACGGGCCAGAATGGCAGACATTTCAGCACGCGTGATCGCTTGGTCAGGATTGAATCTTCCATTGCCTGTACCGTTCACAACACCAGCGTCATGCAATGCGCCAATAAGCGCATCCGCCCAGTGACCATCGGTGTCAGAGAAGGAGCCTCCCTTACCTGTCGTTTCAATGCCAAGCGAGCGAACAATCATCGCAGCGAATTCAGCTCTTGTTACCTGCTTCGCACCTTGGAAATCCCCATTAGGGAAGCCTTCAACAATCTGAAGCTGTGAAGCATATTGGATTGCTTTAGCTGCCCAATGTGTATCGGACACGTCCGTGAAATTGATCGGCTCATTTCCTTGTAGTGCTTGCTGTACATTAGCCTTTAACTGCTCTGTACTTGCGATAGAGCTGTTCAGTACCGGCTTCTGCGGAGTTGGTGTTGGCTCTTCAGTACCAGGTTCTGTCTCTTCCTCTAGTTCAGTCTCAGGACCTGGAATAAATCCTGGACCTTGGGACGAACTTGGCTTACCGTAATATAGGTTTGGCACTGGAAGCTGCATCTCCTGAACCTTCTCACGAATGTCCTCACCTAGGTAGAACCCTAAATGTGCAGGCTGATTATACATCGCGTTTTGTGAGTTAGCCGCCAAGCGATATTGTGGATCATGCATCAGCGTGTAAATGACATGCTCAGTTGGAATATCTGTCGTATAAATTCGTAGTGATTCATTATCGCTAGTCCGAACAAGAACCTCATCACGCCAATCACCGAATATATCAGCAATCAGACCTGGATTCGCCTTCGTTCCGTTGTTTGAATAAGATCCAGTTAAGGTTTGAAGCGTTATAAGCTCACTTTCTTTTGTTTCAACATCGTAGTTAAACTTCGTAATGGATGGTGCATCCGTTGAGTTAAAGTTATCTGGGCCATCAAAGAACTCACTTAGTAAATCTCCATCCCAATACAATACAAAGTTAACAGGAGCCTTGCTAGCAAAACCAATGCCACCGACATCAGTGGTAATGACTTCACCACTCACAACGTTATACATCGGTGTCTGAATTGCCCAAACCTCGTAGCCTGGCAACGGAGTAACATTAGCGGCAACACCGCGCCCCACGTCACCTAGGTTTGCTGAGTACGTCCACACAGGCGCCCCAGTGGAACCACGGACTAAAGTCACGTTGTTCGGAGGACCAGATTCATGAGGCTGGAACACATAGATTTCGTCACTATCAGGTACCATTGCTCCTACGTGCAACGCGTCACCATGGCCTGCAGCTACTGTCCCTCTTGTTCCGTTAGAGCTATACAGAATTGTACCATCTTGATCTAGTGTAATAGCGCCAAGCACTACCTCGGTATAACCGTCAAAATCCACATCTGCAACCTTCAAATTATGGTTACCTTGATTGCTGCCAGCTCCCCAATCTGCTAGCTTGAAATCCCATATTTTTTTGATTTTCCCATTAATCAACTGATAAGCAGCAGTAAAGTGTGGTCCATAGTGTCCGCGCACCTCAATTACCGTGGGATAAGGAACTGCGCCACTAACGCCATTTTTCGGCATATAAGCGACTGCTCCGTTGAAGCGATCACTTCGGTTATTGTTATTATCACCCCAGTTAGGATTAATACTATAAGGCGCAAAGTATGGAACTGTGTCGATCGGTTTTCCTGTTCTTCCATTAAATACGGTTAACGTCTCTGGACCGTCGGCAACTCTGCCAAGTGCCCAATCATTCACCTCATTATCGCGTGCTGGGTTTCGAAGTCCTCCCACCCATACCGCATCAGGGTCACCTAATACCCAAGCTGGTGTATCAGTCCGGTCATTAATTGTACCGTCCTGCTTAGGAAGATAGCCTCTAGTTCCATCGGCCGTCTTAACAGAGAACTCAGCTCTTCCGTCCTGATCTAGATCATAGAAGTTGAATGCACTATGATGCGCACTAGACACGATATTGATTCCCAAGTTAATTCTCCATAGCAGCTTCCCATCAAGCGTATACAGGTCGAAGATTGTCTCGCCTGTATGTCTATTAGCAAGACCGGGGTCTTGCGCCTGAGATGGAGACCACTTCACAAGAATTTCATACTGTCCATCACCATCAACATCTGCTACTGACATATCGTTAGCCGTGAAAGTAATTTTCTCAACCTCGGTTGTCTCAGTATCGGATTCCTCTTCATCGGTTGTCTCATCGTTGGTTGCTAGCCCAGGGATCGGACGATCGGCCGGACGTTGCAATGGAATATCGATGAAGTTATCCTCCAACGCAATTGCAGGCTTGCTCTTCGCGCGGGTGCTTACGGTTTCTATCACGTAGCTATCGCCAGCCTCGCCGTCTGCATCAACATAATTGAGTATAGAGATAGGCTCCTCATTGACCAACTCGCCGTTTCTATACACATTGAACGTTAAGCCTTTGTTATATTCTGTAGCAAGTAAGCGCCAAGTAACAAGGTTTCCTTCACCGTCACTCACTGGAACAGCTACTACTCCACGATCGAGTAGCTCCAAGGAATAAGGTTTATTAGTAACTTTTGTTTTATGCCGATTCTCAATGTAAAGCTTCGGCTGAACTGCCATTCTATTAACTGCTATGCCTGGATCATTAATAATCGTCCCCACATAGGTGTATACACCCTGTTTTTTAGGATCATACACAAGCGCTAAAGCTTCTTTTGACCAAGGAACTTCTTTTAATTCCCAATCAACAGCTACCGATTGAGTGCTTCCGTCTGCTACTTTAACCTCTATAGTTTCTGGTAGATCAAGGTCATCTTCACTCTTCATATCGCTAATATAGACAGTCTTCGTCCAGCTCTGCCACATATTATTGTCCGCCGTTGCGGGGAGCTCTGGCAAGAAGTCATATGGCAGCACATCTGTTATTGTGTCTGCTGAAAGAGGCTTTGTGAAAAAATACATATTATCAATGCCGTTATCAACAACGTTGATATTGTTTCCTCCTGCACGCTCTCCAGTAAGAACGACTGAGCTTATTTGACTTCCACTAAAAGGAACCTCGAGTACTGATGGTACTGCAGTGGCATCGTCTCTGGGAACAAGCGAAACTGTAGCAATCATCTCTTCAAAATCAAATTCTACGCCAACCGTATACCATGTTTCTACAGCGTTATAAGAAAAGGCCTCGTAACGATCGCTGCTCCAAAAATAAGTTGGGTCCTCACCCGTTGGTCCTGGTAAAGCTCCCGAAAATGCACCAATTGTTCTCGCGTTGCTATGTGTGCCTGTTCTTAAGCTAAGCAGTACGTTGGCTCCATCCTGGATGCTTACATTAAACGTGTTTCTCTCAGTAGAAACCGCTGGCACTTTCCAATCAAAGTGAGCGTAAACCTTGCTACCGAATATAGCACTTGGTAAATGTCCCTGACCACCACGGTTCCCAGAACCGGAAGCGTCAAATCTAAAATAATTATTAATCTTAGGTGCATCTTCTCTAGCAGGTGAATGGTATGTGCCACCAGCAAATATCCATAGCGGAACTTCACCATCACCAGCAAAATTGCTACCGAACGCCTGGGTATAACCATCATCCAGGAGGTCGGTGAAGTCCGGAGTAGGTTCAGCAATCGGTGGAATATATGCAACTTTGATCGGCACGCTGCCTACAATGGAATCGTCCATATTAGACATGGCGGTAAGCGTCGTCTCACCTTCGGCAACTCCTGTAACCGTTACAGTGTTATCTTCATTGACAACGATTGAAGCAATTTCATCGTCGCTAATTTCCCATGTAAACGTTCTGTTCGTTGCATTAATCGGTAATACAACCGCTCTGAATGTAGCTGAATGCTTGTCTGCAAGTGAGCCTTCACCATACTCCAGATTAGCAACTCCTGGAGAAACGGTTACTACACTTGGATTAATGCTCGGCTTTTCTAAGCCAGATGAAGCAGCTTTAATTGTTAGATTATCAACGCGCATACCATAGGTATCTTCATCCCATTCAACAGCCTCTACCGCGTTAAATCTTGCCCAGTTCTGACCATTGGCACGACTCGCACCTATGCTCAAGCTGGTTAACTTACCGGAGCCTATCGCGATCGGCTGAGGCGAACTATATGATCTTGATGCGCCGTCAGTAACAGTAATTGATGCCTCTTGCACGTGAAGATCAACGCTAATCGTTGCGAAAAGCCTTGTAAGTCGTGGCACATTAGTCAACGCAGTAACCGCAGAACCTATTGCCGGAGCATTATTATCCCCCCTATTGCCAGTATAATAGGATATGTTCGCTGGTGAGTTTGCTGCTGTTCCACCACCATTACTTCGAAGCGTTATTACTTGATCCTCACCGTTGTTGAGACGAACATCAAGTGAATTTGCACCTGGACGAGTAATATCAGCCCACCAGCTGAAGCTTACTTCAACCCAATCATGATCATTAAGATTATAGTCACCTTTATCAAGCGGTAGATCCCACCAAAAACTTGCTCCTCCACTGGATGGAGGTTGTATACGAAGTTGTTTGGAATCAAAATCTGCTATCGTAACTGATCCAGGACCAGAATTTTCCGCCCCAGTTACAGTTCCTACTAGTTCACCATTCTCAAAATCTAATACCTCGCCTATTAATGTCAAATCAATTGGAAATGTAGGTGTACTTGGAGAAACATTAGGACTACCTTCTGCACCCAAAACCACTGTGGGCATCAACATAATTACCATAGAAACTGTGAGTAGTATAGACATGTACTTCTTAAGCCTTCTCTTCATCATTTCACTCCTCGCAATCCGTAGAGTTTCTAGTCTCGCCGCGTAAAAGCTCAACTTCTTGCCCCCTGATATACAATGATATACAACGCTTATATTAATATTGAAGCGCTTTCAATTGTTTGATCATCACCTCTCTTATACAGGGACATCGTCAGATGATGCGATTACAGATGTGAATACTAGGATGTTGTACACTGGCAAGAATGCGTCTCAATTATAGCCCTACGCTGAACTCACCGTAAATCATGAGTATTGATAGTCATTGTCACATTTGATAATGTATCAAATGTGACAGACAGAAGCAGAATTAGGAGTACTATCGTAAATAGGCATGATTCGATGACCCCTCACGTAAAATGTACAGTAACTACTCATTTAGCATGAACACTTTTTTGCCACGTTGCTATTTTTTTGTATCCTTCCGATGCCAGCGTACATCCCCATTACAATATCCATTTTAAATACAAATAAGCGAGAGACTGTGATCTCTCGCTTGTTTATATAATCGAGTGCTCTTATTCGTCTTAAAACCTTGTAAACTTAGGTGCTCTTTCTTTCACATATTGATCGGCAGCTTCAAAGATATCATCAAGGTTAACATAGGTACAACTATACGGCTGACTTCCTATAGTTGTTTGTAAATAACAGTAATGACAATGACCCATACAGCTCGTTGCAAAGGGAATGGCGTACTCAGCAGATGGCTTTGAAGTATCAAAATTCAACATTCTTATTTGGCGTCTTCGGTGGTATGCGCTCATGGATCATTCCGTTAGAGACACAACTATGATACACATGATGAAGAAAAAACGATGATCTCCATCGATCCAGCCATACTTGATATCGGTTTCCCAGAGCTGATTGGATCCTGTGATTATCCGATTGTTAGCCAGGACTCTAGGATACTA
Source organism: Paenibacillus sp. Y930 (assembly GCF_056786375.1). Classification (NCBI taxonomy): domain Bacteria; kingdom Bacillati; phylum Bacillota; class Bacilli; order Caryophanales; family Paenibacillaceae; genus Paenibacillus; species Paenibacillus sp. Y930. The sequence goes on along the minus strand of NZ_JBXCIX010000004.1, from coordinate 331,522 downwards.
TACGAGTAGCTTACGTTGCCGACGAAGGACATTCAGCTTTGTTCACATGGGCAATTTCTATTTTATCCGCAAGCTTGGGTTCGTTTTTTTTAATAGGTCTTTGAGAATTTCTCTTTCCAGAGCTTGTTCCGCAAGTAGCTTCTTCAGTTTTTCGTTCTCATGCTCCAGCTGTTTGTAATCATCAGAGGTGGGGATAAATGCAGCTTGTCTCTTACTGGCTCCATCTAACGTATCCACATCTTTACGATTCAGTTGTTTAGCCCACCGCAGGACCATCTTAGGATCCAATTCATGCTGTCTGGCTACGGCTGTGATATTGCCCATCTCTTTTCCTTTTCTAAGGATCTCTAACTTAAATTCAAGATCATACTGTACTCGCTTCATAACGTTCCCCTCCGTCTACTAATATTGTATCGGATTAAGGGGTGTACTGTCCAAGTCTCCTACGGGGCTAAAAAGATACCATGCCTTGATCTTGTGTTTTGCCTTCTATTCGGCAGGATGACAGGTTTATGACGCAGCGCGTTTCGAATCGTGTCTTCCACGCTCACTAACGCATGATGCATCGTTTTCTTTTCGATTTTCTTACTTTTTTTAGGAGACTTAAGTAGTAACTTTTTTTCGTCTTTTAATCTCATTAGTTCCGTCTAAAGTCACGGATTCAGGGCTCATCTTGCTCAAATTATAGAATTGTATTTGTAATAAATACGCATTTTTCTATATTTGGTATTAAAGTATTTATTAATTAGTTCTTTCTTTCTATTTACCAATGATTAGATTTTTGTAACAATTATAAATAATATCTAATAACTAGTAATTACTGGAGGTAAGTATCAAAATGATCATAAGCAAAAATAAGAGCATAGTAATAAGCCTAACTATCGTTTTATTTGTCCTACTGATGCTGGTATATCCGACACCTGGAATGGCAAATTCCTCTCCTAACGTCGACTCAAAAAATGTTGAATTATTACGCTCCGACTACAAGATAATCGATGGTAAAATGAAAGTAACCGCTGACGTGCGAGTTCAAGTAGGTGAGAAAGTTTCGCTCTTAGTCATTGGTTATGATAAATCCGGCAACATTATCGAAATCAAACAGACTAGTACTCACATATTCGGTGGCAATACGCACGTATTCCAACTGACCATGGACAACGGAGAGCAGCTCGACAATGTTGACATTCAGGCTCTAGGAGCGACTGAAGAACCTTATAAAATCTTAGCCCAAACCACTATTACACACAAAGATCATGTGGAAGCTGTGGTCGCTGTAAAAAACGGACCTATGTCACAAAAAATGAATATAGTTGCCAAGGGGATTAATAAAAATGGTAAGGTCGTTGAAGTTAGAGGAACCGGAAGTCATGCATTTGATCAAACTATTCTAATTTACAAGATTAAACTTGAAGCCGTTAATGATATCGCTAAAGTACAGTTTCTCGTGCTCGTTGATGATCAGACCTATTTGGTTGATTATGGAACATACATAAAAGATGGAAAACTGATCGTCACTTCCGTTTTAAAGAATGGTGACAAGTCGCAGCAGATCATGTCCAAAGTAACTCCGTTCACCGCCAATGGAAAAGAATTAGACATTCTAACAAAATCAAGCTTAGCATTCAGCAATTCTACTTATGATCTGAAAATGGTAGTCAATGATAAAAGTGCGAACAGAGTCGATCTTAAGTTTTATGACGAAACAGGAAAGAATGAAATTAAAAAGCGCGACGGCATTATGGTTACCATTGATGGACAAGGACTGGCAGTCAAACAACCGCCTGTATTGAAAAAGGGCAGTGTTAGTGTTCCTATGAGAGATATTTTCGAAGCTTTAGGAGCTGACATTAAGTGGAATCAGAAAACAAGTACGGTAACTGCAACTAGAAGCAACAAAGAAATTACTCTTCAGATCGGTTCCAAGCTTGCCTATATTGACGGGGAACAAGTAACTCTATCCGTTGAGCCTGCTGTTATCAATGGCAGCACCATGGTTCCTATCAGGTTTGTAGCCGAAGCATTAGGATCACAAGTATACTGGGACAATGCTTCACAAACTGTTTTAATTATAAGGTAGTCCCTGAACTATAGCCTATTCTAAGGACAGTAGAAAAACCACATCGGGCGCTAGCCCGATGTGTGAATACTAAGTTATAAGATGTCGGCGACTTCCTCGATTCTACTAAAGTATTATTCATTTGTATTATATATATTAGTTATTAATCCTCACAGGTCCTCCTAAATCGGAAGTGAACAAATTAATAAGATAAACTAACAAACAAATATGCACTAAAAACATAATATAAAATATTTTTATGTTTTTCCTTCTTATCCAGCCAAGGAATATACAGAATACAATTGAGATAACACATCCGATAATCAGCATAAGTAAAGCAAAATTTTCCATGTTCATTTCTATCAGTTCTTTAAATAGGTGACCCAGATTTATACTCAAAAACATATAACTAATAATCGAATAAATCAAAAAAATAATAACATACATTAACACACTTATAATAATTTTAATTGGTTTCAAATCTTTGTACTCCTCTATGTCGATATTCTTTATTTCCGCCGATTTCTTATAAAGTAATATTGCTGAACTTACTTTATAGGCTAATTATTCTACAAACAATTCTAATAGCCTTTCGTTATATAATTAATTTACATCGCTATCAGCATATACTTCTGTTAGTAAAGCAGAACCCGTGCCGTCTGGATTATTATTCTTCTTCCAATAAATCATCACATTTTCAGGTGTATTGGCTAGGTCTAACTTTCTAATCACCTTTTTATTATTCTCATTAGGATAGTAAAATAGATTTTTCTCCACTTTAAACGGACTAGTAACTCCATAATGTTTTCTATTTCGATCGTTAACAATATACGAACGATCAAAGTTTGCGCTTTTTAATATTTTTCCTGATCTTTCTTTCACTTTGTTACTTACCCAGGTTTTTAATTCATCATAATCTATATCTTTCTCATATTCTGTAATATCATAAAAATCAGCGATGTATTGAATAACTGGTTTACCATAGTTCGATTTCTCAATTAACAGATTCTTTTCTTCCTTATAGGATTTAAATCCTGAATAAATAAAGGAAATAAATGACTTGATTGTATGCTTAGTATAGTCATAGATAGGTTCAATCTTACCAACCGCTTCTTCTGTAAGAATCCCAATTAGCAAATGAACGATAGTAATCTCTATTTCATCATCTTGTTCTTCTTCCCCCCAGAATAAGTGAAAACAAGGTACTAACAAATTTTCTTTCTCCAAAGCAGACAATAGTTCCTTAAATTCATTTATCGCCCGCTTACTCCCACTGTGGGTTAAAAATATAAAGGAAATTAAAGGCTGTTCTTTCTCCAATAACAAGCCTTTGTAGTAATTATCTAATCCAATGATTTCTTCTAAAAGTTGATTGTCTCCATGTTGAATGGCTCCATCATTTATTTTATTCTCAACACAAAAAGAATATCTAGGAACGTTTTCAGAAAATAACTTGTCATATAGCTCTATAACAATATCGATATCTCTTGTCTTTTTTGAAAGCCATCTTTCTGAGCTTATTACTTTCACTTCTGCTTGAACTCTTACTTCATACTTTGAATTTCTAGACAAATCACGTATCTTATTATGATAAATAAGATCTTTATACTGCTCTCTATTTCTCAGTACAATCGGTGTTAGAAATTTTTCAACGAACTTGGATCCTAAACCGTGATTTTCATTAGGATCTAACAAGTATGCTACGAATGATGTTAAATTTGGTTCATTAATAGAACCATCGTTGGATGATAAAACTTTAAATATATTCATGGTAAGCTCTCCTTTTATAATAAATATGTTAAGTTAGGGAAAACGATAGATATAGTTACTATCGTAGATGGTGGGTCTTATTTCCATTTTACTAAAGAATAACTTTTTTTAATAGATAACTTTCTATTTACATAGAGCAAAAAAAGACACCTGCTACGGTGCCTTTTTGGAATGCGTTTAGTATTGAATTTTGAGAGTATCCCCATCGACATAGACGCCCTCGGAACGGGAAATCGACAGCTTTTGTTCTGCTGAGAAGCCGATCGTTTCTCCATCCCTTAAAGTGACGTTCTCTTCTACAATATATCCAGAAAGAGTAATCAGGAAGTCACGCAGATCGGCAGGGGATGCTTGGCTGTCCAGGATTTCGATTTCATCCTTACCAAAGGCTCTTAGCCCATAGGTATAACCATTGAGCCCAGTTTCCGTCCCAACCAGACCGTAGTAAACCAGATTCAGTAAAGGAAACATATCTTTATCCTTCATAAGTTCAGCCATATCTAGAAAAAGTTCAGGCTGAAATACAGTACCAGATGTATAGATCCCTATTGCGTTAGGAAGCTTCAGACAACTGGCCGCCAGCTTCGTATATAGCCTGCCGCTGTCCAGCAGGGTGCCTGAACGGGTAAATACAGCCAGAATGATTTGAGATACATGAGTTCGAGTAACTTCCACTGCTTCCTTCCACAGGTAGTTTCCCCCTGCATAATGCTCTGCCTCACCGTCTGGTATGGGAGCATTGACAAAGCTTGCCGCTAACATGTAGCCGTCCACTTCAAAGACCAGAATTCCTTCCTTTGTCTCTTCGGAGCTTTCCTCATCCTCTGCCGGCGAGCAGGAGATATTCCAGTCGTTCAGAAGGTTGGCTTTTATCTGATCAAGATCACATTCTGCGGAGTTCAACAAAACGAACCCGTTAAAAATACCAGATTCATTATCCTCCGTTGCCGTCTGGTCTCCTTGGGATTGCTCAGCTTCATAAGCTGCAGCCTGCTCCATCCAGTACTCACGGATCATTTCTACCATCTTAACAGCTTCTTGTTCTGCAGTCGCAGGCTCATAACGTTGCATCTCGCTGAATACATGTCCGCAATGCTCGGTATCAGACGGATTATCATAGCCTCCGCATACACCAAGGAGCCATGCTCCGAGCATTGTTTTTTTATATCTGAATATGTAGTAGTGCATATCATGTAAATCAAATTCTCCTGCAATTTCTATTTTATTGGGTTGTCGCCCGAGTTCGTGTTCATCTGCCAGCCAGTCAATCATAGATTGCATTGCTGCTTGTTGTTGAACTTTCATTAATTTCTCTCCTTAAAAAGTATGTTTTTATAAATTATACTATTACCCTCTGGTATAAGGAATCAGACTTAGTATTCAAAATTTTGACTATATGATTTATATCAGCATATAAAGAAAATGCCTCTCCTAATTATGGAGTGGCATTTTCTTTTGTAATTGTAAGATTTCTTCAATGTAAGATACCAATGGCTCTAATGGACTACCGACACTAACATTGATTTCTTTATAAATATTCCTGACAGCATCAACCATTGATAATTGGGCTACAGAAATAGACTTTAACTTATTTGAATCTGATTCTATTAAATTCCTAATGTATTGGGAAAGTACATTAAGATATTCCGCTTTCTTACCCTGCATTATTAATTCAAAAGCATTGTCAATGACTTGAGTTTCGATTAATGGCGATTTTCCGTAAGTATGGGCAAAGCTATAAAGTCGCTTCATTGTTCCTTCAACAGTTGCAGCATTTGTAAAAACTAGTATTTGAGGTTTCTCATGATTACAAATGTAATTAAAGAATGGTTCATCAATCTTAATGATCGGAACTGATGTTGTTAGCTGATTTTCTTGGAGTAACGCAATGTAGTTCGTGCAAGTAATTAGAATTGCATCAACCTTATTCCCAGCAATCCATTCAATCTGTTCCTTAACCTTTTCTTGTGCTTGTTCCAAGCTAAAATTATCATCAGATGATATTCGCAATACTAAAGCAGGGTCTACAAAATGGAGTAATTCAACTTCGTATGCAGACAGTGATTGCTCTATATACTCTATATTAGAGTAATGAGCATGTAAGCATCCAATTCGTTTTTTCAATATAATTTCCTACCTTCCATTTATTTTGAAATTTGTGCTGGTCAGTTAATAATACCATATGTTGGAATCTTTTTTTCGTATCACGTCAAACATTATGTCCCTACATTAGAACCTAATTAGTCGATTAATTCAAACTCAATTACAATCGGTTCCAGTTCTATTTTAGATTTGCTTTCACTATTAAAAATACTCTGAACGGAAATCGGTTTAATAATAAGCTGGCTCGCCCGCTTATCAACTGCTCCGAAAGAGGTCGTTCCTGTATGCAATACTTCATTTTTAACTGTAATACCCCCACCTGATTCTTCTATTCCATCCATATACACATGACCAAGATTATCTGAAATTTGAAAAGTAGGGAATACAGTCCCCCAACGCGCTAGTAACTCGGGTGTAACGAGTTGCTCATATTCCATAATTGTAGATACATCAGTGAATTCAAGCGATTTGATTGTAAAATCCACTTCTGGATGCATCGTTGTTTCATTCATTAACTTTATATCACTATCTAAACGCGTTAACGAAAATTCAAATAACCAGTCTCCATTTACAACTAAATTATGTGTACTACTGTAAAAATAATCTGGGTTCATCGTAATCTGTACTGTTTCTGGAAACTCATCATCAGGAAAGAGTGGTATGTAGTTAATCAAACCACCATATTGTGTATCGCTAATACTTCTTATACTTCCACCTCCAATATTCAAGCTAGCACCATTTACAATAAACCAATTTAAACTAGATGGTGCTAAATCAGTATCAAAATCTATCTCCGTTTCAACAATATAAGATACAGTAATATTTCTACCGTCATATACAGCTTTATCAATCATGATTGTGATACCATTACTCGATTGAACAAGAGCAATATCATTAGAAAATTGTTCAAATTTAGTGAAGCGATTGAAATCGTCTTTTATATAACTCATTAAACTATTAACAATTGGAATTTGTGCCGCTATAGTCGGAAATGCAAATCCTGTAACAGTCGTAATACCAGCCATAAGGACAGCAATAATAGCGATATTTTTCCACAGCGATGGCTTTTTATGCTTATTCAACACATAGTGCTTCACCCGCTGTTTTTCGATTTCAGTGACCTCTAACAGCTCTACACTGTCTATATCTATATTGACCCATTCATTCATACTCATATAAATAACTCCTTTAATGTCGTGTTTGATGCAAGAGTTTTTTTCCCTCTATATAGTCGGTTATCTACGGCAGCTTTCGATAAGCATAACTGCTCAGCAATTTCACTATTGGAAAACTCCATATAATATTTCATTACAAAAATTTCACAATCTAATTCGCCTAATTGACTAAGAGCCATTAATAATATATTTCTTTCTTCCTGTTTCAAAATGTTCTCTTCTGTTTTTAGTGTACTTTCTTTTTGTATAAACTTGTCATGTGACTGTTCACGTACCATTCGTTTTTCAGCCTGACGATAACGATCAATCGCTTTATATTTCGTGATGATCCCAATCCACTTTTTAAAATCGTTGGCATCACCATGAAACTGATAAGCGTTGTTCCACACCATTAAAAACACATCATTAATACATTCATCTATAGCGGATGGATTCGAAGTATACAAAATTTTAGTTGCAATAACTTTAACGAGTGGCATATACCTATCAATGATGTACTCAAGTGCATCTTCTCTTTGTTTTTTTAACCTTACTATAAAATTTCCAGAAGAACTTTTCATATTAATATCTCCTTCATTTTTAGAAAAAGCTTTTTCATATTGTACAACGAAACTCACTAAACTTTATTCTCAACAAAAAAGACTAGTACTCAAACAGATGCATTGAGTTCTAGTCTTCTTGAAGTTATTTAGTTTGCGTAATAATTGTTATTGATATAATAATTTGTAATTTTACACTTATAAAAAATCGAATTTATATTTAATGGATTGTCCACTTAAATGTATCACTTTACCTATCAGGATTGCTACTTTTATCCTTTTTATTAAAACAATAATATCACTCAAAAACCACTCCCTAAAAAATTTTAAGAAGTGTCATTGTTCAACGAATTATTACTTTACATCTCAGTCTGTAAAAATGAATTAAACAATTTCAATGTTTGCTCATAACTTGCTTGTGTCTTTCGTGAAAGTTTTTTTGATGAACAATAAAGTATAAAATTGTCTAATTGAAATTCTAAATCAGTCATAAAAAAATACCGCCCTTCATTGAGTTTTCAAACCCAATAAATAACGGTATTAGTTGGCTCAAAGTAAGGAGTTCCATACTCAATTCCAAGTATCGGTTGGCTTAACAATCCTCGCAAACCCCTACTCCTCATCCTTTCAAGACACCTTATGCTCTATTCTAAGCTTATCTGCCACCATTGCGATAAATTCGCTATTGGTTGGCTTAGATTTGCTAATATTCACGGTGTAGCCGAATAGGTGGCTAATGCTGTCGATGTTGCCACGAGTCCAAGCGGAGTAAGGGATTACGGAGATTGCTACGTTACCATTTACGCAAATTCAACGCAAATTCATCGCTATAATAGTTTATCGCAACGCCCATAAACTGGACGGTAGTTATTCGGAACACTACGAATAGAATTCATTGGAATGGAAGTGTCCGAAATGACCGTAAGAAAAGATCCGAAGTACACGTTTGTATCCCGTAAGAAACCCGATATTAATATCGACATCCAAGCCGAGATTGACCGGTTTATCGAGATTAAACGTATCGGTCGCCGCTCGCTGAAAACGCTGGGAACGTATCTTCAAGCGTTAGAACAATTCAGACGTTGGTACGATGATTCGCAGCAGTCAATACTGAATACGGATGTAATACGTTCATACATTCATTATCTAACCGCTGAAAAAACGAAATGGGACGATCATCCTACGAATCACTCTACGAAAGTCGGCGTATCTGCACGGACGGTTAATAATGCTATACGGATTCTTCGCGTTTTCTTTAATCACCTAGAAAATGAGGGGATTATCAACACCAATCCTATGGACAATATTTCGTACCAGGTGCAAGCGAAAGATACGTTCGAAGTGTTTACGGATGAGGACGTAGAAAAGCTACTATCCGCACCTAATCGAAGAACATACACGGGACAGCGGGATTTCTGTATGATGCTTGTTTTGGTAGATTGTGGCTTACGGATTACGGAGATGACTAGTTTACAAGTTCGCGATATCAACTTTAATTTACGCACAATCGCAATATCCGCAGACATCGCGAAAAACAACACGACAAGAATCGTACCTATCTCACTTAAAACCGCTAAAGAGTTAGAAAAACTTATATCGTTTATGAACGTTGAACCAAACGATCCTCTATGGTTAACGCAATTCGGCGAGCGGTATTTCGGAGACTCCTTCGGTAAAATGCTGAAATTGTACGCTAAGAGAGTCGGCGTTGTCGGCCCACGTGTCTCTCCGCATACTTTCCGTCACTATTTCGCGGTCAAGTTTCTACGCGAAGGCGGCAACGTTATAGCATTAGCGCGTATTCTCGGACACTCGTCGCTAGAAATGACGCAAGTATACGTTAGATTCGTCGGATCGGATTTACGGGAGCAGCACGATTTAGCATCGCCTGTTACGGCAATTATTGATAAGGGGAACGAAAAGAAGCGCGGTAACGTGAGATTTAAGTAATCAAAAAACCGTCGATTAACGTAATTTCATTATTCGACGGTTTCATCGGTAATATCTTACAAATTACCGATCGCCTCCCGAACATTATTTCGATTAGTATTTTTGAACGAAAAAATTCATTGTATAATCTCTATATTTTGGTAAAATATTAATTATGAACTAACTTTTGTTAAATTAAGTTCATGTAATTAAAAACATATTAAGGAGTGATTAGAGTTATGTCGCAATCTCATTTGTTTGAAAGTATTGAGCAAATAGTCTTTGAAATCACAAGTAAAAGTGTGACTAGTTCCGAAGAAATAGAAAGTCGCAAGTTTTTGTTCGATAATTTTATTAGTTCTATTGAGAATTTATCTCCTTTATTTAGAGGTATTAAGATTGAAGTAAATCCAAACTCCTTAGAATACTCTGCGATAATTAACGTGGTATATAAATCAGAACCTTATAACAATCATCCTATTACTACTACTTTAACTCTTGCTGAGATTATTAATATAGTAAGATCAGATGTTAATGATCTTGAATCTTATTCAAAAATAAAAGCTAGATTAGTTGATAACACATTATCTCTCAATAGTTATATATTGAGCGCTATAGAACAAAAATTAAATGAAATTCTTCAAAAAAGAACTAAATAATTTCTATTAACTAAAAAACCAAGAATGACGAAACATACGAAAACTTTTCGTTATAGTGGGACGCTAGAAAGCGTCTCTTTTTTGTGATCACGTTAACCCCAAGAGGTTTTTTCGCTGCGCGTAAATTCCGAACACCTAACGCGCCCCCTTCGGACTACCCCGTTGGGGGTTTCGCTTTGCCCCGTCCTCTACCGTTTCATTAACGATAATTAACGATACGATCCACGCACTAGTATGTACGTACCCCATTCGATGTTATTTCACATTAAATTAACGATAATATAGCCGTCAATCGTTTCATTAATAAGTACGAAATCAAACGTAGCTATTAATAGATAACCGTTGCATTAACGGTGTTTCGATAGTATACTGTTAATGAGGTGATATTATGGAAAATAACGTTAATAAGCGGATTGGATACGCTCGCGTCTCTACTGCTGATCAATCGTTAGATATGCAGATAGATGCGCTACTAAAGGCGGGCTGTGAACGTGAGGATATATACGAAGAGAAGGCGAGCGGCGCGAAGGACGAACGAATAGTATTAGCGGAAGTCATGCGAACGTTACGACCTGGCGATATCTTAGTTGTATATAAACTCGATAGACTAGCGAGGTCTACACGTAAGCTGATAGACGTTGCTGATACGTTAGAGAAGAACAACGTTAAGCTTCATAGCATCGTTGACGGAATGGACACGACAACTCCGACTGGACGCGCGATGTTTAAGATGATCGGAATCTTTGCGGAGCTTGAACGTGATATGATCGTAGAACGTACGAAGGCTGGACTCGTAGCAGCACGCGCTCGTGGTAGAGTAGGCGGACGCCCACGTACTGATGCGAATAAGCTCGACTATGCTGTACGCTTATATAACGATGGTGAACACTCTGTACCGCAGATTACCGAGATAGCCGGTGTATCTAAGCCAGCGTTATACCGTGAATTGAATAGACGTAAAGAAGGCGCTAAATAGGCGTCTTTTTTGTAACCCCCGTGAGATTCCGAAGGGCATCCGGTCAGAGCCGCCCAGCCTCTGATATACGGAAGCTAACGGAAGCCGACCGAAAAGTTTCCGATAGGCGTCCGTATCTTCCTCCGTGCTGATTATTCCGTAAAAAATCGGCTAAAGTCGTAAGATGTAACGTTAATTATTGCGGTAAAAACCCCGTCAATCGTAGTATCTGTTCGATTTCGCCGATATTACGCGAGCTGTACGTAAACCGACGTTTAACTGGCGCAGTCAGCTTTCGCTTCCGTTCGTCCTCTATCCGTTTAACTTCCGATGCGAAGTCCAGGCGCTGCTGCCAACGCCATAACGTCATGCGGCTAACACGTAATTGTCTCGCTATCGTATCGCGACTTATACGAGGTGATGCGGTTAACATAGCAATAGCTTTCCGATGCTTAACGTTAAGTGGTTCGGTAGTACGCGCCATCTACAGCGCCTCCTTCCGTAAATAAAAAAGACCACAGCTGCGCGCCGTAGTCTACGTAATCCTATTTAAGTAGTTCGTCTATTTCCGCAAGTCGTGCTTCAGTCCACGCAAGCTGATTAGTAGATTCAACGTACTCGTGATCAACTTGTATTATCAAGTCTACGAAAAAGTCAACGACTGCTTTATTTCTTTGAACGAGTTCCTCGCGATAACTTGATATCAAATATTCCGCACTTACGATATCATTACGTAAAGAATCCGCACGCATTAGCAATAGACTTCTTTCCTCCCTTAATTCTTTAGGAGTCCTATATGTTTCTAGATCGGATATTAACGTTACTTCTCCTTTCGTATACAAAACTCCAAGACCGGAAGCTTCCGCAACTAAGCGAACCGGCGCGTATGCTGTTTTATTGATGACTATTGCGTTACCGAGCGTATTTCCATCAAGTTTAACGACGACCTCCGATTGTACCTTTTTACCGACGAGGGACGAACCACTTGCGAATACGGCAGTTCCGCCTAGCATAGAAACTACTAGTAAAATCGATAGAAACTTTTTCATAGTATCGCCTCCTTTTTCTATATTGTACCATTTATAGATACAAAGAGGTTTCACAATATTACGCTGATTCTAATGCCGATATGCGCGAGTCCATTGTTTGGTACATTAAATTTAACGTATTTATAGTACCGGACAATCCCGTTATTGCCGACTGAGGTATTCCGCTTATTGTGTCTGCGTTAAATATGATATTCTTACCGCTTAAACGTAACGTACCATCCTGCGCGCTGATATTGTAATTTCCTCCGGCAACGAGCGAAAAGTAACTGCCCGCCTGCGATCCAGTGACCGATAACAATCCGTCATCAACGTGCTGGATAATCGGAGACGCGCCCGAAGATGGATTCGCTACGATTTCGATGTAGCTTGTCGGTGATTTAGCCGCCTTAAATACGTTACTTTCCGACGTCAACTCTACGCGTGGATATGCGCCGGGATTCGTTATGAAATCGGAACCTTCTATTCGCCCGCTAAACCGCGCATCGCCCGTAGTAGCGTCGAGCCAAAACGTCCGCCGCCCGGCTTTGTTATATGCCGTAATTCCGTACTCACCGGCGGCAACTTGTCCTAATCGGACGCGGATACGGTCGAGGTCGTCCGATACTGCGATACCCATTCCGTCAACTAGCGTAATCGAATCGTCGTACTTGATACCTTTAAGTACCGCGTTTTTCGACGTATATATAATCGCTTTCTGTCCGGAGTATAACGCGTCCGAAACGTAATCAGCCGTCGTTAACTCCTTGAAGTTGGCGAGTGCTATACGGGCGCGCTTCGGTTCAAACGGATACCGCTCGTAATCCGTAACGCGGGCGGAAAAGTTATAGCCGAGGTCTTCGTCAATAACCGTAATCGTATCGCCGACGCCGCGGATTGCTACGAGATCAATCGGTCGACCGGCTTTTTCGAGCTGAACGTAGTCCACATCGTAGACGACTTCCGGTAACTCGACGGTCGCGAGGTGCTTCTTCATCGCCGCGAGTAAACGGGATTTATCCTCGATATCCGGAAAGCTGATGGAGCCTTCGTAGATATGCGCCGGATCGATGTACGCCGAGTCGATGTATTTTACGTTGTGGATATCGAAACCTTCGATGGTCAATCCGTTCTTACCGTAGCCATAAAGCCGCGTGATCCGGTTCATCTCGGACGATTTCCGCGTGATGCCAGTGAGGTTCTTACGGTAACGGATTTCAACGCCATAGTCCGCGCCTTTACGTTTAGTTAGCGTTATTTCTTCGTTATCGTACGCGAGTTCACCGCCGTACAGCTTCGCCATTTCGGTTAGCAACGTATATTTGTACGTTTCGCCAAATTCGAAGATATCCATACTAGCGAAATCTCCGGCGGTGGCTAGCGTATACGGCGTTCCGTTTCCGATTAGCGCTAACGGATAATCCGGCGGCTGATTCGCGGCGAAATCAACGTAATCGTCGAGGAAATAACGATTGAGATCGAACGCGATGTGATGCGCTTCGACCGATTTCGTAACTCGGAGTCCGTCGCGGCGTTCAGATACCGATTTGATAACGAAGCGCTGACCCGCTAGTCCTATATCCGGCAAGTCCGACGGAAACTCGACGACGTTACGTTCGATTAACGCGGCGTATCGGGCGAGATCGTTGCCGCGACGTGGATACGTAAAGTTAACGAAATACGCACCGTTTAACGTTTCCTTTACGCGGACTTCCGATGCGGCGGCGAGTGTGTGAGCGGTGGTTCCGGTTATTAACGATAAGTGATTAATATAAATACACCTCCGATTAATATAAAAATGCCAGCGATTAGCCGCCGGCCCCTCTATCTATTGACGCTCTGTTGCACGCTCAACGCCACAACTTCTCGGATAAATAATACCGTGTTTCGCTGCTCGAGTAATTTCCATTTCATTCATACCGTGGAATGGAGTCGACAACGGTAAGATTAACAAATCAGTACGCAGATTCGGACTATTTGTCTGCTCTGAGTAGTTTGCGTTTGTTTGTTGAGCTGCTTCAAACCAATATTGGTGAGCGTCCACTTTTAAGTCGTGTGCATCGACTAGCGCTTTCAGATACGCATATTTTGCTTCACGTACTGCCGCTAACTTCTCGTCGATATTATCGTAAAAGTAACGTTCAGCCTCCGCCTTACCCGTTGCAATAGCTTCCCTTGCTAAACGCTCCCTTTCGCCCATGCCTAGCGTAAACGCACGTTGAGATCGATCGTCGCTGCCTGCGAGGGATAACGTCAATTCCGCGACTTTCCTACGTGATTCTAGCTCTTTCTGTTCGTTCGCAACCGTTGGATTCGCCAGCGTTTCGTCCATTGCCGCGGTTAATTCCGCTTGTGCCTCCGCCAGTTCCTGCGTTATTTCTTCTTTACGTTTCTCTACGTTCTCCGCGCGCTCGCCGGCCGTTTTCTCTAACACTTGATACGCCGCTATTGCATCCGCGACTACTTTCGGTAACTTTAATTCGCTCATTTATCGTATCCCCTTATCGTATAATTTTTTGTGAACCTAATACGTTATGACGCCACAATTCGAAACGACCGCCCCACGTATTCGCGCGCTCCAACGCGTCGAGTGCGTCGTCAATTACCGCTATTTCACCAGGCGCCGCGTCTGCTTCATTCTTTGTAAACGAAGCTAATTCGTATTTATCGAATCTACGTAATATTCGCTTAGTTGTTCGAAGTAACGTCGGATATAGCGCTGATCCTACGTCTAATATCTCGTATCCTATCGCCTCAACGACGGTATCATCTAACGAAATACGAAGCTGAATAACGCCCTCCTGCTGCGCGACTTTACGGATAGCACGTTGTAATGCGATATGTCCGCAATAGTTCTCGTCAAATTTACGTTCACCTTGCGTCAGATAAACGTCGCTCGCGATTACTCCCGTATGGTTCATTAATAACCACGAATAAGCGGTGCGTTTATCATCGGCAGCTACTCCAACGTATAATGTATAATGCATTACTTACCAGCCCCTTGTTGAGATTCCTTAAGGTCAGCTTTGATTACTAGCGCTTCAATAATCGTTTGCATCTCGCGTAATAATGTACCTACTTTGAGGTCTCCACCGCCTAGTTTACTATCTAAAGAAAGCGCGTCTTTCTCAGTCATTTTTCTCATAATTATTTCCCCCTAATTTTTAATTTCGAAATCGTAACCTTGCTACGCTTATACTTCCACGCTTAACGATTCGCCCCGTTTAATCGCGTCATTAGCTAGTAATAACGTATTTGTACCGTGCCGTCTCGTAAATTTATCATAGGGAACGTAGACAAGCTTAACTGTAACGTCTCGTCCCATTCCGACCGCTTGCTCTAATTCCGTTGACCGCTGAAACGCACGGTTGAAGCTACGGAATATCACGACATTGTGCGCTGGATCAACGTACGATAGTGCTTCGGATAACAGTACGGGAACGACTCGCTTGATCGACGGTAGATTGACCGGAGCCGCGTACGATATTACGTGATATGGCTCGTAAGTAACGCCTAGCTCCGATTCATTCTTCCGTAATATCTCAACACCGCCGTAGATTCGTTGATCTTCGTAAGTAAGCGCGACGTCGACGTAAGTTACGTTATTCAATTTCGCCGGATTCCCATACGATATTGACGCTTTTCGCTTCGAGTCCTTTGGGCGTCGTAACAATATCGAAGCTCACTGTTTGACCCTCTTCTAACGTTTTATATCCGTCAATTTGAATAGATGACCAGTGAACGAAAACTTCTCCGTAGCCTTCACCGCGCTCAATAAATCCGTATCCTCTTTCACCGTTAAACCATTTTACTTTTCCGTTATTCATATTTTCTATCTCCCTTTTTGTTTGTATTTTTTATAAGCTATGGTAGTCTCGATAGCACCAACCGCTCGTAACAGTATTTGCTCATCGGTAACGTATTCACC
Source organism: Paenibacillus sp. Y930 (assembly GCF_056786375.1). Taxonomy (NCBI): domain Bacteria; kingdom Bacillati; phylum Bacillota; class Bacilli; order Caryophanales; family Paenibacillaceae; genus Paenibacillus; species Paenibacillus sp. Y930. The sequence goes on along the minus strand of NZ_JBXCIX010000004.1, from coordinate 315,383 downwards.
GAAAATAATCTCGCCAACGAAAGGTGAATCGGTATCGGCGACTATAACTCGCTTCGTGTAGGCGTTAATCGGTTCGATTGCGCTAACGAATAACATTATCGTCGCCTCCTCGTTTTCATTAGGTGCAAAGAAAAGTATCTGCAATCTACCGGTTCGTCCCGCCAATACTTGCAACGTGGATCACTTTCAGAATCTAGCGCAATCATAATCGCGCATGTACGGTCGGGTCGTATCATATCGCAATACGCCGACGCTCTATCCGCCATTTCGTTCGTAATCGTTCACCTCCGAAAAAGTATACACAGTTGGTACGTATTCCTGCGTTTTCCCTTGATTTTAGGCACGCCAAAGATGCCCCGAAGGTGTTTATACCTTCCGCGCCTTTAACGTCTAATTAGCCGGTCATTTTGCTTAATCCGAGCAAGCGCATTGCCGGACGTTTTCGCCTACTATCAACGAGATATTGTCGCGCTACTAATTCGCCTTCGCGGTAATATTGCGACGTTTCCTTAAAGTCCGGATAGCTTCGGCGAATCTTACGAATGACTTCGAAATCCTCCGTATAAATTGCCAGGGTATTAGAGTCAATACGCCATATTGCGTTAGGCATCGTATTTCACGTCCCAACTAATACGAGCGTTATCGTATCGTCCCACATGCATCTTTTCGATACCGGCGATGATTGCGCTAAGTTCTCCGCTTATTGGCGAAAAAACCATGTCGTATATGGTAGCACTTGTTTCAGCGTCAACATATCGTACTTCCGCCCCTTTTCCGTTATTTCTTACGTGGATAATAATATCCATGTTACATCGTCCTCGGTGCAACCGTGTGCGTCACGATTGACTTCGATTTTTGCCGCTTCCTGTTACCAGGACCGAGCCATTATAGCAGGTCGTCCGCTTAGAAATAATAAGTAATTAATAGATTGCTTTTTATCTATCGAATTTTTCTAGTTAATGGTACACTTTACTTAATCCTAGTATGTTGCATGGCTAGTGGCTGTGGTTGGGACTCTCCCACGGTGAAATTCTGCCCAACTGAAAGGAGATGGTGCCTGTGGAAATAACGTTCATAATAACGTTAGACCTACAGTTTAGTTTAACTGTCGCGATACTATTACTTTCCGCCAATTCCCCACGAAGAGACGGTTAGTAGCACCAGCGGCACGTAACGCGAGATAAAGCCTAACCGCCGAGTCTCGCGTTTTTTACTTTACTATCGCTCCAATCTTACTTTCAAACTTCCTAGCGTTGATAATGGCGGATTCTACTTCGGTATCGCCTCCGTACTTTTGTGCTATTCTAATACGTAGATTGTCGGATAGTTTGCGATGACCGCTTTCTACTGTTGCTATCGTTGATTCTGCGACTCCTAATGATCTTGCGAACTCTGCTTGAGACATGTTCTTACTAATTCGAATAGATTTAATAGTATTGCTATTCATCTGAACACTCCTTTCTTCTATAAAATCCTTACTTTGAGAGTATAAAAAAATACCAAAGGATCGCTCCTTCTCACCTATACTTATTTGTCGCCACTTAAACAACCTCCTTCCGTTCAATTCTTCGGTTCCCAACTCCGTATATCTGATTGTTTGCTTCAATAAACGAAAGAAACTCAACATCTTTTGGAACTTCATGTTTCCACGAATGCTTTAACATTTCGTATTCATCGAGCCAAAACGGATATTCAAGCCAATCTACATAATTAATCTCACGCTTCGTTGCTTTTCGTACTTTGCCGGTTATTAGCGCTTTGTCCGCTCGCTGCATACGTTTCTGTAATGTCTTAATTCCGGTCTTACACTCATCGCTACATCTCTTTTTTGTATTCCGCAAACTGTCGTCACGGTAAACGTAACCACAATAGATACATCGCTTGACTCGCTTATCATCCGGCATCTGCGTCATAATTGCGTGCATTATTGCTAACGCATCATTTCGATTGTTAATTTCAGATAAGTCGATACGGTCAATCATGTCTACAGCGTAAGCGACTGCTCCTGCTCCTGGTTCTCTATACATTATCTTCTCCAAAATTAACGCCTCCTGTTTAATTGACTTACGGTCTCATTTCGTGTATTATTGACTAATAAAGATAATGGGTTATTTGTGTACGTATTGTCCTATAATAGGTTTATTTATTACCTTGTGGTCACTAGACTACGCCAATACCGCATCACTCTGTCTCCGTGGCAACAATGCCCGTATCTCCTTCTCCGTATAGAAGTACCGTATACTCGAATGTAAATCCGTTTCATCCGAAATAGCATATATTCTATCGTCCGCGGCTTCCGTATCTACTAATTTCATTCGATAAAAATTCGGCTTTTTTATGTGCGTCCCTTTCTGTCTCTGATTCCGGCTAATTATTTCAACAACGCTCATCGTTTCTAGTTGATTTATCTGCCGTCGCGCCGTTCTTTCATCTACCCCGACGGCTTCCGCCATTTGCTTAAACGTCATATAAAACACTCCATTCTCGCCAGCAAACCGTTTAGAATGCATAAGCAGCGCATATACTAGCGCCTTTTGACTCTTTAACGGACATCGCCGGATTATTGCGTCTATCTCCGCGAAACTAACTATTAAGTCTCTCTGCTCGACTAATAGCGTCTTATCGTTGTCATATACGAAATCTACGCATTCCCTTAAATCTCGCATACAAAACTCTCTATCTGACGTGTAAAAGCGATGATCTTGCCACGAAAACCACTCCGCTAATAAATCGAAAGCTTCCGGACGTTCGACGCCGTTATGATTCATTAACCGCGCCAATAGTAGAAATGACTTGTGACGTTGACCAGGCGCAGTTAAACCCGTGTAATATCGATCAGCAGCGCGTGATAACGTGTAACTTTCGGATTGGTCGTAGATTTCTAACGGCTTATGACTGACGACAACGTTCTCCATATCGGACGCGGCTCTATTGTCGTAGGAGTTTTCGTCGGATATTAATTCAAGTAATATCGCGGATGACGTTTTTTTCGAAGATAATAGATAGGCGTATGATTGTTCACGATCCATAACCGTTAGACCGCTGTCCACCGTACAGAATCCGCAGAATAGACCGGTCTTTTGATGCTGACTAAGCGGAATCTTAACGCCTTGCGTCGACGTTGGTCGGAACTCTACTTGACCGCCAGTTATTCCGTATAAATCCGCTTTAGCTAACGTTAATTCGTAGAAACGGCGGGCAGAATCGTTGCTTATTGCGTTATCAAAGAATAACTCAACGTGATAACCTTTTGATCCGCTAAATGAAATGAGGTAATCGGATAATCCGAACGAGTTGAGAGCGTCTGCTAACCGATAGGTAACCCATTTCGCCATTGCTGGATCCGCGAAGTCTACGTCAAAACAGATGAACTTCGTTAAGTACGACCCTGCGAACGTTCCTATCGGTTTTTTACCGGAAAGGTGACTCGTTAAGTGATGTATTCGAAGAGGATAACGTCTACTATTTCGTGTTACATAGCTTCCGTCCTTTAGTTGGAGTAAATAATGATAGTGTTGTATAAGGTATAAATCGAATAGCTTGTCTATTATTTTTTGCATTGTCTAACGTACACCTCCGCTATTTAATAGTTTCGAGTGCTTCCGATAATTCCGGCGTCTGTTCGTAAAGCCAAAACATACGACAAGTATTCGGATTGACGGCAACTGTTATATAACGTAATCCCCTTTCCCTCAATTTCCGGCTCATACTTGCGTCATAGCAGAAATAATAACGTTTCATATTCGACCTCCTTTCGTATGGATTGACCGTAGCCGCCCCGCCGGTTGACGACGGAGCCGTGGTTATTTCGGATTAACGATCAAACAGTTGGACTATATTATCCTTTTCCGAAGATTCCCCGGTAGAGTCGTCGGATTTCTCTTGATCTTCGTCAAAGAATCCCGCTAGGAATAACGCATCCTCATCGTTCGTAGCGATACCTACCTCACCTGTCCATTTCGTAATCTTATACGTTCCGTCCTGCTGTAGTTCTATTGCTCCCTCTATTCCCCACATAAACGTACATCCGCCAGTTAACATTCTTGATGCGTCAAGTAGCATCTCATATTTGCTAGGGTAATTTTTCGTCCCTCTGTTAATCTCAGATTCAGAATACATTAACCCGTCCCAAGTTATTACAAATTTCGGAGCAAATATAGACGCGTCAGTAAGGTAGTATAAAGCTGCTACTTCATCCGACACGTCAAAAGGCACGTAGTTTAATGCGTACGCAACTCGCACAGCGTTACTAATTCGCTCAAGGATACCCATATCATACCCTTCGATTGATGGAGATAGCGTCACGCGCAAACCCTCTTCTGAACTTATAACGACTTCGCCCGCCACTTCCTCAGATAAGCTAATGTGAAAAGCTGAAAATCCACTATTCATCGTTTTCATTCTTCATCGTCTCCCTTATAATTGGTTTATTTATGTCATGCGGAGAATCGTAGCTCGTCCGCTTGAACAACGCCTTCACATATAATACCGATGGCCAATCGTCATACTCACATCGATAGTGAAATTTATTTCTGCGCCCTCACTATAGTAAGTACAAGAAATCTGAAAATTGGGACATGCTTCGTAAATTTCCGTCTTACACTTATATAGTCGGATGAGAAGTTAATTCGGCACACTTTCGCAAAAGTTTATTTCGCCCTACACTTATATAGTCGTGTGAAATTCTACGGACTCACACTTTCGGATATATTTATTTTGACTCCTACTATTATAGTTGCCGCCCGTTCTGTTTCGGCACACTCTACGTAAACTTATCTCGAGGTGTGCAGTATTTGAAGCAGTCGACCGTTATCGTCCTCACACTTAATAGACGTATGCCATTTCCATTTGTCACACTTATCATAAAATAAAACGCTCGCCTAACGTTTGCCGCCGTCGACGAGCCTACTTGTTTTACACTTCAAAAAATAATTTCTAAATATTTGAAACTTAGTGAAACCGAACATATGTTCCATACGTATAATACGGTATAAGAAAAATTAAACGGCGGTTGCAAACGACTCCAACGTTTCGCCAGCTACCCATAACGCAACCGTTAGAATTTCCGGAGGAATTGCCATAACGTCTATGTCGTTATCCGGAAACACAACGGTACTCATAATGCCGCAATCATCGTATAAGCCTTCGCCTTCAATCGATGGCTTCACGTGATTGAAATACAATGTACCGCCGACACAAGTAGAAACCGCGATACCTGGCGCTATAAGATAGCCAGTCCCGACGTCGCGTTCCATTTCTCCGGTAATAAAATCCTCCATGTAATAAACGATTTCAACTTTCTTCATCCTCGTAACATCCCCTCGTATTAAAATAGTAGCGCCGTCACTTCGTCCTCTATTGGCGTAGGAAACGAAATGACGGCGAAGGTACAACCACCACATTTGCAGCTGTGATCGTTAAAACTCGCTCGCAGGCCGATCCAGTCCGGTTACAGCCGGACTAGTACGAACGTAAAGCAATAGCCCACATGGCGATATCTCACGGTTGCCGCCGCGAGATTATGGACGAAAAGCATGCGAAATAGACACGTCAAAACTGTTGGCGCAGAAATAACAGTAGCTATCCGCGACAAGGTTACGCCCTCTATGCGTACCCCTGTTTCGGGTAGGAGCTACCTACCCCTCATCAGACGGAAAACATTTCAATTTCGGCAAGTTCGCGGAATAAATAGTCGGATATGAACGTTAAAGCGCTCATATCTCGCAGCATTACGAATAGCTCCATTAAGTCGACGGGCTTACGCGTCAATGCAATGTAATCTACTACATTGTAAATCGTAGGATCGGCGGTCGGAGTTACGGAACATAGCCACAATTGACCATCGTAGTGCATGGCGTATGTACTGTCCATCAAGTAGCCAGTGACGGTCTTATCGAGAATGGTGTAAGTTAACGTTATCTGCTTCATGACACCAACCCTCCAATAAAACCGCGTGTAAATTCAGCTAATAACGAACCAATAGCGCGTGCAATCCATTTTTTATGCCGTAAACGCATCTTCTCCGACCTCCTTTACGTTGTGATTAATGAAGCCAAGTGCCACGAATTGAGCGGGAAGAATCTCGATACAGCCGGCGATAACGTCGGATTTAACGGCTGGAACCGTTTTGAGGAAGAACTCCGGCAATACCATTAACTGTTGACGGCGGTAACGTGAAGTTGGCGCAATGTGATCGTTGACGTACGTTAAGATGTAATTACCAGTGCGAGCGTCGCGGACGTAACCTATAGTGCGGATAGTCAGCGGTAATAGTTCCCCGGTCGTAAAATTGAAAGTTTGAATATTAAAATATCGTTGAGCAGTAGTCATAAATGAAACCTCCTTAAAATAATCATTCGATGTGAACGTTTAACGTTCTTCGTGTATATAATATATCAAATGAACGTTAAACGGTCAATAGATAAATGAAAATTAATTTTGTATACTTAATGTGTGGAGGTGTTTCAATGAATTGGGAAGAACGACCGGCGATAATAAAATGTAATCTTGGCCTTATACTTAAAGCAAAAAACATATCAGCGTTACAACTATCTAACGACATACAACACCGACGTTCTACTATAAACGATCTAATTAATAATAAGGAGATCGATAGTAAACGTATTCCAACACAATTGATCGCACGAATATGTGTTTATCTAGATATTACGCCTAACGATTTATTTACGATTGAACATACGAAATAACCTCGTAGAATTTACGGGGTTATTTTTACGTTTACAATATCGTTTAGTTACGTCAGACTTCGTTAAGTATTCGTCAAGACTTCGTCAGTACATTAAAGTGCTAAAGTTTTTGTTTGTATTTGTCGATACTAACTTCGTAGGATTACGAATACAGGAGGCGTTATTATCACAAATCAAACACAAACAACTAAAGAGTATGCAGAAACAATGGGCCGGATTTCATTACTGCTCGTCGGCTGGAAGGTTCATACATCTCCAATGGACCTACCTTACGATTTCCTTGCGACTGATCCGGTGAACGGCGATCACTACCGAATTAATGTTGCACGTATATATCAAGATAAAAAACGTGGAGGCTTATTTGTATCTAGAAAAAAACCAACCGAGGATGTGCATGCTGACTTTATCTTAGGTGTATTGCTTATAGATAATCAGATACCACGAACATTCCTCTTAGAAAACAAATCACAAAAATTTTACCGTTATCCATCGAAAACATCTGAGCGATGGATTGAACTAGGTCCGTTACTTGGACCTTATATTCAGAATCAGTAATACATTTAAAGTTTATTATATAAATGGTAATATACACTATATATAATGGATGTGTTTCCGAATGGTAGAGTTATTGAAGTGGGTCGCTTTTATTGGGTTATTTGCTGGAGCTATTGGTGGTTTTTATTACGGATCGCTTATCGGCGATGAGTTTAGTTTTAGTACGGCGTTACCGTTTTGGATTACTGGAGTATTAACCTTTGCAGTATTCGCAGCGCTAACGGAAATGTTAAGCAAGATGCGAGAGGTACACGCGAAGATGTTCCCATACGTTGAGGTAGTGAACATTAACGAAGAAATAACGAAAGAGCCGTCGGTTTGATCCGAAGGCTCTTCTTGTTTTCATTTATGTATTACGTTATAGTATAGGCGTAGTCCGAATAACTCGTCCAATTTATCGCAATACGTTTTACGTTGCTAGTAGGAATGGCGCGCATCTAGTTTGTCGGAACCTTTTCGCACCATTCCGATAAATTCTTCGTAAATTCAACGGTAAAAATCCTCGTAATTCCTTACGGCTCTAGCGTTCAGCTGACCTTATGCTCTATTCTAAGCTTATCTGCCACCATTGCGATAAATTCGCTATTGGTTGGCTTAGATTTGCTAATATTCACGGTGTAGCCGAATAGGTGGCTAATGCTGTCGATGTTGCCACGAGTCCAAGCGACTTCAATCGCGTGTCTTATTGCTCTTTCAACACGAGATGGTGTCGTTTTGAATTTTTCAGCGATTGCTGGATACAAGGTTTTTGTAATAGAACCAAGAATTTCAATATTGTTATATACCATCGTAATTGCTTCACGTAAGTATTGATAGCCTTTAATATGTGCTGGAACGCCGATTTCATGGATAATACTTGTAATATTAGCATCAAGATTTTTGCCTTTACCCATCGGAACTACGTTCGATCTACTCATAAACATACTTGAATTGAAGGTTGAAGAACTCATAGAACTAGATGGAACACCAACCAATTGTCTAATGCGATTAGAAAGCATATCCATATCGAACGGTTTCAGTATGTAATATGATGCCCCTAATTGTACAGCTTTTTGCGTGATATTTTCTTGACCGAATGCCGTCAACATAATTATTTTGGGCATAGGATTAAGATCCATTTCTCTAATCTTCTCAAGTACTCCTAATCCGTCCAAATGAGGCATAATAATATCGAGAATTAATACATCTGGTAACTTTCTAGCACTCTCCAAATGTCTTAATACTTCATCTCCATTAAATGCTACTCCACACACATTCATATCACTTTGTTCAGAAATAAATTCCGATAACAAGTTAGTAAATTCTCGGTTGTCATCTGCCAATAAAACGTCAATCTTTTGCAAGATGTAAGCCTCCCTATAAATTATATGAATGTCGAGTCAATTTTTTCTGTCTTAACTACAGTTTCGACATATGAATATGATTTCCTTCTGTCGAAAATCATTTTTCTTTATTTTTTTTCAGTATTTCGATATAATAAATATTTGACTACATACTTCGAAGTAATTCGACATGAGCTACCAAGATTAGCTACTCTCATTAAAGAGAAGGCCACCTTACATGTTTCAATGTAATGGTGACCTTTTTATCGTTATGAAGCAATATTTTGTGCTTGCTCAGTTTCAGAATGTAATAATACTCCTGCGTCCTGGAGCATCCATTCAATGAAACAACCATATCCTGAAGTAGGATCATTAACAAATACATGTGTAACTGCTCCAATTAATTTCCCATCTTGAATAATAGGACTACCAGACATCCCTTGCACGATTCCACCTGTTTTACTAATTAAGCGTTCATCGGTAATCTTAAGCACCATACCCTTTGTTGCAGGAGCTGACTGCTTAGCAACATGAACAACTTCAATATCAAATCGCTCAACCTTTTGTCCATTCAACACAGTCAATATTTGTGCAGGTCCTTCCTTTACATCCTCTGCAAAGGCAACCGGAATGGCAGCACTATTAAAGCTATGCGTAGGCATCTCATTCATCTTACCAAAAATTCCAAATGGAGTATTACGTTCAATACTACCTAAAATTCTTTTCTCTTTCACAAAGATCGCACGTTTTTCACCGGGATCACCATTTTGACTTTTATTAATCGATGTTACACTTGATTGCAATATTTCTCCATCTCCAACTGTGATCGGAGTTCCTGTATCCATATCTGTAATAACATGTCCTAATGCCCCATAAACACCTTGATCCGGTGCGTAGAAAGTTAATGTTCCTACACCAGCAGCAGAATCACGAATATAAAGTCCTATTCTCCAAGCTTGATCACCCATATCATAAATTGGTTTAAGCTTCGTTTGCATCGATTTTCCATTACGAATAAATGTAATGTTTAATGGCTTTTTGTTAGAGCTATACTTTTCACATAATTCGCCTAACTGCTTTACATTACTTACTTTATCCTTGTTAATGGCAACGATAAGATCACCTAATCGAAGACCTGCTACTTCACCAGGAGATTGTTTTTCATTAGTCTCATCAGAAACTTGATGATGACCAACGACCAATACACCTGCTGAATTCACTTTTACTCCGATCGTTTGCCCACCAGGTACAACTTTAAGATCAGGGACAACGTCTACTTTGACTGTTTTGAATGGGATTTTACCAAATAATTTCACTTTCATCTGAGTTTGACCAATTTGATAAGAGTGTAATGATAACGGTTCTTTCAAACTCACTGATAATGAAGATTCTGTTGAACCGTTCACTTGCAGTATTTCTGGATCGACCGTAAGCTGAGCGTGCACAGGTGCACTATACTGTACGTTTTTTAATTGCCCAGTAAATAGCCTGAGTTCATCGGGAAAAGCTACAATCTGTTGCATCGGTGTAGAAATCCCGACTAAACCAACCATAATTACAAGAATTAGTCCAAAAATACGTCTAGGTTGCTTTGGGTCCAATCTTTTCACGCTCCTGTCATTCCATCTCATGACGATAGGTAGATCGCCAATGGCGTACCTATAAGTTACCCCGAGCGACAAGTTTTATGACCACAAAAACATTCCCAAATTTCCTTTCATTACGCACCTTTCAAGCCTAGAGCCAAATCTAACATTTCTTGAGCATGATGTTTCGTTTTTTCTGTTATTTCTACGCCACCGAGCATACGAGCCAATTCATTAATCCGTTCATCGCCAATCAGTTGTGTAACCGAAGTATACGTTCGCTCTCCAACAAATTGCTTACGTATTTCATAATGATGGTCGGCCATACACGCAACCTGCGGTAAATGACTAATCGAGAAAACTTGACAATTCTCTGCTAGTGATGATAATTTTTCAGCAATCGCTTGTGCGGCACGTCCACTTACACCCGTATCCACCTCGTCAAATATAAGTACAGGAATTTGGTCTATTTGCGCAAATATAGATTTCAATGCCAACATAATACGCGACATTTCCCCTCCTGATGCTACCTTATGTAACGGCTTCAACGGCTCCCCTGGGTTCGTACTCATCATAAACACAGCATGATCAAGTCCAGTAGCACTTAAGCGTATACGTTCTTCAGCATCCTGCAGGGCATGATTAATTTCAACTTTGAATTTGGCTGCACCCATTTGTAATCCAGTAAGCTGATCTTTAATTTCATTAGAAAGCTTAATTGCGGCTTCCTTACGCAAAATAGATAGCTGCTCTGCCAAAACGTAAGCTTGCTTATATTCCGTTTCTTCTTGATCCTTCAATTGCTGTAATCGTTCATCACGATTTTCCATCTTATCACGTTCATCAGTAATTTTTGCTAAATAAGCAATAATTTCTTCGATGCTCTCACCATATTTACGCTTCAATGTACGAATGAGATCAAGTCGATCCTCCACATTAGTAAGCTGCTCTGGATCTGTTTCAATTCCATCACGATAACTCCGAAGCTGGTACATCACATCCTCCGCACCATAATAGGCAGTTTGCAGCTGTTCTAGCATCGGAGCTAGTGCAGATTCATCATAGCTAACAATATCCGTTAAGCGATTAATTGCTCGACTTAACGCTTCTAGCCCTTGTCCATCATTCAGATGACCATATGCTTCTTTTACAGATGAAGTACGTTTTTCAGCATACATTAGCATCTTTCGTTGCTCTAATAGCTCTTCATCTTCACCTGGTTTTAATTTGGCTGCACTGATCTCTTCAATTTGGAACAAATACAAATCATGCATCTGAACATTGTGCCGAGAAGTATTTTCTAATTCATGTAATTGTGAGCGAATAAGTAATAATTGTTCATATTGTTGTGCATAAGCCTTTTTATTATTCAGCAAACTTGCACTGCCATACATATCTAGCCATTCCAGATGCTGCTCGTTTTTGAGAAGTGATTGATGTTCATGCTGACCATGAATATTAACAAGGCTTTCACCAATTTCTCGCAGCATCGTAATTGTCACCAGCTGACCGTTAACGCGACTACTACTTTTACCAGTTGAACTTAGCTCACGACGAACAATTAGCATTTCATTGGCATCATGTTGAATACCTAGAGCTGCTAATTTTGACCAAACAGGATGTTCGTATGACAAATCAAACATCGCTTCAACTTCTGATTTATCGCAGCCATACCGCACCATATCGACAGAGCCACGACCACCAACAACTAAGCTTAATGCATCAATCAATATAGATTTACCTGCTCCTGTTTCACCTGTTAAAACATGAAAACCATTATGAAACTGTACACTTGCCTCTTCAATAACTGCTAAGTTGCGAATAGAAAGTTCATGTAGCATGAACATACGCCTCCTAAAACTTTTTATTAGATAATAAATAAGCTTCTTTGTAAATAAAAAGTAACTTCGTAAGCATAAGATATAACTTATTATTGAATATATTAATTCAGCATTTCTATAAAGCGCTCAACTACAATCTGACTTTGCGTACTTGATCTACAAATAATAAGAATGGTATCATCACCAGAAATTGTACCCATAATATCGGAATTATCTAATGCATCAATTAATGCAGCAATCGTATTTGCAGTACCAGGTAAACATTTCATTACGACAAGATTATCCGAGAAATCAATATGTGTAAAATGGTCCTGTAATGCTCTGCGCAGCTTATGAATGGGATTGGGCTTTTGACTTTCGCCGGGCATTGCATATTTGTAGCCTCCAGATGACGAAAGAATTTTGATAAGCATTAGCTCTTTAATATCTCTAGAAACTGTCGCTTGCGTAACCTGCATGCCACTTTGGCGTAATGCCGCTACTAATTCTTCCTGTGTCTCTACATCTCGATCTGTAATAATTTCTTTTATTCTAAACTGTCTTATACCTTTCACATTTAAGACCCCTATTCCGAATTATTCAATGAAATGAAACGCGATCTTCCTTAGCGTTCCTTCTCGATAATTAATATATATTATTCCCGACATGTTAGGAACTAATAACGAATACATCAATAATCGATCACGTATTTCATTATTTGTCCACTCCATCGGATGCCGCTCCCGCTCATACTTTACAAGGTACATATGACTTTTTCTCTCGACAACGTAGTCTACATATACATTGGATGCCTTATCCAATACAACATCGTCTAACTCAATCGCAATCGGGATCGTATGCCGTCCAGATATGACGATATATCCTTTTTTCCTTAGAAATATAACATTAGGATCATCTTCTTTGATCGTACCACCTTTGCCTAGCTTAATTCTAGACATTGTTTGAGGAGTATGTAGCCACCGATAAAACCAACGATAAGCAATGAGTAATAATACAATTGAAGCAACAATCATAATAAACCATTCACCGTATGGCGCCAACTAAAACTCCTCCTAACCTTCACCAAACTTCATGAAATAGAACGTTTGTTTCTATTCACAGTTTATCTTAATGACTAACTACCTGTAAAGAGAAAAGATGCCTCACGATAAATAATTACCGATTAGCATCCTTCTTGGAGTATATTATTTTTTTGAACTTACTTTAAATGTTTCATTGGCTTCTCGTACGATTTCTTCAATACGATCAAGAGGTACTTCTTCACTGTTAGGAGTATTCTCCCAAGTCCACTGGGCTAGAAACTCAATATTTCCTTCACCGCCTGTAATCGGAGAAAACGTCAAGTTTTTAAGTGAGTAGCCGATCTCATTAGCCATACTAAGCACTTTTACTAATACTTCTTTATGAACACTTGGCTCACGCACAACACCTAATTTACCGACTTTTTCACGACCGGCTTCGAATTGTGGTTTAATTAGTGCAACTACTGAAGAGCCAACTGGGAATAATGTAGATAAGGTGGGCATAATATGTTTCAATGAGATGAATGATACATCAATGCTCGCAAAATTCGGCTTCGGACCTTGTAATTCATCTACAGTTAGATAACGAAAATTCGTTCTTTCCATTACATTGACCTGCTCATGCTGGCGAAGTGACCAGTCCAATTGATTATACCCAACATCTATTGCATACACATAAGAAGCTCCGTGCTGTAGAGCACAATCTGTAAATCCACCCGTTGAGGCTCCAATATCAAGCATCGTTACATCTTGCATATTTAGTTCAAAGCTTTTAATTGCTTTTTCTAATTTCAAACCGCCTCGACTAACATACGGATGTATCGAGCCTTTTACTTTAATAGCAGAAGAACGAGCAACTTTCATACCAGCTTTATCAACTGGTTCTTCGTCGACAAGGACAAGTCCAGCCATTAAAGCTTTCTTAGCCTTCTCACGACTATCAAAGTAACCAAGCTCAACAAGTAATACATCTATCCGTTCCTTTGGAACTGCTGTCATTGTATCCCTACCTATCAATTGTGCAAATTAGCACTTTTCTTACGCTTTGGCAACATATCTTGAACGACTTTTATAACGCTTGTAGCATTCAACCCAATCTCATCTCGTTGCTCAGCAATACTTCCATGCTCAACAAATAGATCAGGTATACCCATCAGACGAATAACCATATCATCAATATGTTGTTGCGAATAATGTTCAAGAATTGCGCTTCCTAGTCCGCCTAGTTCAGCACTTTCTTCAATAACAATAAGTTTTTTATGTTGTTTGGCTAGTCGCTGAAGCATTTCATGATCCAACGGCTTAACAAAACGAGCATTAATAATCTCAACATCGATACCTTCGCGTTTCAACTGCTCTGCTGCTTCCTTCGCAACTTTAATCATTGGACCAAGCGCCAATATTGCGAATTCAGATTCTCCCTCTTTCAGCACTTCCCAAGATCCAATCGGAAGCGTTGTTAGTTCCGGCAGTAGCTCAACACCTTCAACATTAATACGCGGATATCTTATAGCAATCGGTCCATCATTATATTCAACAGCTGTTTTCATCATTTGACGTAGTTCATTCTCATCTTTAGGCATCATAATAACGATATTTGGTACATGACGTAAGAAAGGTATATCGTACACGCCTTGATGAGTTTCCCCGTCCGGTCCAACAAATCCAGCTCGGTCAATAGCAAAAATTACATTAAGATTTTGACGACAAATATCATGAACGACTTGATCATAGGCACGTTGCAAGAACGTAGAATACACTGCAAAGACAGGCTTCATTCCTTCAATTGCAAGTGCTGCTGCCATTGTAGCTGCATGCTGCTCGGCAATCCCGACATCAATCATTCGAGTTGGGAAACGTTTTGCAAAATCAAGTAAGCCTGAACCGCCTGGCATTGCTGGTGTTACCGCAACAATACGATCATCGTTTTCAGCTAACTCAATTAATACATCACCGAAAATTTTAGTATACATTGGTGGTCCAACTGCTTTGACCATTTTTCCTGATTCAATCTTATAAGGAGATGCACCATGCCATGTATGAGAATCATTTTCAGCAGGCTTATAGCCTTTACCTTTTGTCGTAATGACATGTACTAGTACAGGACCATTGATGTTATCGGCTTGCTTCAATGTTTCTAATAATGCTTCCATATCATGCCCATCAACAGGTCCAAGGTAAGATAACCCAAATTGTTCAAAAAGAATGCCGCTCACTAATAGGTATTTCAAGCTATCCTTGAATCTTCCTACCGTTTCAGCAAGCTTCCCACCAATGGCAGGAATCCTATTGAGCAATTGATTAACCTCTTCCTTAGCTTTCTGATATTGGCGACCAGTACGAATCTTGCTTAAATACTGATGGAGTGCACCAACATTAGGAGCAATTGACATTTCATTATCATTCAAAATAACGATCAATTTACGCTTCTCATGGCCAATATGATTCAATGCTTCGAGTGCCATACCACCAGTTAAAGCACCATCACCGATCATTGCAACAACGCGATTATCTTCGCCTTTAAAGTCGCGTGCCATTGCCATACCAATCGCTGCAGATAGTGAGGTACTGCTATGTCCAGCTTCCCACACATCATGTTCACTTTCGTTGCGTTTTACAAACCCACATAAACCTTTATATTTCCGTAATGTATCAAATTGATCTTTACGACCAGTAATAATTTTGTGAACGTATGACTGATGTCCAACATCAAAAATAAATTTATCGTTAGGACTGTCAAATAAATAATGCATTGCTAGAGTAAGTTCAACAACTCCAAGATTTGGAGCGAGATGACCACCAGTAATAGATAATTGACTAATTAAAAATTGACGAATTTCTTCCGCCAATTGTTCTAATTGGTCTATAGATAAATGCTTCAAATCCTCGGGGCCATCTACATGTTCTAAAAGCACATTGCTTTCCTCGCCTTCAAAAAAGATTGTGAACCCAATCCCTTTAATCATTACCATATATTATAACACATACATCGAATACTGCCTAATTGCAGCTCAGAAATGTAACTGTTATGCTACCTATTCGCCGCCGACTAAGCTACGTTTGCATATCATCGTGATCACAAGTGGATGTTTTGAACTTCCTCTATTAAGACTCTCTATGTACTAAGTAATCTGCGATTTCAAGCAACTGACTCGGTTGCTGTAAGTTAGCTTCAATAATCGCTGTCTTCGCTTGCTCGGTAAGCCTCTGAACAAGAGCAATACTTTCGTCTAATCCTAATAGATAAGGATAAGTCACTTTTTGTTGCTCAATATCACTATGAACCGGCTTGCCAAGCTTTTGTACATCTCCAACGACATCAAGAATATCATCTTGAATTTGAAAAGCTAATCCGATATTTCTACCGTATAATTCTAGTTTTTCAATCTGGAACGCACTAGCACCAGCAGTTCTTGCACCTGCAAGTACAGAACAAACGATAAGATCACTTGTCTTATGTTCATGGATATATTCAAGCTGAGTAATCGAGGTTATCCCTTGTTCTCCTTGAATATCAGCCACTTGTCCACCAACCATCCCTTTTGCACCAGCATACTTAACGAGATCATCAATGATATCTATTGCGACCGCAGCACTAATATAACCTTTTTTGGCCATGTCCGTCACAAAACCAAAGCTTTGCGTAAGTAAAGCATCACCAGCTAAAATAGCCATTGCCTCACCATAAACTTTATGATTGGTTGGCTTACCACGACGAAAATCATCATTATCCATTGCAGGTAGATCGTCATGAATTAGTGAATAGGTATGTATATACTCAATTGCGCATGCAGCACCATATGCTTTTTCATAGATGTCGGCTTCGCCGCGAATCGCATAAGCAGATGCCAATACGAGGTAAGGACGAATACGTTTACCCCCAGCCGTTAGTGAATACTCCATCGCCTCTATAAGAGTAGAAGGGGCTCCTTCCAGTACGTTAAGTGACAATAGAAGTTGCTGACCAACTTGTTTTGCTATTGTATTCACATGCTCTTGTATCGTAATTGAGTCATTCACTAGACTACTCTCCTTTTTCTAATTGAGCAGTTGGAAATGGTTTCGTCTCTGTACCATTGTCCGTTTCAATCAGCATTTCTATTTTTGCTTCCACTTGCTTTAATTTACCGTTACAAAGATTAGAAAGCAACATACCTTCTTGATATAATTCAATCGCTTGCTCTAGTGGCACATCACCATTTTCCAGTTGTGCGACTATCGTTTCAAGGCGCTCTAATGCCTGTTCAAAGCTTTGCTCCTGCTCTTGCTTTTTAACCATTATGAATCCCTCCCAAGACTTTTCACTTATTCCAGTAACGTCCTTTTTCACTAACTATTAGTGCAAGTTCAAAAAGCGGGCTTTCAGAATCGAGCAGGTGAAGTCAATTTTAGGTAGGAGGAAACGTAAATGTACGTACTTGGTACATGCGTACCGGACTACCAAAATTCACTTCAGATGCGATGCCGATTAAGCACCTTGTATAACTTCGTTATCAAAGTCCGCTTTTTGAACATCATCTATTAATTTGCTGAACTTCACAATTCAATGTTCCATCCGCTAATCTCACTTCAATATGATTCCCAACTTTAACCTGATCTATATTTTTCAACAGTTGTTCATTATCTGTATAGGTCAAGCTATAGCCACGGGCCATTACTTTAAGTGGACTTAGTGCATCTAATTGCTTCATATTCGTAATAATTTGTATCTTTTTCCCATCAAGTACACGCTTCATCTGATCATCTAATTGATTTCTTAACACATTTACATTCCGTGCTAATAGCTTAATCCGATGTTCTGGATGTAGTCGAGCTAGCTTGCTTTCTTGTGCGGACAGCTTAAGTTTATGACTATCCAATTGTTTTCGCAAATTCACTTTAAGTCCCGTTTGCAAATAGTCTACTCTTTCTGCTTGTTGTAGAAAGAATCTTTTGGGTTGGATAAATGTCGGAGCTTGCTGCGCTCTACGAAGTCTCTCCGTCAGTCTTTCTAGCTTCGTATTCATCGCATAATGAAGCTTTTCATTATGTCTTGTAACGATAGCATTCAGTTCTTTAACATGAGGGACCGCTAGTTCCGCAGCAGCCGTTGGAGTAGCTGCACGAACATCAGCAACAAAATCAGAAATCGTGAAGTCTGTTTCATGCCCAACTGCACTAATAATCGGTATACGAGAAGTAGCGATCGCTCTTACAACCACTTCTTCGTTAAATGCCCATAGCTCTTCAAGTGAACCGCCACCGCGTCCGACAATTATTACATCGCATTGCGAAGCTTCATTCATCATTTGGATTGCTTTAACAATCGATGGAGCTGCTAATTCCCCCTGCACTTGTACAGGTGCTATTAACATATTCGCTACCGGATAACGACGTTGTATCGTAGTAATGATGTCTCGAACTGCTGCGCCAGTTGGCGAAGTAATGATGCCGATGCTCTTAGGAAAAAGAGGAAGTGCTCGTTTGCGTGTCTGTGCAAACAATCCCTCCTCTTCTAATCGAGCTTTCAATTGTTCATATGCAAGATACAAGCTACCAAGACCATCAGGCTGCATCGCATTCGCATAAAACTGGTATGCACCATCTCGCTCAAATACTGAAATGGTACCGCGAGCTAGAACTTTCGTCCCTTCTCGCGGTATAAATTTCATTTTGGCATTATGAGAAGCAAACATTACACATTTGATACGACTGTCCTTATCCTTCAATGTGAAATACATATGACCACTTGAATGATGCGTAAAGTTAGATACCTCGCCTCTAAGCCATACATCAGACAATACTGGATCTACATCCATTGCCATCCGAATATATTTATTGACTTCCTTTATCGTATAAACATGAGGCTCATTTCTCATGAATGTCTCACATCCCGTTTGCTTTTTTGGCAGCTGTTATTGTATTTTTCATTAACATCGTAATCGTCATAGGGCCTACGCCGCCTGGCACTGGTGTTATATGTCCAGCCACAGTTTTACAGCTTTCAAAGTCAGCATCTCCAGCTAATTTACCAGTATCAAGTCGATTAATACCAACATCAACAACGACCGCACCTGGTTTTACAAATTTGCTATCAATCGCATTAGCTCGTCCAATCGCAACAACTAAAATATCCGCTTGCTTCGCAATCTCTTCAAGATTAGCAGTGCGTGAGTGACAAATCGTTACTGTCGCATTTTCACGAAGCAGCAGCATTGCAACGGGCTTACCAACGATATTACTGCGCCCAATAACAACAGCATGCTTGCCTGCAATATCTACTCCACTGCGCTTAATTAATTCAATAACGCCTGCTGGCGTGCATGGCAATAAGCTATCATCACCGATAACTAGATTACCAACACTTTCAGGATGGAAGCCATCAACGTCTTTATCTACACGAATCGCATCAATAATTGCTTTCTCGTTAATATGTTTTGGAAGAGGTAACTGTACAAGAATACCATTAATAGAATCTTGATTATTCAGCTTATCGATAAGCGTTAGCACTTGCTCTTCCGAGCTGTCAGCAGCCATACGATGCACTTCAGAATACATCCCTAATTGTACGCAAGCTTTTTCTTTCGAGCCTACATATACTTTAGAAGCAGCATCTTCGCCAACTAATATTACTGCTAGGCCAGGAGTTACTCCTTTTTGTTTCAATTCAGCAACTTCATCAACCATCTCACCACGAATATCAGCAGAAATCTGTTTTCCGTCAATAATTTGTGCACTCATAAATTATCTCCTCCAACTTTTCATATACATTCTTAATATACTTCTCGTTAATAAAAAGTACATCGAAAGCTTTATCTCCAACTTTTCATATAGATGCCTTAGAACGAAAGAAGCTTATCGCATCATTCGCGACAAGCTTATGCTTTTTCTGAATCTAGGTTTTGCAGTAGTCTTGCAAGTACTCCATTAACGAATTTTCCTGATTCCTCAGTACCAAAATGCTTTGCAAGCTCGATAGCTTCGTTCACTGCTACTTTCGGTGGGGCATCTTTGCTAAATACCATTTCAAAACATGCAAGTCGTAAAATTTGTAAATCAACTTTTGAAAGTCGGTCAACCTGCCAACCTGTTAAATGAGTCGTTAACAAATCATCGATCGCTACTTTATGTTCATTCACACCTAACAATAACTTACGTGCAAATTCATTAGTCGCATCATCACTTACTTTGACACTAACTTCGTCGTCTGCTTTAATTTCTTCGATAATCATTTCTAAAGCTTCAAACACTTGCACATCGTTAAGCTCTAATTGATATAAACTTGCTACTACCATTTCTCTCGCTAATCTACGTTTCATATGCCCTCCACAACAATTTGCTGAAAATCAACATCTAATCTATGATCTCATCCCTGCCCCGAATATATTAATATCCGAAGTACGGAGCAGACCACAGCTCTAACGGTACGGCTTAAATAGCTTTAAGAAAGTTTGCCATAGACGTTCTAGTGGTGCTAGTGGATGCGAAGCATATTCCTTCTCTTTTCCAAACCAGTAACCAACTGCTACAAGCAATGCTACAAATAGCATATCCCAAAAACCAACAAGCAAATAAAGAATACCAAAGAAAAGACCAACACTAGCACCTATTATTCTTTTCCAATATACAGGCCAAAAATCCTTCCACATAGATAGCTCACCTCTATTCTACGCGACTTTTAATCGTATTCGTTTGAATAATGTTCGCTATATATACAGATACATTAGTCACAGGGATACCAGTAATTTCTTCCAAATAATTTTTCACAGAGATTTGAATTTCCTCTGTTAATTGTGGAATAGAAACTTCACCGTCCACAACAGTACGAAGCACAATGTCCATACCCGTATCTGTAGCATTCACCCTAGCTTTCAAATCTTTTACACCACGTATCTTCATAGCTGCTTTAAGTGCAAGGTTTTCCATTGTTTCAATCGAGATACGGATGTCACCATACTCAGTACGCTGATCCACAGATTGGGAAGAAAGTGTACTGCGAGAAAGTGAGACTACAAAAAATCGCAAACTAATCAAGAACATTACGATACCGACAATAGCTAGCGCAATAAGATAATTAGTATTGGAATACAGCGTTTCAATGAAATCAGCGGAAAGTGTTTCGTTAATCCAAGCGAAGCCTACACATACGAATACTACCGAGATGATTCCAATAACAATGCTGTACAAAAACAACAATAGCTTGTCTACTACTCTGATCAATGTTCTTCATCCTCTCGATTAATGTAATCAACCCCCTTTACCGAGCACTGCTGCCCAATTCTAAGGGGGTTAATTGTTCTAGTTTACACGCTTTGCTTGATCATCATTGTCGACTTTCTCATCTGGTTTAAGATGAACATCATGTACATGTACGTTCACTTCAACAACAGAAAGTCCGGTCATAACTTCAATGGAGCGTTTAATATTTTCTTGAACATTATTTGCAACTTCAGGAATTTTATAGCCGTATTGAATAATAACAGAAACATCAACTGCTGCTTCTTTTTGTCCAACTTCAACTTTAACGCCTTTAGCAACGTTTTTCTTCCCAAGCAGCTCAGCAATACCACCAGCTAAGCCACCACTCATACCTGCAATACCGTCAACTTCAACCGTTGCTAGTCCCGCAATTACTTCAATGACTTCTGGGGCAATTTGAATTGTACCCATGTCTGTTTTCTCATATTCAGCAATAATACTCATGCTGGTTACACCTCCAAATAATCAATACCTGCCTAAGGTCCTGCTTACTTCGTTACTTATTTCTATACTATAACATTCAGTAAGAATTATGACAAACTATATTGCATAGTGTATTGACGGCTTAAGCAGTACCATTAATATCATATTCCTCAAGGAACATAATATCAAAATCGCCACTAATGAACTTCTCATGCTCAAGCACTTTCAAATGGAACGGAATAGTTGTCTTTATTCCATCAATTGCAAATTCCTGCAGGGCACGTTTCATACGACTAATCGCCTCATTACGAGTTGGTGCCCACACAATCAGTTTTGCAATCATAGAATCATAATGTGGTGAGATGGTGTAGCCAGGATATACTGCACTATCAACACGAACACCATTTCCTCCAGGTGGTAAATAGAATGAAATATGACCTGCAGATGGCATGAAGTTACGTTCAGAGTCCTCTGCATTGATCCGACATTCAATCGACCAACCATTTATACTTAGATCATCTTGAGATAGAGAAAGTAGATTACCTTCAGCTACTGAGATCATTTCTTTAATAAGATCAGTATTCGTGATCATCTCTGTAACAGGATGTTCAACTTGAATACGTGTATTCATTTCCATGAAATAGAATTGATCGTCCGGACCTAGAAGAAACTCTAATGTTCCTGCTCCAGAATAATTAACTGCAAGTGCTGCACGAACGGCTGCTTGCCCCATCTTCGTACGAAGTTCAGGTGAAAGCGTAGTACAAGGAGCTTCCTCAATCAACTTCTGACGACGACGTTGTACAGAACAATCTCGTTCAAACAGATGAACCGCATTACCATGCTTATCAGCCATAATTTGAACTTCAACATGCTTCATACCAGTCAAATATTTTTCCAAATATACTCCGCCATTACCGAAAGCTTTTTGAGCTTCCTGTTGTGCAGTAGAAATTTGTGTAATCAAACTATCTTCATCATCAGCAATTCGAATCCCTTTACCACCGCCGCCTGCTGTAGCCTTAATAATGACAGGATATCCGATGTCACGGGCAATCATAATAGCTTCATCCATATCTTCAATAAGACCATCTGAACCAGGAATGATTGGCACGTTAGCACTTTTCATCGTAAGCTTGGCAACTGCTTTATCTCCCATTTTACTAATTGCCTCAGGAGAAGGACCGATGAATGTAATATTGCATGATTCGCAAATTTCAGCAAAATCAGCGTTTTCAGCCAGAAACCCATAGCCTGGGTGGATAGCATCACATTCCGTAATTGTTGCAACACTCATAATATTTGTTAGATTTAAATAGCTGTCCTTAGAAGCAATTGGACCAATGCAGTAAGCCTCATCTGCCAGCTTCACATGTAATGAATCACGATCTGCTTCTGAATAGACGGCTACCGTTTGAATTCCTAATTCGCGACAAGCACGAATGATTCGAACCGCAATTTCTCCGCGATTCGCAATTAATATTTTTTGAAATTTCACGAATGACGAACCCCTTTCAACCATTAAATTCTTGTAGTGTAAACGATTAGTCCGCTTTCACTAGGAACAATGGTTGACCAAATTCAACCAGTTGGCCATTCGTTACTAAAATTTCAACGATTTCGCCATTAACTTCTGCTTCTAGCTCGTTCATAAGCTTCATTGCTTCTAGAATACATACCACTGATTTCGTATTCACTCGATCGCCAACTTTAACGAACACAGCAGTATCTGGTGTTGGTGAGCTGTAGAATGTTCCTACCATTGGAGATGTAATTTTGTGATGCTGTTCGGAAGCTGCTACCTCTTGAACAGGAGCTACTTCAGCTTGTACGACAGGTTGACTTACAGTAGACTGCTGCGAAACAGCTGGTTGCGTATATGTATGCATAACTGGAGCCGTTTGAACAGTAACCACTTCAGATTTGCTAGGTTTACGAATATGCAGACGCATGCCTTCATTTTCGATCTCGAGCTCTTCAACGGATGTTTGATCTACCAGCTTGATTATTTCTTTAATCTCGCTCAACTTAAACATGAACGTAATCACTCCTCATTTTTCACATAACGTCTAATATTATAGCACAAATAGACGATAAGACGAATTTTTTTTTATGAGGGTTGAAGATAACTCCATTATAAGCATATTTAACCCACTTCATACTGGAGTTATCAACAGAAGTGATTACCGTTCCCTATGGATTCGGAACAAATTTTACTGACACTTGTTCTGGTCTTACTTCCATTACTGTAATGACTTGATCAATAATTTGCGCAGCTTGCTTCTTCTCTAGTACATCACTTGTTACGACTACTTTATATTTATCATTCATTTCTTCAGACACTAGAGCAACCTCATACGTAAGCATTAGTTCATCTTCAAGTTGCTTTACTTTTGCCATTTTCTCTTCCAATTGTGCCAACTCAGCGAATGCTGCGACAGATATTGCTTCATCTACACTTACATCGGCAACAACTGACATAATCCGATTTTCTTCTGCCTCATATTGCTGCTCGCGTTTTGTAAGCAATTCACTGAACTCACCACCTTCAAAATAGCCTTCTGCTTGTAATTGTTGCAAAACTTCTTGATCCAATTCACTTATCATGTAACTAGAACCGTCCTCATTCGTTCCTGATACCTCTGTCGCAAGTCCATCTTCTGGCGTACTCACTTCAGCTACATTTTGTAAATTAGTAGCATCTGTTACTTGATCTTTCCCACCAATATCTTGTGTGAACAAATAGTATGCGGATAATACCACCATCAAACTAAGCATTGAAACTAACCAAATTGTTTGTCTTTTTGTATTCATTATGAAACCCTCCATATGATCATTATTTTTTACTTGGCACTACCGAAATTCTTGTCGGTACTACATTCATTCCTTTTTCAACAGCTTGTATAATCAATTTCCGTACAGCTGCATCCTCTGCGCCTTCTGCTACAATTAATACTCCACGAATGCGTGGGTTAATAATTTTTGTAATGAGAGGCTGTTGACCGCCACTTGCCTGATACAATACGACCTGTCCATCTGAGGTTACTGTCGTAATATGTCTCGTTCCGCCGTTACGATCGTTTTCTTCTGTCGAGCTCTCACTCGTATTCAAATTTCGCTCAACGACTTTTTCTTCTGTAGATTCAACCGTAACCATAACGCTGACTTTTCCGACACCAACCATTTTCTCAAGGATCTCCTTAAGTCTTTCTTCTAATGGACCCTCAACTGTTGCAAAGGATGAAGCAGCGGTATCGCCATTACGGAAAACTTCCTCTGTAGCAGAAACGGTAGGTGGTTGTTGGTCAACCGTATCGATTTTTTCGAGTGAGAAAAATGAGTTAATAAGCATTAGGAATATGCCGATTGCTCCGACGATAACTAATC
Organism: Paenibacillus sp. Y930; assembly: GCF_056786375.1. Classification (NCBI taxonomy): domain Bacteria; kingdom Bacillati; phylum Bacillota; class Bacilli; order Caryophanales; family Paenibacillaceae; genus Paenibacillus; species Paenibacillus sp. Y930. Next base: position 290,302 of record NZ_JBXCIX010000004.1, on the reverse strand, counting down.
CTTGAATAACCTTCACTCGTTTTTCTCCACCCGGGCCGCCACCAAACCACTTTTCAATAAATTTCAACCATTTCACCACCTTATGTCTCCCGATTTGATATACCGCTAACTTTTGGCTTGTACGTAAATTTGATTTCCATTAACATTCCAGCCTTCTGTCAGGATGGATATGATTTGCATAGCTTGCTCATCTTGAACTGCATAGTACCCACGCTGTAGTTCTGGTAATTGTTCAACTTCTTGCTGCTCTGTAGTTTCGGAACCTTCAATATCAGATGTTTCCACCTGTACTTGAATATCGTTCACGACAATCTCTTCTAGCGTAGCAACATCCTCCACTTGATCCTCGGCTAGCTCTTGCTTAATCGTAACCGTAATCGAAGCTATATATGGAGATTGCTCTGCACCTCTGCCTTTGTTCCAGCCTAATTGAACAGAAACCTGTTGAACCTTTGCATCACTTTGGTGTAGCAATTGCTGCTTCATCGCTTCTTCTAATCCGCGTATTGTCAATTGTTCTGATGCTTGCTCGCGATCCGCTTTCAATTGTGAGGCGCGCTCGTTAATTTCATCGAGCGTGGGGACATTTAACTTATCCGCTTGAAACTGTTCATCCCATAAGGAGTAGCCTGCCGCCAATTGTGAGTGAAAATCTTTCTGGAAGAGATTCAATAACGGATTGAGCATCGTGAGTAGCAATATTAATCCAATGACTAATCGCGAATAGCGAAGCATCTTGTTGTTTGGTAATACTAATTCAACAATAACGGCCAACAAAACTACTGCAATAATACTTTGTAGCCAGTCTGCAAGCCAAGCTAACACATTATCCTCACCTCCTTATCGGTAGTTCAAATTATTCGTTTCTACTTTGTTCTTCATAATTGTATATACCGTGCTAGTCTCGGTCTGTAACACCATTTTTGGCACTACAGCTGTATATACCGTGCTACTCTCGCTCTGTAACACCAATTTTGACGCTACAGATGTCTATACAGTGCTACTCTCGTTCTGTAACGCCATTTTTGGCGCTACAGATGTCTATACCGCACTTTTCTCGCTCTGTAACGCCATTTTTGGCGCTACAGATGTCTATACCGTGCTTTTCTCGCTCTGTAACGCCTTTTTTGGCGCTACAGATGTCTATACCGTGCTTTTCTCGCTCTGTAACGCCATTTTTGGCGCTACAGATGTCTATACCGTGCTACTCTCGGTCTGTAACACCAAAATTGGCGCTACAGATGTCCATATCCTGCTAGTCTCGCTTTGTAACACCAATTTTGGCGCTACAGATGTCCATACACCAACAAATCAGCACATCTCTGCAAAGACCTGAGTAGTTCATCATGATCACTAGTGATTATGATGTATGACCTCTAAGCTTACTCGACTGCGAATATGGCAGTCACCGCACCATCACGGTGGCGTTCCCTGCTGTTATAATAATTGTGACAGCTAGGAAAAACATTAAACTTACTGCTGCCAGTGCTGCAAATACATACAGCATTGTCTTACCAATCGTTTGCAGGCAGGCGGCAATCGGCGAATCTCCGAGCGGCTGCATAATCGCTCCTGCAATATGATAAATCATGGCCAGGGCAATTATTTTGATCGCAGGGAAAGCGCAAATTATGAGTAGAACAGTTACACCTGCTAGTCCAATCGCGTTTTTCGCTACCAACGATGCTGAAAGGATAGTATCCGCTGCATCTGAGAACATCTTTCCTACAACGGGTACAAAATTGCCTGTTACAAACTTCGCAGTTCTAAGTGCAACCCCATCTGTAATGGAACTGGTCGCTCCTTGTACGGAGATGACTCCAAGAAACACCGTTAGTAGAACTCCTAAAACTGTAACTGCAATGCCGCGTAACATATTGGCTAACTGAGTTACTTTGAAACGATCTGTCATTGCACTAACAATATGTAAAACTGCTGAGAAGAACAGCAATGGAAATACAACAAGATAGATTAAAGTTCCTACAATATGAATCATAAAAATGATTAAGGGATGCATAACCGATACAGTAACCACCCCACCCATCGAAGCTAACAATGTGAGCAATAAAGGGATCATGGCCAGCATAAACGTGATCATCTCTTCAATCGCTTCCCTCGCATAGCCAATTGCTACACTGAAACTATTAATTGCGATCGTTACGAGCACCATAAATACGATGGAGTAAGCAACTTTACTAATTGCATTTCGTTCAAATGCGTTCTGCAGTGTTTCTAGCATCATACTGAATACTGCTAACATTACGATAATGATAAGAAGTTTACCGTTATAAATGATTTCTTGAACAAAGTATGCTAGTAGTCCTTTAATGACTGAACTAATTTCAAAATGATTTCCTTGATCCGAGAACATAAGTTCATTAATAGTAGGAAGCTGCTTATTAGGGAAATATTGACTATATTCCTTGCCCATTTGCTCCCAATACTGTTCAATCGTATTCGTGTCTAGTGAATTAACTTGCTCCTCAACCCAGGTAGATGTCATATCGGAGGAATATTCATTATTTGGCGTACTGCTCGCTTCTACAATTGGCGAGAAGCAGCTAAATACTGTGATCATGATCATCCATCCGAGTAGGCTTCTTACTACTCTCATCTGGTCTTCCTCCTATCAACTTCCCGTAGGAAGTAACGATAGCAATGTTTCGATAATGACATTTATAATAGGTATTGCTAGGACGAGTATAAATACTTTCCCAGCAAACTCGATTTTCGAAGCAATATTTTCTTGTCCTGCATCCCTCACCATTTGCGCACCAAATTCTGCGATATAAGCAATCCCAATTATTTTGAGTACCGTCTTCAAGTACACATCGGGAATTCCAGATTTCGTTGCCAGTTCATTCATTACAGTAATGACCGCATCGATCTTCCCTATAACGAGCAGAAAGATGAAAGCACCTGTAAATGACGTGATGAGAAATGCGAATAATGGCTTTTGATCTTTCAGCACTAAGACGAGTATTGTCGCTATTAAGCCAAGCCCTACTATTTGAATGATTTCCACAGCATTCACCTACTGAAATAGAAAAATCGCCTTAATTTCTTGAAATAGCTCTCCAAGTAGATCGATGACCATGAACAATCCTACAACAAAACCCATTACCGTCACCCAATGCGCCATATCTTCTTTACCCATTTGCTTCAATACCGAATGTATAATCGCAATAATAATGCCGACCCCCGCAATTTGAAATATTGCTGTCACATCCATTTTTATCATCTACCCCTCTTACACCATCAATATAACGATTAGTACAGCACCTAATGCCCCCAAGCTTCTCCACATCTTCACGAATTTATCTTGCTCTTCTCTTGCCGTTACCTCTTCAGTTTTCAATTGCAATTGCGCAAGCTGGAGATGCTTCTGCTGATCTTCTGAGTCACTCATCCCAAGCACGGAGCCCATTCTTAGCAAAACTTCCTTCTCCCTTGTTTTCATCGAAGTGGTAGACCAGCATTGTTCAACCGCTGTACTCCAAGCTTCCTGTAGCGAAAGATCTTGTTCCCCTTGTAGTAAATTAGCAGTCATTTGAAAAAGCTCGCGGATCGGTTGCTCGGTTGCTTCTGCTGTTACAAGACATGCTACTGGTAAAGCCGTTCGTCCATAATTGATTTCTGTTTCTAGCCGTTGCAGCGCATGGATGAGAATTCGTAACTCTTTCGCACGATCTACATATTTTGCAGCTTGCAAAAAACCAACCGCTGTTCCAGCGAATAGAATGAGCAAAGCACCCAATAACTTAATCATTATCCTCCCTCCCTTATTTCCTCCACCGGCACAACGCGATGCATAAACCCTTTATCACTTCGGCGCAGTTCAATAATATTAGCGAATACTTTCTCATCAATTAATTTCATTATTTCTTGTCGCCCAAGTACTTCTAACACATCATTTGCATGTGCTGTAGCGATAACCTTCACTCCTGAGTGCGCTGCTTCACGGATAGATACGGCATCTTCTAAGCGACCAATTTCATCAACGACAATGACTTCAGGTGACATTGACCTGAGCAACATCATCATTCCTTCTGCCTTAGGGCAAGCATCCATTACATCTGTTCTAGGGCCCACATCAAATGTAGGGATTCCTCTCACACAAGCTGCAATTTCTGAACGCTCATCTACAATACCAATCTTCATTGGTAATCGTTTGTTGCCATCACCGTAGCTTAATGATCTAGCGATATCACGTAATATAGTTGTCTTACCCTGCTGTGGGGGAGAAATAATAAGTACGGATTGAAGACCGCCTCGCATCGGCATAAATAATTTAGGTAATAATTGATTCGATGCCCCGATTACTTCGCGCGCGATTCTGATATTGAAGCCGCCAATATCTCTTATTCCTCTTACAAAGCCACCATCCAATATCGTTCGACCAACAATACCAATACGATGTCCGCCCGCAACTGTAATATAGCCGCGTCGTAATTCTTCCTCCATCGTATACAAAGAATAATTCGTAATTTTCTCAAGTAGCTTACGACATTGCTCCGTAGTAGGATGATAGGCTAATCTCGAATCCTTCTCGTGTTGCCCCGCTTCCGTTACAAAATAGAAGCTCCCTTGTAGCGTAATTTCTAATGGTCTGTGCTCACGAATCCTTATTTCTTCAATGCCATTCTTCATGTCAGCTGGTAGTTTCTCCAGCAGCTTTTTTATTTCAATTGGAAGTAGCTGAACAATATCTGCTAGCATCGTAATGGTCACTCCCTACAAAATGCTCTTGACGATACATATTTATGCTTGTCTTTTCAATAATATCCCTATTTATTTCATTCATTCTAATAGCTTGCTAGAGAGTATCCGAAATGCTAGGTTGCGCCACCGTATAAAGGTTATGTTTTGTTTGACACCTGCCTAATTATTGCTGCATATAATAGCAACATAATGAGTAGAGCGAAAGAAAGAAGGATGGTCTATGCGAGTACAAGTTATTTCCAATGCAAGTGAGGCACATCAGGGGAAATTTATTGGAAAAACTGCTATAGTTATCGATGTTTTCAGATCATCAAGCTCTATTGTGAGTGCATTAGCTTCTGGTGCTACATGTGTCATTCCAGTAGAAACGGTAATGGATGCTAAGCAAATATACAGAGAACATGACTTACTTGGAGGGGAACGATTTTGCAAGCGTATTTCAGGATTTCATTATGGGAATTCACCTATGGAGTATCGAAGTTCACAGCTTCAGGATCGCAGAGTCATTCTTACAACGACAAATGGAACTAGAGCCATCCATCGCTCAAAGAGAGCTTCAAATATATATATCGCCAGTCTAAACAATGCCAAAGCTTGTGCGAATGCTGCACTTCAAAGTGATAACGACCTTGTCATTTTATGCGCGGGTAGCCACGATCAGTTTACATTAGAGGATGGATTATGTGCGGGGTATATATTGTCCTGTTTATTAGAGAATGCTGCTACTACGGATCAAATCGTCCAGATTGATGACTTCGGCAAAGCACTGCTTGCCTTATATGAACATAATAAAAACAACATTTCACATGTCATTAGCCAAGGCATTTCTGGAACAAGGCTGCAAGAACTTAACATGGCAGCTGATATTGAAGATTGTGCAAGACTTGATGTGTACGATATTGTACCCGTCTATCTTAATGGAGTTGTTGTCGCTTTGGGCAAACCGTAGGGCTTCTCCCCAAAATAAAAAAGTTTCCGTATTCACTCGACTTCATAACGAGTAGATACGGAAACTTTTATTTGTATGGTGCTGCTTATCTTCTTTCAGAAGGTCCGCCTACGAAAACTTGTTCCGTTGCGTCAAGACCATAAGCTGTGTGTAACGCTACGACAACTTCAGTGAGTTTTTCCGCACTGATTACACATGACACTTTAATCTCAGAAGTACTCACCATATTAATGCTAACTCCAAGTGAAGAAATAGTAGAGAACATTTTCGCTGCAACACCAGGGTTACTTACCATACCAGCACCTACGATAGATACTTTTACAAGATTGCCCTCGGAAAGTGTCTCACGATATGGAACGACATCTCTAATACCTTCGATAACTGAAATTGCTCTCTCTTTATCATTACCAGCAAGAGTAAAGGCAAAATCAGCTTTACCATTTTGAGTTCCACTTTGCACAATAATATCAACATCAATACCGTTATCAGCAAGTGCACCGAACATATTTGCTAATACACCAGGGACATCTTCCACGCCATTAATAGTAATTCTCGCTACGTTTTTATCAAAGGCAATACCGCGAACAACTACGCCTTGTTCCATAATCGCTTCCTCCTTCACGCTTGTGCCTTCATTCTTTGTAAAACTTGAACGAACGACTAACGGTACATTATTATGCTTCGCATATTCCACGGCTCTAGGATGTAATACCGCTGCACCCAAATTCGCAAGCTCTAGCATTTCATCATATGAAATCTCATCAAGTTTACGAGCGTTTTTCACGACGCGTGGATCTGTTGTATATATACCATCAACATCTGTATATATTTCACAAACATCTGCTTTCGTTGCCGCTGCAAGTGCTACTGCAGTTGTATCAGAGCCACCACGACCAAGCGTCGTAATTTCGCCTGCTTCACTAGCACCTTGGAATCCAGCAACAATCGCAACATATCCTGACTCAAGCGCTTCTTGTAAACGTTCAGGCTGAATATCTACGATTTTCGCCTTGCCATGTACGGAATTAGTTTTCATACCAACTTGCCATCCCGTAAAGGACTTCGCTTTACCGCCAGCAGCTTCAATCGTCATCGAAAGAAGTGCGACAGAAATTTGTTCCCCTACTGTAAGTAACATATCCATCTCTCTTGCTGATGGATTTGCGTTTAACAATTTCGATTGTTCAATCAAATCGTCTGTTGTATCACCCATAGCTGAAACAACCACTACGATATCGTTACCTTCTTGTTGTCTTTCAATAATTCGTTGTGCAACACGTTGCATTCTCTCGGGCGTTCCCACGGAACTACCACCAAACTTCATCACAATCAAAGACAAAGCTGCTCACTCCCAACCTTGACATGGTAATTAAACCTTTATTTACATATGCATACGGTTATATATTATATCACCCATTGCATCTAATGAATACACTAGCACGAAAAAAAGCTGCTTGAAGTATTCCAAGCAGCCGTAGTTACTAATTATGCACGAGAGACGTACTTACCTTCACGAGTATCTACTATAAGTACATCACCTTCGTTAATGAACAATGGCACTTGAACATTATGTCCAGTTTCAAGCTTAGCACTTTTGGTAGCACCTTGAGCAGTGTTACCTTTAACGCCTGGTTCTGTTTCAATAACTTTCAATTCAACGCTGTTTGGAAGTTGAATCCCCAGAATTTCTCCATTATAGCTTGAAATATTAACGTTCATGTTTTCTTTCAAGAAATGTAATTCCCATTCCAGTTGTTCTTCACTTAACGTAAATTGATCATAAGATTCATTATCCATGAACGAGTACTCTCCAGCAGCGCCGTATAAGTATTGTACTTCGCGATTTTCAATGATCGCACGACCGATTGATTCACCTGCACGGAATGTTTTTTCAACTGTGTTACCATTACGAAGATTTCTCAGCTTAGAACGTACAAACGCTGCGCCTTTACCAGGTTTAACGTGTTGGAATTCTATTACTGTGAAAATATCGCCTTCTACTTCAACTGTTAAGCCTGTCTTAAAATCGTTTACTGAAATCATGAATGATTCCCTCCTGAAATAATTTTTCATTACAATTAAAGTCCGCTTTTTGAACTACCTTACACAGTTATTAATTCTTTTGGTGACCGTGTAAGTATTCGAATGCCTGAATCTGTGATTACAATATCATCCTCGATTCTTACACCGCCAAAACCAGGGATGTAAATACCAGGCTCAACTGTAACCGTCATGCCAGGTGTTAATATTGTATCGCTGAAGCGTGATAGTCTAGGTGCTTCGTGAATTTCCATCCCGATGCCATGTCCTGTACCATGTCCGAACAGCTCACCATATCCGTACTTTGTAATAACATCTCGAGCAAATGCATCCCCTTGTACACCTGTCACACCTGGCATAATATTAGCTAGTGCGTTCAATTGTGCTTCAAGTACGATGTTGTATATTTCAAGATGTTTTTCGGTAGCCTTACCAACAACAACTGTTCTTGTAATATCTGAGCAGTAGCCTTTATAGTAAGCACCAAAATCTAATTTAACAAATTCATTATTACCGATAATTCGCTCACTGGCAATACCATGCGGTAATGATGAACGTTCACCAGAAGCAACAATCGTATCAAAAGATGAACTCGTTGCACCATTGGAGCGCATAAACATCTCTATCTCTAGAGCGATATCCAGCTCCCGAACGCCTGGTTTAATGTAATTCAATATATGAGCAAAGGTACGATCGGCAAGATCAGCTGCTTCTTGAATAATTTGAAGCTCAGCTGGCTCTTTTATCATACGAATTTGTTCAACGAGTGCAGAGGTTGGAACGAGTTCAATATCAGTTAGTTCATTTTCCCATTGCTTGTATTGGGCAAATGTAATATGTTCTTGTTCAAATCCAACTTTGTGTAGACCAAGCTTTTGTAGCAAAACTTTAATTTCAGCCATTGGTTGTGACGTATACTCAAGTACTTGATAGCCGGTTGCCTGCTCTGCTGCTTGAGTACGATAACGGAAGTCCGTTAACAAATATGACGCCGATGTCGTCAATAATAATGTACCTGCTGAGCCTGTAAATCCACTAAGGTAACGTCGATTAATTGGGCTATCGATGATGATTGCTTCTAATTGCTTCTCCTCTAATAGAGAATGAAGCTGGGATGTTCTTGGGTTTGTCATAGTCAATACCTTCTTTCAACATTCATTAAAGTAGCTCAACCATTATGTTGAGACAATTGCGCGACTAGCGCCTCTAAGCCCATCGTGTAGCCAAGCGGGCCGAAGCCGGCGATTTGCCCTATAGCGACCGGTGCAACTACTGAATGATGTCTGAATTCTTCTCTCTTATGTATATTTGAAATATGAACTTCTACAACTGGTAGTGAAACGGTACTTAGCGCATCACGTATAGCATAACTATAGTGTGTCCATGCCCCTGGGTTAATAATAATTCCATCCAAATTCCCATATGCTGCATGAATACGATCAATCATTGCACCTTCATGATTACTTTGGAAGAAAGTAACTTGCACCCCAAGCTGCGAAGCTTTTTCGGAAATCATTTGCTCAATAGCCGAAAGAGATAGTTCTCCATATACACCAGGTTCACGAATACCAAGCATATTCAGATTCGGTCCATTTAACACGTCAATACGATGCATATGTTGCACCTCCCAAATTGCCCTCAATAGCTCATACATTGAGCCTTTGATATTTTACCACAAAAACGAGCATGTTGAGAAGTCCAACTTAGTTAATTACGTTGTTTGAGCAGGCTCACGTGAAGCTTCCTCTGTAAATTCGAATGCAATGGAATAACCGATGAACAATCCCCATACTACAAATAAGCATAAATCAGTCATAGCTAATGTAAATCCTACACCCGTTTGAATATGTGTAATTCCAATGATAGGTCCAAGCCCAAAGAGAATGCCCCACCAACCTAAGCCATACCATATTCCTGGCCAAGCTCCTTGCCGATTACGAAAAAGCCACATATATACAACACTTGCTACTATTGAAAATGCAATAAATGAAAGACTTCCTAACGTTTGACCAAATCCAGTTGTAATTTGCTCTTCATGTAACCAATTGCTTATGAGAAACGATACTGGTTCCTTAGTGAAATTGCAATAATAACTAATCATTCGTATACAACTCCAAAACAAACCAGCAAAGAAGCCAATATATACAGCATATGCCAATGGCTTAGTTACACCTGTTCTCTTGAAATTCCGAAAAATATTGTTCATCATACTAGCCTCCTAAAGTTCTCTTGTTCTAGTATGGATAATTCCAACTATTCTTAATCGTTCGTTAATGTAAACATGGACGATTTACCGTTTGCCAGTCCTTCATCGCCCATTCGTAAGTCGTTGGCAATATCGAATAAAATCAAGTACAATAGAACAATAGATTGTAGCATAGGAAGGAGACTTTTTTTTGTCAGATAAATCTCGTAGTATTTATGGCGGACAAGCCGTCATTGAAGGCGTAATGTTTCAAGGGAAACATGTAAATGTAACTGCAGTTCGTCGTAAAAATAAAGAAATAGAATATTTAGAGGTTCCTAGAACGTATACAAGTTGGGTTCAAAATCTAAAGAAGATTCCTTTTTTACGCGGAGTCGTTGGTATTGTTGAATCGAGTGCAAAAGGGTCTCAGCATCTAAATTATTCTGCGGATGCTTTTGCAGAAGATCAAATGGATGAAATGACCGAAGAAGAAAAAGAGAAGGAACGCGCTAAAGCAGCCAAAAGTGAAGGGAAATTCAGTCTTGGCATGGTGCTTAGTGTTGCTGCAATTGGTGTGCTTTCTTTTATTTTCGGTAAATTTGTATTCACCGTCGTTCCTGTTATAGTAGAACAGTTCATTTTCCAAAATATGTTTGAAAGCAAAGTTGGACATACGATGTTAGAAGGACTTATTAAAATTATATTATTACTTGCATACTTATACTTTCTCTCATTAACACCTATGATTAAGCGTCTTTTCCAATATCATGGTGCGGAACATAAAGTTATTACTGCCTATGAATCAGGCGTACCGCTTACTGTAGATAATGTACAGAAATATACACGACTACATTACCGTTGTGGTTCTAGCTTTATTATTTTCACCGTAATCGTCGGAGTAGTCATTTACTCCATGCCTATGTTTACATGGGATTCGCTCTGGGAACGAATTTGGATTCGTCTTGCACTACTGCCAGTTGTGCTTGGTGTTTCATATGAAGTACTTCGCTTAACCAATTCCGTTCGTGAAATACCTATATTACGTTTCCTTGGGTATCCGGGACTATGGTTACAACTTTTAACTACAAAAGAACCAAAAGATGATCAAGTTGAAGTATCAATTGCTTCATTTAATCGTATGCTAGAATTAGACAACAAGATTGCTCAAGGAACTACACCTACAAAATAAAGTGAAGGGAGCATCACTGAATGAAGTTCCGTCATTGGTTCAGTACTCTAATCATATTTGCTTTATTAGTACTCGGCATCGGCGTAACGCTCGCTGAGAATGCATTAATGGTTATCATTCCATTAGTTATTTTCGGCGTAGTCTTCTACTTGATTAAGCGTCCTCCATCTTTCAATCGCAAGGATAAACAAGCGACTTATTATCGGAGTAGTGCTTCTACAACTAAGCAAAGCAAACCAAAAAAAGATCGTCCTCGTTCAAAATCTGTTCCTTTCAAAGTTATTGAAGGTGGCAGAGACGATAACGATACACCGCGCTTTCACTGATGTGCGACATTAGCGACGCTACTAAATTTATGTGTGTAACGAAAAAGGGAATGAGATCGGTTGAAGCCGAACTCATTCCCTTTCCTTTTGTATATATCATCACGGTTCACCACAGTAATCAGTGCTTGACGAGATCAAAACTTCACCCGAACGGACACAGAAGCCGTTATATTACATCATAATGCATGCCGTAGGCAGAAGCTCGATATAGCGGTTATGAATGCTGAATTGACTTAAGATCTGCCCTCCGATAAGTGGCAAGATTAGACTATCAATGCTTTGGCTTTGTAATTCTCAATAAATCTCAAACCAAATAGGGAGTACTAGAAAGATTAACATAACAATTACGCTTATAGAAAGCATAAGCATACCAATATTCTCTCCCAAGACTGCACCAAAATCATTGTAGTTCCTTTTAGATATTAATACTGCAGCTAACCAAAATGGTATTGAAGCTAAAAAAGGATAGTGAAAACCATCTGTTCCATTTGAGTATATATCTAGTCCAAGTATATTAAATAGAGAATGGCTTACAATAAAGTCATTGCCAAAATTCCAGTTCATTAAAAATCCAAAAAGCAGTAGAACTAAAGCAAACGTTCCATAACCAAAATCTTTCCTTATCGCCATAGTGCATCCCCCTAGCAAATGTTATACATAAATTATAACACGGATACCCATAATTTTACAAATAATCCAAAAAGAAAGCCTTGTCTTTTACTGTTACTTTGGAAGTAGTACACACTCTCCTGTCCATTAGCATAGCGTCTTTAGTCCCGATACCATTCGACGCTACTGACATTCTCATGCAACTTTTCTAATATACTCAGTAGTCACCCAACATTGAACCAATTAATTCATACTTTTTCACTCGATGTAATGCTTTCTCATTATAAGGACGAAGGATTTCTTTGACAACAAGCTGTCTAAGATATTTACATGCAGTCCCTTGACTGATTTCCAATACACGAATAACATCAATTGGATGAATGAATTCCATTTTGTTGAATTTCTAATTTAATAATATCTCGCTCCACTTTACAATATGTCCCACTTTTACGTTTTACATTTTCAACACGAGAATGAACAATAAGTTTAACCATAGATTTGACTAACTCGCTATTAATCTCAAGTTCATCATATGCAATTGAAATTACTGTAAACCCCATTCCATGTAAAAACAACTCTCTACCGAGCTCTCGCCGATATTTCGTTCGATCAGTTTGTTCCACATGAGGCCCATAGCCTTTTATTTCAAAAGCAATACGGATATCATTTTTCCAATATAGTAAATCAATATAAAACTTCGATCCCCGCCAATCTGCAACTTCGTACTCTGGATGCATATCCTCCAATGTACCAAATAACGGCCACCAAATTTTAGTCAAAAACAATTTTTCGCCATGACTATGTCCTCGCTTCAATCTATCCTTACTTTCTCCCGACCTTTTCTTCATGTGCTGAGATAGCCAAGCTTCATGCACCTCTTCGAACTTCACTCCCATCACCTCACAAAAGTTTTCAAAAACAAAAAAATCCCGTACCCCAAATTGGAGTACAGGATGTGCTTCATCACAATATACTTGAAAACATTGTATCATAGAATACTTAGAAATATAATATCATAAATATCTAATTCTAGGATACACTTACTTTTCTACCTACGTCACCCACCAAAGTCCGTAATATCTGTTTCGGCGCTACAACTACACTAATCGAGATACCCTAACTCTGTAACATCAATTTTGGCGCTACAGATACACTAATCGAGATATTCTAACTCTGTAACATCAATTTTGACGCTACAGATACTAAGATTCCTACTACTCGAAGCGCAATAACCTCTTTTGAGACAGTCGTCACAAAACATTAGACTTAAAAAGGGGAAAGCCATCGGCTCCCCCCCCCCCAAAAAAAATTTTTTACTTTCTAATATGTTCAAAATCATTTTCCAATGACCTTCGAACAACCTTTTTCCACTCTATTATTCTTCATTATCCAGCTCAGCTCTTAGCTGCTTATATTGTTCCATACGAGCAGGGTCTCTGCGGAAATATTCTACTAGAGTCTCGATACAAGTAATCGAATCAGAGCTCAAATGATGTTCAATACCTTCAACATCAGCATATATATTTTCTTCTTTTACACCAATCGTCTTTAGAAATTCCTCAAGTAATTCATGGCGTTCCATCAAGCGTTTGCCCATTTTTTTACCTTTGGGTGTAAGGATCAATCCACGATATTTTTCATAGATTAAATAATTATCTTTATCTAGCTTTTGAATCATTTTCGTTACAGAAGACGGATGTACAGACAAGCCTTCCGCAATATCTGAGACTCTAGCATATCCCTTTTCTTCCATTAGCTTATAAATTCTTTCCAAGTAGTCTTCCATGCTCGGAGTCGGCATTGAAGAACCCCCTTACATTACTTCATCACCAGTTTAGCCTTGGTGTCACTCGTACTATGATACACTTTTTCATAGGAAGCCTGCAACCTTTTGTCCATTACTTGATCAGATTAGAATTTCAACCACTCTGGTGTCATCATATTAAGCCAAATTGTAATCTCCGTCATCTGATCAGTAAATAAGAGAATACCCATTACGATCATAACGGCACCACCTATTTTCATAACTTGACTAGAATATTTCAATATCCATCTCGACGAGCCTAAGAAAAAGGCAAGTATGAAGAATGGAATCGCAAAACCTAAAGAGTACGCTGTAGTCAACTTGAACCATGTACCTGGCTCCGCAGCAGCCATTGATAGAATAGCTGCTAGTGCCGGACCAATACAAGGTGTCCATCCTGCTGAAAAGCCTATTCCAAATATAAATGAGCTAACATAGCTACTTTTCTTAGGGATAAGATTGAACCGCTTATCCTTCATTAATAATTGCGGCTGAAAAATACCGAGTAGAAATAGTCCCATAATGATAATAAGAACTGCTGAAACTTGGCGAATGACTTGATTATAATCGTATAAAACTTCACTAAACGCATTCGTACCGTAGCCTAATGCATAGTACACCGTACTAAAACCAAGTATAAAAAAGAATGTATGACTCATCATAAGCCATCTCTTTTTAGATCCCATCTCATTTTCTTTCAGCTCTGCTACTGAAATACCCGTTATGTAGGATAAATACGATGGATACAATGGCAAACAACAAGGAGAAATAAATGATATAAACCCTATACCAAACGCTACCCAAATCGAAATTTCACTCACTTCTAGTCACCTCTTCTGCTTATAATCTACTTCTTAACAATAAATTTTTACCTAGCAAAATTAATAATAAGAAGGCAATTAATACAAGAACAATGGTACCTCCTGCTGCCAAATTCCATACACCAGCAACTAATAGACCGATAATGACTGCGAGCTCACCGATTAATACAACGATAAATATACTTTGTCGGAAGCTTCGAGCAAGTAGTAAACTACATGCAGCAGGAATCGTTAATAAAGCTGAAACAAGCAATCCTCCGACAATTTTAATAGAAACACTTATAACTAATGCAGTCATTACGCTAATAAGTATATTATAAAAACTTACAGGGACACCACTAACTGATGCAGCTTCCTCATCAAATGTAAGTAGAAACAGTCCATGCATATGTTTACCGATTATGAATAGCACAACAACCGTTACACCAAATATCAGCCATAGGTCACTCGAATTTAATGTATAGATGAAGCCGAATAAGAAGCTATTAGGGTCCATATTCAAGTCGCGACCTAGTGTAAAGAAGATCGATGCTAACGCGATTCCACCAGACATAATAATGGCAAGTGACAACTCTGCATACGACTTATATGATTTTCTAAGTTTCTCAATCGCAAATGAAGCTATTAGTGCAAAGATCAATCCGAATAGAATCGGAGACTTCCCAATAACAAATCCTAGCGCCACCCCAGCAATAGCTGCATGAGACAATGTATCGCCAATCATCGATAAGCGACGCAATACTAGAAATATTCCCATCAATGGAGCCGTTATACCGATTAGTATTCCCCCAATTAGTGCACGTTGGAAAAATCCACTCATCAAAATATCCAATCTATTTTCCTTCTTTCTTACTTTCCAATTGAGTGCGCAAATGCCGCAAGCTATGTGCTAAATTTTGCTCCACACAGTCTTGAGTTTCATGAGAATGTCGCACATAGAAATTCAGCTTACCAGAGCTTGCTGCTGGTTTCTCTCCAAGATATCCTTTGATCATTTCCATATCGTGAGACACCATTAAGAACGTCATATTATGATGCTGATGCATATGCTTGATCATATGGAAGAAACTCTCTTGGGTCTCGGCATCGATCCCAACCGTCGGCTCATCGAGAATTAACAAGGAAGGATTGTTAATAAGTGCGCGTGCTAGAAATACACGTTGCTGTTGTCCACCCGATAATTGACCAATTTTTTTATCCGCCAAATCCTCTACGCCCATTGCCATCAGAGCATCATCACATTTTATGTAATCTTCCTTCGAATTTCTCCCAAACCATTTACGCTTTCCAACTAGTCCTGAAAGTACTACTTCGCGAACAGTAGCAGGGAACAAAGGATTGAGCGAATTTTTTTGCGGTACATAACCAATTTTCTCCCATGCCTTGAATTGTGAAAGCGGCTGACCAAATAATTTCACTTCGCCAGATGTTGGTTTTAACAAGCCAACAATCATGCGCAGTGTCGTTGTTTTACCCGCTCCATTCGTTCCGATTAAGCCAATGAAATCTCGCTCTTTCACACTAAAGCTAACATCTTTCAATATTTCCCGTTGCTGATAGGAGAACGATACCGAATCAACTGTAATAACATCACGGTGGCATGTAGCATCTATTTGTGTAGCCATCATTTCCTCCTAAAACTTTTCATTTAACTGTAAGACAGCAAAACGGAGCTTATTAAGCTCCGCAGCCAATCCAATACTACTATTGTAATGCTTGAACTAAATTTTGCAAGTTCAGCTCCATTAAACTAATGTAATCTTCGCCAGCCTTTTCTTGCCTTGTCGTTAGTCCTTCTAGAGAATATAGTACCATAGTATCAACTTTTGCTTCGGATGCAAGCATTTTCGCTAAATTATCCGAGACTAGTTCTTCAAAGAATATATATTTCACACCGTTCGCCTTAACTGTCTTAGTAATTTCAAGAATATCTTGTGCTCTAGGCTCCGCATTAGGACTAAGGCCCATAATTGATATTTGCTCTAAATTATAATCGCGTGCAACATAGCCAAATGACTGATGTGATACAACAATTGTACGTTTTGTAAGATTAGATAACGCTTCGGTATATTGTTGATCAATAGTTGTTAGTTTTTCCACAATAATATTATAGTTTTCTTCATACTGTGCGGCGTGGTCTGGATCAACCTTCACTAGACTTGCTTTAATATTACTCGCAAGAATTAATGCCGATTTGGGTGACACCCATGTATGTGGATCAGTCGTGTGGCTATGAGTATGTCCTTCATCTTCAGTGGTTTCTTCCTGATGGTCGTGTGCTTCTTCGGATGCAGCATCATGCTCATGATCGTGCGCATCTTCTGTTGTGGCGTCATGCTCATGGTCATGTGATTCTTCTGTCGTAGCATCGTGCTCATGGTCATGTGATTCTTCTGTCGTAGCATCGTGCTCAGCTTCCTCGTCAGCTGTATCTATCAACGTCATGCCTGCACTAACTTCTTTTACAGTAACTCCACTATCAGATTCCAGCCCTTGCTGAAAATTTTCAATCCATGTTTCAAGTCCTGCTCCATGATAAAGTAGAAGATCTGCATTGGAAGCTGTAATAAGATCTTTACTCTTAGGTGTCCAATCATGTGGTTCTACACCCGTTGCAATGAGATTAGTAACATCTACATGCTCTCCACCAATTTCTTTCGTTAAGTAATAAATAGGATAAAAGCTAGTTACCACTTGAATTTGTGAAGAGTCTTTTGTTGCGTTCGTTGACTTTGTATCATTACCGCAACCTGTAATCATAACAATCATTGCAATAATAGCAACAATTGTACTTAAACGCTTGTTCATTGTATTAATCATGTAATAATCTCCTATAAATGCTTTTTGTTAATAGCAACCCTTAATAGTAATCATTACTATTACGCTTTTCATTATAGTAGTTCAATAGACTAGTGTCAACCCTTTCATACCAACAAAAAAAGAGCTGTTTATTGCCATCATTAGCAATAAACAGCTCTTTCATACACTTTATTATTTCACAATTGCACCATTAGGCATACTGTCTGGAACCCTTGTTAACGTCAGTTGATCATCTACAGAAGCTGCAAGGATCATTCCTTGAGATAGTTCTCCGCGCAATTTCACCGGCTTCAAGTTTGTTACACAAATAACTTTTTTGCCAACAAGATCTTCTGGTTTATAAAACTTAGCAATACCGGATACGACTTGTCGTTGCTCGTAACCTAGATCAAGCTGCAATTTCAACAATTTATCAGCCTTTGGTACAGGTTCCGCTTGAATGACTTGTGCAACACGTAATTCTACTTTAGAGAAATCTTCAATTCCGATCTCTTCTTTACTATCTGCAGGTTTTTCAATAGCAGGTGTAGGTTCAACAGTAGCACTGCCGCCCTTCATAGAGCTAGTAATGAATGTTACTTCCTCTTCAAGATCAAGACGAGGGAAAATAGGAACAGCTTTCTCTACTTTCGTACCTGCTGGGATTTTATTATAAATGGCAATGCTATCCCAAGCAGTTAATTCACCTTCAACAATTCCAAGCTGCTGCCACATCTGACGCGGTGCATGTGTTAAGAATGGCTGGATCATAATGCTAATCGAACGAAGAGATTCCGCTAGATGACCCATAACGGAAGCTAGCTTAGTAGCTTCTGCCGGATCTTTCGCCAATGCCCATGGTTGAGTCTCATCGATATATTTATTCGTGCGACTTACAAATTTCCAGATCGCAGTTAGCGCTACAGAGAACTCCATATTATCCATTGCTTCCTCTACTTGCTTCAGCGTAGATAGCGCATAGCTTTCAAGTTCTTCATCAAATGTAGAAGTCACACCAAAGTCTGTTGGAATATTTCCTGCGAAATATTTATCGATCATCGCAATGGTACGATTCAACAGATTACCTAGATCATTGGCAAGATCGAAGTTAATACGTTCGATAAAGTTATTCGGTGTAAATTCACCATCAGAACCGAATGGCACTTCACGTAGCAAGTAATAACGAAGTGCATCTAGACCATAACGATCGATAAGGATAACAGGATCAATAACTGTCCCTTTAGATTTTGACATTTTACCTTCCTTCGTCAATAACCAACCATGTGCAAATACCTTTTTCGGCAGCGGTAAATCTAATGCCATTAACATAATCGGCCAGTAAATCGTATGGAAGCGTACAATTTCTTTCCCAACAAGATGCACATCTGCAGCCCAATATTTCTCAAACATATCTTTTTTCGTATCATCACCATAACCAATAGCTGTAATATAGTTGGACAAAGCATCAATCCATACATAGATCACATGCTTTGGATCTCCTGGAACTTTAATACCCCAATCGAATGATGTACGCGATACGGCTAGATCTTCTAGACCAGGCTTAATAAAGTTGTTGATCATTTCATTACGACGTGATTCTGGCTGAATGAACGTTGGATGATCTTCATAATATTGCAGCAAACGATCTGCATATTTGCTCATGCGGAAGAAATAGCTTTCTTCTTTCAGTAATTCCACCGGACGACTACAATCAGGACAGTTTCCGTTGACTAATTTATTTTCTAAGAAATAAGACTCACATGGTGTACAGTACCAGCCTTCATATGATCCTTTGTAAATATCATCTTGATCGAGTAATTTCTTGAATAGCTTTTCAACAACGACTTTATGACGCTCTTCTGTTGTACGAATAAAATCATCATTGGAAATTTCTAGCTTAGCCCATAACTGTTGAATTCCATGAACAATTTCATCAACAAATTCAATCGGAGTTTTACCATTTTTCAAAGCGTTTCGTTCGATTTTTTGACCATGCTCATCTGTACCCGTCAAATACCATACATCATAGCCACGTAGACGTTTATAACGTGCTGTAGCGTCTCCCGCTACTGTTGTGTAGGCATGACCGATATGTAACTTATCACTCGGATAGTAAATTGGTGTTGTGATATAGAAGCTGTTGTTGCTGGACATGTAACCACTCTCCTAAATTAATATATTATTGTACAATAAGCGGGCATATTCGCCGCCGAATCAACTACGGAGCATTACCGCGTGATCACAGTCAGCGATTTTGAACTTCCTCTGAACGCAAAAAACTCTCGTCCAACATGGGACGAGAGCTAAGCTCACGTGGTACCACCCAAATTCCAAGACTTGCAAAAATCGCGCTCGTCTTGCTTCTTAGATTGCCAACTGGCAATATCTTTATCGCAGACATACGCCTCGCCCTCACGTTATCCGCTCGAACAAGGAGCCTCCAAGACCATATTCCAACACCTTCAGCATGTCGGCTTCCACCAAGCGCCGTACTCTCTACAAAGGAAGGGTATTGTACTCATCTCTTCACTGGCTATTACTGTATAGGTAGTTCAAAAAGCAGACTTTGATAACGATGTATATGCTGAAGTAGCATAGTCGGCGTCGAATATGAAGCGAATTTGGAAAGTACGGTTCGCGTGTACGTAATCATGTACACTTGCGCTTCCGCCTTTCTAAAATTAGCTCCATCTTCTCGGTTCTGAAAGCCCACTTTTTGAACTCTCATTGAACCTTATTGAACTTTCATTAAATGATATATCTCTAATATAAAAAATGTAGACGCCAATGTCAAGTGACGCTATTTGTTCTTCGGTTTAGGTTCAGGTACATAATCGATACCACCTTGATGAAACGGGTGGCATTTACTAATACGCTTAATCATTAACCATGTTCCTTTGAACGGACCATGCTTTTCAATCGCTTCAAGACCATAGGCTGAGCACGTCGGATGAAATCGGCAAGTCGGTGGCTTATGTGGCGAGATGAATAAGCGGTAAAATTTAATAGGAGCCTTAACGATTGATTTCATAACATGACCGATACTCATTATTATTCGCCGCCTTGAATTTGCTCTTCCTCAGCACAAGCCTTACAATGACCGAATACTTCGAATTTATGCCTTATCACTTTAAAATCAGTCGGAACATCTGTTTGATCCATTGGACAAAATTTAATCGGATATGTTTTTCCGCAGCCAAGACAAATCATATGATGGTGATGATCATGCGCACGACAATGAATTTTGAACTTCACGCCTTCTTCGAACATCACTTGTTCTAATACACCTAGCTCCTCCATAACGCGAAGGTTTCGATAGACCGTATCAAAGCTAAGTCCTGTATACGTTTTCCCCATATGATCGTATACATCTTTCGGAGACAAGTAGCTTACCGATTCTGAGAATAGCTTCGCTAATGTTTTACGCTGATCTGTTACTCGTAAACCTCTAGCTGACATAAGCGTAACGATTTCATCAAATGTTTGCATCAATTGACCTCCCAACAACTATATTATTATCATGTATTGAGAAAAGCCCCCTTGTATAAAGAGAGCTTCGTATTCTACCCGTTATAATACATATCTGCCACAAAGGCACCACTCATACTTACGAAAAACACTGCTGTTAATCCCCATAACAAATTACGAATCAATGTCAACTGTCGAATCTTGGTCTCCGGCGCTCGCCCTAGACGAGCCATCGAGACAGATCGGTGAAGAAATAACGTCGTAATAAGCGAAGCGACGAACAATAGATTAACACCGAACCATATGACTTGCCAATACATGCTGACACCTCCAGTTGCTATAAGTACCAAATATTAAGAATAATCATTAGCACAATAAAACTAACTAGAGCACCGGCAAAATTGTACCAACCCAAACGGAATCTTTGTTGAAACATTTGTAAAATCCCAAAGCTCAACAAGCCAAAAATAAGTAAAATAAAAATAATGGCAATTATAAATAAATCCGCAGAAACATCGCTTACATTTACTACTGACACGGTGGACACTCCTTCACGATCTAATCGTAATCATTAGACATTATACTAGATCGCGAGATTATTAGCTAGTTTGTTATATAATGTCGATAAAATTTTATTGGTCTTGGTCGTTTCGTCAATCGAATAATTAGCTGATCTTCTTCAATTTTTGCTTTACACTCTCTAGATTTCACTAATTTTGGCAGCTTAATCAATTCAATATGCTGATCTGGCAGCCCTTCTATTTTCACAAAGTCTTCCCTAACATAGAGTATAATTTCATCTTGATCATATCCTATCGGAAGTTGAAAAATCACTTCAAGCGACTCTTTTCCTTCTTTTATCTGATAGCTACTTTTGGATCCATATTCGTTTTTTTTTGCTGGAGTACCCGTTGCTTGCTTAATCTGATTAATCCAATTATCGACCACTGGAATTTCCCTTAGGCTCTCCAGATTTTTCGGAAAATTAGCATTGCTAAACCACTTCTCGAAATCATCCCAATTTTTCAATAATCCCACCTCATCTATTTCATGTATAGATTAGCTTATGCACCAGCTAACAAGTAGGCTACTCGTTATTAACTGATCAAGGACTTTTTCGACGTCGAATAAACTACGAAGCCGATCATCGTTATCAAAGTCTGATTTTTGCACTACCTCTTCAAATCAAAGTTCAAAAAGCGGGCTTTCAGAACCGAGAAGATGGAGCGCTACTTGTGAAAGGCGGAAGCGCAAGTGTACATGTTTGGTACACGCGAACCGTACTTTCCAAGTTCGCTTCATATTCGACGTCGAATAAACTACGAAGGCGATCATCGTTATCAAAGTCCGCTTTTTGAACTTCCGCTACAAGGAACGCTTAGGCTTATAATGCATAAACTACAATAAACAGTGAAGTAGGTGAGTTCATGCCATCAATCGTTGGCTTTGTAAATGTAGTTAGTAACGGCTCTAGTGGAATCGTACAGTTCGGTGATGCTGTTCAAGTATCACCTTCTAGCTCTTCCAAAACCTATGCTGGCGCTGGTTCTTTCTTAACAGGTAGTTTAGCAAATTCTAATACGGGACTAAGTGCTACCAATTCATTAGATAATGATCTTGTAGACAATGTCAGTGGAGTATTGTGATCGCTATGTTAACGGTACAGCAACAAATTAACATTCATAGTATTCATATTGAGACGCTTTCGAATAGCTCCGTTTTTCAAATTGGTACTTCAGGAGCTATTTCTGCTATTTCTCATGTATCTACACAATCATTACTTCCATCAACAGGACCTGATGGGATGTCTCCCATGGATCAATTTACACCTTTTCTTGTCCCACTTCCCAATCCAGGATAATAACAATTCAATTATAGAAGGGCTGGATCTACGATGTATAACTCTGAATCTTCGTCATCTTCGCAGTTGAACCCATGGCAACAATGGGCGTTCCGTATCGAACAACGACTGCAAGAACAACAAGATACGATTGATACATTACAAGCAACAATATCCCAACTTGAGCAACAACTAGCAGTTCAAAAACAAAATCCTAGCTCTAATACCCCTCCAATTTTTCATGTTGATAAAATTGAATATCATTTTGATCAATTAAAAGTAGAAACATTAGAAGGTTCCTTACAAATTGGTATGTCAACAGCAAGTGCCAGTCAATTGCCGACAATGATAGAAGAGTTAGCAATGAAACAGAAAAATATTCATAGTAATTCAGCACATCCCAATTCCAAGGCAAAAATTGTGGAAGGTAATACCGCTCACGATCTTTCCAAACCAATGAAAACATCCGTGCACAATAGCATTCCTTCGGCAAATAATGCCCCTCCAACTGAAAATCCATCGAACTTCCCCGTCGGTTTTGAGCAGCATTTGAGTGATCAATTACGCACTTATCTTCACGAACAAGGAGTAGGCTATATTCGCAAGATGAGTTCACGATTAGACATCCCAATTAATGACGATCATATCACCCAAATCATTATTGATCTTGAAAAGCAAATTGAGGCTCGAATTCATCATTACGTAGCTGATGAGGCACCCTCTTTGAATCGAATTGCTCCCTCTTCTGATCAAGAACTGCAACATGAATGGGAAAAGATAGAGAGATCGGTAAGTGAACGTACATGGCATGATATAGAGACTGCAATTAGGCACTATTTACAAGAAAAAGCTGTGCGATAGGAGATTACCAATGAAAATTATTATTCAAGAGCAACATCTGCATGTGGACCAAGTTAATGTCATCGCTAACTCAAGTTGTTCAAATATCCAAGTTGGGGATAACGACCAAGTTATACTTTATTCCACTATCGAAACACCACCTGATGGCTTTCAAATTGGCCCCTTTAATTCTGCTTCAAAGCCTGCACTATGTCCATCTGGTAAAATAATTCAATTACCTCAGCCTTCCATAAGTAAGGGGAAATATCGTTATGAGTCATAATACGCTTTCTAGTGTCACAAACGTAAATGTTATTAGTAACTCCTCAAGCTCGATCATTCAAGTGGGTGATCGCGACAATACTTCGATGATCAGTAGAAGTATCGTTGTATTACAAGACGTAACAAGGAATACGGGAGATGAGCCTAATTTTAATCAATATCAATTATTTTGTAAGCCATCTCCCAATCTAAAGCGACTCCTCTACCCTAGCAAAATCGTTGAACGAGCATCTGATATGGAGCAACCATTGGATCTTAACGCCATACCAGATATCACCATCGGCCGACTGAAAGTAATATCTAACTCTGACTCGTCGAATATCCAGATAGGTAATGGCAAGCAAATGTATTCCGAGTACCGCTCAAAAAGCTTTGAGCAGCACTTCGTTGCCCAACCACACAAAAAAGAGTATCCTTTCTCACCTTAACGGTTAAGAAAGGATACCTTTTTGTCATTCGTGAATTGAACCCTGAATAGTAGACACTATAAAAAAAGTGTGCTATTCGGGGTTCAGTTCATCATTACTGCGGTACCGTCTGTTAAAAATATTGTTATTACTGAATAACAATATTTTTACTTACTATACGATTTGGTTTAATTGCTTGTATTTTGCAGCGTATTTACATACCGACTGAACAACCGTAGCATGTGACCATGTTAACGGCGCTACCGATAATGGTGTACCGTCAAAAGGGTTCAATTGCTCTGCTAACAGCCCACTTGATAAAGTATGCTGGGCAACCCACTCCAATGTACGTCTTGGGCTTTCAAGGTCGGCAATCGTTTTCGCTGACGCAATCTCAAAGTTAGCTACCCATAATGTGCAAATAATCCATGGATTACCTGGTATACGTTCAATATCACCGGATTGTTGGAAATAATAGTCGTTCACATAACGAGCAATTCCGCCTACTTCTGTTTTCACTTGTAGTCCTTGCTTAATCGATAGCATCGTCTTTTGCACACGATAATCATCGACAGGCAACACACCAAAATCCAAAATACCAAACATACTACTTTCAAGCGTCATATCTTTGACCCATACATTATCCTTCATCACTAGACCGCGAGCGAATCGTCCTGCTTCCTCATCCCACAAATGCTCTAGCATACCACTTTTAATTCGTTCAGCAATATTACGATAATGATCACTACGATCATAATCCCCGAATAAATCAGTGAATGAAGCGGCGGAGATTAGTCCACCATAGACAGAGGCCGTCGTATAGGTCCATATGCCATAACGTTCTTCCCATAAATCATAGCTTGGTTTCGGTAAATTCATATCTTCTTCAATATAACTGCTTAAGAAATTAGCTGCTGGGCGAATAAGCTTCGTATACAGCCCTTGTGGCAATTCAATAACTTGATGGCGAGCATAATCTTGCCATAATGCAAACAGAACTAATGCCGTCTCATCCTCTTGAATCGGCAAGCGACGATTCCCTTGCACAATATACGGATGCCAGCTGGAGCCTACCGTTCCGTCTGGGTTGTATTTATGATACAAATAGCCATCAGATGAAATCGTATCCGCACAGAATTGGAAAAATGGTGCTATCATACTTTGATACCCAGCTAATGACATTGCATCAGCGACTAGCGCACCGTCACGAGGCCACATATAGCTATAGTGGTCGCGATTGTACTGCAAAATATCTGTGTCGTTAGCAGCGATGATAGCGCCATTCTCATCGGTTTGCGTGCGAACGAGCAATAAGCTTAATTTGAATAATTTACGTACCTCATTCGGCAAATCTCCGAGATCAGACTCCGCGCGTTGCAACCAATGGTTCCAGTATACAACCACTCGGCTTAATAGCTTCTCTGGGTGCTGATCACGAACATATTGGTCTAGACGCTTCACTTCCTCTAGATTGGCACCGATTGACATCCAGTAGAAAATCGTCTTTTCACTATGCCCTCCAACAATGGTACGGAAGCTTAACGTACTATCAACGGAGCCTTGAGCAATTGTATTCCCCATAAGCGTACCATCTTCAGCATCTCTCCAAGTACCTTCAGCGGTATTAAATCGTTTCACACCAGTAGAATATTGTAAGATTCCACCTTCATCAGAAAATCCATTAAACATAAAGTAATTAGAGCGCTTGTAATGATAGATCGTATGATTTTCCGGGTAATACACTGCAGTATCTCCAACTTCTGTTCCCTCGATCATTAGATCCTGATGGAAGAAAATTCTCACTTCCCGAGCTTCTTCACGATAATTGCGGATTGTTACTTGTTTAATGAAAATACATTCTCTTTGATGAATGCCATCATTAATTTGTAATTCAATGCCTAATCGGTCATGCCTGGCAATAACGTTAGTAACAAGAGAGTCTTCCAGATAATCAAGCTCGAACTTCCACTCCGCATGGTCCAACCATGAAAATTCACCTTGTACCCAAATACCAACTCGACAATAATGCCCTCCTACATGATTCAGTTGTCCTACATACGGGTAATAAATATCTCTAATAAAGCCGTGCTGATCCATATTAAGCAACATCTTCCCATTACCTACAGCTAAGTGACGTGCCATGAAGCCATCTCCTCTCCTTAGCTAAGTTGTTGATATAGCTTTTTATATCGTTTTGCGGAGCGATTCCAACTATAATCTTCACGGGCTCCATTATTTACAATGCGTTTCCATACCTCTTTGTCATTGTATAAGCGAAGAGCATAACGAACGGTATATAAGTAATCATGTGCATTGTAGTTGGTAAATGTGAATCCATTCCCAGAATAAGTATATTCATCATATGGAAGAACAGTGTCCCTTAGCCCACCAGTTTCTCTAACAATTGGTACCGTACGATATCTTAGCGAGATTAATTGGCTTAAGCCACAAGGTTCGAATCGTGATGGCATTAGAAACATATCCGCTCCACCATAGATCCGGCTTGCGATTCTGTCACTATAGCCTAACCAAAATCTTAATTTGTCTGGGTAACGTAATGAAGCCTCATAGAAATATTTTTCATACATCTCATCACCAGAACCAAGTATAACGATCTGTACATTTTCTTGTAATAGCTCGTCCAACGTAGCAATAATGAGATCAAAACCTTTTTGTTCCACTAATCTTGATACGACACCGATTAATGGAATCTCACTATTTTGCGGCAATCCCATTTCAATCTGCAAATCTAGCTTGTTTTTTTGTTTGCGAGGTAGCGAGTTACGATAAGGTGCTACGAGATGAGTATCCACCATTGGATCAAACATTTTTTCATCGATACCATTAACGATGCCGATCAAATCTTCACGGCGATATTGGAGCAATGTTTCCATCTTCTCACCGTAATAGGCGGTTTGAATTTCCTCGGCATATGATGGACTTACCGTTGTAAGCTTGTCCGCATATTGTAAGCCTGCCTTCATGCAGCTTGCATTCCCGAAAAATTCAAGACCTTCTGCATTGAAATACTCATCGCCAATCCCTAGCAATTCCTTCATCTTATCAATACTGTATATCCCTTGATACATCAGATTGTGAATTGTGTATACGGAGCGAGATTGCGACCAATCCGGGTGATAAGCATATCTTGTCCGCAATAAAAACGGGATTAAACCTGTCTGCCAATCATTACAATGGATAATATCGAATTTCTCGCCGTAATACGGTCCCGCCTCAAGAACGGCTGCTGAGAAGAATACAAATCGTTCAGCGTCATCATCATAGCCGTATAAGCCGCCACGCTTGAAATAATACTCGTTATCGATTAAATAGTAAGTGATTCCTTCGAGCTCACCCTTCCACAAACCACAATATTGATTTCGCCAACCAAAGCCTACCTCATATTCAGCGATAAGTGTGAAGTGCTCTAAATATTGAGGCTGAATGGAATCGTATTTCGGTAATACGACGCTTGTCTTTACATCTTGTGCATCTAGCGCCTTTGGCAATGCACCTGCGACATCAGCTAATCCACCACTCTTAGCAACAGGTACCGCTTCAGAAGTTGCAAACAGTATATTCATCCCTATTCCCTCCAATAACTTTTTATCTAGTATTTTGAACTTCCTCTTCCAATCGAGGCTCAAAAAGCGGGCTTTCAGAACCGAGAAGATGAAACGCTACTTGAGAAAGGCGGAAGCGCAAGTGTACGTGTTTGGTACACGCGAACCGCACTTTCGAAATTCGCTTCATATTCGATGCGAGTAAGCTACAACGCATCACATCGTTATCAAAGTTCGCTTTTTGAACTTCCTCTTCCAATCGAGGTTCAAAAAGCGGGCTTTCAGAACCGAGAAGATGGAGCTAATTTTCGAAAAGCGGAAGCGCAAATGTACGTGTTTGGTACATGCGAACCGTACTTTCGAAATTCGCTTCATATTCGATACGAGTAAGCTACAACGCATCACATCGTTATCAAAGTTCGCTTTTTGAACTTCCCTACCTAGATGATGCGACGCTTTGCTGCTAGGTATGGTCCCGACTCCACACCACGGACTTCTCTGTTTTCTTTAATAACAACATCTTTATCGAAAATACTGCATTTCACTACACTATTTGGTAAAATTATTCCATTTTGCATGATGATACTATCTTCCACGACTGCTCCTTTATGAACATGTACCCCGCGGAATAAAATACTATTGCGAACTGTGCCTTCTATTAAGCAGCCATTGGCAATAATAGATTGCTCCACAACAGCATTTTGCTTATAACGCGCCGGTGGACCATCCTTAACCTTTGTGTAGATCGGTCCTGGTTCATAGAATAACTCTCTCCAAACTTTCGGATTAAGTAGCTTCATACTATTGGCATAGTAACTATTAATCGTATTCACACATGCTAGAAAACCATCATGGATATAACCATACACCTTCAATTGATCCAGCTTAGACACAATAGCATGACGGACAAGATGATCATGACCTTTGGCCAATGAAGTTTCTACGAGATCCATCAGTAATTCCTTCTTCATCAAATACATTTCCATATTAGAAAAGTCACTAATCATAGGCCCATAAGATTCTTGAATTTCACTAATTCGGCCTGCTTCATTCATCCGCACTTTTCTTGCTCTACCAAGTAATGGCTCGATACTTTCCTTACATACAACCGTAATATCAGCTTCTTGCTCTAGATGGTGAGCAAGTACTTGTTGATAATCAATATTGCAAATCATATGACTCCGAGTAATTAGCACATATTCTGGCTGTGAGCGTAGGAAGTAATCACGATTTTGGTAGAAATGAAATAGATCACCACGGCTTAATTCCTGCACATCATCTGTAATCGGAGGTAATACAAATAACCCACTTTGACGATGCTGTAGATCCCAGCTTTTCCCGCTTCCGATATGATCCATTAGTGAGCGATATTTTTGATGGACAAAGATGCCTACTTCATTCATTCGCGAATTAACCATATTAGAAAGTGTGAAGTCAATAATGCGATAGCGAGAACCAAAAGGGACAGTTGCTGTACAACGGCCTTGCGTTAATTTATCAAGATCATCTTTTTCATGAATAAGATTAATAACACCCATAATTTTTTGATTCTTCATTACTTCACCTCCAACAATTGATCCTGTGGAAACACATGCTCACCAACTGGAATAACTGTTATTTCTTCGTTAGCAGGCGTACCGATTACTGCTCCATCCTCAATGATCGCTCCATCACCGATAATCGCCCGATAGATTTGCACGTTTCTACCTACTTTTACTTTAGGCATAATGACTGATTCTTTCACAATGCTACCTTCCCCAAGAGTGACGCCATAGAAGAGAATGGAACGGTCAACCTCGCCTTCGACAAAGCAGCCTTCCGTTATAAGACTGGAGGTTACCTTGGCAGTTGAAGTTACAAATTGTGCAGGCTGATTGGGATTCACCGAGTAAATACGCCAGTTCGGATCACCAAGATCAAGCGATGGTTGGTCTTCTAACAAGTCCATATTACCTTCCCATAAACTATCAATCGTTCCGACATCTTTCCAGTACCCATCGAAAATATAGCATGAGCATAGTAAACTATCATTCATCATTGCCGGAATAATATCTTTACCAAAATCATTACTCGATGTCACATTGTTCTCATCATTAACTAAATATCGTTTCAAGTCGCACCAGTTGAATATATAAACGCCCATCGACGCTAAATTACTTGTTGGATTTTTCGGCTTCTCTTCAAAGCCAGTAATAACCGAATCATCATCAATATGCATTAAGCCAAACCGACTAGCATCCTTCCAATCGACTTCAAAACCAGCGATCGTCACGGCTGCTCCTGATTGTTTATGATTTTGAAGCATGAGATCATAATCCATTTTGTATATATGATCGCCTGATATAATAAGCACATACTCAGGATCGTAACGTTCTATAAACGGAATATTTTGATAGATGGCATTGGCTGTCCCTTTGTACCAGACGCCGCCATTCTTTTGCATATAGGGGGGAAGAATCGTCATACCACCGTCACGACGATCAAGTCCCCACGGTGTACCAATTCCCAAATATCGATTCAGTTCTAATGGCTGATACTGTGTGAGCACGCCAACAGTATCTATGCCTGAATGAGCGCAATTACTTAATGTAAAGTCAATAATTCTATATTTCCCGCCAAAATAAACAGCGGGCTTTGCTAAATCCTTCGTTAATACACCTAATCGTTTACCTTCACCACCGGCTAGTAACATTGCTATCATTTCTTTTCGAACCATAGACATCATCTCCTTGTTAAATGGTGTCCCCCGAATGAAGTGTGTATAGCATAAAAGTGAATGGGGGGAGTTCAATAGAAATACTTTGCTCACGACCATGAATACCGATCGCTTTACTTTGTATTTCCTGCTGAACATGTTCGGTTGTACCACCGTACTCCAGTTCATTACTATGCATTAATATCGTATATATGCCTGTTTGTGGCACGCCAACACGGTAATCCGGGTAATATTGAAGTGAAAAATTCACGATTACAACAAGCACTCCAGATTGACTTTGTCTACTGAAGGAAATGATCGATTGCTCTGCATTGTTCACATCAATCCAATCGAATGTACTCGGATTAAACTCATTTTCCCAAAGAATAGGAGTATTACGATATAACCAATTCAATTGCTTCGTATAATGATGCATTTTTTGATGAGAGTCGTACTTTAAAACGTCCCAATCGAGATGATGTTGATCTTTCCACTCATCGAATTGTCCCCATTCACTACCCATAAAAAGTAGTTTCTTACCAGGATGGGTCATCCAATAGCCATAGAATAATCGCAACTGTGCAAATTTCTGTTCGTAATTTCCCCACATTTTATTAAGTAGAGAACGTTTTCCATGAACAACTTCATCATGGGAAAGTGGTAGTATATAATTTTCGTTGAATGCGTACCAGATAGAAAAAGTTATGAGATGATGTTGCTGGGTGCGGGTTGACGGCGGGAGCGACATGTATTTGAGCATATCGTTCATCCAGCCCATATTCCATTTGTAGTTAAATCCTAAGCCGCCCATATAAGTTGGCTTTGTTACGGATGCGTAGGATGAGGAATCCTCCGCTAACATCAATGCGTCGGGGTAGTAATGAAATATCGTTTCATTTAATTTGTGGAGGAATGCGATCGCGTGTAAATTAATATGTCCGCCATCAGCATTTAATGTATGTAATTCAGGTGGCTTATCCATGTGTAGATCGAGCATAGAAGCAACGGCATCAACACGTAAGCCATCAAAATGGAATTGATCTAACCAATAAATCGCGTTTGAAACTAGGAAGCTTTGAACTTCATGCTTACTATAATCGAAGCTTAACGTGCCCCATAAAGGCAGCTCAGCTCGCTTCCAATCCGCCCCTTCAAAAATTGGGGTGCCATCGAAATTTCTTAAGCCATGATCGTCCTTGCAAAAATGACCAGGAACCCAATCCAATATAACACCAAGCTGGTGTTGATGACATGCATTAATCAATTGCTTCAGTTGCTCGGGTGACCCAAACCGACTCGTTGGACTATAAAACCCTACAACTTGATAGCCCCAAGATTGATCAAGTGGATGTTCTGTAATTGGCAACAGCTCGATATGAGTATATCCCCGATCTGCTACATAAGGAACGAGTTGCTCGGCTAACTCAGTATATGTATAGTAATCTTCTTTACCTTTAATTTTCCATGATCCTGCATGAACCTCATAGATTAGCATTGGTTTTTCGTACGATGGCTTTACCGCTTGCTCCTTGTACCACTCTTGATCAGTCCATGTAAAGCTTGGCAAGCCTACGACAATCGATGCTGTATTAGGTCGCCGCTCACTATAAAAAGCGTATGGATCACTTTTCAATATTCGTTCATTGTGCTGCGTTAAAATTTCATACTTATATCGTGTACCATCTTGCAAATGAGGAATAAAAGCTACAAAAACACCTGAGCTCACTACTGGGCTCAATTTATGAAGCTTGCCATCCCATTGATTGAAATCACCAACAACCGAAACTGCTTTCGCCTGAGGTGCCCATACAGCAAAGCGAATACCGTCCTCGCCTTTCCAGTGAATAGGATGTGCTCCCATAAACCTATAGCTATGATGCGATGAACCACGATTGAACAAATAGAGCTCCTGTTTTGTAATACCGAACATAGTAGTATCCATCACTTCCCCCCAATATTACAACTTATAATTGAAACAAGCTATACGTTTTACAATAATATAATAACGTATAGCTTGCCATAATAACTATAAGAGATTGTTCAAAGCAGAGCTTTTGAACATGTACTATAATGCTAGTTACTTGGAATAAATGGCGAC
Organism: Paenibacillus sp. Y930; assembly: GCF_056786375.1. Lineage (NCBI taxonomy): Bacteria > Bacillati > Bacillota > Bacilli > Caryophanales > Paenibacillaceae > Paenibacillus > Paenibacillus sp. Y930. Next base: position 257,662 of record NZ_JBXCIX010000004.1, on the reverse strand, counting down.
GGGGTGCCTAGTGAAAATAGATGTAATTCGTGCATCGCTCTCGTACATGCTGTGTAGAACAATTTTCGTTCACTTTCCAAATGATATTGGGTTGAACTCGCATTATAGATCATAACCGCATCAAATTCTACACCTTTAGCTAAATATGCTGGAATGACCATAATACCGTGCTGGAACGTAACAGTTTCTTGATCAATTAAGCGTAGTCGTTTCCAACGACCTTCTAGTCGTTCAAACACTAACTTACTCTCATGAGCCGTCTTGCAAATAATTGCAATCGACGTATAGCCTTCACGAATCCAATGATGTAGCTTTTCATCAATTTGTTGATCATACTGATCGACGGAATCAAGCACAGTAATTTCTGGAACCCTACCATGACGATTGAATGGTACAATCTGATCGCCACCTTCAATCATCGACGCTGTGAAGGCAATAATCTCATGAGTAGAGCGATAACTCCGAAGCAATGTCATACGCTCCGTTTCTTCCTCTGAGAATAAATTCTCGAAAGGAGTGAACTTTTCCTGCAAAGACGAGTGAACAAAAATAGATTGATTCAAATCGCCTACGATTGTCATCCTACTTCTCGGAAAAACATGCTTCATATATTGCAATTGAAACGCTGAATAATCTTGACCTTCGTCAATAAATACATACTTCACACTCGTATTGGTCTGGAAGCCTTCCAATTTTTCCTTCAAATACAAATAAGGTGTTGCATCTTCATACAGCATCGTTTTTTGTGCCAATGCCTTTAATGTTAAATCCGCTATTTCACGCCAAAGTGGAATGGAGTCACGACTCCATTGCTGCCCAATAAACATTTCCTTGTAAATGCCTGTAACATTTACATATCTAAGCAGTTTCACATGCTTTCTTAGTTTTTTGAACTTCTGCTGAACAATCTTCCCTGCCAAAAAATCATGCTCTGCTTGGAATTCATTGAACAAGTTTTCATTAGATTGTTTACGATTGTTCAAATGCTGAAATGCTTCGACATATTGCTCGGTATCAAGTAATTCTATTTCCTCATCTACCCAAGCTTCTCGTTGCTCTATTTTCCCTAACGATGTTAATTCCTTCAGCAGCCATTCTGTCAATTCCTTCAGTCGAAGCGGTATCGATTGTGAAGAATCTAATCTATAAAATTTCTCCGTTATTTGCTCATGTGAGATAAGAATTTTATCACGGAATACAATATTTTTAAACTTCATATCCCGCTTACTTAAATGCTTCAAGTAGGCATCAATATCACCCATAAACTGTGTAGAAGATTTCAAATGAATGCTTGCCATACGCGCTTCATAAGATGGATCCTCATACTGGGTTAAGCTATACTCCATCTGAGTAAATGGGTCTTCTAGATGAATGTTACGACCTAATCTACGTTCTAAATATTGTTGATACGTTGTTTGCTGCATATTTTGCTCCCCAAGCTCGGGTAGCACTGTTGAAACATAGCTATTGAACATTGGATTGGGGCTGAACAATACAATCTGGTCGGCATTCAAGCTTTCGCGATAGCGATATAATAGATAAGCTACACGTTGTAGTGCAGCAGAAGTTTTACCACTGCCTGCAGCTCCTTGAACAATTAATAGCTTCGCTTGTTCATTACGAATAATCGCATTTTGCTCCTGTTGGATCGTCGCAACAATACTTTTCATCTGAGCATCGGAATGCTTGCCAAGAACCTCTTGTAAAATCTCGTCGCCAATCGTAACACCCGTGTCAAACATACTTAATAAATTTCCATACCGAATAATATATTGACGCTTTAATGTCATTTCACCGTCAATGGTACCGCTAGGTGTACGATAAGTAATCGGACCTGGACCATAATCATAGTAAACGCTGCTGATCGGAGCACGCCAATCATAGATCAAGTAATTATCATTATTATCATCAAGCAATGAGCCTACCCCGAGATAAATAGCTTCGACAGGTTCTCCATCTTCAACAATATCAATTCTGCCGAAATAAGGACTCTGTTCTAATTTATGCAGCAAACGAATTTGTTCAGACAATAATCTATAGCTACGTTCTCGTTCAGAAAGTAATTCTGCTTGTTGCTTCATACTTGCATAGGTTTCGGCAGTTTCTGTCGAATCCTCAAAATTTATCGTCACATCATCCCAAAAATTTGTTTTTATATTGACTATATCTGACTTGACATCCCCTGTTTCATCCTCTATATTTTCCAAGCGCTGTCGAACTAATTGTGTAATATAGTGTACTCGCTGCTCTTCGCTATTTCGATCATCTATTATATTGGACATGTGTTCCTCCCTCTGTAATAACTCCTATGTTATCAACAATTAGACTTCCTACTATTTGTTTGAAATGTAGTGTCATTTGCTGTAGATCTGCTAAATCCATCGTCGAGGCTTCTGTTCCCAATAAAGCAACTGGTATAATATACGTTTGCAATAGTGGCTCTATCGTAACATCATACTTGCCTTTTTTAATCCGTCCTTCAAGTACACTTGATTTCGTAAAATCATTTTCCGCAGGTGCTAACAAGCTGAAATAGGCGGCGAGATCAAGTCGAATCGTCCCAAATTGCTCGGAATACAATTCTAACTCAATTGGTAGCGTTGCGTCTAGCTGATCGATATCTGGAATCCATTCACCACGTTCGTTTTCTTCATTGTTCGCGGTAGATTGTTGTTCTTCATCATTACTAGCTTCCTCGTCTTGACGATAGCTCGTTCGGGCAACCGAAATCGTGATCGCCTCAATCTGTTTATTCAACATATATTGCTGCTGCCGCGAAAGATTGAACGTAATTTGTTGCTGCTCACCCAGCCATTGCAGCCATAACCCACTGTTCTGCTTGTCTCCATCACTTCGACCCTTCAGATCAATAACTTCTGCTTCTAGTTCAGCTGTTGTACTCCACGCCGTGTCACCATATTCTTTTTCAAAATCGTATATCAACGTTTCTTTCGAATGACTATAACGAGTAACATATCCTGTTATAGGTAAATATTGCCCTACCGTGCGAAAATCTTGGAATACCGCTTCATATTGTGCTTCTTGCAATAAACTTGCGCGTAGAAAGCTGCTAATATATATTTGAGTTGCTAATCGCTGGTCATCCCCAGATATAAGATCAGCAGTATTCAGCAATATAGCTCCCGGAAATTGTTCATCATACTTTCCCCACACCGTATTAAATTGTCCATGATTCGCATGATACAATTCTACAGTAGCCTTAAAGTGAGCAGACTCATTGAATCGCGTACGTTCATACTGCCTATCACCAAACGATTCTGTAAGATCGGAGTCCATCGTACCATGTAGGGTCAAATAATTCACATTGTGTAAACTCGCTTGCTTACTATCAACCCGGTAATCTGTTGGTGCTATACCAACCACAGCTTTAACAGCTACTTTGTCTAATATATCGGTGATCTCATTATCTACAAACCATTTATTGGCATCTACAGCCATTGCTGCAGCTTGACCCCCACGCGAGTGACCGATTAAGGCCACCTGATCCCAATCAATGGATAGCTGATCATATTGCTGTTCGTAGAATGAAGTCAGATGGGCTAACATTAACCAAGAACGCAATAATTGGTCATCGTCAACGATGCCAGACCACACAGAGTAGTTTAGAAAGTTTGCATCGATGGAACAAACAATCATCCCTTGAGAAGCTAGTAATTCACCTAAATAAGCATAACCATCTGAGGAATCTTCTTCTCCTACATGATTACCATGCATGATGAACACAATTGGAAATTCGCCTTCACCAACTGGTGTCCACACTTGACCATTAATCGGGATTTGATCTTCCGTAAAGCCCCAATATAATTCTTTCGTCCATTTCCAATCCTTTAGCACATCTGATCCATCCATCGGCAGCGTATAAATAATATCATCCACTTCTTCTACCATTAAATCCGCATTGTCTGTGTAAGTTTCGTAATCGAAATGTCTAACTTCGTACGTCCCTTGTTCTGCAGGATTAGTAGTAAATCTATCCAACGTTAATAGTGATTGTTCTGTATCTCCACCATCATCTAGCTTAGAATTAGTATCTTCATCATTCGATGAGATGTCTCCACTACTATCTTCCTTATTTGAATACAAATCAGAGCTTAGCAGCACATCTTTATATAATTGAATAATTTGATCTCCATCATCTCCAACGATTGTTTCACGTATTTCATTGGTAAGCGCAATAACTAGAAACAGTATAACGAGACTACACGAAACATAATAAAGTGACTTTTGGCGAAAGGCGCGTAAATATGCCGCATATAAAGCAACGAGACCAGTAATAACTATGATGATTGCCGTCACAAGTAAAGCAACTTTCCAGCCCCAATTCGATCTCTGCATTACGATATAACTTTGTGCGATTAATATCGTTATACTTGTGATCATACTTGCACATTTATGTAGATAAAAAAATGCAAATATCGCCCTCATAAGAGTGAATGCGAACAACAAGGAGATTACGTATACTGTTCCAAATATGACATAATCAAATATAATTCCCAGTCCCGTAGGTATCCCTGGAATAACAACGACCCACTCCAGACAAAGTGCAAGCAAGAAAATAAGCGAAAACGATGTAACAAAAGAAGATTCCTTAAAGCGAACGTGATTCCATCTTCTCTCCACCCAATCGTACATTTTCTGTTTCAATGGTTTTTGAACATGTTGTTCTTTCATTACCTCTTCTACCTCTTCGAAATCGTTAACCAAAACCGCTCATTCTCCTTTTTTAAATGTACGGGAACCTCGTAAAATTGACTCATCGTCTGAGGGGTTAACACATCTGAAGTTTCACCCTGAGCAAATATTTCCCCCTTCTTTAATAGTAAAGTATGACTGAAACAAGGTAAAATTTCTTCTACATGATGCGTCACATAGATTAGTGTCGGACAATTAGAACGTCTTGATAGGTTATCGATCATATCCAGTAATTGTTCCCTTGCAATAATATCAAGTCCTGTACAAGGCTCATCTAATATTAATAACTTAGGCTCATTCATCAATGCTCGAGCAATAAGCACTCTTTGCTTCTCACCTTGTGATAATGTACGATAAGCACGTTGCGCGAGATTATCGCAACGTAGTGTTCGCAACAGATTCATCGCTTTCTCGATTTCCTCTTCAGAAGGTTGGTCATATATTCCTATTGATGCTTCTCTTCCACTCAAAACAATGTTAAGCGCATCATCGCTGCCATATAGTTTTTGCTGTAGTGCCGTACTTACCCATCCAATTTCTTTACGTAGTTCTCGTAAATCGTATGTACCAAAGCGATGCCCCAATACACTAATCGCACCAGATGTTGGCCACTGATAACCATTAATCATATTGAGTAATGTAGTCTTTCCAGAACCATTCAATCCTAGCAAACACCAATGTTCACCTTGCTGAATGGACCAATTTAAATCTTGCAGTATTACTTTATCTTCTCGTTCCCAAGTTACATTATCTATTTCTACAATCATAATAATTCCTCCAATAACGCCATATGTATTATGTTCATTCTACCACGATATAGTTGACTTTGCTCTCAATTCCAGCAGCTATTAGAGTATTGTAATATTTCCACCTCCAACAAAAGAAGACTGTAGATAAACTCCTATATGGAGTTTATCTACAGTCTTAGTAGGGAGATGTTCACTGCAAAAAGTGAACAGCTGCCTGCTTTTTCAATCACTTACTACAATAAGATAAAATATTCAATAATCGATGATGCAATAGCAACGACAGCGATCGTTCCTGTAAGCCAGGCAATTGCTTTTGTTCCTTGTGAATAAGACATAAAAGATAACGCTAATGCCGATAACCCTGTCCAAAATGGCCAAATAAATAATGCACTTATTGCAATAACTAATGCTAATACCCCGACATACCAACCAATAGCACTTACACGCTGATCAGATTCGTTGAAGCTCATTAGCTTCCGCGGTGCATGATCGTAAGCTGCCATTTCCTCATACGTAAAGTCTGCACCCATCTCTTCATATATGCCGCCATGCTCTAATGGTGGGATTGGCTCATGCTGCAATACTGCCGTATCATCATGAGGGATATTACTGCGGTGCGTTATCGGTAGATTACGAAAATTACGACTCAACCCACCATATTTCCGATTTCTTGCCATCTACAATCACTCCTTTGGACGGAATGTTAGACAACAGGTTTCTGCTGATTCATTCGCAGCATCCTGATGTTCATTAGATAGTAGCTCATCGGCAAACTCATTCATAAAATTCCGATTTGCATGTGCGTCAATTTCAATTTGAATTGATGCTGCACCACATTGATTGTTTTCTTCCCAAAAATTACAATTCGATACACTACAAGCTACGCCTTTTGGCATAAAAAAATCACCTCCACTATCAGTTTGCCCTGATATCGAGATGATTTATTCGATCCTATTTTTTCCCCATCATGCGACGCTGAGTCATGTAATCACTTTCGTAATATGCCAATTCGTCACGTAGGTCTTCGTAATATTTGGTAATATTCATAATAATATTTCTTGCTTCCCGCTTCGGCTTGAAACGAAAACGAATCGCATCTTGACCTGTATATGCATAACGGCCATCCTCGGAATAGCATTCATTTTTAGGATAGAAAAAGGCATTTACACAATTATGATATACTTCATACAATGCGCGTTCGGCAAAATCTGTATCAAAATTCGGTCTTCTAAGTAGTACTCCTAGCTTCTCGAAAGAAACCTCTGAGTATACAAGCAAATGACGAAGATCAGCTAGAAAACCTCTGTAAAATAATTGTTCTTCTTCTGTTTTTTCTTCACTTATTAGATGATCGAGTGAGAAATTGTTAAGGAATGGTTCAAGTTGAGCAATCGCTTCCTTTAGTTTCTCACGAGCTGATTCACTCAGCCCCTTAACATTAGTCGAAGGCATGTTGGTAGATCCCCTTTCATATTCCAAACCAAAACTATAACATTTACATACTATCACAAATTGTGCCAAAGCGGTACTATTTAACTCTTTCTTCTGCATAAAATACTGACTTTTACTAAAAATAAGGATACGTCAAAACAGATCACTAAGGAGTGTAATGAAATGTCCAAAAAATGGTATACCATTATTGGCGCAATCGTAGCTGTCATTTTAATAATGCAGCTTTTGCCTAATAATAAAAGAAGCAATGAAATCGCGCAATTGCCTCAATTGAATGTGAAAAGTGATAGTGAACATGCCGCCATTGAAGAAGGTCAAAAGCTGACAATACTACAAAAAAATATGGACACCAGTTTACAGCTTGTCATTGCTGAGCTGCAATCTGATTTGGAGCTACTCGCCAATGAAAAGCAAGCAAAAAAAGCTTCAATCATCATGTCTCGTTTCCAAGCTGAGCATCCGCATTATGTTTATATTCGCTGGGAAAGTGATAAGACAAAAATTCAACGCGGCGATATTCCCTCGTCCGAACAAGCTCTTGCTAATTCATATATGAAAAAAGCTGCTCAATTATATATGAACGGCGATCGGTATGACTCGGATAGTTTTTATGGATTAGATCATGTGAAATATCGAGTACTTGGTCTAATTAAAGATCAAACAAAAGTTATTGCTGTTGTGAAAGAATCCATCCTTCCGCAAGTGGAACAGCATCAACGGAACAATTTACGCTTAATTCCGTATCCTGCTGAAGGACAAATGAAAATTGAATCCGTAAAACCCAATTCAACAGTAGATACTACCGTTATTGACGGCGAAGATAACGGCGATGCAAGTCATTATTACAAAAACGAAGTCGTTGTCCAATTTATAAATGCGCTTAATGAGCAGCAATTGGAGTCATTAAAGCAAGATATTCATTGTGAGCAAGTTTTAAAAATGAATTCTACCTTTATTTTCAAGTCGAACGAATTAAGTACTGAACAATTAATTGCTTATTTCAAAGAAAAATATGAAATAAAATTTATTGAGCCCCACTATTTGTATATGACGAACGAGGAAACTAGTAATGAAACTATCCCTAACGATGCGTTGTTTGCGAAATATCAATGGAATATTTCAAATATTAAAGCAACAACAGGCTGGAATATATCTAAGGGTACCGAGGATGTTATTATCGCTGTTCTAGATACTGGAGTTCAATCAGATCACCCTGACCTAGCTAATCGCCTGCTTGAAGGGTATAACGCAAACGATTCTTCCACCAATTCAAACGATGATTTTGGCCATGGTACTCATGTTGCAGGTATTATTGGAGCTACAGTTAATAATAATGAAGGAGTTGCAGGTGTATCTTGGTATAACAAAATATTACCAGTGAAAGTACTCAATAGTAGTGGGGCTGGCTCAACATATAGTGTTGCTCAAGGCATTATTTGGGCTACTGATCACGGAGCGAAAGTTATTAATATGAGCCTAGGTAATTACGCATCAGCTGATTTTTTGCATGAGGCCATCCAATACGCCTACAATCATGATGTCGTGCTTGTTGCAGCAAGCGGAAACGATAATACGAGTCGCCCTGGTTATCCTGCAGCCTATCCAGAAGTGTTCGCAGTTGGGGCTACCTCCAATAATCGACAGCGCGCAGCATTTTCCAATTATGGTGATTATATCGATGTCGTTGCCCCAGGCGATTCCATAGCGAGCACATACATCGGTGGTCAGTATGCATCCTTGTCTGGCACTTCCATGGCTTCTCCTCATGTCGCAGCATTGGCCGGATTAATTCGAACACTTAATCCTGCACTTACCAATGTGCAAGTTATGGAAATTATGCGACAAAGCGCAACTGATCTAGGTGATACTGGAAAAGATGATTACTTTGGCTACGGCGAAATCGATGTCTATCGCGCATTAACAATGGCAGCTGCCTTTGAAGGAACGCTTCAAACGTATCCCCAATCCGTTAAACACAAATTAGATAGACTAATTAATCAGTAAAACAATAAGAGCCATCCACATAACATTTCGCAATCGCGAAATCGATATGTGGATGGCTCTTTGTTGTTAGCATTAGTCGTGCGGAAAGTTTGCCTTAAGCCGGGTTCTGTACTGTAAGTGGTATTAACGGGAACGACCCTCCCACTACAAGTGACAATCATCTATCTAGGCCATATATTGCTATATGGCTCAAGCAACTCACCCGAACGCGCCTCAGGCTAAGGCTGTAGCTCGAAGCTACTGTATTCTCTCGGTTTTGCTCCAGATGGGGTTTACCAGGAACGTAGTCACCCACGCCCCTCGTGGTCTCTTACACCACGGTTCCACCCTTACCTGTTCTGACATAAGTCAGCCATCGGCGGTCCATTTCTGTGGCACTATCCTTCAGCTTGCGCCGACTGGACGTTATCCAGCATCCTGCCATGCGGAGCCCGGACTTTCCTCTCGTAGCATCTAGGCTACCAGCGATTGTCTGTCAAACTTTCCGATGCAGATTACAGTATACCTATTTCCGCACAATAACTCAAGTGTAAAGGTTAGGAAATTCAAAAAGCGGACTTTGATAACGATGGGTATGCTTGGCGGAGCGTATTCGACATCGCATCTGAAGTGAACTTAGAAAGTAAAGCATAAGCTTTCGATGTATGTTTCTTGCAGAAACATTGTAGGATCGCGTGTACGTAATCATGTACACTTGCGCTTCCGCCTTTCTCAAGTAGCGCTTCACCTCCTCGGTTCTGAAAGCCCGCTTTTTGAACTTTTATTTAAAGTTTCGGGCATTGTTCGCTTGTGTACTCGCACCGTACACATTGCTAGGTTTCGTTTCATTGCTTGTAATCACGATGTAACGCGTTGAAGCATATTCAACGTCGCATTTCAAATAATGTCTCAATCAATATAACTATACAAAAGTAAAAGGCTCAGTATCTACTGAAGAAGCTACAATGTTTACATCCGCTTTTTCTTTGCTGCATTTGTTCGTAAGCCAGCTTGTAACACCTTGAATCATAACTTTCTCAATATGATGACCTGGATCAATAATGGTCATGCCATCTGCAAGCGCATCTTGAGCAGTATGAAAATCTATATCTCCAGTAATTAATACATCAGCACCTGAAAATTTGGCAGATTTCACATACTTGGCTCCCATACCACCGAGTACAGCGATTTTTTTGATCGGCGTATTAAGCTCACCTACAACACGTAATGCAGGCACATCATAAACTTTTTTTAGTTTCTCAGCTAGCTGACCAAGTGTAGTTGGTTCAATAAGAGCTCCACTTCGACCCAAGCCATATTGAATGCCTTGATTATGAATTGGAATGAGATCATAAGCTACTTCTTCATAAGGATGCGCCTTAATCATCGCTTGCACAACTTTACGTTGATTGCTACCTTGTACAATACATTCAAATCGGACTTCCTCTTCATGATGGAGCTCATGCTTCTTCCCGACATGTGGATTGCTATTTTCTTCAGCCATAAAAGTACCTATACCCGCAGATTGATAACTGCAGTGACTGTAATTGCCTATATGTCCCCCGCCTGCACGCCATATTGCTTGCTGAACGTTCTCTAAGGACTTCTGAGGAATGAATACGACTAATTTATACATTGGATCGACATAAGTTGTTTCAAGTGTTTTACGCCCGTCTGACACCATTCCAGCAGCATCTGCTAATAAGTCATTAACACCACCAATTGCAACATCAAGATTCGTATGTGAAATATATACAGCAATATCATTTTTAATTAATAATTCATACAATTTCCCGGCAGGGGTAGACGTATCTATTTTGGCAATGGGTCTGAAAATGATCGCATGATGCGCAATAATTAATTGTGCCCCAATAGAAATGGCTTCTTCCACAACCGCTAACGTAACATCAAGTGCAATGAGTACAGTATCGATTTTTTTATCTAGTGTTCCGAGCTGCAATCCAATATTGTCGTGCTCAACTGCATAATACTTCGGTGCGAACTGCTCCATATATTGTATTATTGTTTGTCCGTGAACAGCCATTCCAGTACCTCCGAAATGTGATTTTTCTCTCGCTCTGTAGCTTCAAGCTTCGCTTTTGCAGAATCTAGGGTAGATAGCTGCAGCGAATTGATAATGTAATCAAGCTTTTGTAATTCAGATTTCCATTTTTTTAGCAACACTTTATCGCGTTTAGGCAACAGATGTGGTCCCATTCTGAACATCATTGCTTCATTCATCGTATCGTTAAATGGTAATGTCATATGTGTACCACTGAATAATTGCTTGTTATGTTGTAGTGCCTCAACTGATTTGATGGCATGAAGCACTTCGTAGATTTTACCATCTTCCTCGATAATCATCTCATCGATAAGTGCCCATTCATGACGAACTAGCCAGCTTCGAACTGTATCCTCGCCTACATTAGGCTGAAGAACTAATTCTTTTACTCCTTCTAATTGACCTGCTAGAAGACCTGCTTCAAGAATGTCGGACATTAATACGCCGCCCATGCCACAAATCGTAACCGTATCTACTTCATTCTGCTCTAGAATAGCTAATCCATTACCACGTCTAGCATCAATTTTCGCGGTTAAGCCCGCATTCGCAATTTGCTTACGGGCTGCTTGCCACGGGCCTTCATTCAACTCTCCAGCAATTGCCGATGGGCATTTTGCTGACTGAACGAGATAAACCGGCAATAGCGCATGGTCAGAACCGATATCTGCTACTTTATTGCCTGCTGTTATGTAATTTGCAACGGTTTGAAGTCTTTTTGAAAGTTGAATCATTAAATTACCCACACCATCCATTGTTTTCGAAGTAAAAATAACGTTAATCCACCAGTAATCATCTTAGCAATAAGTTGAAGATGAAGAAAGTCTGTTTGATCAATGAACATAAATTGGAACATTTCAGGCATGAACCAAGTAAAGATTGCTGTTAATAACATCACGCCCGCTACAGGCTTGCTAAAGCGATGAACAAACCATGATAACCAACCATATAGAATAGCTAGCGGAACCCAGTACAGTTGAACCTCGTACCACGCTTGAGCTGTTGTAAGCTGATATAACATTAACGAATAGGCTAAAAGAAATGCGAGCCAGCCACTAAAGTGCAGAGCACTTAATTTTTGTTTAATTCCATATACAATCCAAATGAGTGCGCAAATAACGATTAAGCCGCCATTCCAATACCAACCTGTAAATTCATGATCATGGATCATAAATAATCCACCACATAAAAACAATAAATGACCTAATGTAATCGTTAAAAATCCGATCGGTGCATTATTCTTCCTAATTCTTTCTCCAAGCCATAATAATAGCGCCGTTCCAACTAAGATGAGAGCGATTTGCAATACAATGTGAAAAACGCTAAAATAAAGCACAACAAACGAAATCAAGGTGAAAATTCCAAAGGTTAGAAACCACTGTTTTCCTGTTGCTTGAGAAACAGCCATAATTGCTTTTCCTACGAGATGCTCTGGCACCTCCGATTTGGGAGCTGCTACTGGATCAGCGTACAAGTTAATTAAAAAGTCGCAATAATGATCTGGCAATAATTTGGATCTTCGCCAATGTTCAATTTCTCGAACAATGATCGTTCTGCGTTCAGCTTTCATGCACATATTCCTTTCCTTAGCTTTATTGAGAAAATGACCTAACTGCAGCGCAGAAAGGTCATCTCATCATATATCATCTATTCAAGGAAATCTTTAAGACGTTTGCTGCGGCTTGGATGACGAAGCTTTCTAAGCGCTTTTGCTTCGATTTGACGAATACGTTCACGAGTTACACCGAAAACTTTACCAACTTCTTCCAATGTACGTGTACGACCATCATCTAGACCAAAACGTAAGCGAAGTACGTTCTCTTCACGCTCAGTTAAAGTATCTAGTACATCTTCAAGCTGTTCTTTTAATAATTCATAAGCAGCTGCATCTGCTGGTGCAAGTGCTTCTTGATCCTCAATAAAGTCACCAAGATGAGAATCATCTTCTTCACCGATAGGTGTTTCAAGTGACACTGGCTCTTGAGCGATCTTCATAATTTCACGAACTTTTTCAGTGCTTAATTCCATCTCAGCAGCAATTTCTTCTGGAGTTGGTTCGCGCCCAAGTTCTTGTAGTAATTGACGAGAAACACGAATTAGCTTGTTGATTGTTTCCACCATATGAACAGGAATACGAATCGTACGTGCTTGGTCAGCGATCGCACGTGTAATGGCTTGACGAATCCACCATGTAGCATACGTACTGAACTTAAAGCCCTTCTCGTGGTCAAATTTCTCAACTGCTTTAAGTAGCCCCATATTACCTTCTTGAATTAAGTCTAAGAAAAGCATTCCACGTCCAACATAGCGTTTTGCGATACTTACAACAAGTCGCAAGTTCGCTTCTGCCAAACGTTTTTTCGCTTCTTCGTCACCCTTTTCAATCCGAATAGCAAGTTCAATCTCATCTTCTGAAGATAGCAATGGAACTCGACCAATCTCCTTAAGATACATACGTACAGGGTCATTAATTTTGATACCTGGCGGCAACGCTAGATCATCATCAAAATTAAAGTCATCCTTTTCTTCACGCTCCTGATCATCTCCAGAAGGCGCAAGAGGGTTTACTTCTTCTTTTTCGTTCAATACCTCTATACCAAGGTCATCTAATTGCTCGAAAAATTCATCGATTTGCTCTGGTTCTTGATCGAAGGGAGCTAATTTCTCCATTATTTCTTTATAAGTTAATGAAGATTTTTTCTTACCTATTTCAATCAGTTGATCCTTCGCGTGATCTAACTTTTGCTCAGTATCTAATTCAGTATGCTGATCATTCGCCATTTTACGACTCCCTCCTCCCTAGATATTAACTAAGAGAATTGTTAAGTTCTCTTTCAAGGGATATAATCTCAATACCTAATTGCGCTGCTAATATAGCATCACCAGCACGTTCAGCACGTACCATTAACTCTTTTTTCTGTACCAGTTCTTGCTGTCTCGGAACTTTACGTATATCTTGTATCCAAGCATTCATTATATCATCATCGAACGGGAATCCACCGTCCATCATCAACAATTCAGATGCTGTTCGCTCTAACTGCTCATCTTCCAATGTAGCCATAAAGCGTGAAGCATCTGCATCATAGCCTGATGCATAATACGCATATAAATATGCAGCTAATGCTGCATGATTGTATACGTTAAAGGAATCACCCAATTTATCATGGACCGCCATGGCAACATCACGATCTCGCATCATAATATGCAATAAACGACGTTCTGCATTCACGTAGGCAGGCAATACAGTCGAGCGTATCTCTGTTTTTCGCTTTTCATTCCTACCATTATTCCACGAAACTTGGTTATTATCCCTTTGAGGCTTTAAATTTTGCTGTTGAATTCGGTATTCATTACAATCTTGCTTCAAAGCATCCAAAGATAGTTCAAATTCTTTTGACATTTCCTTCAGATGAATTTCTCGCTCAGTAGATGAATCTAACTCCGCAACAATTTTTATTGCATCAACGATATATTCCCGTTTGCCTTCTTCTTTAGAAAGTATATGGTTCTTTCTAGAATATATAAGCTTAAATTTTGTAACTGAGACAGCTTCTTCTATAACTTGATAGAGAAAATTTTCTGCTCCATATGCTTCTATATATTCATCCGGATCCATTCCTTTCGGAAGTAAAGCTACTTTGACTACAACACCTGCCGCTTCTAATGAAGGAATGGATTTGTAGACAGCTGCTTGTCCAGCTGAATCGCCATCATAACAAACAATAACCTCATCTGCATGACGCTTCAACAACAAGGTATGTTCATCTGTCAATGCTGTTCCGAGTGTAGCAACTCCATTACTTACTCCTGCAGACCACCCCTTTATAACATCCATATATCCTTCGAATAGCACAATTTGCTTCGACTTTTTGATGGCAGGTCTCGCTAGATTTAAGTTATAGAGCATTTTACTTTTCGTGAACAACATCGTTTCTGGAGAATTCAAATATTTAGGTTGTCCTTCTCCGATTATTCTGCCGCCAAAAGCGATAGCTTTACCATTTCGATCCCAGATTGGAAACATAATCCGACTACGAAAACGGTCAAAATAGTTCGTCCCGTCATTTTTCGTAGAAATTAATCCCGCTTTTTCCAACAATGCAGGTTCAAATCCGCGTCCTGTTAAAAACCGCGTCAAAATGTCCCAATCACTTGGTGCAAAGCCGATCATAAATTGATCAATAAGCTTATCACTCAATCCTCGCGATAGTAAATAATTTTTGGCATCAGCACCTTGTTGTGTATTATTCAACAAATAATGATAGAACTTAATTGCTAGTTCATGAGCCTCAATAATTTTGTGACGAATACTATCTTGTGCATGAGAGTGAGCACTAGTGTTAGAAGACCACGTAATTGGTAATCCTGCATCTTCCGCAAGCATTCGTACAGCTTCCGGAAACGTATATCCCTCCATTTCTTCGACGAATCGAATCACATTACCTCCTTTACCACAGCCATAGCAATGATAAATTTGTAACTCAGGGGTAACAGTGAATGAAGGAGTCTTTTCAGAATGAAATGGGCATAACCCCTTCATATATTTACCGTTTTTAGTTAAATGAACGTATTTCCCGACCACTTCTACAATGTCATGATGTCTTCTTACTGCATCAATGACTTCATCTGGTATTAAGTCTCCAGCCATAGTTCATCACCTTCACTATTAACACCATATTAATATTCGCTAAACTTCACAGTTCTCCTGCTAATTCTCTAAAATATTTGTCAGCTTTTGTTGAAATCTTTTCCTATCTTCATCTGTAAATGGCTTTGGACCCTTGCTGCGTAAGCCTTGTCTACGTCTTTTCGCTGATTCTGCTCTACGCTCTAATAAGTAGTCAATATTGTCCTCAGTATATTGTTCTCCACGAAATGAGATCGTAATCGCATGTTTTGCCATAACAATACATGCCAGTCCGAAATCTTGCGTAATAACAATATCACCTCTTTTTACATAGTTAGCAATATACATATCAGCGGATTGATCGCTTCGGTCTACTTGAATCATTTCCACATCGGCTACATCAGGCAGACGATGATCGAATGATGCAACCATACATACTGAAGTCTGAAATTTCCGAGCAGTTTCGATGATTTCAGTTTTGACAGGACATGCATCACCATCAACGATAATTTTCAACTTATTCACCTTCTTAGATATCGCAGGCTCAAATATAATGTATTAATTATTATATACGTTATATCGGTAAAAAATCCTTTTATTATGAATTAGCCTTTTCTGATCTTTTCCATAATAAGACTTGCTGTTTCTTCAACTGCACGATGAGATACATCAATAACGGTACATTTCACTCGTTCCATAATAGATGCAGCGTAATTAAGCTCATACTTTATCCGCTCTGTTGTAGCGTAAGAGGCTGTATCGGGTAAACCTAATGCCTTTAAACGTTCTTTCCGTATAATGTTCAAATAATTCAAATCTATTGTTAGACCGATTATTTTAGAGCTGTTCACTTGAAATAACTCATCAGGTGGTTTGATCTCAGGGACAAGCGGAACGTTGGCCACTTTAAACTTTTGATGTGCTAGATACATAGATAAAGGAGTTTTAGATGTACGAGACACCCCAATAAGAACGATATCAGCCTTTCTTACCCCAGAAGTATCTCTCGCATCGTCATATTTGACGGCAAATTCTACCGCTTCAACCTTTTTGAAATAATCTGCGTCAAGAACATGGTTAAGGCCAGGCTCTTCACGAGATTTTTTACCCGTGCGAGTTTCCAATGTTTCAATAAAGGGACCAAGCAGATCAATCGCTTGAATGTCGAATTGTTCAGCTAACATCTTCATTCGCTCACGCAAATGTGGAATGACAAGCGTGTACATCACGATAGCATCTAACTGCTTCACTTTTAAAGCTACCTGATCAATGGCGGCTTCATTCGTTACGAATGGCGCTCTACGAATATCTGCATGAATAGGATGAAATTGTGCAATTGCTGCTCTTACTACAAGCTCGCCAGTATCTCCCGCAGCATCTGAAACAACATAGACAATGACATCAGATTGTGTATCTGGCATTGACACTGCCTCCTTAAGCCCAAACTAATTTGGAAAGATCAGCGATTTGATGAATATCGTCTGCAATTAATGCAAGTGTAGCTAGACGATTACGTTTTACTGCAGCATCTTCTGCCATAACCATAACTGAATTGAAGTAAGCAACGATCGCTTCGCGAAGCGATGAAAGTAGCTCATAAGCAGCTTCTACATTATGCTCAGACATCATCTCAACAAATTGAGGATGTACATTGTTCCAAGCAGTAAATAACGCTTGTTCTGAAGCTTCTTGGAATAGTGACTCATCCACTTGCTTCGTTTCAGCTTTGGAAGCCAAATTGCATATACGGTTAAATGCTTCTACATTGTTTTTGAAATTCGCTTTATGCGATTCTTCCAATTGCTTCATTAATAATTCAGCACGTTTCTTCGTAAGCAGCAAATCACTGAAGCCTGCAACCATAACCGAATCGATCACATCGTATTTAGCACCTTGCTCAGATAACCAATTTTTCACCCGTAATCCGAAGAAATCCTGCAAATCTTTCGCAATTTCATCAATCGCACGCTTCATTCCACGCTGTTCGTGAACAGCTAGACTAAGCTCAAATAGCTGCTTCAATGATAATGGAAGATCATGCGCTAATAAAATTTGTACAATACCCGCAGCTTGACGACGTAGTGCATACGGATCTTGAGACCCTGTTGGTACGATACCAATCGAGAAACATCCGACAATAGTATCAATCTTATCGGCAAGACTGACGATTGCGCCTACCGTTTGTGATGGAACTAGATCACCTGAGAAGCGTGGCTGATAATGCTCATTAATCGCTTTAGCAACTTCAGCATCCTCGCCAAGACGATTCGCATAATCTTCGCCCATAATGCCTTGCAGCTCTGGGAATTCATATACCATTTGTGATACTAGATCGAATTTACAAATAGCTGCTGCACGTTCTACCTTTGTTTGAATGGACGCATCCACCTGTAATTGCTCAGCAATAAGATTGGCAGTAGCTACAGTACGACGAACCTTATCACCAACTGAACCTAATTCCTCATGATACACAATATTTTCAAGCTTCGCTAATGCCGCCTCGATCGTTAATTTATGATCTTCTTCATAGAAGAATTTCGCATCAGAGAGACGAGCATGAAGCACTTTTTCATTACCTTTAGCAACAACATCAATAGAATGAGTGTCACCATTACGCACAGTTACAAAGTACGGAAGTAGCTTACCAGATTGATCTAGTACCGGGAAGTAACGTTGATGTTCACGCATCGAAGTAATTAGAACCTCTTGCGGGATATGCAGGAATGATTCATCGTATGTGCCAAACAATGTGCTTGGATATTCAACAAGGAATAATACTTCCTCCAGCAAATCATCCTTAATCGAAATTTCCCAACTTTTCTCTGTTGCAAGTGCTTCAATCTGCTTAACAATTAATTGCTTGCGCTCTTCTACATCTACAATGACAGATTGCGTACGTAGCTTAGCAACATAATCGCTAGCATTATCAATCGTAGTTTCTTTTCCAAGGAAGCGATGTCCGCGAGAAATGCGTCCAGTAGCTACACCGGCAAGTTCGAATTCAACCACATCATTACCAAATAATGCAATCATCCAACGAATTGGACGAACGAAGCGCATCTCATAATTGCCCCAACGCATATTTTTCGGGAATGACATCGATGTAATAACATCAACGAAGCCTTGAGATAGAAGACTGGATGTTTCTACGCCAATGCTACTTTTCTTCGCATAAACGTATTCCACACCAGCAAGCTCTTGGAAGTACAATGCTTCTGGCTCAACACCTTGACTACGTGCGAATCCTAGTGCTGCTTTACTCCAGTTACCCGCATCATCCTGAGCAATTTTACGAGCTGGTCCTTTTGCTTCTTCTTCTATATCACTTTGCTTGTCTGCTACATCCGTTATAATTAAAGCTAATCGACGTGGTGTTGCATAGCTATTAATTGCTGTAAAAGAAATGCGATGGTCAACTAACCATTTTTCGAATTTTTGTTGTAATTGCTCCATTGCTCCTCGTACAAAACGAGCTGGAACTTCTTCCAAACCAAGCTCTAGCAATAAGTTTTTAGCCATCTTATTTCTCTCCTTTCTTCAATAACGGGAATCCTAGACGTTCACGTTCCTCTAGATATGTTGCAGCAATCGAGCGAGCTAAATTACGGACACGACTAATGTAGCCCGTTCTTTCGGTAACACTAATCGCACCACGTGCATCTAACAAGTTGAATGTGTGGGAACATTTCAATACGTAATCATAAGCAGGGAACACAAGACTTTGCTCCATTGTTTTTTTGGCTTCTTCTTCATACATATTGAATAAAGAGAATAGCATCGCAGTATCAGAAGTTTCAAATGTATATTTGGAATGTTCAAACTCCGGTTGGTGGAATACATCACCATACGTAACGCCGTCTACCCACTCAAGATCAAACACATTATCTTTTTGTTGAATATATGAAGCTAGACGCTCCATACCGTAAGTTATTTCAACTGCGATCGGACTCATATCGATGCCGCCAACTTGTTGGAAATACGTAAATTGTGTAACTTCCATACCATCAAGCCAAACTTCCCAGCCAAGACCCCAAGCACCTAGCGTTGGAGATTCCCAGTTGTCTTCGACGAAACGGATATCATGCTCTCTTGCATCGATACCAAGACGTTTCAAACTTTCAAGATATAACTCTTGAATATTGTCAGGTGAAGGCTTCAAAATAACTTGGAATTGATGATGTTGGTAAAGACGATTCGGATTCTCACCATAACGACCATCTGCTGGACGACGAGATGGCTCTACGTACGCTACATTCCATGGCTCAGGCCCGATTGAGCGTAGAAATGTCATTGGATTCATCGTTCCTGCACCTTTTTCAACGTCATACGGCTGTACTAAAATACAGTTCTGCTCTGCCCAAAATTGTTGCAGTGTTAAAATCATGTTTTGAAAATTCATTCACGTTCAACCCCTTAATCTTTTCATTATTTAGTCGAGCTCCTTGCGTAGAACTAACACAGGTGCAGGTCATCTTGGCAAACAAAAAAACTCTCGCCTCTACGCCTGTTACCAGACATAGGGACGAGAGTTCTATTCCCGCGGTTCCACCCTACTTGACTATTCTACGGAATAATCCACTTTCATTCGAACGGCTCCAGAGCGCCACGTATTGAGTTCGACCTGTTAGGCTTTCACCACCCCTAACTCGCTTATTGAGCGAACACATCTATACGTTTCTCTTTCTTAGCCTCATATTGATATTCTCATATTCTATTCAACAAAGAGTCAAATGTCAAACTAATTTGCCTAAGTTATCTAAGAACTGACGAGATTTCAACTTCAATCCTAATTGCGCATCGATTAAACCACGAACAAGTATTGTTAATTCCTTTTTCGTTTCTGTCGAAACCGAAACATTTCCTATTCTACGCATATCTATTCCTTTGAAAAATCTGAGTAGTTTTAGTGCAGATTCACTAATCAGTATTGTAGAAGCATCATTAGATGAGCATCTGGAGCACACAATTCCACCTGAATAGAAAGACATTTTAAATGGACCAACATGATTACCACAATGAATGCACTCTTCAACAACGGGACTATACCCCGTCATTTGTAGCACTTTCAATTCATACAGTTGCGTAATTACTTCGTAATCTTTACCGTCTGAGAGTGCAGCAAAACATGCTTTTAATTGTTCAAAATGTTGAACATTCACTTCTTCATCAAGAATACCACGATCGGTTAATTCTGCAATGTAGGATGCATGGGCAGACAGATCAAGATCTGACCGCAGAGCATGATTTGAGGAAATAATTTCAGCAGTTTGTAATGTGCCTAATCCTGTATTTCGCACAAATGAGAACTCTCCATATGTAAAAGGCTGTGCAAGCGAAGCATGCTTGCTACGGACCTTTTTGGCACCGCGTACAAGCACGCCTACCTTACCAGAATTATTCGTAATGAGTGTTATTATTTTATGTGTCTCACCATAGTCCATCGTTCTTATTACGACACCTTCAACTCGATACAGCATTATATTGCTTCCCCCAACCACGGACGATCAAAAGTTAACGCGCTTGAGGAGTTACAACTGCCCATCTTCAAGCGGTAATTCTTCTACATCATCCTGAATACCAATTGCATCGGTATTGATCGAATCTTGTTGCTCCTCCATTGCTTTGAACAGCAAGTAAGATTCGACATCCCCGGTTAACGCAAAATATTTCCACGAAAATTCTCTCATTCGTATCCATCCTTTCCGCCCTTGGAAATGCTACTCCAGATGGTATTAGGATGAACAAATTAGCGAAAACTATCCTTAGTAAATTACGTCATTTACTAATCGTGCTTGAACCCAAGATCATTCAATACTCTGTCCTGATTGCGCCAATCCTTCTTAACTTTCACCCATATTTCAAGGAACACTTTTGAGCCAAGTAAATTCTCAATATCAATACGCGCGTTTTGGCCAACTTCCTTCAGAAGTGCGCCGCGTTTACCAATAATGATCCCTTTTTGCGAATCGCGCTCAACAAACACAACCGCTCCAATATAGACAACTCCATTGTCCTGCACACGCATATCTTCAATATTAACTGCAATAGAATGTGGAATTTCGTCACGAGTTAGATGTAAAATCTTCTCACGTACCATTTCTGCACATACAAATTGTTCAGGATGATCCGTCACTTGATCGGCTGGATAATATTGCGGTCCTTCCGGCAAATATTTCCCAAGCTGTTCCATCAATGTTTCAGTGTTATTTCCTTTTAACGCAGAAATAGGAACGATCTCAGCAAAGTTATATAAATCTTTATATTTCATAATTGTTTTCATTAACGATTCTGGATCAACTTTATCTAATTTATTTATAACTAAAAAGACCGGCGTTTTAACCTTTTGCAATTGTTCAATAATATAACGATCGCCACCGCCAATTGGCTCAGATGCATCAATTAGAAACATCACCGCTTCAACTTCACGCAGTGCACTTTCCGCTGATTTCATCATGTAATTTCCAAGTTTGGAATTCGGTTTATGAATACCTGGCGTATCTAGAAATACAATTTGCATATTATCCTTTGTATATACACCATGAATTTTGTTACGGGTCGTTTGTGGCTTGTCCGACATAATCGCAATCTTTTGGCCGATAAGATTATTCATCAACGTAGATTTACCTACATTCGGTCTACCGATGATCGCTACAAAGCCAGAGCGAAATTTATTCTTGCTGTTATCTCCTTGTTGACTCATTAATTATTGCTCCTCCTAAAAAATATTTATTAACTACTTAATACGAAATTTAGCTACATTAGCATACGCATCGTTATCACTCGATGAAATCAAGCCCAGCAATATGTACGGCTCGAGTACATAAGTGGTCAAATGTGCGAAGATTTTAATAAAGATTCATGTGGATGTATTGAACTACCTCTTCCAATAAAAGTTCAAAAAGTGGGCTTTCAGAATCAAGCAGGTAAAGCGCTACTTGAGAAAGGCGGAAGCGCAAGTGTACATGATTACGTACATGCGAACCGTACTTTCCAAGTTCGCTTTAGATGCGACGTCGAGTACGCTACATTAGCATACGCATCGTTATCAAAGTACATTTTTTGAACTACCTTAGGGAGAATGCTCCTGGAAGTAGTTCCTGCACCGTCATCACATTATATTCCCCAGCTAAATTCCCCATAATGACCAATGTATCTGGTTCACATAACTCTATCATCACTTGACGACAAACACCACAAGGGGTTATCGGATCAATCGTATCACCAACAACTGCAATCGCTGTAAATGTTCTTGGTGTAACTCCTGAAGCAATAGCACTGAAAAGTGCTGTGCGCTCCGCACAATTCGTAGGTCCATACGCAGCATTCTCAATATTACATCCAAGATGGATACGTCCATTCTGATCTATAACGGCCGCTCCCACTCGAAATTGTGAGTAGGGTACGTATGCAAGCTTCATCGCTTCCTTGGCTTGGGAGAGTAGGTGCGTTTGCATCACTAGCTCCATCATTATCCCCTTCTCTCGCTTGTGATCAGAATGTGTTGCTAAAAGAATAATAGCTCCCATAGCTTCGGTACAATAACGATGCAGCCGATGCAGATAGCGGCAATTGCCATTATTAGAACAGCACCTGCAGCAACATCCTTCGCTACTTTTGCTAGTTGCTGATGCTGTGGGCTTACAAGATCGACTAATGCTTCAATTGCTGTATTAACTAACTCTAAGCTAATTACTGCAGCAATAACCAAAATAATGATACCCCATTCTACACGTGTAAGTGAAACAATGGCACCAAGTATAAGAACTATTGGTGCCACTGTCAAATGGATTTTCATATTTCGTTGTGTTGAAACGCCATACCAAATTCCTTCTAATGCATAGCCCACACTACGAACAAACTTAATCATTAGCGTGTCAAACCAACTTGTTGCAGTACTGCTTCTTGTTTTTGAGTCATCACTTCTTCAGCTTTATCATCCTGATGATCGTAGCCAAGCAAATGTAGAAACCCATGTACAAATAAGAAGCCTATTTCACGTTCAAGCGAATGACCATATTCAATTCGTTGCTCTTCCGCACGCTCTACAGAAATAATAATATCTCCCAGCATGCCTGATATTGGGTCGATTTCACCTTCACTCTCAACTTCAAAAATGATATTCAATTCATCTACACCATCATCATTAAGCGCAAAAGATAATACATCCGTTGGACGATCAATATTGCGGTACTGTTTATTCAATTCTTGAATTTCTTCATTATTAGTAAATGTTAAGGTCACTTCGCCCGAAGTTAATCCTTCATTGTCAGCTGCAATTTGTAATATAGCCGTTAATTTTTCGATCCATACGTCAGGAATATCAAATTGAGTTTGATTATTATTCCAATCTAATATTATGCTCATTAATTCTACTCCTTCTCGTTAGTTTTCAGCTTCACATCATCTGGATATTCGATACGTGAGTGGAATATTCCCATTAAGCTTTCCTTTAATGACTGTGCTATTTTATCTAGTTCCTTCATCGTCAGATCACATTCATTGTACTGATTGTCATCTACTCTGTTTTTAATTATTTTGTGAATCATTTCTTCAACTTGTACAATCGTAGGATTACGCAAACTTCGAACCGCCGCTTCCACACAATCTGCAATTCCAACAACTGCTGCTTCTTTAGACTGCGCCTTTGGACCAGGATAACGGAAATCATCCTCCGTGAAGTCTTGATCGACATCTTGGTCTTTGGCTTCTTGCAACGCCTTGTAATAGAAGAACTTCAAAGAGGTAGTTCCATGATGTTGCTCCGCAATATCTCTTAACTGCTTAGGTATATTGTAAGCTTTCAACATTTCCGCGCCATCTTTTGCATGCGCAACAATAATTGACTTACTCAGCATTGGATCAATCGTGTCATGAGGATTACTCATATTCGACTGATTTTCAATGAAATAGCTTGGTCGCTTCGTCTTACCTAGATCATGATAGAAGGAGCCTACTCTACACAACAGACCATTTGCCCCAATCGATTCTGCTGCAGCTTCTGCCAGATTTCCGACCATTACACTATGGTGATATGTACCAGGTGTTTCTGTCAGTAATTTGCGAAGTAATGGATGATTCGGACTAGATAATTCTACAAGCTTCAAAGCAGACAATATTCCAAATGAAATTTCAAAAAACGGCATTAGACCGACGACAAGGATAGATGTAATTAATCCTCCGCCAAAAGCTGCTGCCAAAGAATATAATACTGACATCCGTTCTAATTGTTCCGCCATTAATAGCATCGTTAATACACAGAACGTTCCAAATAAGCTTACCATTATTCCTGCTTTTAATATTGCAGATCGTTGACTAGCATGTTTAATCGAATATATAGCTGCTAATGAAATAACTATAATATATACTCCAAATTTGAAATCAAGCAGCAATGTCGTACTTGTATTCAATATAACCGATCCTACAATACTGAAAATAAATGTACTTGCCATCGCCAAATGTTCATCGATCAGCAGTGTAATTAACATAACGCCAAGTGCTGCAGGAGCAAAGTAACCTGCAATATTTGCCGTCTCCGACTGAATGAGTGAAGTGAGTTGAAGAACACCGCAATTAATTAGGAAGATCAGCAATAGCATAAGTAGCTGTGTGTTATTGTATCTTGCCAATTTCAAGCCCACGCCTGACGTTTGTGATAAATACACATAGAGAAACGCACTTAGCATTAAGGATAAAAGTACTACACCTACTCGTGACCAATGATGATCAGTACCTTGAAGCATATTCGCTTCCGTTAACAAGGCATAGAGTTCAGGTGTAATTTCTTGATTTTTCTGCACAATAACTTCATTCTCTTTGTAAATGATCGGTGTTGTATTGTTACGCGCTTCTTCTCTTGCTTCATCTGTCATTGTTTTGTCCAAAAACTTATTCGGCATAATTGAAAACCGAGCCATTTCCTGAACAATCTCACGAGCTGTGCGGTTAGATATGACACTCGAATTGACCATTTCAGCTACTTGAGTTCGAACCGTTTCAGCACTCCGAATTGGATCACTTGTCAGCTTTCGTACAATTTCCTTTGCTACCATTCTCATCTCAGCAAGCTGTTCTTGTGTCATCTGTGGTAGCTTGTAGAAGGTCTCTTCAGGAATCGTGTAGCGTTGCTCTTTCACTATATTACTCATTTCTTCCAGCAATAGTTCATTGTAAGTGCTAATAGCATGAGTGGTTTTCACAAATAATTTAATATGTTCTTCATAGCGACTAGGAATTTCTGAGCGATAAATATCTATTTTATCCTCTTTGCTAACTTGATCATCTGCATTTAAATGTTCAATTCTTAGAAATATAGATTCAACTAAAGATTCATTACGCAAGACAACGACCGAATAAGCATCATCGATTTGATTGGCAGCTGCTTCCTCTGCTTCTCTCGTTGCTTTCTCATCTCTAATTTGTGTTGGTGCTTTAATCTCTTTGTCACTCAATGATCCCTCAGAAATATTGTACGTCTCGGGGATAATATGTGATGCTAGATTGAAATAGAAAAGAACGACGAATAACGCCATCAACATCCATTTTACTAGAGTACTTTGTCTCCAGCCCGTGAACTTTAAGTTACTATCCTTAACATTTCGGCTATTATTTTGATGTGTCATTCACCATCATCCTTTCCTTAAAATCTAGATTTATATGGATTATGATTGGGATTCAGCATCACGATCGTATGCCATAATAATTTTTTGAACAAGCGTGTGACGAACAACATCCTGTTCCGTGAAAATCATCATCCCAATCTCATCGATATTTGAAAGAACACGCTTCGCTTCAATTAATCCAGAGTTTCTCCCTCTTGGTAAATCAATTTGCGTAACATCACCATTGATAACCATTTTCGCTCCGAAACCAAGTCGAGTAAGAAACATTTTCATCTGTTCAGGCGTTGTGTTCTGAGCTTCATCTAAAATAATAAAAGCATCGTCAAGCGTTCTTCCCCGCATATAGGCAAGTGGAGCAATTTCTATCATTCCACGCTCAATCGCTTTAACCGTTTGTTCTGCGCCAAGTACATCGTGAAGAGCATCATATAGCGGACGCAAATATGGATCTACCTTTTCCTGCAGATCACCTGGTAAGAAGCCTAGATTTTCACCTGCTTCTACTGCTGGACGTGTCAATATAATCCGCTTTACTAAATTCTCTTTCAATGCCGCAACAGCTAGTACAACAGCTAAATATGTTTTACCTGTTCCAGCTGGACCGATACCAAACACAATATCAAGCTTGCGAATTAATTTTGCGTAATGACGTTGGCCAAGCGTTTTGACCATAATCTTTTTACCGCGATATGTAGTAGCTAACGGTTTTTTGAATAAATCTAATAGCTCCTCTGCTTGCATCTTCAATGCAAGATCCAGTGCATAAGTCATATCTCTTTCAGAAGGCGTATATCCTTCTCGAACTAATTGTAGTAGCACTTGATACAACTGCTCCAAAGAATCTACTTCATTACTAGGACCACTAATCGTAATTTCTGCATCTCTTGAAGAAATTTTCGCACTAACTCTTTGTTCAATTAGACGTAAATATTTATCTTGCGGACCAAAAATAGCTAAAGCCTCTTCCGCATTTTGGACTAGTATTTTGACTGTTTTCGCTTCAGTTTGCAACTATACTCAATCTCCCTGCATTTGGACTATTGGTAATTCCTTCGTAATTAATTGATTCACTTCAAAAAGCACCTTCATAACAACTTTACCATTGTCCGACTCTTCATGCAAAACAATTTCACTAACAATACGTGCATCTTCACCAGCAAATGATCTAACGTTAATTCGTGCTTGCTCTAAACTTGCAAGTTTTGCCTGCTCCACAGTTAACTCTACTTGTGCAAAATCTGACTCATGCTCAACTTCTTTCATCGTACCAAGTGGTAATTCGAATGGCCCTATATGAAGCTGCTCTCTTGTAGTAAGTACTTCCGACTTCCCATATGGTGTTTGCCCATATCCTGAAATCTGCATCGCTCGATTACCGATTACAAAGTAGTTCCGTTGCTGCCTCTCACCAGTATATGCTCTATACTTCTGTATTAACGGTGAAGAGACTTTATATTCATACCAGACAAGCCCTGTAACTTTTCCTTTGGCAACAACAACCTCAGAATGTGCCTCGGTTCCAATAATTCCTGAAATCAATGTTTGTCCCTTTTTTACACGGTTATTTTTGCGAACAAGTGGTTTTCCTTCTTCTGCTATTATGTACGTAATGACAGCATCATTTGTTGCAACAAGATGGCGCGGACTATACTTCTCTTGTACTTCTGGGATGGTCATTTCTACAACTTGTATTTTCACCTTCGTACCTTCCTTCACCACGCCAATCCAATTCGTACCTGGTATTGCATTAACCAAACTTTTCGAAATAATATCCGTATCTTGCAAGCGGAAGGACCATTGCAGCGGATAGAGTCCCTCCGCTTTTGCAGCTGCAATGATTTCATCTTTTGGAATACGCTCATTCCCTTCAACCTCAACAGTCCAAACTAATGAAGATAGTACAAAAATAATAGAGAAAAATAATGCTACCCCTACGGAAAACCAGATCCGCTTTTCTATCCGATTCAACAAAAATGGGAACCCTTCTTTGCGGATCAGTCGCATCTTACTCCCAGCTACTCGAATATATTTTTTGAGTGCAAAGTATTGTGCCAAGCTTACTTCAAATCTGACAACTTCCGGGCTTGTCCAACGAATATTAGCTAGTGCTAATTTCGCAGATAACACCTCGTTAAGGAAACGAGCAACGTCTCCTCCGTGCAACTCGACCTCAACTCGGCCCTTCATCCAATCTACTATTGATCCTTTCATTCCAACCCCTCCTAAAACTTTTCATTCATCTTGGATTGCTACTTCGCAAATGAAAAGTAGCTACGAAAGCATTAGCTTGTTATGGAAATAATTGAATAGCTTTAATAACACCTTCAACAAATACTTCATCAGTCCATATCGTACGTATAATTAAACCCTCACCTGTAACTTCTAATTCGCCTTTACTCAGCGAAAGTCGTAATACATCCTCACTAAAATGAATAACTCCTCTATGGTTTTCAATATATAGTTGACGATCTCCGATCAAAGTCATTCTCGGCAATTCAAATACAACGTCCTCTGGCATATCTAGCATAGCCGCTGTTAATCTATGTAATTTCTTTTTAATTTGTCGCATTGATGAAGGTTCCCCTTTCTCAAACATCGATTTGTTACCTGCCAAGAGACACATCGGTACTATACCAAAATATGCAGCAATGACAGTAAATATGAAAAAATGAAATAGTTTCAAATTCAAAACCAAAAAAGCCCCAAACAATTCTCTTCATAGCGAAGAAAATTATTTGGAGCTTGATTGATAATTACCTATGGATTACACGTTTTCTATCTTCTGTATGGTCGTTTCGCTCTGGGAGATCTTAAAATTTCAGACCATATTAACGCTTTTCGCAATTCTCCAGCTGTTAGTACTGATTCCTTAAGTTTATCCTCACGGCTTGCAAAGGGGTCCACAGTCTGCGATTCCGAGCCCAATTCATTCTGAGCAAAGTAATCAACCGACTGATCGCCCTGTTGCGCCTGAAGCGTTGTAGCGGCTTGGCGAAGTCGTTGCTGCTGTTCATAACGCATCAGTTGCTCTTCACGCAACTGATCCGCACGTTGCATTTGACGCTCCCTTTGCATTTCCTCTTCTTGCAGACGTTGTAATTCCGCTCTACGTCGCTGCTCAACACTATTCTCATCGTCATATTGTTGGCGGGAATAATCATCTTCCTCGTCCTCATCATAGTCATGCTCACGCTGATCGCGATTCGTCTGATCCGTTCCACCACCAAAAGTAGGCATCGAGTTGCCCTTTTTGGTTTTCGATCCACCAAACATCTTAAAGATGAAAAACACAACACCGATTACCAAAATAATGTTATTTTGTATAAACTCAATAATGTTCAAGGCTAGCACCTCCTATCTGCCTCAACTATGTTACACATTTTGTGAACGTTTGAGATAAGAATTAGCCTTATTTATTTTTCGGATCAGTAGAATCACTAAGTGATGAACGCATAGATGTATCAGCTTCAATGTTTTTCAAATTCAAATAATCCATAACACCAATTTTTCCATTACGCAATGCTTCTGCCATCGCTAAAGGTACCTGAGATTCAGATTCAACTACGCGAGCTTCCATCTCAACAACTTTAGCTTTGTTTTCTTGTTCTTGGGCAACAGCCATTGCACGACGTTCTTCAGCTTTTGCTTGAGCGATCTTTTTATCCGCTTCAGCTTGTTCCGTTTGAAGATGTGCACCAATATTTTTACCGACATCTACGTCTGCGATATCAATCGACAGAATTTCAAACGCCGTACCCGCATCAAGACCTTTTTCAAGAACGGTACGGGAAATCTTATCTGGGTTTTCTAGAACATCTTTATGTGAGGTTGAGCCCCCGACTGTGGAGACAATACCTTCACCAATACGAGCGATAATGGTATCTTCACCAGCACCACCGACTAAACGTTCAATGTTTGCACGAACAGTTACTCGCGCTCTAACTTTAACTTCGATACCGTCTTTCGCTACTGCTGAAACAATTGGAGTTTCAATAACTTTCGGGTTAACACTCATCTGTACTGCTTGTAGTACGTCACGACCAGCCAAATCAATAGCTGCTGCACGTTCAAATGGCAATGGGATATTTGCACGCTGTGCTGCAATCAATGCATTAACTACTCTGTCTACGTTACCACCTGCTAGAAAATGGCTTTCCAGCTGATTGATTGATAAACCAAGTCCTGCTTTTGTAGCTTTAATTAATGGGTTTACGATACGACTAGGAACTACGCGACGTAATCTCATCGCAAATAGTGTAATAATTCCTACTTTAACGCCTGAAGCAAGTGCTGAAATCCACAGCATAATCGGGAAGAAACTTAATAACACGCTTATTACAATAACTGCCAATATTACAAAAATCACTGCAACCAAACCTGGATCTAATCCGAATATCGCCATCAATCCTGAGTCTAAACCTAACATCCAATCATTCCTCTCAATTTGTAATCAACTTAAACGTTTTCCTTCACTTCTCTAACCACTACCCATGTACCTTCAGCCTTTATAACAACGACTGGTCGATTCAACTCAACGAATCCACCTTCAGTTACAACGTCAACACGTTCATTGCCGATGAATGCTGCTCCTGCTGGTCGAAGTGGGGTTGCCGTAATACCTTGTAATCCTAATAGTGAATCTTTCGAGTCTGCAGATATAAATCCTTCTTCTGTTGTAAGTTTCTCGCGTAGAACGAATTTATTCCAAACCCCTCGACCTTTTTTCGTACGTGAAACAATAACGACTAAAATAATAGCAATCACTAATGCAATAACGATGGATGTAAGTCCAGACTTCCAATCCGGTGAAGCAAGTAATATGCCTGCGATAATAGCTCCTCCTCCCAATAATCCCAGTATACCAAAAGCCGGAACTATTAATTCTAAAATAACCAAAATAATACCAATAATAAAGAGTACGACTGTTTCCATACCTGCAAATCCTGACACGAATGAACCAAAGAAGAATAAGCCCATACTAATCGCTCCTAGAATACCAGGTAATCCGAGGCCAGGCACGAACAATTCAATGGCTAGACCTGCAAAACCTAATATTAATAATATTGTGGATACAATAGGATTAACAAGAAAACTTGCCACATTTTCAGCCGCACTCGGCGCCATCGTTATAATATCGCGACCGCCAAGGTCATGAAAACTAAGTACATCAGCTACATTCTCCGCATTGAAATCAGAATATCCAATTCGCAATGCTTCACTTGCTGATATTGCAATGACATCGCCTACAGTCTTAACTTTGCCTAATGTGTCTGATAAATCGATCTCAATTCGAGGATCGACCATCGCTGCAGCAACATTGACATCGCGACCATGAAGTCTTGCTGCCTCTTGCATCTGATCTACCCAGAAACTAATTGTTTTGGGATTATCAATTAGTGTACCACTGCCATCGACAACTGCTGCTGAACCAATCGTACTTCCTGATTGCATAGCGATGTAATCAGCATTCAGCGCAATGTAAGTACCGGCTGAAACTGCTTTCCCTTCGACAAATACAGTAATAGGAATTTGCTGCGCTCGTAATAATTCGCCTATTTCACTTGCGGAATCGACGCGCCCCCCATATGTATTAAGGACGATAATGATATGACTCGCGTGAGCTTCATCCGCTTCGCTGAAAGCTCTTTCAAGAAAAGAAACCATACTTTGGTCTACTTTTCCTTTCAGAGGTATTTCATATACTGCTGGACCCGCGGATTTGACCTGCGCCTGAGCCACAGTTGGGACAATTAATCCCGCAACAAGTAATGTCGCAAATAAACATATAACAAATACAGTAAGCAGTTCACGGAAGCGATGAGTTAAAAATTTGCTAGACATGCTTTCCCTCCTCTTTTACCACTCTTCTATATACGTCTATCTTAGTTAAATGTTTCATCTATTATAACACATTGTTCATATAAAGTTGGCTTGTTATTACAAGTAAAAAAAACACCCCAAAAGGGGTGTTTTTGAGTCCGCACGTATTCTATTGCAGAAATTGTTGCACTGCATTATTTACTAGTCTACCGTCAGCGCGTCCTTTAGTTTTTGGCATAAGGGCGCCCATCACTTTTCCCATGTCGGCTTTCGAAGAAGCACCGAGTTCTTGGATGGTCTGCCTTACTATCTCTTGAATCTCTTCTTCAGTTAGCTGTTCGGGAAGGTATTTACTAATAATATCAATTTCTGTTGCAAGATTTACGACAAGGTCATCACGACCAGCTTTCTCAAATTCTTGGAGGGAATCTTTACGTTGTTTGATCTCACGACTCAATACATCAAGCACTTCACTATCGTCCAATGGACGTTTTAGATCAATCTCCAAGTTTTTAACAGATGCACGCATCATACGAATTGTACTGAGTCTCAACTTGTCCTGACTTTTCATTGCTTGTTTCATATCATCGATCAATCTATCGCTCAGGTTCATTATGGAAGGATCCTCCTAAAACTTTCTCTTGCGCGCAGCCTCAGACTTATTCTTACGCTTTACGCTTGGCTTTTCATAGTGCTTACGTTTCTTAACCTCTGCCAAGATACCATCTTTTGCAGTGGAACGCTTAAAGCGACGAAGCGCAGCATCAATAGTTTCGTTTTTACGAACTTTAATTTCAGACACCAGTTATCCCTCCCTCCGAAACAGACCGTCCAGAGTTAATTACACGGTTTATCAACCTTAATTATACGTTAAAAAATAAGGCAATGTCAACTTCTTAATCAGAACTTATTCTGCTAATAAAGGACCCATCATTTTTCCAGCTAATAGATGGAAATGTAAATGGTATATAACCTGCCCACCATCAGCGTTAACATTGTTAATTAGACGGTATCCAGCCTCGGCATAACCTTCAGTTTCTGCAATATGACGAGCAGCTGCAAAAATCTCAGCAACAGCTAGATCATCCTCGCGCGAGACATCATTCATCGTAGCAATATGCTTCTTCGGAATGATTAAAATATGGGTAGGTGCTACCGGCGAAATGTCTCTGAACGCAAGTACATGCTCATTTTCATATACTTTAGTCGAAGGAATCGTACCTTCTATAATTTTACAAAATAAACAATCCATTGTTTTTCCCTCCTTATTGTCGGTTATCATTATGTAACCTATACATCTAGTTTAGTTGATTTTATTGTACTGCTTCAACATTGACATATTGCTCGATCGCCTGGACTTGCTCAATCCAATCAAAACCGTTAGCTAATCTGATCATCGCATTTTTGTTACCTTCAACCTTAAAGTTAAAGCTATTCACGACCTGAGCTAAATACTCGGACCCTTCGATCATCGCATTCAATTGGTCAAGTTCGGCTTGCGTAAGCTCGCCTTCTTGAGCAGAGATCAATTGAAGTTGCTCCTCAATTAGTTGTATCCATTGAAGCTCCTCTATAGCTTGAGCAGTAAAAGCAGTTTTTTCATAATCATGAGCAATTGCAATCAAATGAGACAGTTCTTGTTTCACTTCAACCACTAACGGAATAGCATGTGCTGCCGTTAATCTTGCCAGCTTATGATCTTCTGATGAAAAATCTACAATATCGTAATTGTACTGTAGCAGCAGTGTGTTTTTCTCATTGAACGTAGCTACATGAGAAAAAATATGTTTGCCCGTTTCGGCTTTTTGATCTTGACCATAACTCATATTTTTTGTTGCAAACAAAACAGTAAGCATTGCACAAGCAACTAGCAGAACTAACGTTACAGCCAATGCAATTGGCTTTTTCCCTGTTGATTCAACCTGCTTTTCTGAAATCTGTTGACTCACTTTTTTCCCTCCGATTACTGTGAATATTTAATCAAGCTCAAAAAGCAAGATTTTTGAACTACCCTTTCAATGAAGGTTCAAAAAGCGGGCTTTCGAAAGCCGAGAAGATGGAGCGCTACTTGAGAAAGGCGGAAGCGCAAGTGTACATGTTTGGTACACGCGAACCGTACTTTCCAAGTTCGCTTCATATTCGATGTCGAATAACCGTCCTGCATCACTTCGTTATCAAAGTCTGCTTTTTGAACTACTGCTAAAGTTGGATTGCTTGACCTCCGTCGAAGAAGAACAGATAAATCTCATCAACTTTACGATGCAAAATCATCTCTAAGCCACGAGCATACATTTCTAATTGGAAACGATGTACTTCTGCCTGCTCTGCCCAATTTCCATTAAATATGCGACCGGTCTTATAATCGACTAATACTAGACCACGTTCATCTTCAAATATACAGTCAATAATACCTTGGATAAATACTTTTTCGTTAACTATCGTTACATCCATATTACGATGAACTTCGTGTGCAGGCAACATAAAGCTGAATGGAAGCTCTCGTTTCAGCCAAGTAGCATGCTGCATACGATGACCTAGCTCAGTTTGAAATAGCTCTGCAATTGCCTTTATGTTAATAACTTGAGCTTGGGTCATCGTAATAATTTTCAAATGTAACATTCGCTCTATACTTTGCTTAATTACTTGTTCATCTATATTCAATGTCAACGGAATATGCTGCATCATCAAATGATTGATTGAACCTTTTTCTGTAGCTGTAATCTTTTTGGCTTCCATAAAAGATGGTCGTTCAAGATGTAGTGTATACTCTTTTGCTATAGTAGCCCCAGTATGTTCTCCGGCACCATCTTCATTACTAGTTCCATCTTTAACTATACCGTTACCTGCTTCATAGAACGTTTCCGCTTGCTCTGCAAAGGCAGCCTGAAGTCGCTTCATCTCTGTGATCGATGCCTTCGAGCCAATCGTCGTCGCCCCGATATAAGCATATTCTCGATCCAACTGAGCACGCAATTGCTGATCTTCAACAACATCATCTAACTGAGCTAACACTTGCAGGGCAGTCATTCTCTCTGTTCTTACAAGCTCATCATCTGAAGTTGTCTCAGCTTGAGCATCGTCCATTATTATAAGTGACTCAGCACCCACAATAGATACGATCCAGTCTAGAGGACTAACGACTGACCCTTTCATTGGCTCGTCTGCGGATAATTGCAATTCTGATGCAACTAGCGGTGCAATCCAATCTAAGTAGCAAGATGCGGCAGCAATACTAGATTGTTGTAATGTGCCGTCAGTAGCTAGTGATGAGCTCCATTTCGGTAGTTGCTTCGGTAATCTACCACTTGTCCCAAGCAAGTACAACTTTTCTTTCGGTCTCGTCAAAGCCACATACAATATGCGCATTTCTTCAGCTAACAATTCCATTTTCATTGAACGTCGAATCGCATAATAGGGCAATGATGGATAGCTAATGCGCATTGTAGAATCAACATATTTCGGACCGAAGCCTAATTCCTTATGGTAGAGAAATGAAGCATTCAAATCTTGTTCATTGAATTTTTTACCTAGACCTGCAACGAACACAATCGGAAATTCCAGTCCTTTGCTTGCATGTGTCGTCATAATCTTTACAACATCTTCTTGTTCACCAATTGCCAGTGCAGTACCAAGATCATTACCATTCGCACGCATCCGCTCAATGAATTTCAAGAAACGGAACAGCCCTCGGAATGAAGTAGCCTCATATTGGCGTGCTCTGTCATGTAGTGCTCGTAAATTCGCTTGCCGTTGCACTCCGGCTGGAAGACCGCCTACAAAATCATAGTAACCTGTTTCTTCATAGATCAACCAAAGCAGATCAGATAGCGAGCCCTCGCGTGCACGATTACGCCATTGCTCAAGCTTATGTAAGAAGAAAGACAACTTCTGACGACCTTCTAGTTCATAGTTATCACTTCCAGCTGCATATATAATCGCATCGTAGAAATTCCGTTCCATGGAAAGAATTCGAATTTGCGATAATTGTTCAGCAGTTAGACTGAATAACGGTGAACGTAAAGTTGCTGCTAGTGGTATATCTTGATAGGGATTATCAATAACTTGCAAGCAAGATAACATCGTCTGTACTTCAATCGCTTCGAAATAGCCACTTCCAATACTAGAGTAGGCAGGTATCCCTGCTAATTGTAGCTCTTCAAGAAAGACGGGCGCCCATGCTGAAGTGGCACGCAATAGTATCACGGTATCGCGCCATTTCATAGGACGATATGATGCTAATTTACTATCGAAAACCTTACTTTGTTGTTCACGCAGCGCTAATAATTGTTGCGCGATATAGCGTGCTTCTAGTTGTGCAACATTCAATTCTTCTACCTGCTCAGCAGTAGAGCTATCCGATTGCTCATCTTGCTCACTCGATTGTTCCTCGGCAACACGCTCTCCACGATCAATGATTGTAAGCTGAACTTTGCATTGCTCCATTGATATTGGAGCTTCATAATAAGTAGCACCGTGCACAAGCTCTGCACGATGATCATATTCCATCTCAGCTACTTTTTCTTTCATTATCGCTCGAAATACTTCGTTAACTGCATCAACAACTTGTGAGCGACTACGGAAATTACGAGCAAGATCAATACGTTTTCCACCCTCAGTAGTAGAGGCTGATTCCGAGCTATACTTCTTATATTTCTCTAGAAACAACTTAGGCTCTGCCAAGCGAAAACGATATATACTTTGCTTCACATCGCCAACCATAAAGCGATTTCCTATATGCTGATTAGCAATTAATCGTACAATGGTTTCCTGTACCATATTCGTATCTTGATATTCGTCCAACAATATCTCATCAAATTGCTGCTGATAATCCTTTGCCGCTTCTGATGGAATGAGACGTTCTGAAGTTGACGCTTTATCTAATAAAATAGCTAAGCTATAATGCTCTAGATCACCAAAATCAAGCAATCCTTTTGCACGTTTCGTCGCTTCAAATGTCGAACTAAAGTCATGAATGAGCGCTACCAATGCTTTCATTAGCGGAGCAAGCTCCGTTAACTCTTCTAGAAATTGCTCTGCGCTTCTTCCAAAGTAATCGCTGGCAATCGATTGAACTGTATCTTTCCCTTGCTCACGATAATTTTTGGCGCGATCTTGCAAATCTTTATCATGATCTTTCCCGCGCAACGGTGCTAATTTTGCAAATTGAACGTTAGCGAATAGATCAGCCCATTCTCGCCAAGGCAGCTGTTGCAATTGATGCTGCAATGCTGTGATCACTTCAATATCAGCTTCGAAAGTTGAGGCATACGCATACGGACCTGCTGGTAGCTTTGTTAATGATAGTGCTTGCTCGAAAGCACTTATCGCTCCTTCAAGCTTCAAATGCACATCATCCGTAATTTGCTGCACCCATACACTTTGTTCTAGCTCATCGATACTCGAAATGTGATAAGGCTTAAGTGTATCGTTAAGCCACTGAGCTGGCCACGGATGCGATCGCGAGAATAGATATAGCCTTTCCACAAGCTGAAATAGTGGATCATCACCTTTCTCTCCACCATAGCTATTAACTAGCCTAAGAAAATCTCCACCTCCCGCTCCATCCACATCACTATAACGCTGCTCAAATAGCTCATTCATCACATCAGCACGAATTAATTCAATTTCCGTCTCGTTAGCAATCCGAAAGCCGGGATCAAGATCAATCAATGAATAATATTTGCGAATCACTTCCATACAAAAGGAATGGAGCGTTGTAATTGACGATTTCCCCATCAATGCCAGCTGCTTGCGCAAATGATCTGAATCGGGTTCTTCCTCAAGTTTCTTCTCCAATGCAATTTTCAGACGATCTTTCATCTCTGCTGCTGCCGCATGAGTAAACGTAGCAACAAGTAAGCGATCGACGTCAGTGTTGGAAGCGACTTTTCGAATAATCCGTTCCACTAATACGGCTGTTTTTCCCGAACCAGCCGCCGCCGCTACTAATATATTAGATCCATCAGACACGATCGCTTCATACTGTTCATCTGTCCAGCGAGGTGCATTCGCCGATGATTGTCCACTCATTACAGTCACTCCCCTAACTCACGCCAAATCTCATCCTCAGACGCTTTAGCTAATTTTCGATAATGATTACCTTCAATCATTGGATCAAACTGACATACTGCTTTATAGTCGCAAAATTGACAAGGTGTTCGATCTCCTAATTGATAAGGCTCAATAGAAACGACGCCAGCTTGAATGTCTTGTCCAATATTCTTGATCTTCCCTTTCACAAATCCACGTAACGTATCCCATTGATCATGACTAACAACCGATGCACTACTATAGAAGCTATCGTCCTTCTTCACCGCAACAGGAAGAATTTGCGAATAGCCTGTTTCTAACTCACTATCCATCATTCGTACCACGGTTGTATCAGCAGTTAATAAGCCCTTCATCTTATAGCGCTTCAACATAAGCTCATTTGCTTCATCACTGCTAATTCTATTTTTTACTTGTAGTAGTGGATTATGAACATGGAAATATAGAACTCCGGCTGGTGATACTTTCTGCTTCAGCCATCCTTCACCATGCGTCATTAATACATCAAGATAAGTTAACATTTGCAGGGATAAACCGTGAACGACTTCATCTAGCTTCAACGATTGACTGCTAGATTTATAATCTAATACACGCAGCAAAAGTCCTTGATCACTCTGCGCGGCATCTATTCTGTCAATGCGACCGACAATTTCTAATACATTGCCGTTATCAAGCCTTATTTGCAAGGCAGGCATACTACCATTTGGTCCAAAATCAACTTCCGTACCTACAGGGTTAAATTCTGCGCGTCCTGCATGTTCGCCAAGCATAATCGCAGCTTGCATCACAATTTCTTTCAATTTACGTGCGATATATCGGAATCGCTCACTACTTAATAATATTTGCGATTGCAGTCTAGGTACTAGCTGATCAACGATAAGACTAACTTCTTGCTTCACCTTATCTTGAGACATTCTACCCCAGCTACTACCGAGTTCATTGGCAAGTTTACCGAGCGCAGCATGGAATAATTGCCCCATATCAGGTGCTTCTAGCCGATACAACTTCCGTTCTTTGAGACGTAGTCCATAGATCGAAAAATGCTGAAATGGACATGAGACGAAGCGTTCTACGCGCGACACACTCATTCGCATTTGTGCACCATATAGCCCTCTAGCCGTTTCTATTTGCAGGGGCAATTCAATGTTTTGGAACTGTAGCGAACGAAGCAACGCTACTAATTTGGGAGCATATTGTGGTCGTATCGCATACCAATTATACAAATCCCACCATAGTTGAGGGAGCTTTTTTCCTTGTTTCCATTCACGCAGCATTACGATTAGATATGTCATTGCCGCATCTGGATGAGCTAGAAAGGCAAGTTGGTCTTGCTCACTCATCGTCAAATGAGGTTCAATTGCAATATGCTGAACATGTACCATCGGAAACTGATAACGCATTTGGCGAATAATTTCTGAAGGTAGAATACTTTTCCCCTCTTCATCTGCTAGCGGATAACTAATCCATAATTTAGAGGAGGCTCTCGTTAATATTTGATAGATCAAGAAGCGTTCATCAAGCAATTTACGGCGAGAACTAGGTGCCATAGCAAGTCCATCTGTAGCTAATTGCTCACGGTCTGCTTCAGATAATAAGCCATCCTCTTGCATCCTCATCGGCAATACACCATCTGATGCTCCGATAATGTAGCATGCCTTCACATTCGATAGACGAGTTCTCTCCATCGTGCCAATCACAACTTGATCCATTGCTGGCGGTATAGATGCTAACTGTAGACTATCTAATCCAGCTTGAATCATTCCAGAAAATAATTCCGTTGAAACTTGTTCGTCACCTGCTAGCTCTACGAGTTCATCTAATAGCCCCATCACATTACCCCAAAGCTGGCGATGCGTACGAGCCATCATCAAATTGCCACGTTCATGCTCTGCATCACTCCAACGCTCTAACCGCTGTGCGACTTGTGCATAATCAAGTAATTCATATAACGCCTGACACATTTGACGCACATTACTTGCTTGTGCCAGCTTCTCGGCTAACTGCTCAAGTGGAGGCATAATACATCCTCTAGCAGCTATTGAAATATCTAATTCACGTTGCGCTTTATCTGATATATGATAAGCCGTCTCTTCTTCTTCATCGAGTGATACGGTGGCTAACGCCTTCCAGTAGTTCGTATCATTCCATTTCCAGCCATTAATACCGGAAGCGAGTACATAATTTTCTAATATATCAAACCATTCACGAGGGATCGATTCATCTTGTGGAAATAACATTTCCGTCTTAATACAACGGAACATCGCATCATATTGCCAACCATGAACGATGCTTTCCAAAGCAGATGAAATAAATTCAACGAACGGATGATATAATGTTTTCTGCTTCTGATCCATAAAAAATGGAATTTGATAGCGACGGAAAACAAGTTCAATATAATCACTATAGCCTTCTAGATTCCGTACTAATACGGCCATATCGCGCCAACGATAACCATGTTCATGGACTTGAATTAATAGTTGACGTGCTATCTCTTCAATTTCAGTACGTCGATTGGCCGAGGCTGCTAACTGAATAGCTAAACCTTCATTCTGCTGCGCTTCCGATAGTTGGTACACTTTACGAGTACCGTAACTTTTCTCGAGAAAAGCAAGTGACTCAACATTTCCAAATCTCGAAGCTGTAGTAGGTTCTAGAATGATCGACTCTTCAACTTCAACCCCATACTGCTCGGCTAATTGCGTAATCCTTTGATAAGTCTCCGCAGTTTGATGGAATAAATTCAATTCATCAATTGGTTCATCAACGCCATACTCACGATCAAGTGTCAATGCGATCGTCATATGGGCACTATTAGCCATTAGCGCGCCAAGCGCTTCATATTCCGTTGGTGTTAGACCATGAAAGCCATCTACCCATACACGGCATCCCTTGAGCGAACTAGCCTGTGGTAATCCTTGAACCATAAACGATAAGTAATCTTCAGAATCCACATACTTTTGCAGAAGTTCTTGCTCCATTTGCGCATAAAGCAAACCCATATCATGAAGTTTTTTCTGCAGCAGCTGAGAGTAATCTGATCGATCCGTCTGAATTAATTGCTGCACTTGCTCCGCCGAAACGCCATATCGCTTCCACTCTGTAATCATATTAACAAGTCGCTCAATAAAACCGGCTTGATCTTCACTGTTTTTGAATAATTGCAGCTCAGAGGCATAGCGATTAACAAGTTTGTATAGAAGCATATGCTTACCCGTCTCCGTAATCGGAACAAGCGCAGTGCCACCCGTTTCCTGCATCACTCGAAACGCAAGTCTGCGAAAGCTAAGTGCCTGCGCTCGCAGCATCCCTTGAGGTTCACCTTGATCAATTAATTCATATTCCATTTGGAATGAAGCTTGCTCTGGCGTAAGTAAAATGAGGGGAGAACCGAGTGGGTCGCTCTTTAATTCATTTCTTATTTGTTCTAGGCAGTAATGTGTTTTACCGCTTCCGGCACGGCCTAATACGAATCTAATAGACATTCTCTCTCCCCCTTCCTATATAGGTAGTTCAAAAAGCGGATTTTGATAACGATGAATATTCTGACGTAGCATACTCGGCATCGCAGGTGAAGCGAACTTGGAAAGTACGGTTCGCGTGTACCAAACATGTACACTTGCGCTTCCGCCTTTCTCAAGTAGCGCTTCACCTGCTCGATTCTGAAAGCCCACTTTTTGAACCTTCATTTGAAGCTTCGGGCGTGGCCGCTTGTGTACTCGTACCGTATACGTTGCTGGGTTTCATTATCTCATCTTTTTGAACCTTTATATTAATTACGTTTTGAAGTTACTTCAAATATTGCGAACTTTAAGTAATGACTTTCAGTTACGCCTAAAATTTGTGGGTGATCCTTGCCTGCTGCACGCCATTCTACGAGGCGCAGTACTTTACCAGCATCTTTGGCCGCTTCTTGAATCGCTTCAAGGAACAATTCAGGTCGCATATGGTATGAACAGCTTGCTGTTACAAGATAGCCACCTTCATTCACAAGCTTAAGTCCTTGTAGGTTAATATCTTTGTAGCCACGCTTCGCTCCTTCGACTGCAGAACGAGTTTTTGCAAATGCTGGCGGATCAAGAATAACTACATCCCATGAACGTCCTTCATTTTCCAGCTTTTTAGATGTATCAACACCGCCGTTAGCACGCTGTTTGCGATCATCTAACCCTTTAACTTGTGTACGTAAATATTCAAATGCATCGGCAACTACGAATTCTACACGATCTGTAAAACCATTACGTTCCACATTACGCTTTGCCGTATCAATCGCATGTGCGGATACATCTAAGCAAGTGACTTGTTTGGCACCATATTTGCAAGCATGCAATGTGAAGCTTCCTGTATGCGCAAAGCATTCTAATACGGTTGCACCATCCCAATAAGGGAATGTAACTTCTTTTCCATTGCGATTAACTGGTGCAGTACGACCATCTTCAAGTGTAGATAGCGCAATTCCACTACGCTCTCCCCAGCCTTTCATTAACGGCTCAAGTGATGCACGATTTTCACGTTGATCGAAGAAATAGCCGGTTTTCTGACCTTGAACGATATCGACTTCCATCAATAAACCATTTTCACTAATTTCAACAATCGAAGGACATTCACCATAAATAACACCTGTACGTTCTTCTAATCCTTCAAGCTTACGAACACTTACATCGCTACGCTCGTAAATACCTTTTGGTTGAAACACTTCGATCAGAGCTGCGATCAGTGCTTCCTTATGCTTTTCCATACCTAAAGACAAAATTTGTAATACTAATACATTTTCAAAACGGTCGACGATAAGACCTGGTAAGAAATCAGCCTCGCCATATACTAACCGACAATCTTGATCCTTCACAAAACGAGCACGGTGTACTTTACAACGAATTAATCGTTCTACAAAAAAGGCTTGATCCATTGTCTCAATAGATTCATAGGAAACGATACGTACTGTAATTTGTGAAGCAGGGTTCCAATATCCTGTCGCCAAATATTTCCCATTATGGGCAACGACATCTACCAAGCTACCAGGTTCAAGACCTTCCTGATCTACTTGTTCAATTTCACTTGCATATACCCAAGGATGAGCTTCTTCTATTCTCTTTTTACGTGCTTTTATTAATTTCACAATTGCATTTGCCATTGTATATGTTCCTCTCGTGTTTACAAATTGTTATTAATGTTGCATTTTGCTTTTATCTTAACCTTGTCATGCTTGTCTACTTTTTCGCATACGTTAAATCAATGACAATATGTTAGTGAAAGGAAACGGGACATGATAAGCGCAATAATCTTTCATAGTATTTTAGGCTTTTCAATCTTTATGTGTGGGATGAAATTAATGGAATTAGCATTATTCCGCTTAGGTGGACCTACTTTTCTACGCCTATTAGAGCGTTCTACTCGCACTCCACTCCATGGTCTTATGCTAGGTACTGCAAGTAGCGCCTTCTTACAAAGTAGCACTGCCGTAACGGTATTATCAATTGGCTTCGTTAATAGCCGCTTACTCCCCTTCTCACGCACTTTAGGCATTATTCTCGGCACTAATATCGGGACATGCCTAACGACTGAGTTAATAGGACTAAATATTCATCACCTTGCCAAACCGTTAATGATTGGTGCACTTATTCTTTGGGGGATCACAGTTCTACTTGTCGAGTATCGCATTATACCTTCACTATATCAATGGAAAGGCAGCGAATTGATTCGATCACTTTCCATTGTATTATTCGGGTTTGGTACGCTACTGCTTGGATTAACCGTTATGCAAGGAATTGGACCTGTTATTCAAAGCTCAGAATTATTTCATTGGTTTCTAGCACAAGCGCAGACTACCCTTTGGTGGGGCATACTATCGGGCGCAGTACTAACAGCACTTATCCATAGTGGAGCAGCTGTCATCGGTATGATTATGGGGATTGCCGCACTTGGTGTACTCCCGCTAGATCTAAGTATTGCAATCGTTCTAGGTTGTAATATAGGTACATGTGTAACTGCGATCATCGCCTCACTTGGCGGTTCAA
Source organism: Paenibacillus sp. Y930 (assembly GCF_056786375.1). Lineage (NCBI taxonomy): Bacteria > Bacillati > Bacillota > Bacilli > Caryophanales > Paenibacillaceae > Paenibacillus > Paenibacillus sp. Y930. Next base: position 213,581 of record NZ_JBXCIX010000004.1, on the reverse strand, counting down.
AAGGGGGACGATACGTCGCTATAGCGCATCTCGTTCTTAATATAGGAGGAGCATTACTATTCTTCCCATTTATCGACATACTTGCAACTGCCGTAATGTGGACGACAACCTCTATAGCAACAGCGATCGCACATGCACAAACGTTATTCAACATCATCTGTTCATTCATCGCATTACCGATATGCTATCTAAAATGGTTCAAACGCCTCGACTAGACGGACTTTGATAACGATGAGTGAGCTAACGTAGCATACTCGACATCGAATATGAAGCGAACTTGGAAAGTACGGCATAAGCTTCCGATGTATGTTTCTTGCAGAAACATTGTAGGTCCGCGTGTACGTAATCATGTACACTTGCGCTTCCGCCTTTCTCAAGTAGCGCTCCATCTTCTCGGTTCTGAAAGTCCGCCCTTTTGAACAACCTCTACAAAGAGAAGAAAGGATTCCTTATTCCTTCTCTTCAAGAAGTCCATAAGAAATCCTTAATCTATATTGTTCAAATCATTGTAGCCCTCTAAGTTAGCCTTGTGCTGCAATGCTTTGTGTATCTATTACATTAGAATAGCTATCCATCACACGAACAAGCTGACCTTTACATTCGTTCACGCCTGCTTCGGTAATTTTCACGCGGCAAATTTGACCGATAAGTTCTTCTGATCCTTCAAATACGACAGTAATATAGTTATCAGAATGACCGCTAATTAGACCGCTACCTTCATGGCCTTTATGCTGACGTTCAGGGATAACGTCTAACAGTTCTCCCACGAACTTCTGCGCATATTTCAATTGCATCTCTTCTGATAGTTCAATGAGACGATGGACACGCTCATTTTTCACTTCTTCATCAACCTGATCAGTCATACGTGCAGCAGGAGTTCCTGTACGCTTAGAATATGGGAATACATGCATCTCGGAAAAACCTAGCTCTTCCATAAAGCGATAGCCCTCTTCAAATGACTCATCCGTTTCACCTGGGAAGCCAACAATAATATCTGTTGTAATCGCAACGCCAGGCATCGCTTCTTTCAACCGTCTCACTTTCTCTGCAAATTGCTCCGTTGTATATTTACGACGCATTCGCTTTAAGACACTATTCTCACCCGCTTGAAGTGGAATATGTAGATGCCGGCACATTTTTGTTGATTTGTTCAATACTTCAATCATCTCATCGTCAATCTGACTAGCTTCAATGGAGCTAATACGAATACGTTCCAAACCTTCTACTTTATCCAAATCCCATAGTAGACGTGTTAGATTGTAATCTTCCATATCATCCCCGTACCCACCAGTATGGATGCCAGTCAGTACGATTTCCTTATAACCAAAAGCGACTAATTGCTTCGCTTGTTCGATAACCGTCCCGGCCTCACGAGAACGAGACAAGCCACGTGACCATGGAATAATGCAGAATGTGCAGAAGTTATTACAGCCTTCTTGTATTTTCAGAAATGCTCGTGTGCGTTCCGTAAAGTTCGGCACGTCAAGCTCCTCAAAATGACGAGTTTTCATAATATTGCGGACAGCATTAACTGGCTGGCGCTCTTCTTGAATTTGCTTCACATACGTCATTATTTTTTCGCGATCTTGTGTACCAATAACAAGATCGACGCCTTCGATCGCCATAATTTCCGCTGGAGAAGTTTGAGCATAGCAACCTGTTACAGCAATAATTGCATCAGGATTACGACGAACTGCACGACGAATAATTTGACGACTTTTTTTGTCACCAGTATTCGTTACAGTACAAGTATTAATCAGATATACATCAGCGGTTGATTCAAAATCAACCTGCTCATAGTTATTGTCCTTAAAAACTTGCCAAATTGCCTCTGTATCGTAAAAGTTTACTTTACAGCCTAGCGTATAAAATGCGACCGTTGACATAAGGTCACATGCCCCCCATCTCACCTGATTCATATAGTACGCAGGATAGTCCAACTATTCCCGCGGTTTCAGCACGCAATATTCTTTTCCCTAACCCTACTAGCTTAGCTCCTGCACTTTCAGCTTGACTAGCCTCTCGCTGGGCAAATCCACCTTCTGGACCAGCAATAAGCAATACATTCGGAGAACTAATACCATCGGCTATACATTGCTCTTTAAATGGTAGCAGTACATTTCTTAGATGAATACCTTGACCATCTCCATCTACTTTTTCATAGCAGAATAGAACAAGATCGTATAAATCAAAACTATTAAGTAGTTGCTTCCAGCTCAATGGCTCGACAATCGTCGGAACGCTATTTCGATGCGCTTGCTCAGCTGCCTCTTTGGCAATTTTGCTCCAGCGTTCAAGTCGTTTCGCTTCTTTCTTACGATCATATTGCACAATGACTCGTTCAGATTCAAATGGAATAAACGAAGATGCGCCTATTTCTGTACATTTCTGAACAATAAGTTCCATTTTGTCACCCTTCGGCAGTCCTTGTGCTATCGAAACTCTCCACTTCGCCTCTGCATCAAGTGGCAATTGCTCCACAATCGTAAGCTGAACCTGCTTTGCCTCAAGCTCTGTAATTTCCGCTAGAACCGTTCGCTCCTGTCCGTCGCTTACAATAACTTGATCGCCTTCCTTCATCCGCATGACACGAATGATATGATGAGCATCTTCATCTTGAATGATAATGCCATTATCCACGAACTGCTCTTTACTTACAAAATATCTTTGCATTTCATTCATCCTTTAATCAATATAACTAACCTAATCTCTCAAATACTTATTTCCAATTCATTCTAAAAAATTGACATAAAGAAAGTAAATATATTAACACTCATGTTCTGACCAAGCTGTAATACAGGGCTAATAGTAACTGCTCTCAACGGTGGAATAAATACCATTAATAAAAATATTATTGAACCCCAATGAGCATTCTGTTCCAACTTGAAGCGCGTACGTAAAGGAAGGAATTCCGATACGATACGGTAGCCATCAAGTGGTGGCAACGGAATTAAGTTAAATACGAATAACAAGAAGTTATATCGAATCATTAATTCAAAAAACAAAGTAAGTGCATTCGTAACGCCTTCAGATCCAGCAAATAACCATCCAGTTTTTATAAAAACAACATAAACAATAATCGAAATAATACCTAATATTAAGTTACTCAATGGCCCGACTAGTGACACAATAACACTCATGGTACGAGGGTTTTTGAAACGACTAGCTCTAACAGGAACTGGCTTCGCCCAACCAAAGCCAGCTACGATAATTAAGATGAAGCCTAACCAATCCAGATGCACCATCGGATTTAGTGAGACACGCCCTTCACGATAAGCCGTGTCATCACCAAATTTATAAGCACTATAAGCATGAGCAAATTCATGTACAGTAAATGCAATAAGTAAAACTAATATAATAAACGGAAGTTCGTCAAACGGAAAATTACTAAAACTCATTAGTTCACCTGTGGCTTACGAGCAACGAAAGCAAGCCAATCCTCATCACGATGTTTGTCGGCAATTTCAAACCCTGCTGCAATTAATCCTTGTTCCACTAATTCTTCTTTGTTTTTCCAAATACCAGATGCAATATAAGTTCCCCCCGGTTTCAACGCTGCAAATACATCATCAACAAATAACATAATAATCTCTGCCAATATATTCGCTACAACAAGATCAACCGGTAGTTTCACTGTTAATTCATCGGTATTATCCTTACTTTCAAGTACGCCTAGCAGATCACTAAGCTTCACCTCTGCACGATCGGATAAATTGTTCAAGCTAATATTTTCGATCGCACTTGATACGGCAACTGGATCAAGGTCTAGAGCTAGCACATTTTTCACACCTAACTTCAACGCTCCAATAGCTAGCACTCCTGAACCCGTTCCTACATCAATCATTTCCTCTCCACCTTTAATGACGGCTTCAAGTGTTTTCAAGCAAAGTGATGTTGTCGGATGTGTACCCGTTCCAAAGGCCATTCCTGGATCAAGCTCGATAATTAGTTCATTTTCGGAAGCCTCATACTGCTCCCAGGTTGGCTTGATCGTGATTCGATCTGTAATTTTAATCGGGTGGAAATATTCCTTCCACGCATTAGCCCAATCCTCATCATCAACTTCCACGTAGCTATACTCGACATTACCAGGATCGATGCCAAATTCTCTAAGTTCCTCCACACGAGGAGTTATGTCTGCAATAAGCTGATCCATATCGATTTCTTCTGTATAGTAGCCTTTAATAATCGCTACACCTTCAGGAATATCATTAAGCGCACGATCATACCACTCACCGTACTTCGTATCACGAGGTTTATTCATATTTTCAGACTCTTCGATCGAAACGCCGCCCGCACCATGCTCATGTAAAAAATTCGATATCATTTCAGTTGCAACCTCAGTTGTTGCAATCGTAAGTTCATACCATTTCATTATGTAAACCTCCATCTTTTTACGGCAAATTACAGCAAGCCTATTCTCTATTGTACAACAGCTAGATGCTCTTGACAAAGTCTTGCTAGAAATATTGAAAGAGTTACTTATCTTTTTCGATTGACCTTGAGAATGATTATCGTCACTTTAGATAATTCGATAAATTAATTAAGGCAGTGACAACGTCGTTGAGGAAAAATGACTTTGTCACTGCCTGATTTGTTTGTATCGTTGTGCCGAGTTCAATAAGTATAAATATAACCATCCTTAAACTTGACGATCAATTTGAAGCTTAGTTGTGTAGCAGATTCCATATCTAATTTTAATTCCGGGTAGTCCTCTCTAAACACAATGTTATGCTTAAATGAGTATTGCGAGTTGTCGTCTTGTTTGCCCTGTTCAGGTTCAAGTCCATTGTCGATCGCGAATTGCTCCAAAGTGACGGATTGATCAATTTGCCCAGATGCAAGTGCAATCTTATATTTATTTTCTATTTGAGTATAATTGCCTGCCCGCTGTTCTACTTGCTGCGTCACATCGACCTCATCATACCGCTCGTTACCTTTCCACACTTGAATGAGTACCTGCTCCATTTCCATTCCTGTAAAGCCCAAATCCTTGATGGAAAATGCGAAGTCTATATTCAGCCGATCCTGTGAAGTTTCAGTCCCGCTACCGTTCATGGAAACACGGTTTACATAAATATCATCATAGAGCGGAAGTAGTTGCTCGGAAACATTCAATTTCTTTTGCCCTGTTACAGCGCTTTGCTCCCATACATCAAATCGGTAATTATGATCAAGTGACATCTCTAGCGTAGTCCCGTAACTCAACCCGCTTTGCCCAACTAGAGTAGCATCCTTCGGCTGATCATCATCTTGGGCACTATAAGTGATTGAGATTTCGGCTAATGGCGCCACCTCTTTTAAAGTGACCTTTAACTCGATCTGTGCCTTTTTCTGCACGGGATCAACATCCAGCAAAGTATAGTCAACCTGGGAAATCTTATCTGTCTGAGCCCTTAGCTCGTTACCTACACCGTTAATAATTCTGTTTTCTAATGACATCATATTATTTTGCATAGAGTTCATGTCTGCACTAGTTTGCGTTTGGTAATTGCCGATTTTCTTTCCGAGGGAATTACCGAAATACAACATTACTATTAGATTCAAAACTAATAATACAATGATCACATTCTTCTTATCCATAAAAAATCCCCCTATAGTTAACAGTGTTAAGTCCATCTTATCCGAACTTTATTCTCACCGTCTACCATAAGGGGATAATACTAACACAAACACCATTTGTAGCTTGTTATGTTACAATTTCTTATTAGATCTTTGCACTATTACACTAACCCTATTTCTGTTCACATCTAATGAACGGCTATCCTCTTGATCGTCCACTGTCAATTCTTCTGCAAACTCTTCTTCATCCCAATTAACAGGCAAATCTCCGAAATTAACTTTTTTCATTTCATTTTTTTCGTCATACATACGATGCCCTCCCATAATCGACGAGCAAACTTCTCATCTTAATTAAGTGAACCTGAAGTAAATTTTCTGTTCGACTATAGTATGAGCATGATATGACGTTCTATTCATCTTTACTGTGTAGTCAGATTAACGTAGAAAGCAAAAAGAGGACCTCTACCTACGTATAGGTACAGAATCCTCTCCCTTATTTGGATTGATTACTCTCCACGAAATGCTTTTTTCATTTTATCGAAAATCGATTCGTGATGTTCTTCAGTCACGGTAGCTGGTTCGCTAGAACCACCGAATTGGCGAAGCAATTCCTTCTGTTCATCTGATAGCTTAGTTGGCGTGACAACAGTAACCTTCACATGCTGGTCACCAGCACCTATTCCGCGAAGCTTAGGTACACCTTTCCCTTTTAGGCGGAAGTATGTGCCTGTTTGCGTGCCTGCTGGAATTTTCAACTTAACTCGTTCATTCAATGTCGGAATTTCGATCTCAGCACCCAATGCAGCTTGCACGAAGTTAATCGGCACTTCACAATAGATATCATCGCCTTCACGATCAAAGAATTCATGACTCTTCACACGCAGAACGATATATAGATCACCTGCTGGGCCGCCTTTTGAACCGCCCTCACCTTCGCCACTAATGCGAATTTGAGAACCTTCATCAACACCTGCAGGAATATTAACTTTAATACGACGTTGTTTCTTCACACGACCTTCGCCTTGGCAAGTTGTACATTTCTCTGGAATAATTTTACCAGTTCCACGACAAGTTTGACATACACGACGATTAGCAATACGACCAAATGGTGTATTCTGAACCACTTCTTGTTGTCCAGAACCATGACATGTCGAACATGTTTTCGGTGATGTCCCTGGCTTCGCACCCGAACCATGACATGGGTCACAATTTTCTGTGCGTGGAATTGTAATTTCAGTTTCCTTACCAAATACAGCTTCCTTAAATTCAATAGTCATCGTATATTGCAAGTCATTACCACGTTGTGGGGCGTTAGGATCACGCTGTCTACCTCCGCCACCAAAGAACATATCAAATATATCTCCAAAACCGCCTCCGAAGTCAGCGCCACCTGCGCCTCCCATGCCTTGGTTAGGATCAACATGACCATAACGATCATACGTATCACGTTTGCCTTCATCACTTAGTACATCATAAGCTTCTTTCACTTCTTTGAACTTCGTTTCAGCATCCGCTTCTTTATTAACGTCCGGATGATATTGACGTGCTAATTTACGATACGCCTTCTTCATATCTTCTGCCGAGGAATCTTTACCAACTCCCAGCACTTCATAATAATCACGCTTGTTTGCCAACTGATCTCACCTCCGTACTAATCTATTAATATAAGTGCAATATTGTTATCTGTTCGCATAATCATCGTGTTCACAGGTAACAAGCAGAGAGAGGTCGAAGGCAGGGTTAGCCCACCTCGACCTCTCACCCATTACGTATTACTTGTTGTCATCTACCACTTCATATTCAGCATCAACAACATTATCTTTACCTTTTGCGGAACCTTCTTCTTGTGCTGGTTCGCCTTGACCTTCAGCTTGCGCTGCTTGTTCGTAAAGCTTTGTAGACAATTGTTGCACGATTTCCATCAATGCATCAGTAGCTGATTTGATCGCTTCAAGCTCGTCAGTAGCAAGAGCTGCTACAACTTTTTCTTTTGCTTCGTTCGCTTGAGCTACTTCAGCTTCGTCAACTTTACCTTCAAGATCTTTTAATGTTTTCTCTGTTTGGTATACAAGTTGGTCCGCGCTATTTTTCGCTTCAACTAGTTCTTTACGTTTATTATCTTCTTCAGCATGAAGTTCTGCTTCTTTCATCATCGCTTCAACGTCAGCGTCGCTTAAACCGCCAGAAGATGTAATTGTAATGTTTTGGCTCTTACCTGTACCTTTATCAAGTGCAGAAACATTAACAATACCGTTCGCGTCGATGTCAAATGTAACTTCGATTTGTGGTACTCCACGTGGTGCTGGAGGAATATCACTCAATTGGAAACGACCTAATGTTTTGTTACCTGTTGCCATTGAACGCTCACCTTGTAGAACATGGATTTCTACACCTGGTTGGTTATCAGCATATGTGGAATAAACTTGAGATTTACTAGTTGGAATCGTCGTATTACGATCGATCATTTTAGTAAACACACCACCAGCTGTTTCAATACCAAGAGATAATGGAGTTACGTCTAGAAGTACAACATCTTTCACTTCACCAGTTAATACACCAGCTTGAACAGCAGCACCAAGTGCAACAACTTCATCCGGGTTAACGCCTTTATGAGGATCTTTACCGATAAGTTTTTTAACTGCGTCTTGTACAGCTGGAATACGAGTAGATCCACCAACTAGTACAACACGGTCGATTTCACTTGTAGACAAACCAGCATCTTTCAATGCTTGACGAGCTGGTACCATTGTACGTTCAACAAGTGCAGCAGTAATTTCTTCGAATTTCGCACGAGTTAAGTTCAACTCTAAATGCTGAGGAACGCTATCTACCATCGTAATAAACGGTAGAGAAATCGTCGTTGTAAGTACACCTGAAAGTTCTTTTTTCGCTTTTTCAGCAGCATCCTTTAGACGTTGCACAGCTGATTTATCTTTAGAAAGGTCTACACCTTGTTCTTTTTTGAATTCAGAAACAATATAATCAATAACTACTTGGTCAAAGTCGTCACCGCCAAGCATGTTGTCACCGCTTGTCGCTTTAACTTCGAAGAAACCATCGCCTAGTTCAAGAATAGATACGTCAAACGTACCGCCACCTAGATCATATACAAGAATCGTTTGATCTTCTGATTTTTCCATACCGTATGCAAGTGCTGCTGCAGTAGGCTCGTTAACGATACGTAGTACTTCAAGGCCAGCAATTTTACCAGCATCTTTTGTAGCTTGACGTTGGCTATCATTAAAGTAAGCAGGAACTGTAATTACTGCTTGAGTTACAGTCTGTCCAAGATAAGCTTCTGCATCAGATTTAAGCTTTTGCAAAATGATTGCAGAAATTTCTTGAGGAGAATATTCTTTTTCATCAATTGTTTCTTTATGGTTACTACCCATATGACGCTTAATAGACATAATTGTACGATCAGGGTTAGTAATCGCTTGACGTTTTGCAGTTTCACCTACAATACGCTCACCATCTTTTTTGAATCCTACAACAGATGCAGTCGTACGACTACCTTCTGGGTTTGGAATTACTACCGCTTCTCCGCCTTCCATAACCGCAACGCAAGAGTTTGTTGTACCTAAGTCAATACCAATAACTTTACTCATTTTAAATTCCTCCTAAAACTTTTTTGGCGCTTCTCGAGATACTTTCTTTAATAAAAAGTTACTTCGAAAGCATAATCTAATTTTTTTTTGTATATTTCTTGAAGCACTTTATTTCAAATAGAGGTTCAAAAAACTACGTTGAAACGAAACCCAGCACCGTGTACGGCATGAGTACACAAGCGGTCAATTATTCAAAGCTTCCAATAGAGGTTCAAAGTCTGCTTTTTGAACTTCCCTTAAAATAAAGGTTCAAAAATCGGGCTTTCAGAACCGAGAAGATGGAGTTAATTTTCGAAAGGCGGAAGCGCAAGTGTACGTAATTGGTACATGCGAACCGTACTTTCCAAATTAACTTCATATTCGACGCGACTAACCTACATTAGCCTAATCATCGTTATCAAAGTCCGCTTTTTGAACTACCTTACCCGCTTACTTTTACCATTGCTGGTCTTATTACCTTGTCCTTAATCATAAATCCTTTTTGAAGCTCTTCAACGATAATTCCCTCTTCATATTCATCAGTCTCTACAGTCATAACTGCTTGATGATATTCAGGATTGAATGGTTGACCAACCGTTTCCATCGTTACTAAGCCTTCAGCTTCCATTATCGTCATCAGTTGGCGGAAAATCATGTCTACGCCTTTTGCCAAAGCTTCATAGTCTTGATTAGCAGCAGAAGCTGTAATAGCTCGATCAAAATTATCAACAGTTGGAAGTAAATTTTCGACTAATTTAGATGATGCATATTTCGCAAGCTCTTCTTTTTCCTTTTGAGTTCTACGACGGAAATTATCATAGTCTGCTTGAACTCGAAGTAATTTTTGCCCTGCTTCATCCAATTGCGCTAGCAATTCAGCTGTTTGCGAATCTGCCTCAGTCACCTCATTAATTTGCGGCTCTTCAGCAGCATATTGGGTAGTCTCATTTACTTCATCATGATTCATATCTGAATCGATCTGCTCAGCAGCAGTATCAACGAATTCTTTTGTTTGCTCATTCGTACTCACCCTATCACCTCCTTGAATTAGTTCGGACCTACTTATTTATACCAACGACTCATTGCTGTACCCACATCTTTGGAAATGAGATCTAAGTAACGAATTACTTTTTCATATTCCATTCTTGTTGGGCCAAGAATTCCAATCGTTCCAAGCACATTTCCGTCTAGCGCATAAGTTGCCGTAATTAAACTACAATCTGTAATGGCTATATGATCATTTTCAGATCCAATGCGAACTTGTATTCCTTGTGGAGATGCAGAAAACAGCTTCATGACTGTAGGTGTCTCCTCTAGCATATCCAGAATCGTCTTAACCTTATCAACATCCTTGAACTCAGGCTGGATTAGCATATTCGTTGCACCACTCATAAATACGCGATGCTCGTCCCCTTGTTTCAATGCATCATCGATGACATTAAGTAAGCCTTCAAAATGGCCTACATAACGTTCTAATTCCTGACCTACTTCAGCATAAAGTTTCGCTTTCAAATGGAATAGCGGCACTCCTGCAAGCTTAGCATTCAAAATATTAGTAACCTGCTGTAGCTGGTCCATCGATAACCCTTGAGGCAATTGGATCGTACGATTTTCAACATGCCCCGTATTCGTCACTATAATCGCGACTGCGGACGTATCGGTTAATGGTATTAAACCAAAATGCTGTAATGAATTAGTAAATAATTCAGGTCCAAGTAAAATCGATGTGTAATTCGTTAAATTAGACAATACAAGTGCTGCATGCTGAATAACTTGTTCCATACGATTCATCTCATCAGTTACAAAAGAGCGAATGACGGAATGATCAATTTCCGAAGTCTCAGTTTTATTAATCAGATGATCTACATAATAACGGTAACCTCTTGTTGAAGGAATACGGCCTGCAGATGTATGAGGTTGTTCCAGAAATCCAAGTTCCTCAAGATCCGCCATTTCATTACGAATGGTAGCTGGACTGTAACCAATATCATCGCGCTTGGAAATGCTTCTTGATCCGACCGGTTCAGCAGATCGGATATAGTCATCCACTATCGCTTTTAAAATCAACCTTTGTCGTTCTGTTAGCACTTCACATTCCTCCATTCACTAGGCTGATAAATCTATTATAAACCATTTCGTTAGCACTCATCAACTCCGAGTGCTAATCGTTAATACAAAAATACCAAATCGGTCTGATTATTGTCAAGTCGATTTGGCATTTATCTTAATATTTTATAGTATTTTTTTCATGACTGCGATTTCATCGCATGCGTGAAGCTTTGGACAGTTCATACAATCTGTCCAAACTTTCTCAGGAAAAATCTCTTTCTCAACAACATGAAAATCATTTCTCAAAAAGAAAGATACTGCATATGTTAAGGCCATAATTTTGCTAATGCCTTGAGCTTGCGCATTTTCAATGAGACTGTCGACAATTTTTCCGCCGATGCCATATCCTTTATAGCCTTCGGTCATACCTAATGAACGAATTTCTACTAAGTCCTCGCCAAGTCTTGTTAATGCTCCGCATCCAACAAATTGTCCGTCTACTTCAGCAATAACGAACGTATCTATACTACGAATTAGTGCTTCCTTCGAACGAGGCAGCATAATTCCTTTCTCAGCGTAACCCTGAATTAATTGATACAAAGAATCAACATCATTCGATGTCGCATTTCTACATAATACATGTAGTGTTTGCATTGCTGCCTTCACCTCCGAAAAAATACTCATTCATAATTATACAGTCAATATGAATGAATATACATCATTTCGGAAGATTATGCAATCCTATTTATTCACTATTTTATTCCCGATCTTCAAGAAATGCAGCAAACACTTCATTACCCAGCAGCAACCCTTTATCCGTCAATCGATAGATCGCATCGTCTTGTATTTCTACACGTTCTAACAGCCCTTTTTCCATCTGATCCTTGATTATCGTTCCAAAATGATGTTCTAGTGTCTCATTAGGGAATTGTGCATGGAAAACGGAGGATTTCACGCCATCAGCCAGTCTTAAGCCAACCATCATAAAGTCTTCCATCGCTTCTTGCTCAGATACTTCAAATTGATCTAGACGAGGTAGCTTCGTTTTGCATGCTTCAATGTAAGGCTGTACGCCTTTAATATTAACATGACGTTCTCGGTTGACATAGCCGTGTGCACCAGTACCTAGCCCATAGTAAGGCTCATTCCGCCAGTAGGTAGAATTATGCTTACTCTCAAAACCAGGCTTAGCGAAATTACTAATTTCATAATGCTTATAGCCACGTTCTTTGATCCGCTCCATCAATAGTAGAAACATCTGAAACTCATCATCTTCATGAGGAAGTACGAGTTGATTACTTTCATAAAGCTTGTGGAACAATGTATTTTCTTCTATTTTCAAACTATAAAGTGAATAATGCGGCAAATCAAGCTCTAACGCTTTACGCACACTATCTTCTAATAATTCCACAGTTTGACCAGGCAAGCCAAACATTAAGTCAATCGACATATTCGTAAAACCGATTGCCCTCGCATTTTCTAGGCTACGATAGACATCCTCTACTTCATGTATACGTCCAATCCGCTTCAACAGCTCGTTATCAAATGATTGAACACCGAAGCTAAGACGATTGACTCCACCATCGAACATCGCTTGTAGCTTATCCTTGTCCGTTGTACCTGGATTAGCTTCCATCGAAAATTCTACATCATTAGCAAGTGGGAACCAACGTCTTACAGAAGCAAGAAACTTCTCCATCTGTGGAGGTGTTAATACCGTAGGTGTACCACCACCAACAAATACGGTTTTGATTGTTTCTGGCTTCCAGATTTCCACTGTTCGTTGCATCTCAAGCTCCAACGCATCTAAGTAAGCGTCAACTGGTTGTCCCTTCAATATATAGGAAGTAAAGTCGCAATAGTGACATTTATTCGTACAAAATGGGATGTGAATATATAACGCTTCTGGTATCGGTTGCATATGCTACCCTCCTAAAACTTTTCGTTAACCTTCTTAAATTACTTCTTGCAAAACGAAAAGTAGCTTCGTAAGCATTCACCTAAAACTTTTCGTTGCTCTACATAAACTACTTCTTGCAAAACGAAAAGTAGCTTCGTAAGCACTCACTTAAAATATAAAAAGGGCTGCCCATTATCGCTCCTCGAAACGACGATTGGGCAACCCTCAATAGCTACTTCATCTTACAATGAAGTGTATGTTATTCCATTAATCCTCGTCGATCTTCAGAACAGCCATGAAAGCTTCTTGAGGCACTTCAACGTTACCGATTTGCTTCATACGTTTTTTACCTTCTTTTTGCTTCTCTAACAATTTACGTTTACGGCTAATGTCACCGCCATAACATTTTGCAAGAACGTTTTTACGCATCGCTTTTACTGTCTCACGAGCAATAATTTTCGTTCCGATCGAAGCTTGAATAGGCACTTCAAACATTTGTCTTGGAATAAGCCCTTTAAGCTTACCACAAATGATACGTCCGCGATGGAAGGCACGATCACGGTGAACAATGACAGACAATGCATCAACTTGTTCTCCGTTCAACATGATATCCATCTTCACAAGATTAGAGCGACGATAGCCAGACAGCTCATAGTCAAATGATGCGTAGCCTTTCGTACCTGATTTCAATTGATCAAAGAAATCATATACAATTTCTGCTAACGGCATTTCGTAAATGATCGTAACTCGGTTTTCATCCAAATACTCCATATTAACAAACTCACCGCGTTTGTTTTGACAAAGTTCCATAACAGTTCCCACAAAATCATTAGGAACGATGATACTCGCTTTAACATAAGGCTCTTCAACATGATCTAATTTTCCAACTTCTGGATAGTTAGATGGATTGTCAATATTATACTGCTCACCGTTAGTTAACGTGATTTGGTAAATAACACTCGGCGCCGTCGTAATTAACGGGATATTGAACTCACGCTCAATACGTTCTTGAATGATCTCCATATGCAATAGTCCAAGGAAACCACAACGGAATCCAAAACCTAGCGCTGTTGAAGATTCTGGTTCATAGCGCAATGAAGCATCGTTAAGTTCAAGCTTTTCAAGCGCATCGCGAAGTGCATTATAATCTGTAGATTCAATCGGATAAAGACCACAGTATACCATCGGATTAATCCGACGATAGCCTGGCAAAGCCTCTAATGCAGGTTTACTTGCATTAGTAATTGTGTCACCGACACGAGTATCCTTAACATTTTTAACGCCCGCTACAACAAAACCTACATCGCCGACACGTAATTCATCAATGACTGTAGCTCTTGGCGAAAATACGCCAACCTCGAGCACTTCAAATTCCGCTTTTGTCGCCATAAAGCGAATTTTCTGACCTGCTTTAATTCCACCGTCCATTACACGCACATTTACAATGACACCTTTATAAGGATCATAATGCGAATCAAAGATTAGTGCTCTCAACGGTAGATCAGGATCACCATTAGGCGCTGGTACTTTCTCAACAACTTGCTCAAGAATCTCAATAATTCCGATTCCTGCTTTTGCTGAAGCAAGCACAGCTTCACTACCATCGATCCCGATAACATCTTCTACCTCTTGCCTAACACGCTCAGGCTCTGCACTTGGTAAATCAATCTTATTAATAACCGGAAGAATTTCTAGGTTATTATCCAATGCCAAATATACATTGGCCAAAGTTTGAGCTTCAATCCCTTGTGCCGCATCCACGACTAACAATGCCCCTTCACAAGCAGCTAAGCTACGTGAAACCTCATATGTAAAATCGACATGCCCTGGCGTATCAATGAGATTAAGAATGTAATCTTCTCCATCTTTTGCACGATACGATAATCGAACCGATTGTAATTTAATTGTGATTCCGCGCTCACGTTCCAAATCCATATTATCGAGAAACTGAGCTTGCATTTCACGGGATGTTAACGAACCCGTCATTTCTAATAATCGGTCTGCCAATGTTGACTTACCATGGTCAATATGAGCGATAATAGAAAAGTTTCTAATTTTCTTCTGTCTTTCACGAACGTCGGTCATGCTAAACCCCCACACATTCCTTGTATGAAATCAATCAACCTATTATAACAGTAAGCGTAAGGTACATCAATGGACAAGACTGAAAACTTTTCAAGCGATATTCTGGAAGAATATCGCTTGATTGAAATATGACCGATTTCTATTCAATTTCGCCGCTAACTAAGCTATGTACCCAGCAACGTGTACGGCACGAGTACACAAGCGGCCAAATGCCCGAAACTTTCAATGAAGGTTTGAACTTCCCTTCCAATAAAAATTCAAAAAGTGGGCTTTTAGAATCGAGAAAATGGAGCGCTACTTGAGAAAGGCGGAAGCGCAAGTGTACGTGTTTGGTACACGCGGACCTACAATGTTTCTGCAAGAAACATACATCGGAAGCTTATGCTATACTTTCCAAGTTCGCTTCATATTCGACGTCGAATAAACTCCGAAGCTAATCATCGTTATCAAAGTCCACTTTTTGAATTACCTAATTTATGACTTTGCTGAAGAGTTGGGCGATGTACTGCATCCCAGAACTCGATGCATTCTGCAGTACGCCCGAAGTTGTATCGGCTAGACGGTTTACAGCAGGTTGCTGCGAAGCTTCATTCAAGAGTAATTGGGATTGCAGCTGCATCTTTTCATTTTCCAAAGTTTGCTTCTTCAAGCGAGCTACTTCTTGTTCTAGTGCGGCAATCTCTTGATCAATGGGCGAAAGTGAAGGATCAATGATGGTCGTTTCTAAACGCTCAGTATTCGTAGTTGGAGCTTGATACGCTTCATTGGGTTGCAGCCCAACCGATTGTAATGGAGCTAAAGGTCCGTATACACGCTCGATGCCTGTTGTAGTCATTTCCAACATATAAAGGATGATAATTGTCATAGCACTTCCTACTAATAGCCATTTCCAAGCTTTACCTCGAAACATCTCGTTCACCCATCCCTTCTAATCCATTGTCAATCCCAGCTATTTTTTACTTTCTTCATATAATTCAGCGATGATTTCAGCAAGCACGTCAGCTGTACGGTATGATTCTTCTAGCGTATTATCTACACCACCCACCTCAATCAATACGTTTTGATCGGCAAGAGATTGATTGTACTCCGCGTTACCAGTAGCAGCAGTTTTCCCTAATATACCTCGGGATAAACCTGGATACTTCTCCTCTATTTTTTCATTCATCTGCTTAGCAAATGCTTCATTTTCTTTCCAATGAGGATTACGTTCCCCGATAACAAAATATACTTGGGCATAACTAACTCCATCAATATCTACCGTTGTATATTTACGGGCTTGCGAATCGCGATGCAGATCAAAGAAGTATTTGAGATTATCATTACTAGCAATAGCTTCTTTTACCGTCTTTTTCGAATATTTATAGCTGTGACTCCATTCATAATTAGGAATGGTAGTTGGATAATCGGTATTAGACACCATTGCGCCCATTCCCCGTTCCTCAAGCTGCTTTGCTAAACGCTCACCGACTAAAGTTATATTTTTCGATTTAGAGCTAGCATTGCTTTCTCCTTCTTCAACCTCATTAGTCCACGACTCACGATTGTGCGTATGATAGATAAACACTACACTGTCATCATTTTCCGCCTGAGTAGTGTTACTTGGTTGTACTGTTGATTCTATAGGTGTAATGGCTTCAATGTCGCCGCTATTATTAGGTTCGTTCCATTCGTCAAGTAGATCATTCATCTGCTGTTGGTCAAGCCCATGATCAGTATATCGATGATCGTCAATAGCAGCTATATTAGGATCACTTACTCTGCTACCTGACATTTGTTCTAATAGCCATTGACCTAGTTGATCCAATAAAGATAATTTTGTCGGTTGATATGAAGCATATATAGGTAACTCCTCAGCTAGCATTGCATGTACATATTGATTTTCCACTTGAAGAGTAAGTCCAGATTCCGTTTGAGTATTCGCTTCTGCTAAATTAACTCGTAGTAATGCCCCTGCGCCAATGACAACTACAGCAAGCATTGTTAGAAATACCAATATTATAAATCTCTTTGCATGTTTCCAAATTTCATTCCATTCGTTCCAGTCTTGTTCATAGCGCGGAATCGTCAATCTTTTTTCCATTATAGGTCTCCCTTTCTCTCTACTACATTGTCTAGTAATCTATTAACACTCTATGAAACAACATAATATAGTAGAACAAAATCTTTCATTTAGTATAAATTTATACAACTTAACTTAAGTGGCTTTCTCACAATGATGCGCAAACCAAAAAAGCGACCAAAAACAGTAGCATACAGCTATTGCTTTTGGTCGCTTTTCATTTACAACTTTTATTCGCACCTAATTGATATATCGCTTGTCAGCCAACATTAGTCACTTTTTAACTTTCCTTCGAATTAATGTGTATAGGCTGCTACATTACTAGAATCAATCGCTTCATGCAAAGCGGCATTCAATCCACTCGCAATAATATTTCCAATATCCTCGATAAATTCGTCGATTTCTTTCGGCGTTACAAGCATATTGTGTCCGATTGGATCTAATACCTCTTTAACAAATGTTAGCCGTTCCACTTCACTCATCTTGTTCAATAAACCAAATATGCGATCATTATCCCCATTTTCTTCGGCGAGATGCTTGCGCATTAGATCAATAGTGTTATTTACAATAGTAGCTGCATAGAGAACCGTTGGCACCCCTATCGCAATCGTCTTAACGCCCAGCGTCTCGTAAGTAAGACCTTTTCGTTTATTGCCAATCCCTGAACCAGGATGAATCCCCGTATCTGCAATTTGGATCGTCGTATTTACTCGTTCAATCGATTTAGAAGCGAGAGCATCAATTGCAATAATGACATCAGGCTTTGATTGATCGACAATCCCTTTCACTATTTCACTGGATTCAATACCTGTAATACCTAATACCCCAGGCGAGACTGCACTTACAGGTCGATATCCAGGTGCAACATCGCTAGGCATTAATTCAAAGAAGTGTCGCGTCACCATCACATTTTCTACGACGACCGGACCTAGCGCATCAGGTGTGACATTCCAATTGCCAAGTCCAACAATAAGTATTTTTGCGTCTTTTGGAATGTTTAAACGAATGAGAAACTGTTCAAACTCCTTTGCCATAAATGTCGCAACTCGATCCTGTAATGTAGTATCCCCATTGCGTAATTCTGGCACCTCAAGAGTGACATAATGCCCGATCATTTTCCCAATTGCATCAGAACCAGCCTGATCCTGAACATGTAGTCTAGTAATCTTAATCCCATCATCCTCAACCGTTTCCATCTCAACACCGGTAATCGCATCACCACTTAGCTCAACTGCCATCTCAACAGCTTCTAATGCGAGATCCGTTCGGACATTATATTGCTGCATATCGATTGAACTCATTATTTTCGCTCCTTCACAATACGTAATAAACATATTGTTAGCGATCTATATCCTTTTCATGCAATATTGAAATTATTGATTAAGAACCGCCCTGCTATTGCTTTTTAGAATCCATCATGATAATATATTTTAAGTTGTGTTGATAAGGTTTCTGGAAAGAAACGCTTGACTAGTCTAGGAGGTGAATTCCATGCCAAACATTAAATCCGCTATCAAACGTGTTAAAACGAATGAAAAACGTCGCGCTTTGAACGCTTCTCAACGTTCTGCACTTCGTTCTGTAGTTAAAATTGCTGATGTAGCAATCGCAGGCACTGATGTTGAAGTAGCTAAATCTGCTTTGATCAATGCTTCAAAAAAATTGGACAAGGCTGTTACTAAAGGCCTAATTCATAAAAATGCTGCTGCTCGTAAAAAATCTCGTCTTGCTAAAAGACTGAACGCTCTTAGCGCTCAAGCATAATAGCTAATGAACGATAAAATCCTCGCCTTATTCAAGGAGAGGATTTTTTTATGTTTATTTTTAGTTATAAGTTCACTTCATATTCAACGTCAAATACACTACATGAGCATACTAATCCCAATACTATGAAACAAAACCCAGCAACGTGTACGGCACGAGTACACAAGCGATCAAATTCCCGAAACTTTAAATAAAGGTTCAAAAAGTGGGCTTTCAGAACCGAGCAGTTGAGACGCTACTTGAGAAAGGCGGAAGCGCAAGTGTACATGATTACGTACACGCGAACCGTACTTTCCAAGTTCGTTTCAAATGCGATGTCGATTAAGCTTCGTTAGCATACCCATCGTTATCAAAGCCCGCTTTTTGAACTTCCTCAATGAGAGAACTGCATTCGATATGTGCTTCCCAGTGACAGTATATACAACTCCAAGCCCAGCGCCTTATCCACTTGACCTGTTTTCATCCCATAATCAAGATCAGCTAACGAACTTAATAGCAAACCTAATTGCTTTATTTCATAATGTCGTGCCTTCTCAGCTGCAAGCTTTACACTATATGGATGGGCACCAATAATGCCTGCCATTTGCTGCGGGCTATAGTGGTGCTGCTCTAGCTCTTTAATCTGAAGCATCATTCGTAATTGGCGAGCAATTAAGGCAACTAACTTGATCGGCTCTTCTTTACGAATTAATAATTGCCGATACATAGAAAGTGCATCCGTTAGCTTAATATTGACGATAGCATCGACTAGTGCGAATACATCCTCTTCTACAGTGGTCGTTGTTAGCTGTGCCACTAATTGCTCCGTAATCGTTCCATCTTCACCAACATGCAGACATAGCTTATTCAATTCTTGTGAAAGTTGCTGCATCGATACACCAACACGGGTAATCAATAGCTCGGCAGCTTCAACTTGCATGACTCTCCCTTGATCACTAGCTAGTTTCGTAAGCCATTGCTTCAATTGAGTATGATCTAGCTCCGGAAAATGAACAATACATTTTCTTTCCTTCATCTGCTTCACAAGCTTTTTACGTTCATCTAGCTTTTCAGCGTATACTGCAAAAATAATAATAGAACTTTCTAGCGGATACTCCATATACTTCAATAAAGAATCTGCACGATGCTCTATCTTATTACTTTCCTTAACTGCAGCACACATAATTGAACTATCACGTACAATAATGAGTTTTTTATCAAGAAAGAATGATGGAGACTCTGCCTCTAGTACAATTTCTTCCAATGGTGTCTCCGATGTATCAAACTTAATAATCCCCATACCCTGCTCTTCTATAGTGAATATTTTGTTTTTCACCAATTCAATAAACTGCTCCATACGATAACGATCTTTTCCGTACACAACATAAAATGGTTTATAGTTTCCATTTTGAACATCCTTGATTACATCTTTTGCATCCACCTGATCACCACCTAAATATGTATTTTCTTATATAAATGCGGCTAATAACAACCTACTATTCAATAGCGGAAACGCTATAGCATTCGTTTTATCGACACAAAGTGTAACACTGTCCAACTAAAAGTGCAATCATTGATCTATTCTGCTGAACAAGCAGCTTTCTTTCAATCTATCTATTATAATGAAGGTCGTTTGTACCGGCATAATTAGGTATAATGGTAGCGAGGCTTTCACTATTTTATACATTGGAGGAATTGAAATGCATACGAAACATAGTTTAATCGAACAACTTGAACGGGCAGGTATTCATAAATTGGGTACCGTGCTCATGCACTCCTCGATGAAAAGTATCGGTGACGTTGAAGGCGGAGCAGATACCGTTCTCGATGCACTGTCACAATATATGCAGGAAGGACTTCTTGTTTTGCCAACCCATACATGGGCCGATATTAACGCAAATAATCCTAGATTCTATGTAGAATCATCTCCCGTATGTGTAGGAATTCTGCCTGAACTGTTTCGCCAGCGCGAAAATGTACTTCGGTCATACCATCCAACCCATTCCGTTGCTGCTTTAGGTCATGATGCAGCTTCATTCGTGGCAGGTGACGAGCGGTTCGATACACCTTGCCATCGCGAATCAGCATGGGGCAAGCTACTAGATCGGAAAGCAAAAATATTATTAGTCGGAGTAGACCAAAAAAGGAATACATTCATTCATGGAATCGAGGAATGGGTTGATATACCAGGAAGACTCACCGATGGTCATGAAATGCTGTATACCATTTTACCTGATGGAACAGAAATAGAAGTACCATCTCGCAGACACCATGGCTTACCATGGTCAGAGCATTTTTGGAAAGTAGAAGGAATTCTTGAGCAGCAAAGAGCGATTTATCTAGCTGAATTTGGTGATGCCGAGATGTGGGTATGCGACACTGTGAAGCTTACCGATGTATTAACTACTATGCTGCAGAAAGACCCAGATTTATTTTCAGACAATGAGCCGCTAAGTGATTGATCAGACATTGCGTTTGTGACTACAACAAAGTGGGGATTGATCGGATACGCAGCCGATGAAGGATGATTAATAATCGGATATGCCATCGAAGAAGGGAGAGTATGAAATGCCAAATCTGCAGCTCGGTCCTTTAGTATTAAATATGGACCTACTCGTATATTTAATGGCGGGAATTGCTGGAGTGCTAGCCATACGTCTTAGAAGCAGAGGTAATGTAGACAGGGAATTACTGCTGTCGTATGCTTGGAATTCCATTTTCTTATGGATAATGATTTGGAAGGGCAGTCTTCTTCTCTTCGATCCGATGAGCGTCATTCGTTATCCTCAATCATTACTATTTTTCGATGGAGGTACGAAGGGATTCTGGCTAGCTACGTTCGTTGCAATAAGTTATATGGGCTACCGCTATCAGCGTATTGCAGGTACTCGCCAAACAGCTGCCTCTATCGTGATCATGCTTGCAGGCTGGTCACTAATCTTTTTCGGAGCACAGCTTGTATTGTCTAGCTCTACTCAGCTTATTCACTATGTAGCATTTCTACTTTCGGTCGTGCTATTACTATTATTAGAAAATTCAAAGCGAAAGATGACTGCACGCTACACTGTGCAGCTACTTTCACTCGCTCTTGTTATTGGCTTAGTAGGTAGTATGATACATGGCCAGATCCAAGACGGTCGCTTCTCGAAGAAAACATCTAATCAAATTGTAGATGAACAGAACCAAGCAGTCATAGGTATTCGAACAGATCAAAGCGCGCCTAACTTTCAGCTTACTAATTTACAAGAGAATGTTGTAAATTTGGCAGATTATCGCGGACAAAAGGTTATCATTAATTTTTGGACAACATGGTGCCGTGTATGTAAAGCAGAAATGCCCCATGTAGAGAAGCTCTATGAACATTATAAAGATGATAATGTTGTCATATTATCGGTCAATGTAACGAGTCAAGAGCGCAATATAGCGGACATTGAGCGATATGTGGACGAACAACAACTAACCTTCCCTATCCTATTGGACGAAGCAGGCGTAGCTAGTAAGCGCTACAGAGTAAACGCCTATCCAACAACATTCATTTTGGATGAGCTGGGTATTATACGAAAACAGCAGGTTGGTGCAATTAGCTTTGATAGTATGAACAAAGCTATCCGCGACATTAATAAGTAAAGAGCTATCCCACACAATCAATATTTACGACGTGGGATAGCTCTTCTTTATTGATTAATAGCAACTAGATTACTCAATTGCAATATAAATATCAACTTGTGCATTCGTTGGATCGGCACAGCGCTCATCGTAATATTCAAAGTCTCCAGTATATGTACGATTCATACTAGATGACGCCGACCATTGCCAAATTGCATCCCATGCCTGAGCCACAACCTCTTGAATCGCACCCCTAGACGTCGTAAATATAGCGTATTTTGCTGCGGGAGTTGTAACAACATCTAGTCCAACTGGCTTATCGGCTGCATTATGAATTCTCATACCAATGAGTAGCCGATATCGTCCTGCAGCACCATTCTCGTAATCCGTATAGCAACCGTAAATCGCGTGATCGTCAGCCCCCTCTTTCAGTAGCGCGCTAATATTATCAGCGTAAAACTTCGTCCATAGCGATCCAAGCTGTCCGTTTCCGCTAAGCTCATCTGCATTCGTTGTAACGACGCTAATCCCTGCCAAGCTCATACTGTCCTTATGTTCAATACGTACTGGCTCGAAACAACCTCCCTGCTTGTTAGACTCCACTTGATTGTTAGCCTTCTGTGTCATGTTCTGCACTCCTTTTTAGTTATAGTGGTAGTTCAAAGAACAAACTTTGAACTACCACTTATAATGTAAGTATA
Source organism: Paenibacillus sp. Y930 (assembly GCF_056786375.1). Classification (NCBI taxonomy): domain Bacteria; kingdom Bacillati; phylum Bacillota; class Bacilli; order Caryophanales; family Paenibacillaceae; genus Paenibacillus; species Paenibacillus sp. Y930. The sequence continues at coordinate 190,289 of NZ_JBXCIX010000004.1, read as the reverse complement.
ACGAAAGAAACCTGACAACTATCTGTCAGGTTTCTTTCGTCGATTCATATATATTTGTTATTTGCTTCGCATAGTTGTAAATAATTTGTCGTAGATGGAGTGGTTCAACGACTTCAACATCAGCACCAAAGCTTAATATAAAGCTATACAGCCATTGGTTTTCAGGGAAATTAGGCTTAACAATAATCGTTCCATCTTCCTGAAATAGCAACTCCTCAACACCAAACCATTCCTCAGCAACAAACTGTCGATGAGAAGGGAAACGCAGTGTAATTTGAATTGAATGTTGTGGAGAAATCCATTTTTCACCAAAGCTGTTCTCTCGTGAAGGCGCTGTACCTCTTGTAAAGCTTTCATCCAAAAGCATTGGCTCTTTCATGCGAAGCAGTTTGAACAGCCGAAATTCACCACGTTTCAGGCAAATCGCTTCAACATACCAATGTCTTCCCTTCAACACGAGCGTATATGGCTCGACAATTCGAGTTGTTAGCTCTCCATTCGCATCGGAGTATGCAAAGGTCATACGATTAAATTGCTCGATCGCTTGCTTAATTAGCTGTAGCTTATATTCAAGACGTACCGAACCTCCCCAAGGAGAAAGATCGATCAATAGATGATCCGACTTTAACTGAAACTCTGCTGCCTGTGCTGAAGGTACAATACTATTGATCTTCTCAACTAGTCGTTCATTGCTATCACTAATGTATGAATTGGACATGCCCCTTAGCGCCGTAATAATAGCAGCTAATTCATCATTGGTTAATACATTGCGATCGAGCCTATATCCTTCAGCGAGCCCAATGCCCCCGTTCATCCCTTGATAAGTGACAATAGGAATACCTGCCTGATTAATCGCTTCAATATCCCGATAAATGGTACGGATGGAAACTTCGAAGCGCTCAGCCAGCTCCTTTGCCTGTATAATATTGCGATTTAATAGCATAATTACGATCGCTAACAATCGGTCTAATTTCATATTTCAGCTCCAGCTTCTTGCCATACTATTACAGCACAAAACAAAGGGATGCTTCATAACAATGAAAACATCCCTTTGTTATTATGTTAACATTCTTAGCTAGCTCCATGGTACTAGCTATAGAATGGTCATACGACGGTAGATTCCCTGTCGTAGACTTTGACATAGTGTAATATACGCACGGTAGTTCTTTTGTGTGACTACTGTCGTTCACTTATTTCCCATGTATAACTAGTAATTTCTCCTGTTTCATCCGTAACTTGGAAAGTAAAACTCTTTCCTTCATTTTCCCATTGGATAAATTCAAACAAGCCTTGTTGCGGTAACTCCCATTGTTGTATCACTTGCTGTGAACTTGTCTCATACAACGCTATTATATGCTCTTCAAACTGTAAATATACCTGTTCATCGATACTAAAATATTGTGGTATCGTTATAGCAGTGATATCGAGATCAGCTTTACCATTTTGATCTTGAACATTCACCGTAAACTCACTCAAACCGCCTAATTTATCAATATTTTCTGTTAATAAGTCTATATGCTCAGGCAAAACTGGATCAGTTGTAGCACCAGGAGTTTTTTCTGCACCGCTATTGTTATTACTGCTAGGTAATGTCGAAGTAAAGGATGTACCTTCTTCAATGCGATTATCCTCTATCGTCTGCTCCCCAACACTTTTAAAACCATCATAAACTGCACCCGATGAAATACTATATTGCTCAACCGCATCTGTTGATTTTAATCTCTGAGATGAGTAGTCTGCAGCTTCTTCCTCATCTCCAGTAGTCGCAAATAAATTTGCAGGCGCTAGATCGTTAGCCGTCTCATTTGGGTGCCCCGTTTTCATCGCCAAATCAGCAATGGATGCATTATTCGAAGTAGGTGTGCCATTCAAATTGACCATCAGTACAATAATCGCCGCAGCAGTCGCTATACTTCCAGCTGTAGTTAACCATCTTGTACGTCTTTGCTTAGCTATAATTAATGAATTAGCCTTTGCTTTATCAATTCGTTCAAGTTCTGGCAATATAGCATCAACAATGCTGATGGAAGGGACTACACGAGGTAATTGCTCTAAACTTCCTGACAATAACGCTAATTTATCGAATAGAACTGTACATTGTGCACAGTCGCTTAAATGAGCCATTAATGTTTCTAGTTCTAGCTCATTCAAATCGCGATCCAAATTCCGTTGCATCAATTCACCAACCTCTGTACAATTCATCCTCTTACACCACCTTTCTGATAATCTTGAAGTAAATGTTGTAGCTGTTGCCTTGCGCGGAATAAATAAGATTTTACAGTATTCAAGGGTAAATCAAGCGATGCAGCAATCTCATTATATGAGAAATCTTGTAAATACCTTAAAATTACGACTGTACGATGATGTTCCGGTAATTGATCAATGGCTTGTTTAATTTCTTCAATTGCAAAGCCTGACATTACATCATGCTCAACACAACTTTTATCTTGAAAAACAATTTCATGCTCATCGATAGATATAGTTGGCTTAGTTTTACGGAACTTATCAATACAAATATTAGTTACAATGCGTTGAACCCATGTTTTGAATTGAGCTTTTTCTTCGTATGTTTCAATTTTAGTATATATGCGAATCAATGCTTCTTGCGAAGCGTCTAACGCATCTTGCTCATTGTTCAATATATAATATGCGGTTCGATACACATGGTTTTCGATCTCTCGCAAAAGAGTGACTAACGCTTCTCGGTCTCCCGATTGAGCAGCTTTAATCAGTGAAGGCTCTACCACGCGAAAGCTCCCCCTCTCATGCAACCTTATTGACGGAACAATAGAAAAGAAGGTTGCATTAATTATAATTTTTTATGAAATATATTTATTATTTTCAGCTAACTTTCAGTTTAGACCTAAAAGTGAACGTTCAAAAAGTCTGCTTTTTGAACAACCTTTAAAAACACTCCATAAAAGCATATCAAATATAACGACTCCCGTACACTTCTTATTTCCAGTCCACATAATAGATATCGTCATTTGCAACCCGAAGCTTCACCTCTCCGAGTTGATCTGTACGCCAAATAAGAGAATTATATTGTTCTAATCGAGATAATACTAATGGATTAGGATGACCGTATACATTGTACCGACCAACTGAGATAATTGAAGCCTGCGGCTCAAAATAGGAAAGCCATGAATAACTTGTCGAATAACGACTACCGTGATGCGCTACTTTCATCACGGAAACATTGTTCATCACTCCATTGCTTCTAACTAAATAATTAACAATAGCTTCTTCAGCCTGCTCACCAATATCACCTGTATACAAAATGGTGTGATCGAATAAATGTATCATCATGACGAGACTTTGATCATTTTGATCCGCAACCATGTACAGTTCCTCCGGTTTTTCTTCTAAAGGCCATATAATTTCAATTGTAGTTGCTTTATCAAGTTCAATCTCCTCTCCTATAATCGGGCTTCGTAATGCAATCTTTTTTTCTATAATAAGCGTAAATAATTTCTCAATGTCCTCCGTATCCTTGTAACTCCCATTCCACCATATTTCTTTAACCGGTATGCTCCTCAATACTTCGATCAAACCACCAATATGATCAGAATCAAGATGTGATATAACGAGCACATCTAGTCGATGTACTCCCCGTTTCATTAATAGTGGAACGAGAACATCCTTCCCTACTTCAAATGGATCTTGTCTAAGCTTCCATTCTTCTTTGCCAAATTGTATCGTGCCCCCGCCATCAATTAATATATGTTTCCCCGAAGGAGTGCGTATATAACTCGCATCCCCTTGACCGACGTCCAAAAAGCTTACATAAGCAGAGCGACTAAACATTAATGGTTCATATGCGTAAATTAAAAAACCTACAGTTAAAAGTATGAGCATTATTAATTTTCGATGTCTGTGCCAATAAGATGTCTTTCGCATTGGAAACAGAATTTCAAGCTCATCAATACCATGTAGCGGCTCAGTCACTTTATTCGTTTCATTCGCTGTTTTTGTTTCATCGACTAGCTTACTATACTGCGTTTGTAATACCGTAAAAAACGATAGCAGTAATATATACCATCCAATAATCCACCAAATCGGTGGGGTCGCCCATATAAAATGTAGTTGATGTACTTTACTAAGCCATGCGACAATCTCGAATGAAGCATGATTACACCATTGGACGACTAATACGAACGGCTTTGCAATGGCAAGATGAATATGGCTGATTACCATAACAAAACTCGCTAATGGCATAACGATAAAACTAATAAAGGGTACTAGTACGAGATTAGCCAGAAAAGAAAGTAGATGAAATTGATTGAAGTAATATATCGTAAGCGGAAATGACACAAACTGGGCAACGAGAGTTACAGATAATGTATCCATCAACCATTTACTTTTTCTCGTTCGCGGCAAAGCTTTACTTAGTGCCGGAACGCCTATAATAAGCCCAAGCGTAACGATAAATGATAATTGAAAACTAATATTATGGATCATATATGGATCAATGATAACGAGCGCTAATGCTACAATAGCTATTAAATGGAGCCCATCTTTCAATATATTCATTCTAGCGGCAATAAGTCCAAGCATCGCCATTAAGCCGGCTCGTAGTACAGATGGAGATGCCCCTGTTATGGCAACATAAAGTGGAATAATGATAAGTAGAACATATATTATCCGCTCTTTGCTGAATCGAAAAATCCGCAGCATTGCTGTGACCATATACATAAATACGGCAACATGCAGCCCTGATATCGCTAATATATGAGTTAATCCAAGCGTGGAAAATTGACGGAATTGTTCGGGATCAAGTTCTTCGCGAATTCCTAATATTAGTCCCTTTAAGTAGCCGCTTTGTTGCTTCGGAAAAAGTTCGTCAAGGGGCGCACTAACGATAACTCGTAGGTCATCTATCATTGCCTTAAAGCGAGCAGTAGAAAAACTTTTATCTTCTGGAAGCTGTTGCAACGATTGTATTCCTTTACTTTTGAGCAACCAATGTATACGACTGTAATTAAGATATTTTCTATAGTCAAATCCGCCATCATTATTGCTTGTGGCCGGACGCGATATTTCACCTATTAATTGGATCGTTAATCCTCGTTTCCATTGTTTTGCAATAACTAGTTCTTCCTCTGCTTCTAATGTTACGTACACTTTAAACTTTTCAGTCATATTATTAGGTACTAGTTGACCCGTCCGATATAGTTGAGATGATAGCAGATCAAACGATACCCGATCACCATCAATTTCCACTATTGATGTTATCATTCCGATCACTTTCGTTTCAAATGCTTCAATATTACTGTCATTCCACTCTTCAGCTAGTTGAGTTTTGTTATGTAGGTCAACAATATATCGTTGACCCGCTCCTGCTACGAAGCAAGCGATTAATATCACCGCCAGAATAGTTGTGCATTGACGGAATAATACTGCAATAATTACGCTGATTAGAAAAGCTACTAGCCAAAGAAGAGCAATGTTAGTATTGAAGCTACTTATTATTATATTCCCAAGCAACCAGCAGCCTGTAATCACTATAATTGGTCGTGTATTCATCATTGACCCTTGCCTCCCAACAAAAAAAAGAACCTAATCAGCCACTCCAAAGAGTAGTGATTAGGTTCTTCCTATTTCAAACTATAATTGTATTATTGCTGAATTTCCATCGCAGCATGTGCAGGTGGCTCATAGCGATCAAGACAACGGAAAAGAATTCCTACTTGCTCCATTAAGTGACGAACTTTAATATCATCTTTTTTATACGGTCGATGATATACGATTTCTTTCACTCCGCTATTCGCAAGCATATTAGCACATGTCCAGCATGGTTGATCCGTCACATAGACGACTGAACCTTCTCGGTCTATCCGATCAGTGAACAGCAGTAGATTTTGTTCAGCATGAATGGTGCGGATGCAGCGTTGTTTTTTGATCATTTGCTCAATGCCTTGATCATCAACGGCAACCTCATATTCTTCCATTATCATACAACCAGCTTCTTCACAATCTTCTACTCCCATCGGAGCACCGTTATAAGCAGTTCCTAATAACTTCTTGCCTTGAACAAGTACAGATCCCACATGACGACGATGACATCTTGAACGAGTTGAAACCATATAGGCGATATCCATAAAGTAGGTATCCCAGTCTTTACGGACCGATTCTTTACTATTGACCAACATAATAATCTTCCTTCCCCTGCTGCATGTCCACTATATATATTGAATCTATTATAAGTGCTGAGCGAACATTTTTGCAAAGAAAGTAACCGAAGCAGTGACTACGCTTGTTGGCTTGCTGCAATTGCTTGCTCTAGGTCAGCGATAATGTCCTGAATACCTTCCGTACCAACAGAAAGACGGACCATTCCTGCCTCAACACCTGCTGCTGCTTGTGCTTCTGCACTCAACTGCTGATGCGTCGTACTAGCAGGATGGATAATAAGTGACTTAGAATCACCAACATTAGCAAGATGAGAGAATAGTTCAACAGCATTAATTAATTTTTTACCCGCTTCTATGCCGCCTTTAATGCCAAAAGTCATAATCGCTCCTTGACCTTTAGGTAAATACTTTTGAGCTAGTTCATAGGAAGGATGACTTTGTAAGCCTGGATAGTTCACCCACTCAACAGCTTCATGTGCTTCCAAATACTCAGCTACTGCTTGTGCATTCGAGCAATGACGCTCCATACGCAAATGTAATGTTTCAAGACCTTGTAATAACAAGAATGAATTGAACGGAGATAATGCAGCCCCCATATCACGCAACAATTGCACACGAGCTTTAATAATATAAGCGATTGGTCCAAGCGCTTCTGTATATACAATGCCGTTATAGGTTGGATCTGGTTCATTCAGTCCTGGGAACTTATCGCTTGCTGCCCAGTCGAACTTACCACTGTCAACGATAATACCACCAATAGATGTACCATGACCTCCAATAAATTTCGTAGCAGAATGAACGACAATATCGGCGCCATGTTCAATCGGACGGCATAGATATGGACTTGGGAATGTATTATCTACAATAAGCGGAATACCATGCTCATGAGCAATCGCAGCTATCGCCTCGATATCAATAACATCGCCTTTCGGATTACCTATCGTTTCTGCAAAAACAGCTTTTGTTTTGTCAGTTATTGCAGCTTTGAAATTGTTAGGATCAGATGGATCGACGAACTTCACTGTAATACCTAATTTTTTAAATGTATGGGCAAACAAATTGTATGTACCACCGTATAAACTAGCTGCTGATACGATTTCATCTCCTGCACCAGCGATGTTGAAGATTGAATATGTGATCGCTGCTTGTCCAGAAGAAACCGCTAGCGCACCTGCTCCGCCTTCAAGTTGCGCTACACGATTTTCAAATACATCCGATGTTGGGTTCATAATTCGTGTGTAAATATTACCAAATTCGGCAAGTCCAAATAGATTAGCCGCATGGTCTGTATCTCGGAATCCATAAGATGTCGTTTGATAGATTGGTACTGCACGTGACATCGTTGTTGGATCAATCGTTTGACCACCGTGTACCGATATCGTTTCAAGGGAAAGTTTCTTTTCTTCAGACATAAATAATTCCTCCTAAACGTTTTATCGCTTCTCGAATAACTTCTTAAGTTAATAAAAAGTCTCTTCGTAAGCGTAAACTTTTTTTTTGTAACTGCTTCCAATTCCATTATGACCGAACTATCTCTCTGCTACAATACTTTCTTCTATTCCACTATAAAGTTTTTCGCCAATACCTTTCACTCGTTTAATGTCAGCAATATTTTTAAACTTCCCTTTTTGTTCTCGATCTGCAATAATCGCGGCTGCTTTTGAAGGACCAATACCTTTCAACTGTTGTAGTTGGTCGACTGTAGCTGTATTGATATCTATTTTATTAGATTGTGGTGTGCTAATTATTTCTTCTACAACAATGCTTGTGTTCGTTGAATTTGTCGTAGAATCAACATCAGTTATTGCACTATTGCTTTGTTCTACGCTTACCGCTCTGTTAGCTGTAGGGTCAGCTAGTTGTTCCTCATTTTCCGCTTTATTCAATATAAGTTCGCCAATAGCTTCCTCTTGCCCCTTAATTTGCTCTTCGATTAGAACTGTTAACGATACATCATCCACTTTTTCATTTCCAGAAACTTGCACAAAAATCGCAACCATTACTAATAATAACCCCGTTACGAGCATTCCGATCATGATAAATGTTAACGGTGACATATTTGTTCCATCTTGTTTCAATACAATCACAACCTTCTGTCATTATTTATTGACATAACATACAAGCCATAGGGAATACGATAAATAAAAGAATAGAGCTTTCGTCACGTTCACAATTGCTTATACTTACGAGGTAACTTTTCGCTGCATAGAAGTAAATATAATTCGTTCGAAAAGTTTTAGGAGGTTATCGCGATGAAAATTGGATTTATCGGAGCAGGAAGTATGGGGAGCCTATTGATTGAATCTTTTATTTTATCGGAAGCAGTTGAACCGACACAAATTAAAGTAAGCAATCGAAGTATAGCGAAAGCTCAAGCATTAGCATATAAATACCCCGGTATTGAAGTTGAAAGTAATAATGTACATGTTGTCTGTGGAACTGACATTGTGTTTTTATGCATTAAGCCTCATGAATTCGCCACCGTAATTTCGGAAATTAAGCCTTATGTGCATGAGGAGCAAATTATCGTTTCCATTACGAGTCCTGTTCTATTATCTCATCTTGAAGGAGAATTAAATTGTAGAGTAGCCAAAATAATACCGAGCATTACGAATAAAATGTGGAGTGGCGCTACGCTTTGTATTTATGGGAAGCAAATCGAAGAGAGCTATCAAGCAAAATTAGAAAAATTACTTTCTTATATAAGTGAGCCAATCAAAATTGAGGAAAGCTATACTAGAATTGTTTCGGATATTTCAAGCTGTGGCCCTGCGTTTTTCGCCTTTTTGCTGCAACAGTTTATTGATTCTGCGGTGGAGGAAACTGGAATTTCAAGAGAAGGGGCAATGAAAATTGCCAGCAATATGCTGCTTGGGACAGGATTACTCCTTACTGAAGGTGGTATGTCCACAGAAGAGGTTCAAAAGCGGGTTGCTGTGCCTGGTGGAATTACTGCAAAGGCACTCCATATGCTCAACAAAGAAACAACTGGCATTTTCAATCAGTTAATAAGGACGACACACGCCAAATATTACGAGGATTTAGAAGTAGTCAATCAAACATTTGATAAAGAAGAGGTCGGCGGACAATAGTTATTGTCCGCCATCTCTTTTTGTACTAATTAGCTACGATATTAACAAGCTTCCCTTTTACTGCAACAACTTTACGAACCGTTTTGCCTTCGATCAGTTCTGCAACTTTCGGTAACGCTTTTGCTTCTGCTTCCATCGCTGCTTGATCAAGATCAGCTGCGATTGACAAGCGCTCGACTATTTTACCGTTAACTTGAACAACAATCTCCACCTCTTGATCAACGGTCCACGCTGCGTCATAGGTTGGCCAAGACTGGTATGTGATTGTTCCTGAGTGTCCAAGCAATTCCCATAGTTCTTCAGATATATGCGGAGCAAGTGGTGAAATCATTTGCGCAAAATCTTCCATTGCTTTACGTGGTAGAACTTCTGCTTTATATGCCTCATTAACGAAAATCATCATTTGGCTAATCGCCGTATTGAAACGTAAATGATCCATATCATCAGTAATTTTCTTAATCGAGCGATGCCATGTACGCATAAATGCATCACTAGCTTGCGCATCATCAGAAATACGTGGATTAAGCTCTCCATCTTCTGTTACGAATAGACGCCATACACGACCTAAGAAACGGTAAGAGCCTTCAACACCATTAGAGCTCCATGGCTTTGTTGCTTCTAGCGGTCCCATAAACATTTCGTACATACGTAGTGTATCTGCCCCATGCTCATTAACAATCTCATCGGGATTAATAACATTACCACGAGATTTGGACATTTTCTCATTATTAGTACCAAGGATCATACCTTGGTTAACTAATTTTTGGAATGGCTCCTTCGTATTTACGATCCCGATATCGTATAGTACTTTGTGCCAGAAACGGGCGTACAGCAAGTGAAGTACAGCATGCTCAGCGCCACCGATATATAGATCAACTGGAAGCCACTCCGCTTGCTTCTCAGGCGAACAAAGCTGCTCATTGTTCTTCGGATCGATATAACGAAGGTAATACCAGCAGCTACCAGCCCATTGAGGCATTGTATTCGTCTCACGACGTGCTTTCATACCTGTCTCTGGATCAATCGTGTTCACCCATTCCGTTACGTTAGCAAGTGGTGACTCACCAGTACCTGATGGTTTAATTGCATCCACATCTGGAAGCAATAATGGTAATTGATCTTCAGGAACTGTTTTCATCGTGCCATCTTCAAGGTGAAGAATTGGAATCGGCTCTCCCCAATAACGTTGACGAGAGAACAACCAGTCACGTAGACGATACGTTACTTTTGCTGCCCCTTTACCATGCTCTTCAAGGAACTTGATCATTGCCGCCATCGCATCCGCATTGTTAAGACCATTCAAGAAATCAGAGTTAACATGTGGACCATCGCCAGCATAAGCTTCTTCAGCTACATTGCCACCAGATACAACTTCGATAATCGGAAGGTCAAATTGTTTGGCAAATTCATAGTCACGAGCATCATGACCAGGAACAGCCATAATTGCACCAGTACCATATCCTGCAAGAACATAATCAGCAATCCAGATCGGAGCTTTAGCTCCATTCACAGGGTTTACTGCATATGCCCCCGTAAATACACCGCTTTTTTCTTTGGCAAGATCTGTACGCTCAAGATCGCTCTTACGCGAAGCTAGCTCTTGATACGTTTTAACTGCATCTTGTTGCTCAGCAGAAGTAATTTGAGCAACTAACTCATGTTCTGGTGCTAATACGCAATACGTTGCACCGAATAATGTATCTGGACGAGTTGTAAATACAACTAGTGATTCATCGTAGCCTTCAATTGGGAAAGTCACTTCTGCACCAGTAGACTTACCAATCCAGTTACGCTGCATATCTTTAATACTTTCCGTCCAATCAAGATCTTCAAGATCTTCAAGTAAACGTTCAGCATATTCTGTAATTCTCAATATCCATTGGCGCATTGGCTTACGAACAACTGGATGATTACCACGTTCGCTCAGACCATCGATAACTTCTTCGTTGGCTAGAACCGTACCAAGCGCTTCGCACCAGTTAACTGGAACTTCTGCAACATAAGCCAGACCACGATTGTAAAGTTGAATGAAAATCCATTGTGTCCACTTGTAATATTCAGGATCCGTAGTACTAATCTCACGATCCCAGTCATACGAAAAGCCTAGAGATTTGATCTGACGACGGAAATTATCGATATTTACAAACGTAATATCGCGAGGATGTTGGCCAGTATCTAACGCATGTTGCTCAGCAGGTAAGCCGAATGCATCCCAGCCCATTGGATGAAGGACGTTATAGCCTTGCATTCTTTTGTAGCGAGACATAATGTCTGTCGCCGTGTAACCTTCAGGATGCCCTACATGTAGACCTGATCCTGATGGATAAGGGAACATATCTAGTGCATAGAACTTAGGCTTATCTTTATCTTCACCCGTCTTAAATGTTTTATTGGCATCCCAATATTGTTGCCACTTTGGTTCAATCGTTAACGGACTATATCCATTACGTGATTGCTCTGTACTCATTGTGAATTCCTCCTACAAACTTTTTGTTGCTACCTGATATAACTTCTTCGAAACAAAAAGTTACCTCGGAAGCATAAACCAAACTTTTCATTGTCTTCACGAATTATCTTCTCAGTTAACGAAAAGTTACTTCGGAAGCATAAACCTCACTAACAATAAAGGTTCAAAAAGTGGGCTTTCAGAACCGAGCAGCTGGAGCGCTACTTGAGAAAGGCGGAAGCGCAAGTGTACATGATTACGTACACGCGAACCGTACTTTCCAAGTTCGCTCCAGATGCGATGTCGAATACGCTACAACGCATCACTTCGTTATCAAAGCCCGCTTTTTGAACTACTTCTAAAACAAAAAAATCCTCTCATCCCTAGCGGATTAACGCTAGGGACGAGAGGATATGCTCACGTGGTACCACCCTAGTTAGTAGTGATCTACTTGATCTACTACTCACTTTTCACCTTTATCGCAGGTATACGGTGTATTTATAGATCACATTCATACACTGCTCCGAGGCGAGTTCCGTTCGATCAAGTACCGACTTGCACCAACTGCCGGCTCTCTGGGATCTTGATATCGATTGTACTACTCCTCATCTACGCATTACATATTTACAGATAATCTGATTATATAAATCGAATACTATAGTGTCAAGTCGCTTACCTCTTCTTGTTGCTGATCTTTCTGTTTTCGAGGTGTACGGTGACTTGTCAAAAACCTGTATCCAATCATTATTAATAAAGTAGAATGTACCACTACTCCGATTAAAGCTTCTGCCCCTTGCATAATTACAGCCATAAACCATAAGCTTAACATTGGCAATTGAATAACAAATATAATCGCCATAAATATTTCTAATGGCTTATCGATCATAATAACATTAATCACCTTACGAAACGCCAATGTCCCAAACACTAGAATTCCAAGCACTATTGAGGCATAGCCCCATATCGTTAAGCTTTGTAATAAAAAGCCTTTACCTATACCTAAAAGCATATAATCAAACCATGAATACCACGTATAGTTAATTCCCGCCAAACAGGTAAGCACTGCTACTAAGGCCACTTGAGAGATTCGGTAGAACATATGCTACACCAAACTTTCCAATTTTATTTTCCACATTTTATTCATTGCTCTTATGTAGATGAAAACGGGAAATATGATCATGCAATCCAACGGCTTTCAACACCTCACACTGATACGGTCCAACTAAATCAAAATGCGGGTAGTGGTCTCTATAATGAATGTATAGCGGATTCAATTGAAAATGCTCACACCAAGCGACTAATTTGGAAATGTCCTTACAGCCAACCTTCGTAACCGTTCGCGCTTCAGGAAATCTTTCATCTAGCCAATAATGCGTCAAATACGCGATATGACCTTGTTCAACAGCAGCTTTCCAGCCTTCTAATTCAGCTCTGGTAATACCAAAAGCGATACATAACGCCTCCTAAAACTTTTCATCGCCTCTCGAAATACTTCATTGCAATGAAAAGTCACTACGGAAGCATAAACCCAACTTTTCATCGCCTCTTGATACTCTTCTTGTAATGAAAAGTTACTTCGTAAGCATAAACCCAACTTTTCATCGCCTCTTGATACTCTTCTCCACCTACAATAATACTTCAAAAAAACAGAAAAGTTACTCATTAAATCTGTCGATTCTCAATATTCGCATAAAAATCCCTATAGTTTAGCATACCATATGAAAGCATATGATGCACTTCTTGATTACAACTGGTATACTATCAAAAGATAAGTAGAAATGAGGATAACAATTAATGACAAATTCATTTACCCAATTAGGAGTAGCAGAGCAGCTTGCGGAGCAGTTAAAGCTACAAGGAATTATCGAGCCGACTCCTATCCAAAAGACTGCTATACCTGAACTACTCAATGGTATAGATATGATTGCCCAAGCACAAACAGGAACAGGAAAAACATTAGCTTTCACACTTCCTATTCTACAGTTGATCCGCCTTGACAAGGATCACGTCCAAGCATTAATTCTTACACCAACACGTGAATTAGCTATTCAAATTACTGCCGAAGTTAAAAAACTTGCGAGCAGCATTGGCTCAACTGTTCTTGCTTGTTACGGTGGACAAGATGTTGCCGCTCAAGTAAAAAGACTGAAAAATGCACCTCATATTATCGTTGCAACACCTGGACGACTAATGGACCATATGCGAAGAGGTAGTATCAATATCGGTAAAATTTCTCACCTTGTACTGGATGAGGCCGATCAAATGCTTCATATGGGTTTCCTTCCTGAGGTAGAGTCCATTATTATGCAGACGCCAAAAGCAAGACAAACGATGCTATTCTCGGCAACTATGCCAGAAGCAATTCGCAAATTAGCGGTACAATATTCGAAAAATGCTATCAACGTTCATATTAAATCAGAGCGCGTAACGCTTGATAACATTAAGCAGCGTGCTATCGAAACAACAGATCGCGAGAAGCAGGATGCTCTTCTACATCTATTACAAACGGCCAGTCCTTTTCTTGCAGTTATATTTTGCCGTACGAAGCTTCGTGCCAAAAAGCTCACAGAAGCTTTGCAGGATGCAGGCTATAATGCAGATGAGTTACATGGTGATTTGACACAAGCGAAGCGTGAACAAGTTATGAAGAAGTTCCGCGATATGAAACTGCAAATATTAGTAGCTACTGATGTTGCTGCTCGTGGACTAGACGTTGAAGGTGTATCTCATGTATACAACTACGACATTCCACTAGATGCTGAAAGTTATATTCATCGTATCGGTCGTACTGGTCGTGCTGGTCATACTGGTACTGCCATTACTTTCGTAACACAACATGATAGATTGAAGCTTGAAGCGATCGAACGTGGTATTTCAGCTCGATTACCACTTCGTAGAGTTGATGGACTTGAAGTTGCTCCGCGTCAATATAGCGAAGATCGTCAAGGCTCTCGTGACCGTAATAGAAAGAGCAAACCTGGTAGCGGCTATGAGTCTAGAGGTCGTAGTAATGGAAACGATTCTAATCGCTTCAACAAAGGCGGTAAAGGATCTTCAGAACGCACTGGCAGAGGTTCTGCTGAGCGCAATAGCAAAGGACCAGCGGAACGGAGTGGTAAAGTATTCCCTCGCCCGGTTTCTGCATCAGCCTCTTCTGAAGCGTCTAAGCCAAGAGCCAAAGACAATACTAACCCTTGGGGCATTTCAAAATCTGATCTAGAGCTTGCTCAAGGTATTAAGCCATCTGGTGGCAAATCATATGGTTCTTCTCGTAACAGCACTAGCTCGCGCGGTGATAGCTCTAGTAGCAATCGTTCAAGCGGTGGACGTTCTGGCGGTAGAAGCAGTTCAAGAAGTAGCGGCACTCGCCGTAAATAAATAATACAAATAGGGATGCCTTCTCAAGCTTCGTAATGAAGAGTGAGAAGGCATCCCTATTATTTTGTGCGGCTAAAGCGATGTCGATTATAGATACCAGTCAAGCCATCGTGCAACGCTTGCTTCTCTAACAATTCATTCGCTTTCTGCAATTCCTCCGTTCGACGATTAACCGTTTCATCTAGTGTTTCATTTCAGCAATAAGCCAAACACAAAAAACACTCGTTCTTGTCTACGGAACCATGCAAATAGAATCATAAAGAGACCCATAATGCAAATACGCCCTTACAATTTCATGTAGAATTGATACATTCCATGAAATCGTAAGGGCGCATTAAGTTAACTAGCCTTGGACTAGTTTTGTTCTTATTTTATTAGATATCATTTCAATAATTAGAATCAGTATCATTAGGCCAATGAGTATTGAGCCAGCTTCAGACCAACGATATGAATTCATAGCAAAAATTAAAGGAGCTCCGATACCACCCGCTCCTACTATTCCGAGTATCGCTGCATCCCGTAAATTCATATCATAGCGATATATAAAGATAGATAGAAACATCGCTGTTAGCTGCGGAATAATGCCGAACCTTATTTTTTCAATGGTCGTACAGCCGATTGATTCCATTGATTCTAATACTGAAGTATCAAGATCCTCTATAACGTCAACATATAATTTAGAGAGCATACCGATACTTGTCAGTGACATAGTAAGTACACCTGTAAACGGACCTGGACCTGTAACACGAATGAACATAAGTCCGTACACAATTGCAGGTATCGTTCTAATGATTATTAATATAAATCGAACAATAATGGATATTGGCTTGGGAACGATATTAGATGCTGATAGAAACGCAAGTGGTATCGCTAGTACGCCCCCAACAATCGTACCAAGTAAAGCAATTGCCATCGTCTCCAGCAACAAATATGGGACACCTTTTTGCGTGAAGTTAAAAAGTAGATCAAGGTCTGGATTAACTAGACCTTTCAATATATTTTCTGCTATTTCAAGCCCATTCGCCGTCAAATTATTCAATTGTATTGCTGATGTCGACCAAAGAAATAATAAAACTACAACAAGCGTTGAGACAATTTGCATCCAAGTCATCGTCGGCCGATTTAAGTATTGCTTATCAATCGCATTCATTGCGTTTCTCCTACGTCAGTTTTTTGCGGTAATATTCACTAATAGACTCAATAATATATACTGTTATAACAAGCATAATAAGAATCATCCCCAAGTTACTGTAGTTTCTCCACCCTATACTTTCTTTCAACATTAATCCAATACCACCTGCACCTACATAACCAAGAATTGCCGCATATCGAACATTGCCTTCAAAGCAGAATAGAGATGTAGACAAATAGTTCGGGAGAACTTGTGGAAATATCGCATAACGGAACGATTGAACTGTCGTTAACCCCATAGCATGCATCGCTTCATATGCTCCCATATTTGCATTTTCAATTTGTTCATATAATAATTTCCCTACATAAGCGATAGAGAATAGAAAAATAGCAACAGTACCTGCCATTGTTCCTAGTCCAAATACGAATGTAGCAATCAATGCAACGACTAATGTAGGAAGAGTCCGTAGCAAACTGAGTATGAACTTCATCGTTATTGATAGCCACTTCAGACCATTAATATTGCTTGAAGCTAATATTGCAAGTGGCAGAGCACATAATGAACCCAGTAGTGAGCCAAAAAGTGACATCTTGATCGTTGCAATAAGTGGTGTCCATAATTGTGGCATATACCCCCAAGTCGGTGGAATCATATCTCGAAGAATAACAAAAAATTCATGAATTCTCTTCAATAAAATCTCCATATTAAAGCCTGTTAATTGAATCGAGTAATAGATCAGAACTAACGCAACAATGAGATATAATAGAAATAATGAACGACGTTCATATACAACTTTTCCATTAGGTAAAGTAATCGTTCTAGTTAACAACTTACTACTTTGCATGCTGTTCTAAGCCTCCCTCCTCAACTTTCCCGTTATAAATATATTGCAACACCTCATCATTCACCTCTGAAGCAGTTCCGTCAAATACGACTTGACCTGCGCGAATACCAATGACACGAGACGCATAAGCAAGCGCTAAATCAACATGGTGAATATTAATAAGTATGGTCATATTCATCTCTTCATTGATTCTTTTGAAATCATCCATGACTTGATGGGCAGTGATCGGGTCTAATGATGCGACTGGCTCGTCAGCAAGTATAATACTCGGATGCTGTGCTAACGTTCTTGCAAGTGCAACTCGTTGCTGTTGCCCACCTGATAGCTGGTCTACTCGGACGAAAGCTTTATCAAGTATAGACACCCGGTCTAAAGCCATCAAAGCCTTCTTTTTCTCTTCCTCTCTAAATACGCCAAGAAGTTTTCTCCACCAAGATATCTCAGGAACAAAAGCTACCAACACATTTTTGATTACTGAAATTCTAGTCACTAAATTAAAAGATTGAAAAATCATGCCGATACTTCGTCTTAACTTACGAATTTCTATTCCATTAAGCTGCTTTATTTCCGTACCGTTCACTTTCAAAGAACCATCCGTAATGTGATGCATACGATTTATGCAACGTAACAATGTAGATTTCCCTGCGCCAGATAATCCGATTATGGCTACGAATTCTCCTTGTTCGATGGATAGATTTATGTCTTTTAACGCTTGGTAGCCATTCGGATATTGCTTGTTAACATGATCAAATCGGATCATTATTTGACTCTCCAATCATTGAAAAAATGAGAACATATAGTATCGTTCTCATTTCCCCATAGTATTAAGTTAATAGAGCCTACTACTTCAATTGTTGTACAAGCTCTTGTGCTTTTCGCTCATTGTCGTAATCACTATCTTTTGCAATCTGATATCCACCATGGCTATAGATCGCAATGACTTCTTTCCCTGCTTCCGATTTACCGATATTAATAAATGCTTGTTGTAGTGCTGCCTTTAGATCATCATTCATAATTGCCGAGTTTTTACTTACACTAATTGTGTCATTATAAATCGCCGGCATTACCCCTATTAGATCAGTTTCTTCCCATATCGATGCCTTGCGATTATATTCTAAATTCCATTTGTCAGCATAGTCACGTCTAGCATCCGCATAAGTGACCATTACATCTGTTTGGCCAAGAGCTAATCGGGCAAATGCACTTGCATATGAATCTGCTTGGACAACTTTAGAAAGATCAGTAATCGTTTTATCAAAGTTTTCCTGCAACCATAGTGCCGGATAAATGTAACCAGCAGGAGAAGATGAAGACATAACATTCCATGAGACATCATTCAAATCTTCAAAAGTTAAAGCTGTTCCAGCATTAACTTTTGCCGCTAATGCTTGACCTTTTTCTGAAGGACCAGCGATTAATAACGCGCGATAGGAAGTAGCTTGTACTTCTGTTCCTTCTGTCGGTTCGTTTTTATTCCAATCTACCGGATTATCTGAATCATTATTTAGTCCGGCACGTGTTGCAGTGAGAATTACTTCTGCGCCGTCATCATAAAGCACGTAAGTACCTCCGGGAATTAATCCTACATCTGTCGTTCCAGCGGATAACGCTTCTCCTACAGCCTCGTAGTTCGTTCCTACTGTAATATCCACCGTCCCTACTTCATAACCTTGTGCGGTAAGTTCCGTTTTCAATAATTCTTTCAAAGGCTCAGTTGCCGTAATGATTTCTTGTGGATCGCGAGAAGGAACGAAGCTTATAGATAGCTTATCTATTTTTTTGTCTTTTCCTCCATTTGTAGCAGTTCCGTTGTTATTGCCCCCACATGCCGCTAACAATACAATAATCATTAATAAGCTTAATCCGATTCCTAATTTTCTCATCGATATTTCCCTCCTAGTTTTCTAATACTAGGATAATATAACAATTATTTGTAAGCGGAATGTCATCCCCATTTTAATTATTGATTAATATTAGGACGTACATAATAAATAATTTTTTTTTGTAAAATTAAGGTGTGATCAACTTTAGATCATATAATTAGAAGTACATTTCATATTCAATAAAGAACTAAGAGGTGAACGAATGTCGTCACACAAGATTCAATTACTCGTTACAAGTGATGTTCATGGATATATGATGCCTACAGCATATCGAGGTATGAATGAAGCTCTTGGACTTGCTCAATTAGCCACCCGAATAGAAGAGCTACGTTCCTCCTGTCCAACCATATTGATTGATAACGGTGATCTTATTCAAGGGAGTCCACTTACCTATTTCCAACAAGCTTATCGCCCGTTAGAATCCAATCCAATTATTCAAGCTGTCAATGAACTTGATTACGATGCAGCAATATTCGGAAATCATGAATTCAACTATGGAATGGATAATTTAAATCGCATCATTGAACAATCAAAATTCCCTTGGCTCAGCTGTAATATTAGAAACGAGGATGGCACAAATTGGGTTAAGCCTTATCAAATATTTGTAGTTGATGGCGTACGTATTGGAGTCGTTGGCGTAACGA
The DNA here is from genome assembly GCF_056786375.1 of Paenibacillus sp. Y930. Taxonomy (NCBI): domain Bacteria; kingdom Bacillati; phylum Bacillota; class Bacilli; order Caryophanales; family Paenibacillaceae; genus Paenibacillus; species Paenibacillus sp. Y930. Next base: position 170,736 of record NZ_JBXCIX010000004.1, on the reverse strand, counting down.
CACATTTCATTACGACTTGGGAAGATCCTGCTCATTTAACAGGACTGCAAATTGATGATGCGTTGTCATCAGTGACTTATTGGCTTGGGGTTATGAAGGAGCTAGAAAAAGTACATGTATCGGTTATTAGTTATCACGGTGGGTTTTCACATTCATTAGAGACCGGAGAATTAGAGGAAACTGATTCTGGCGAGAATCAAGGCTTTCAGATGTTGCAACAACTTGATTTTGATATATTAATTACTGGGCACCAACATCGTGAGATTAGCACAAAAGCTTATGGAAAATCAATTGTGCAGCCTGGATCGAGAGCGGTAAAAGTAGGTCGGATTATGTTAGATTTGACGATCGAGAAAGATAAAGTTATTCAATTTCATCATGAACCGACTTTAATATCGATTGATGAATACGACCATCTTCATCCTAAAGTTGTAGCTTCAGTAATTGACTTGCATAATGCGACAGAACAATGGCTCGACGAACCAATTGCTACTGTTCAAGGAATTATGCTCTATGAGAATGCATTGGATGTACGAATTCATAAGCATCCATACGTACAGTTTCTTCAACAGCTTCAAATGGATGTTACAGGTGCTCCAATTTCTTGCACTTCATTATTTCACGATCAACCAGGTGGCTTTAAGCCAATTGTTACAATGCGTGATATTGTAACAAATTATATATATCCGAACACACTTAAAGTTCTTGCTGTGACAGGGGAAAAGTTATTATTAGCTTTAGAGCAATGTGCTTCCTATTTCTCATTGGAAAACGGGATAATTACTGTAGCTCCTTCATTCCTTTACCCTAAAGCACAACCTTACAATTATGATATGTGGGAAGGGATTAACTATACGATAGATATATCGAAGCCGATTGGTTCTAGAATTGTTCAAGCTACAATTAACGAACTTCCGATTGAACCTATGGAAATCTTCCACGTAGTCATGAATAATTATCGTGCTACAGGAGCAGGAAACTTCCCTTATTTTTCAAGCTGTCCTGTTATTTCTGATATGCAGATTGATATGACAGAAGTGATCGCTACTTACTTACGAGAGCATCCAGTTATTCATGCCCATGTTGAGAACAATTGGACCATTATTACGTAACTTCATGATCTAGATCATCAATTTGGAATTAACTTCAAATTTATCCGCTAATATGGGTTTCAACTTAAAGCGGGCTACCCCATCATTTGTCATGACGATAGGATAGCCCGCTTTATATTTCCATTGAATTGATTAGTTCTTTAATGCTTATGTTGATTACTGCGCTTTCAACTGATGAAATACTGCCTTATGTCTTCTGCGGAATGCAATTGGAGCAGTCACATCTAGCGCAGCTTCCACTCTAGCTTGGGATGCATGCACACAACGTTTACACACTTTAAGCACTGTACCGTCTGATTTTTTCTGAGTCTCAAGCAGCTTTATTCTCGTAGCTAGACAAATCGGACAAATACCTCGACTGCGTTGAGGTTGTTTATATAATAATTTTCCTCGTTTATTTTTTGCCATTATATTTTCCTCCACATGTATAAGTAGTATCCACACTGATTCAGTGGTGAATCTCTTATATTTAATGCGTTCAGATTCTAATATATTCCTACTTTACTAGATTTTTTTGCCGCAGAAGTATTAAGCATCGTATCCCAACAACAAAAACAGTCTAACGCTCGAGGATAATCCTCCGCATTAGACTGTTTTTAACGTACATCATTATTGATAATTAGTTGTGAAATTCTTTAAGTCTTTCTAAAAACTTGTTCGCTGTCAATTTCGGTGTTCCAGCATTGATACGATATACTTCGTCGCTTCCAGGCTTATTAATTCCTGGACGAGTCGTCAAGAATAATGAGACACCAAGATCAGACAGTACCTTTTTGGATTTTTCATTAAATGAACCAAACGGGAAGGCAATTATCTGATAATCATTATTCAACTCTTCTTTCAAACGGTTCTCAATCAGTGATAAATCTTCAGTTATACGTGCTAGATATTCCTGATCTGTCTCTACTCTTCCTTTATCCGCTAAGTATAAAGGATTAGATAGCTTTGGACCTGTTTTACTTGCATCTTCATTAAGTGGACCGTAATCATGGAGGTCATATGTATGACTATAGAAGCTATGGCCAGCCTGCTTCATATCCCGCATATCTTCCCACGTCAAATGAGCAGTTTTGACATTGTGCAGATCAGAACTTTTACCAATAATGAAGTGAGTTGCTACCATATTATATTTGTCCATAATAGGCACCGCGTATTGACGGAAACTATCATAGCCATCATCAAATGTAATAACTACCGCGTTGTTAGGTACTTTTTCCTTCTTCTTCATAAATTCAGCAAAGTGCTCAATGCTAATCACATTATAGCCCTTTTCATCAAGTAATTTCATGTGAGTGCCAAATCTTGCAGGGGAAATCGTTGCTCCGCTTTCTGTTTTATCGATATGATGATACATAAGGACAATAACTTTGTTTTTATAATATATTTTATCCTTTTTCATTTGACTAGCATAAACACTTGGAATACAAACAATTAAAATTGCGACAATAAGAACAATAATCGATATTTTCCGTTTACTCAATGCTCTCCACTCCATATTCTTTTCTATAATTGAACTCCTTGTTCTTTCTCTATCAAGGTCTTCTTACGTTTGATCTTCGGTAACTTGCCGAACACTATCCAATGATGCGGAACAAATCTAGCGAATAAGCTAACGATCACCCATGATCCTACTAATGCTACTATAAATCCACCTAAATACCAAAGATGATGAACATAGATATTACCTGTTACTGGAGGTATTTTACGATAAATCAATAATAAGAACGGGTGGAAAAGATAAATCCCGAATGAAAAGTCTCCCAATTGGGTAACGAATCCTCGTATAAAATTTGGTAGCTTGCGGTACAATATAAAAGCGAGTTGTAGCAACACAATAGCTGTTAATAGCGCATGTGCATTCCATACGAAATCCATCCATGTCGTATTATATCTAGTTGAATGTTGACGAATTTGATAGTAAATATAGACGTGATATAGTCCTGCAATTAGCCATAGACACAGTGTAGAAATCCAGATCGTTAGTCGTTTTTTTGTGACGTTATCCTTCGCTACGATGATCCATCGTTTTAACTCATTAAAGTAGATTCCAATGTATGCACCCATGAAATAATAAGAGAAATAGCTTAATGACCAGCTACCTCTTCTAAGCACTGGCGTTTCCAACCCATACTTATTAATAAGTATGAAGCTCCATTGGATGAGAATCCCAATTACAATTAGCCATTTAGTAAGTTTCGGTTTCTTCTGAAAAATCCATAGAAAAAGTGGAAACATAATATAAAATTGAATACTTATAAAGACAAAATACAAATGAGCATGAGCATTTCCATTAAGTAATTGATTCCCTAGCTTAGTTAATAGTTCACCAATCGAAAGGTCCGCTGAGCCAAGATAGTATTTAAGGAAGAAATAAAACAGTGAAAATACGATATATGGAACAATAATATATAGCATTCTTTTTTTGTAAAAGCTTCCTATTAACTGCTTTGTAATCGGTCTTGAGTAATAATTATAAAATAAAACAAAACTACTTAAGAAAATAAAGGTTGTAGTACCAAATTTCAAAAAGATATTAGCGAAATTGTATAGAAAAAACAAATTAGAATCTATCATTCCAGTACTTACCGCAACCGATGTCGAGTGAACGGATAATACTCCAATAATCGCTATCGCTCTCACGATCGAAAGTTCAGGGATCATACTATTCTTTTTTGTCAAACTTGAATTCATTACTATAGTCCTTCCTTCTATTACTCTAGCACCATCAAAGTATCTCGATTTACTTTTAAGCAATATCACTTAACAATTATCGACTAATTTATAATTCATGTCAAATAAATGGGAACTATATTTGATAGAAATTATTTCCCTATTCCACGATGCTGCCTGAGTAAATCTACTTCTTGATCCGTTAGTTCACGATATTGACCTAAAGGTAAGTTTTCGTCTAATAATAATGGTCCCATACTCAATCGTTTTAACGTTAATACTTGCTTACCTACAGCCAGAAACATCCGCTTTACTTGATGAAATTTCCCTTCTGTAATTGTAAGCTGAATTCTAGTACATTGTCCTTCATCAGTCAGTGACCCTTCGAGGATCGTAAGTTGTGCAGGCTTAGTCACGTAGCCATCATCAAAAGTTACACCTTGCTCGAAAGCGATCTTGTCTGCCTCAGTAACTTCCCCCAGTACTAAAGCCTCATATGTCTTATTTACATGTTTTTTCGGAGACAGTAGCTCATGGGCTAACTGGCCATCATTCGTTAGCAATAGTAATCCTGTCGTGTCTTTATCCAAACGACCTACAGGAAAAGGACTTAACAGCTTATCTACTGGTAACAGCAAATCAATTACAGTTCGTTCGCGACCATCTTCAGTCGCTGAGATAACCCCTTGAGGCTTGTTCAACATAAGATAAATTGTTGAGCGATATCGTACCTGCTCATCATCAAATTTTATCATTTGAGTATTGGGTTGAACTATAATTCCACTATCTTTAACTTTCACACCATCAATGAATACACGACCTGCTTTTACTGCCTTTTTGATTTCACTACGCGTACCGTAGCCTGCATGAGAAAGTAGCTTGTCTATTCTTAATTTTTCTAACACTATATCAGTCTCCATCCTGCTGGAAGTTCATTTTTAATCATACCATCTACATATTTACCAAACCCTACAGGACAATGATCTACACAAATCAATACGTAGCCATTTTGTTTGGCCCCATCCTTTATTGTGAGCTGATCTGAATGAATAAATATCGTTTCACCTTTCAAATAACGGTGTAACAAATCAGCAGCACTTTCAAAGTTAACACTTCTAATCGCTTCCTGTTTGCGTATCCCCATTGCTAGTGGATGAGAAGGTACGAACCTTCCATTTTTTAGTTCGCCGATATACCAGCCAGCACGCACGACTTTCAAGCCCGCTAATGAAGGTATACCCTCTGGTTGTAAGTATACACGATTCTCATAGCATATGGCTTCATAATTCATTTCTGGAGAGAACGTACATGTAGTTTCCACCAATAGTGTAGAAATATTTCATCTACGTATAAAATCGTGTATAATATAAAAAAGTAAGTAAGTAACATTATTACTTACAAGTACTTGAAAAACACGTTGGAGGGAATCATAAAGTGAATAATAAAAAGAAAAAAAAATCAAACATGATATTCGTCTACATCGGAATTATTGTAGTACTGCTAGTAGGGATTTTTGCAATTGGTAAGCTAGAAAAGGACAACCCGTTATATAATAAGCCTACTAGTGATCTCAATGCTGCAACACGTGCATTACTTAACGATCCGAATTACCAGAATATTATTTTACCCGAAGAACTAGATCAAAAGATAGTGGATAAAGAAGATTTTGTTGTCTATATGTTCTCAGCAAGCTGTAATTACTGTAAAGACACAACGCCGGAAATCATGCCCATCGTTAATGAATTAGGTATGGATTTACCGCAATTCAACTTATTAGAATCCCCTAACTATCAAGCGAAATACGGTGTGGAATATACGCCAACACTACTTGCATTCGAAGATGGCGTTGAAGTTGAACGTCTCGTAGGTGGTATCGTGGCAGAGGGTTCTCCAGAAGGAGCTACACTTAGCGATTTCCAAGCATTTTTCGAAAAATATAATAAGTAAAGAGGTTTCATAATGGAAACTACTGAACAAACGACAAATTCAAATCACACACCATCGAAAGAAAGTAATTCATCTTCATTCATGTATCTATTTCTAGTAGGTTTCGCACTAATTACATTATTAGCAGCATGCGGTATGGAAAAGGAAGAGCATATTCATACGGTTGGATCAGAAACATGGGAAACAACCGCTGCAACAGATGAACTACCTACTTTCCTAAGTAATCATACAGAACTTAGTTCAGAGTTATATAGTCACGTTGGAGAACATGCCCATATGATGGGTGATCTTCCTTGCTATTGTGGCTGTATGGACGGTACTGAGACAGATGAGGCACATGATTCACTTCTAAGGTGTTATTGGGCGGAGCATCCTGCCGATGACGGATCGGTGACATGGACTGATCATAGTACAACATGTGGAGTATGTAAGCATGAGATGGAAATGGTCATAGAAATGTCGGACAGCGGTAGTTCATTAGACGAAATTAAGCAAGCGATTAATGTGAAATATAAGCAACCATAACGAAAAGTAAGCACCGCCTCAGCCATATTGGCCAAAGCGGTGCTTTTTCTTATATAACATAGCAAATTCTGTTCGCATAATGAGCGAACAGGAAAGATTATGGATTTTGATTCTTTTTGGCCTTCGCGATTTCTGCTGCAAGATCTAGCGATAGCTGTTCTAATGCCCAATAATCTTCGATATCATAGTATTCATTGAACTTATGCTGATATTGCGCAGCTAAGCGTACCTCGTGGAATGTATATAATTTTTGAATGCCCCAAAGTATGGACGATACGACATTCGAATTATCTTCAAAAGTCGTCTGGGCATCCAAAATTTCCTTACGAATACTAGTCATCTCATTATCTAGCTGAGATGCGGCTTCTGCTGCTTTTTGCAGACGTTGTTGAACTTCTTCAGGCAATGCCTTTTTATATTTATAATTCAAGGAATGCTCAATTGTCGCCCAAAAATTCATGGCTAATGTACGTATTTGAATTTCAGCTAATATAAGAGTATGTCCGAGCGCAGTTTGCACTGGATATTCTATAATCATGTGGTAGCTACGATAACCGCTTTCCTTATAATTAGTAATATAATCTTTTTCATATACTAATTTCAAATCTTTACGTGTACGAATAAGTGATGCTACTCGATAAATGTCATCTACGAACTGACACATAATACGAATCCCTGCTATATCCTCTATTCCAAGATGCAGTCGATCTTCACTGACATTCAATAGCTTTGCTTTATCGAGAATGCTAGAAATTCTTTTCACACGTCCCGTAACGAATTCAATTGGCGTGTAATCCTCTCTAGCCTTTAATTCTGATCTCATCGTTTTCAGTTTTACCTTCAACTCTTCAACCGCTTGCTCATACGGCTGCAAAAATAGGCTCCAATCTCTGCCATCCATTTGGCCGCCTCCTGTTTTATCGATGATCTGCACCAATTGCTTCGGCAATATTACTAAAGCCGTCTCTACGTAGACATTCCTTCAAACCATCTGTTAGCTCGCGCAACACTTCAGGTCCTTTATATATTAATGCAGTATATATTTCTACCAATGAAGCACCAGCTCGAATCTTATCGTATGCATCTTGAGCAGTAAAGATTCCACCTGAACCGACAATTGGAAGATTTCCATTCGTTAATTGATACACTTTGCGAATAACTTCGGTAGAACGATCACGTAACGGTATTCCACTTAATCCACCAGTTTCCCCTTGATTCTGATGCGAAAGTCCATCGCGCGATAATGTTGTATTCGTAGCTATAATACCAGATATTTGACTATTCTGGATCGTTGCAACCGTATGCTCTAGCTGTTCATCTGTCATATCAGGAGCAATCTTCACAAATATCGGCTTGACAGGAGCTTTACGCTTACGTGCTTGAATATCCATCTCTTCACAAACATGAACTAGCAAGTTATGTAATTCATTACCATGCTGCAAGTCCCGTAGTCCTTGCGTATTAGGTGAGCTAATATTGACAACAAAGAAATCCCCATCATCATATAATGTTCGAATACAAGAACAATAATCCTCATACGCTAATTCATTAGCAGTAACTTTATTTTTTCCGATATTTACAGCAATCGGCATTTTATGTTGTTTACGATGTTGCAGTGATTTGGACATTGCCTCGGCACCTTCATTGTTGAAGCCCATACGATTAATAAGTGCTTCATCTGGTGGCAAACGGAACAAACGCGGCTGTTCATTTCCAGTTTGTGCCTTCGGAGTAACCGTCCCTACTTCAGCAAATGAGAATCCAATATTAGAAAAACCATCTGTTGATACACCATTTTTATCTAAACCGGCAGCTAGGCCTACAGGATGTTCAAAAGTTAAGCCCAATACATTCGATTTCAATTGCGGTGAAGGCTTCACACCGTACATTCCATTCATAATTGCCAGCGCGCCAGGCACTTTACTTCCCATTGCAAGTCCATCTATTACAAGATGATGTGCCCTTTCAGGGTCCATCTTAAAGAAAAAAGGTTTTAATACTTTACTATATAACATCTAGTCCACTCCGTTTCAGTATCACCGCTATAACAATAATTGTATCCTTTTTAACACAAAAAAGAAAGTATTCTACACTGGATTGACACAATGACGGCGCTATCATATTGCCAGTCGAACTTAAAAGCATTACAATAGACACACATGTATTCCAATAAAGATATAGAAGGGTTGAATGAATATGAGCGCACCTAAACGCAAACCAGCAACAATGAAAGTAAAACCAAAAGAAGAGGTTAACAAAAAGGCTCTATACTGGACCGTTGGCGTTGCAGTTGTTGTCGTAATCATTATTTCTGTACTGCTTATTGTGTTCTCATAATTAATAATATGCATACATACGAACAGCCCTACCTCGCAAGCGAAGTAGGGCTGTTACTTTACGCTATATTATTAAGCGTTGAAGGGCTCGTCAGCAATGCGAATAGAATCTGTTGGACAACCGTCACAAGCGTCCTGCATATCTTCAAACATATCTTCTGGGATTTCAGTAATCCCTTTGTTAGCGTCACCTTCAAAAATAACTTCTGCTAAACCCTCGTCATCGTAATCATAGATGTCGGGAGCAGTCGCACCACAAGCACCACATGCGATACAAGTGTCTTTATCAACCCAAGTAAACTTAGCCAATGCCATTCCCTCCTAGTTCAATCACAGAAAGCAAAATAAAACTATATATATATATCAAAAAACATTATAACACAAAATTATTTAATATGCTTATTAACTTTTATCGTTATTTTCATAATTTCTTTCGAGTTTTTGAAGAGATGTACCACGATTTTTTTTGTCGCGAATGAGACTGGAAGGATCATCACTTAACATCCCTGCCGTCAGTATAGCACTTTCACCGAATTTATCGCGTAATTTGTCCATCACTTTCGTAAGTGCTTCCTTCTTCGGTTCTTCATTATAACTGAACAGATCCAACTGGATCGCAGATGATTGTAAAGGCTGTAAATTTTGCAACGTCACACCTAATAAGCGCACAGGATCACCATATCGCCAATGCTCCGCGAACAATCGCAAAGCTTGCTTATGAATCTCCTCCATATTATGTGTTGGAGTTCCCATTGTATAAGAGCGAGTAATCGTTGCCATGTCTGGCTTGCGAATCGTTATTTGTACCGTTCCAGCTACAAGTCCTTGATGACGTAACCTTCTAGATGTCTGATCTGATAAGTTAAGTAATACTCGATTAATATCTTCGCTATTCGTCAAATCTGCTGGTAATGTTGTCGTGTGTCCGATCGACTTATTAAGTTCCTGCTCCGCCTTCACTTCATTATGATCTATGCCGTTAGCAGCATCCTTCATCCATGCACCCATCACGCCAAAAGACTTAAGTAGTAAAGACTCCTTCGTTTTGGCAAGCTCACCGATCGTATGAATGTGTAGCTTTTTTAGCTTCTCCGCTGTTTTCTGGCCAATTCCGAATAGTTCAACACAAGGCTTTTCCCATAATATTTGTGGTACATCTCTTCGACGTAACACAGTAATCCCGTTCGGCTTCTTCATATCAGAAGCCATCTTTGCTAATAATTTATTAGGGGCAACTCCTATCGAACAAGGAAGATTCCATTCTTGTTTAATTCGCTCCTGGATCATTTCCGCAATATGAAGTGGCGTACCAAATAACTTCGAGCCAGTAATGTCGAGATAGCATTCGTCAATGGAAACTTGTTCAATAAGTGGTGTATATTGGTTTGCAATCGACATAAACCCCTTTGAATAACGACGGTACAAATCAAAGTCCGGGCTAATTAGAATAAGGTTTGCGTTAATGCGCAGTGCTTCTCGTACATTCATCCCTGTACGAATACCAAGTTTTCTAGCAGCATAGGAACAGGTAACAATAATCCCCCTTCTCTTCTCTACACTTCCAGACACAGCTGTTGCTTTCCCTGCATAGATTTCCGGTTCCTCCGCTTCATGTACGGAGCAATAGAAAGCATTCATATCTAAATGCAAAATTACTCTCCCTTTTGCTGGGTAATATTCATTAACATGCTCCATTAATTTCACCGCCATCATTATAACAAGTATGCAAACCGATCATTATATTATATTATCAGAATAGACAACCATTTCGCTTGAGTCAATATAGATAAAAATTCACTTCGTTATCAATGTTTGCTTTTTGAACTACCCCTTAAAATGGAGATAGTGCTATAATAATTAAATATAGCATTTAAGGAGGCGTCAATCTTAATTATGTCATCTAAAATATTTATTTTCGATACGACGCTGCGCGACGGTACACAAGGTGAAGGTATTAGCCTGTCCGCAGATGATAAACTTAAAATCGCTCAAAAGCTCGACTCTTTAGGAGTTAACTATATTGAAGGCGGGAACCCAGGCAGCAATGGAAAAGACATTGAATTTTTCCAGCGTGTAAAATCGTTGAAATTGAATGCCAAGATGACTGCTTTTGGAAGTACTCGTCGTAAAAATAGTATTGCCGAACACGATGCGAGTTTACTCAGAATTATTGAGTCCGGCGTTCCTGCAGCAACACTAGTCGGTAAAGCATGGGATTTCCATGTACATATTGCCTTACAAACAACGCTTGAAGAAAACTTAGCGATGATCCAAGATTCATTCGCATTTCTGAAGCGTCATAGTATGGAAGCAATGTACGACGCAGAGCATTTCTTCGATGGCTACAAAAACAATCCTGAATATGCAATTGCAGCATTGAAAAGCGCGCAATCAGGCGGTGCCGATTGGCTAGTTCTCTGTGATACGAATGGTGGAACATTGCCGAATGAAATCGCTGAGATTGTTACTCGTGTGAAAACCGAGCTTAATGTGCCGATTGGTATTCACACTCATAATGATTGTGAGCTAGCTGTTGCCAATACACTTGCTGCCGTTGGTGCTGGCGCTACTCAAGTTCAAGGTACGATTAATGGCTACGGTGAGCGTTGTGGCAATGCAAATCTATGCTCTATTATTCCTAATCTACAGTTGAAAATGAACTATGATTGTCTGCCTGACAATAAAATAAGTACGTTAACGAATACCGCTCGTTATATTAGTGAAATTGCCAACGTTCATATGCCTGTTGGTCAAGCTTACGTCGGCAATGCTGCGTTCGCCCATAAAGGCGGCATTCATGTATCTGCTATTATGAAGGATTCAAAAACTTACGAGCATATTCAGCCTGAATTAGTAGGTAACAAGCAACGTGTTCTCGTCTCTGAGCTTGCTGGTCAAAGTAATATCATTGCTAAAGCGTCTGCTCTCGGACTTAATATTAATGCTAATAACGAAAAAACCAAAGAAATTATGGATCATATTAAAGAACTAGAGCATGAAGGATATCAATTTGAAGCTGCTGATGCTTCGCTTGAATTGTTACTTCGCAAAGCGTTCGGTGATTGGGAGCCTGCCTTCCAAGTAGATTCTTTCAAAATCCATAGTGAAAATAAAAACGATGTTATGATTTCTGAAGCTATTGTGAAAATTACTGTTGATGGAAAACAGATCTATACCGTTGCCGAAGGTAATGGACCTGTTAACGCACTTGATACTGCGCTTCGTAAAGCGCTTGTACAGTATTATCCTGATATTGAGCATGTTCATCTGACTGATTATAAAGTTCGTGTTATTGATGAGAAAGATGCAACGGCGGCTAAAGTTCGCGTATTAATTGAATCTACAGGCAAGTTGAATAGTTGGAATACCGTTGGCTTATCCGGCAATGTTATTGATGCTAGCTGGGCTGCGATCGTTGATAGCTTCCACTACGCACTAATCAGTTTGGAAAAAGCTCATATCAATTTACTGCCGAATGCTACGCTAGAGCATGCAGGACTTGCAAATCTATAACATAAAAAGCTTGAATCTCATCAAAGAGATTCAAGCTTTTTTATGGTTTGACTTCCACTAATCCATCTACTTATAGCTCAACCTTGGCAAATGCATCGCACAAATTAGACTTATCCCATAGGATAGGGCAAACAATATAAATGAAAACTCTCGATAAGAACTATTGACGACATTAGTTGCAACAATTGGTGCCAGTGCTGCTCCAAGAAATAAAATAAATGTATATATCGATGTCGACAATCCACGATGTAACTGTCCATAAATTCCAACTAAAGAAATGACAATCGGAACAATACATGCAATAGAGAAGGTAAAGACGATACTAATCAATATATAGATACTCAATTGTTGTTCAAAAGTCAATAGCAGAAGAGCTAGTATAGCTAGTGATAAAGCAAGTCGCAACATCATTACAAGTGACAATGGGATAAATCGTACAAATGGACAAATTAACATACCAATTGCACCATACGCACGAAACCACAGTAATTGAGTACTTGATAATTGATATTGCCACACATTTGCGAAGATCGTATAACAGCCTACAAAGCCAAATAAGACCGTAAACGTAATTACGTATACCAATAACAACCTTCTATTCCGAAAGACTTCTAGGGCAATAACAATACGTTCTAGAGTATTGTCCAGTGTTGCTCGCTTCACTAACTGATTAATTTTAAAATGACGAATCCTCATTTTATCTTTCGATCTACGATCGATGTTCGGTAACCATATGAAAACAATTATTGCTAGCAAGCCATATATGATCCCCATCCAACTATATAGTTGTTTCCAGTAATGATAAGTCGCAAAATAATTAGCTATGAGTTGCCCTATAATTCCACCTAGTAGAAATCCCATACTAATGTACCCAACGACGAGTACTCGCTTCGGTAATGTAAACCGTTCAGCAATATAAGTAAGTGCCACTGGAGAAAAACTTGCTGCTGCAGCACCTTGTAATGCACGTAATAATAGAAAATCCCCGTACGCTTTCACAAAATAGCAACATATCGTAATAATTGACAATGAAATTAAACCGATAACAATAACTGGCTTACGACCGAAGTAGTTAGAGATTGGTCCGTATATAAGACAACCTACAGCAAAACAAATAGAAAATACAGAACTACTCCATGCCGCTTCAACATTATTAATATTCCAAGCTAATTTCAATTCATCAATAATTGGAACCGTGAAATAAACTGCTGATAAAACAAATAAAGCTGAAAAAAACAGAACCAGTATAATGACAATATCGTGTTCACTTCGGATCTTAATCATGGGCTGGCCAATCTTAGTTCCCATAATATCCACCTTCTTATTACGCAATTATGCATTAGCCTATTCACCATCGTCTATAAATGTCACCCTTTGTTTCATCCATAAAAAAAGAGTTGTCTCAGATATCATTTGTAAATGACAATGAGACAACCCTTTTAGATTACATATATTGCTCAATAATTCTTTCCCATTCTGTTAGCGTAATGACCCCGTTAATACGTTCACGAATAACACCATCTTGGTCAATTAAGAAGCTTGTTGGAAATGTTCCCACTTTATATAAATTTGTAATATCGCCTTCGCGATCAAATAAAATATCAAACGTAAACTTATAATCTTCTACGAATTGTCTCGCTTGTCGCTCACGATCATTATGAGTAGCATTTACACCATATAGAACAAGAGAATCACTATACTTCTCATGAATTTTTTGTAAATCCGGTGCTTCAAGCTCACAAGGACCACACCACGATGCCCAAAAATTAACTAATTGCAGCTTGGGTTGCGCAGAGCCAAAACTAATGATTTGATCATTCAGATCAGGCAGTTTTTGAGTCGGTGATAATTGTCCTGCTTTAGGCTTGAAATCCTGTAGAGATACGCCGCCATTAGAGACCATCGCTTCCGACTGACGTCCATCTATGTAATTATAAATCCCCAAACTCGCAAGCAACAACGCCACAACAATAATGGAATATATTTTTTTCATGTCGTCCCTTTCCTCTAGACAGTACTCTATCCTTATCCTATCATGAGTTGCAACCGGCAACAAGATAACGATATAGCAGAATGATGAACATAACTCTATTGTTAACAGGCCAAGTGATCGTTATACTAATGTTCAATAATAAAACTAGAGGTGAATATATTGCAGTATCTTACAATGCCTTCAACATGCTATAAGCAAATAATTAGTTATGGTCTTGCCCAGCTCCCGTATGAAGCATGTGGCATATTAGCTAGCAGTAATGGCAATCATATCGATACATTCATTCCGATCATTAACGATCATCCTAACCCGGTACACTACTTTTCGTTTCAGCCTCAAGCTTGGATTAATACTTTATATGAGCTTCAGCGTGCCAAGTTGCAATTGATCGGATATTTTCACACCCATCCGACTGAAGAGGCCATTCCTTCTTCCTCCGATCTACTAGGTTTCGATGACCAAAGTGGACATTTAATGTGTATCGTTAGTTATAAACAAAAAGATAGCCCCCATTTGCGCATATATCAGCATCTGCCGACCACTGGAATGAAGGACTATCCATTAATGTTGACTTAAATAGGCGTACATGTCGCCTAGTGTCACAATGTTTTTTTTAAGAACTATTTTTTCTACATATTTATTCCACAGCTTTGCCGTTTGAATGGAATCTGCTAGTGCATGATGGCGATTGGCGATTGGAATGTCATTGCGAAGTAATAATGTATCGAGATCATATTGACCAAGTCCAGGCTCAAGCCATTTTGCTAGCATTATCGTATCAATGACTCTATGCTTCAATTTTGTCTTAGAAGTTCGCCATAATGCTTGATTCAAAAATTGCTTATCATGCCCTGATGCATGTGCAACAAGTATTCTTTTCCCAATAAAGGACATGAAATTACTTAATACTTGGATAAGCTCGGGAGCAGCTTGCGCCATTTCATTGCTAATACCTGTTAATTGCGTAATGGCAGGAGGAATAGAACGTTCCGGATTAACTAATGAATAGAAGCTTTCTTCTTCCATAACTACACCTCCACGAACAATAACTGCTCCGAACGAAATAATTTCATCACCGTTAGTTGGACTGAATCCCGTTGTTTCCAAATCAAACACCACAATTTCTAAGCTTTCTAATGTCGTTTCAAGTGCCGATATACCGCGTTGTTCGCGATTCATATTTCGAATTTGCGCCATATGTTGGGCATTTTGAGCTCCAAACATGGAAGCGATAGCTGGCGTAAAGCCACCTGTTCGATACAGACTCCACATTCTGCCAACGCCATTGGGCTCTTTCATCGTTTACACCGTCCTACTTTATCCGATCCAATCCCCTTGACACATATTTTTGAATGTCTTTGCCAATCTTCAAGTTTTTCTTAAGATCTCGAATTTCATCTGGATCTAACCTCTTTGGATTGAGCTTGCTATTGCCTTCATAATACCCTGCCTCCAAACGATGTCCTGCTCTCAACCGCAAGCTTTGCATCTGTAAAAAAGCCGCTCTATATTGATCATATTCATGTACCGAGATGACTTCTTTGTCAACCAAATGATCCATTCGATTTAGCGTAGATGTACTGGAAATATTGTTACGCAGCGCTAACCAACGAATGGAATTGACAATAGGTAAATAGGCGCCATACTTGATGTCTATACTGCCGACATGAGCACCATAGCGATCTGTAATCAATTGACCAAAAATCCCCACTAACATTTGATGCTGTACTGTATTTTCAATCATTCGTTCCATTATAGTAACATGACGAACTAAACCTAATCGGTAATAGTCACGAATAGTATTAAAAAGCAAATCGTTACCGGAAATACATCTCCCATCGGCAAATATAAGTAAATAGCGAATCGATTCCCAACTGGCATCTGTAAACCAATTTTCTAGCTTGTTTTTCCACTCCGATACGGATTGACACCACATCAATTCATTACTTTGCACTTTTCCATCACACGGCGGATAGCCTAATTGCATCAGCATATCTACCACTCGATGCGCGAAATTGATAAAATAACTCCTCACTTCCTCGCTATACAACGTATCCTCATAAATTAGAGCACTGTCTTGATCACTTGCTAATGTTTGCTCACCTCTACCACCACTACCGAGTAGTACATATGAATATGAGGTAGGAGGGGGCCCCAAGCCCTCTCCTACCATTGTTAATTCTGCTAATGCCACTGTTTTTCTAATCAAAGTATCATGTACATCATTGATTTCAACATTCCATCGTTCAATGTCGTATGCTCCATGCGTTTGTTCTATATGCCGTGTTGATTGTTGAAATCGATCTCTCAAGCCGCGTAGCTGGGTTATATTTTTCGCACTTGAAATTTCTTCTTTCAGCTTAGCTAATTTAGCAGGAACCAACATTATCGACTCCTTATCCAATCATAGTTATCCTATATTGTATTATGCTTTTTCAATTTTCGTTAATTGCTCAGGATATCCATATGCACCATGTTCAGATAAATCAAGACCAACAATCTCTTGCTCTTCTGTAACACGGAAGCCCATTACTTTTTTCATAACACCAAGTACGATGAATGAAGCAAGTGCTACGAATAAACCAGCGAACACAACTGATTCGATTTGTACCCACAGTTGCTTGAAACTACCTGTATCAATCAAACCACCTTGACCAACACCAACTTTTTCAGCTAGTTCTTGAGTAGCGAAGATACCATTAGCAAGCGTACCCCAGATACCAGCCATACCGTGAACTGATAATGCATAGATCGGATCATCGATTTTAAGTTTTTCAAACATCTTCACACTATAGAATACAAGTACACCCGCGATAAGACCGATAACACTAGCCGCCCAAGGGTCTACGAACGCACACGACGCTGTAATGGCTACCAAGCCTCCCAGTATACCGTTAAGCATTGATGTAATGTCCGCTTTGCCACTTACTGCCCAAGAGATGAACAGTGCTGCCACACCACCAGCACCAGCAGCTATCATCGTAGTGAAGCCCACGTATGCGAAAAACCCATCGCCTATCGCTACAGTTGAACCTGCATTGAAACCGAACCAACCTACCCATAATAGAAGAACTGATAGCGCTGTAAATACTTGATTATGCCCTAGTATTTCATTTGGAGAACCGTCCTTATTGAATTTACCGATACGTGGTTTAAGTAAAATCGTTGCAACTAAAGCCGCTACTGCACCAGATAAATGAACTACTGTCGAACCTGCAAAATCTTGTGCACCATGTTGAGCTAACCAGCCGCCGCCCCAGATCCAGTGAGCAACAATCGGATATATAAAGGATACATAAAATAATGTAAAGATTACATATGAGCCTAATTTAGCTCTTTCTGCAAAACCACCCCAAGCAATCGAAAGCGAAATTGCAGCGAACGCTAATTGGAATAAGAAGAATACTGCCGTTGGAAAACTTTCCCTTTCTAAAACTGTTGTTGCTGGCGAGAAGAAAAATTCACCCCAACCCATAAATCCATTCACACCACTTGAACCAAAAGCTACACCATAACCAACTGCCCAATACACAATTGCTGCCAAAGCTACTGTGAACATTGTTTTACCTGCAACATGCCCAGCATTTTTCATTCGAGTGGAACCAGCTTCAAGTAGAATAAATCCACCTTGCATTAACAGTACTAGAATAAAGGCCAGCATGATCCAAAGTGAATCTAATCCCATAGTAAGGTTACTGATGTCTGCTTCTGAAGCATATGCTGCAAGCGGGAAGACCATCGATATTAATCCTAAAGCCAGTAATGTTTTTTTAATCATAACAATCACTCCTTCAATCTGATGTAATGTTATCTAACATGTTTCGTAAGAATTAATGTTATTGTATGCTTATTGGAGTGATCAGAGAATATATTATATGTACTGATGTTTGCACTTTAATACACCTTTACAATTTAATGTCATTAAACCCTTCATTACCTTACATTTTCCAATATAATTTTTCTGATTTCTAAGGAAATCCTATTGCACTTTATAGCTATTGGGAACATAATCGGAAGAGTTTCTTTCGTGGACTTAAATGTAATAGATAGTTAAATTTAAGATGAATATGAAGAGACGTTTGACGAGAACCACCCTTTACTATTAAAATTGGTAGAGAGGCTACGAATAAGGACGGTGATTTTTTTTGAAAGAAGCAATATTATATCGAATTGGTGAGCTTTCGAAACTTGCAAATATAAGCTCTCGAACGATTGATTACTATACATCTATCGGACTCATTCTACCTACTATGCGCACAGATAATAAATATCGATTGTATAATGTTGAAACCTTACAGCGATTAGAACGTATTGAATCATTGAAAAAAGATAAACATACGTTAGATGAGATAAAAGAGATTTTGGCGCAATGGGAAAGCATTACTTCCCAAAAAGACTTAAGTCTAAAGCTTTCAGAACTGGAACAACAACTCTCCGTGCTTCAACGTGAAGTTAAGCAATTAGAGCCCGTTCTAGACCAACTTAAGCCACTACAAGCAAAACATCTTTATACTCGATTGCTGCCGCAAACGGCAGCTTGTATAGAAGCGTTAATGCTATTAATGAACAAAAGCTCACTTATGTAACGTATTCATCTTGAACTTGGAGGAATTTATTATGATGATATTTCTTGTTATTCTAGCCTTTGGATTAACCATCTGGGCCCAATTCAAAGTAAAGGGTACATTCAAAAAATGGTCAACAGTTCCAACCTCTAGCGGTTTGACTGGTTACCAGGCTGCGCGTCGTATGCTAGATAGCAATGGATTGCATGACATTCCAATTGAGCCTGTCGCTGGAGCGTTAACAGACCACTACGATCCAATCAATCGGGTCGTAAGACTATCTGAGCCTGTCTATTACGAAACATCAATTAGTGCCATTGCAGTTGCTTGTCACGAGATTGGGCATGCCATTCAACATAAAGAATCGTATCCTTTTCTAGTTGCACGTCACAGAATCTTTCCAATCGTTAATTTCGCGTCCGGTGTAGCGCCATTTCTATTGATCGCTGGATTCCTATTCAATATGTTAGGCCTTGCTCAGCTTGGTGTTATTTTCTTCGCTTGTACTGTTTTGTTCCAACTTATTACATTACCTGTTGAGTTCAATGCAAGTAACAGAGCACGTGATGTTATGATATCAGAGGGATTCATTCGCAGCGATGAAGAAAAAGGAGTAGCTAAAGTATTGAACTCTGCCGCTCTTACATATGTTGCAGCAGCGCTACTTTCACTACTAGAGCTAATCCGTTACGTTATGATCGTTACGCAAAACCGCGAATAATATCGCACCATTATAAACGAAAATCAAAGAGCAGCTATTGCCTAGGGCAATAACTGCTCTTTGATTTTCGTTACGTATTATCGATTATTATTAGAGCTTTCGTGCGAAGTAGGTCATAAGAAAATTATAAAATACTTTTGCTACAAGTGGCAGCTTTTCATTAGTCCGATGTATAATCCCAACATTTCGAGTAACGATTGGATCTATTACTTTAACGATCGCAATCGGAATTGGGGCAACAAATTCAACCGCCATTTTAGGCAATAAACTTACCCCCATTCCGGCAGCAACAAGTCCACGAATAGTATCTGTTTCTTCGCCTTCAAACGCAATATTCGGTGTAAATCCAGCAGTTTCACAGGCATTCATGACGATAGGTCGTAAAGAATACCCTTCACCAAACACAATAAACTGATCATCCTTTAGCTCACCTAGACGGATTTCTTCCCGGTCAGCCAAACGATGATTACTCGGCAAGATCGCAAAAAGTTCTTCAGTAATCAATACTTTGCCCGTTACCTGATCTTGTTCATTAGGTACTGGAGAGATAAACGCCAGATCAATATCACCTTTAACTAGATCACGAATTAATGTAGGATACATTCCTTGTCGGAATCTAAACTTTACATCAGGATGGTGTTGTCTAAAGGCAGCTACTACTTGTGGCACCAAAGAAATACCTAAGCTGTGAGGAAACGCTAGCCGAATCTCACCTTTTTCTGGATCAAGAAACTCATGAACCTCCTGCACGGCACGGTCTAGTTCACGTAAGATTTCATCTGCACGCTTTAGAAACAATTGACCTACAGGTGTTAATTGTAGATTACGTCCTTTTTGCACAAAGAGCTTTACGCCAAGCTCTTCTTCTAGCTGATGAATTTGCCTACTCACCGCCGATTGCGCAACATGTAGCTCTTCAGCAGCCTGCGTTACATGTTCCTTTTGTGCCACCTTTACAAAGTAATAAAGCTGTCGCAATTCCATAAGTTACAATCTCTCCTACTCCACTTTTATCCTATTCTCTTTTTTACATGTATTCGATCAAACAATCGGTATAACACAAAACCCGTTATTAAGCCTCCAACATGCCCCCAGAAGTCTACACTAGGATATACAAGCGAAAAGACAATACCAGTACCTACAATCCAATAGATGGTCCTAATCGATGCAAGATCAAGCCATTTCTTGCGGAATACAACTAGAAACAGATACGCTCCTAAGACACCATAGATTGCCCCAGATGCTCCAACAGCTATATGTATACCATCTATGCCCACATCACCCACAAGATTATTAACACTCGCTGAAATAAAGTTGCCACCAATACCACACAGAAGATAGAAGATGAGGTAACGTCCACTTTTCATAATACGTTCAAGCGGTGGAGCCATTATGATTAACATTATCATATTTTGGATGAGATGCATTCCATTTGCATGCATGAAAATAGAAGTGACATATCTCCACGGCTCGTCCAAGCCAAATGGATTGTCTATAGGGTGCGCATAAAAAACTCCATATCCAAACATGTTAGTTAGGTCACCCATAATGAATATAAACAGAAAGTACACTGTACAAAGGGCAACAATCGTCGAAGTTACTGGAAAACTTTTCAGATATCCACGAAAACTTTCATACCTCAAAAATATCATAGAAACAAACACTTCCTTTAACGTAATTGGACAAGGTGATGCATGAAGGCTTATAATATGAACGTAGTTAACCTTAATCCAAGGAGGAAATTCTAATATGTCTCAAGAACGTACTGGTGTTGCAGCATTTAAAGGTAGTCCCCTTACTTTAGTTGGTCCTCAATTAAACATTGGTGACCAAGCTCCAGATTTCAAACTTAACAAGTCACTTGGTGAAATTGTTTCACTTGAAGATTTTGCTGGAAAAGTAAAACTTATTAGTGTTATTCCTTCCATCGATACTGGTGTTTGCGAAGCTCAGACTCGCCGCTTTAACGAAGAAGCAGCTAAGCTAGGCGACAATGTTGCTATTCTAACTGTAAGTGCAGATCTACCATTCGCACAAGCACGCTGGTGTGGTGCTGAAGGCATTAATGATGTCATCCTATTATCCGATTACAGAGATAACAATTTCGGTCTTGCTTACGGTGTATTCATTAAGGAATTCGCTATCGATATGCGCTCTATTTTTGTTGTTGATCAAAATAATGTTATTCAATATGTTGAATATTTAAGTGAAATGACGAACCACCCAGATTATGAAGCTGCCCTAGCTGCTGCTAAGCAACTTACTTAATTGGTCTTTGCTCAAAACAAAGCGAGTGAAGGTAATCACCTTCCTCGCTTTTTCATTAGTTGTTATGCAATTTATAAGCAGCTAGCTTTTTGTCTAACACTCGGTATATATCCATAATTACTCGATAATTAGAACCTAAATCCCCTAATGAGCCACGAGATGCCGAATAGATATCAACTGCAGAACGTAATGGATCTACACCAATTACAGAAACAGTAATATCCATCGTTCTTCCAAACACTGTACGTTTCTCAAGAACAATTTCCCCTACAGATTGAACCTCGTGTAATAGACGGTATCCTTGCATTTTTTTCAAAATGGAAACCACTTCATCCCAAGCTTTATCTTTAGAAAGCTTATATAGATGTGATTTCAGTGCTGGATCTTTAACTCTATCACCCGTTCCTTCAAAGCTACGAATGATTCCGATTAAGGTACGCTTTAACAACTAAGATCTCCCCCTCTTATCTCTACGCTTTCATCCATAATAACATGTTTCCACCTATGAAAAAAGAGCTTTCACTGGTAGTCACCAGTTAATCGCTCTCGATCTACAAATAAATACCCGCAATGCCGTTAAGCCCAAATGTTTCTGAACCCGCTCTAAGCAGGTGGGTGCCCTCATTTATACATTTGAGATCCCATGTGCAGGGCATGTCAGCAGTACAAAAATTCGAGCTCCCTCGAAACAGCCAATGGTTCAAAACAACGAAGAGCCTTTACGAACACCGCAGGATCTATTGTAATTATAGACCGAATTAACAAAAAAGTAAACGAAGAATAGCTTGTAATTATTTGGAATCCTTAAAATCTGTTTTCACTAAATCTTCACGATCTAGCTCTGCAGTAATTTCAGGCTCCTCTTCTTCACTCTTCTTCATATCATCTAGCTGTTGTTGTAACTTATTGTAGATGAAATTGAAGTTCCAATATGCGATCGTCGCAATAATACTACCTGTGAAAAATATTAATAACCACGTAAATTGAGTGAAGCTGACATATAGTACCACTCCACACATCACAGCTGTTGATAAAGAACGGAAAGGCTTACCGATCGTAATCAAAATTGCATTTTTAATTAATTGAAAAGTCTTCATATGGTAATGAACCAACATAGAGAAGAAATTCAACAATGAAATAACGACTAAAACAACAAGACCAATGAAAATACTAGAAACAATTTTCCCACCATCACTACTAAAGAAGAAGTAATAATCTATTACTAGCACGACAATTAAAATAGAATAAATAATTCCAGTCAACATACTTTGCTTAAAATTTTCTTTGTATCCTCGGAAGAAAGTTTTAAACAATGGTACATCCCCATCACCTGTTACCCATTTACGAGCAACGGCAAACATCGCAGCTGTAGCTGGGAAAAATGTGAACGGTGCTAATATCGCCAACAATATTGAAGTTTGTTGTACAAAACTAAGCAGCTGATCTTCAGGTACGCCGCCATTTAACATGGATAGTAAGCTCATCGCCAAAAATATAAAGAATGGAGAACCACATAATATCCACAGTAAGTTAATACAGGATAGTCTCATAATCCATTCAGATGCACGATATAAGCCACCCATTATGCCTCTAGGTTCCATTGAATACGCCTCCAATTTCAATAGCGAAGAAAGTTTTGGTTATTACGCCCAAAATCATAACTATGGGTATCCGTCTAATCCATTTTGAAATTACAACATAGTATATGGTATGTTCCCCAACAAGAAAACTTAAAGGAGGTTGCTAATATGGGCAACGCATCATACGGAAACTGTGGTAATAATAATAATTCATTTGCATGGATTTTAGTATTATTCATTCTTCTTGTTATCATCTCTTGCACACTTAGCTGTTAAATTAATTAATTACTAAATAATATGTAGAAAAAGTCCGTGATGCCCGCTAGGCAGCACGGACTTTTCCGATTTTACTCATTACTAGTTGTTGTGTTTGGACGAGGACGACGGTTTTCTGAAGGACGACGGTTTTCTGAACGACCTTCACTGCTGCTACTGCTAGTACGTTTACCGTAGCCACCGCGCGCGCCATCTTTAGAACCTTCGCTACTATTACCTTTATAGCCGCCACCTGGACGACGGTCTCTTGAACCGCTGTTACCACCACGGTAACCGCCACCTGAACCACCTGATCCACTACCAGAACGATTGAACGGACGACCACTTGAACGAACATCAGGTCTACGTTTTTTCGCACGAAGCGGTTCTTCAGGAGTTAATTCAACATTAATTTCTTTCTTATCCCCAGTAAGCAATTTCATTGCTGCAGCAAGTAATTGCACAGAATCATATTGCTCAAGTAATTGGATAGAAAGACCTTTGTATTCTGCAACATCATCATTATCGACTAATTCGATTACACGTTCAGCAGTAATACGTTGCTTACCTTCAATTGCCTCACTTAAGCTTGGCAAAGGTTTTTTAACCATTTTTTGACGAGTAACCTTTTCAATAAAGTGTAAATGATCCACTTCGCGAGGTGTTACGAATGACCAAGCTTTACCTTCTTTACCTGCACGACCAGTACGACCGATACGATGTACATAACTTTCAGGATCTTGTGGAAGGTCAAAGTTGATAACATGTGTTACGCCTGAAACGTCTAGTCCACGTGCTGCTACGTCAGTAGCAACTAGAACATCAATGCTTCCGTCACGGAATTTACGCATTACTGCGTCACGTTGATTTTGTGATAGATCACCATGAAGGCCATCTGCACTGTATCCACGTTTTTGCAATGCTTCACTAAGTTCATCTACACGACGTTTCGTACGACCGAATAGAATAGCAAGATCTGGAGACTCCATATCAAGCAAGCGGCTTAGCGCTTCAAATTTTTGGCGTTCATGAACTTCGATGTACGATTGTTCAATCGACGGTGCAGTTACTTGTGTGGGAATAACAGACACATGTTCAGGCTCACGTAAAAATTGTTGTGCAAGACGTTGAATGTTCGAAGGCATTGTAGCTGAGAACAACATTGTTTGGTGATCTGCTGGAACTTGCTTAAGGATGTTTTGAATATCCTCCATAAAGCCCATATCCAACATTTCATCCGCTTCATCAAGTACAACAGTTCGAACATCATCCAAACGAATTGTTTTGCGGTTAATATGGTCAAGTAGACGACCAGGTGTACCAATAATGATTTGAGGGTTCTTTTTCAAAGCGCGAATTTGACGGCCAATTTCTTGTCCACCATAAATCGGCAATGAACGAAGTCCTTTGTATTTCGTAAGCTTTCCGATTTCTTCTGAAACTTGTATTGCAAGCTCACGTGTAGGGGTCATAATAAGCGCGACAATGCGCACTTCGCTAACCGGAATTTTGTTAATAAGCGGAATCCCGAATGCCGCTGTCTTTCCCGTTCCTGTTTGAGCTTGGCCAATCAAGTCTTTACCAGTTAATCCAATCGGAATCGCTTTATCCTGTATAGGTGTTGACTCTTCAAATCCAAGCTCTGTAATTGCTTGTAACACTTTAGGTTCCAAGCCAAATTCAGCAAATGTTTTCAAACTTTTCTCATACTCCTTCTATTTTAAAGCCTCTAAAAAAAACGTCTTTACTATTATAGCACAGATTACTACATGAATACTAGTTGCGGTTTGTTACCTATACTATAATATAACTAATATAACATAACGAAATGAGCGAGTGCCAATGACTGTAGTTAATTTCAACAAAAAACAATTTTTATTGCGTCTCATCATCTTCACGCTAAGTTCAGCTTGCCTTTCTTTCGGCTTTAATATGCTGCTCATTCCAAGCCAACTGCTTAGCGGAGGTGTTTCGGGTGTTGCCATGCTCATCGGATATATTAGCAATAGCAACATCGGCTGGCTGTACTTAGCACTTAATTTACCAATACTAATATGGGGCTGGTTCTCATTAGGCAAAAAATTTGTCGTGTGGAGTATTTACTCTGTTATAACTTCAACGATATTTATGCAAATTATACCGGTATACGCTTTGGCAGATGACATTTTACTTGCATCCGTGTTTGGAGGTATTGTCGTCGGCTTTGCAAGTGGACTCACTCTCAGAAGCGGTGGCTCTACAGGTGGATTCGATATTATCGCTTCCATCATTACGCAAAAGAAAGATATGCCTATAGGTGTTATACTTTCTGGACTAAATGCACTGGTCATCGCTATGCATATACTCTTCACGCACAATTGGGAGCTTGCGCTATATTCTCTTGTAGCAATTTTCTGTGTTGGTAAGCTTATCGATGGTATTCATATTAAGCATCTAAAGGTTACCGTATTTATTATTACAACTCGTACTGAAGAAATGCTGCAAATTTTATTATCACACCCGAGAGGAATAACAATTATTAAAACGAGAGGTGCATATACATCTAGTGATCGCGATATGCTGATGACCGTTAGAACTAGATACGAGCTTGCTGAACTGAAGAAGAATATTCATTCCGTTGATAAGCAAGCATTTGTCACCATTGTCGAGACGGTAGGCGTGCTTGGGGAGTTTCAAAAGATGAAGGAAAGATAGCACAATTTACCGCCTATATTTTGAACTTTCTGTATTTTATCGTCAGCGTTATGATATACTAAAGACGTTTCCGGTGTATGTTCAAAAAGCAGGATTTTTGAACTTCCGCTTCT
Organism: Paenibacillus sp. Y930; assembly: GCF_056786375.1. Lineage (NCBI taxonomy): Bacteria > Bacillati > Bacillota > Bacilli > Caryophanales > Paenibacillaceae > Paenibacillus > Paenibacillus sp. Y930. Next base: position 144,444 of record NZ_JBXCIX010000004.1, on the reverse strand, counting down.
AATCAATTGTTTCGAGATGTAGTTTTCTTTCGCGAGTAACACTTTAACGATTGGGGTGTTGTTGAATGGATATCGAAACTGTTACACTTGCAACAATTGTAGAACGTCTAGCACCTGAATTAGTTAACTTCTTGACCAACCAGGAACTGGATACGAAAATTGTATTACGTGATGGCATCGAGCTGCTTGATACTGAAGATGCAATGGAAATTGTACAATTTAGTATTTGCCGAGGTCAAACGAGTACTATTTTGCATTAACTGGAATGAACTTCGCTTATTGCTTGAATAATAAAGAAATCCTATGCCTGAAGTGCGGCATAGGATTTTTCGTTTTTCATAGAAAAATTATTGAGACAATCGAAGTGCTAAGTCATACATTTCCATATCGAATGGGCGTTTCGTTGCTGTAACTAGATCAATATCATTAATAACAAGTTCGCCATTAACAACGCCACAGCCTTTACCTGAAACACCTTCCATAAGCTGTCGCACTGCAAAATCACCTAGACGACTTGCAAGGATACGATCTTGTGCAGTTGGCGTACCTCCACGTTGAATATGACCAAGTACAGTTACACGTGCATCAATACCACTAATTTCAGTAATTTTTTGCGCAACATCTTCGCCTTTTCCAGCGCCTTCAGCAACGATAATAATACTATGTCGTTTACCTTTTTCAAAATTTGCCTTCATACGTTCAGCTACTACCGTAAGATCATATGGAACTTCCGGCACAATAATTGTTTCTGCACCACTTGCAAGTCCTGCGTGAAGTGCGATATCACCGCAATGACGTCCCATTACTTCCACAACAGAAGTACGCTCATGAGAAGACATTGTGTCACGGATTTTATTAATCGCATCAACAACTACACTAACCGCAGTGTCAAAACCAATTGTGAAATCTGTGTATGGAATATCATTATCGATTGTACCTGGGATACCCATCGTTTTAATTCCTAATTTACTTAATTTATTTGCTCCGTGGTAAGAACCATCTCCGCCAATAACAATTAGACCATCGATTCCTCTTGCTTTCAAAATCTCCGCACCGCGTTGTTGACCTTCAGCCGTTGTAAATTCTTTACATCTAGCTGTTTGCAGGATCGTACCTCCGCGTTGAATAATATCACCAACACTACGAAGATCCATTGGACGCAAATCATCGTTCAATAACCCTTGATAACCACGTTGTACTCCAAATACTTCAATACCATGGAAAATAGCACTACGAACGACAGCACGTACGGCTGCGTTCATCCCTTGTGAATCTCCACCACTAGTTAACACTGCAATTTTTTTGACTGATGACATAAATCTTCCTCCAATTTCCTTAAGGTAAATGTTCAAAAAGCCCGCTTTTTGAACTTCCTCTTTTGTATATTAAGCCTGTTGCTTACGTATCCACACACTATTCACAAAAAAGAATAATCGAGTTAATGGGCTATTCTTCATAAGTTGCTTCGATACTTTACGAACATCAGATTGTTGCTGCACTTTCGGATCTGACAAATATAAAGCAAGTAAGCCTTCTATAATTAAGCGGTGAAAGCCCGATGCAGGAAGCTGTTGTACATCCTTCCTAGCTCGATTCACTATCGTAGCGATACGGTCAACAAGTGTAGCTTCACTTTCATAGTAATTACAAAAATTCAGATCTCCGCCTACCTTATCTTCTTCTTGATCGATAAGATAATCAAGTAGAATATGTAATGCACACACATGTGGAAAATAGATATTTTTGATTCTTATACCATCTTCCTCGGTAATTCCCTCTTCTGTAGCAGTCAGAAAAAGCATGAACATAGCTAAAGTAGATCCCGATGCTGCCGCAAACTCATTCCACTGCAAATGTGGATACTCAAACTTATGTTCTTCCCACCAACCTAGCAATTTCTCCTCACGGAGATCTTTAGCAATATGCTTGTACACTTGCAAGTCACCATACAATGATACCAAATGAATAACATGAAATTGCACAGCACTATAGGAAGGTAACAACTTAATTTGTTGTTGGCATTGTGAAACGAGATGATGCAAGTATCCACCATCTTCCTTTTCCTCACGATATGCATAATAGTCCTTCAATGTAGCACCTGGCGTTACAGCATCTAACATCGATTGATGTAGCATTCTGAAATCTTCAGCGTCTAGTGATGTACTTCTATCACACAAATTGTCCAAATAATCACTAATCGTTTGCAGCGCTACAATTAGCGGAATTAAAACTGTACGATATTGCAAATTAGCTGCGGCGTATACGCCACCGCCCTGACAATGAAATTTCTTATCTTGAATACTATTAAGGGCTTGCATTCTAAGTTCCGGATCAGGTATTAATTTTGCACGGTTTTTAAGCTTCTCTAGCTCTTGTGCCACATCTGGGAGTACATATTTGTACACACGATGCATTAATCTAATGGCACCATTAGGTGCCTTTCTTCGACTTTTAGTGATAAGAATCCCAATGCACCTCCTTGATCAATTAGATCAGCACATGCAGATGAAAAGTGCAAACTTCTATAAGAGATCATCTACATGTAATGTAACATATAATTACTGCAATAATCTAGCCATCATCCTACACAATTTCTGTTATACTTAATTTACAATTGCTTAATTATAATCATATTGGAGTGAACACGAGCATGCAAGACTCAGTTAGTCACCCCAGTCACAACGCGAAGCGTGAGACTCTAGCTCTAAGAAGTTACAGCTTTATATCTTATTCTACACAAGCTTTAGTCGTTAGCTTTTTACCGTTATTTTTTCTTGATAAAGGCTATAATGCCAGTCAAATTGGGTTTCTCTACTCTATAGGACCGATGATCTCTATCTTTGCAAATATGTTCACCGGCTTCATTAGCGACAAAAATCAAACGATTGTGAAATTAGTTCGTACATTATTTATTTTCCAATTTATTGCCATTGGATTATTACATCAGGTTGATTCTTTTTCCATTACTTGTTTCATTATGACCTTATTCTATTTTTGCCAAACTCCCATTAATCCCTTGAATGATAGTTTAATATTACTTTCCAGTAAGTATACGGGTACACCCTATGCTTTAGTTCGCATATTTGGTTCATTGGGCTTTGCTTTAAGTGCCTATAGCTTCGGTCTAATCCTGAAAGCAGTTGGGACTGGCCAGACGTTGAATTTGCTGCTCATCACGATTGCCGCCTCAATAATTGGTACCCTATTTATTAAAGATTATTATGGCAGCTCGAAGAAATTCGATTTTTCTGGACTAGTTACGATAATAAAACAACCTAAAGTAGTATACTTTTTCATTTTACTCTTTTTCATCTCGACAGCACACCGTATGTATGAAGGATTTCTTGCTGTAACCCTTCGTCAGATTGGAGCTTCTGATTCATTCATTGGACTAGCATGGTTAATCTCAGCAATGAGCGAAATCCCCGTCCTCTTTCTATTAGGTAAATACGGAGATAAGTTCAAGGAGATACCATTATTAATTTTTGCGTCCATGATGTATGCGCTGCGGATGTTTCTGCTTTCATCGATTAACGAGCCACAATGGGTCGTTGTTACTCAGCTAATGCATAGCATTACCTTTGGTATTTACTTCACAACGGCGCTGCGCTACATGTCTCGGCTACTTCCTGACCAATTTCGTGCCTCAGGCCAAGCGATATTCACCATTGTATGGATGGGTATAGCAGGTAGTATGAGTGGGCTAGTAGGCGGACAAATCTATGCCAGCTTTGGTCATCAACTTTTCTATCAAATCGCCACCGCGTTTGCTGTTGTAGGGGCAATCGGATTCTTCCTCTACAATGTCAAATACGCAGAAAGTTAGCTGAAAAAGAGGGCTGCTACCATCAATAACTGATGGCAGTAGCCCTCTTTACTTAACTTCACTCGATTTTCGATCTATTATAACTTAATAACATTCGCTGCTTGTGCACCGCGATTGCCCTCAGTAACATCAAATTCAACCGATTGTCCTTCATCTAAAGACTTAAAGCCTTCGTCTTGAATCGCTGAGAAGTGAACAAATACATCTTCACCATTTTCAGCTTGAATGAAACCATAACCTTTTTCTGCATTAAACCATTTTACTGTACCTTTCAAAATAAACAACCTCCTAAAATTGACCACTGCAATTACAGTGAATACGGTCATTATACGATTAATCCATAATGATTGCAATTTTTACAATTTATGAATATTTTCTATTATATTGGTGATGATATAAAGTTATGCCTACGAATTACTAGTAAATTCACTGTCTTTTGTTGATTGTCACCTCAATAATAGCTATGATATTAATATTAACGCATTTAGTGAGGAAGAGAGATCATTATGTTCAAAAAACATGTAATTTACAAAAGCGATAAATACAATATGCTCACAGTCGAAGTCCAAGGAAAAACTCTTGTAATTCGTGAAATATCCGATCAGTGGGGTGAACAAGGATATCAATTCATTAGTCGTCCTGAAATGCTTCATTGGGCTGAAAATCGCTTCCGTGCCGAAGACTTTATAGGTCGCGAAGATGAGCGACAAGCAATTCTCGATAACTTCCGTAATGTCTAATGGTATCGTAATTCATTCTCATGCTTGATGACGGAGGTGAATAGTCATATGGATATGGATCCATCGATTAGTCTTATTTTCATTATTGTTGCCCTTGCCTTGGGTCTAGTCTTAGTAATGAATAAAAATACCATTCCAGCTCGAATAAAGAAGTGGTTAGCTTTGTTTGCAATCGTAATGGTTGGATTTGCATTTTTCATTATTGTATATTCTTTATTCAATCTAGGCACATAATCTAAGTGAAGACCACAAAATATGATTGTTCAACGCTAGAATATTGAATAGTCTTCAACTTGCGCATAGTTTTGTTCATTTCGGAAATAGTATATGGGTATATATGCTATCTGAGGTGAACCTATGAATAAGTTAACATTTACCAAATTAGTTTGTTGCATTACGCTGGTAGCATTGCTCCAATCGACGACATTGCAAGCTTCCAGCGATGTGTACATAAGTCAATCCAAAAAGGATCTAAGGAGGAATAGTATGAGTACTGTACCTAAACGTGAAGAGGTTGCACCCGAATTCCAGTGGACGCTTGAACATATCTTTGAAAGCGAGAAAGCATGGGATCAAGAATACGAACAAGTAAAAGCATTAATCCCACAATTCGCTGCCTTCCAAGGTAAGCTATCTTCCGCTGCAGAAATTAATAATTGCTTCGAGCTAGAAGATACTTTGTCCATCTCACTTGAGCGCTTATATGTATACGCTAATATGCGTTTGCATCAAAACATGGCGAATACAAAGTATCAAGCTTTATCTGAAAAAGCTCGTAAAATTAACGTTGTAGCGAGTGAAGCATTATCTTTCGTCACTCCTGAAATCCTTGCATTATCTAACGAAGAACTAGATGCATTAATTAATAATGAACAGCTGAAGAAATATCGTCATTCGCTTGAAGAAATGAAGCGTTCAAAGGCTCATATTCTATCACAAGCTGAAGAAGCATTACTAGCTCAAGTCGGAAGTATTAGCTCTTCGCCAAACAATATTTTCAGTATGTTGAATAATGCCGATATGAAGTTCCCTAAAGTGAAAAATGAACAAGGTGCTGAAGTTGAACTAACGCATGGTACTTACATTCAATTTCTTGAAAGTAAAGACCGTGATGTTCGCCGTGAAGCATTTAAAGCGGTATATGCGACTTACAGCACATTGAAAAACACACTTGGTGCAACATTTAGCGCCAATGTTAACAAAAATCTATTTTATGCAAAAGCAAGAAAATACGATTCTGTGCTAGATATGTACCTGTATGGTGATAATGTTCCTACTACTGTATATACAAATCTAATCGACACAATTCATGAAAGTTTACCATTAATGTACCGTTATATGGAGCTTCGCAAAAAACTGCTTGGTGTAGACGAGTTACATATGTATGATCTATTCGCTCCATTAGTCGATGAGTTCGATATGAAAATTACATATGACCAAGCCAAAGAGATTGTCGAGGAAAGCTTACACCCGCTTGGCGAGCAATACTTAACTGTATTGAAAGAAGGATTAAATAGCGGTTGGATTGATGTATATGAGAACGAAGGCAAGCGTAGTGGCGCTTATAGCTGGGGTGCTTACGGTACACATCCATATGTACTATTGAATCACAATGATAATTTGAATAGTATGTTCACGTTGACGCATGAGATGGGTCATGCCCTTCACTCTTACCATTCAGATGAAGCACAAAATTATCGTGATGCGCAATATCCGATCTTCCTAGCAGAAGTTGCTTCGACATTGAATGAAGCACTACTTATGGATTACTTGCTGAAGAAATCAACGGATCCCAAAGAGAAGTTGTATCTGCTTACGTACTATGCTGATCAATTCCGCACAACAGTATTCCGTCAAACGATGTTTGCTGAGTTCGAGAAAATTGTTCATGAGCGTACAGAACAAGGCGAATCATTAACACCTGAAGATTTAAGCAGCATCTACTACGACTTAAACGTCTTGTACTATGGTAAAGGTGTTAAAGTTGATGAAGATATTGCGATGGAATGGGCACGAATTCCGCATTTCTACACAAGCTTCTATGTCTATAAATACGCAACGGGATTCTCTGCTGCAACAAGCTTCTCCAAACAAATTCTTGACGAGGGCGAACCAGCGGTTGAACGCTATCTTGGCTTCCTAAAGAGTGGCGGCAGTGACTATCCGATCGAGATTTTGAAACGCGCTGGTGTAGATATGTCTTCTCCAGAACCAATTCAACAGGCGATGAGCGTGTTCGAAGATCTTATTACGCAAATGGAAGAGCTAGTTAAATAAACTCTGCATTATAAAAAGGCTTCCACCTTATGTTTCGCAACTCGCGAGAACATAAGGCGGAAGCCTTTTGTTGTATAATTAGTACCTATCAATTAGCATTCATTAATATCGCTGTGATGATTGTTTCTGTGCTGTTATTAAAGCATGATTAACAATAACAATAAAGCTACTGTTCCACCTATTACACTTGATATACCATTGACCCGATCATTGTTCATCCAAGCTAGCCCGCGCGAATATCGTGTCTCAGTACCACAATGAGTTTTACGCTCAACTACTTTGTTACATATTTCACAGCGATACATCACTTGCAGCCTAGCACCCATTATTGAATCAAGCATTGCCCCTGTGAAGCCAGCTATTGCCCCAGCTACGATATAACGGTAATCAAGCTGTATGTAGAGACTACTAACTATTCCGATCAATGACGCTCCTGCTAATGACGCTAAGCTCCCTAGCCAACTTATACCACCGCTTGTACCTGCTCGTACTCGCTTCCAAGTAATAACGGAAATCGGCTCACTTTTGCTTAGTGCGCCAATCTCCGTTGCCCATGTATCTGCCGTTACGCTAGCCATAACGCCAATATAAGCATACAACCAGCCTTCATGTGGTATAATCGCATGACCAATACATAGTAGCAAACCTATTCCACCATTGGCCCATACTTGACCTGCGTCACGTCTACCACTTTTCTCATAGCTAGCCTCGGCTTCCCGCTTCTTAGCTACAGAACGCTTCCACTTAGACCATACTGTTGAGCTTAAGAAAAATACGATTAATAACGAGAACCAGATTGGCTCTCCAAATAATACAAAACCCGTTCCCATTACAATTGCCGACAACATACCTGATAAAGATAATGATTGCTTTCGATATGCAGTATAGCCCACTAGTCCACTGCCTAATAAACCTAGAACGATTCTTATCCACCATTCTGAAACGATTGATACCACGAATTTATCCTCACTTTACTGAAAGTTTGCCACGTTTATCAATAGTAACACCACCGAAAGATACATCCTGTAAAAATTGGAGTATTTCTTCAGCTTCTTCATCCTCTACTGGTGTAGGCTGTGCATTGACAATTTTCATCGGATAAAACGTCATCTCACATTCCGCATTAATATTGCATGTCGCATTTAATACTCCTGTTTCCGCTTGTTTTCCCTTCGGATGTGAAGCAAATACAAAATTACCCAATGAGTACGCTATCCATTTTCCATTATATTGCTCAAAGCCTTGCAATACATGTGGATGGCTTCCGACAATAATGTCGACTCCAGCATCTATCAGTTGTCGTGCCATTTGCAAATGCACTTCAGTAGGCTTACTTTTCCGCTCTTCCCCCCAATGAATCATTAGTATTGTCACATCAGCTAATTTCTCTGTTTCTTCAATAGCCTGTATTGCCCGAGTTAAGTCATATGCTTCAGCAACACCTGCAGTATACTTATTCGCTTTCCACGTTGTAACAGGCAAGACATGACTAATACTAAGATAAGCTACTTTAATCCCATTAACTTCTTCAATAACAGGTGTATAAGCTTCCGTATCATTGTTACCTGCACCTGTATGCTTAATTCCGTACTCATCCAAATGAGTAATCGTATCAAGCATACCTTCAACGCCTTGATCTAACGTATGGTTATTAGCTAATGAAACGACATCTATCCCCGCATCAACTAGTCCCTGAAGCCCTTCTGGCGCTCCTTTAAATACATGTGTCTTATCCTGAGGTATGCCTCGTGTTGTAATCGGCATTTCTAGATTTCCCGAAGTAATATCAGCTGAGCTTAGATGTAATAATGCTTTCTGAAAAGGATAGCTATATCCTTCTTGCTGTAGCCAACCATTAATATATTCCCCTTGTAAAATATCTCCGACAAAGGCTAGATTGACCGTGCTAGAAGCTATTTCTATCGGTGTCAGCTCTTCTTGATCAATCATTGGTGTAGCTTCGATTGGTGTGTTGTTGATGACTGGACCATCCTCAATTACAATCGTACCCTCATCATTAGCTTCATTCCCATCTGCTAGCGAATCATTTGGCTTGACTTCCTCGTTAATCGTTACAGCATTGTCGGCAGCACTATCCTTTGTCGCTTCTTTGAACATCGACAATTTACTAACTTGCTCTTTTGCAGTAGACCAAAGCTGATCTCCACGATAAAATACGGCAACGACAATAATTATAATGGCTAGTATCGTCGTATTCAGAAGCCATAATCGACGCCTTTTTCTTTTATTTCCTGTTCGGCGTTGTTGCTCGTGCTGCTTCGTTTCCATTCTCGATAAAGACATAAGAGAACTCCTTTACCTATGTAATAGATTCATATATTCCAGAACTTCCCTCATTATATCGTTTATTTGGCAGTCTGAGTTAATATTTTCTAATTTACTTAATTCTCAGTCCATCTATCGAAGTAGAATAAATTATTTTTGACGCAAAAAAACTAGCTGATTCATCATTCTACTACATGACGAATCAGCTAGCATCATGTCCCCCACCGATTTCACTTCGGAATTTATCCGTCGTGATCACAAGTAGGCGATTTAACCAACCTTATTCCAATTATTACTTTCGTATTGCAATCTCTTCTAAATAGTCTAGCATAATTTGTGCGCCTGCTTTACCTTGGCGAATACAATCTGGCAATCCTACACCATCAAATGCTGCACCTGTTACCCATACTCCTGGTAGCTGGTCACTCAGCTCGATCCGCATATTTCTAATCGCATCGACATGACCAATCGGATATTGTGGCATCGAGTGATTAAGTCTAGTAATCTCAGTAAATATCGGCTCCGCTGTTACACCAACTGATTTTCTAATATCCTCACGAACAGCAGCAATTAATGATTCATCATCGAGTTTAACTGACTGTTGATCCTCAGAGTGTCCAACATAGCATCGTAATAATACTTTATCTCCAGGTGAGGAATGTAACCATTTATTCGACGTCCATGTACATGCCGTAATGTGCAAACCTTCAGAACGAGGAACTAAAAAGCCTGATCCATCAAAGTCCACTCCAAAGCTAGCTCTGTCAAACGCCATCACTACATTGGCGACAGATACATAACGAATATTAGCAAGCGCTTCAGTATTAATATAAGGGTTCAATAACTTACTAGATACAAAGGCAGGCGTGGTCATAATAACACCTTTGGCCTGTAATTGTTCCCCGCCTTGTAGATGAACGATATAGCCGTCTGCCGATTTTTCTAACCGCTCCACTTTACTCTTGAGTTGTATCGTAATATTAGTCAATGCCTTCTCTAACGCATCTACCATTGTGGATAGACCTTTACGGAACGTCATAAATGTCACTGGCTTTTTACCATTATTCTGTGCATCTGCTACACGCTTATTATGACGGGAACCAACAATGACACTACCGAATTGCTGTTCCGACTGGGCAAATTGCGGGAATGTTGCATTGAGACTTAACTTGTATAGATCCCCTGCGTATATTCCTGCAAGTAGTGGCTCTGCAATTTTGGCAACAAGCTCGATACCAATCCGTCTTGCGAGGAAACCACCAAGTGATTCATCTCGCTCTGCTGGTGTCGCTTCTTTTAATAGATCAGCTAACGCAGCAAGCTTCCCCTCAGGACTAATGAGATCACTTTGCAAAAACCGAATGATGTCTGTCGGTATGCCTAGTACTAAGCCTGGTGGCATAGGGTGTAAATGTAGCTTATTCATAATATATGTTTTTGAAGCATTCGGATTTGTTGCTACTAGTTCGTCCTCTATGCCCAGATCATGCGCGAGGTCAATAATAGCTAATTTACGAGCAAGAAAAGAATCTGGACCCTTTTCAATAACGAATCCATCTTTTTGCAGCGTATTAATTTTACCGCCGAGATGATCTTCTCCTTCAACTAGTACAATCCGAATCTCCTGACCACTTTCTCTTGCTAATTTTTGCAAGTAAAAAGCGGAGCTCAGTCCGCTGATCCCTCCGCCTATCACGACAACTGTATCAATCGTTTCTGCACTCCGCATTTTGTCAGTCCTTCCCTAGTTGCGCACTTATTGTAATAACAGACTCTGCTAATGTTTCCATATATAATGGATCGGTGTTCAGCATAGCGATCCGCTTAAATGCTACGCCAAGCTGCTCCGCTTTTGCTTTTGCTTCAATATCAAGGTCGTATAACACTTCAAGATGATCCGATACAAAACCAATTGGTGCTGACAAAATCGCTTTATAGCCTTCTTGAGCCAATTGCTCCATCGTATCTAATATATCCGGACCTAGCCACGGCTCGTGGGTGCGACCTGCACTTTGCCAAGTAAATTGCCAATCCTCAATTTCCGTATTTTCAGCAATTGCTTCTGATGTTTGTAGCAATTGCTGCTCATAAGGATCGCCTAATTCTCTAATCTTCTCAGGCAAGCTATGTGCACTGAATAACACTTTAACCGGCTTATCCCCTTGCAATGGCGCCAGCTGTTCAAATACATCACTCACTCTGGCCGTTAGCGCTTCGATAAGTTTAGGATGTAAATGGTACGACTGGACGAATTTCATCTTAATACCTAGTTCAGCTGCCTTTTCTTTCGCACGCTTTACATAGCCGCCAACACTCATCACAGAATAATGCGGTGCAAGTACAATACCAATCGCTTGTTGAATGCCGTCTTGGGCCATTTCCTCTACACCGTCTTCGATCAATGGTGCTGCATGCTTTAAGCCTTGATAGCAAACGTAGCGGTCTGCAGCAAGCTCATTCAGTCTTTTTTGCAACCCTGCGACTTGCGCATTCGTATTTTCACGTAATGGAAATACGCCGCCCACAATAGCTTCATAGCGATCAGTTAGCTCTTTCAGTTGTTCTGCTGTAGGAGCATGTCCACGACGAATATGCGTATAATATGCTTCTACATCATCTAGAGATTGGGGAGTACCGTACGACATTACTAACACACCTATTTTTTGCTGTACCATTCACTTGCTCCTTCTACAAACTTTTTGTTGCTACCAGATATAACTTCTTTGAGACAAAAAGTTACTTCGGAAGCATTAACTAAACTTTTTGTTGCTGCTTGGGATACTATTTGACCAACCTTGCAATAGCCTGCTCTGAATAACTATGAACAAAGTCAGTAAGCTCCTTCAGCTTTTCAAGTGATGCTTCTGGGAATAATCCATGTCCCAAATTGAATACAAAGCCTGGTTCTTCAATTCCTTGATCGATAATTTCTGCCGCATATTGCTCAATAATATGCTGCGGAGCTTGTAAAATCGTAGGGTCTAAGTTACCCTGTACCGCAAATTGGTGATCCAATCTTCTACGTCCCTCGGCAATCGAAACACGCCAGTCTAGGCCAATAACGTTTGTCTTCACATTGGATAGCTCAGGTAGCAATTCACCTGAAGCTACTCCAGGGAAATAAATTTTCGGCTGTACAATATCATCAAGCTCAGCGAAAATCCGTTCAATCGTCGGCAACACATATACTCTAAAATCTGCAGGAGAAAGTGCGCCTACCCAACTATCAAATATTTGGAACGCCTTACCGCCTGCTGCGATATGAGCGCGTAAATACGTAATGACCATGTCACCAAGCTTGTCCATCAATTGATGCCATACTTGTGGCTCACTATACATTAATTGTTTTGTTTTTAAGTAATTTTTAGAAGGACGACCTTCTATGAGATAACTAGCGATCGTAAACGGAGCACCTGCAAACGTAATTAACGGTACATCTAACTCACGATCTAATATTTTTATCGTTTCAATCACATGGGATAAGTCTTTATCAATATCAATTGGCTTTAGCTTTTCCACATCTGCAGCTGATCGTATCGGATTATGAATGACCGGTCCGACATTGGCTACAATATCAAAGTCAATCCCGAGTGAGGCTACCGGATTCATGATGTCTGAATATAAAATTGCTGCATCAACACCAAGCTTTTTAACTGGCAGCAATGTTACTTCTGCAGCCAATTCTGGTTGCTTACAAATTTCGAGAAGCGTATATTTTTCTTTGATTTTACGATATTCGGGATCATATCTACCAGCTTGACGCATATACCATGCAGGTATACGTTCAACTTCTTCTTTCATACAAGCACGTATGAACAGGTCATTATAAGCCATTGCTAAAACCTCTTCTCTATGTATTAATCTCTATCTTTTATTATGCCCCTTTTGTTATTATCTAACAACTCTTCATCCTGACTACGTATGACAATCCCATGACACTTCTCTTTTTCTACCGTACATAAATAATATTTTTCAAACATGCTATACTATATACATGACACAATGGAAAAAGAATCTTGTCGTTTTATGGTTTGGTCAATTTTTAGTTATGGCTGGAATGACCATGATCATGCCTTTTCTTACACTGTATTTGCAAAGTGAGCTCGGTGTCACTGATCCTCATAAAATAGGAATATGGGCTGGTGTTATTTTTGCAGGTAATTTCATTACTGCGTTTTTATTTCAGCCACTATGGGGAAAGCTGTCCGATCGTTACGGGCGTAAGTTAATGCTACTTCGCTCTGGATTCGGTATGGCAATCGTGATGGTTCTTATGGGGTTCGCAACAACCCCATGGCATTTGTTGCTACTCCGCTTACTTAACGGCGTAATCTCAGGGTTTAATCCAGCATCTATAGCACTAGTCTCTGCTACTACACCAAAGAATAAGTTAGGATTCGCTATGGGAACGCTGCAATCTGGAGGAATTGCAGGTACAATTCTTGGTCCACTTATTGGTGGAATTCTTGCAGACTCTATCGGCTATCGCCCAATTTTCTATGTAACGGGAATTTCCATATTTATCGCTTCACTACTTTCGCTGTTCATTGTCAAAGAAAAATTTGATCGTAAGCAAGCCGCGACTGAAGTTCAGATGAGCGTTATGGAAGGTTTCAAAAAAATTATATCTATTCCACAAATTACTGCATTGTTTGCTGTTACATTGCTCATTCAATTTGCAAATATGAGCCCGATGACATTAATTCCGCTTTATATACAGCAATTAAGTCCTCATGCTGCTAATATTGCTTTTCTTGCAGGATTAGTTGCCTCTGCTACAGGCTTATCTAATATGCTCGCCTCACCTATATTAGGTAAATTAGGTGATCGTATCGGCTCTGAAAAAATATTAGCGTGTTGTCTTATCGGTTCAGCAGTTAGCTTCATTCCGCAAGCACTCGCAAATACGGTATGGCAATTGCTTATTGCTAGGTTTTTCCTCGGATTTTTCCTTGGAGGTCTAGTACCAACCGTTAATTCTTTGCTAGCAAAATACTCACCAGCTGGAATGACAACGCGAACGTATAGCTTCAATAGCAGTATGATTAGTCTAGGAAATGTTATCGCTCCTATTGCAGGAGGAGTTTTCTCAGGTTGGATTGGTATTCATGGATTGTTTGTCGCTTCGGCAATTCTTATGAGTCTTAATGGTGTATGGGTATGGTTTGCGCTTCTACATAAACGGCAACCGAAACCGAGTGGAAATTGAAAGGAGCTAAGTAGCATACTCGCTACTTAGCTCCTTTGTTGTATGTAGATATGAAAAAACCTATCTAATTACTTTTCTTTTGTAAAACATTTCCCAATCAATGTTTTCACTAGAGAGTAATATCCGTTATAAAGTTCAAAACGTACTAAGCCGTAATTCATAAAAATACTGCACAATCGGATGCTTTGACTTCATCTTCTCGGACATGTTCAAAATTCGTTTTTTTCCAACTCGTCTGTCCACCAAAGCTAGAATATTCAATAAGATATCATTGCTCTCTAGACTCTCCTCTATCGACATCGATAGAAACTTATTAGCTACAACAACAAAATTCGATTTACTTACTGTTGACTGTGCTGACAGAAGCTCCTTGGCAACTTCTGATATTTTTCTACTTCTCGCAATTACTTTTAGACGATCCTCCGGAACTAGCCCCTTTGTATCTTTTCTAACAGCTTCAATTTCTTCATTGGTAATCTGAACTTGGATAGCTGGATCATTCTTAATTTCCAGATCCGTCTGATACCATCTAATTAATGACGTTTTATCACTCATATTGAGTATATTCTTTTTATCTACTGCAATATAACAAATTCCCGCTTTATCAAGTAAATAACGGTAGCTAGTTGAACGATATTCGACCCTTCCATGTAACGCAGGACTAAGAAAACTCTCAAGTTGTTGCTTCAATTTACTCCAGGACATGTATTCCTCCTCGTGTACTATACTTCAACCGTTTGACCATAAAATGTGGCTCTGACTATAGAGTTGATTAGCGGTATGATCGCTTACTTCACCCTTGCTATAGCCAGTCCATCATATCCAGGTAGAAGTGTGCTCTCTAATCGAGGATCGCTCACGAGTTGCTTATTAAATGCTCGAACTGCTTGAACTGCTGGACCTTGCTTCGCTTCATTCACTGTACGACCACGTAGTAATATATTATCGGCTATAATTAATGCACCTGGATCTGCCATCTTGATCGCATACTCCAAATAGATCGGATACCCTTCCTTATCAGCATCAATAAAGAACAGTTGATATTTCTGTCCTGATTGATATAACTCCTCCAAGCTAGCCTTTGCATCGCCAACTTTATAGCTAATACAATGACCAAAGCCGGCTTCTGTCACATGCTTTTGTGCAACTTCTGCATACTGAGGTAGTAACTCAAGACAAGTAAGCTGACCTCCTGTTTGCAATCCACGAGCAAGACAGACACCACTATAGCCACCTAAAGCTCCGATTTCTAATGCATTCGTCACTCGATTCATCGCTACGAGCATCGTTAGTAATTTCCCATATCCATCAGCTACGGCAATGTCGGGCATGCCTTGCGCTACTGTTCCTTCACGAATCGTTTCTAGTACTTCATCACGCTCGAATAAACCATCTATATACTGTTCTTCTATGTTCACAATAATATTTCCCTTCATTTTTAAATATTTATGCAAAAAGCTATATTTTTGCCTAGAGTTTATTAATTCTCCAAAAGAGGACATCCACTTTAATCATTTAAAGGACTTAGCCCAATGATAAGTGGGCAATGAATTCGGGATAGGAGATAGCCTAAAAGACTATCTTTAAGAGATCATATGTTCTATAATTAAAGCAAGGATCTTATGAAGCGAGGTGAGCGTCAGTGATGATCAATAAAGCCTATGAATTTCGTATCTATCCAAACAAAGATCAACAAATCCTTATTACGAAAACCATCGGCTGCAGCCGTTTTGTTTTTAATTATTTTTTGAATAAATGGAATCATGCCTACAAAGAAAGCGCGGAAGGATTATCCTATTCTAGTTGTTCTGCTCGTCTTCCTCTTCTGAAAAAGGAATGGTCTTGGTTAAAAGAAGTCGATAGCATCGCCCTTCAATCCTCAGTTCGTCACCTTGCCGACTCCTTTGACCGTTTCTTTAAGAAGCAAAACAAGTCACCTCGTTTTAAATCAAAAAAGAATACCGTTCAATCTTACACTACAAAGCACACAAACGGCAATATTTCTGTTGTAGGAGATACCATCAAATTGCCAAAGCTAGGGTTTGTAAAGTTCGCAAAAAGTCGTGAAGTCGTGGGGCGTATTTTGAATGCTACCATTAAACGCAAGCCAAGTGGCAAGTATTATATCTCAATTCTTGTGGAAACGGAAGGTTTAAAGCTGCCTCTAACCCATACTTCGATCGGTATCGATGTTGGTCTAACCCATTTTGCAATCCTGTCCGATAAAACCGTATATGAAAATCCTAAATTCTTTCGCACATTAGAAAAGAAATTGGCTAAAGCCCAGCGGATTCTTTCAAGAAGTAGAGAGCAAGCCCTCCGTCAAAAGAAACCTTTATCCGAAGCGAAAAACTATCAGAAGCAGCGAATTAAAGTGGCTTGCCTTCAAGAGAAAATTACAAACAAGCGAAAGGATTACTTGCATAAAGTCTCCACCGAAATCATCAAAAACCACGATGTGATTGGATTGGAGGATTTACAAGTATCGAATCTGTTGAAAAATCATCACTTAGCAAAAGCGATTAGTGAAGTCAGTTGGTCACACTTTCGTACCATGCTTGAATACAAAGCAAAATGGTATGGAAAGACAGTCGTTAAGGTTGCGAAAAATTTTCCTTCTAGTCAACGTTGTTCAACCTGTGGCTATCGGAATAAAGACGTTAAGAATCTGGCATTGCGTGAATGGGTGTGCCCGGAATGTAGCACGCGGCACGACCGAGATCTTAACGCAAGTATCAATCTCGAAAAAGAAGCGATAAGACTTCTAACCGCAGGAACTGTGGAGTTAGCCTAATCCATAACTGATGGTTACATCGGTGATCTTAGGAATCCTCCGCTTCTAAACAAAGTGAAAGCGGAGGTAGTTCAATGTATGATTTTATAGGTATTGTGACAAGCTGTGCTATTATTACATAGTACTTTGTAATTACGCTAATTTAAGATACAATATCGTTATAAGATTATAGGCTAATAGAAAAAAGAAATGAGTGTTAACAGATGGCAAAACTGAATTTAATCGCTACTGCTCCAATGGGACTAGAAGCAATTGTAGCTCGTGAACTGAAAGAGCTTGGATATACAGATACACAAACAGAGAATGGTAGAGTTAATTTCACAGGAGATTTCCTTGATATTGCTCGTACGAATCTGTGGTTACGATCTGCTGGTCGTGTGCTTGTTAATATGGGGAGATTTCAAGCAACAACGTTCGATGACTTATTTGAAGGTGTAAAAGCACTTAATTGGGATGAATGGTTACCTGCTAATGCTGAATTCCCTGTCAATGGTCGCTCTCACAAATCACAACTAACAAGCGTTCCAGCTGTACAAGGTGTCGTGAAAAAAGCAATTGTTGAGAAATTGAAAGAAAAGCATAATACCGAATGGTTTCCAGAGGACGGTCCACTATATGTTCTCGAAGTAACTTTACTGAATGATGAAGCATTACTGACGATTGATACATCAGGTTCTGGACTTCATAAACGTGGTTATCGTATTGCAGCAACTGCTGCTCCTCTGCGTGAAACGATGGCTGCTGCTATTGTTTCACTATCTCGCTGGACAGCTGACCGTCCGTTATATGACCCCTTCTGTGGATCAGGCACTATTCTTATTGAAGCTGCTATGCAAGCTTGGAATATTGCACCTGGAACGCGTCGTAGCTTTGATAGTGAAGCATGGGACAACATCCCAGGCGAAATTTGGGAGCAAGCTCGTGAAGAAGCATTAGATTCTGTTAAGGACGATGTTAAGCTGCAAATTACAGGATCTGATATTGATCCGCATGCGATTGATATTGCGACGCAAGCAGTTCGTCGTGCTGGCTTTGGCAAAGAAATTAAGCTACATGTCTTACCTGTAGCTAAAATTAAGCCTGAAGGCGACTATGGCGTTATTATCTCTAACCCACCATACGGTGAGCGTCTAGGTGATGAGACAGAAGCTGAATTAGCGCTTCGTCAACTTGGTAAAGCATCGCTTTATTATCCAACTTGGTCACATTTCATATTCAGTCCTTCACTTGAGGTTGAACATTATATGGGCAAAATAGCAGACAAAAAACGTAAGCTTTACAATGGTCGTATACAAGCTAACCTGGTACAATTTTTCGGCCCGTTGCCTCCTCGTAATAAATAGAAAACCAAATAAATAAGGGATGCGATAAGATGATCAGCCTGGCTACCGTCTCGTCGCTTCCCTTTTTCTATTGAATTCTTATGTAGTTACACTACTTACATTACGCTATAAATTCCTATTTATCCCAATTGTTTCATTACAATGTTGTATCAGGTTGGTGCTCTTCTATCCACAACAATATGTCTTCAAATGAAGTTACAGCCACAATATTGAGCGTTGGCGCCGATAAAAACGCTTCATCCATCCCATCTGTCGGCACGAAAAACACATCGGCTGTTGTGCGACTCACCGCATAAGCCTTCTGCGCAATCCCTCCTACCATACCAACCGTTCCATCCGGTTCTATTGTACCTGTTCCCGCTATTTTCAACCCTCCGGTTAGATCACCTTCTGTTAGTTGGTCGAGAAAGGCTAACGTTAGCATCGCGCCATGCGATGGTCCGC
Organism: Paenibacillus sp. Y930; assembly: GCF_056786375.1. Taxonomy (NCBI): domain Bacteria; kingdom Bacillati; phylum Bacillota; class Bacilli; order Caryophanales; family Paenibacillaceae; genus Paenibacillus; species Paenibacillus sp. Y930. The sequence goes on along the minus strand of NZ_JBXCIX010000004.1, from coordinate 125,525 downwards.
CAGCATGAGCAAGGTATGACTGAAAGGTAAGTTCTTCCTCCAGCTCTGTACGATACGCATTTTGTACAGCTACGCCAAGCACTGCTCTATTATCCCCATCCGTTGATACAATAGTAGAAACAATATAATTCGCAGGCTGACCATCTCGTAGTAACTCTAATTGAACCTCATCGCCCGCTACTACATGTGAACTCATATACGTAATGAGTCCTGCAGCATCGTGTAATATTTCACCATTAATACGAGTAACAATATCACCCGCTTGAATGACACCATCTGCTGGCGAATTGGCTACGATAGCCATCACTTGAACTCCATCATAAATAATCGCCTCACCCAGGCCAGCGCGTTCCCATGCTACTGCAGCTGCAAGCTGATTCGCATTCGTCTTCATCGCTGCGACTTGACTGTATGTTTCAGATATACTTGGCTCGTTTTCTGCTTGTTTCTCCATCTTGTAAGCAGGAAACATTGCTGCGTAGAGCCAATCAACTGGAAACGCAGGTCGTTCGAATACAAGCACACCTTCAATAATTCCATCGTTCTCTGAAGACGGCTCTCCAATTGTGGCATATGTATTCATATTCATCGTCATCCCTGGGTACGTCACATTATAACCAGTTGGACAGAGCAGTACGAGCAGAATAATGCCGTACAACACAATCAGTTGAATGATTGAACGATATGTTGGTTTCGGTTGATCAGCGCGCATCATAGTATGACTTCTACTATATTTATTACTTCGCATAGCAATGATCGCACACCATAGTAACTCCCCAATAATACAGCCGACCGTGATCATCGCTACAACAATAAGCAACAGCAAATACTGTAATGGTTGAGTTAGAATGACGATCATCGTCACTGATCCGATCATTACAATGATCCGTAATATCGTTACGCCTAGACTACGTTGTACATTCTGCATACTCCGCCATATCGCGCCAATGATCCAGCATAGCGGAATAAGCATAACCACATAATATAATTGATCAATATATTGTATCCATTCCTTTCCACTCGCAAAAAAGAATGAAGCAGGCAGCCACATTAGCTGAAATATAATGATCGCACATAGAATACTAACAAACCCACTAATGTACCAGCCTCTATTCATCATTACGCTCGCTCTCTATCGGCAGACAAAAAGCCCTTCAGCTTATGGACAACCATTTAAGTGAAGGACTTTATGCTACGCTATTATTTTTTCAGATAAACCAACGCTTTTTCGATCGCTTCATCTTCAGTTGCACCCTTAATGTATCGACCGTTAATGAATACAAATGGAGTTCTTTTGCATGGTCCACAATATGATTTGCAGCCTACTCTAATTTCAGCGTTCGGTGCAAGCTTCTCTATTTTTGCAACTGTCGTCTTCATTTTCATATGTCTGCATTCATCACAGACTCTGATGTCATTCGTCGCCATTGTTCCTCTTCCCATTTCCCATTATACTTAATATTCCGATTAATGGTCCCCGTGATTACCTTTTGAAGGATTTGAAATCTCAAAGCCTTCCTCTGGCGCATAGAAATAATCTACACGAATACCATCCAAAAACTCATTATCTTTTTCTAGAATAACATCAATTCCACTATCCGTCGATACAACGACATCTTTATCTGTAGGCTCATCAACGCCTAAACCATAATGGGCATGATCGCCATGGGCATGAGTAACAAATACGCGTAATAGCTTACCTGCACTTTCTGGCTTGTCTAATTCGACCTTCAACATTTTTGCTGCGTTACGAGAAACTTTGCATTTCATTGCTTGTCCGCTCCTTTAGTTGTATGTAATAAACATGGATCTATCTTGTTATATTATACTTCTTAGCCATTCTACTCGCAAACCATTCTGCAATAATCATTGTAAATGCGATATCATCAACGGGTAGAAACGGCATAAAATCAGGTGCTATCCAATAAATAAGGACAGGTATAACAAACAAACCTTTCTCCCATAACGCTACCGTCGGAGAAGTAATAATTTTATATATTAATTGGAACGTATGCTTCCAATGTCCAAGTGACAATAATTTTCTCATATAATCGCTCCTAAAACTTTTCATTGGGATAATGGAATACTTCTTGCATATGAAAAGTAACTACATAAGCATAAACTTACTGAGTTAATTTTATGTTATGTTCTCCATCTTTTATGTTATTTAGTATAACCTACTATTTATGCGGTTGCGTACTGGACTTTTAGCTAGTTAATCATTATGAACTTCCATTGCGAAATTATAGAGGGGGTAATTTTGTGGCATCTTGCCCAAAACTACCCCCTGCTTTTATATATTATAATAAATGAATATTATTCACGCTATTTATCCATTGTGGCTCATAAGATCGAAGTTCATCGGCTAGCCACTGCCTTGCTATCGCTTGAAACTTAATCAGATCTCCACTGCATACAAAGCAAATCTCGCTTTTTTTCAGTGTTATATTGGAAGACTCATCATCTACAGTCTTATCTACAAATGAATTTATCATCACGCTTGTATTATGTTCATTATTAGCTTCAACTTGCTCGTGTTGACCTTGCTTATTCAATATGGCAATGACTTCTATCGCTGTTTCTTCAGCAGAATGAATAAGTGTAACTGCCTCTCCCATGACCTCGGCAATCGTATCCGCTAGAAATGGATAGTGTGTACAGCCTAATATTAAGCAATCAATTGGATATGAACGCATATGCACAATGGAGTCATATACGATCTTGTATGCCTTGGCTGATTCATACTCACCCTTCTCTACAAGTGGAACGAAAGCTGGACATGCCTCACTTACAATCTGGATATCTTCCGCAAGCTGAAGCAGTGCTTGATCGTAAGCCTTGCTCTTAATCGTACCTTCTGTACCGATTACCCCAATATAACCTGTCTTTGTGCTACGAAGTGCAGCTCTAGCACCAGGCTCGATCACGCCAATAATCGGAATTGAAAGACTCGCACGAATATGATCAAGTGCTACTGCAGTTGCTGTATTACATGCAATGACGACAAGCTTCGGATCATACTGAAGTAAATATTGTACAACTTCCTTCGTAAACTGCATAACTTCATCGCTCGATCTTGGCCCGTAAGGTGCACGAAGTGTATCGCCGAAATAGACAATTTCTTCTTGCGGCAATTGCCTCATCAATTCCTTCACTACCGTCAATCCACCTACACCAGAATCTAACACCGCTATTGGTCGTTGCACAATTCCACCGCTTTCTCCGTTCTTGACTCTGCCCTTAAGTAGTATTAATTATTGCGTTTTAATTTGCAAGAATTAATTATGAGGAATTTCTTGCTGTGGCTCTTCCTGTTCGGTCGTATGACAAATTTGCTTCCTGCCGCTCATAATATTTTGCACACCATGCTTCGCTTCTGACACGAACTTCACCGTGCGATCCTCAAGTTGTCTGCTCGCTTCATAGACCGTTTCTGTTACATGATCAACTGCCTTCACCGTTACTTCCGCAACTTTTTCCGCTCCTACTTTAATATCTGAACGCAATTCTTTGCCACTTTTCGGTGCGAATAATAACGCCGTTACGCTACCTACTACCCCACCCGTAATGATTCCTGCCCAAAATGCTGTTCCACGTTTCGTTAATTTCATCGTCAACACTCCTCCTTAATTTTCATGTACATTTTCAACTTTCTTAACTTTCGGTAAGTTATTACTCTTTTGCTGTACTATTGTCTTGTGGCTTCTTGCGTACACCTTGCCATAATTGCCACGCAGACACCGCCAACTCCGCCCATTGTATAGCATCCTCCACTTGACGCTCAGCCTTCTCTTGCTGCACATACTTCAATGCTCGATGTGAAAGCTTACCTGTTACCTCATCTACCATCACAGCAGTATGTTCAATCGTTTGGCTAATCTGTTTTGTTGCCTGAACAATTCCTTGTGCGGCTTGCACGCTGCTCGAGATTGCCTTAACAGTCTCATCCGTCGATTGAATGAGAATACTGCACTCAAGTGAAAGTCTACTAATGTCTTGCTTCATATCAGTCGCAGTTGCTGTTAATGCGTTCATACGAACAACTAATGATCGTAATGTCACAATTAAAGCAATAACGAGAATGACAAAGGCTCCTGTAGCGATCCAAATACTATATTCAATCGTTAACATAGCTCCTCCTCATACCGATAAATTTGGACATAGTCATCGATTACACTCATGCAACCATTTTTCTATTAACTAGACATATGCCTATTCGCGTAACACATTATAAGCAGATTGGGCTTGTGTTGACACAACAATTAATTTTATTTTTCAAATCAGTATTAGTAGCTACTTCATGTACATGTTTTTAACCCAATATGTGGAGGCTGCTCCGAGAACTAATTGCTAGTGCGGAGGGTGTGATTAGCTCTCTCTGCTAAGGCGAAGGTGCAGGGATGAAGAACAAGGTGACTTTTTGCTTTGTTTCATGCGAAAGCATGGGTTTGGGAGTGAATAAAGTAACTTTTTGCTTTGGTTCGGGCGGGAGCACGGATTCCGGAGAGAAAAGCAAAAAAAGAGCAGCGCCCAATTCGTCATTATTTCATGACTTTTGGGTGCTGCTCTTTATCTATTTCTAGCGCAATGTGTAGGCGCTGTTCATCTTAGCTTCAAGCTTCAGCTACGGCTTTACTGGACATTTGAATACGATAATTGCATTTCGTTCCACCTTTAGCTAGACATTCCGTACGCTCTACCTTTGTTCCAAGTAAGTCCTGAAACAACTCTAGCTCGCATTGGCATGCTTGGTGATAACGATCTGCAACACCTTTTATCGGGCAATTGTATTCTTCGATATAGTAGTAATGCTGATCCCGCTTCGCTTCAGCCATATAACCGCCAGCATTCTGAATAGCAACAAGCTCATCAACCTTCTCGGCTAAATCCTTCTGCCTCATTCTAGCTTCATAGCGATCTATTAGCTTACGCTTACGCCCTTGAAACATCATATCGATATATGGTGCAGTTTCAGGATTATTATCTAGTTCACTAAGCAGGTCAACCGTAAGCATATGATAATTTCGCGGAAACAGTTCTTCAGATTTACGCGTTAGCTCATAAGCATGACTTGGCCGCCCCATACTTTGCTTCACTGAAATAATTTGCACATAATCTTGCTTTGCTAACTCGTGTAAATGTCTTCGTATCGCCATTTCTGTCAGCTGAAGTTGTTGGGATAATGTGCTAATTTGCATTCGCCCTTGACTACGTAATTTGTACAGTATAGCGTCACGGGTTGAACTCGTCGGCTTCATTATTGCCCACCTCGCTTCCATCGCAATACGAGCTAATCTATTAAGCTAGCTCTTTCTCAACATACTGCTCGACCGCTGCTTTGAAGCCAATTAATACAGCCGGTAGCTTCCCTAATAACGAATGTAACTCTGAACTTTTCCATTTATAATAATCCTGTACAAGCGGCTTGCGAAGACGTACTAATTCCAATAGATCCGGAACCATACTTTCTGGATAGACACCCTCGCCGCTAGTAATCTCTATAATATCCTCGTAGCTACTTGCATCGCGCATCAGAAAACCATCTATCAGGTAGCTACCAATATCCGTTACAATTTCTATCGCTAGATGTAATGCTCGCTCTTGCGCTAATGCTTGTAGTGCTGCGCCATCCCATTGCTCATTTAATTGTTCCATTGATGCAGTTAGCGTCGGAATTGTCGCGAGCCGAACAGCTATTTGTTCATGATTGACGAAGTACACAAATTCACCGCCTCTAGCAAGTCATTAATTGTTGTTAGACTTATTTTTCTTTTTCGCTTTACGCTTTAGCCAAACTCCCATCACAATACAGCTTACAATAATGATAACAAGATATGTGGCCATTTCATATACATCGCGCATAAATTACCTCTTAGCTTTCGTAGTCAACTGCTACAGAAGATTCACGCACAGTGCTCATATGCTCGATCACCTTTTGGTGAACGGGATGCACTTGATATGCATCAAGATCCGCCATAGTATCGAATTTCGTAATAAGTGCAATATCGTATGAACGTTCAGAGTGGATAATATCTACTCCAACTTCAATGTATTTCAATTGCTCAATTTTACCTTCCATATTGCGAAGCACTTCAGCAGTAACTTCTACTTTCTCAGGGCTATTATCCTTCAACTTAAAAAATACAATGTGTGTAATCAATGAGATTGCCTCCTAAAATTCACGATAATTACGTCTATATGACGCTAGTACTAGTCTAATGATACCCTATGTTGCTTCTAGCCGACAACTATCTACTTTTTGAGGAAGTTCAAAAAGTAGACTTTGATAACGAATTAACGCAGATAGTATATTCGACATCGAATATGAAAGCCCACTTTTTGAACCTCTATTGGAAGTGAAAACTCAGTTAACGAACCTTTTTGGAAGCTTCGTGCTTAATATTGACCGCTCGTGTACTCATACCATACACGTTGCTGGGTATTGTTATAATGCTTGTGATCACGCAGATTATGCTAGAGTTGATTCGGCAACGAATATACCATTTCGACAGAAAAGACTGTCGAGATCAACTCGACAGCCTCTTCTACTTCTACCTTATTAAGCTGCAGTAATAATCAGCTTTGCAGTCATTGTTAAGTGACCTTGTCCGCAAGGAATATTACATTCAATTAGATATTCACCTGGTTTGTCAAATGTTACATCTGTTTCTGGGTTTTCTTTGTTCAAAGATATTGCCACACCATCAACGTCAACTAGATCATTAATATCAATACCGTGTAGACCGCTCTTGTTAGAGAACTTCATTCTAACAGTTTCGCCAACTTTAGCAGTAAATTCTTCTTGGTTAAACGTAAAATCATCTGCAGCAATAATCTTCATTAGTTCTACACCTTCTGGTAGATCTGCTGTTTCATCTTTAGGCTTATCTGGTAAGCCGAAAGCAAGTAAACTTACAGCCATAACTGTAGCAATTGATACTAATGTGAACATAATCCATTTTTGCATTGCAAAGTGCTCCCCTTTATACTCATAATGTCTAATTTCTATATTACCTAACAATACCCAATCTGCTCAACCTATAACTAATATAACTTGAATTTTTTTTGGAAATTATGACAAAATGATGAACATTTCGCGAATTATACAGACATATTTTCATTTAATACTCGTCCACTCTAAAAACCTCGGACATAACAGAACGTACGATCTCATTATATCCCATAGATGCATATTTATGCAAGTGAAGAGGTCGTACACTTTTTCGCATACATAAGCTTCAACAATCGCAGAAACTAGTAGTTATCTATTAACAATAACTATACCTATTAGCGATTATCAATTTTCTCAGGGTATAGATCATGATTCATCAGACGATAGTCAGCCATTTGTTCATATTTCGTGCCTGGACGACCCCAATTCGTATATGGATCGATCGAAATACCACCACGTGGCGTAAATTTACCCCACACTTCAATATAACGTGGCTCCATTAATTCGATAAGATCGTTCATAATAATATTCATGCAATCTTCATGGAAATCGCCATGATTACGGAAGCTGAATAAGTATAACTTTAATGATTTACTCTCTACCATCTTTATATCGGGAATGTAAGAAATGTAGATCGTTGCAAAATCTGGCTGCCCTGTAATTGGACAAAGACTCGTAAATTCAGGACAATTGAATTTAACAAAGTAGTCGCGATTTGGATGCTTATTATCGAATGATTCAAGTATTTCCGGTGCATAATTAAACGAATATTGCGTACCTTGATTGCCAAGCAATGTAATACGATCAAGCTCTTCTTTTTGTCTGCCTTCCATTTAGAACCCCTGCTTTCATTATGTTATATCTGCATAAATTCACTTCAGATACGATGATACTTCAAACCCCTGTTCGTAGCTGATTGTCATTGTGACGCCAATTTTGGCGTTACAGCTAAACATTCGGAGCCACTCTCGATCTGTAACACCAATTTTGGCGTTACAGCCACACTTTTGGAGACACTCTCGATCTGTAGCACCAATTTTAGCGTTACAGCCCTGTGTACGTAATTAGTACACGCGGATATACAATGTTCCTGGAAGAAACATTCCTCGAAAGTATCAATTCACTTCATATGCGACGCCGAGTACGCTACGTTTGAACAATGAAACAAAACCCAGCAATGTGTACTGTTTGAGTACACGAGCGATCAAATGCTCGAAACTTCAAATAGAAGTTCAATAAGTGGGCTTTCGCAAGCTAAGAAGATGGAGCGCTACTTGAGAAAGGCAGAAGCGCAAGTGTACGTTATTGGTACACGCGAACCTACAATGTTTCTGCAAGAAACATACATCGGAAGATTACGCTATATTTTCCAAGTTCGTTTCAGATGCGAAGTTGAATATGCTACGTCAGCATACGCATCGTTATCAAAGTCCGCTTTTTGAACTACCCTTTACAATGAGAGTTCAAAAAGTGGGCTTTCGCAAGCCGAGCAGGTGAAACGCTACTTGAGAAAGGCGGAAGCGCAAGTGTACGTTATTGGTACACGCGAACCGTACTTTCCAAGTTCGTTTCAGATGCGAAGTCGAATATGCTACGTCAGCATACGCATCGTTATCAAAGCCCGCTTTTTGAACTACCTCTAAACGCCTTTTTTGTTGCCCCATATCCAGGTGTGTAGCTGCGGCAACACGTACACCGCGTTCAACTGGCTATCAGCCATCGTTAATTCAATCAACCATTCATAACGCTCTAGCAAATAAGGCAGCATACGCGCTGGCTCTTGCTCCGTCAAATTACCGTTACCAGCTTGCACATAGAATTGAACGCCAGCATATCGTTGATGTACTAATTTGGCATACGCAAGATCAGCATCATCGAACACAACGACCTTCAAACAAAAATGCGAGCCATGCTCAACTAGTTTACTTACAATCTCATCTAGCTTCTCCCAATCCGTCTCCATCCCCGAGCTAGGCGGCTTAGGAGAAATCGTCATATCATCGATGTTTACGAACCAATCCTGCCAACGACTGCCTTGTGTTTCTAGTGCAACTTTCTTCCCACGCTCATGAAGCCCATCAATAAAATAATCTAGCTGCGGCAATAGCGCAGGATTTCCTCCAGAGATCGTGACATGATCGTACGCATCACCAGCAAGTTCATCTAATGAAGCAATAATTTGCCCAGCAGATAGTTGCTGAATCTCATCTTTCGCTGAGCCATCCCATGTAAATGCTGAATCACACCAGCTACAACGATAGTCACAGCCTGCTGTTCGGACAAACATCGTCTTTCGCCCTACAACCATTCCTTCTCCCTGTACAGTAGGACCGAATATTTCCAGTACAGGAATGGTACGTACAGCGTTCATCGTATACCTCCAACCGCATTTAACTGACGCAATAACTTACGCGGACGATAGATACAGTAGCTTGTTGGTGTTTCACGCAAAAATATTTGCACACAAGTTGCCTTATTATCTGTTGTGGCTAGGAAATCATTAACAAGCTCATAAATAGTACGTGCAACGACTTCCGTCGTAGGAAAATAGTTAGGCTCATTATTATTGAAATCTTGATTATGATCGTTCAGTAATGTGTGATCGTAGCGATCATGAATGAGCTTTTTGATAAATGCAAAATTAACAAGAAAACCTGTATCATCTAATTGATCACCAGCAACCGTCACATTAACAAAATACGTATGCCCATGCATCTGCTGACATTGCCCCGCTTTAGGTGATGGTACATAGTGCGCTGCTGCGAATTGAAAATCTTTATTAAGCTCATATTCAAAAGGATGCTCGACTTGAGGATATATTTGCTGTAGCATTACTTTGCACCTCCAGCCTCAGTTAATTGTCGTCTTTCAAGATATTGTTCCAACCCTCTACGACGAAGTTCACATGCCGGACATTCCCCGCAACCATCCGCAGCGATCCCGTTATAGCATGTTAATGTACGTTCACGCACAAAGTCAAACGCACCAAGCTGATCAGCCATCTCCCATGTTTGAGCTTTATCTAACCACATTAAAGGCGTATCGATCACAAATGGATAGTCCATCGAAAGGTTTAATGTAACATTCAATGATTTCACGAATATATCGCGACAATCAGGATAGCCACTGAAGTCAGTCTCACAAACACCCGTCACAATATGCGTTGCACCGATTCCTTTCGCCACAATGGCCGCAAAAGAAAGGAATAGCAAATTACGACCATCAACAAAAGTATTCGGTAGCTCGCCATCCTTCGTTTCAATATCAATATCTGATCGTGTTAAAGCATTAGGAGCAAGCTGGTTCAATAGCCCCATATCTAGTACATGCTGCTTAACCCCTAGCTCCTGCGCAATAGAAGCTGCACATTCAAGCTCTAGCATATGACGTTGACCATAGTTGAATGTAATGACTTCAACCTCTGCAAAGGTTTCTAGCGCCCAGAACAAACAAGTCGTACTATCCTGTCCACCACTAAATACAACAACAGCCTTCTCTTCGTGTAACATCATAATCCTCCTAAAAATTTTTCGTTTACTTCTTGATTACACTTCCTTGCAACGGAAAGTTACATCGGAAGCCTACACTAAAAATTTTCTTATTTATTATATTTTCAGCACGTTTTCCCCTAATGGTAACTAAAAAAGGCGAGCATTACCCCTAATGGGCAATACACGCCGAACACAAAACGACGACGCTCATTATCTTTTACCAGATAATAGCAATCGTTTCGTCTAGTTTTTTATCGAGGGAGTTCGCGAACCTCTCCTGGCTATATTATACCAAAGTATCATAACGCCAGATTTTCCTATTCATTTATCATCAGCTACTATAGCACAGCGTGTCCTACAGCTTCAAGTGTATTTATTGTATATTGAATCAACTGCTCAATATCTTCCATCTGATCCTCATTAATACGACGGTTGAAAGGGAGTTCTATCGTATTACGATAGACGATCGGTAACCATATCGATGAACCTTCAATGGGGTGCAATTCGGTGTCGTACATCGAACTTAATAATTGATGTGGTACCATATCTCGTTCCCAAATCTCGCGAATCGCACGCTCTATTTTTGGGCATTGTTCAAGTGGATTGTCGATCAGGCAATGAAACCGCAGCAGCAAATTACAAGCTGGATATGCTGCTTCCTGTTCTAATATTTCACCCGCCAAATCTTGTACTGAGCTCGTCAATACAATTTCAGCAGAGATTGGAACTTGGTCTAGCTCCAATTGAGTCAGTATGAAAGTAAGCGTCCATGTACGCGACATTACCGCAAGATCAAGATTGTCTTTCCGATCTATAATAGAAATAACATCATCCACATTATCTAGGTCATAAAGTTGGTTTTCAAAAGCTATTTTCAAATTTTCAAAAACTGTTGGATCAAACATCTGCTACCATACCATCCTTTACTATCGTATTTCATAACAATAGTATAACCTATTCGTGAAAATCCTTTTGTGTTTATTTGTATCCTTATATAGTAAACGGATGCAACCGATATCCCGTCATTATCGTATTATAAAATAGCGTTTTCAAATTTCGAAAATATTTAATATAGTAAGTAGACAATATTAGATTGAAAAAATGTACTCCTGCTACAAAATATCGTATACTAAATGGAATATGATAAATAAGCAATGGAGCAATTACTATTAGGGGTGACACAATGGAAGACATTAAGCTGGCCTATGAGCAATTAGGCCTTGAACCATTCGCGGATAAAGATCTAGTAGAAAAAAGATACTCTACTTTATTACGTAAAGATCGTTCCCGTTCCAAACTAACGGCAGAAGAACAAAGTAATGATCCTGATTTTGATTTTCACAAAATTACTGAAGCATACCGTACGATATTAAATTACGAAACAAAGAAATATACCGATGCCTTCGAAGAACAAGAATACGGAAAGTATAAAAAAATGGCTGGGCAAGCGAAGAAATTCGACCATTTTTGGCGCTATTATAAGATACATACCTATATTGCCATCGGTCTTGTCATTGCATTAATATATGGTGTTTTCGCTTTCATAGACAATCAAGAAGAGAAAAGATACTTAGCTAGCTTACCTCCGATTGATGTTCAAATGTCGTTTTTAGGTAACTATTTTGACACGAGTGAAGATAAGTCCTTCGAGACTACAAACGCTAAATTCCTAGCCGATTTCCCAGAGTTCCAAAGAGTAAAAACTGATATTATTTATGTTCCTGAGGATCAAGCTACGCAATACGCTTATATACAGAAGGCATTTGTCATGCTTATAACAGAGTCGCCCGATCTTTACATTGTAGATGATGCGATGTTCAACTATATCGCACCGCAAGAGATATTAATTCCACTTGAAGAAGTAACATCACTGAGCAATGTACTAGATAGTAAATATGCTATTACTGCTGCTTTAACCGATGATAATGATGTGATCATCGAGGAGCATATCTATGCAATTGACCTTACAGACAGCTCACTTAATAAAGGTTTGCCAATCGCACATTCCAAATTAATTGTAGGTATTCGCGCTGATGCGCCACATCCAGAAAAAGCGCTCGAGCTTATTGAACATTATGTACAAACATTACCTCTTCCATAATTACTCTAGCAATGTATGAAATTCATACATTGCTAGAGTTCTCGACAAAGGGGTTCGGAATAAATTATTCCGAACCCCTTTGTCGTTGTAGAGATTTCGTCAGTTCATCCTAATTTAACAAAGTTTATCAACTAGTTTGTTTGCAGTCTCATCATAAGAACGCTGATCGTAATCTATCACTTATATTGTAACGCTACTTGAATATGTTGATTATAGTTACCAAAACCTTCACCGAATATCGTAACCCCACCACAATTTTTCGCATCGCTACTGCAACTAATTCTCAATAATATTTCTTTATCGCAATCAATATTAAGATCGGAAATCGTTATATCAGATAACTGCACGCCATCGATAAATGAGCCCTGTTCTGTCACTCTTATATGCTTCATAATGCCGTGCTGAATATCTTTGTACCACCAACTAGGAGTAAATACCCCCTGCTCTTTGCCAAAGCGACCTGGATAGGTCCACACACCAATTTCCGTTCCATTAATACTGAATACAATATCTGATGGCAGCATTTGTGAAGATGAGCATGGCGTTTCCGAGCATATTTCCAAAGCAACTTCAAGCGCTAATAATTGATCATTGTAGATCATATAGTTCGGTATGCGATACTCTACATATCCTGAGCTAAACCAAACTATGCTTGCATCGCGATGAATAGGATCAGCGAAATATCGTGGATCATCACACATACCAAGCATAGTCGTCTGGGAAGCTAAGCCGCAACTTGGTTTCACATCATATGCAGTATACATCCCTACCGGTACATCAACCTCATACCGTTTTCCTTGATTAGCCGTAATATCCAATATTGCTTGTTGTGACGGCAATGTAAAATCTAAAACCATCTTGTCCAGCTGTAGGAAACATCGTTTCTGCTGCCCCCTTTGTCCTGCGATTAGTTCACTTCCAACGATACCTGCTGCTTCTAACATTTGAATATGACGCGTTACAATTGGCGGCTTAATATCTAATGATTGCGATAACTGCTTAATATTCATCGGTGCTTGCTTCAACAATTCAATCATTTTAATTCGAGTAGGCGAAGCAAAGCATTCTAATATATAGCTATTGTCTGTCGTAACTGTTACTTCCATCTTAAATCCCCTTAAATTTTTATTAACTGTTTGCTCGATTATATAACTTAAAAGTTAACCTTTCAACAACGTTTGAAAAGTTGACAGCAATTTTCATGTGAAATACAATGAAATCAAGCAATACTATCACCATTAGATTACCTTTTTAGGCAACTATAATGTTTTATGCTTACGAAGCTACTTTTTATTTGCATGAAGCACTACGAGAAGTTAATAAAAAATTTTAGGAGGCATTACTATTCTACCATTCTCATTCCATAACCCTACACGTATTATTTTCGGTGAAGGCACTACTCAGCAAGTTGGTACTGTAACAGCTACATATGGTACAAAAGTTTTACTTGTGTACGGTGGCAATAGCATTAAAAAATCCGGACTATATGATCAAGTTATTGAACAATTAACAGCTTCCGGTGTGCAATATGTTGAATTGGCTGGCATTGAGCCTAACCCAAGACTTACAAGTGTTTACGAAGGGATATCACTTTGTCGTGAACATAATGTCGATTTCATTCTCGCTGTTGGCGGTGGCAGTGTTATCGATGCTTCCAAAGCGATTGCAGCAGGAGTACACTATGACGGCGATGTATGGGATTTCTTCACTAGTAAAGCACACATCGAATCAGCGCTTCCACTCGGTACAATTCTAACATTGGCTGCGACAGGTACCGAGATGAACGGCTCGATGGTTATTAGCCATTGGGAAAGTAAATTGAAACGCGGCTCCGGTAGCCCGCATGTATACCCTCGTTTCTCTATTCTAGACCCAACGCTAACATTTACCGTTCCACGACATCAGACCGTATATGGCTCTATCGATATTATGTCGCATGTGTTCGAACAGTATTTCAGTCTAACACCAGATACGCCACTTCAAGAACGTTTCTGTGAAGCTATACTACAAACCGTTATTGAAAATGTTGAAGTAGCTATCGCAAATCCAAATGACGCAGCAGCAAGAGCGAATCTCATGTGGTGCGGCACGATGGCGCTGAATGGCGGACAAATCTCGCTTGGTATGCGTAATGACTGGGCATCTCATGGTATTGAGCATGAGATCAGTGCCATCTACGATATTCCCCATGGTGCTGGCTTATCGATCGTCTTCCCGAATTGGATGGAATATGTATACAAAGAACGTCCTGATCGCTTTGCTCAATATGCTACTCGTGTATGGGGTATTAGTAGTGAAGGGAAAAGTGAAGATGAGCTTGCATTAGCAGGTATTCAAGCGACCCGTGACTTTTTCACTAAAATTGGCGGAGAAGCTACGCTTGCACAGTTCGATATCGATGGCAGTCAATTAGAGAGAATGGCTATTGAAGCTGTCCGTTATGGTCCTATTGGATCATTCAAGCAGTTGGATCAAGAAGACGTACATGCCATATTGAAAAATTGCTTGTAAGATGAAGCTCAATACAGTTGCTTGTGATCACGATGACTATGCTGATGTAGCGTATTCGGCGGAAAAAGATATAGAAAACTAATTAAAATTTTAGGAGGAATCATATTAATGACTACTACTAATAGTAACAACGTAGCATTACAAAATGGTGTACAAATGCCTATTCTAGGTCTAGGCGTCTGGAAGGTTACTGATGAGGTTGCTGAAAATACAGTCCGACAAGCCATTGAAGCTGGCTATCATGCCATTGATACAGCTGCAGGATATGGTAATGAAGCTGGCGTTGGTCGCGGCATCGCTGCTAGCGGTGTTAATCGTGAGCAAATCTTCGTTACTACAAAAATTCGGAATGGCGATCAAGGCTATCAAGAAGCTTTAGCAGCTTTCGATGACAGCCGTAGTAAGCTCAATATGGATATCGTCGATCTACTTCTTATCCATTGGCCTGTAAAAGGCAAATATACAGAGACATGGAAAGCGTTAGAAGAAATTTATGCGAAAGGCTATGCACGTGCGATCGGAGTAAGTAACTTCCAACCTCATCATCTTGATGATATTGCTGCGATGAGTGAGATTGCACCGATGGTTAATCAAGTAGAATTCCACCCTCTGCTTACACAAGAGCCGCTTCGTCAATATTGCGCTTCGCATAATATAAAATTAACAGCATGGAGTCCGTTAATGCAAGGTAATCTCGATATTCCATTGCTGCAGAATATCGCTGCAAAGTATAATAAATCAGCAGCACAAATTGTATTGCGTTGGGATATTCAAAACGGTGTAATCACTATTCCGAAGACAATAACACCAGCGCGTCTCGTTGAAAATGCTAATGTGTTTGATTTTGAACTTACAAGTGATGAAATAGCGCAAATTTCTGCGCTTAATGAGAACAAACGCTTTGGCCCAGATCCTGATAATTTCAATTTTTAATTACCGAAAGCAGTGCAGATTATCTGTGCTGCTTTTCTCTACCTTAATATTATTATAACTCTTAGGCAAATTTGACTTGTCTCGACAATTTCTAATACGATTTTACATTCATCCAAACTTTTTTAAGTCTATTGACCTACAGGAATAAAGATAGCAAATGTCGAACTTCTTTGAAGATAATGCTAATAAAAAGGTTATGATGAAAGGGTGAACTCGATTGAAGCTGAAGTCAATTGCAGGAGGAAGTCATGATAGTGTTTTAAGTAATGAACATACTAAAGTATTTCGTACGATTATCGAAAAACAAACCCATCGAGCGTTTCCGCATCACAATTTTATGCAGTTTGTTAGAACATTAAGTGATTACGATAAATTAATGCTAGCAATTGCCTTACAATTACCATTCACAAAAAAAGATTTACGAAAATGGCCAGACCTCTTATTTATTAAAAAACTCAGTATCGTACTTAAAAAAGCTTCCACAGATATAACGGCAAAGCAACAACTTTTGATCTATATTACAAGTCTCATTATTATAGATACACCATCACTAGAACAGCTTGACGAAAACTTAATAGAGCATATAGCTACATATGGCTATTGGAGCGTATATTGGACTATTTATTACCACCAAGATCGAGAAATTAATGAAGAGTTATGTTTACTGATATTAGATAAATTACATCCGCATTATATTCACGAAAGTGTCACGCAAGAAGTAGCGGCTACAGCGAACACGGTACCAACGCTTGTGCAGGATCAAAATAAATTCGAAAAAAAGATAGCTGTACTAGAAGATAAAATCAGTAAAGAAATTACAACGAGACAACAATTAGAGCTTTCTGGGGTGCAAAAAGATAAATTAAATCGCCAATTACAGCAAGAACAGGACAAGCTAACCTTGCAAGCCGAGCAGCTAAAGGAGCAGCTAACTATGTATGAAGTAAAAGTAGAACAGATGGAACGATCCCAGCACAACATTGCCCAGAAACGAAAAGAAGAAGAAGATCGATGGCTTATTGAACGCAGTCAATTATTATTACAGACGAAGCAATATTGCGACGAGTTGAAGAAGTCTACGCAACTACAAGAGCATTTACAAAAAGAATTAGATGAAACTAAAAAACAAGCTACTAATTTGCAGCAATTAGCACAACAAAGACAGGAACAAGTAACGGCAACGTCTAAGATCACATTAAATTTGGATCAGCAATTAACAGCAACGACCATTAGTCTTCATCGAGAATTAGATCAATACAATGAAACTCTTATTCGTGCTTTAGAGCAATCATTGACACCGCAACTTGAGCTGAGAGCACTTTATCGCCAGAAAATAAGAGATGCACTAGAACTTATTGAAAACATCGAAAAATTCCAGCTTGATCAGCAGCAACTTTCCCAAACTATAGCACAAGCGAAAGAGCCCACAGCTATTCAACAGCCACAAACTCCTATCGTAGCAACAACGCAGCAGGACATCCCTACGTTACCTATCGAGTTACCAGAAAAACAAGGTGCGATGCTTTATGGTACATTCTATCGCCGCGATCATGGAGGGTATATTTCGCTTGAAAATAATGATATTTTCAATATTACAGAATCACTTGTTCAGCAACTAGAGTTACAGCATGAGGCAGAAGTACTATGCACGCCGACCGCTCATCCTGGTAGACACAATCACTATACCATTGAGCTGCTTTTCCAGGGTGATGATAACTTCTCGCCAATTAATCAATATGACGGGTTCGTACATCAGGATGAAGATATGAAATGGTATTGTATCGATCTCAACGGTGAAGACAATCGCTTCCCAATTCATTTCAAAGATGTAGAAATTCAAAAGCCTGTACATGGCGATCCATGTACATTTAACGTAGCTGAGGATGGACATATTGCAAGATTAACTCGTCTATATCGATTGCATGGTGATATGACAGATGTTCACCCTGCCCGCAAAAAATCAGATAAGCCAAAAGAAGCGACCGCTTCACCATCGCGTCATAAACTGGAGCCTTTCCTTGCTGATTGTACAATTACCATTATTGGTGGCCAACGTAAATGGTTTGAAACAGTCGTAAAAGCAACTGGTGCCGAGCTCATTCACGATGGTGGTGAACGTCCGGAGCGTATTGCCTCTGATCTAGGTCGTTCACAAGCATTATTTATGATTTTGACATCGACATCGCATCGCGCAACTTGGGAAGGCATTGAAATTGCAAAAATGAATCAAGTCCCTCATTTCGTTATTCAAGGTTCTAAATCAAATCTGCGGATGCTACTGTGGGAAAATCAAGAGCTTATTCGCAACTCGAATCGGATGGCTAACTGATCAGTGAAAGGCGTGTTTGATGCTCCGATGTCCGCTGCGATGACAGTCATTACTCCAATCGACTTTTGTAGCACGATTTATCCGAATTAGCTAAGGGGAATAAATCGCGCTACAAGGCCGAACGCTCCGCTTTTCCATAACAACTGTCCTCTCCGCTGCTTTAGTTCATACGCAACGCTCACTGATCAGTGAGCGTTGGGTAAGTAAGGCTTTTTATCGGAGGACAAGAACTTATATAGTTAACCGATTCCTCCCTTCATTCATCACATAACAAAGGCTGATCATCAACTAAACTGTACCCTTTATAAAGTTTTTTCACACTACATGCTCTCCCCCTTTTCTAATTTTCAAAGTATTGTCAGGCTGAATCCAATATCTTTCTTCCACAATTTCCGGAATATTTCTTATAACTTCTTGATCTTTCTTATAAACTAATATTCTACACTCTTCTTGATAAATTCTTAATTAAAATTATTAATATGTGGAATTGATAATAAATTTTTTACAAACCTAAGACTGTTGGTTTTGTTGATGAGTCAGACATGAATAATATGAAATCGTTTTAATCAAATTTGTATTTTTGGTTATTTTAAGTAACTAATGAGTACGAGCTATCGTCTATAATATAGCAATTTGATTATTGAAAGGAGACCAGAGGCAAGCAACAAATTTCATTGAAGGAGTTTGAATTATATGAGAAAAGTAATTGCAATATTGATTTTTTAGGTTTGGTTATAGGGTGCGGTACTTCTGATGTGGAGCCATATACTCCCTCCTTAGCAACAAATAATGAAAATTTGAATGAACAACAATTGGCTAATAAAGTGATAGACGAATCCACAATTATTGTGCACGAAAAAAATGACGATTGGAAAGAAATACATGCTGTCCTCCAGACAAAAGAAGGAACCTATGAAATTGGACAAATTGGATATGATGATAATGATTATTCCATAAATTTAGTTGAGGTTTTTAATCAATCCTTTATAAAAATAATTGGATCTATAGGAGCTAGCACCCAAATTTCTGATTACGTATCAACTATAACTTTCCCACCAACTCTTTTGCATTTCGAAGCATATACTATTGAGGCTGATGTAGACCAAGATGGAATTAAGGAAATCATTTCTACCATAGGCACTGCAGCTGAAACAACTATCTATAAAATGGTGAACAATTCGCTTATGTACGTTAATCTAAATGAGATTATGAATGCAAGGGAGGTAACATATGATGAAAATACCAACACCTTTCAAGCAACAGATATGGATGGACAGCCTTCTACATGGAAAATTGTAAATAACCAGTTACAATTTGTTACATAAAAATCCTAAAGAGATCAATCAATCCCTAAATGAAGTTGGTTCCCTAAAGTCCAATTCTTTTCGAATGAGGTTGGAATCAACAATCAACTGTACTAATTCGAGATTTGGCGAGGTCTCCTTTTTCAGTACATTAAAAACTAAGTAATAGCAAGGCTTTAGTTTTATCAATTTGATTAATTATGAAATTTAAATGTATTGTGTAAAATCATTAAGAGGTATATAATTCAGTTGTAATAATTTGTAATATAATCAATCATAAGGGAGTGATAAATGTAAATAACTTCAGTGACAAATATGTTAGTTACCTATCCAATGCATTTACTGTGAAGAGCGAATAAGTCGCTTAGAATTATTTAGGAGGGATTTTGTTGCTTAAGAGCTTAAATAAAATTTTATGTGTGACTCTAATAGTGGGTGTAATGACCTCATTCCATACTTCTGCATTTGCTTCATCCACAAAAGAACCGGAAATAAAGTTCATGGATATGACTAAGGATCAGTCTGACTTCGTGGATTCTAAAGGTAAAAAAATCAAATCAGTGTCCTTTCATTCACAACCTCTTAGATTTAAAGTATCTCTCGATAGAGAACAAAAAGAACCTAATAACGATATGAACAATGCTTCACAAACATACCTTAACTATAACAATATCGGATACATGGATTCCAAAGAAGACATGGATTATTACAAAATCACATTCAGAAATACAAAAACTAAAGCAGGGCTGGTAGATGTCACTCTAGACGGTATCCCTGATGATAGCAATTATACGTTAACCATTTATGAACCTTCAAAATCAGGATATAATGCATATGTTTTTGATGTTAAAGATACTGATGAAAATATCATTACGTTATTAGATTTTAAGGTATATACAGGAGTAGAGTATTTGGTTAAGATTAACAGCCCAGCTGGCAATTACGATAAAGAACTACCTTACAAATTAAGATTCGAACAGAAATAAGGTTAATCTAAACTCTTTTTAACTGGATTTCGTTCCTTCTGCATGTTTTTGAACTTAAAAAGCTATTCTTTGGTCAGTGGCTAACAATACATGTTCTTGTCCTCCGACAGGAAAGCGTAAAAAAACAGAAAGCAAGTACAAGTATTCGCTCCAAATGATACTTGTACTTGCTTTCTGTTTTTCGTATTCTGTTTCTAACTCTGTCGTATATGCTTCTTTATTATGCGATTTAAAGCGAATTTTCGCTTTATTTTACTAAGTTTCGCGCCGACACATCGTAGCGGAGAGAACTAATCGCTCGTGGTATGTGGTCGTTTTTGTCCTCGGATTTATACCACTATTCATATTACAATAAATCCGAGGACAACGGCGATCAGAACAGTGATTTGTTCTTGGAGCGAACTCCGATCAGTTCTCGCAGCGTAATCGCGGTAAGATCTGCTCGCCGAATATCGTTAGATCCTCTACATAATCTGGGAATGTTAGCATCATCCCATCAATCCCAGTAATATCTAATATTTCTTGAATACGCTTCGTAATTGAATCAACACTTCCGTGAATCGTTTCGGTCATAAATGCACTTTTGGCACGAGCAACCATCGAATTTTCGCGACCATCAGGATCAAGTCCATAGCTGCGAAGCATTCCTTTGATCGCTCCTGTATCTGCACCTTCTTGGTACAGCTTCATTCGTTGCTCAGCTGCTTCATCTGTATCGCCAGGGACAATAGTGAACATCGCATACGTTTTGATTGTTTTGTTCCGATCAGCAGCCATTTGCTTCGCACGTTTACTAACCGTTGCTAATTCATCCAGATCACGTCCACCAATAAAGCTCGCATCCCCTTCATCAATCGTGAAGCTAAGTCCCTTCTCGGATTGACCTGCACAAATAATTTCAGGGCGAGGCTTCTGCACAGGCTTCGGCAGTGACTCGCAGTTATCCATTGTAAAATATTGACCTTGATGCGTTACGACATCTTCACTCCACAGTCGCTTCACAACATGCATCCATTCCTTCGCCAGATCATAGCGCTCACTATGTCCAAGCTCCTCCGGCCACATGCCCATCTGCCGGAATTCATTAGCATACGATCCCGATACGACATTCATCCCAACTCGGCCATTACTAATCTGATCGAGTGTCGCAAACATTTTCGCCGCAACCGCAGGATTGAACAACAATGTATGCACCGTTGCATATATTTTCACTCTCGATGTCGCTTCAGCAAGACCCGCCATCATCGTCATCGACTCTAACGAAGTCCCCCAGTGATTCGTCGAGCCGCCGTAACCTTTCCATTTGGCCATAGACATAATAAAATCAAGGCCCAGTTCATCCGCGATTTTTGCGGCTTTGCGATTAATATCGTAGCAGCCGTTCAGCGTTGGCGTCGTCTCAGAAATAATCCAACCGCCATTCGTTATTGGAAGAAACACACCAAAGTCAATATGTCGATAGCTCGCTTCTGTCATATTCACTCACTCCTCAGCTTTTCATATACTATCCTCTATACTTCTCACTAATGAAAAGTACTACGGAAGCTTTAACCCATTAATCATTATTATGGCCATATAAGCTCGGTACCTGTATAGATTGCATCGATAAATGAGTTGTTCATAACTTCATTGACCGTTAGTTGCTTCCCAATAACTTTAGCATCAAACAACATTTGAATTTCGCGATTCCATTGTTCATCTGTTTGCCACGCCACACCATGATTAGCATCTTTCGCTTTTTCTAACAATTCACTTTCAACATGCCAGCGATTGGTTTCCGCTTCAATATCATAGACCGATTCGGAGCGTGCTGCTAGCACTGCAATGGATTCATCTATATTGCTAATAGCATATTCATGCGCCTTGGCTACTGCTCGTAAAAAGTCTTCTACCGTTGACGGGTTAGCAGCCGCGAACTTATCATTAACAGCTAGTACACCGAATGAGGTTTCTGCACCATATTCCCCCGGGTCAATAACGCGCACGTCATGACCTAGCAATTCCATTTGATAAGGCTCATTCGATTTGTATACTGTTAGCGCATCGATCTTTCCAGTAGCAAGAATAGTCGGATCATAGCCAACTGAAACACCCTTCACATCTGCAACGTCCATTCCATTATATTGTAGCATCGCGATTAAATTAGCTGGTAATGCACCATGATAACCAATCGTTTTCCCTTTCAGATCAGTAGGCTTATAAATGTCAGAATCATTCATTACAAGTAAAGCACTCGTACCTTCCGCTCCGAACGTTGCAATACCGCTAATTTCCGCTCCATTAGCAACAGCTTGTATCACTTGGCTAGGTGTTCCAGAGCTTGCAATTTGTGCTTTATTAGCTGCTAGAAACTTCATACCTTCGGCATCAAGCCCGGGAATAATCTTCACATTTAACCCTAACTCTGCAAAATAACCTAATTCATCAGCCATCACGACTTGAATATCTGGTGGAGAAGCTGCGTAATAAAATCCTGTTATATACGTAATCTCACCAACAGCTTCATTCAACGCTTTACGTTCTGCTAAGCTAAGTTCTACATTTGCAGCAGTATTATCGTCCTGCTCCATGAGATCAGAACCATTAGAGCCCTCACTACAGCCTGCCATAAAAAGCAGCAATGAAAGTGCTAGTATCGTTATAGATTGCTTCATCATCATTATTTACTCCTTCAACTTTTTATCGAAAGTATAAACTTCAACTTCACTTTAACTTCTTGTTACAGTTCACTTAATTCCAATTATCAGATGACAGATGCCAATACAGCACTTTTCGCTCAATATATCTAACAATATTTGTAAGGGTAATTCCCATAATCGCTAGCATAAAAATAGCAGCAAACATGCGATTCGTCTGCATATAATTGCCTGCCATCATAATAACATTACCTAGTCCTCCTGTTGCACCGCTCCACTCACCAACGACAGCACCCATCACACTTAGACTTACGCAAGTTTTGGCTGCACTGAACAAATAAGGCAAGCTATTCGGGAAGCGCAGTTTTATTAATATTTCTAATTTACTAGCATGCAATGAACGCATATATTGATAATGATTTTCGTCGATGGAACGAAGGCCCATAATGGAATTCACTAGCATCGGGAAAAAAGTAATAATAGAAGCCACTAATACTTTTGGTAACATACCAAAACCAAACCATAATATAAAGAGCGGAGCAACAGCCATAATCGGTGTCACATTAGCAAGTACCGCAATCGGTAGCAATGTACGCTCTAGCACAGATGAATGTGCCATTAATACACCCATCACAATAGCAACGCTCATGCCAAGCAAAAATCCTAATACAGCCTCCTGCAATGTAATCCATGCGTGTGAAATATAGAAGCTGAATGAACTTATAAACTCTTGAATAACCGCAGTCGGCGCCGGTAGAGTAATCGGACTAATATTAAAGATCATTGTACATAATTCCCATATTATAAATAAGCCTACAAACGCAGCTAATGGCGGCCAATAGGCAGAACGGACATATTTTCTTTTGAATCGCTTTGCGAACCGTCTTTTGCGAACCTTTACATCCAAAGCTGCTTTCCCCTGCTCGTTAACTATACTCACAATAGATGCTTCCTTCCTCTTTACCACCCTAATTGTCCATGTAAAGCCGCATCATTGCCATTCAGCACGTAAATAGCCTCTAATTTCACTTACATATTGCTGAAACTGTATACTTTCTTCAACATCAGCGGATCTAGGTCTTGGTAGGTCAATATTAATAATTTTTGTTATTTTTCCTGGACGTGCACTCATAACAACAACTTTATCAGATAGCAATACTGCTTCCCTAATATTATGCGTAACAAAAACAACCGTTTTGAGATAAGCTTCCCATATATGTAGCAGCTGATAGCTTATTTTCTCTCGTGTAATTTCATCAAGAGCAGAGAATGGCTCATCCATTAATAGAATAGGCGCTCCCGATCCAAATGCTCTAGCGATACCAACCCGTTGCTGCATACCACCTGATAATTCTTTCGCATACGAATGAGCAAATTCACCAAGTCCTACCGAACGTAGTAGCTCCATTGGGTCTTCACGCTTAGTAGCTTCTTGAACTGCCTTTTTGTTAACTTCAAAAGGAAGGTTCATATTTTCAAGTACTGTGCGCCACGGGAATAGCGCTGGTGATTGGGGTACAAAACCAAATTGCTTTTGTTTTTGAGCTTCCTTTGGCGATAATCCACCAATAGTAACCTCGCCTTCATCACCTTTCACAAGTCCACCAATAATCCGCAAAAGTGTCGATTTCCCACATCCGCTTGGACCAATTAAACTAACGAATTTACGTTGCTCAATCTGCAAATCTATCTGCTGTAGCGCTTGTGTAGACCGTTCTCTTTGCTTGAATGTTTTACTAACTTGCTTTAATTGTATATAAGACAATTGCGATCACCACACTTCATAATATAATCAACAAACTCATTTATATTGAAAAGATTGAACAGTCACTATCTTATCATGTATTACTAACAAAAAGAAAGTGCCTAGTAGTAAGTTTTCATCATTATGCCATAATACCGATAAAATTGATAGGGATTGATAGACGTATAGCAGCACGAATTAAGCGCTAAACTATAGTATTGCAACAATAGTTGCGAAGTACTCGTCAGCAGGTAGAGAAATCCACAAAAAAGACTGAAATTCTTCACTTTGGAAGATTCTCAGTCTCTTTTCGTTAATAAGCGATTAAACTACTGCTGACCATTTGCGATCACTTAGATTAGGACAGCTCTTGCTGCGATATTTGGCAGACACCCTTACAAAGCAACCACATAATAGACAGGTTTGCTTATTCATAAGCTTTTCACATCCATCACACAAACTCAATCGCTGCTCATACTCTTGCTCAGAAACGATAATCGCGTCATCTTGAAACATTGGAGCTAGTAAGATCCGATCGATTTGCTGCTCTGTGACCTCATATTGCGGTCCACAGCCACGACAACGATTTTCAGTATGCTTTTGTGCATTCATAGACATCACCTAGCTTACTCGATTGTTAATGCTGTTACTGACATAGGAGAGAGCGTCAGTGTCAATTCCGTACCGTTAACTGTATAATTACTGTATGCTGTTGGCGCTACTTGATCTGGAGCGTCGAATGTATTGTGTGCATCCATAACATCAGCTGTTAACTCCGTTGCAGTAATATTCAGTGTCTCTTGCGCTAAGCCTCTTAGATCAATCGTCACTGTCGTAGCTTGTGCTGGATTAACATGAGCTAAGCTAATGTTAATTTTCCCTGCAGCATCACGAGAAGCTGTAGCTGAGACAGCTTTCATGCTCAGACCATGCTCTTCAAATGTTTCGGACTCTAGATTGAATTGCAGCAATTGTGCATCTTGGTGAACTTTATACATATTGAATACATGATATGTTGGTGTTAACAATATTTTCTCACCTTCGGTAAGAATTACAGCTTGCAGCACGTTAATCATTTGAGCGATATTAGCCATACGAACACGATCACTATGATCGTGGAAAATATTGAATGACAATGCTGCAACTAGTGCATCACGAATCGTATTTTGTTGATATAAGAAGCCTGGATTAGTACCTGGCTCAACATCATACCAAGTTCCCCACTCATCAACGATAAGTGATACACGTTTATTCGGGTCATATTGATCCATAATTGCCGAATGACGTGTAATTAGCTCATCGATACGTTGCGCTTTCTTCAATGTTTTAATCCATTCGTTCTCAGGAAAAGCAGTCGCGGAACCTTTTTCTGCCCAAGATTCACTTGGAAGTGTGTAATAGTGTAGAGATAGTCCATCCATATATTGATGCGCTTCACGCATTAATACTTCCGTCCAACGGTAATCATCAACGTTTGGCCCACATGCAATTTTGAATACTTTATTATCGCCGTAATTACGTACATAAGTTTGAAAACGGCGGTATAGATCAGCGTAATACTCTGGGCGCATATTACCACCGCAGCCCCAGTTCTCATTGCCAACACCGAAATATTTCAGCTTCCAAGGGTTTTCTCTACCATTTTCAGCACGTAGTTCTGCCATAGGTGAAATACCTTCGAAGGTCATATATTCTACCCATTCAGACATTTCTTGAACCGTACCACTACCAACATTACCGCAAATAATAGGTTCACACTCTAGCATTTCACATAACAGCATAAACTCATGTGTACCAAAGTGGTTGTTTTCTACCACACCGCCCCAATGCGTGTTAATCATGCGCTTACGATTTTCATTTGGGCCGATACCATCTTTCCAGTGATACTCATCTGCGAAACAACCACCCGGCCAACGCAATCCAGGAATTTTAATTTCTTTAAGCGCTTTCACTACATCATTACGAATACCCTTTGTATTCTCGATCGGAGAATCCTCTCCAACCCATATTCCTTCATAAATACATCTTCCTAAATGCTCAGAAAAATGACCATAAATTTGACGGTCGATATGAGATATCGTTTGATCTCCATTAATAATTAAGTGATTAGTTGTCATGAAACGATCACCCTTTCAATGATGATTGGATTAATATATGTATTAATCCACTGTTTATTATATTAATCCTACATCTATAATAATATTATTTTTCCATTTTGACAACTACTTCTTTATGTTTTTGTTATAATTAAAAAGGAACATTATTTACTAGATTTAGAAGAGAGGGGAAATTCATTATGAAACAAATGCCATTAATCCAGCGAGGAATTACTTCAAGTCGTCTTGCAATTGGTTCTATGGGTTTTGGAGGGTCTTGGGACGCTTCTGAACCATACACATTAGACCATGTAAAGCAATTTGAAGCCGTATTGAATGCAGCACTTTCTATCGGAATTAACTTCTTTGATCATGCAGATATATATACACGAGGAAAAGCAGAGCGTATTTTCGGTGAGCTTTTGAATGATAAGCCTTCCTTACGAGATTCAATTATTATTCAATCGAAATGTGGTATACAACTTGCCGATGGCCTATTGCCAGGTCGGTATAATTTCTCCAAGGATCATCTATTAAGTTCAGTTGATGGAATATTAGATCGCTTGTCCACTGATTATATTGATATTCTGCTACTCCATCGTCCTGATCCATTACTTGAACCAGAAGAAATTGCTGAAGCATTACATATATTGAAAGCTTCCGGCAAGGTGAAGTATTTCGGAGTTTCCAATATGCATACAGGTCAAATGCGCTATATTAAGCAAGCACTCGCTGATGACCTTATTGTTAATCAACTTCATCTTAGTCTTGAACAACATGATTTTATCGATCAAGGATTGCTTGTTAATCGTAGAGAAGGTTCAAGTACTAATTTTGAACAAGGATTAATGGAATACATGCAGCTTGAAAATATACAAATTCAAGCTTGGGGTCCATTAGCCCAAGGAAGATATACAGGTGCTATAAGAGAGCAAGTAACAGAAGCCGAACTATTAACGACACAGCTTATTAGCAAACTTGCTAACGAGAAGGAAACGACAAAAGAAGCTATTTTGCTTGGATGGCTTATGAAGCATCCTGCAATGATTCAACCGATCCTTGGGACGACGAATGCGCAGCGCGTATTAGCTTGCCAAGACGCTGAACGACAAGCATCGTTAATGACGCGTGATGAGTGGTGGGAGTTATACACAACGGCCAACGGCTCGCGGTAGTTCAATACGCGGACTTTGAACCTCCATTTTAAGTTTCGAGCATTTGACCGCTTGTGTACTCGTGCCGTACACGTTGCTGGGTTTCGTTGCATCGCGTGTACTTACGTACAGTTGCGAATGTTTTCCAAATAAAAAGGAAAATGATGCATAATGTTTCTCGTTGAATCTCATACTAACTCTGAAAGGAGTTGATAAGTGTGAGTTCAAGCAATAGACTTATCGTCCCTGAGGCAAGGCGTGCGATTGATCAGATGAAATTTGAAATTGCACAAGAGCTGGGAATTACGCTGCCTCAAGACGGTTACTACGGCAATATGTCAACACGAGACATGGGATCAATTGGCGGTTACATAACAAAACGACTAGTGGCTCTAGGACAACAGCAACAACAATCAAAACATTTTTAATACAGAAATTCACCGTCTGGGCTGCCTCAGGTGCTTGTTTCATAAGCTAAAGAGGGAGCCTATTTACTTTACACTTCCATTTATTCATATTTATCGTTAAAATAGATTAATGTAAGCAAGATATTCATAGAGAATATATGATAGAAAGGAATATCTATAATATGATTATTCAACCCAAATCAAGAGGATTTATTTGTACGACAGCTCATCCACAAGGTTGTGCTGGACAAGTTCAAGAACAAATTAATTATGTAAAACAACAAACACAGCTTAATGGTCCAAAAAATGTGCTAGTAGTTGGAGCTTCTACAGGCTACGGTCTAGCTTCTCGCATCGTTTCAGCATTTGGCGCAAATGCAAATACAATAGGTGTATATTTTGATAAAGCTGCTGAAGGTGCTCGTACTGCTTCCGCAGGCTGGTACAATTCTGCTGCCTTCGAAACTGCTGCTGCCGAAGCAGGATTAAAATCTTATAGTATTGTTGGTGATGCTTTCTCTAACGAGATTAAAGCACAAACAATTGACTTAATTAAGACTGAACTGGGTAAAGTTGATCTTGTTATCTACAGCGTAGCATCTCCACGTCGCGTGCATCCAGATACAGGAGAAGTCTTCTCCTCTGTCATTAAGCCACTAGGTGGAGTATATACAAACAAAACAGTTAACTTCCATACAGGCGAAGTTACAGAAGTAGCTATCGAACCTGCAACTGAAGATGAATTACGTCAAACGATTGCTGTAATGGGTGGCGAGGATTGGCAAATGTGGATCAACGCATTGCAAGCTGCTGATGTACTTACAGCTGATGCAACAACTGTTGCTTATAATTATATCGGTCCTTCTATTACACATGCGGTTTATCGTGAAGGTACAATTGGAGCTGCGAAGAATCATCTTCTAGAAACAGCTCATAACTTGAATGATCAATTGAAATCAACTGGTGGTCGTGCATTTATTTCTGTAAATAAAGCACTTGTAACACAATCAAGCTCAGCGATTCCCGTTGTTCCATTGTACATATCTGCTCTTTACAAATTAATGAAAGAGCAAGGTACACATGAAGGTTGTATCGAGCAAATCTATCGTCTGTTCAATGAAAGACTTTACATTGACGGTGTAACACCAGTTGATGAAGACGGTCAAATTCGTATCGACGATCTTGAGATGGAACCAGAGCTTCAAGCTGAAGTTGCGAAAATCTGGGAAGCATTAACAACTGAAAACGTATATGACCTAACTGATCTTAAAGGTTACCGCGATGAATTCTTCGGACTATTCGGTTTCGGAGTAGACGGCATTGACTACGAGTCTGATACAGATCCAGTTGTTGATATTGTTAACTTAAAGTAGTATAGCATTATAGTCATGAAGAGTTATTTCTTCATGACTATTTTCTTTGTCAACGAATAACGGTTTTCATTTGTGAATATCTCATTAATTTGATATGATAAGGTTGCTAATTATAACTGCTACGTGGCACACATATTTTGGAGGATATTATGGCTCAAATTAAAATTTTTTCCGGTTCATCTAACCGGCCACTCGCGCAAGCGATTTGTGATCAATTACAAGCCCCACTTGGACAAGCAAAAATCTCACGCCTGCAAAGTGGAGAAATTCATGTTTCTTATGAAGAATCGCTTCGTAACCATGATGTATTTCTTGTACAAGCAATGTCTCATCCGGTCAACGAATATCTTGTAGAACTACTAGTTATGATTGATGCTGCCAAGCGTGCTTCTGCAAATTCAATCAATATCGTTATGCCTTACTACGGATATGCTCGTCAAGAACGTAAGAGTCGTCCGCGTGAGCCTATTTCCGCGAAAATGGTTGCTGATATTATTACTACCGTTGGTGCAAATCGAATCATCACTGTTGATCTGCATGCTGACCCGATTCAAGGTTTCTTCGATATCACTGTCGATCACCTTACAGCACTGGATATTATTATTAAATACATTCGCGAGAAAAAAATTGTGAACCCAGTAGTTGTATCTCCAGATGCTGGACGAGCTACAGTTGCAGAAAAACTAGCTGGTCTTATCGATTGTCCGTTTGCCATTATGATCAAAAACCGTCCTGCCCACAATAAATCCGAGATTACTCATATTATCGGTGAAGTTGAAGGTATGACTCCAATCATTATTGAGGACTTAATCGATACTGGTAGTACGATTGTAAACGTCGTTGAAGCATTGAAAAAGAAAGGTGCTAACGATGCCTATATTTGTGCTACGCATGGATTATTCTCTGAAAATGCAGTACAGAAACTAGATCACCCTAATATTGAAGAGATCATCATTACCGATACTATTTTGTTAGACGAAAATATTCCTGACAAATTTGTTACATTGTCTATCGCTCCACTGATTTCTTCAGCAATTAAGATTATTTCTGAGGGTGGTTCGTTAGCTACACTCTTCAAATCTTAATAGATGTAGTTCATAAAGCAGACCTTGATAACGAAGTAATGCACTACTAGACGAAACGAGCCGTATAAGATCACAACTTGATCTTATACGGCTCGTTTTTATAGTTTCTAGATAACAATGTATGATTAAAGATTATGCAAGATTTAAGATAAACAGCAAATAATCGGTTCCTTTGATTAGTTAATAACGATTCTAGTCCCAGTCTCAGCTGCTTGAAGACATGCTTCAAGTACTTTCATATTCGCTACAGCATCTTCTAACGGAAATTGCTGTACCTCTTCTCCACGGATCGTTCTAGCCATTGCATCTGCTTGCAGTGCATAGCTATTATAATATGGTGTCTTAATCTCCTTCACGTCATCGCCTTTACGAACATAGAAATATGAACCTTCTTCCGTATGTGATAAGAATGCATTAGGGAGCTCGATAATACCATCTGTTCCGATGATTTCAAGCGGACTTCTTGGTGCAGCCAACATTCCACAATCGAATGCAAGTGCAACATCATCGCTAAACTCTAATAGCCCCGATGCCATCATATCGACACCACCATGCTTTTCGGAAAACATCGCCTGCACAGTAGCAGCCACAGGCTCACGCTCGAGAATATAACGCGCTGCACTAATCGGATAGCAGCCAACATCATACAGCGAGCCTCCGCCCCATTCCTTTACAAAGCGAACATTGTCTGTATTTTCGCCCATATTGAAAGTAAAGCCGCCGCGTATATGACGAATTTCTCCAATTTCACCAGCAGCAATCATCTCCTTAATTAGCTTATAGCGTGGATGATAGCGATACATGAAAGCTTCTGCCATAATAACATTCTCTTCTCGAGCAACTTGTGCCATTTCTGCAGCTTCAACACTATTCAGTGCTATTGGCTTCTCACATAGTACGTGCTTACCAGCTCTTGCAGCCCTAATACTCCATTCTTTATGTAGATGGTTCGGTAGTGGAATATATATGACATCTAGATCAGAATCATCAAGCATTTCTTCATAACTACCATAAGCAACAGGAATTTGTAGTTCCGCAGCTGTAGCCTGTGCAGTTTCCAATGAACGACTTGCAATAGCCTTAACTTCATTATGCTCAGACAATCGAATTCCTGGAATTACAGACCGCTTCGCAATGGAGGCGCAACCAAGAATTCCCCACTTTAACTTCTGTATAATCATGACATTGCTCCTTATCTCTACTAATATTGTGTATCCCTCTTAACAAGAGTAAAATGAAAGACAGCTGTTCGTTTTGTCCATATTACATTTCTATTATATTATATCAAATAAATAGCGAGGTGCATTGCCCTTGAAACAAAAAAAAAATACATTTATTACAATAGTGTTACTACTAATCATTATTGCATCTTTCTACTTTATATTTACCGTTCTAAATGCTAAGGAAACTATCTCATTACAACCGAATGAACTTGAATTAAGTACTAATACACCTTCGGGTAACGATAGTCAACCAACGGTAGTAGCTACTCCAAGCGAACAACCACTCCCTACGGTTACTCCCGATACGATTATTCCAAGCGCCCGGACTACCGAAGAAGTAGAGCAACTGCTGCAAAATCTTACCCTCGCTCAAAAAATCGGACAATTATTAATTATCGGCATCGAAGATAAGCAGTTAACAACGGCACACCAGAAACTTATTCAAGAACAATATATTGGCTCCATCATTCTTTTCAAAAGAAATATTAACGATGAACAACAACTCACCGACTTTATCTTGCAATTAAAGCAACAAAATGAGCATCCAGACATACCATTGTGGGTTACGGTCGACCAAGAGGGTGGTCAAGTTAATCGATTACCCGAAAAATTCCCTGCTGCTGCAACTTTAGCCCAGCTGCATGATCCAACATTAACTTTTGATTCTGCTACTACAATGGGTAAAAAATTAGCTCAGTACGGTTTCGATGTTGACTTTGCTCCGGTATTAGATGTAAATAGCAACTCGAAAAATTCAGTTATAGGAGAACGCGCCTTCGGTACAACGCCGCAGGAAGTATCCCCGCAAGCGATAGCTATGCTGCAAGGATTAGAGCCATATGTTGTGACAGTAGGAAAGCATTTCCCCGGTCATGGCGATACGAGTGAAGATTCACATAAAACGCTACCTACCATTAACAAATCATGGGAAGAACTGGAGGAGTTTGAGTTAATCCCTTTCTATGCTGCTATTGAACAGCAGATTGACGCCCTTATGATTGGTCATCTCTATCTTCCACAACTAGATGCCGAATATCCTGCATCATTATCGAAGGAAATCATTACTCATAAATTACGTGAAGAAATGGGATTTAACGGTCTTGCTATATCCGATGATATGGTGATGGCCGGCATTACAAAGCAATATAATATAGGTGATGCAGCTGTCATCGCCTTGCAAGCAGGTGTTGACATGCTGATCGTAGGTCATGATGTCAAATCACAGCAGGAGGTCCTAACTGCCATTACAACCGCTGTCAATAACGGTAATATTTCAATGCAGTTATTAGACGAACATGTCCGCAGAGTATTAACTGTTAAGCTAGAGCAAGCTCTGACCTCTCAATAATGTTGTCGAGACGTATTTACAGCTTGCTTGACAAGATTACCAAACTCATCAACTTTTTGCTGGGCATCTCTTAGCTGCTCCGTCGCATGATATAGATTACGGGGTGTTAATGAAACTGCATTTTCTAGTGTTTGAACACTACTACTAGCTACATTTTCCGTCTCAACAATTCGACTATAACTGTATACCCCTTGCGTTTGTGCAGTAGAACGAATTTGAACGATCGACGCTTTCAATTGACCACATCCGATCAAATATTCCTGCACCCGCTGCTCTGAGCGCTCATGAATATGAAGTAATTGCGCACTACTATCTTGAATCTTTTGTAATAATGAATTTGCTTGTTCCAATATTTTATCTGCTGCCAAATATCGCTGAACTTCAAATGTATTGTACTGTTCCACTTTTCCGACTTGCTCTTTCAGCATGCCTACATTACGTTGTAATTCCGTAAATGTATCAGCAGCATTTCTCCAGTGAACTTCATGGAATTGTAATCGCAAAGCATTGATTTGTTTTGTAATCTCAGCATGTTGACCTTGTTCAAATTGCATCATAACTAGCATATACTGTTTCAACAATTGTTGATTACGATCTCTCGCTTCTATCGACTGCTTCACTTCAGCTATCGAATTGGCCAGCCAATGATTAATTCGCTGTATCCCTTCACGCGCAACGTTCATATCACCAATATTCAAAGCTTTCTTAATCGATAATAATTGCCCGTTCATTGATTCATAATTGTTGTATGGTGAAATTTCCTCAAGCTTTAATCGCTCTTGCTGCACCAGTGCATCTAATTGTCGCTTTGATTCATTAATTTTTTCTGGTAGCTTGGAACTTTCATTGACTAGCGCCGAGTACTCATTAATTTCGTTACACCATGTTGTAATTTGAGAACCATATTGATCAAGTTGCAGCTTTGCTTCTACAGGATTGAAGGCAAGTAATGCAGTAGCATTCTCAACAATTTGCTGTAGCTTAGCTTCTTTCTCTATTAACTTAATTAATGTTATTTCATTACTTTTATTCATCACTGCAAAACTTATCTTCGCTTGTTCGAACTTCGATTGATGATGCTGGAGTGATTTCGTTGCCATTGCGATTTCATTGTTATACGCTTGAAATACATCTTCAAGTCTAATCGCCATTTGCAGCTGTTGCTTCACTTGATACATTAACTCTTTCATATGTACAACATGCTTCGAGCTAATCCATCGCGGCAGAGGCTTTAAGCTGCGTAATTGCTCTGGATACGTCGTTGCACGTTGCAATAATGTATATAGTTCATTCTCAGATGACTCTATAATTGCTCTCGATCTACCTTGGCTAAATTTGAGGGCAGTCGTCAAGCCATCTTCTAGTTCATGTACTTTACCAAGCACTGTTTCCAATTCATCAGTAATTTTTTCAACGTCTTCGCTATAATTTTTACGTTTACGCCACTGCAATCTACCGAAAAGCATGTTAATCCATTTTTTCATGTTTCCTCCAAAAAGAAAAAAGCCTGGTTAAGTAACCTGGCTTTTTCAGCTTATAACGATATTATCTGTATAAACCACTTATTTATTTGCATCAAGCTCAGCTTTAAGCGCAGCTAACTCATCATCTACAGCTGTAGTACGAGAATCTTTTAACGCTTCAGCAAATTTATCATCTAAAGATTTGTCTTCATTAGCAAGTTCAT
This sequence comes from Paenibacillus sp. Y930, assembly GCF_056786375.1. NCBI lineage: Bacteria > Bacillati > Bacillota > Bacilli > Caryophanales > Paenibacillaceae > Paenibacillus > Paenibacillus sp. Y930. The sequence continues at coordinate 90,165 of NZ_JBXCIX010000004.1, read as the reverse complement.
ATGCTGCATCTGCTTCATCATGCATTCTTTTGATTTTTTCTTCCATACGATTGAACGTAGCACCAACGTCATTAGTACCAACACCAGACATCGTTTTATTAATTTTTTGTTGCGTTTTGGCAGCTTCTGCTTGTGCGATCAATGTACTACGTTGATCTTTCATCTCAGTTACACGAGATTTCAATTCCGTTAATTGCGTACGTAATTTATCAGCTGTCGCTTTGGCGCGATCATAATTTTCTTGCAGTTTATCACGCTTCTCAACTTGCTTCTTTTTGTCTAGCAAAGCTTCGCGAGCCAAATCTTCATTGTTAGCTGCCAATGCTTGACGTGCTTGTGCATCTCGACGAGCAACAACCTCTTCTGCTTCTGCAAGCTCACGTTCGAATCTCTTTTCAACTGCCATCTGAGACGTTACTGCAGCTGTTACTTTCTCGACATCTTCATCAAGCTCACGAAGCACCTGATCAATAATTTTAACAGGGTCTTCAATTTTATCAATGGCTGCATTAACATTGGCTTTTCCAATACGGAATAATCTATCAAATATACTCATTTAAACTGCCTCCCTCGAATTCATATTATAGTAGTTATACGCAATAATCGCTCCGCAGTTTCATGTTGTCTAATATTTCATCATTTCATATGTCCAATAACATTATGCCAATGCCAATAATCCAATCGCGATAGCTCCACATAAGCCTGCATCATCGCCTAATCCTGGAGCAATCACATATTGATCGATGTTTTCTAATATCATCGGATGCTGAACATATCCATTCAAGTTTTGTTGTAATTGCTCACGAATAAGTGGGAAAAGTTGCTCTTGATGCATCACACCACCACCCAAAATAATTTTCTCTGGTGATAGTAAGAGTATGGTAGATGTAAGTGCTTGAGCAATATAATAGGCTTCTAGCTTCCAAGCTTCATGGTCAGCAGGTAACTCTGTACCCTTCACACCATAACGACGTTCAATCGCCGGGCCTGCTGCAACACCCTCCAGACAATCTTTATGGTACGGACAGAAGCCTTCATAACGATCATCCGGATGACGCTTCACAGGAATATGTCCCGCTTCGGGATGTAGCAGACCATGTACAAGCCGTCCTTCAGTATATACACCTACACCTACTCCCGTTCCTATTGTGTAGTAGACACAGCTATTCAGCCCTTTAGCGCTTCCCCACGTCGCCTCTGCAAGTGCAGCTCCATTGACATCTGTATCAAAGCCAATTGGCACATCGATCGTTTTTCGTAATTCACCTATTATATTAAAATTACCCCATCCAGGCTTAGGAGTGGTTGTAATATAACCATATGTATCACTAGATTTGTTTACGTCAATCGGACCGAATGTACCTACACCTAACGCATCCAACTGTTCATTTGCAAAAAAATCATTTATTTTCTTCATTGCTACAGTTGGCGTTTCCGTTGGAAAGCTTATTTTACGTTCAATAAGCCCATGCTCATTGCCGATACCACAAATAATTTTAGTTCCACCAGCTTCAATCGCTCCAATTCTCAATAAAAAAACCTCCTAAAACTTTTCGTTAACTTTCAAAACCACTTCTCGTACAACGAAAAGTTGCTTCGGAAGCATCATTCATGCTACTGTAAGCAAAAAATCCATTAACAATTCTCTCTACAATTAATGATAGAATAGTTAATGGATTTTGTATACTATCTTCTAACCTTCTTCGCCATAATAAAAACTCGATAAAGAACGTTTTCGTTCATTACCGAGTCCATATTGTTGTCATATTATTTCATTTATTATTTCATTCGTTATTAAGCCGTTTGCTTCTCACGCTGAGTAAACAAAAGCTTCAATAAAGGTGGTGTCACTACTGTCGTAATAATAACCATAATAACGATCGAAGTGAAATATTCAGGATCTAATAACTGGGCTGACAGTCCGGTTGCTGCAATAATTAAAGCAACTTCTCCTCGTGACACCATACCTGCTCCAATAATAAGTGCTGGCTTAGACTTAAATCCAGTTAGTCTAGCTCCTAGCCAACAACCAATAAGCTTAGTCACAATAGCCATCAATGTTATTACGATTAAAAATCCAATTTGATGACTAATTCCTTTGAATGATACATCAAGTCCAATGCTCACAAAAAATACTGGAACGAATAGTGTGTAGGCGATCGGTTCGATTTTATGTTCAACCGTTTTTCTAAATGGAGTTTGTCCGACAGCAATACCTGCAGCAAACGCACCAATAATTCCAGCCATATGCATATATTCTGCAAAGTAAGCAAAGCCAAAGCAAAGTGCAATAGCTACCGAAACAACGGGCTCTGTTACCTTTAATTTTCCAAGCCATTTCATTACTAATGGTACAATAAATATACTTGCTATTATGATAATAACGAAGAATATTACTTTATTGAGTACGAGCATGCCGATTGAACTACCTTCATCAGCACCAGTAAAGCTCATCATAAACGCTAATAAAATAACTACGAGTACATCATCAATAACAGCTGCTCCTAGAATTGTAGCGCCTTCTCTTGAATTCAGTTGATCTAATTCCTTCAACACCTGCACAGAAATACTTACCGATGTGGCGCAAAATAGTGTTGCAAAAAATAACGAATGATTGCTGCTAAATCCATAGGCAATCCCGACACTATACCCTCCGATAAATGGCAGTATAATACCACCGATCGCGACAGCTAATGCCGATTTCCATGTCTCTTTCATCTGCTTGATATCCGTTTCAAGTCCTGCAATGAACATAAGTAATAAAACACCGATATTAGCAAACGTAGTAACCAGCTCGTCACTTTGCACCCACCCAAGCACTGCAGGTCCGAGTACGATACCGATAATCAGCTTCCCCAATACAGCAGGCTGACCAAGCTTAACTGAAATATGACCTGCAATTTTCGTTGCAAGTAAAATAATAACAATTGTAAAAATAAATTCCATTTGAATCCTCCCTTATGCAAACACCTGTTGTAATACTTATCAAAGCTGATTTCGTTGCAAATAGTTCAGAGCTTCCTTCATCCGTTCATTGTATATTGAGTCTCCACTTGTGTTATCGAATACGACTTGTCCGCTACCTTTACCTCTAGCCATACCATATCGATGTAGCAGCGCAGCAAGGCGACGTACAGTTCCTGTACTCCCATCGACAATATCAATATGTGTTGGTAATATTTCTCGTAGTATTGGCTTAAAGTAAGGATAATGAGTGCAGCCTAACACGATGATTCCATAACCTTCTAGATCAAATGGAGCTAATTGATCTACAAAATACTGTTTCACTTCATCCGTATCATACTTCATACTTTCGCAAAAAGGAACAAGCATCTCCATCGGCAAAGAGTCAACAATACCGGAATCGTCTACACGCGAGACAAGCGCATAATATTTTGGTAGAGACAGTGTAAGCGGAGTAGCAAATACTAACACTCTTCTTCCCGTCGAGCGATTCATCTCTACTGCTGGCTTTACTGCTGGCTCCATACCGATAATAGGTAAATTAGGATATTGTTCGCGTAGATCCTCTACAGCGATACTTGTAGCGGTATTACAAGCAATAACAAGTGCGTCTATATCATGCTTCATCATATCATGAACGGTATCAAGAATATAACTATGCACTTCTTCTTTGGTTTTGGTCCCGTAAGGTACATGCAAAGTATCTGCTACAAAATAATAATCTTCCATTGGTATGCGTCGAATTGCCTCAGATAATACAGTTAATCCGCCCATTCCTGAATCAAAAATACCTATTGTCATTATAATCGTTCCCTTGCACTCAAAATCATATATGAATTATTCACTTTATTATCATAATACTGTTCACACGATAGAACAATAACGTCGTCTACAAAATATTATAAATTATACTACATTAGTATAGTCATCGTTATCAATGTCCGTTTTTTGAACGACCTTTATAATAGTTCCTTAACAACATATGCTTTATCGTTACCCTGTAGCGCATGAACTAAGTTTTGCGCAGCAATCTTTGCCATATTATAACGTGTTGCCTCTGTTGCAGAACCGATATGTGGAGTTAGAACAACATTGGATAATGTCAAAAACGGATGATCACTTGGCAATGGTTCCTGCTCAAATACATCTAAGCCAGCCCCTCCAATGATTCCTTGCTGCAGCGCCTCGATCAAATGCTGCTCAACTACTGTTCCTCCACGGGAAGTATTAATAAAGATCGCATCGCTTTTCATGCTTGCAAATTGTTCCTGACCAATTATGTTACGACTTTCAGCTGTTAATGGCAACATAAGGACGACAAAATCAGATTGCTCTAATAGATGTTGCATTGAAACATAGGTCACACCATATCGTGCCTCCACCTCAGGCTTCCGAGAGCGATTATAATACATAACGTCCATATCAAATCCGAGCGCTGCTCGCTTAGCAATAACTTCTCCGATTCGTCCCATTCCAATAATACCTAATTTTTGATGATGAACATCGATCCCAAAAAGCTTTTTTCCTTCATTGCCCTTCCAATTCCCTGCTTTAATATATGTATCTAATTCTGCAATTCTGCGTGCTGTTGAAAGCATTAAGCCAATCACTAGATCAGCAACTGTATCGTCGAGAACATACGGTGTATGTGTCCCGATAATATTGCGTCGCTTCATCGCATCCAGATCAAAATGATTGTAGCCAACACTCATCGTACTTACTACTTTTAGATTTGGTGCACAATCTAATAGCTTACTATCGATTGGTACAGAACTGCTATTGAAAAACCCAACAACATCTTGTAAATAATGACGTAGTTGCTCGGGATTACGTTCTTCGTCCTTGCCCCATGTTTTGACGGTACAATGCTCCTCAATATATTGCAGCACTTCAAGTGGTAATCTCCGGTCTACAAATACTAATGGCTTCATTATTTTACCCTCTTTCCATTGTAGTTACCTATACGATAATCCACTTATAAGTGGATGCGTCCTATTAGCGATAAAATAAGCTAGCTTTACTATTGCAGCATTTCATACATACAAAATAGCGCTACTCATATCGTACTGCAACTTGAAAATGAATACAACGAAAAGAGTTCTTTTTGCAGCCTCCCAACAGCAAAAAGAACTCTTCTACATAAGTACCATATTTTTCACGTTAATGGATTGATAATAGCAAGTATTACAGCTATCATTAAAGTAGTCTATATTTTTGCTCCTCCTAACTTAATTATTCCCTTCTCCCAAATATAGAATAACAAATCCAAACCTTTGATTCTGTAACTCACATTACAAAATTATTGATTAGTAGATGAAAGGATGCTTGTTTTTGAAAAAGATAGATACAATTAAATTACGCGACTCCATACCATTCTTTCAAGATATTGATCAACTGTTATTAGATCAGCTGACTCCATATATGAAAGAAGTAAGTTTCTCGAAAGGTAATGTTATTTTTCATGAAGGCGATGAAGGCAATCAGATCTTCTTTATTCGTATAGGTATGGTTTCTATTTATACTTCTAATAAGGCGAAACGAATTACGTTAGCTTACTTAGATAAAGGTGAATATTTTGGTGAAATGGCACTTATGCAACCGGGTCTATTACGTTCTGCTACAGCTGAAGCGATGACGACAGTCAAAGCCTATGCACTGCATCGAGCAGATTTTCAGCAGCTTGTCGAAAAGGAACGTAACGTTTCATTTTTACTATTAAACTACACGATGGAACGTCTTCGTAAAGCAAATCAACAAATTCATGATTTGACCTTTCTCAATGTGCAGCATCGCATCATACGTCGTTTAATCGACCTTTGCAAAGAATTCGGCAGACCAAATGCTGATGATACCTATAAACTTACTGTTAAAATTACACATCAACAACTTGCCGATACGGTTGGAGCAGCAAGAGAAACGGTCTCAAAGGTGTTAATAGATTTGCAAGATCAACAATTAATTATTTTCGAGAATAAGAAGCTAATCATACTTCAATTGAAACATTTGGAGCAAAAAATAGAAGGCTGGTATTATCCTTCTCAACCTATCTCTTAGTAATAAAGGAGTTTCAAATTAATGATGATAATGAATGAAAAGATAAAAGCTTCTGAGGTGGAACTTACGGGGCTTAATGGAGAATCTCTAGGTACGATGACTACGAAAGCAGCATTAGAAATAGCCAAACAACATAAAGCTGATCTAGTGTGTACAAATATACTTTCAAGCCCTCCACCATGCGAATTAATGGCTAAAGGAATGGCAAAACAAACGAAAACCATCGAAAAATCAGCAGCTACTCCCAAAAAAGTAAAAGAAATCCGCTTAACATCTCATATAGAGGAACATGATTTTGATACAAAAATTCGTCAATGTATATCTTTCCTGCATTCAGGTCATCCCGTAGCATTAGTTGTGAAGATTCAAGGGAAGGAAGGTATTGCTGCCAAAGCTTTACTTGAGCGAATGCTCGATACTTTAAAATCTGACGGTACGAAACAGTCGGGTATCCACGTAAGTGGCAAACAAGCTGCCGTAACTGTTCTACCGAAATAAAACTAATAGTGCATGTTCAAAATTAATAAAGGGTGTGAGCCAGATTAGACCTATTCATAGGTTTCGTCTTGGCTTACACCCTTTTGTATTCATTCGTTATTTCGTCGTTTCTGATCTAATACTTGGATTAGACAAAATACCGTTCAATTCCTTCATGAACATTTCGATATCCTTAAATTGACGATAGACAGATGCAAAGCGTACATAGGCAACCTCATCTACAGGATACAATTGTGTCATAACAATCGAACCGATATCACTGCTTTCGACTTCAGCCAGTGCAGTTGTTCTTAGTTCTTTCTCAACCTCAGAAACGATAACTTCCAATCGCTCTGCCGGTACTGGTCTCTTCTCACAAGCACGAATTAAACCACGTAATATTTTGTCACGACTAAATTCCTCGCGACTGCCATCCTTCTTAATGACAATCAAAGGCGTTTCCTCAATCATTTCAAAAGTTGTGAAGCGCCTGCTACATTGTTCACATTCACGCCTACGACGGATTGACTTATTTTCATTAGCTGGACGAGAATCTAACACCTTTGTACCAGAGTAATCACAGTATGGACATTTCATATAGAAGCCTCCCTTCTTTTACCAATAATAATTTGTAATAAAACATTAATTATCGCACATAATACATTTACCAACAGCGAGGAGGTGAATATAACATGGCACAAAGTCGCAGCAGCAACACATTACTTGTCCCTCAAGCAATGGCAGCTCTAGATCGTATGAAATTTGAAGTTGCACAAGAGTTAGGTATCGCTATTCCGCAAGATGGTTACTACGGTAGCATGGCAACGAGAGAAGCCGGATCTATTGGTGGTTCGATCACTCGTCGTCTAGTTCAGATCGCTGAACAATCTTTAGCAGGTCAAAGTTAATATTATACCTTGTATAATGGACTCAAGCTTTGAAGCTGTTCTCCTCTTTCGGAAGAACGGCTTCAAGGCTATTACTCATCTGAAATTATCATGTGCGAAATGTATATTATATGTTTATTTATTTTTGATCTATAATAGTATAGCACATATTATAAAATACCGACCACTATAATTGCGGATACAATTCCTTATACTTATTATAATAATAAACAACTTTTTGCACATAACGTCTTGTCTCACCAAATGGAATATCATCCGAGGTTGCATATTCGCCTGACCATGTACCTTGTTCAATCCATTTCGAGACATTACCAGGTCCTGCATTATATGCAGCAATAGCAACAATCTTCTCTTCATCAAATTTATTCAGCAAATGATTCAAGTACCATGTTCCTAGTTCAATATTCATTGTCGGATCATGTAATAATTTATCTGCAGAAATATGCTCAAGATTCGCACGTTCAACGATCCAATTAGATGTTGTTGGCATTAACTGCATTAACCCCACAGCGCCTTTTGGCGATTCTCGGCCTGTTTGGAAATTTGATTCAACTCTTATAACAGCCGCGATGAGGTGCGGGTCAACCTTATATTTTTCTGAGCTTTCTACAATTAGATCACTATACTTTACTGGATATAATTTTTGCATCATCCAATCTGACTTTCCGAACAAAAAAATAATAAAGCAAATTACGACTAACAGTAATAGACGACGTCTAATTTTTTTTCTTTTCATACAGTTACCAACCTTTGAATAAGTTCAACAACTTGCTTTTCTGTCTGCTCCAATGAACCAGAGTTATCAATAACATAATCAGCTTGCGCTCTTTTTTGTTCAATATCCATCTGAATATCGACTCTCGAAATCGCAACATCTAGCGTAACATTATTTCTGGCAACTAAACGCTCAATTTGCAGCTCCTGAGGTACGTATACGACAACAATTGCTTCATACAAATGAATCTGTTTCGTTTCATATAATAGTGGAATATCTGCAACTATAATTGCATTTGGTTGTTTTTCTTGGTATTGCTTGATCATTGACAACATTCTCGTGCGAATAGCTGGATGAGTAATAGATTCTAGCTTCGCCAGCTTGTCCTTATCTGAAAAAACGATTGCCCCTAACGCCGCTCTATTCATACTACCGTCCTCATGTAATACTGCTTGTCCAAAAAAGGAGGAGATCTCCTTAAGGGCAGGTTGCCCTGGCTCCACAATATCACGAGCAACCTGATCTGCATCAACAAGCAAGGCACCATGCTTAACAAGCAGTCGACTCACTGTACTTTTCCCACTTGCAATACCGCCTGTCAAACCAATTAACAATGCACTCACTCCTTAAACTTTTTGTTAACTTCATGTAATGCTCCTCTGCAAACAAAAAGTACTTCGAAAGCATATACAACTTTTCGTTAGCCGCTAGATAAACTTCCTCGTAAACGAAAAGTACTTCGGAAGCTTACGCCACTTTTTGTTAGCTCCCTATATTACTTCCTCGTAAACGTAAAGTACTTCGAAAGCTTACACCACTATTCGTTATATCCATTTAAAAGAATTTACTTATACCTAATATTATTAATAGCAATCCGGGTAAGCCACTGAAGTATTTCACGATTGGGATATGTGCAAGCTTTGTACCTATTTTCGTTCCAACAATAAGAAATAAAGCACTACATATTGCAATAATGATCGGTGTTACAACGGGATGAAGACCTAGTAAAGCTGCCCCAATTCCGGCACCTAATGCATCCAATGATAACGCAATGCCAAGCATAATTGCTTCGGAGGATGAAATTGTCCCTGATGAATCAAAATCCGCCGTTTGTGGCGTACGTAATATTTGAATCACAAGACCAAGGCGCTTTAATTCTACGCGAAAAACGGTCGCAGTTGTTTGCAATGAAACGACATTCATTACATTATGTTCTGATCGATCACTTTCTAGCTCATTATGCTTATCTTCGTTATGTGCTTGTTCTGAACGTTGACCCTTTAGACTTTGAAAATATTGATACAGTGCCCACAAGCCGATAAGTACTAGAATAGTTGCCCCAACATCATTGGCTAGATGAGGTGACAAATATGCAGTTAGCCATGTACCTGCTTGCATAGATACACCAATTACTGCTCCAGAAAAACAAGAAATAATAATAATCGATAAAAATGGAATTGTTATTTTACGTAATCCGTACGTAATTCCAACGCCAAAGCTATCCAAGCTAACAGCTATAGCTAGTATAGCCATTGAGGCGAAATGAACGAACAACATGATAGTTCCCCTTCCCACATCTATACTAACGAAGTAGACGGGTGCCTACTTGCGTAACGTATCATATGCGGGTGAAGAATAATGAGTGACATATAGGAAGTTCAAAAAGCTGACGTTGATAACGATGATGAACCTCGTAGTATATTCGACTTCGAATATGAAATGAACCTACATCATTGTTATTTTAGCTTTTGACAGTGGGTACAAATATGAGTGCCTCTACCACCGACGACATATTTATGGATGGGCCTAGCGCATTTGGGACAATGCTCACCTTTTCGGCCATAAACAAGCAACTCATGCTGGAACATGCCCATCTCACCTTGCCCATTGACATAGGATTTGATGGAAGAGCCTCCCGCTTCTACCGCTCTTGCTAATGTATCTACGATGGCACGATGAAGTTTTTTCCATTCTTGAACTGACAATGTATCAGGGGTACGTTCCGGATGAATCGCTGCAGTGAACAACGCCTCATCCACATATATATTACCTAGTCCTACAATTAATTCTTGATTTAATAGTAGTGGCTTAATTTTCGAAGTTCGAGTTTGTAATTTCGATTGCAATACTTTCGCTGTAAATTGATTATCAAGAGGTTCAATTCCTAATTTACTTAATGGCAAATTCGTCATGTCTTCTCCTGCTTTGAACAGATGCATCGTACCAAATTGGCGAACATCTTTATAACGAAGCTCAGTACCATCTGTAAATGTAAATAAAACATGTGTGTGTTTCTCTAGTGCTTCATCTGCGAGAAATAGACCATAACGACCTTCCATTCTGAGATGTGAAACAAGTACAAGCTCATCACATACAATTCGAATGAATTTCCCTCTTCGCTCAACAGACAGAATCGTCTGGCCAACAAGTGCATCACAAAATTGCTCTATTTCTGCTGGACGTTGAATAATGCGCGGGAGTAATACTTTGACTTGCATAATCTGCTTACCTTGCACAAGCTCTGTTAATGTACGGATAACAGTTTCTACTTCTGGTAGTTCTGGCATAACGTTCACCTCAATATCGTTACTAACATAGTTGTAAGTTCAAAAGCAGGCTTTCGATGGAAGGCATATGCGATGTCGACTATGCTACGTTAGCAAAGTCCGCTTTTTGAACTTCCTCTTCCAATGAAAGCTCTAAACGTTTGATTGTCAGCACCGAGAAGATGAAGCGTTACTTGAGAAAGGCGGAAGCGCAAATGTACGTTATTGGTACATGCGATCCTACAATGTTTCTGCAAGAAACATCCATCGGAAGCTTACGCTATACTTTCCAAGTTCGCTTCATATTCGATGCTGAATATACTACATAGCTTGGCTTCGTGATCACATTCGAACGTTTAGAGCTACATCTACTTACTTGGCTTCATACCAGCTATTGCCGAAGCTCACGTCGGCACGTAGTGGCACATCTAATTGAATAGCTTCAGACATTACTTGTGGTACTAATTGTTTCATTAACTCAAGCTCATGCGGAGGAACTTCAAATACTAGTTCATCATGCACTTGCAGTAGCATACGACTTTCTAATTGACGCTCTTTCAATGTTTGCTCCATACGTACCATCGCTAACTTAATGATGTCAGCTGCAGTTCCTTGTATTGGTGTGTTCATGGCGATTCGCTCAGCAAACGAACGCAAATTAAAGTTTGAAGATTGTATATCAGGTACGTAACGTCGACGATCAAGTAATGTTAAAATATAACCATTGCTTTTCGCTTCCGCTACAATATCGTCCATATATTTGCGAACACCACTAAAAACATTGAAATATTGTTCAATAAATTGAGACGCTTCTTTTCTCGTAATTCCTAAGTTTTGCGAAAGTCCAAAATCACTAATGCCATATACAATCCCGAAATTAACCGCTTTTGCGGAACGACGCATATTGCTATCTACTTCTTCAGCAGTAACGCCGAATACATCCATCGCCGTCTTCGTATGAATATCCATATTGTTAATAAACGCTTCTTTCAAATTCTCATCGCCTGAAATATGCGCTAATACACGTAGCTCAATTTGCGAGTAATCGGCTGCTAATATCGTCCAACCCGCTTCCGAAGGGACAAATGCTTTACGAATTTTTCTGCCTTCTTCAAGTCGAATCGGGATATTTTGTAGATTAGGAAATTGACTGCTCAGTCTACCCGTTGCAGCGATCGTCTGACGATAGTACGTATGAATCTTCCCAGTTGCCACGTTAACCTCTTTCAATAGCCCTTCAACATAGGTCGATTGTAGCTTAGCAAGCTGTCTGAAATTCAATATATGAGTGATGATCGGATGATAAGGCGCTAGTTCTTCTAATACTTCCGCATCAGTGGAATATCCTGTTTTCGTTTTTTTCTTCGCAGGGAGACCTAGCTTCTCAAACAATACTTCACCTAGCTGTTTCGGAGAACTAATTTTGAATTCCATACCCGCCAATTCATAAATGCTCGCAGTAATTAATTTAAGGGCAGCCTCAATCTCAACGCCTTGATTTTCTAGTTCACTACTTTCTACTTTAATGCCTTGCAGCTCCATTTTTGCAAGAATTCGCGATAATGGACCTTCAAGATCGTAGTAAAGTGAAAGCATAGACGTCTGCTCTAATTCTTCATTCAATAATGGAACTAGCTTTTCGACCGTTCGCGCTTTTAGTGCTAGATGCTGGAACAACTGCTCAGCTTCGGGTAGCTTTAGCTTAGCACCTTTACCATAAACTTCATCATCCGCAGCCAGTCCGAACACATTGTGTCGCTCAGCTATCGTAAATAGCAGTTGATTACCGTCGGTAGGATCTAATAAGTAAGCTGCCAGCTGTACATCAAATTTCGCACCACCCAGTTTAACACCAAGCCAGCTTAGCACCAATTCGGATTTATGAAGATCGTAGCCGTACTTAGCCTTGTCCTCATCGGCTAGCCACACGCAGAATGGTTCTAGTAGCGAAGTAGTCAATTGATCCTTCGCAATAACATATACATCATCCTGGAAGGCAATGGACATCCCTTCAAATGCAGCCTGATGTGGATTATCCCCAATCGCTTCGACATATAAGCCATGCTCGTTGTTTTGAGCAATTGCTTGCATAAGATCAGTTACTATATTAGCATCCTGCTCACCAGCGATAACATGAATACGTAGCGCTTCAATCGCAGATCTTGCCTCTTCTGCTGACGAGCCACTTTCAACTGATAATTGTAATCGCTCAATCAATGATTTGAATTCTAGCTTCTGCAATTGCTCCGCAAGTTGACTATGATCGTAGCCGTTAAACTGCATCTGTTCTTCGCCGTATTCAAGTGGAACCTCGCGGTAAATCGTCGCCAGCTTCTTACTCATAATAGCCGCATCTTGATTATTCGTTAGATTTTCTTTCAGTTTTCCTTTTTGTGCATCAAGATTAGCTAATACTTCTTCTACGCTAGGGTATTGATGTAATAGTTTAAGTGCCGTTTTTTCTCCGACACCAGGTACACCTGGAATATTATCCGAAGTATCACCCATTAGACCTTTAAGATCAATAATTTGTAATGGAGCTAGTCCATATTTCTCGGAAATGGTTTCAGGAGAATAGTATTCAATCTCACTAACCCCTTTTCGAGTAAGTGCAATCGTAACATGGTCTGAAGCAAGCTGAAGCATGTCTTTATCTCCAGAAACAACCATAGCCTCTACACCTTGCTGATCCGCTAATTTTGTTAACGTACCAATAATATCATCGGCCTCATAACCCGACAATTCATATTGCTGAATACCGAATGCTGTAATCAATTGCTTTAATATAGGAAATTGTTGCGATAATTCAGGCGGAGTTTTTTGGCGTCCACCTTTATAATCCTCAAATTGTTCATGTCTGAAATTAACTTTACCCGCGTCAAATGCCACTAATATATGACTTGGTTTATGCTCTTCAAGTAGCTTCAAAAGCATAGTTGTAAATCCATATATCGCATTAGTATGCATGCCCGCAGAATTCGTCAGAGGTGGCATCGCGAAAAACGCACGATATGTAATACTATTTCCATCAATTAACATCCATTTACTCATATTTGTAGCTGCACCTCATTCTATTAACAATTACGTACACTTGTTACTATGATACCACAAAAAGGACCTTCCCTAATCATTACGATTAAAGGAAAGTCCTAATTTGTGCAATATTTTTAACCGTTTAGATCAGGTCTTTTGCCAGTTACAAGATAGACGACGCTTTCACCAATATTTGTCGCATGATCTCCAAACCGTTCCATATATCGTCCAACAAAGCTTAACAACTGAGCCTGCGCAATATTACGCGGATTTTCCATCATAAGCAATAGCAATTCACGCATCATCTGACTATAAAGAGCGTCTACTTGATCATCATCTTTGGCCATCTTATAAGCAAGATCAACATTTTCATGAACGAACGCTTGTATCGCCTCATAAGTCATATTGCGAATAATCTCACCCATACGCGGTAGATCAATAATCGGTTTAATTAACGGTCGACCATCAATCTTAATAACAGCCTTCGCAACATCCTTAGCAAGGTCGCCCATCCGTTCCAAATCACTAGCAATCCGGAAAGCCGCAATAATTCTCCGGAGGTCCTTAGCAACAGGCTGCTGCGTAGCAATAAGCTTCAGCCCCAGTTCCATAATGTTTTCTTCCATATCATTGAGAAGTATATCATCAGCAGCGACCTCTTTAGCTCGCTCCATATTATTATCCTTCAACGCCGTAACAGCTTTATCAATCGCCTTTTCAACAAACTCACCCATCTCAACAAGCCACTGATCCAATTGCTCAAGCCCAAGATCAAACTCTTTACGCATAATCATAGTAAATTCCTCCCCAATATATATATATCGATAATAAAACCATCCACAAACACAAGCAACGCGAATCTTTGAACATTCCATGAGGAAGGTTCAAGAAGATGACCCACAGCGAAAACGAGTAGCACAGCGTACGTTATGTGTACGTGAGCACCTACAATGTTTCTGCAACAAACATACATCGAAAGCTTATGCTTGGCTTTCGATGGGGAGGCATATTCGCCGTCGAATACACTACGTCAGCATAACCATCGTGATCACAAGTGGTCCTAGCCGAAGCGGCCTGAGATGTAATCCTCGGTGCGCTTATCCCCCGGATTAGAAAACAGCTTTTCCGTTTCGTCGAACTCAACAACCTCACCATTTAAGAAAAACACCGTTTGATTAGATACACGAGCTGCTTGATGCATATTATGCGTAACCATTACGATCGTATATTTATCGCGAAGATCTTGCACAAGCTCTTCAATTTTCAAAGTAGAAATGGGATCAAGAGCAGAAGTAGCTTCATCCATTAATAAGATGTCAGGGTTAACAGCCAATGCGCGGGCAATACATAAACGCTGCTGTTGTCCACCTGAGATTGACAGCGCTGAACGTTTCAAGTGATCCTTCACTTCATCCCAAAGCGCAGCTGATTTCAAGCTTGTTTCTACAATTTCATCTAATTCTTTCTTGTTGGTCGTACCGTGCAGACGTGGACCATAGGCGATATTATCATAAATTGATTTTGGGAATGGATTGGGCTGTTGGAACACCATACCTACTTTTTTGCGAAGTGTTTCTACGTCAACCTCATTAGAATAAATATCCGTACCACTAATGGTTAGTCGACCTTCAATTCTAGTACCTATGATCATATCGTTCATCCGATTAAGTGTGCGAAGTAATGTTGATTTTCCACAGCCTGATGGACCAATAAAAGCAGTAATTGCTTTTTCAGGAATCGTTAAATTGACCTTCTTCAATGCATGAAAATCTGTGTAAAATAGATCTAAGTTTTTTGCTTCAATTAATGTAGTCATAACTCATTCCTCATTTCTGCTCGTAATCAACTAAAATTTCTTCTGATATCTGTTACGAATAATAACCGCTGATATATTTAACAAGATCAATATTGCTAGTAAAATAATAATTGCGCTTGCTCCCAAATCTTTGAATTCCGCTTGTGGTCTAGAAATCCAGTTGTAAATTTGAATTGGCATAGCTGTAAATGCATCAGTAAGACTTTGTGGTAAAAACGCCACATAGGTTGACGCTCCAACAATTATTAGTGGTGCCGTTTCACCGATTGCACGAGAAACTGCTAGAATAACACCTGTTAATATTCCTGGAATGGATGATGGTAACACAGAACGTGATACCGTTTGCCACTTCGTAGCTCCTAAAGCAAAGGAAGCATCTCTTCTCGAACGTGGTACTGCACGAATCGCCTCTTGGGAAGCAACGATAATAACAGGAAGTACTAGTAATGTCATCGTTAACGCACCAGATATTAAGCTTTTCTCTAGTCCTAACATCCGAACAAACAAGGCAAGACCTAAAATACCGTATACGATAGATGGAACACCAGCTAGTGTACTAATATTCAATTGGACTAACCGTGTAAACTTGTTTTTCGCCGCATACTCCTCAAGATAAATAGCAGCGCCTACGCCCATTACGAATGATAGTGGTATTAATATCAATAAAATGTAAAGTGATCCCATTAAGCCTGACTTCATCCCTGCATTTTCTGCTTTTCGAGATGGGTAGTTGGTGAACAAATCAGGAGATAAATGTGCCCAACCATCAATAATAATATCTACAATTAATACAGTTAGTGCAATAATCCCAACTGATGTGGCAAGTAGAAACAATGTATGCAGCAAATGATCTTTAAGGCGACGATTAGCAATTTGTTTGCGGTTCGCATCTTGAAAAATATTCATCTTAATACTCCTCTCTAAAGCGTCTTGAAATGTACTGTGCAAGAATATTCAATAAGAAAGTAAAGATGAACAATGTCATACCTACCGCAAAGATTGAGCCATATTCAACACTTCCACGCGCTACATCACCTAAGCTTACTTGTACAATATATGCAGTCATTGTTTGAATACTATCCAATGGGTTAAATGTTAATGTCGGCGTCGAGCCTGCTGCCAATGAAACGATCATCGTTTCTCCTAAAGCTCTTGAAAAGGCAAGAACAGCTGAAGAAACAATTCCAGAAAAGGCTGCAGGTACAACAATTTTCAATGCAACTTCAAATCTTGTTGCTCCAAGTGCGTAAGCACCATCTCGTAATGGTCGTGGCACTGCACTCATTGCATCTTCGCTTAATGAGCAAATCATCGGAATAATCATAATCCCTACAGCAATACCAGCACTTAAAGCGTTATATACACCCGCTCCTGGGAAAATAAACTGTATAAAAGGCGTAATGATACTAATCGCAAAATAACCATAAACAATGGTCGGAACACCTGCTAATACTTCAAGGATTGGTTTTATTATTCTTCTTACTTTATCTGGAGCGTATTCAGACAAATAAATTGCACTAGCTAACCCGATTGGTAATGCTACAACAATCGCGATAGTTGTAATCATTAATGTACCAGTTAGTAACGGTAAAATACCGAAGCTTTTGGGTTCGATGAGAGCTGACCACTTTGTTCCAAACAGGAAGCTTTGAATAGGCACCTCTTTGAAGAAATTGATCGTTTCAGATAATAACGTGATCACAATGCCTATCGTCGTTAGAACGGATACAATCGCACATAAAAATAGTAGTACAGGCATCACTTTATTCATTATACTTACACGACTATTTTTAAATGGATTGCTATACTCAGTAGAAGCTGCGTTCAATGTTGACTGTGACTTGTTCGGCATTACTTTGCCTCCCTTATTATTTACAATTCTTTAACATATGCTTGAAAAAAAAGTGATGCCGTAAGACACCACATTTTTCTCTTTTACTACATGTTCCAAACTACCTCGTTTGCAATTCTCAATGTATCGACTTACTTGATAAGTGCTTCAACATTTGCAAGTTGCTCTGTATACACTTCATCTGGAAGACCTACATAACCAACTTCAGCAGATAATTCACCAGCATTTTGTACATAGAATTTCATGAACTCAGCAACTTCAGGACGAGCCATTTCAGCATTGTTCACATAAATATGAAGTTCACGAGAAAGTGGAGAGTATGAACTATCTTTGATCGTATCGAAAGATGGAGTGATTGGACCATTACCACCATCAATTGGAACAACTTTTAATGCATCTTTGTTAGCTTCATAATAAGCAAATCCGAAGTATCCAATACCGTTAGGCGTACCAGCAACACCTGTTACAAGCGTGTTATCATCTTCTGAGAAAGTAACGCCATCCGTTTTCATTGTAGCGTCTTTAAGAGCAACTTCAGCGAAGTAATCATAAGTACCAGAATCAGCACCTGGGCTATAGATTACGATTGGCTTTGCTGGCCATTCAGCACGAACGTCAGACCAGTTTGTAGCATTACCTTCTACAGAGAAGATTTTAGTCAACTCTTCAACTGTTAAATGATCAATGAAATCATTATCTTTACTAATTACTACAGAAAGACCATCGTAAGCTACAGTTACTTGTGTATGTTCGATACCAGCAGCTTTAGCAGCTTCTGCTTCTTTATCTTTCATCGGACGAGATGCATTAACAATCGCAATTTCTCCAGCGATGAATTGTTCCATACCGCCACCAGTACCTGATACTCCTACTGGCACACGAACGTCACCATGAACACCATTGAACTCTTCAGCTACTGCTTCTGTAATTGGGAATACAGTGGAAGAACCATCAATTTTAATTTCACCGCTAAGCTTTACTTCGGAATCAGCAACAGGTTCAGTTGTTGGTGTAGCCGCTGGAGTATTGTTTGTTACAGCATTGTTTGGTGCTTTATTAGCTGTACCTTCATTTGTATTGCCACATGCTGCAGTGAATACTAGCATTGCTGCCATTGTAAAAGTAATAATTCCTTTAATTGTGTTGTTCTTGATCAAAATAACCACTCCTCAGTTTTAGTTTCCCTCTTTGTTTAAGTTCTTCATGTATTATTGCTTACAGGTTTAATATTACTAATAGATTGTTAATCTCGTATTTTTATAATGTAAACACTATGTAAAATATTTTCACAAACATCATAGCAATGTTTACATATTCATCTCGTTAAGCTTTTTCAGCTCATTTACCGTTTGATTCGCTTGATCATTAGCTTGTAACGCTTGTTCCTCGATAAGCTGCAAATTGTTTTTGTTCTCAGCTACCATTTTGAATAAAGATAAGAAAATAGATTCGGTATCTGCAATAAGCTTGTCACTTTGTAAACCGATCTGTAATCCTTCCTCTGTAATCTTCGCCGTAGTTCTAACAACATCAACAATTTTTTCAACAGAGTGAGATATTCTTGATGTAGATTTCTTCGTTTGCCCTGCCAAATTCATTACTTCTTGCGCAACTACGGAGAATGCTCTACCATGCTCACCTGCTCTAGCAGCTTCGATCGTAGCATTAATCGCTAATAAATTACTTTGCTCTGACAACTCATGAACGATCGAAGTAATTTTTTTAATATCATTAACACTGCCTTGTAACTCGGCAATTTGTAATTGCTGTTGCCTAACGTTGGAGCTAATAATTTCTAATGTACTCGTTAATTTTTGTAGCATTGTCTTACCTTCCAATGTGAAGTTCACCATTTCATCAGATTTCTCTCCACTGCTTTTTGCCGTATTCTCTACATTAACAACCTCATTGACAATCCGTTTAATTCTTTCTTGAGAGGAATAGATCAAGTACTGTTGTTCTTCCTTTAACTTTTGTTGTAAATGATTAGACAACTGGAGTAGGCTTGACATCGTTAGTACCCCAACAACGAGTTGACCATCTGTTACAATGACACAGTCATATAGCCGATCTCCTTTACGACTCAATGCCATTTCGATAATGTGACTGGGAGATTTTCTTCTATCTACTATTAAAGGTTCATGATCTGCTAGTTTTTCAATTGGCTTATCGCTGAACAAATCGGCACTAAAGCGTTGACTTAATCTACGAAATAATTCATTGCGCATCATTAAGCTCTGCGGTCGATTCAATCCATCAACAATAACAACACATTCGTGATCTGGATGATTACGAAATATCGCTAACGTCTGCTCGCAATTCGTATCGGCCGATATACAAGTTGTTTTAGATATAACACTTAATAATAATTGATCCTCGTGCTGAAACAATGACTGCTCCCTAACTACATTAGTTACTACTTTTTCAGATATAGCCTGCACCACTTCATCTCCTTCTATTCCGATCCATATAAAATAATTATAGAAGGGAAGCGTTAGCGTACATGCAAATATTTGTAAACTTATTATTAAAACTTCATCGCTTTCACCGTTATATCCGTTACTTATGTATTGCTATGTCGTTAATGAGTTATATAATGAGGATAGTTATGTTTTGCTTTCGACGTACTTTTCATTTGCAAGAAGTATAGTCGAGATGATAATAAAAAGTTAGTTTTGCTTTCGACGTACTTTTCATTTGCAAGAAGTATAGTCGAGATGATAATGAAAAGTTTAAGGAGTGGTTATAATGGAGGCAATTAATGAGCGTGTATCATATGATAACCCTCTTTTAAGCATCAGAGTATTTCAGTCACATCGTGAGCATCTTACTCGGACCGATTGGCATCATCATAAACAGCTTGAGCTACTGTTAATATTAAACGGTCAATTAGATATGTATATGGAATCTGAAAGCATGATCTTAAAAGCAGGAGATGTTTGCATTATTGGTACATCTGAACTACATCGTGATTTCTGTTCAGAAGATCTTGATTATATCGTCGTTCAATTTGATCTTGAACATTTCTTCGATCAAGGATCAATTTCATATATGCGTTATTTCTCAGAAACACATGTACCGCTAAGTCATGCGAATTATATCTTTCAAGAAAACGAAGCGGTGAAACAAGATACAGCAAACTGCATTAGGCAAATATCTAGCGAAGCTTCTAAACGCCAACGAGGATATGAAATAGCAGTTAGCATTCTCATTAAGCAAATCTTGTTAATCTTATTACGTAATGATCATAAAAAAGTACTTGCCGAGCAAGATTCGTTCGATAAAGTAAGATTGAAACCGGTGCTCGATTATGTCGAGGAACATCTTACTGATCGTATTCAAGTTGAAGAAGTGTGCAGAATTGCCAATATGAGCTACTACTACTTCGTGAAATACTTCAAAAAATCAATAGGTTTTTCATTTACAGAGTATGTAAACTACAGGAAAATTAAGCGAGCTGAAAGATTGTTGCTGACGAGGGATATAAGCATTACAGAGGTAGGCGAAAAAATAGGGATGCCCAATATGGCTCATTTCTACAAAATGTTCAAGAAACATAATGACTGCTCACCAAAACAATATCAGAAAAAGATGCTGCAATGGAAACCCGATCATCAAAATGAATAAACACGAAAAAGAGTTGGCTCTACGAATTGTAGCCAACCCTTTTCATTTTCATTTCCCGAAAAACTCTCAATATAGCCCGCTAGTTATTATTGATGCCATTCAAAAGTATATAATTTCTGCTCATCATTCTTATAGACTGCTATAAAATAATCGTAGCCATTATTCTTTTCTTTATAATAGAAATAATCACCTATTTGTGCCTTCACTGGATTATTCTCAAATACAGCCTTAACATCATCACGATCCAGATTTATTGAAATCGTTGCTGATATAAATTTCTCTATATTATGATTAGCTACATCCATATTTACCTCTATAACTTCAACCAAACCACTCTCATGTATTTGTTCTTCAGCGTTTAGGTATGTATATACTTCGAACCATTCACCATCACCAAATGCGCCTACCCCTGAACTATGCAATAGTTCTCTAGTATTAGGTATTGGAAGTTGGATACCCCACTCTTCTTCATAAGACTGGACTACATCAACCAGAGTATAAGTCGGTGCTTTCTGCCCATTGTAAATAGTAACAGCTGAAATTATAACAACTCCCCCGATAACTACTACACTAAATATCCATTTTTTCAAAAGATCACCTCAATGAATAGACGAGCTTAATACAATAACTATTCCATTAACTTAGTAGTCTTTAAATACTTTAGCACTAGAGCAAGCGATGAATGGCAAATTCGAAGTCGAATCATCTACGTAGCGATGCATCGTGATCACGACCGATCAAAAGAAAAAACTTGTGAGTCCTATCTCAAAGGACTCACAAGTTTCTTCGGCATCACGAGCTTATAACCTACACCCCGAATCGATTCAATTCTTACTGATTGCTGCTCAAGCTCCAGCTTTTTCCGCAGTGAACTCACATGAACATCGACTGTACGCTGTCCGCCGATATAATCAAACCCCCATACGACATTCATAAGATCATCACGGCTGATTACCATACTTGGACGTTGAACGAGATATAATAACACTTCAAATTCTTTCGGTCTAAGTGAAATAGGTTGCCCTTGTACGTTGACCTCATACTTTTCTGGATAGATGGCCAATTCCCCTGCTTGTATCACTTTTTCGTTAGATAGAAGAGGTTTCGGGTCCTCATTTTGCGTTCTCCGTAACACAGCGGATACACGAGCAAGCAGTTCCGCAACGCCAAATGGCTTCGTAATATAATCGTCTGCCCCATGCTTCAACCCTTGTACGACTTCCTCTTCAGCATTACGAGCTGTCAGAATAATAACTGGTGTGCGAACATTATTCTGATGAAGTCGATTCAAAATTTCAAAGCCGTTCATTCCTGGAAGCATAATATCGAGAATAATCAAATCGAAATTACCTTGTAAAGCCGCTTGCAAACCATCGCCACCGTGATCAATCACGGTCGTATCATAGCCTTCTTGTATTAAATTATAAGATAACAATCTTGATAATGTAGGTTCATCCTCGATAACTAATATCTTGTTAGACATACTCCAACCTCCAAAAGCTGCACATGCAATAAGTTGCATGTATTATTTCATATGTTCTTAGTGTAACATTAATTTAAATTTTAGGTAAATATAATTTAATGAGAGTCGAATTTTTGAACTACCCATTCAATGAAGGTTCAAAAAATCCATGTTTTGAACTACCTCTTCTAATAAAGGTTCAAAACATGGACTTTCAGAACCAAGAAGATGGAACGCTACTTGAGAAAGGCGGAAGCGCAAATGTACGTTATTGGTACATGCGAACCGTACTTTCCAAGTTCGTTTCATATTCGATGTCGAATACGCTACATTAGCATACACATCGTTATCAAAGTCCATGTTTTGAACTACCTCTACTGGATACTTGGAAGTTCAATTGTGAATTTGGTACCCACCCCAACAGTACTGCTTACCGATATCGTTCCTTTATGTAATTCAACGAGATGCTTCACGATTGATAATCCAAGACCTGTACCACCAGAAATACGTGAGCGAGCTTTATCTACACGATAGAACCGTTCGAAAATACGTGGAAGGTCTTTCTCAGGAATACCAATTCCCGTATCAGAAATTGATATCAGAATATTTTCTGCTTCCGTTTCGGATATATCGATCGTAATTGTACCACCTTCAGGCGAGTAATTAATAGCATTGCTTAATAAATTCACTAAAATCTGGCGAAGGCGATCTTCGTCTGCTTCCATATAAAATTCTTCCGGTGAAGTCATGTCAATATGGATGTTTTTACGCATTGCACTCACTTCAAGAATAGCAATCGTATTTAGCATAAATTCATTAATATCAACTGGCGTTAGCATTAATGGCGCACGTCTAGACTCAATTTTAGATAATTCTAAAATATCACCGATTAGTCGATTCAATCGTTCACTCTCATCATAAATAATTTGTAAGAAAGATCGCGTCGTTTCTTCATCTTTCACAACTCCACCAAGCAATGTTTCAGCAAATCCTTTCACTGCAGCGATTGGTGTTTTCAATTCATGCGATACATTAGCAACAAATTCGCTACGCATACGTTCAAGACGTCTTATCGCCGATACATCCTGCAGGACGAGTAATATACCACCGAAATCCGAACTATTTCCTTGATAGATCGGTACAAGATTAAGCTCTAATAATCGTTCCTCTGGATAGTAGAACGTAATTTCTTCATGAATAAATCCCTTCGTATCAAAACCTTCCACAATTAATTGTGAAAGCTCATATTGCTGCTTAATGTCACTATACGGTTTTCCGATTAATTTACGAGCAGAGACACCGAGAATATTTTCAGCTCGTTCATTCATAATTAGAATGGAACCATTGGCATCCATCATAACTACACCATTGATCATATTAGAGAGGACACTTTGAAGATGATTCTCATTTTGACGAATTCTAGCCATCTGAATTTGCAGACTATCCGCCATAGCATTAATCGCATTACCTAGTTCTCCGATTTCATCCTGCTTAATTCCTTCCACACGTGCACGGTAATCCATATTTTTAATACGCTTCGCAACTTGTGTAATTTTCTCTAATGGCTTTGTTAAGCTAAGCGCTATTCGATAACTTGTTAACGCCGCAATAACGAATAAAATTATTAGACCAACGATAAGGACCATCGTTAAGCTACTAATCGACTGCTCAACTTCATCAAGACTCATCGCAAGTCGAATAACATACTTATTATCATTCGTGTTACTTGTTACCGGGATCGCTACATAAAGCATGTTTTTGTTAAGGGTTTCACTTGGACGTATACTTTTGCCTATGCCCGTTTCCAATGCCCCGATAATTTCTTCGCGATTTCGATGATTGTCCATTTCAGACGCGCGAAAACTTGAATCTCCTAGTACTGTACCTTCTGCTGTAATAAATGTAACGCGTGAATCCATAAGTTCTTGAAGCATCACAGCTTGATCGGTGTAATAGTCTATTACGTCGTCATCATTACCCGCTACCCAATCCATCTGTGCTGCAATAAGTCGCATCTCTCGTTCTAATGTTTCTTCTAATACTTGAATATGATTTTCTTTAAATGTTTTCAACATTAATAATCCAGAAGCAACTACGGATAGTGCGACCATTGAAATGATAATAATAGTTAGTCTTGCGCGAAAACTTAACATAGTTCCCTCTCCTTGAGTAAATAGTACTACCATCGTACCTTTGTCTAGTTACTTTGGCTATATATACAATTATTAATTTTTTGTAAACGTATTTGTGGTTACTTGTTTTCCAATATGTAGTTGTTTCTGGTAATAAAGGTTATAATAACATACAATGCAAGTTCAAAAAGCAAGCTTTCGATAGTCAAGCTGATGGGGTGAAATGATGAATAATAGTCATTATGTCAAGGCGATTTTTCAGATGCAGTATGTCTCTCGCTGGCAAGAGTTTTCTCCAAGATACAAAGATAATGCTGCTAGTCATAGCTTTCGCTGTGGAGCAATTGCTGTATTAATTAGTATTATAGAATGCCGCTTATATCATAAGCCAATTTTGCCCTCAGAATTAATTGGCAAAGCATTGCTGCATGATCTGAACGAAACGGTAACAGGCTCAATTAAATATGTCACCAAAAAAGAACAGACGCTTTCACCTCATATACAAAAATTAGAATATGAAGTAAATAAAGAACTCGTTGCCTATCTATCTAAGTCACTTCAGCCGAGTTTCACTGAGTATATCGTGCACGCCGAAGATGATAGTTATACAGGTAAGCTCGTGAAAGCGATCGATTCTTTCGATGCGATGCTGTTCTGCAAGCGCGAAAGCAACTTACAGCATCAAAGCTATTTCACCGAAAAATTTGAACAATTACGGAATTCATTAATGAATAGCGAATTCGAATCGATTCGTTGGTTACTACTAGCGTTAGAGCAAGATCAAGGTATTGCTCAATTTCTCGATTATATTCTCAATCTAGATCTTATTGATCGTTGGGGAGGAAGCTTTAATCTTATCCCAGACAATGATGCTACACATTCTTTCCGAGTCGCCGCCCTATGTTTATTCAACGCTCATCTCGAAAAGGAAAAATACAATCAAGAACAAATCAATATGTATGCAATACTCGGGAAATCTATTATGCATGATGTTGTTGAAGGAGTTAGCGGAGATGTTGCCTCACCGATCAAACGATCATCAATCGAAATAAAGCAAGCTTTTATCAATTATGAACAGCAAGTTGCCCGAGATATGGTTAGTAATTTACCAGCGTTCATGCAAGAAGATATGATGGACTTTCTCGTACATGCCAAAGACGACAGCTATGAGGGGATGCTAGTAGATATCGCTGATAAACTTGACGCACTTATTAAAAGCAATCTTGAAATGCGTAATAATCCCCATTATGTCAGCAAGTACGAGCAACAATTAACGCATATTCAGCATCATTATGAAAATCCATCCGTTATTTTCTTTCTTGCCTATATATTGCATGATATTACGTACGATCATTTTATGCGCTAATATGAGTAGGCAGATGATTACTCATTCGACTTTCTTAAGTTATTCGCATAAGCAGCTATATCGCGATACAGTGCTTTCCAGTTAGAATTTGCAGTTGAAGGAGATGTAGCTTCCGCTACACTCTCCTCTTTTTGCTGTTCCTTTGCTGCTGTTGATTCTGATACCGTTAACAGCTCATCGCTAGAAATTTGTTGTTCTTTATGAGGCATTATTTCAGATATTCCCACATTATTATTATTCATTCCGATCACTCCTTAAGCCAAGAGTCTCGCAGCGTAAACAATTCCTTCAAATCATCTGTGTTTAACTCTGTTATCCATTGATCTGATTGACGTACGATTTGATCATTCAATTGTTGTTTTCCATCAATCATCTCATCTATTCTCTCTTCTAATGTACCAATGGTTATAAATTTGTGTACTTGAACCTGTCTTGTCTGTCCAATCCGGAATGCACGATCTGTCGCTTGATTTTCCACGGCAGGATTCCACCAACGATCGAAATGAATAACATGATTAGCGGCAGTTAGGTTCAAGCCAGTACCACCAGCCTTTAAGGATAATACGAAAGCTACATGAGGAATCGCTTCATCCTGAAATGCTTCAATCATTTCATCGCGCTTTTGCTTAGGTACTGCACCATGCAAATAAGGAACTTTGATCTCATAGCGCTGCTCCAAAATACGTTGAATTTGTGAGCCCATTTCAATATATTGCGTGAAAATAAGACAGCGTTCACCGAGCTCCGCAATTTCATCAACAAGCTCGACTAGTCGTTCAAGCTTACTTGAACGTGTAATTTCCCACTGTTTCTTCGTCTCTTGATGCAGTAATAACGCAGGATGATCACAAAGCTGCTTTAGCTTCGTTAATGATCCTAGAATTAAGCCTCGACGCTGCATCGGTGTTTCTGTTTGCAGCTTTTCAAGCAATTCACTCACAATACCTTCATAAAGCGATACTTGCTCTGTCGTAAGTGGCATAAAACTTTTCGCTTCTTGTTTTTCTGGCAGCGATAGCGAGATTGTAGGGTCCTTCTTCACCCGACGAAGCATAAATGGCTTCACCCAGCGTTGCAAGCCTGCAATACGTTTCTCATCCTTCTCACGCTCAATTGGGGCGATCATCGATTTACGGAATTGATATAAGCTACCCAAGTAACCAGGATTAATAAAATCATAGATTGACCATAGTTCAGTTAATCTATTCTCCATCGGTGTACCAGTTAACGCAATACGTTGTAGCGCTTGAAGCTTACGAATAGCTCCCGCTTGTTTCGTATAAGCATTTTTAATATTTTGCGCCTCATCTAAGCAAAGTGAATCCCACTCATACGATTGAAGATCCTCTGCATCAATTTGTGCCAAGGCATAAGATGTAATCACAAGATCAGCATCTTTGATCGATAGTTCAAATTGAGCATCTCGAGGTCGCTTTGTACCATAATGAAGCACAACCTTTAAACTTGGTACAAAGCGTTTTAACTCTCTTTCCCAGTTTCCGATTACCGAAGTTGGACATATGAGTAGTGATGGTGCTTCATTTTTACGCAATTGATGAGTTTTCACGTAGGATAAGTATGCCATATATTGAATCGTTTTCCCGAGACCCATATCATCGGCCAGCACTGCTCCTAGTCCGAATTGACGCAAGAAAATAAGCCATGATGCACCTTGCTGCTGATACGGTCGTAATTCTCCGAGAAATGTTGAAGGGCATTCGATTAATGGAATATCTTGAATATTTTGTAATTGCACTAACCATTTTGTCAAATGATCATTCAATTCTATCTCTGTGTCCAAATCATAATCAAGCTCTTCATCGATCCAATCGGCATGTTCACCTCGTAAGTGCATTTGCAGAACATCGCTAAATGTAAGACCTTTTTTGCGATGAACGTTTTTCAACCATTTTTTAACTTGAGCTACATCTTCTGCACTCAAATATACCCATTGATCCCCGAGCTGAACTAATTTACGATTGCTAGCCGCAATACTCAAAAATTCATCTTCACTTATTTCTTTGTCGCCAATTGCAAATTTCCAATCAAACTGCACAATTTGCTCTAATCCGAACATCGGTTCAGCAGCTGACCCTAGCGAGGACTTTACTTTCCCCTTTACCTTCAGCTTACGGCTTTTCACACTTTCCCACCAAGCAGGCAATATAACTTTGCAGCCTGAAGATAATAACGTTACACTTTCATACTCTAGAAAATTCCATGCCTCATCCTCTGTTAACGGATGCTGCAACACATCATATTCATCACTTAATAGTGTATTTTCGATTACTCCTTGGTAACGTAAGCGTTCCCGCTGTAGCTTCTCATGTATTGAATCATGCCATGGCTCATCAATTGGAAAAACAATGCCATCACCATTAATCATGCACCATTGCCCGATCACATCATCAAAGTTTAATCGATACCATTGCTCATCTTTTACATTGTAAATCGATGTACGCAAAAACCATGTTTTTGAACGATCTGATGGCTCATGAAGCGCGATTGCAAGTTTATAAGGTAATATATCTTCTTTAAAACCAATCGTCGTTAACCATTCTTCTTCATCTGCAACTTTATTCATAAGTAATGAATAGCCGGTATTTTCCAACAACGCATTCCAACTACGACTTACCGTCGGTTCATTCTCGATAATATCATTCACGATATAGCTGAACCAATGCCCGATTCCATCAAAACCATATTGCCCAGCTTGTTCCCACCAAGTATCCCACTGCTCGATCGAGTCCGCATTTTGGATCGGTCTCCATGCTGTTGCGTTAGCATTCCAATTTGCAGGTTCCGGCTCAAATTGTCCATTTTCTAAGCATTTCAAATAGAACTGTGCTAATTGCTGCAGTAAGAGTAGACGTTCTGAATATTGTATTTTAAGTAACGACAATGGTGCAGGCGCTGCCAAAAACTCTAATGCCTGCTTCGGCGTTAATATTAGAATGCTCCTGCCATTTAATTTACTTTCTTCGATCTCTGTACCATACCATGAAGGGGTATGCCAACCAAATATATAGCTGCGTAATTGACCGAAGGTTGTTTCTTTCCAGCCATCGACACGTAAAACAATCTCATAGTTCTCTTCTCGCTTACCCCATATTCCATCTAAAGCCAAAGGCTGTATGCCGAAACTCATTTTCATTACAATAACTTTCCTTTCAGAAGCTCTTCCTGAAATGCTCGTAATCGATTATAACGACTTTGCATCAGATCGAAGTAGCTTTTCCATACATGAGGCTTCTCAAGCTGCTCGTATAAGCTATGGAGCTTCTTAATATGCTTAGCAGCTGTTCTATAGCCCTGTCGATTACGACTATGAATGGATATTTCTATCGCTTGATGATACATCGGTAATAATGCTGACGGCGCATGCTTTTCAATAACTTGTAATTCATTGGCCTTAAAATCCTCTGGTTTGCGCCCCATATAGATTTGTAAATCTGCCCAATCCTTATAACGCTGCTCATTTATATAATGCTCAGAAAGCGCAGCATATGAATGCGGAAGAAATTCCAGCATATATTTCATCCATTTCGAGTTACCTGATTGCAGTTGACTGCCTTTACGACATAATTGTAAAAACGGACCTATCGAACGAACTTGCTGCGTTTGCACAAAATGATCATTCAAAAAATCCATCCATAACTCGACTTGTTCCCACTGACCATTACTCATTCTAGCTTCGACAATCGGATACATAATCCGTTGCACACGGTCAAATTGACATTTTTCCAAATATTCAATTGCACGTTCATCATTCTTTTTACCGAGATTAAGTACCGCAATAGAACCATATAAAAATGAAGTAACAAATTCATGTGTTTCTACTCGAGCAAGATTTTCCAGCTTTTGAAAAAGTTCATCATTTTGTTCATCGTCTGAAGCAAGAAAACTAATTAGTCTGTAGTACGCGTAATCCCATTCAAACATCGGTTTTTCCAACGTCGTTGCCTTTTCAAATGTAAAGCTCATCATTGACTTAATCCATTGTCGTTCATAAGGCTGTAATGCATCACCTTGGACTAAGCCAAGTAGCTCATACAATTGATTACTCCATGGTTCTGCCAGTCGTTTGAATGTCATTTCATGATAATATCGACTGAAGCTATCTACCGCTTGCAACGCTCTTTCGCCTAGTGATAGCACGAATAATATGGAAGCGCACCAATGTAATCGTTGAATATTAGGCTGACTTGATTTAGCCATACCTTTGATCGATGTTAAAGTATTTGAAAGGGGATGAAAAGAATGTTTACATTTCTTCCAATCATCACCAAATAGTTGCATCATTTTTTGAATAACTTCTTCCGGGTCGATCTGTGAGCTAATCTGTCCCTCATTATTCTGCTCCAATGGAGAGTTAGTTGTAACAGATGGGATCGAAGATGCACGTACTAGACCCAATAATTGGAAATACGCCTGCTCCGCAAGAACTTTTCCGTTTTCCAACGTTTTATAATATTGAAATAGTAATGCCGCCATATGCTCACAATACACAGTCTGTTGACATGTACAGCTACTATAACGAATATGATCAGAATCGATAACTACAGCGTGAAGTTCTGTGTCTTTCACAATGCCATTAATCATAGTAGATCCATATACATTGACTTTTTGTACGAATTGGTCCTGATAAAGCTTCCAGCCCCGCTTCAATACATTGGAATATGTTCCTTCACTACTAAGTTGTTCAAATGCTGTAAGCAATCGATTATACATTTGCATGCTTCTTACTTCACCTGCTTTCTACTTCAATCTGTCCATTCTATCTATTATATCAAAAAAACCGTTCAAACTATAATCATTTCCTTATTCTTTTCTATTCCACTTATAAATCGATCGTCCAATCTAACTATTTTATCCATATACACAATATAAAAAGCTATACATTAGCATCGTTCAGCTCATGTATAGCTATAAAATAAGTACATACTAAACAGGGATTTCAACCAAAAATTCAATATAATGTTCATCAACTGCGGAAACTTCTATCTCACCCTTATATTGCTTAATCAGATTAGATACAATCGATAATCCAAGACCTTGATGCTCGCCACCTTTGGAGGTAAACCCCGTTGCGAATAACGGACTTTTGATGGTCTCATTGGCGTCACCACAATAATTTGTCACTTTCAAATATAACATACCATCCTGCTCACGACCATATAAAATTACTTTACGATACTCTTCATGATGCTTAAGCACTTCATCAAATGCATTATCGATTAGATTCCCTAGAATTCGATTAATATCTAGCGTTTTTCCTGCCATAGCGTGCAAATTGACACCTTTCACATCACGTACAAAATCGATTTTGTACCCTTCTGCCTGTGATATTTTCGATCTGACGAGGGCAGCAACCGTTGGATTACCTATATTAATAAAATCATTAACATAATGTATTTCCCCGGCAATAGCCTCTGTAAATTTTTCTAGCTCATCATACATTTTCATTTTTGTTAATGAATGAATCGTCTGAACTTGATTAATGAAATCATGCCGTTGAGATCGTATCGATTGGAATAAAGCATTAATTTCTTCTATATATGTATCTTGAGCAACCTGTACAGCCTGGTCACGTAATCTGCGGAAATATCTCATCACTGTAATAACAATAGGAAGCATAATAGCAGTAACCATAATCGTTATTAATGCTACACGGACAATGCTTGCACGAAGTTGATCTTGAATAAGACTGTAATCTGAGACGATAACAAGCACATATCCCCTCATTTGATCACCGTCTTCATCCACAATTGCTATTTTTTCATTAGTTGCTTCAACAGGGATGAACATCTTATAGGTATGACTATTACCTAACTTCTCTTCTCGAATTACATTTTCCGAGTCTAAATATGCTTTTTTCACATCTTGTTCATCATAACTGGATTCATATTGATAGCTTCCATACAGCACCGGTCGCTGTACTACATGCTCGCGAATCGAGCCATCTTTATTTACGGTTACACTATCATTAGGGAATGTGTCAGGGTTAACAATATTAATTTCTAAGATGGAATTATTGGCTGCTTTCAAATTTTCAAACAAACGATCTAATCCTGTTTCCTGATTATATTTTGCAAGTACTTCATAATCAACGTAAGGATCAATCATATAGTTCGTCGTACCATCATAGAAATATCCCCATTTATATATTTTTTCATAGTCTGTGGAAGCAACCTCATAAGGACCTGACCAGAAGGATGGCAGTGTCATTCCTACCCACTCATGACTAATTCCCTTCATCTCATATAGCTCTTGAAAAATCCTAAACCATGGCTCCCATTCACGCGTACTCTTCATCAATTGCGTTGGATCAGAGGAGCGATATAATACTATATCTTTATTATCTTGCTTTTGAAGTAAAGTAATATGCTCAATATCCAGTTCCTTCGCCAGCTCCGTAAGCCGTCCGTTGGATACTTGTTCAACATCACTATTCAAAGCATATTTCGCAGCAATCGATGCACTTCTTAACTCTCTTCCAATCTGATCCTCGAACATTTGCGATCCCATTCGTGTCTGTTCAACTGAACTTTCAATCTGCTTACCTAGAACTTGCAACTCCTTATCTAGCTGATCCACGAGCATGTTTCTAGTAATAAAAAAATACACACAATTATTAATAATAACGAGTAACACTATCGTGCTAATTGCCATATACCAAACGTTCCGTTGCATAACTACTCTCCTAAATTCCATATATAAAACTAGAATAACATTCCAAATGCCATTTCATTTTAACACAGAAATATGTCAACAGGCGTTTTTACAAAAAAATTCATTAAAAACATTATTTCCACATTAATATTCATAGGGCTATTGACTGTTTCCAGCGGTGAACATTTCAGATGTCAACTTACATTAACAACACAAAAAATAGACAGTAAGTTGTTATCATTTTCATAATAACATCATACTGCCTATCCATCTGCTCCTTCACATTGCATATCATTTGAGCCATATAGAGTATGTGATTGCTTCATGACTATATCTGAAGTTCTCCCATCTTAATTAACTCAACAACTGCTTGCGAACGACCTTTTACGTTCAACTTCTGCATGACATTGGAGATGTGATTCCTCACGGTTTTTTCACTAATGAAAAGCTGCTGAGCGATATCTCTAGTTGTTTTATCTTGAACAAGTAATTCGAATACTTCTCGCTCGCGATTCGTTAGTAAAAATTTGCTTTTGTGGTCGTTTTGCTTCAATGTGTTTCACCCCTCCTTGCCAGGGTTTTGTGTAATACCAAGGTCAAGGGATACAGTCAACATATCATATGTAAGTACCTAGAGGTTGGTGACCTATGTTAGAAAAATAGGCACTGTATTCATTCTCATGATACTGTTCACCGTTTATTGCTTAAAAACCCATTTCTTACTACCGACAAATTGGATCATAAGAACAACTACCGTAACCGCTAATTTGCTTATAAGGGCATGCCATTGTGCAAACTCGATAACAGCATAGATAAGCATACTCGACACCAACAGCATACATCCATTCCAAATGATAAACCTGATCATTCGCTTAACGGCAATGATGTCACAATGACGATCATTGCTTCGAAATGTAATGGTATTATTCCAAATATAGCTATTCAGCATCCCAATACTATAAGCGACAATATTAGCAATAAGGTAATGAACCGATAACTGAATAAGTAGCCAAAACATAATAAAATCGACGACTGTGTTGCTAACGCCAACGATTGCGAATATGATGAACTGCTTCATTGATTTTCGACGATTTGACTTAGCAGACATATCCGGCGCTCTTACTATTGCTTGTTCTTGATCATTCATCTTGCTCACGTTTTTCCATATAATGATTTACAGTCGTTAGAGTTGTATTCTCTTGGGATACCACTTCTCGCACGATATACAATGGACGATTTTTGGACTCATCATATATACGTCCGATATATTCTCCGATGACACCTAGCAAAATAAGAATAATCCCATTGAATAGTAAATTTAGCGCGATAATACTCGCCCAGCCCGCTTCTGTTGAATCAGTAAAAATACGTTGGTAAACAACAACAAGCAAATAAATAAAACTGAAAAACGATATTGCGAATCCGACATAAGTAGCAATACGTAAAGGCTTGTACGAGAACGACGTAATCGCATCCAATGCAAAGCTAATCATTCGTTTCAATGGATATTTGGTAACACCAGCAAAGCGCTCTTCTCGAATAAATTCAACGCTTGTCTGCTTGAATCCCACCCAACTAATTAAGCCGCGTACAAATCGATTTTTCTCCTTCAAGCCTTTTAGCACATCACAAACCTTCCGATCGATTAAGCGGAAATCTCCTGTATCCGTTGGCACTTCTACATTAGTCATCATTCTTAATAAGCGATAAAACAACTTCGCCGTCGTTTTTTTGAACCAAGTTTCACCTTTACGCTTAATCCGCTTGCCATAGACAACCTCATAGCCTTGCTTCCACTTCTCGATCATCATTAGCATCACTTCAGGAGGATCTTGAAGGTCAGCATCGATAATAATAATCGCCTGACCATTCGCATAATCCATCCCAGCAGTAATCGCAATTTGATGCCCAAAATTGCGCGAGAAATCGATCAGTATAACTTCGTCATGTATAGTTGCTAGTTCAGATATGATCGCAGCAGAAGCGTCTTTACTCCCATCATTAACGAAGATTAGTTCATAACTTTCTTTCGTTTGCTTCATTACTTCCGTAAGTCGTTCAAATGTCGTAGTAATAACTTCTTCTTCGTTGTACATCGGTACAATGACACTGTACATAACTGATCGAGTAGACATGCTTAATCTCCAATCCATATCGTTACTTAATAATTAGAATAACCAAGAAGGGAACCATCTCAAATACTCATTAACAAATTGCTCTGAAACAAATACACCTGATAATGCAGGATAGAACAGAATGAATAGGATGATCGCTATCGCGATAAATACATTTCTGCCTATTTTCCCCCATCTATCTTTCTCCTCAATATATTTCGCAATATACATAATACTTACGATAATAAATGGTACCATCGCAAAATAATGATAAAGGAAAGTTTCCCGGGGCACTAGCATCCACGGAATATATTGTGAACCATATGCGATAAATAACATCATGGCCATATACTCTTTTTTGCGAATACTAATAAAGATCGTAGCAAGCATCGCAAATATACCACTCCACCAAATAAGTGGATTACCTAAAGCTACAATGGTAGAACGTAATCCTGTCGCAGCTTCACTATCTACATAATACCAGACTGGACGCTTCATAAATGGCCACTCCCACCATGTAGAGGAGAATGGATGGGAAGACACTAAATTGCTATGATAATTGAACATATTCACCTGATAATCCACTAACGCTTGCCATGTATAGCCTGATGGTAGTGCTGTTAGTATCGGAATATTGGACAATGCATAGATAAGCGCTGGCACTCCAATATAGAATACGAGACAAATCGCTAATGTATATA
This sequence comes from Paenibacillus sp. Y930, assembly GCF_056786375.1. Taxonomy (NCBI): domain Bacteria; kingdom Bacillati; phylum Bacillota; class Bacilli; order Caryophanales; family Paenibacillaceae; genus Paenibacillus; species Paenibacillus sp. Y930. Next base: position 54,726 of record NZ_JBXCIX010000004.1, on the reverse strand, counting down.
GTGTGTATGGCACAAATTTCTGTCGAATCATTTTAAGCTGATCGATATATTCAACATTCAGCTTTTCCCCTTCAACAATTAATAGCTTCGCTGCTCGGTATTGCTGATATTTGCGCCATAAGACGATAGCAAGCATTATAGCTAGACCAGCACCACCATATAGTACAATCCACTTGGATGCTACACCTAATCCAAAGCATAACCCAGCAAGACCTAGTGGTATCCATGTATAACGGAGCCGTTCTCGATAAAAATTGAGTGAGGCATACTGATTCATGAAGAAGAACATTAACATAATAAAGAATACGGCATATACATCAATCGTTGCGATTCGAGTTTGTGTAAAATGCATAAAATCTACAGCAAGCAAAATCATCGCTCCAGCAGCATATACTGTTTTACGTAAAATCGCCTTCGCCATAAAGTACATGACCGGCAACATTAGCACACCAAACAATGTCCCCATAAATCTCCATCCGAATGGTCCAAAGCCAAATAGCTGAATGCCCAGTGCAATAAAAATTTTCCCAAGTGGCGGGTGCGTACTTTCATAGGCTTTAATGCCTTCGATATTCTCGTATGCAGTACGAGCATGATACACTTCATCGAAATAACTACCATGCTTAAACGTATGGTGATATTGTGCAAGCTGTTGCTCATCGATTAAATGAGTCGCGAATGAAGTTTCATTCGAATTTTCGATAATAGTTACTGGGGCTGGTTCCTCCGAGCCTTGAACATATATACCTAACTCATGTAAGCGGAAGCCTAGTTGCGTCGCTGTGAGCTTCACATATCGCACATCCTGCATAATATCTTCTTCATGCCAAGCAAATACCGCTACATGATCATGTGTAACGACAACTTCATTAGTCCATTCACCAAACTCATTAGCAAATGAATAGCTATATTCCCCACTACCTACTCCACCAAAGCTTGTAATTCGCTCGATCGGCTGTGAAGCTCCTAGATCGAATATGATGGACTCAGCAACTAACGTTGGCTCCCATACTGTTTTGGGCGACTTCATATCCCCAAGATTAATAAATGCAACAATACCATAGATGATCGTTACTATAGCGACTATGATCCAGTCTTTACGCTTCATACCGATATCGTACCAGCGACGCGGTGGCTTTATGTCTTGTTTATCTAATATATCTAAGTTCACGATTTCAGCAGCATGCTGTAGTCTCATTTGAGCATCACGATCATTCATCTTCAATGTTCGCCCCCTAATATATAGATCATTTCCAATATAAAGCATGTAAATGACTAATATAATATTAGCTACAGCACAGAGAATAGCTACCCCATCATTTGGAACAAAGGTAGTTTCCCCACTGAATGCTAATACATCATAAAGATTCAATGTGTTGGTCATCGTAAACCCATAGATCAGATGAAGTAATCGACGATCCTGACGCTGAATGAATGCCATAATAAGTAAAATAATAATAGCAAACATATAGCGTTCATGCATTTTCGTAACGAGAATGAATACAATGCCCATTAATGATGCTGCGATAAAGTAAAGCTGTTCAAACTTCACTTTACTGCGCAGTCCAATCCATCCAGCATATAGTACTGCAATAGCTATACCTATATTACCCCACACTTTCAGTGGCAGACCTATAAACTTCTCTTCCAGTGCTACCCAATTATAACCAAACAGCGAATAGAGATTAAAGGCATTTAGACTTCCGTAGGCATAAGAAGATAGCGTTCCTTTATATAGCTCGATTAATTGCATCAGCCCATCTCCGTTTATAAATAAAGGCAGAGCTAACAATAAAAATGTCCCAAAACCATAAGCAGCACTAATCGCTACATTTTTCCAGCTTCGTCCATACCATAAAGCAAATAAAACGATCGGCATAAAGATAAATGCCTGTGGCTTAATAAGCGCAGCAATGGCAAATGTAACTGAAGCTAAAGCAATTTTTTTGTCGATAAAGAAAGCAATGCTTATAATAATTATTAGTGCAAATATCGAATCTACTTGCCCCCATACCGCACCATCCATCAGAACAACAGGGTTAAACCAATATATAAGCATAAGTCCCAATGATATCGGCATCGATAGCTTTTTATTAGCTAATCTGAAAATTAATAATGAGGCTATTATATCAGCGATAATAGCAGGTAATTTATACAATATAAGAAATGCTGCACTACCGTAGACGATATTCAATTGATCGCCAATCCATGCAACAACATACAATATGTAGATATAACCAGGAGGGTAATCGACGAAGAAATCTCCGTGATAGAACTGAAGCATGCCAGCCGAATATGCGTAATTTCCCCAATAGTGAAATAAGGCAAGATCATTAACATAGCCACCATTTGTTGCTGCAAGCCATAACCGAAGTACTAATCCTATTAGAATACTAGTCCAAATTATTGTCGATTTTCGCATGACCAACGTTTTCTCTACCAGCTTACTGTCACGAAACCAGATGTGATGGACTGCCGCACTCATCATACAAAATAGCACAATAGCGATCAGTGGGTTCATTATTGATATTCTCGGATCGACTTCTCCTTCCGCTGCATATACAGGTGTTGCAGCAAATAAAGCTAGCCCTATAATTAAAACAAACAATAGCGACCGCACAAGTGAGTGGCTTGTAACCTTCATTCGCATTTCGAACATCTTATTACTCCTTTTATCTCATTTTGCTACATACACTATAACATGTTTTTGTCATCTGACAAAAACAATAGGCGTATGAATGAACTTTTTTCAAAGAGCATTCATACGCCTACTATTAACTGTTATATAACACCATTCATCTATAGCGCTACAATTTAATCGATGATGGAATAATTCCTGCCTTTTTGCACGCAGAGTAAATAATGACAACAAGCGGTCCGAGGAACACTCCAATGACACCGACAAGTTCCAGCCCTACATATAAGCTGATCAATACAGATAATGCTCCGATCCCTACAGCATCGCCAAGAATTTTCGGTTCTACTGTACGTCTGAACACCGTAATAACTACGAATAGCAATACTAATCCAATTCCAGTGAAAATATCTCCGATAAACAAATTATATATTGCCCAAGGTACAAGTACAGATCCTGTCCCAAGAATCGGCATAATATCAACGATAATAATAAGCAGCGCTATCGCAAGCGGATATTTAATATCGAGAATCAATAAGCCTGCTAACGATAGAACATACGTCATCGCGCTTAATATAATTTGAGAGCGTAAAAATCCGAAAATCGATATTTTCAAGCTATCTAATACAGTTGTTACCTTATCACGAGACTCCTCATGGAAAAACGAAATAACAGATTGCTTCAATGTATTAAGACTGAAGCTTAACATATATACAGCAACGATAAATACGATGAAAAATATAAACATACTTGGCAGTGCAGAAAGCGCTGAACCTAATTTCCCCGATAAACTCATCGCTGTTTTTGTTAGCCATTCAATAATCGAAGTCGTATATTTTTCAAGTGATTCAACGACTTCTGGCGGTAAATTTTCATAGGTTTTTCTTAGTTGAGCCAATAAATCGTTAGTCATCCCACTTAAATTCGAGAAATAACGAGGAAGCTTCTCAACAAAGCCAATTACCTCATTTAATACTTTAAGCCCTATTAGAAACATTAGCCCCATTAATCCAACAGTAAATAATGTGCATGAAATAATTGCCGCAACTAATCTTGGCAACCGCAGCTTAGTAACAAATAGCTTATTAAGTGGCTCTAAAAAGATCGCAACAATAAGCGCAAGCAGAAATGGCGCACCTACAGTAAACGATAAATAAAGCAAGCCGAGAGCAACCGCAATGGATAGCATCGCACGAACTGACAAAGTATCACTTCCTCACCAATTTAATCAACAATCGCTTTACGTAGTAGGAAATTATCATCTTTGTAATACATTTCTTTCACTAGTAAATTCGGACCGCTACAAGAAACAACAGGACAGTGACAATTCACACTTTGAGCTAAAGGGTGATCTAGCCATTCATCAAAGATTTGATCAAGAGGATCCCTGTAAATACTTCCGAAGGATGGAATATCAGAAAAGTCTGTTACAAATACTTCCCCCGTGAATAGGTTCACATTCAGCCGATTACGCCCATCTGGATCATTACGAACGGATACATTGCGCTCATGAGTAAGCCGAGTTAGTAATTGGCGTTCCTCAGCAATATTACTGCAATGATAAAATGGTAACGTTCCAAAAAGCATCCAAATCGATTGGTCTCTTGTGTGAAGCAACAACTCAATAGCTGCACGCATCTCGTCTTTCGTAATAGCAGGCAAATCTTTGGCGAATGAGCTTGGATACATCGGATGTACCTCATGACGCTGACAACCCATCTCAACAATTAACTCGTGAATTTGATCGATTTTCTTATGCGTTCGATAATTAATCATCGATTCAGCGGAGACAAGTACTCCAGCATCACTTAGACGCTTCGCATTATCAATCATTTGGTTGTATAACTTCGTTGCTGCCGCTAGCGGCACGGAATGACCAGCTTTTGCAAAACCAACCTCATGAAAATCTTTTGCTTCCGTGTAATTGAACGAAATATGCATTACATCAAGGTATTGAGCTATCTTTTCGTAACGTTGAAATGGAAGTGTCACATTGGAATTAATTTGCGAACGGATACCTCTACTTCTCGCATACTGAAGAAGCGGAACAATATATTCATCAACCGTTTTCTGATTAAATGTCGGCTCTCCACCTGTAATGCTAATCGTCTGAAGTTCCTTCACTTCATCAAGGCGTTTCAGCATAAGCTCTAATGGGATTTTCGTAGGTTCTTTCATCACTAATGTATCGCCAACTGCGCAATGCTCACAACGCATATTGCATAAATTAGTGACGGTCATCTCGACACTAGTTAGTCGATGCCTACCGTGTTTTTGTAATGAATGTATAGCCTCCCACGGATCGTTTGTCGGAGACATTGGTATTAATAATTGATTCATAATTGATATCGCACCTTAACCTTTTTACTTTTCTATTCATTTTATTATCGTTTAATCGTAATCTCGCCTTCATTGACAGCTGTAATCATCGTACTCAAGCTAGTGGACATATCGATTTCATATGGCGCATTCAAATCTTCTCCCGCTTCATTCGTTAACACACGAACAATAGGTCGATGAGGATAACTAGAATTATAATTTGATACTATACCAGATTCACCAGTACTTAATTTCACAGAAATTCCTATAGGATAAATAACTACTTTATCTCGGAAATGGGCAAGCATCCACTGTTCATATAATGTTCCTGAACCAGCATATAAACGTTCCATTGCATCATGCGGTAACATCGGACTACTATAGACACGACTTGTTGTCATCGCATCGTAAGAATCAACAATACCAATCCATTTTGCATGCTCCATAATTTCATTATTTACTAAGCCTCGCGGATAGCCACTTCCATCCATACGTTCATGATGCTGAAATGCACAATGAGCAATCGACAGTGAGAAGTTCGGCTCTTCCTTCAACAATTCAAACCCTTTAGTCGTATGAAGCTTCATTTCTTCATACTCTGCCTTCTTCAACGAGTCAGGCTTCTTCAATATATCAATTGCAATTTGCGTTTTTCCGATGTCGTGTAGAAGTGCACCTAAGCCCAAATTAATTACCTCATCACGAGAATAACCATGACTCATTCCTAACACCGATGTGTATACACATACATTTAAAGAGTGCTGATATAAATAATGATCAACGATGCCCATGTTCATTAACATAATCATAGCATCCTTATTCGTAGATAAATCATCAATAATTAGACCCATCATTTCTTTAAGCGGCTTAGCTATAAATGGGCGTTTAATCGGTTTATGTGCTGATGCTGGAGTCATCATCGCAGAAAAGTTTTTACGAATTTCTTTTACTGCGATGCGGAAAGTATCTTCACTTATTAAAGGCGCATGATCAATGTCTCCGGTACGATGATCCTGTATATATACATATTGTACTTGACACGCCTCTAATCGAAATATTAAACTTTCAGTCAGTTCCATCTCTTCGCCAAGGAGTACGATACCGTCCTCTGAAAATATTTTTTTTGCTAGGCGCATACCTGGCTTACATTGCTTAATTGTGAGAAGACGCATACTTCCGATCCCTTCTATAATAAAACTATACTATATTTTAGCCTTATTCGCATAATAGCTACAACTTTTTTTATCGAGGTAGTGTACTTTCGAGTAATTACTCCGAATAGTCCCATCGATAATATTGACTTTGGATGATATTATCAGAGTTTTGTAATTCAACCTCAAGGATATGTCGAATGAACTCCGGTAAATAGTACGTAACATCTTTATATTTTGCAAGACTTTTATAGCCTATATTAAATGTAAACATATCAATGGTACCAACTTCATAATACCGCTCTAGCTCTAGTGCTGCACCATTTACAATGATTGAAATAATTTTCTCCATCGGTGGATTGCTACGATCAACGACAATCGCCAAGCCATCTACTGCCAAATTACCCAGTCGCTCACCACGAAAACCAAACCCTCGAATCGGTAACTGTATATATTCTTCAAGTACAGATTGCTCCAGCGCTTCTTTAATATCTTTGCCTTGCATCGTCATTTTGCATGGATTAATTGGGGAAGGACATATACTATGGATCTCGCCTGCGGTTACTTTACCGCTAGCTAATCCGTCCAGCAACTGTCCGGAATTGACTAGACCGATCTCAGCATCGCACCATTTACGTAAACCGCTGGCTAACATATTGCTTAGTGGGCTTTCCCGTTCAATTGAAGTAGGTAGTGGCTCTACTAATAGCGAGATCGTTCTCTGCAATACGGCTTTAGCCTTCATACCATACTGTGAAATAATCGCTGTAATACTAGCCTGTTCCTCATACGACGCAGTATTAATACATTCGCCGCTAACCGTTATTTCCCTAGTTATTGGATCGCATTGAATAGTAACCTTACCTACATGGGTACCGAATTTCCCTGCTGCACATACAAGTGTATTGTTAATACGAATGGGAGGGTCTAACAAATGATGTGTATGTGCTCCCATAATAACATCTATCTCATTACATTTTTCGGCAATTATCTCATCAATCTTAATACCTAGATGTGATAACAGTATAATAATATCAACATTCTTTCGAATATTCGCAACTTGAGCCTGAATAGCCTGCAAAGGTTCTTCCGTTCGCCAACCCATATGTTCATAAAATTCATTATAATTAGCTGTTGCTGCTACAAACCCAATTCTAATACCGTTTCTTTCCATAATATAGTGAGATAACAACCAGTTTGGATTTGCATGCTTATAGCTATGAAAATTACTACACACCACTTGAAAACTATTGTTGCCACTATAAATGGCATTCAGCTGTTCAGAAGTAAAGGTTAGACCTTCATTATTTCCAAGTGTGATGACATCATAACGCGTTTCATTCAGTAGCTCACGATGGATATAACCATCGGTACCTTCTGTTTCCGTTCTTGCTCGATCCATATGATCGCCAATGTCTACTGCAATTACGTTTTCCTCGCCATATTGTTTACGTCCATTATTAATAATTGTTGCAACTTTAGCGCTATTTTCAAGTCTGCTATGAATATCGTTACTATGATAGATCGTAATCTGCTTTAGTTGTATGTTTTGCTCCATCGCTGTCACCTCACACTTCATTCAGCATTACCCACCAATTTGGGACATTCGTCGCACTGTTGGAACATGAGATTGATCCATATCCAATAGTTTTTCCGCCATCTCATGATTTTGCGGCTTAATCTGCATCGCTTTATAATAAATATTGCGCATCGCTTCTAGGTCTCCTAGAGCTGGCTTCATATCCAGCTCATCCATCCAATATAAGCATGGCTTCATATGTCCATCTGAAGTGAGGCGCAGTCGGTTACAATTTGCACAAAAATGATCGCTAATCGGATGGATAAGACCAAATGATCCTACCCCACCAGAAAATTCCCAGTTTTCAGACGGACCATTACCTTTCATCTCTTGCTTTTCGCTTATGTTATAGCCTTCTTTATGAGCAATATCTAGCACAGTAGACAGCGGTAAATAATGTTGTTTCCAGCCCTCATCAGCATGCCCAATCGGCATATATTCAATAAATCGCACATGTAAAGGTTGTTGATAAGCTAATCTAAGAAATTGAGCGATTTCATCCTCATTTATTCCTTTGAGAAGTACACAATTCAATTTAATAGGAAAAAAACCTACTTTAGCCGCCGCTTCAATACCTGCTAATACTTTTTTCAAATCACCATTTCTAGCAATGAACTTAAAACGAGTGGGATCAAGCGTATCTAAACTTATATTTACTCGATTTAAACCGGCCTTATGTAACTTCTCTGCCTGTGATTCAAGAAATATACCATTTGTCGTTAAAGCAATATCCTCTATCTGAGGGATTGCAGAAAGCTCGCTTATCAATTCATGCAAATCTGGACGAATTAACGGTTCGCCACCAGTTATTCTTAATTTTTTGATACCTAGTGATGCTCCTACTTTTACAATTTCAACGATATGATCATAAGAAAGTAAAGATTCAGAAGCTGCAAACTGAACACCTTCCTCAGGCATACAGTACACGCAACGTAAATTACAACGATCTGTCACAGAAATCCGCAAATAATCGTGTAATCTTCCGTATCTGTCCTCTAGTAATTGCATGCTGTCACTTCCCCTCTCTACTGCTTAATAGCATAACATTTTTCAGTCAATTATGGTATTCTAATAGAGGTTGTACATTTATGAAATAAAGTAGGTAATAATATGACATATAATTGGACTTTCAAACTTTTTGCAGGGTTAACTGAACGATTTGGCAGCACTTTTCTTGAGGTTTCACTTGAGCAACCTGCCTATACAACATTACAATTGAAACAAGCTCTTTCCGAAGCTTTCCCGCAGCAAGCAGCTTCGCTTTCAAACTGTTACATTGCTGCGAATATGCAATATTGTATCGATGAACAAATCATTGAAGTCGATCAAGAACTAGCGCTACTTCCTCCAGTTTCCGGCGGAGAGCAAAATGAAAATTTTGAGCAGCACACCGTGACTATTTCAAAATTCGAAATTACGTATGAACCGATTAATGTAGAAGCAGTGATGAGCAAAATCATCACCCCTGCTTATGGTGCAACTCTTTTATTTGTAGGAACAACACGAGAATTTACTGGTGACATGAAAACAATAAGTTTAGATTATGAAGCTTATGAACCAATGGCAATAGCAACGATGCAACAAATTGGGCATGAAATTGCAGCACGTTGGAATGGAGCTGACTGTGCAATTACTCATCGCATCGGTTCTGTTGGATTGGCTGAGATCAGTGTCGTCATTGCAGTCGCAACAGCGCATCGTGATGATTGTTACGCAGCAAGTCGCTATGCGATCGAAAGACTAAAGCAAATTGTACCCATATGGAAGAAAGAGATTTGGGAGGATGGTTCTGAGTGGGTAGGCCATCAGCAAGGCCCATGGCTCCCTACAAGGGGTAGTTCAAAAAGTGGACTTTGATAACGATGTGTAGCCATGTAACATACTCGACATCGAATATGAAGCGAACTTGGAAAGTGCGGTTCGCATGTACCAAACACGTACACTTGCGCTTCCGCCTTTCTCAAGTAGCGCTCCATCTTCTCGGCTTTCGAAAGCCCACTTTTTGAACCGCTATTTGAAGTTTCGGGCATTTGACCGTTTGTGTACTCGTACCGTACACGTTGCTGGGTTTTGTTTCATCGCTCGCGATTCAAAGAGCATCCCATTAAATCCATAGTAGGAGCAATCAAAAGTGAACGACCAAACTGTATTACATAATGAATCACGCTACTCGAAACAACTCAAAGTTTCTCATATCGGCATAGCAGGACAAACAGCATTGCAACAAGCAAGATGTGCAATTGTTGGTCTTGGTGCGCTAGGATCAGTCATAGCCGAACAGCTCGCAAGAGCAGGATTCGGCTATTTACGATTAATTGATCGTGATTTTGTAGAATATAGTAATTTACAGCGACAAATCATGTATACTGAACAAGATGCAATACAGTTTTTACCAAAGGCTACTGCTGCTGCTCATCATTTGCAAGCGATCAATTCAATGATCGAAATTGAACCTATTATCGCTGATCTTTCTGCTAATAATGTGGAGCAATATCTCGCTAATATAGATATTATCATTGATGGCAGCGATAACTTTTCTGTACGTTATCTTATAAATGAATATAGTATAGCGCATGAAATTCCATGGATCTACGGAGCAGTCGTAGGTACAAGCGGCTCAACGGCTACATTTAGACCTAATAAGACACCTTGTTATCGATGCTTATTTCCAGACAAACCGACATTAGGAACTGTAGAAACTTGCGATACGGCTGGCGTTCTAAGTCCAATCGTCCATATGATCGCGTCTATCCAAGTAACTGAAGCTATCAAATATTGTAGTCGTAATGTAGACGCCCTTCATCAATCGCTACTCCAGCTAGACTGTTGGAATAATGATCAATTAAAGCTTAATATCGCACATGCCAAGAGAACCGATTGCCCTGTTTGCGCTCATCATCACTTTGAAAATTTGCTGCAGGATGAGTCTGCAATATATAGTTCCTCATTATGCGGTAGACATTCCGTTCAAGTAATACTCCCTGCCGCAATGAATTATTCATTAGAGCAGCTAGAGCAGTATTATACTCTACATTACAAATTAATACGTAATCCATACCTGCTCAAATTATTTTACGACCATCAACATACGATCGTATTCTTTCCTGATGGCCGTGCAATTGTGCAAGGAACTGATCATATTGCACGAGCAGAAGCAATCATTGCGCAACTTATTCAAATATAATTATTGACACAAAAAAATTGGAAGTTGTTACATTGAAAGAGTTTACAATTTTTGATAATATGATACTTACAATTACATAATGCATCATCAGTAGCATATATAGTAGATTTATACATACTTTAACGAGGTGAACTATGAGAATTCATGTAACAGATGTTGTAAATGGCGATGTATTACGAGACGATGTATTCAACGGCTACGGGCTTCACATATTATCAAGAAACGCCGTCCTTTATTCTGCAGAAATCAGTAAACTTTTACAGCACCAAATCGATTATATAGACGTTCTGGAAAGAAGTAATATTATTTCTAATAGTCTTGAAGACTTTGATCTGCTAGAACGAACGCTCGAAACCACTGTGTCACCTAAATGGGTCCCTCAAGTGAAACCTATCTACGATGCTGTCGTTCAAAATATTCAGGATCTATTTCATATTGCTAGAACAGAAAATATAATTGATACGGAAGCCGCTGCTGCTGCCTTAAATCCACTACTGCAAAATTTACACCTAGAACGCGATGTCGTATCTTTATTGCTACTACTTAATAATCAAGACAACTATACATACCAACACTCCGTGCAAGTAGGCATGCTCTCTTATTACTTGGCTAATTGGCTGGGATTATCTGAAGAAGAAGCGACAATCGCAGGAAATGCAGGATTCTTGCATGATATCGGAAAATGCAAAATAGATGAGGCTATTTTGAACAAGCCTGAGAAATTAACAACCGAGGAATTTGAAGAAATTAAACTTCACACCGTATACGGCTATGATATTATTATGAACTCACACGCTAATAAAGAAATAGCACTAGGTGCACTGCAGCATCATGAACGATTAAATGGCTCCGGCTATCCACATGGCGTGATTGGTCAAGAAATATCACAAATTGGGCGAATTATTGCTGTAACTGATATTTATAGTGCTATGATTTCCTCACGGGCCTATCAGGAAGAACGTGATCTTCTATTTGTATTGAAAGAATTATATCGCCTAAGTTTTTCAGAGTTAGATCCTGTTATTACACAAACTTTTATTAAACATATGATTCCAAACTTTATAGGTAAACGAATTAAATTGAATGATGATCGTACAGGCTCGATTGTTATGACTCACCCAACAGAATTTTTCAGTCCACTTATTCAAGTAGATCAACAATTTATCGATCTAACACTGGAGCGTAAGCTTGAAATTACGCATGTCTACTTCTAGTAGAGGAAATTCAAATTCATAATAAATATTAGCTTAGGGATGTCTCTCTAGAACAAAGGAGACATCTTTTTTCTTTATAAATTTCAATATATTGCTTACACCACCATATTATTTCGAATGTTTATGATAAAATTTGATATTTTACGAATTACAGTATAAAATTTCTACATATGTTTAAAAGATTGGAGTTAATTATGAAAAGTATATGGTTCAGGAAAAAACCTATTGGGGAATTACTTAACAATAATAACAGCAATCACTTTAAGAAAACATTAGGTCCATTCGATCTAATTATGCTCGGTGTTGGTGCTATTATTGGAACAGGTATTTTCATCCTTCCTGGTACAGTAGCTGCAAGTCATGCTGGACCAGCAATTGTATATTCATTTATTTTGGCTGCTATTGTTTGTGCATTAGCGGGTATGTGTTATTCGGAGTTTGCATCAGCAATACCTGTCGCAGGTAGTGCATATACGTACGGCTACGTTGTATTTGGCGAAGTCATTGCTTGGCTAGTTGGATGGGCGCTATTGTTAGAATACGGACTCGCTGTCGCTTCAGTCGCCACTGGCTGGTCAGCTTATCTTAATTCATTGCTGGCAGGATTTAATCTCGCCATTCCACAAGCGATATCTGGACCTTTTGATCCTGCAAACGGAACATATATCAATGTGCCAGCGGTCGTTATCGTATTAGCTATTGCAGCATTATTAACAATTGGCATTAAAGAGTCAACAAAAATTAATACCATTATGGTATTTGTTAAAGTAGGGGTAATTCTTCTATTTATTGGCGTCGGTATTTTCTATGTCGAGCCTGCCAATTGGCAACCATTTATGCCATTCGGTGTCAGTGGTGTATTAAGTGGTACGTCTCTCGTCATCTTTGCTTATCTTGGTTTTGATGCTGTCTCCTCTGCAGCTGAGGAAGTCATCAATCCGCGTCGCAATATGCCGATCGGTATTATTGGTTCATTACTAATTTGTTCACTACTATACGTTACAGTTTCACTCGTTTTAACTGGACTTGTTCCTTATACAAATCTAAATGTAACTAATCCAGTTAGTTTTGCGCTGCAGCTCGTCAATCAAGATTGGGTAGCTGGTATTATTTCACTTGGTGCTGTTGTCGGCATGATGACCGTCATCCTCGTTATGTTGTACGGCGGTACAAGGGTTCTATATGCATTAGGTCGAGATGGATTACTACCAAAAAGTATGTATGAACTTAACAAAAAATATAATACACCAGTCAAAAACACTTGGGTCTTTGCAATACTAATTGCATTGTGTGCTGGCTTCATTCCATTGTCTGAACTTGCAGAATTAGTAAGCACAGGAACTTTAGTAGCCTTTATTATCGTCTCGATCGGTGTTATTTACTTACGTCGCGATAAAAGCATTCCTACCGGTGGGTTCAAAGTACCACTATTTCCATTAATACCGATATGCTCATTATTATTAAGTGTCTTCCTGATTTTCCAGTTATCTGTTCATACATGGATTGCTTGTGGAATCTGGTTCTTAATCGGATTCATCATCTATATTCTGTACGGCAGAAAACATAGTGTAATGAATAAGAAATAGCGAAACGGTGTCACATTGTCTACTAACCATACAATGTGACACCGTTTTTCATTCTATTAAGCATATAATTCATCAATAGAATCGTTATTTTACAATCAATCCATATCGTTCAAATAACTTTTAAACCAGCCTTCAAGTTGACTGCTTTCTATTTTGAAGCCTTGGTCCATCTCTCCCGGATGAAGCTCGATCCCTCCGGAAGGACCAAAAAACACCATTTTAACTTCATCGCCTTGTTCAAACTTCAATATGCCAAATCCACCGGCTCCATAAGCATTTGGTATCTCAAATGGAATTAATTTTGCTACACGAATCAATGCAATCACTTCATTTAATTCATCATCCGTTAAATTTGCAACTGAGGACATAGGAATTGAAATCCCTCTAACCTCTCCCGCCTCCGCTCGTTGCTGGAATCGCTCTGCCCATCGACCTTCACTACCACCTGTAAATAAAGTGGCACATGATGATACGATAATAATAAAACCAATCAGCGCTGAAATAACACCCGTAACTCGATTCCAAGTAAGTGCTGCATCACTAGGCTCTGCATCCCTCAGCTTCCACCCAATTGACAGATACCACGCAGTCTGAGGTGAGAACAAGGCTATTAATCCACCAATTAATAATAAAAAACCAATCAAACCATTCATCCTGTTCCCTCCTCTGTCACTCCTTAATCTTATACGCTAAAATTTTACAATTGTTTCATCACATCGCAATCCTATCGGAATATCCTTACATATCAAACATACTTACATTAGCAATCTATCGCCCACAATTTGACAGTTTTTCATTAATCATGATACGTTTACCTCACTAAGCAATTCATTTAATACTATGGGCCTATGGTTGATCATTCCTCAAATAAATGAATAGGAAGTGATTAGATTGAAGCTACCTGTTATTGATGAGCATTTGGCAAAAAGAATAGAGCAATCCGAGATCGACAATTTCACCTCGAGAATCAGTTCAATTGGTGAGAGATGGTAATCCAGAAGGAGTCGAAATAAAGCATTTTGGAAGTACGACAGCTTTTTACATAAGAACTATGCCCTGGGGGCTATTTAACTCTGTAAAAGGATTTTCTATTGAAGATATCGATCAATTAGAAAAGATCATTGCGTTCTATAGAGATAGAGAACGATCCTTTCAGTTAGATTTAAATCCTACAGGTTCTAATACGACTATGATGAAACATCTATCAGAGCATGGTTTATATCAAGAAGGTTTTCACTCTGTACTTTATGGGCTTCCTAAGAGAGAAGAACCCCCTAATTCTCAAACTATAAAAATTCGTGAAGTTAACAGTAAAGAAGATTTTGAACGATATGCGGAAATTCACTGTGTCGGTTCAGGTATGTCAGTAGAGCACAAGCATCACTTCATTAACAATAATATTGGTTTACTGCATAGAACAGGATGGAAAATATTCCTGGCCTCTTTGAATGATATACCTGCGGCTGTAGCGGTTATGCATATTAGTAACAATATTGCTTCCTGCACGCTTGCTGCCACGGCACCTGAATTTAGAAATAATGGTTTACAAACTGCATTACTGCACAGGCGCTTATATGAGGCACATCTAGCTAACTGTGAGCTTGTTGTCGCCCAAGCAAGCTTCGGTAGTACAAGTCAACATAATATGGAGCGTGTTGGGATGAATATAGCTTGGACAAGGGCTGTATGGGGACCCACTATAACTTACTAATAAAACACTGAAGGGATAACACTCTTTGTTCGTTTCCATATCAAACTCGTGGAGGTAAAAAAATGTCGTTTAGTTATTATGGAAAGTTATGTACGGAGGTATATGACCTTACTAAACAAGTCGGTCAATCGTTAGATGGAGATTTGGAATATTATCTTGCCAGACTGGAACATTGCAAAGGACGTATCCTTGAAGCAATGGTTGGATCTGGTCGTGTAATCATTCCTCTTCTAGAAGCAGGACTTATTGTAGATGGCGTTGACTATTCTGCTGAAATGCTAACTTCTTGCCGCCAAAGTTGTGAAGAACGTGAGTTAGCTGTTCATTTGTATGAAGCAAATCTTCAAGAACTTTCTTTACCTCATTGTTACGAAGTCATTATTATTCCTGCTGGTTCATTTCTATTGATTGAAAATCGAGAAGATTCCATTAACGCTTTGACATGCCTTTATCATCATCTTCAGCCCGGTGGACGTCTTATTCTTGATCTATTTCTACCTGACACCAATTTTGATTATGGTCAGGTTCGTAGCACATCAACACACTATCTACCCAATGGAGATATTATTACATTGGAAAACAACCTTATTGAAGCAGATTTCTTTAGTCAATATAAAATTTCATACCTTAAATATGAAAAATGGCGCAGCGGTGAGCTTATTCAGACTGAGTTACAGCGCCTTGCACTACGCTGGTATGGGGTCGAAGAATTCAAACTCATATTAGAGAGCATCGGTTTTTCAGATGTCGTCGTTTCAGCTGATTTCGAGTATGGCAAAGCACCAACTCATAGTAAGCAGACTTTTATATACGAGGCAACCCGAAAATAAGTAACACCCATAGATATATAACTAATACGGGAACTTTAGCAGCACTATCTAATCCGATAGCAAAAACAAGGCAGCGAACTAATCGCTGCCTTGTTTGCTCCACCATTCCGCTACTGGATATGATGCTGCATCAATTTGAACAGCTTCTCCAATACGAGGAGTCGCTATCTTCACTTTACTCTCCTTCGCCGCTTTTACTGCGCGCTCAACTGGATCTGTCCAGTCATGAAGGGATAATGTAAATGCTCCCCAGTGGATCGGAATCATAACGGCACCTCGCACATCCATATGGGCTTGCACCGTCTCTTCAGGCATCATGTGAATGGACGCCCAATGCTTATTGTACTGACCACATTCCATTAATGTCAGATCAAATGGACCATACTTTTCACCTATCTCCTTGAAATGAGGCCCATAACCACTGTCGCCACTGAAAAAGATGTTAGCCGATTGTCCGTTAATGACCCATGAACACCATAATGTTGCATTGCGGTCCGTCAAGCTTCTACCCGAGAAATGTCTGGCTGGCGTACAGACTAGCTGTATTCCCTCATAGGATAACTCATCCCACCAATCATGCTCCGTAATAATCTCAGGTTCAATACCCCATTTGACCAAATGGGATGCTACACCAAGCGGAACGATAAATCTTTTCACTTTACTCTTCAACTTAACTATCGAGCCGTGATCGAGATGATCATAGTGATCATGAGAGATAATTACTGCGTCTATTGTCGGTAGTTGCTCAATTTCAAAAGGAAGATTTTTACTGTATCGCTTTCCACCTATGAACGAAACAGGAGATGGGGCTCTACCGAACATCGGATCAAGTAGAAAAGTTTTCCCATCCAATTGCAGCAATGATGCAGAATGACCAAACCATGTTAGTCTAGGCTCATCTCCCGCATCAAAATGATTCTCGCTCAACGGGATAATCTCAATTGGCTTCCTTGGTCTTGAATTTCGATTCCCTTTAATGAAATCAGCCATTAAGCTCATTCTTTCTTTATTCGATGACGCTACTCCCATTGTAGTCGGAATAGCATTAATAAAGTTTTTTCCCTCATAATTGTTAGACTGGCTAAACTCACGTCTACGCGCATTCGACTGACTAGCACCAAGAGGAGCATAATAATTCAGCAACAAATAGATGCATACTATAATAACGAGTACAATAACGATACCGATTATCAATCAGATTACCTCCAAACTTCCTACTGTATATCTATCCGTTTTCGCCGAGAGGACTTCCACTTCTATAAGTTGCGGGAGTATTCATCTGCAGTCACTTATTGTTTCGGCATCACTTACTTTTTCTGTGGCGTAATTCTCGGACCGATAAATTCAACGCCTGCTTCTATAACATAATCGATAAGAATTTTATAATAGTCAGGTAATATTTTGTCTGTACTCTCATGATCATGGATTAGAATAATATGGTTCGAATTCTTCTCCAATAAAGGTGCTCCCATCTCGGGGTTGGGGTCATGTATTCGTTGCAAAATACTATCATAAGTAAAATCAGATGACTGATTCAATTGATATTCCGTAAAGTCGAATGTCCAATATGAATCTATATCAATATTAAGCTCATTACTCTTATACCATTCAATATCAATTTCACTATCATCTACTCTATTATAGCCTTGCTCACGTAAGTATTGCTGAATCAATGCTTTATTTTTTCCACCTTTAGCTCCATAAGGGAAGCGAAATAATTTATACGTCCGCTGCATACCAGCTGCTTGATATAAACGTTCAAGTAACGCATCCTGCTTTTCAATTTCTTCAATGCATTCCTCGTATGAAATATTATTAAAATTAGGATGACTATAACTGTGATTACCGATAATTGCACCTTGCTGCAGAGCATAAAGTCCTTCATCAAAATGCTTTTCTAATTGATGCCCATAGAAAAACAGTACCGGCATAATATTTTTTGACTGGAGGTAGTCGATCATTGCTCGCGTCAGAGTCGTTGGACCATCATCAATCGTTAAGTAAGCTTTACTCATCATGTAGTCTCCTTTATCATTTTACATATTTTTTCTTAATTTAACTGTTTATAGGCTTAGTATACTATTGATAATGTTTAAGGAAAATAACTATTTTCATATCGAACTCCCCCATAATTTCAAGTTTGAAAACTAAAACGAATTACTTAGAATCGCAACTAATTTCCAAAAAATTGATATAATAGAATAAGTAGAACAAATAAGGAGGTCACCATGAGCGATTCTCAATTTATAGTCGATCGATTAGAGCATATTGTTAATGAATTTGTCCAACATGAAGCACTTATTGGGTTATCTATAGGTGTAGTTAAAGATGGAAAACCCCTCTACGCCAAAGATTTTGGTACAAAAAACTTAGCAACCGGGGAACCCAATGATGCTAACACTCTATTTCACCAAGCTTCACTATCGAAAACGTTAGTAGCAACAGCTCTCATGCAGCTTGTTGATCGAGGACTGCTGGAGTTAGAATCTCCTATTACATTATATCTTCCTTACTTTACGATGGCAGATGAGAGGTATCTCCATATTACAATTAAACAGCTAATGAATCATACATCTGGCATGCCAGATGAAGAAGACTATGGCTGGGATAGACCAGAATATGACGAACAAAGCTTAGAGCGATATATTAGAAGTATTAGTACTCTAGTATTGATAGATGAACCTGGAGCGAGATTCTCTTACAGTAATATTGGATATGAAATTCTCGGCGATATTATTGCAAAATTATCTGGTATGAGTTTCGAACAGTATATGAAAACATATATCCTTGAACCAGTTGGTATGCAATCAAGCTCTTTTTTGAAGCAAGAAGTTAATGACCTTTTGGCTACACCTCATATACTTGCAGCGAAAGATGGTTATGGTGGTATAGTAAGTGATATTTTCCCTTACAATCGCGCACATGGACCTAGTTCCACACTATACGCTAGCGCTGAAGATATGTCACGCTACGCGGCAATGCACATCAACAAAGGGATTAGTGAAAATGGTCAGACTATATTGCCAGCACATTGCTATGATAAAATGTGGCATCAATATGCATTGACCGGTAATGGAGAAGATAGTTCAGGGATGGGTCTTGGTTGGTTTCTTGGAACATATAAGGGATTTCGTCTAATGTCACATACCGGTATGGATACAGGCTTCCATAGTATACTACTAATTATGCCGGATAAAGGAATCGCTCTTTCTGTTATGGCAAACTCAGATTATGTCTGGATGCCTTGTATTAGCTTCTCTATTATTGATCTGTTACTTGGTACAGATGTACAACATGTCAAACTTTCTCTTGCTCATCACTTATCAAAATTTTCCATAGCAAGCAGCGTAGAAGCAACGATAGACGAATATAATCGGATCAATAATCAAGCAATGGACCGTTATTATTTTTGGGAGAACGAGCTAAACTTTATAGCTGGAAATTTGGTCAATAACGGGTATTCAGAAGATGCCATCACTGTATTAACGTTCTCTGCACAGTTATTCCCCGATTCTGCACCTATACATAATTTCTTAGTTGAACTACAAAGTAAGCAGGCCCTTCAATAATACTAAAAACTATTAGGCTAAGGACGTTCACATGTCATTTTCTCGCTTAATTACGCTATTTATAGTAATATAATGACTTAGCTATACTAAATGATTATGAGGTGTATGAATGTCCATTATGTTCACTAAAGCAATTGTTACTCGTCTACAACGTGAAATTGCTGACATAGAAACTAAAAACATTAACGACAAAACGAAACAAGAAAAAGCTGAATCCAAAATCAATCAATTACAAAGAGATATGAAATTAAGCAAAACGCATAGTGATCTCAATAATAAAATGGCGCGAATCAATAAGCTCAACGAGGAGATCAAAACTGCAAAACGTTCGCAAGCTGATCTATCCAAGCAGTTAACTGCAAAGAAAGCTTCATTGAAGCAGCATCTAGACAAAGAGTCTAAGCAATAAAAATAGATATGCACATCAAAATGAGGCAGCCCTTTGTGAAAAGGCAGCCTCGTTTTGATTAGTTATTGTGTAAGTTTTTCTCGAACGGAACGTAACTTTTGAGCTGATGAGCTTTCTTTGTCACGACGATCATCTATTTTGATTGAAGTAGAAACACGTTGTGCATCCATTTGAAATGGGGCTTCATGAATGGCCCTTATTGCAGTAAATATGTCATCCAGTGAGCCTTCAATAATCGTACTCATCGAAGTTAATGTATATTGAATGTTCTGCTGTTGCTCAAGAACACGTTGTAAGTCTACAACATATGAACTCAAGCTCGTACTTCCTGTTCCGATTGGAATAATTGTTACTTCTGCAATAGCCATTGTACATTCCTCCCCAAACTTTTTATGTACTTCCTGAAATACTGCTTCATAATAGCTATAGCTATTATGCTTCTGATTGCATATTACCACAACAGTGCCGCAAATGTTGAATGAACACATCGAATACTTTGCTTTGAACCGCCTCTTTACGCTGAATACAGTAGAAATCACGGACCATATTGAATTCTGCCTCATTGATCGTGAACAATAATCCTTCTTCAAGCTCTCGCTGCACCGTCCACTTGGATAAGTATGATACACCTATCCCTGCCATCACAGTCCCTTTAATTAATTGAGTACTGCCATACTCATACATTAATTGAGGTTTCACTTGAAACTTGGTGAGAAACGATTCCATCGCGTCTCTAGTTCCTGAGCCACGTTCTCTTGCAATCCATGTTGCAGGAGTAATATTGACATCCGGACGATGAGCTACAACAACCATCTCGTCTTGGGCGATCTTCTGCAATTGTAATTGTGGATGCTGAACATGCCCCTATCCGCAACAGTCCTTTCACTTCGTGAAGATAGTCATGAATCGCTTGCTCCATCTCACGATCCATTTCTGCTTGCCGTATCAATGGCAGCATTAGGCTTATCAATAGACTTACGTAGCATAAAGAGAACTGCGGCCAAACCTTTACTCTTGCTCGTTATTGCATCCGTTTGTTTATATGGATTAACGTTATTGTTAGTATAGGCGTACTTATCCACATTTTTTCACAAAGAAATAGGTGTTGTCCTATAAGTAGATTATTATCTCTACCTTAGAGCAACACCTTTTTGTTATGCTTCAGCCCCCATAGTAGCAATTAATTGCTGATAGGCAACATCATCCATATAATTTACAATCGTACTTAATGCTTCTGCCAAATCATTAGGTATCATCCGATTAGCTCGATAATATCCTGCAATTTCATGCTTCGTCAAATACTCAATAAGTACTGTTCCTTGTGCTTCTCCTGCTTCATGACGTAGCAATTCGATATTTCTAACACCCATTAGCTTTAGCTTACTCATAGCAAATGAGTTCAAATGCCATGGAGCAACATCAATAAATTTACCCTTGGTTGGCTCGAAAAATCTAATCCCTTTAATCTCACCTTTATATAGAAGAAACCCAACAATAATAGTTTGAGCATGAATCCGTTGCAGTAATGCTAGCTCCATCCCATTCTGCCTGTAATGATTCAAAGGATTAGCAAGCTGTTTTTTTACATTAGGAGTAGTAGACGCGTTCATCTTGTTGTCATCTCTATTATTCGAATGCTTATCGCTGTCCGAATCTCTATATCTGTAGCTCATTCTACTTCCCCGCCTTTTGACTCATAATCAACGTTGTATTCGCGTATAGTCTTATCTTATGCAATATTTCATATTATAACAAGTCATTCAATATGCTATATTCATTCGAGGTCTTATTGCAACGTTAATTGAAACCTAATATTTTAAATGACTATAAAAATTAGGCTTCCGCTGCGTCTTATCATCTCGAGACGATAAGACGCAGCGGAATCTTTAAGGAGGCGAATAACTATGCCAAATTATCGTATTATTATTGATTTGTCTGATCGAATGCTGTACTTATTGGATCAGAACATCGTAGTTAGAGGATTTCCTGTCGGGGTGGGGAAAATATTAACGCAAACTCCACAAGGAAACTATACCATTATTAATAAAGCACCAAATCCAGGAGGGCCATTTGGGGCGTTCTGGTTGGGCTTATCTAGACCTCATTATGGTATCCACGGAACGAACAACCCGTCATCTATTGGGCACGAGGTTTCTCATGGTTGTATTAGAATGTACAATTCAGATGTCATTCAATTAGCACAGCATGTGTCTATTGGAACGAGTGTGACGATCCGCAAGTAATAACGTAACCAGTTTACGGTTAACATGGTATTTGGCTCAAGCTTAAGTAATCATTCTATTTTGTTAGCATTGTAAACTAGCCAAAGAGCACGCTCAAATTTTTGAGCGTGCTTTTCTATATTGTCGTTAGACAGATCAGCTTTCAAATATGTACTAACAGCTTCTTACTTTTTTCGATACAAACATCTAAAATACCTGATTTATTGAAAATCCTTACCTCTTGAGCTTTGTAGCAGTATGCTATAAATCGCTTATCCCCTGACATTAAAACTTTAACATTGAGAGTTGATATATTTCTTTTGCTGTCTACATAAATGAGCTCAGCGTCTCTTCCGATAAACTTCTGCATAAAAACACCCCGTTGTTTTTTATTTAATTATATACGAACATACGTTCCATTTCAAGCGAAAAATAAAAAGAAATGATTCTCTTGAATTCCCAAAAGGATCATTTCTTAATTGCAAAATATTATTTAGTTAAATTTCGTTATATCCAGTATTCGCTACGAATAACTACAACGCAGATTCTATCTTCTGTTCATTGAGCTCTTGATCAGTAGCTATATTGTTAAATTGGCCATTTTTCAGTACAAAAATACCATCATCTTCATTGATCGGTCGATATGTGCCATCACTTGATTGGCGCAAAAATAATACAACCTCTTGTTTCTCCTTTAGATGAGTAGAATGATCAGACAGCACATCAACCTTACCATCTGTCCCTCCCATTTGAGAAACTGTAATCGTCTCTCCAGCAAGTTCAGCGCCTTTAATTACATCAGACAACTGAATATTAACTCTCGTGTTGTAATCACTGTAGTTGCCCTTAAATGCATGATTACCGATTGTTTCTAGTACAGTCCCTCTAATAACGAGATCAGCTGCTTTCGTTAGTGCTTCTTCATCTTCATAGTAAACCGCCCATGAAGGCTCCAGTTGAATAGTTTGATCACCTGAAAACGACTCGAAATCTACTCTATTGGTAGCAAGTTTTGCCAACGGATATAAATTATTAACAACTGTTTTATCAGATGTAGATGGAGATAATGCCCTTGCAAGAGTACCATTATCATTAAATGTGTATGGGTGCATAATAGAGGATGTTTCAACAACCGATGTATGATTTAACCCTAATGAATGACCCACTTCATGACCCGTCACTCCTGCAATAATACTATTTGTATACTGACTTTGAGACGTGTAATGAGTATTAAGATTTAATATTGCTTTTGTAATAATCCCGCTTGTTACAGTAAATGTGCAAAGCCCATCCCAATCAACATCAGATTTGTTTACATCTAATGTGTAGTAAGTTGAACCCAACCCTGACGTCGCGCTCACATTATAATTCGTACTGTTCTTCCACTTTGCTGCACCATTGCTCCAATGAGTTAGTGAAGTAGTATTCACAACATACACAGTCTGTGCTCTACTCGCCCACTTCCCATAAGTAGTTACTGTTGCTGATACGGGAGTACTGTTAACAAATAACGTAAGTGCAAGTAGCATGGAAACCGAGCTTGCTACAATCTTTTTTCTTTTACTTTTCAAGCTATTCATTGTCTCACCCTTTAAATAATTATTTCGCTGCACAAAATATAATTCTCTATGAATATCCTAAACCCTCCTATAGTTCCATATTTTTCATTATTAAATTTTATGTTAGTTCTTTCCCGCTGTCATTGTAGTCTATTTCGTTGCTCTTAACGCAATCGCTACTGATCGCTATCCTTCGAGCGTCATTTTCGATTTCTTTTTTCTTTAAAACAAAAAAGGAGACGAACTCTAAAGTTCGCCTCCTACACTACTATAAAATATAAGTTGGCACGAAATCGGCATAACCGATTCCCACCACTATATGATCAACCTACAAACCTTGATACAGCAAGGATCTTTGGCTATTAACCAATGGACCCCTCCATTTCGAACTTGATCAAACGGTTCATCTCAACCGCATACTCCATTGGAAGTTCTCTCGTAAATGGCTCGATAAAGCCCATTATGATCATTTGTGTCGCTTCTTCTTCACTTAGACCACGACTCATGAGATAGAACAATTGCTCATCGGAAACTTTCGAAACTGTTGCTTCATGCTCAAGAATGATGTTATTATTCAAGATTTCATTGTAAGGAATCGTATCCGATGTGGACTGATTATCCATGATCAATGTATCACACTCAATAGCAGATTTCGAACCGTCAGAATTGCGTCCAAAGTGAACAAGACCACGATAAGATACTTTACCACCGTGCTTCGAGATCGATTTGGAAATAATCGTAGAACTTGTATCAGGTGCTAAATGAGTCATTTTCGCACCAGCATCTTGAAGCTGACCTTTACCTGCAACAGCGATAGAAAGAACAGTACCTCTAGCGCCACGACCACGAAGAATAACTGCAGGATATTTCATCGTCAATTTAGAACCGATATTACCATCGACCCATTCCATAGAAGCATTCTCATCCGCTACAGCACGTTTCGTAACTAGGTTGTAGATGTTTGAAGACCAGTTCTGAATCGTAGTATAACGTACACGAGAATCCTTCAAGCAGATGATTTCTACTACAGCAGAGTGTAGAGAGTTCGTACCATATACTGGAGCTGTACATCCTTCAACATAGTGAACAGATGAGCCTTCATCAGCAATAATTAGCGTACGTTCGAATTGTCCCATATTCTCAGAGTTAATACGGAAGTAAGCTTGTAGTGGAATATCACATTGTACACCTTTTGGTATATAGATGAAGCTACCACCAGACCATACTGCACTGTTCAACGCAGCGAATTTATTATCTTCTGGAGGAATAATTGTACCGAAATATTCTCTTAATAGTTCTGGATATTCACGAAGCGCAGTATCGGTATCTGTGAAGATAACGCCCTGCTTCTCCAAATCCTCTTGCAGGCTGTGATATACAACCTCAGATTCATACTGAGCAGATACACCAGCTAGAAACTTTTGTTCAGCTTCTGGAATACCTAGCTTATCGAACGTTTCTTTGATTTCTTGTGGAACTTCTTCCCATGTTTTACCTTGCGTTTCAGAAGCTTTAACATAGTATTGAATGTCATTGAAATCAAGATCGCTCATATCGCCACCCCATGTAGGCATTGGCATTTTGAAAAATGTTTCCAAAGATTTTAAGCGGAAGTCTAGCATCCATTCTGGTTCGTCTTTCATGGAAGAAATGGTACGTACGATTTCTTCAGTTAGACCTTTACCTGATTGAAAGATAGATTTATGCTCATCGCGGAAACCATATTTATAATCTTCCATTTCTGGCATTGACTTAGCCATGTTCCGTCACGCTCCTTTAATCTATTTCATTATTTCTGCGACTCGATTCCTTTACGAAGGGCATTCCAAGCTAATGTAGCGCATTTGATACGGGCAGGAAACTTATTCACACCAGATAGCGATTCAATATCTTCCAGCTCTTCAAACTCTTCGGGTGCCCCCTTCATCAAGGACGAGAAGCGTTCAGCAAGAGCAAGTGCCTCTTCATATTTCATGCCTTTTACAGCCTCAGTCATCATCGATGCTGAACTCATACTAATCGAGCAACCCTCACCAGTGTAGCGAGCGTCAGTTACAACGCCATCATTAAGCTGTAATTGCAAAGAAATACGATCTCCGCAAGTAGGATTATTAAGCTGAATCGCTACGGACTCGTCTTGCATTTCTCCACGATTACGAGGGTTCTTATAGTGATCCATAATGACACGACGATACAAATCATTCAATTCCATAGCCGAAGAACTCCTTTGTCTGAATTAATGCTTCGACTAATTGATCAACATCATCTGTTGTATTGTATACATAGAAGCTTGCTCTTGCCGTAGCAGAAACATTAAGCCAGCGCATCAGCGGCTGACAGCAATGATGTCCTGCACGTACAGCAATACCCTTCGTATCTAACACTGTTGCTACATCATGTGGATGCACTTCATCTAGATTAAAGGTTACTAAGCCTACACGATCCTGCTTCGGACCATATATCGTAAGCCCATCTACATTAGACAATACATCATAAGCATATTTGGTCAATTGCTTTGCATGCTCATCAATGGCTTCCATTCCGATTTCCTCTAAGAAGTCAATTGCTGCACCTAAGCCGACAGCACCAGCAATAATAGGTGTGCCCCCTTCAAAGCGATAAGGGATTTCTTTCCAAGTAGAATCATATAACTCTACGAAATCAATCATTTCACCGCCAAATTCAATGGGCTCCATATTCTCAAGCAAGCTGCGGCGGCCATACAATGCACCAATTCCAGTTGGACCACACATCTTGTGACCAGAGAATGCATAGAAGTCAACATCAAGCGCTTGTACGTCTACACGCATATGCGGCGTACTTTGTGCTCCGTCGACAACCATAATTGCACCATTACGATGGGCAATTGCTGCAAGCTCTTTAACAGGATTAACACAGCCAAGCACATTAGATAGATGAGTAACAGAAACAATTTTCGTGTTACTCGTAATTGTAGCCTCGGCATCAGCAATAGAAATGGTTCCGTCAGCTTGAAGTGGAATATATTTCAATGTTGCTCCAGTAGCTTTGGCCACCTGCTGCCAAGGAATTAGATTGCTATGATGCTCCATCTGAGTAATGACAATCTCATCACCTTCACGACATACAGAACGAGCATAGCTAGAGGCAACGAGATTAAGAGCAGTTGTCGTACCTCTTGTAAATACGATCTGCTCTGGCGAAGGCGCATTAATAAACTTTGCAACCTTCTCACGAGCACCTTCATAAGCATCAGTTGCACGAGATCCTAAAGAGTGTACACCACGATGTACATTCGCATGATCAAGCTCATAATATTTACTCACCGCATCAATGACCGAACGCGGCTTCTGAGAAGATGCCGCGCTGTCTAGATAAACGAGTGGATGCCCGTTTATCTCTTGATGCAATATCGGAAATTGTTCCCGAATCGCATTTATATTCATCCTTGAAGCTTCCTTTCAAGCAGACGTTGCAATTGATCACGAACGGCTTCAACTGGAACTTCTGACACGACTGGAGCTAAGAAACCATGTATAATCAAACGCTCAGCGTCTTCCTTAGTGATACCACGGGACATTAGGTAGTAGACTTGCTCAGGGTTAACCTGACCAGCACTTGCCGCATGACCTGCCGTTACATCATCCTCATCAATTAATAGAATTGGATTGGCATCACCACGAGCTTTCGGACTAAGCATCAGAACTCTCTCAGTTTGCACACCGTTAGCTTTTTTTGCGCCATGCTCGATTTTCGTAATCCCGTTAATAATTGCGGTTGAAGAATCCCGCATAACGGCACGAGTAATCATGTTACTATCTGTGTTTTTACCAAAGTGAACAGCTTGCGTAGTTAAGCTTAGTTGTTGCTTATTCTGACCGACACTAATAATTTTCGCATCTGACGATGATCCTCTGCCAACTAGCACAGATTTCGTGTCAGAAACGGTATTGCCATCGTTCAAATCACCGATAATCCATTCAATACGACCATCATTCTCAACTATTGCGCGACGCAGCGATAAGTCAACGCCATTGTCAGATAAAGCATGTACAGTTCCAAAACGAACTAGTGCACCTGCTTTAACAAATACTTCAACAATTGCTGGGTGAGTAAAGTTAGCTGTTACAGATTCTTTAATAGAAACCGTCGAATCAACGTAAGTTACTCGGCTATTCTCATCCGCAACGATGACGATATGTGGAGCAAAAGTAGCTTCTGCATTATCATTGTATAGAACCGCTTGAAGTGGAAGTTCAACTTCAACGTTTTTCGGTACATATACGAATACGCCGCCATTCCATAAAGCAGCATTCAAAGCTGTTAGCTTATCCTCATCTACCTTTACCGCTTGGAATAGATATTGTTGAACTAGCTCACCATGCTCTTTGCATGCTGTTTCAAGATCAGTGAAGATAACACCTTTACTAGCTAATTCAGCAGATAGTTGCGACCATACTACGCCACTATTTTTCTGAATAAGTAAGTTTTCTGTTCCTTCAGCAATCAATTCTTGCACAGATGCAGGTAGCTCGCTAATAGCGTTAACTGCTGTTGCTGTTTCGTATTGTCCAACCGCCGTAAGATTCCAACGCTCGATTTTCACCTTTTCAACCTTAGGCCAAGGTAACGTTGCTGATAATTCAGCACCTTGACCACGAAGTTCCACTAGCCAGCCCGGTTCACCCTTACTATGTGCTAGTTTCTCCGTAGATTGACGATCGGTTGGAGAAGTTAATTGTGTAGTCATTGCAAATGCCTCCTTGTCCGGTCCGATTAGGCCTGGCCAACCGTTTCATCAGTAATGCCAAGTTCTTCTTTAATCCAGTCATATCCATCTTTTTCAAGACGTTGTGCAAGTTCAGGTCCACCAGATTTCACGATGCGACCTTGCATCATTACGTGTACATAGTCAGGAGTAACATAGTCAAGCAGACGTTGGTAATGCGTAATAATTAGGAAAGCACGATCCTCAGAACGCATAGCGTTAACGCCAGCTGCTACGATACGAAGTGCATCAATATCAAGACCGGAGTCAATTTCATCAAGAATAACTAATTTTGGATCAAGTAGCATCATTTGAAGAATTTCGTTACGTTTCTTCTCACCACCAGAGAAGCCTTCGTTCAAGTAACGGTGAGCGAACTCAGGGTTCATCTCAAGTTCTTTCATTTTTGCTTCCATTTGACGGATGAATTTAATAAGTGAAATTTCGCTTCCTTCTTCACGACGAGCATTAATTGCACTACGTAGGAAGTCGGAATTTGTTACTCCAGAAATTTCTGAAGGATATTGCATTCCAAGAAACATACCAGCACGAGCGCGCTCGTCAACTGCCATTTCAAGTACGTCTTCACCATCAAATGAAACTGTACCACCAGTTACTTCGTATTTCGGATGTCCCATCAATGCAGAAGCTAACGTTGATTTACCAGTACCGTTAGGTCCCATAATTGCATGGATTTCTCCACCTTTAATTTCAAGGTTGATTCCTTTAAGAATTTCTTTTCCTTCGATCTCTGCTTTAAGACCATCGATGACAAAATGCGTCGACATAATATTCTATCCCTCCAAAGGTTATTAGTAATATAAAAGTTTATTGATTCTCATTGATTCTCAATAATCATTATAATGTAGTTTTAGTTATAAATCAATGAGTCATCGTCCTTATGCCTATTTATACCTCTTATAATGAAAGTTCTAAACATTTGGTTGTTAGCATAATCATCTTGAGCACAAGCGACTGTTTTGAACTACATCTTAAGTGCTTCTTTAATTTCATTATATCTTTGTTCAAACTGCTCATCCGTCAGAACTGGCTCTAGACTACTTGCCTTAAGCTCGTCCTCAATTTTCACCCATGATTTACAGCCCATATATGGCGTACGCATTGGAGGCATTGCAGGATTTTCCAATCGATACACCCGCATAATTAGTAGATGCAACGGATTTTTCTTCTTCCATTTCAAACGTTCTGTTGCAAATTCATCTGTCCATATATGTAAAACACGCAGTGCTTGTAGCTGCTCTTCACTCGTTATTTCAATATCTTCAACAACTTTTGCATATCCCTCAAGCTTCATATGTGATTGTGTAGGGGACCACTCAGTCATCGTAGCCGCTATTCTCCCTTGAAAGGCTTCCTTCAGCAGATGCTCCTTTTGATGCTCATAAGCAGGCATTAAATAGAATTGTGGAGAAATAAGTTCGAAATCTCGTGTTTCTTCGACAATTCCACCTTTTCGCATTACAAATATTAACTCTCCTTGCAATAAGGCTCCTACCGTAACCGCCCATTCCTTTAAAGCAACAGATGTATTGGCTGTTGATATCATTAATATTGCCCCCTTCGATTTCTCATGTTGCAAAAAACGAGTAAAAATCATATAAATTCACTAGGAATTATTATTTACGTATTCCACGCAGTAGCAATATCTATTATACTATAAGTTATGATGTATGAACGATATTGATTATGGAGGTGGACGGTATGTCATCATATCATCCTTTAACAGAGCAAGAAGCCATTGAAATTGCTCGCGGTATTGAACAATTTTTCCCTGCGGATGGTACTTTGAATTGTAAAGAAATCGGCGATGGAAACTTAAACCTCGTTTTTCATATTACAGATGACGTAAGTGGCAAGGGCTTAATTATGAAACAAGCACTTCCATATGCTAAAGTCGTTGGCGAATCTTGGCCGCTGTCACTTGACCGTGCCCGTATCGAAAGTGAAAAATTAATCCTTGAAGGGAAGCTTGCTCCTGGATTAGTACCTCAAGTATATCAATACGATGCAGAGCTATCGCTTACCATTATGGAGGATTTGAGTGATCATGTTATTATGCGTCAAGGATTAATTGACGGTAATCAATATCCATTGTTCGCAGATCATATTTCAACATTTATGGCTAATACTCTTTTCCTTACATCAGATCTTGGTATGAATCAGCAAGACAAAAAGCTTCAAGTGAAAAACTTTATTAATCCTGATCTATGCAAAATTACGGAAGATTTAATCTTTGATGATCCGTACACAGTATCTTCTAATAATAACTACGAGGATGCTATTGAAGACGCGGCAGCAGCATTACGCAGCAATGATCAGCTTCATCTTGAAGTTGCTATTCTAAGAGAGAAGTTTCTTACGAAGGCAGAAGCATTACTGCACGGTGATCTTCATACAGGTAGTATCTTCATTAAGCAAGATTCTACTAAAGTTATCGACCCTGAATTCGCATATTATGGTCCAATGGGCTTTGATATCGGCGCACTGTTCGCTAACTTAATATTAAATTATGTTGGTCAAGAACATTGGATTGCTGAAGAGAACAAACGTGAAGCTTTCCGCAACAATTTACTTGATACGATTGATTCCATTTGGAATCAATTCCAAGATAAATTTTTAACACTTTGGAGTGAGCGTGGTGTTGACCGTATCGCTAATGAAGCTAATGGATATAAGGCATACTATATGCAACATTTACTTCAAGATACTGTAGGCTTCACTGGTGCGAAAATGGTACGTCGCATTGTTGGACTTGCTCATGTCGCTGACATTGATCGTATTCCAGATGATGCTACGCGTAACATTGCACAACGTAAAGCTTTATCGATTGGTACAGAATTGATTTTGCGTAATCGTCACATACAATCAATTGATGAGCTCATTCAAATTGTTAAGAGGGGTAGTTCAAAAAGTGGACCTTCATTGCAAGAGGTAATTCAAAAAGAAACTAGAGATATAGAACAAAACATGAGTAGAGAGGAATTATAATAATGACTGAAAATTATGTTGGACTACAATCTGTAATTTGGAAAAATGGAGCGATTGATCTACTTGATCAACGTCTACTTCCTGAAGAAATTGTTTATTTATTATTAACAACACAAGAGAGTGTTTGGGAGTCCATTCAATCTATGCAAGTTCGTGGTGCTCCGGCGATCGGTATTACTGCAGCTTATGGCGTTGTCATTGCAAGTCAACATGCCGATACTTCCGAGCAGTGGATTACAGCTGTACACGAATCAGCAAAATATTTGGCAACTTCACGCCCAACTGCGGTTAATTTATTCTGGGCATTAGACCGTATGACAGCAGCAGCCGATCAATATATCGCACAAGGTTTCTCGCTTGCAGATTGCAAAGCTGCACTTGAAACAGAAGCAATTGCAATTCAAACGCAAGATGAAGAAACGAATCGTCAAATTGGTGAATATGCACTATCTCTATTCAAAGAAGATATGGGTGTACTAACACACTGTAATGCTGGTGGACTTGCTACTGCAAAATACGGTACAGCACTAGCTCCTTTCTACCTTGCCAAAGAGCGTGGCATGAACCTTCGCGTATTCGCTGATGAAACTCGTCCAGTACTGCAAGGTGCTCGCTTAACAGCTTTTGAATTGCATGAAGCTGGTATTGACGTAACACTTATTTGCGATAATATGGCTGGTATGGTGATGTCTAAAGGCTGGGTTGATGCTGTAATCGTTGGTACTGACCGCGTAGCCGCTAACGGAGACGTAGCTAACAAAATTGGTACGTACAGTGTAGCAGTTCTAGCTAAGGCACATGGCATTCCTTTCTATGTCGCTTGCCCGCTTTCTACAATCGACTTAAATACACCTACAGGTAGCGAAATTCCGATTGAAGAGCGTCCTGCTGAAGAAGTTACAGAAGGCTTCGGTAAGCGTACTGCGCCTAAAGGCGTAAAAGTATTCAATCCTGCATTCGATATAACACCTCATGAATATGTAACAGGTATTATTACTGAAAAAGGTATTATAACTGCACCTTATGAAGAAAATCTTCGTAAACTATTCAGTAACTAATATTAGCTTTCAATAGAAAAGCGTTGAGCTTTGGTCATCCCAAAGCTCAACGCTTTTTACATTTTATTAAAGGTTTTGAACAACCTCTTCAATACTTATTATAAATATGCAAGTTCAAACATTTGCATGTCTTTCGCTAAATAAGAAGTTTCACAGTTGCCAAGCTCCAACGAGATACCAGGTGATTAAAACGATGAAACAAATCCTAGCAATGTGTACGGCACGAGTACACAAGCGATCAAATGCTCGAAGCTTACAATAAAGGTTCAAAAAGCGGGTTTTCAGAACCGAGCAGGTGAAGCGTTACTTGAGAAAGGCGGAAGCGCAAGTGTACATGATTACGTACACGTGGCCCTACAATGTTTCTGCAAGAAACATACATCGGAAGCTTATGCTATACTTTCCAAGTTCGCTTCAGATGCGATGTCGAATACACTCCGTTAGCATACTCATCGTTATCAAAGTCCGCTTTTTGAACATCCTCTAAATGATTTATTTCATTGCATGTAATAACTTCTGCATCAGCTTCGCAGCTTCAGCACGTGTTCCTAACCCTTTCGGATCAAATTGAGTGGCAGATTTACCATCAATGAATCCTGAGCCATACACTGCATTAATCGATGCGACTGCCCACCCTGCGGCTTTATCCATATCCGCGAATGGAGCTTCTACACCCGTTAATAATTGACCTTGAGCATATTGATAAGCTCTAGCAATCATAACTGCCATTTCTTGACGCTCAATATTATCATTAGGTGCAAACGTTGAGCTTGATTTTCCATTTACAATGCCCGCTTCAACTGCTGCTGAGATTGCAGCTGCATACCAGCTATTGTCCACTATATCATCGAAGGTAGTTGCGCCACTAGCTTCAAGACCAAGCATACGTGCAAGCATTGTTGTAAATTCTGCACGAGTTACTTCTTGCTGAGGTGCAAATTTGTCTAACGAAATCCCTTGAATAATTCCTTTTGCCACTAATTCTTTAATATATTCATTTGCCCAATAATCAGTCGCTACATCATCAAACTGTTTATCAAAGTTAACGATAATATATTTAGTATTCGCTTGTACTTTTGCTTGCAGTTTATTATCTACTATTGTACTTGATACGTACATTAATGTACCATCCGCTTGGACCTCATACAGCGCTACAGTTGCAGTTTGCTGCTCTTTAGCTAGCGGAATAGCAAGAGTTACCATATTAGATTGATCGCTCACTAGTTTGTTTGCGGCATCCATTGCTTTAACTTCAAATACATTACTTATTGCCGTGACTTGTGCATTCGCTTTATTGCCAGCTACAGCTGCAAGTTGCTCCCCATGTTCAGTCTCATTTACAACTTGTACTTGAATAGTAGAAGTTGATTGGCTCCAAGTTGAATATACGTCACTTGGAATGCTCATTGTCCAAAGATCCGTGTTCACTTGAAGGCTTCTGCCATTAAGCAGAGTTGCTACATTCGCAGGTAATACAATTGCTGTTACTTTATCTTTCGTAGTAATAATAATCTGTTCATTATCACTTGAAGTTAATTGCTCAGTTGTAATTGTTAATATACCTTCTTTACCAACTTCCGGAACTTCAATCGTGCCTGTGTCAGTACCTGGATTCGGAGTAGGTTTTGGATCAGGCTTAGGTGCTGGTTTTTTATCACTGGATAACATGAACTCATCCAATACTTCTCCTGCAACGTTTTTCACAACGACATGAATACCTTCAGCATCAGACAATACTTCTGTATAAATTTGTGTATTCTCTTCATATACAACATCTTGCCAATAATAAGGAGTCAAGCCATAGAACTTAGGACCCGAAGAACCACCAATCAAATACATCGTTCCTTGTTCATTGTTGTCTACGATCTCGCCACCATTCATATTGTAAGTACGAAGATAAATATGATCGTGCCCATTCATAACAAGATCTACACCGTATTGATCAAAAATCGGAACCCAATATTTTTGTACATTCTTGTTCTGATACGTACTTCCATAAGGTCCTTGATGGAAGAAGACAATTGTCGATGTTGCATCACTTTTCGCCAAATCTTTATCTAACCATGCTGCTTGTTCAATAATCCCTTCCGTTCCCATCTCTGTATTCAACACTACAAAGTGAGTATCAGCAATATCATAAGAGAATGAAGTACCATTTGTTAATGCAAGCCCGCTGTCCGGATTATTGAATTGCGCCAAATAATCGCCAGCCCCATTATCTCCATACACTTCGTGGTTACCGATAATTGGAACTAAAGTAGTGTTCATTAGCTCGCTTTGTACAGCATTGAACCACCAGTCCCATTGCTCAAGCTCGTAGCCGCTATCGACCATATCACCAGCATGAACGATCATATCTACATCTGCTAGCGGAGTACCCGTTACTGCTTTATCTACTACTGCACCCCAAAGATCGAACCCAGCGGCATTAGCAGCTTGTGAGTCACCAAAGAATAAAAACTTAGCTGAATCCTGCTCCACTCCAGTTGTTTTGAATTGACCAGAGCTACTTACATTATCAGCTCCATCACCTACACGATATACATATTCAGTACCTGGTTTTAGTCCAGTTAATTCTACTTGGTGAATTCGTACTGTGCCATCATTAGCAGTTGTATATAAATAATTCGTACCTTCTACTTTTAATACATTATCTGCTGTAAAGTCTGTAAACTCTAATTGTTCCACAAGCTCTACTACAGTAGTTTTCGCATCTGCACTTGTTTTCCAAGATATATTGCGATCAGTTGTTACTTCATTACCGAATGTCACATTGATATGCATTGGAGCAACTGTTCCTGCAGATGGTGCAACGACGAATGACATCATTGGACTATAGTTATCATCCTTCATCGCTTGTATATTGTACGTACCTGACGCCGTAGTTACTTCATTAGATAAAAGTTGACCATTAACATCTGAAGTGGCAGCAACAAGTGTGCCATTGAACAGCATCTGTACGCCCTCTATCGGCTCTCGACTCACTTTATCTACAATTGTAAATACCGCAGGCTCACCTTTTGAAGTTGCATGATGATCCCAAGTTAGCTCATATTTACTTTGCACGTCCAGATTAAATGTGTCACCTTTATAATTAATATCCGATTTCGTTGCCGTTTCAACGATTCCATTAACAACTTTTAGCTGAATTGATTTTTTCGGATTAGCACGTAATTCTGCTAACGAATAAGGACCCAAATAATCTGAATTGATGCGATAAGAAATACTACCGATTGCATCTGTAGTCGAAAGCTTTGCAGCTGCCAGATCGCTTAATGTCAATGTCAGCAGTCCATTTGTCTCATCAACAGTGAAATCTACCATATTATTTGCTAGTTTACTATTTGGAAGGAATTCAATATTGTCCATTGCGTTTGGCATATAGCTAAACTCCAACTGACCAGCTACTAATTCATCTGCTACCTTAGCATTAATATCAAATGAATACGTTTGACCTGTATATACAACATCTTCTGTCGTATATTCGTAGTACGGAGATCCTAGATTAACTTTGAAGCTCCATTCTTTGATCGTTTGATTACCCGCCAAATCACGAACAGCAACTTTCACCGTATGATTACCTTCGCTTAATGGCTCTGTCGGTACATAACTAATTTCACCTTTAGGTGGATAGAAGCCATGTGTTACTAGAACGCCATCCACATATAGACGAGTCTTTTCAGGATCTATCAATGTAGTTCCTGGATGAGTTGCTGCATCATAGCCTGCATCCTGTGCTGTAATTTTAATGGCTGGCGTAGCTGTACTAACCATTGCAGCTTCTGCTGGAGAGAACGATACAATTTCTGGCTCGTCATAATCAATACCTTCAACTGGGCCATACGTAACGGTAATATCATCGATATAAATAGCACCGGCATCTTTCTTCGCAGAACTTGTCTCCATATATCTTACTTGTTTCTCGATTGACAACGGTAACGCACGTCCAGCTGGAACTGGTGCTTCAACATACTTCCAGCCAATCCAGTCAACACCCTTTGTTCCATTCGTAAAGTCGATGGCAATGGCCGCATTGTTACCATCGCGCAGCTGAGCTCGTAGCCAATGACCTTTACCATCACCATAGACCCACATCCCAATTTTTTCAGGATAGCCAGGTATTGCAATTCTAGTATCGACATTTTTTGATTGTAGATAAGCACCTGAAGTAGACTCTCTGCCTGTAAAATCATAAGATAACTTTACTGCTGCATCCCCATTTCGCACGAAATCTTGGTCCGTAATCAAATCAATTGCATATGAATTTGCACGATCTGCTGCAGCTACATAATTATCAATGCCATTCTCAAAACCTTCTAAAATGACAGGTGGAATTCCGACATTAACTACGAATGAATCTGTTACATCTCCGAAGCTAACTTGGATTGATCCAGCTTGACCTGTGTCAGATGTTGCAGTGTATATGCCATTGTCATCTACTGTACCTATATTTCCTGTAACGCTCCATATTAGATCATCATTACTCGCGGTCACCACTTGACCATCGCGTGTTGCTTTAACATTTAGCTGAACCATTTCACCTGAAGAATATGTTTTCTCGTCATCCGGGAAATGTAATGCTGTTAATGTATCTATAACTTCGACTGTCGCTTCGCCAGTAATATCAGCAGCTGCTACATGAATCGTTGCTTCCCCTGCTTGCTTACTCGCAGTAAATTGACCAGCATTATTAATCGTTCCGAAAGCTTCATCTACTGACCATTCCATACCTCCTGCTAGGTCGGCAGGATGATAGTTTGTATCCAGCCCTGCCCCTGCAAATGTAACAGTCGAGCCTACAAGAACACGTTCCACACTTGGAGTGACCGCTATTGTAGAAGCAGCATTTAATTCAGGAGCAGTATTGACTAGCAAGAGACCATTACCAATACTACGCTCAAAGCCATCCGAGCCTGTGTTAAGCATTGTTGCTTGTTGTTGACCGGGAAGTTTTGCGATAAGCGTTGACGAACCTCCGCCGTCCAAATTCATCGCTTGAACAATGCCCATCTCAATCATCAAATTAGCAACCTGCATCATTTCAAGACCTTCACTAAATCCAGGCTGACGACCATCTACTTCGAAAAACACAATCGTTCCGTCTGCTTTCGTACCAATTGCAGTACGCGGATGAGTTCCTTCTGGTCCAACATTTTGCGCAATTCCATTATCTACAAGTGGTCCATTACCTCCAATTGCAGTTGTGACATCCGAGAAATTACTTGATAATTCAAAATTTGCTGTTACCTCTTGTCCTACTTGCAAAGCTTCAATAATTGAAGTTTTATCGCCAGACGCCGATAATACAACTTGATCATCAGATAATTTCGTATTACCTTGACCTATTTTCACTTCAGATACTGTCATAACCAGATCTGAGCCACTCGCTACTTCACCCGAAACAATATCAAGAACAACTTCAACACCTTGAGTTGATGAGCCTGTCGAAGCGCCATATTTGTCTGTAAACATTACTAATTGATTTGTACCGCGATAGCGATTCAAACTAGTTAATGGTGTATCTGTCTCATCTATCGTAATTGATCTATTTAATGAAACAGTGCCATATACTGATTCTCCTGCAGCAGTCATACCAAATGCATAACTACTTTGAGGACTGATCAATATTTCACCATCCGCTATAAAAATCCCTGAGGGTACTCCCGTTGCCTGACCTGAAATTTCATAGAAATCACCATTAATACCTGCAATTACGCGACTACCTTCAGCATCAACATAATCAGCCATTTGTGTAAGTGGCTTCATACCTGATACATAACCATTTTTTGTAGCACTAACTAATTTAAGATTAGGATTCGTTGGATCAAATTCTACTGTATGTACTTTCTGTACTGCATTCTCAACATCCATATCCATCCAAGTATATGTAGCTCCAAATCCGAGATCACTTTGTCTCATATCAACAACTTCACCATAGCTCCAACTAGGAGTGACTGGCATTGCCGCATTTACGTTAATAGCGGGTTGTAGCATTGATAGTGCAATTGCGACTACCATTAAACTAGAAATAAACTTGTATATCTTCTTCAATCTTCTCAGCTCCTAATATGTATGATTCTAGTTAAGTATAATCAACAATAATTAAGAGATTGTTTTCACTATATTAATAAATTATATATATTACTGTAACAATCTATGAAAGCAATATTATTACATGGAAGCGATTGGTTTTTTTGATTACCAATTTTTATCATATGATTAGATATTAATCCATTAACCTAATAGCACGACATGACTATATTTTATAATCATATCGTGCTATTTTATTTGCTACTATAACATCTTTTCTAGCGCATCTTTCCCTTTCATGCCGACTGTTATTCCTAGTGCTCCAGCTGCATCCGTTATCGATTCTAAGGGGGCATCCATAAGTTCTTCCAAGGTTCGCACGCCTACAGCACGTCCTGCAATAATTGCTCGATCTTTAAGCTTATTATTCAGTAAACTCACATCAAGTGCTCCACACATAATATAGCCATTATCTGTAGAAATGGATAATAACGTCGTTTTTGGTAACTTTACTTCCGTACCAATAACTGTAGCACCACTACGCAATTGAAACGGTATCATCTTAATCATCTCGAATGCACCTCTCGTAGTTCATTGGAATTGTTAATGTATGTTACTATATGCATCATTTGCTTGTAAGTGAACAACCTATATAGCATATGCCTACTAACCATATATTATTTCCCGTAATACTGCATAAACTATTACTAGAGGTTCATTTATTTACGGAATAATCTTGAAAACAAGGACTTTTCACCCAACAAACTCTCTTATCAATACCATTTAAGTAGGACTACAGAAATACATTAAATCATGATATAGTAGAACAATCACGTGACGCGGAGGGAGTTAATATGACAATTAAAAAACAAAGTTCATTTCTATATAATGTTGAAATTTTAATTGAGAATGAGCATCATGCAATCGCGTTACAACAATTGATTGAACAATTGAACAAAGCTAAGTTTTTAGATTATAAAATCACTTCTGGCATTGAGCTAGGTGACGTTATAGCAGAGCGAAAGGCAAAAGCAAAAACAACGAAACCAATTGCTGTCTCTGTCGAATCTAATGAATACGAATTAGGACTCGAAGCATTTAGACAGTGCAAAGAGCACAATAAACTAGTACGACTTATCGTGAATCGCGGACTAGGTATAAAGCTAAGCATCCCTTGCCGAGTCATCAATATCGATGAAACCGATCAAATCGTTACCATTTACCATGTCGATGAAAAACAAGTATATACTTTCCGGTTGAATGAAATTGAAGACTTCATAGAGGTTTAACTATAGAGGTAAGTTCAAAAAAAGCCTATCAAGTAGCATTATTCGCTACTTGGTAGGCTTTTTGATTTATACAGCAACTAGTAATTTTTCGAAGAAATGTCCCGGTACAGGCGGGCTTTTCAAATAGCCTTGCATCTCATCACATTGTAATGTGCGAAGAAAATCTAGCTGTTCAGTCGTTTCTACACCTTCTGCGATAACTTGTAAATTCAATTTATGTGCCATTGCAATTATTGCCGATACAATTTCCGCATGACTTTGTTCATTCAAAATGTCAGTAACAAACGAACGATCAATTTTCAAACGAGTAATTGGGAATGACTTCAAATAATGGAATGAGCTATAGCCCGTACCAAAATCATCAACACTAATGCCAACACCTAGTTCGCTTATCGCTATTAACTTACGGTTCATCTCGTTCATATCAATGCTCATTGATTCCGTAATTTCAATGTCCAAATACTGGGATGGTAATTGCGTCTCCTCGAGAATTTGCTTAATCTGTAAATCCATCTCGTTTCGCACAAATTGTCTAATCGATAAATTCACAGCAACTGGAACGATTGGCAATCCAGCGTCCAGCCATTCTTTATTTTGACGACATGCTTCTCTAATAACCCATTCACCAATCGGAACTATTAATCCACTTTCTTCAGCTAGTGGTATAAAGTGGATCGGGGATAGTAATCCTTTAGTCGGATGATTCCAACGAATCAAAGCTTCCCCTCCGACAATACGACCGTGAATAACATCATATTGTGGCTGATAATATAGCTCGAACTCATTGCGCTGTAAGGCACGATGAATTTCATGTTGTAATTTTAATCGTTCATATGAGGAATTATTCCACTCTTCGGAGTAAATAAGAATATGACCTCCCGAAGATTCCTTAACCTTGACCAATGCCATATCCGCTTTTTTGAAAATTGAAAACCCATCATCGCTAGGATCAAGATTCAAGGCAATTCCCATACTAGCTCCCATATGTACAGGTACACCTTTCAAATCATACGGTTCACTAATAACATCTAGAATATGCTGTGATCTTACTAATAATTGATCGATACTATCAATTTCATTCAGAAGCAATGCAAAAGCATCACCTTCTAATCTTGCTACAACATCATTAGGAGATAATAATCGATTCAATCGATCCGCCATTTGTAGCAGCATGAGATCAGCATACTCTCTGCCGAATGAAGCATTTACAAGTTTGAAATTATCAAGATCTATGTAACACACACTTAGCATCTGCTGATCTTCTTTTGCTCGCATTAGCCATTCATCTAATTTAATTTGAAATAATGTACGATTTGGTAAACCAGTCATATCATCGTAATAAGCCATATAGCGAATACGTTCTAAGTTTCGTTTATGATCACTCAGATCATGACTTACAATTAAGGACCCAATGACTTTGTGATGCTGGATAACAGGCTCACAGCTAATTTGAATCTCTAAAGGGAATGACGATCGGTGCAAAACATGAATATTAAGTTTTTCTATTTGGCCCTCTTTAACCTTTTCTAATGCTTCCATTACGGATTCTTGACTGGATTGCTCAATAACATTCATAATTGGTTTCCCGATTAATTCTTCAATTCGTTCATAACCAAGCATATGTGCGGAAGTATCGTTCAATTCAATAATATTTCCGTCATGATTAATTAATGTTAAGGCAACGGCATTAGATTGAAACAGTGTACTTACAATTGATTCATGAAAGTTTCTAGTTGATGTTATTCTTCTAGAGCGAAGCAGCAGTATAATCGCAGTCGTAATTAGAACTGCTCCAACTGTGCCAAGTATAACTTGATATTTCAGCGTATTTAGACCAAACATCGCGATGACTATCCAAGCAAAGGAAAGAACAATGAGATAGCCTGAAACTAGCGAAGGCTCCAACCAATTAAACTGTTTTCGCTTCAACAACTGTAATCCCTCAATTCATCTCGCTGTGGATTTATATTAATGAGCACACTACATACACCATTATAATCGAAATATGTCAAATAACATAGAAAAAAATGTTAGTCTACCTTATTTACTACAATTCCCCATATGACAAAACTCCATCCAGCTATAAGTGACACACCGCCAATTGGTGTAATTGCTCCAAGTATCGTCACTCCCGTTAAAGCCATTATGTACAAACTACCACTGAAAATAATGATCCCAATGACAATTAACATTGCCCCGGTAGCTAGCTTTTTATAATCTTTTACAACTGTAGATGCGAGTGCAATAAGCATTAATCCTAAAGCACCATACATTTGATAACGAACACCTGTCTCAAAATTTTGCAGCATCCGTTCAGACACAATCTCCTTTAATCCATGTGCGCCAAATGCCCCCAATGCTATAGCAATTGCTGCAAATATTGCCCCAATTAAAAAGTACTTTCTAAACATTATCATCATCCTGTTCATTTTTATTGTATAATAGTAAAAACTAGTTTAAAGCTTATGCTTTCGATGCTACTTTTTATTTACGAGAAGTTTCGTCAACAGAAGAAAATAAAAAAAGTTTAAGGAGTTTGTTATGGAAGAGAATAACCAATCAAAATCTAGCCCCTCTCCGAGTAATGACAATCAACCCTCACAATCATCTGAGAAAACTTCGGAGCAAGTAACACCGTCACAAGGGAAGTCGTTCAAAGCATTTGGAACGTTCAATCCGAACCTTTCACAAGAGCTTCAGCATGCTGGGGCACAAAATGCTGCTCCTACAGCGTATGCAACTGGTGATCAACCACAGTATTCACAAACATATGATCCAGCCGCTGGAAATAATGCTTCTGGGCAGTATAATCATTCGCAGTATCCGAATGGAGCGCCACCATCAGGTCCCATTCAACCTTTGAAGCATTCTGGTCTTGGTATTACGAGCTTTATCTTCTCATTAGTTTCAATACTCGTAATCGTTATCGGGCTTATCGTTATGTTCTCTGGTATATCATCATTAAGCATAACAGATCTTGAACTAATGAGTGATCCAACCTATATCGAAAAACTAATTTTGAATAGTGATGGTGGTTTCCCTCCATCCTTTGTCGGGATCATTGTTGGTGTATTGCTAATGTTCAGTTCAGGATTCTTCGGCTTCATTGGACTAATCTTTGGAGTTATTAGTTTATTTATGAAAAACCGCCGTAAAATTTTCGGTATTTTAGGTACAATTTTCAATGGTCTATTAGTAGTCGGTGGATTTATATTTTTCGTCTTTTCAATCGTTGTATCAGGTTTATAAGTAGCAATGGTATCGTTAGACTCATCTACTCTCCTTGTGAGAGATTGATGAGTCTTTCTTTATTTCACTATAAATCTAGTCTGAGAATGTCCGTCGCGATTTTTCGATACTTCTAAACATGCAGGTAATGCATCCTTCAATTCCTGAACATGTGAAATGACTCCAATCATTCGACCTGCTCGCTGTAAATCAATTAAGGTAGCAATCGCTTTCTGCAAAGACTCCTCATCTAATGAACCGAATCCTTCATCGATAAACATCATTTCAATCGAAACTCCACCTTGATGAGATTGAATAACATCGGTCATTCCTAAAGCAAGACATAATGCAGCATTGAACTTCTCTCCACCAGATAATGTTTTGACATCACGATTTTGACCCGTATAGGCATCGTACACATCAAGCCCAAGCCCACTTTGCTTGCCGTGTGTTTCTAGTCGATCACTACGCCTAAGTTCGAACTGCCCATTGGATAGCGCAGCTAGTCGGATATTCGCCATCTCGATAATTTGTTCTAAATAATCAATAAGAATATATCGTTCGAAAGATAGCTTCAGCGGGTTATCGCCTTTCATTGTCGTATATAGATCAGCAGTAATCGCCAACGACTGTTCAAGCTCCTGTAATTGTCCATTATTACTTTGCAGCTTAATGATATATTGCTTAATTTCATGTAAATAGTGGACAGTTTGACTTTCCATTGTAATGAGTACTTCAAATTGCTGCTGTAGCTGTTCTAGCTTCGCTTGTAATGGAATACAGTCGACAATTTGCTTGCCTGCAATCGTTTGCTCTAGCCACTCTAATTGCGTAGCGAGTCTAGTAAGCTGATCACGATATGCCGTATAGGATGACGTCATTTGTTCTAGCTCATCTCTCGATAGCTTTGCAGCACTATATTGATCCTGGCTAGCGAAGCCCGCTTCCACTAATTGCTGCTTGAATTCCGCATCACTAATAGTTAGCTCTTGCTCGTCGCCGGCTAAGCTTTGCATAGTATGCTCCACTTGAGCGGTAGCTGCTGCCATTAGCCGTTCTACTTCAGCCTTTTCCTCTACTACCAGCTTCCACTCATTCTCAAGTGTTGCGAGTAATTGCTGCTTTTCTACTAATTGCATCTGTAAGCTACTAACGTTTCGCAGATCTACCGGCACACGCAATTCTAACTGCTCAAG
Source organism: Paenibacillus sp. Y930 (assembly GCF_056786375.1). Classification (NCBI taxonomy): domain Bacteria; kingdom Bacillati; phylum Bacillota; class Bacilli; order Caryophanales; family Paenibacillaceae; genus Paenibacillus; species Paenibacillus sp. Y930. Next base: position 10,201 of record NZ_JBXCIX010000004.1, on the reverse strand, counting down.
CTTTGTACTTAGCGTCGCCTTATGTACAGCAGCTTGCTGAAGTTTATCTTGATATTGAACTCTCTGTTGCTCCTTGCGCTCAAGCTCCTGTTCTAATAGCTGCAATTGCTGCTTCTGCTGCTCTGCAAGTTCTAGCTTACTTCGTAATTGATCATGTTGCTCTTTGAGTTGCTTCCAGCTTACACGCAGTTGCTGCTGCTCATTCTCTAATCTTTGTTGCAGTTGTAATTCAACCGGCGCATCACCCTTCAGCAATGCCTTCAGCTCCTGCTGCAAGGAAGATTCCAAACCAGTTAGTTGCTGCTCTAATAGCTCATACTTTGCAGAGCGCTGAGCCTGCCATAATAATAGCTCTTGCTCACGCTTCAAATGATTCGCTTTATATACGTCGATTTGAGCTCGAGTTGGCATCTCCACTAATGGTTTCGCTTTATGCGGATGATCCCCACTACCACATACTGGGCAAGGAAGACCATCGTGAAGATGACGAGCAAGCTCGCTAGCTTGACCTTCAATCCATAATTGCTCCTGCTGCTGTAGCTCCTGTAAAGCTAGTTGTGCATATTCACGAATCGCTATTTTTTTTCCTTCCAGCTGCTGTAATTCGTTAGTATATTCCAGCATTTTACTTACTATTTTGCCTTGTTGCTCAACTTCACTCATCGCAGACTGCAACTGAAGTGAGTGCTGCCCATAATCATCAACATTTTGCAATAATTTCTGTAATTGAAGCCGTTGCTCTTTCCCTTGAAGAACAAACACATCTAGCTCTTGAAGTACTTGGCTGCTCCGCTCTTCAACCTGCTGCGCCTCGACTAGTTGCTGCTGAGATTGACCATATTGCTGTACAATCGGTAATAGCTGCTGCAATTCATGTAGCTCTAATTCTACTTGTTTTCTTACCTGCTGTTTTTGTTCCTGCTTTGCATAACGCAGCTGCACACTTGCTGCCCGCTGCTCTACCTCGACTAGCTGCTTCTTTTGCTGCACACATTGTAATTGACGCTCTTGAAGTTGCTTGCAAGCTCGCTCATAACGCGCTTCATATGCCGATACAAATAATGCTTGCTCGCCACGTCGAATTTTTATTTGAACTGCCTCATAATGCGTCTGCTGCTCAAGCAAACTAAGCTGCTCCTGCTGCTTCTGCATATGTTCATGTAGCTTACTGTTTGTTTGTTCAGCTTCTTGCAGCTCGCGTCTTGCTCCAGAAAGATGCTCAGCTTGGATAATCTTCTGCGCTTCCAGACGTTGCTGCTCAGCCTCGTAATAGACTTGCTCATCTAGCAATCCTTCTAGCACTTGAAACACATTACGTTGCTCCTGAGCGAATGTAGCTGCTAGCATGGAGTCTTCGCGTAATGGCAGTTGCTCAGCAATATGCAAGATCGTATTGATCTGTGATCCTTGCTGCTGCCGATATTGCTCCTGCATCGCCTTATATTGATTACCAACAATTTGTTCAAGCTGATCGAATCTTTCCGTACGGAATATTTTCCGCAATATGTCTTCCTTGTTATCCGTACTAGATGTTAATAATTTACGAAATTCTCCTTGCGGCAACATTACAATTTGACTAAATTGATCCTTCGTTAGTCCCATAATGTTAGCAAGCTTCATATCGACATCACGTATAATGAAACGGTCGACAGCTGGTACTTCTCCTTGAGCCGTTACTTCATATAGCTCAATCTTTTCCCCGGTCTCGCCTTTATTGTTACCTTTGCGATGTTTCATTTGCCGTAATACGCGATATTGCTTATCCTTAACCATAAAGCGTAGCTCTACTGATGTATGAACTGCCTCATCGGCAAATTGACTACGCAGCATCCGTATCTCCGCACGATCCTCGCCACTTGCAGTGCCATACAGCGCAAAACAGATCGCATCGAATATCGTTGTTTTCCCCGCTCCAGTATTGCCGGATATTACGAAGAGGCGATGATCCTGCAATTCTAGAAAATCAATAACCTCACGTTCACGGTAAGGTCCGAATGCCGTTAATATTAATTCTAATGGTCTCATTCGTTATTGCTCACTCCCCTGCATCATCTGTTCATACGCCTGGGCAAATCGTTCCCGCTTCTCGGCAGCTAACTCTGTACCTCTCACCTCTTCATAGAAGGCTGCAAATAGCTCCAAAGGCTTCAGCTCTTGTTTCATAACGCTAGTCGCCCGTTCTTGATTGTCCTCGGAATTACGGCGCTGGGAGGCAATTCGATCGACATGCATCGCATTCGGATACACAGCTCGAATTTTTTCCATCTGAAACAGTACGGGATTTTCATCCGTTAATGTCACATAGACGTAATCATCATTAATCGAATGCCGTTCAATATCAGCAATAGCTCCAACAACACGGCGCATATTTCGTCTTGGTTCAAGTAATGTTTTCTCAGTCGTAACCTCTTGACCAGCTAGATTAACGACGATATAACCTTTATAGTGATTCTCCTCAGAGATCGAATATTTCAACAGCGATCCAGCATATCGAATATGCGGGGTACCAACATGATGTGCTTGATGCAAATGCCCAAGCGCGACATAATCAAAATCCTGTAATAGCTGTGCGTTTACATATTCCGCACCACCAATTGCTAAAGGACGCTCCGAGTCGCTTGTATTATGCTCTTGTTCACCATAAGGCGTAACAAAGGCATGTCCAATAAGTATATGTCTTGCAGTTGGGTCCCAATTGCTTTTAATATGACTTACGATTGCTGCCATCGCATCATTATGCGAACGAATGGATTCATCACCGATTAGATAACGAATAATGGCAGGATCAGCATACGGAATAAGATAGAAATGTACTTCCCCGTATTCATCGTGCATAATAATTGGCTCTATCGGGTAACGTAGTTGTCCACTCATATACAATCCGTTACGCTCCATTAATTTTACAGCAAAATCAATACGGTCAGGACTATCATGATTACCTGCGATCGCAAGTACAGGAATTTTCAGTTTCAGTACTAGCTGTTCCAATATATCATTCAGTAGATCTACTGCCTCAGTCGGAGGAACTGCTCGATCGTATAGGTCACCTGCAATAATAACGACGTCAGGCCGCTGTTCTTCCACTTCCTTAACAAATTGATCAAGCACATACGCTTGATCCTCCGTCATATAAACACCTTGTACTATTTTGCCGAGATGCCAGTCTGCTGTATGAAAAATTTTCAATGCCGTCATCCTTTCATACATTTTATTCTAATAATTTTTCCTAGCTCTAGTGTACCATCATGTGCTTATCTCATACTAGTAGATCGTGATGTTCTATGCTCAATTCCGTGTCGATATTTAGAACACTTTATGTTAACTTTTTAGAGTATAAAGAAAGTTCTAACCATAGAGAAAAAACTATTTACATGCTATGATTTCATAGTGGACTAACTTATGTCATACGCGTTCCAGATGTTTACTTATTAGTTTTAGAACTTTTGAACATGTATTCATGTACTAAATTACTTTTTTCGTTAAAGGAGCTAGACACATATGAGTTTACAAATAAAATTTAACAATGATTGGTATTTTACGAAACAGCCACTACATACTAATTTAGAAACAGTCGTTGCTGGTGGATTCGCTTGGATGCCGGTAACTATTCCTCATGATTGGCTAATCTATGATTCGAATAATTTATATGAAAATGGTGAAGGCTGGTATCGCAAAACGCTACACTTAAAAGAGCTTGACTCACATTCGATAACATCACTTTACTTTGAAGGCGTCTACATGGACTCCACTTTATTTGTCAACGGACGAGAGGTTGGCACATGGAAAAACGGCTATTCTAGCTTTGAGCTTGATATTACACAATACTTAATCGTTGGCGACAATGAAATCTATGTTCAAGTCATTCATCAATCACCCAACTCTCGCTGGTATTCAGGCGCAGGTATTTATCGTAATGTATGGCTGAAATCGTATCCGAAAAACCATATCGTATCCGAAGGAATCTATATTACTACTGAGCAAAGTGGAACTGTCTGGACAGTCGCTATTGATGCTGAGTTTACGTTCTCTGAGCAACTTGATACCACAGCTACATATAAAGTTCGTCATCAAATTATTGATGCTGCCAATGCGATCATTGCTGAGCAAGAAATTGTTATTGCTGCTGAAGCTAGCCAGACGATAACGGTTAATTGCAATATGTCTGTAAGCGAGCCAAAACTATGGGATGTGATCTCCCCTAATCTGTATCGACTTCAAACCGAGCTGCTTGTTAATGGCGCTAGCACGGACTTAGAAACACAAAACTTCGGATTCCGCAAAATAGAATTTGATCGTGATAAAGGTTTCTTCCTTAATGATCGTCATGTGAAATTATATGGCGTATGTCAGCATCATGATCTTGGTAGTCTAGGTGCTGCAGTCAATAAAACTGCACTGCGTCGCCAAATTACGCTATTGCAGGAAATGGGCGTTAACGCCATTCGTACCGCTCATAATATGCCTGCTGTCGAGCTAATGGAATTAGCCGATGAAATGGGTGTTCTTATCGTATCTGAAGCATTCGATATGTGGGAGCGACCGAAAAATCCTTATGATTATGCGAGATTCTATCAAGAGTGGTGGCAAAAGGACATCGCTAGCTGGGTTCGTCGAGATCGTAATCGTCCAAGCATGCTGATGTGGAGTATTGGTAATGAGATCTACGATACACATGCTAATGTACGCGGTCAGGAGCTTACTCAGGAGCTATTAGATGAGGTACTGCTTCATGATCCCCGGAAAAATGCTGTCGTAACGATTGGATCGAACTATATGCCTTGGGAAAATGCTCAGAAATGTGCGGATATCGTGACATTTGCTGGCTATAACTATGCAGAGAAATATTACGACCGTCACCATGAAGAACATCCTGATTGGATCATTTATGGAAGCGAAACAGCTTCGACCGTGCAAAGTAGAGGCATTTATCACTTCCCGCTAGCACAGTCTGTCTTAGCTGATGATGATGAGCAATGCTCAGCACTTGGCAATAGCTCGACTAGCTGGGGAGCCAAAAACACGGAATATTGTATTACAGCAGATCGTGATGCAACATTCTCATTAGGTCAATTTATATGGACAGGCTTTGACTATATCGGTGAGCCTACTCCTTACCATACGAAAAACTCTTACTTTGGACAGCTAGATACTGCTGGCTTCAAAAAGGATTCATATTACATTTACCAAGCGGAATGGACCAACTATAAAGTAAGTCCGATGGTTCATATATTCCCGTATTGGGATTTCTCAGAAGGTCAATTAATCGATGTCCGTGTTTGCTCTAATGCACCGAAAATCGAGCTGTTTTTCAATGATGTATCGCAAGGCGTATACGATATCGATCATCTGCATGGTGTACAGCTATTAGGTGAATGGCAAATTCCTTATACGAAAGGTATTTTGAAAGCTATTGCTTACGATGAACAAGGCAACATTATTGCGACTGATAGTCAAGCTTCATTCGGAGATGCAACAGCACTTGTGCAAACTGCTGATAAGGAAACTTTACAAGCGGATGGCTCAGATCTCATCTTTGTCGAAATTTCCGCGACCGATGAGCATGGTCAGCCAGTTGCGAATGCAAATAATCGCGTTCATGTTACCGTTGAAGGTGCTGGAAGACTTGTTGGCTTAGATAACGGCGATAGCACAGATTATGATAGCTACAAAGGTACGAATCGTCTTATGTTCAGTGGTAAGCTACTTGCTATTATTGCTAGTACACTAGAGCCTGGTGAGATTAAAGTTCGTGCTGAAGCTAATAGCTTGCCGAGCAATGAGCTGACATTGTTAGCTGTCGCACCTGAACAGACAAGCGATACTGAGGAACATTCTTCACTTTATTCCTATGCTCCTCAGCAGCAGGCCGATCATACTGTAGTAGACGTTGCTTCAGATAATATTCCTGTTCGAAAAATCGAGATTATTTGTCCACAAGGTAATCAGCTTAATGCAGAGAAGCAATCCGTTCCTGTTCAAGTGAAAATCCATCCGAGCAACGCTACGCATCAAGACGTTCAATGGAGAATTACGAACGTAGCCGGTGTAGATGCTAATATGGCAACACTTGAAACGAATGGTCATCAAGCTGTTATTACCGCTCTAGGTGATGGTGAACTTTATATTCGCTGTGGAACGATGAATGGTTCGGAGTCGATTAAACATTATTCGCTTATGGAGTTCAGTATCTCCGGATTGGGTCAAGCTTTTATTAACCCATATGATTTCGTTTCTGCAGGCTATCACAATGAACAAAGCTCTAATCTAACGAATGGTAATGAGCGTGGAGTCGCTACAGCTCGTGAAGGCGAAAGTATTATTTTCTTCGATAAAATTGATTTTGGTAGCTATGGCACTAATGAAGTGACATTGCCTGTGTTCTCGTTGGATGGTGAACCATTCACGATGGATCTATGGGAAGGCCATCCACATGAACCGCAATCAACATTGCTCGCAACTGTGCCTTATCATAAGGAAACGATTTGGAACGTCTATCAGCCAGAAACGTATCAGCTTGGCAAACGACTTACAGGCGTCACTTCATTTGCTATCGTGTTGAACCGTAAAATCCATTTGAAAGGATTACAGTTCACGAAAATTAATAAAGCTTTCGAACAGCTGTGTGCGCTAGATCATAATCATCTTTACGGTGACTCCTTCACAATTACAGAGCAGTCTATTGAAAATATTGGTAACAATGTATCGATTATTTTCGAGGATATGGACTTTGGCGAAGCGGGTACATCAAAGCTAACGATCTGTGGACATTCACCAATTGATAAAAATACAATTACTATTTTGTTCAGCGGTGACAATGGCGATAGTAAGCAGCTAGTAGAGTTCAGTTATTCAGACGACTATACGGTAAATGAGTATGAGCTAGAAGCAATTAAAGGCAAACAAACGGTAACCTTCGTCTTCTTGCCAGGTAGTCAGTTTGACTTAAGCTGGTTCAAATTCTCATAGTATTTATTGCAGACAAGAAACGGGGCAGTTCCATGTCATTAGCACAATGACGAGGAACTGCCCCTTCTTAATTAACTCCACTATTATTACTCAGCCTTCTTCTCTTCACTAATCCAATAATTAGAAAGATACCATATGCCATATGAATACTACTTCAATCGATCGCTCAGCAAGCTCAGGATTAGTAAGTTGTGCTAATTGCTATTGTCCTCTCCTCTGTAAATTCCAACATGAACATTTCATCATACATGCTTAAGCTTTGCATACAATGTATACATAGTAATGTGGATACAGAAATGAGGTGTATAACGATGCAACAGCAGCCCCTATTTATCGTATCTCGTGAGGATTGGTCCTTACATCGTAAAGGCTATAATGATCAAGCAAGACATCAGCAGCGTGTTAGAGAAGCGATTAAAAATAATTTACCTGATCTAGTATCTGATGAAAGCATCATCTTATCTGATGGTCGCCGCACCGTTAAAGTGCCTATTAAGAGCCTAGATGAAGCTCATTTCATCTATAATTACAACAAGAAGCAACATGTCGGGCAAGGTGATGGAGACTCTCAGGTTGGTGATGTACTTGGTGTAGATCCACAGCTTAGCAAAAAACCAGGTAAAGGACAGGACGCTGGAGACCAACCCGGCGAAGATGTATTTGATACTGAGATCAGTATTGATGAGCTAGAGGATATGCTGTTCGATGAGATGGAGCTCCCTAATTTGGAACAGAAGCAGAAGGATCAGATGCAAACAACCGAAATTGTGTTCCATGATATACGCAAGAAAGGGATTATGTCCAATATCGATAAGAAACGTACACTGCTCGAAAATTTACGTCGCAATGCTAATGAGGGTAAAGCAGGTATTGGCGGTATTTCACCAGATGATCTACGCTATAAGACATGGACAGAAATTGTAAAGCCCCAATCCAATGCCGTTATTTTTGCAATTCTTGATGTGTCCGGCAGTATGGGCGCTTTCGAGAAATTCTGTTCACGTTCCTATTTCTTCTGGATGAGTCGTTTTCTAAGACGTAAGTATGAGCATGTAGAGATTGTCTATATCGCTCATCATACGGAAGCGAAGGAAGTAACCGAAGAGGAATTTTTCACTCGTGGTGAAAGTGGCGGTACGATCTGCTCCTCAGCCTATCAACGTGTGCTTGATATTATTGAGCAACGTTATGCGCCTGCACAATGGAATATCTATCCTTTCCACTTCTCAGACGGTGATAATCTTACCTCAGACAATGAACGCTGTGTACGGTTAATTGAGAAGCTCATGGAAGTAAGTAATATGTTTGGCTACGGTGAGATTAATCAGTACAATCGGAATAGTACGCTAATGAGTGCATATAAACATATTTCAAATAAAAAGTTCAAATTTTCTGTCATTAAGGATAAAGGGGAAGTGTATAAGGCACTCACCCATTTCTTTGCCAAGCAGCCAACGACATAAGGAGCAAACTTTTTTATTCCAGACATTAAAGCCCCTCTATTCCATTAACGTGGACTAGAGGGGCTCCTTGTATCTTACCTATAAGTTTTTCATGCTAATCTATCCATTACTTCTTGAGGTAGTTCAAAAACCTGCTCTTTGAACCTAAACTTCTAGGGAAAAAAAATTTCTAACAATCTTTCAGCCATTAGCTGATCTAAGCTTTCAAATGTATATCCCTTTGCTCTTGCATCATCAATAATACGTGCTAGCGCTCCTGCATTATCACTTGATACGGAATGAATAAGCATAATACTACCAGGATGAATCTGCTTCATCACCTGTTGATAAGCATAATCAGCACCTCTTTGCTTATTCACTTCCCAATCCTTATAGGCAAGTGACCAAAAGGCACTTATATATCCTTCCTCATGGCTAATTGCTAGTACACGATCGTTAAATATGCCCCTTGGTGGCCGTAAGTAATTCATCATGGATTGACCTGTTAACTGAGCTACACCGTCTTTGACTTTTGCCAGCTCTTGTCTAATCTGATCGTTGCTCATCGTCGTCATATCAGGATGACTCCATGAATGGTTGCCAATAATATGTCCTTCCTTAGCCATTCGCCTAATAAGATCAGGTTGATCTTGAATATAATGACCCGTAACAAAAAACGCCGCTGGTACTTGTTTTTCCTTCAAGATATCGAGTATCGGTGTAGTAAAACCATTCTCGTATCCATTATCAAAGGTAAGGTATAGCGCCTTTTTCGATGTATTACCAAGAAATAAAGCGTTATTCTTCTCAATAATATGGGCAAAGCCTTCCTCTTGAATCGAAGGTAGCTTCTCATCAACACTTTTCTTAAATCCAAAATGATGCGTTTTATCTTGTTCAGCCGCAGACACCTTTTCAGACGAAAACTGTGCTGTTGCACTCAATAAGAGTACCAATAGCATAACTATTATCCTCATACTAGATTTCACGAACAATTCCTCCTATAGATTTTTTATTTCTATTCGATATATTGAGTTAAGTTACCCATTTCGGGTAATTTTCATACAATCATTATCATTCAAAGCAAAAGCAGAGCTTAACGAAAAACGAACGGACATACGATGCGCTAATTAGATAAATTAGCTACTATTTGGATGTTAGCGAACAGGAGAGGCGTTATTACCTCAAAAATCAGATCTTGATAAGTAATAAAAAAGCACAAAAAAACTCTCTAGCAAAATGCTAAAGAGTTGACTGTAATAAACTGGTCGGGATGACACGATTCGAACATGCGACCCCCTGGACCCAAACCAGGTGCTCTACCAAGCTGAGCTACATCCCGTAAATATGGAGCGGAAGACGGGAATCGAACCCGCGACCCTCGCCTTGGCAAGGCGATGCTCTACCGCTGAGCCACTTCCGCAAAAAAATGGTGCCGTCGAGAGGACTTGAACCCCCAACCTACTGATTACAAGTCAGTTGCTCTACCAGTTGAGCTACAACGGCTAATGGTGACCCGTAGGGGACTCGAACCCCTGTTACCTCCGTGAAAGGGAGGTGTCTTAACCACTTGACCAACGGGCCTTACTATGTAATACAAATCTAGCATTTTACCGCTATTCTTTCAAAACATGAATTATATTATTATGATATTTCATTTACTTTAATATCTTTGTAATATTTTCGATGTTTGCCAGAGTAAAAATGGCGGAGAAGGTGGGATTCGAACCCACGCACCACTTGCGCAGCCTAACCCCTTAGCAGAGGGTCCCCTTGAACCACTTGGGTACTTC
>NZ_JBXCIX010000003.1:0-762505 GCF_056786375.1 Paenibacillus sp. Y930 | reverse complement strand
GCATCTAATTTATCTTCTCGACTAAATTTGGCCATAAAAAAATGCACCTCCAATTGTTAGACTGTGTCTAACAATTGGGGTGCACTGCATAATAGTTCGGTTTTTTCATTAGTTAAAAACCTTTTGTCCTAGCCTCTATAAATGGAGCCAAATAGATAGTCTAGATTGGATAAGGAAAGACATATTATCTGTGTTAAACTAGAAGAGGAAGTTCAGAAAGCGGACTTTGATAACGAAGTGATGCAGGAAGATTATTCGGCATCGAATATGAAGCTAGAGATAGAGGAATCGACGATGAATTGGATTAAAGTAGAAACGATTGAACAATTGAATGAAGCACTTGCTATTAGAATCAAAGTATTTGTGGATGAACAAGGTGTAGATGTTGAGATTGAGAAAGATCACTATGATGAACTTTCTGCAAAGTGTACACATATTCTTGTCCTGCATGAAGGAGCGGCAGTTGGTACTGGCAGAATTAGCAATCAAGATGGTATCGGTAAAATCCAACGTGTATGTACACTGCAACGAGTAAGAGGTATGGGTGTAGGGACATGCATTATGGAAGCATTGGAAACGATAGCACGCGAAAAGCAATTCAGTAGCGTGAGATTAGGTGCGCAAGTACATGCACAGCCCTTTTATGAAAAACTAGGCTACTCCGTTATATCAGACGTGTTTTTAGAAGAAAACATCCCTCATGTAACGATGCAAAAAGAGCTGTAATAGTCGATCTCACAGGATGCAACTATTAATGCAACTTTAAATGTAACCAAGAGGTGATCATATGTTTTTACATAGCCTTGAAATTATTAATAAAACCGGTATCAATAACTATCCTTTTAACATTCCAGCGATAAAAAGTTTGGTATCACTTAAGTTTGAAAAAAATGTAACTTTCCTAGTTGGCGAAAATGGATCAGGGAAGTCAACAATTCTTGAAGCAATGGCCTATCAGTGTGGTTTCAATACGGCGGGTGGAAGCAAAAATAATAATTATGAGGTTGATGCCTCACACTCCGTCTTAGGTGATCATATGCGATTATCATGGATGCCTAAAGTTACAAATGGATTTTTCATGCGAGCTGAAACGTTCTACCATTTCGCTTCACATCTTGATACAATGCCAGCAAGTTTGCGTCATTATGGTGGTCGCTCCTTACATGAACAATCACATGGGGAAGCATTTCTGTCTCTTTTCAGCCATCGGTTTGGTAAACAGGCGCTTTATATACTGGATGAGCCAGAGGCGGCCCTGTCGCCGGCAAGACAGTTGGCATTACTACGAATTATTAAAGAGATGGAGAATGATGCTCAGTTTATTATTGCTACGCATTCTCCGATATTACTTGGATATCCCAATGCACAAATATTGAATTTTGATGCGCAACCGGTAACGAATATTCGCTATGAAGATACATTGCACTATATTATTACTAGACGTTTTCTTGAAAATAGAGAGAAAGTATTAAGCGAAGTATTTAGTGACTAAATTCTTTCCTTCGGTTCGAAAGGAGTCTATATGCATAGCTATAGTTTTATTGAACATATCATGTTTCCACGAACAACTCTTAATCGGCAGAAGCTAAAACGAGAATTAGAAGGGAAAACGATTCTTATAACAGGGGCAAGTTCTGGAATTGGCGAACAACTTGCTTATATGTTAGCTGATATACAGGTTCATCTAATACTAATAGCTAGACGTGAAGAAAAGCTGCTATCTATGAAGAAAAAAATTGAAATGAACGAGGCGACGGTAACAGCTGTCCCTGCTGATCTACGAATGGATGAGGACAGGGAGCGGGTAATATCGTTTCTACATCAACTTACAAACGGGCTTGATTTCTTCATTAGTAATGCAGGACATTCGATTAGACGACCGATACTGCAATCATTGAACCGATTCCATGATTTTACTCGTACGATGGCGATCAACTATTTTGCTCCAGTGGAGCTTATTCTAGCTATTCAACCACTTTTAGAACAAAAACAAGGGCAAATCATTAATATTTCCACGATAAATACATTATTATACCCTTTACCCCATTGGGCGGCATATCAATCATCGAAAGCTGCTTTTGATATCTGGCTACGGTCTGCTGCTCCAGAACTTAACAACAGTGGTATTATGACCACCTCAATCTATCTTCCCTTAGTTAGAACACCTATGATTGTACCAACCGTTTCTTATGAAAAGTCTCCCGCAATGTCTCCACAACATGCGGCAGCGATCATCTGCAGCAGTATGTATACAAAGAAGAAGACATACAAACCATGGTGGTTAATCTTTGGACAGCTTGCCTCTATCCTGCTTGGAAGATGGTGGGAATACTTCATTCCAATGATGATTAAGAATAATGGAGATAAGAAATGAGAATATATAAATTGTTTTATGTATTGTATAAGATCAAACTCGTCTCTCCTATATCGATTTTTCGTTTATTTTCCAATATTAATAAATACGGTGTGAATCTAATGGCGCTGCTCTCTTTTTCAGCTAAAACTTATGGTGAAAAAATTGCTATTGCCGATGAGCAAGAGACATTAACGTATCATCAATTATTCACACAATCCAGCAGGCTTTCGTTCGCTATGAGAGAACATTTTCAGCTTGCAAAAGGCAAAAAAGTCGGGATTATGTGTAGAAATCATACTTCATTGGTGAAAGCGATCTATGCCGTTTCATATTCTGGTGCTGATCTATATTTGCTCAATACAGAATTTAGTAAGGAGCAGCTTCATAATCTATTGGATCATAAAGATTTTGACCTGCTTATCTATGACCATGAACTAAGCCTAATCATTGAACAATCTACATACAAGAAAGCCAAATTATTAAGTTACAATGACGTCTATCCTGCAATTAATAATTTATTATCTACAACGGAATATGGACAGAAGCAACGTTACCGTACTAGTTCAGGAAAGCTTGTTATATTAACTGGTGGAACGACGGGGAATGCCAAGGAGGCTATGCATAAGCCTTCCTTATTCAATTATTTAGACCCTTTTGCGGCTTTATTATCTCGATTGAAAATTATTAATTATAATACCGTTTATATTGCTACACCTATTTTTCATGGCTATGGTATAGCTATACTGCTGCTATTTGGCGCTATTGGGAAGAAGGTTGTTATTCAGTGTAGATTCAATGCGGAGAAAGCATGCGAACTAATCAGGGAACATCAAGTTCAAGTCGTATCCATTGTTCCATTAATGTTACATAAAATGCTGATGACCAACAGTGACGCTCTAAAGTCTCTTACTTGTATAGCATCAGGCAGTGCAGAGCTCAATCCAAAGCTCATCCAAGCAACGCTTAGTCAATTAGGCAATGTATTATATAATCTATACGGTACTTCGGAAGCGGGCTTAACAGTTATCGCTCAGCCGGATGATCTGAGAACTTCTCCACGTACGATAGGTCGAAAAATTGAGGGAGTTCAATTGAAGATTTTAGATGAACATAAAAGGGAAGTAGTAGTAGGCAGCATAGGTCAATTATGTGTTCGAAACAAATGTAATGGCAAAAGCAGAACTACAACTTGGATAGAGACGGGTGATCTAGGTTACCGAGATGAGAGAGGATACTACTATTTATGCGGCAGAGTAGATAGTATGATTGTTTCTGGTGGAGAGAACGTCTATCCATATGAAGTAGAGCGGATATTGCTTACACATCCCGAAGTTGATGCTGCAGCAGTAATTGGCGTAAGAGACAAACACTTTGGACAACGATTGCGGGCATATGTTCAGTTGATCCCTTACACTGAAATGACAACAGAGGAGTTACATGGTTGGTTACGCCCTAGATTAGCACGTTTTCAGATGCCGAAAGAAATTATCTTTGTTAATGAAATGCCGTATACGGCTATAGGGAAATTAGATAAGAAGCAATTGAAAATATAGATGAGGTATATTATATATCGATGTGAAGAAAAGTCTATTTGCGGTCATATGTTGATTGATTGCGTGATAGGCTTTATTTGTATGAAAATGAAGAAAGATCAAATAGAACTCGTATTTAACACACTAAAAGTAAACCAATGGTTGATTTAGACCACCAATATACACAAATACTCGTTAGTATTCCTTCAAGTATTGGATTAATATTGAAATAGAAGGAGGGAAACCATGCAAAATTTTCAATTCTCTAGTATTTTGGTACAAAGAAGAAAAGAAATGGCTGTTACGCAGCAACAATTAGCTCAATATGTCGGAGTATCTAAAGCAGCAGTTTCAAAATGGGAGCAAGGATTAAGCTATCCAGACATTACGCTGTTACCAAAGCTAGCGACATATTTCAATATTTCAATTGATGCTTTACTAGGCTACGACCCTCAAATGACGAAAGAGCATACCCAGAAATTATATGCAAAGCTTGCGAAACAATTTGGCGAGCAGCCCTTCGAGCAGGTTCAGCAAGAAATAGAAAAGTTACTATCAGAATACTACGCATGTTTTCCATTTGTGCTACAAATGGCTCAGCTATATTTGAATTATTATACGATATCATCAAATAAAGAGGATGTATTAGATCGAGTGTTGCTGTTATGTGATCGAGTGATTTCGTTAAGTGCAAATTACAAACTTGCATTTGAAGCAGAAATGATAAAGGCTTATGTCATGTTACTTACAGGTAAACCTGAGGAAGTGCTTCGTGCTTTGGGTGATGAGGTTAGTCTTTATTATGGTAAGGAGCAGTTGATTGCTACGGCTCTAGGTATGACTGGGCAAGCTGAAAAGGCGAAAGAAATTATACAAGTAAGTATGTATCAATATATGCTAGGTACTATTTCAAGTGCAACGGAAAGTTTATTAATGGAAACGAATAATAGTAGCCACTTTGATGAAACCGTTCATCGGATTGAGGCAATGCTCGACGTATTTCAAGTATCTGCATTAAATGAAAATGCGGGATTAGTGTTTTATTTGAAGGCGGCAATGGGTTACGTTATGCAGCAAAAAAATGAAAAAGCGTTAGAGATGTTGCGAAAATATTATCGGATATGTTGTGACATTGTATTTCCAATCTCGCTTCGTGGGGATGAATATTACTACTTGCTGGACGACTGGATTGCTCGAGACATTACCATAGGGTCGCAAGCACCTCGTGACGATATGTCGATCAAGAGAGATTTGCTTGGCAGTGTAAGTAATCAACCTATGTTCGATAGTTTGAAAGACGATAAAGAATTTACAGCTATAGTCGCTAATTTGAAGCATCATTTACAACTATAAGACAGACTTTGATAACGAAGTGAAGCAGGCAGGTTAATCGGCATCAAGAAGATATAAAAAGTTTTAGGAGGGGTTAATATGCAAGAACTTGCCGATATTCCCTGGGCACTGATTGCCCCGATCATTGGAATTCAACTTATACTGCAGATCGTTGCGCTTATTGATTTACTGAGAATCCATGCGACGAATGGACCGAAATGGTTATGGTTAGTGGCCATTCTTGTGAGTGGTTTATTCGGTTCAATTATTTACTTTATCGTGGGGAGAAGACAAGTATGAGTTTACTTCGAGTTGACAATCTCACCAAAAATTATGGAAGCAACACTGTAGTGAATAATGTGAGCTTTACGATAGAGCCGTTCACTTCAACGGCGCTTATTGGTCCGAATGGAGCGGGTAAAACTACGACGATGTCAATGATTACAGGACTATTGCATCCCACTAGTGGGAAAGTATTCATTGAAAATTATGCTGATATTCGTGAAGCGATCGGATTTCTACCACAATACCCACAGTTTTATCCGTGGTTGACTGCACTTGAATATGTGGAGATGGTGGCTAATCTAAGTGGAGTAGCAGCGAAAGAAATTAGATCTCGCAGTATGAAGACATTGGAATATGTTGGACTTGGTAAAGTTATTCACAAAAAAACATCGACATTTTCAGGTGGAATGAAGCAACGATTAGGGATTGCTCAAGCAATTGTGCATGAACCGAAGCTTCTCTTATTAGATGAACCGGTATCGGCACTCGACCCTATTGGTAGACAAGAAGTTATGGACCTATTAAAGGAATTGCAGCAGGAAACGACGATATTATATTCTACTCATATATTGCATGACGCAGAAAAAATGACGGACCAGGTGCTGTTTTTGAAGGAGGGTAAGCTCGTTGAGCAAGGCACTCTAATAGATATTCAGCAAAAATATGCAGAGTCCAAATATATGATACAGTTTGCGAGTGAACAGTCGGCTGCTACGTTCTGTAATAGTACGAATAGAAATATTGAGCGACAAGGTGTATATGTATATGTCGATGTTAGTGAGCAGTTTCCTTCCATTACAACTATAATGCAACACCTACTTGCTCTCCAAGCGGATATTGTTAAAGTAGAGCGTGTAGTAGCTAGCTTAGATCAAATCTTTATGAAGGTGGCTGGTACGAGTGAGGCAATTTAATACGCTGTTGAAAAAAGAATTTCTAGATTGCTTGCGTAGCTTCAAGCTAATATGGATCCCACTCGTATTTATATCGCTTGGTGTAAGTGACCCTTTAACGAATTATTATATGAGTGATATATTGGCTGCTGTTGGAAATATGCCTGAAGGCTTTGAGATGATGTTTCCCGAGCTTAAGCCAGCAGACTTATTAGTTGCTTCTACTGGACAGTTTCAGCTCGTTGGATTAATTGTGCTTGTCGCTGTCTTTGTAGGTTCGATTAGTAGAGAACGACAAAATGGTACTGCAACATTACTTTATGTACGCCCTATTTCTGCAACTGCAATTTTTATGAGTAAATGGGTTATGGCTTCAATTGTCGGTATATTAAGCGCATTGTTAGGTTATGCGGGGAGTATGTACTATATTTCTATACTATATGGGACAGTCAATCCTACTAACTTTATTGCGATGCTATGTACTTATTTCGTCTGGATACTATTGGTGATGGCCATAACGGTAGCGTTAAGTGCAGCATTTCAAACGAGTATTGCATTAGCGGTGGCTATCTTTGCATTGCCAATTGGGTTAGTCATTGATTCAATAATTGGCGGATTTTGGCACTCGACGCCTTGGAAGCTAGCTAATTATGGCGTTGGTATTGTTACTGGAACAGTAGATATGAATCATTACTGGAAGACGCTAACGATAACTTTTGTTTTGATGATTATATTCATTGTGATTGGAATTTTCGCAACGAAGCGTAATAGGCAATTAACGAAAGTGTGAGATGTGCTCCAAGCGTGGTGATTATACATTTTAGCGAAAGGTAATAGAATATAGGAAAGAAGCTGGCGCTGTTAAGATTGCGTCAGCTTCTTTTTCATGAATTATCCCCTTATTCCGATTTAGGAATAAAATCAAAGATCGCTCCTGTTTCGAATGAGTCAATTAAGCGTAGCAGCCAATTGTAATAGTTCAATGCATCAACTATTTTTTCCTCATCGAGCGCAATAAGCTGACATAAACCTACATCATCTGCTTCTTGTTGCTTTATATTTTGAATTTCAATTAAAGTTTTTTTAAGTACAGAAGAGTTGATCTCAACAGCTTTACGCCATTTCGTAGAAAAATAATCGGTAAAGTTCTGATGCCAATCTGGAACAACCTCATAAAGATCCTTCCGCGAGCCTTTTCCCCAAACTTTGTTAATCATCTTCAAATCTGTAAGAGTGCGCATCCCAGTGCTGATCGATGTCTTACTCATACCCATAGTCTGGCTCATTTCATCCAAAGTTACAGGAGAACGATTAAAATACATATTCCCATACAAATGACCAATAGAAAGTGTAACACCATACAAATCCATATTTTTCCCTATAGATTCTATGACACGCTGTCTGATCTTATTAATGTATGCTTGTTGCTCTTCTGACAACTGTTCTAAATCTTTCATAATAAAATGCCCTCCTGCGGACCAAAATAAACATATAAGAAACGCTACAACTTCTTACTAATTAGTTTTAGCATTATGTTCATTAGAAGTAAAGTGCCAGATTATAGACCATTTGTATGTTAAACAGAGTAAACTGTACTAAAAGTTTGTAAAGTTAAAACTGTACGCACGCTACTAGCTTATATGGGCTTTGACCAAGCATACGCAAAACCCATACAATGGTAAAAGAAAAAAGGCGATCGGATAGATCATAAAGGGGGATAAGATGTCAATAATTAAGGTGAACAAACTAACCAAAATCTTCGGTGCGGATACGAAGAGAGCCGTTAAATTATTGAATGAGGGCTGGAGTAAGGAACGGATTTTTCGCGAAACGAAGCTAACGGTTGGCGTTAATCAGGCAAGCTTTGAAATAGAGCAAGGACAAATATTCGTCATTATGGGTTTGTCTGGCAGCGGTAAATCTACGTTAGTCCGGCTGCTTAATCGATTGATCGAGCCTACATCAGGTGAAGTTTTATATAATGATAAGGACATTTTGAAAATGAATGCGGAGCAATTGCGTCAATTCCGACGTAAAAGTATGGGCATGGTATTTCAGAAATTCGCACTGTTTCCACATCGTACCATTGTTCAAAATGTAGAGTATGGGTTAGAAATTCAGGGCATACCAAAAGCAGAGCGGCGTGAAATGGCAATGAAAACGTTAGAGCTAGTCGGGTTGATGAGCTGGGCAGATAGTTATCCTGACGCCTTATCTGGTGGGATGCAGCAACGAGTAGGCTTGGCCCGTGGCTTGGCGAATGATCCTGAAATATTACTAATGGATGAAGCTTTTAGTGCGCTTGATCCACTAATTCGTAAAGATATGCAAGATGAATTATTAGAGCTCCAAACACAAATGAAAAAGACAATTATTTTTATTACGCATGATTTGGATGAAGCGCTGCGAATTGGCGACAAGATTGCGTTAATGAAAGATGGGCAAATCGTCCAGATTGGATCACCTGAGGAAATTCTTATGAATCCAGCCAACGAATATGTAGAACGATTTGTTGAAGATGTCGATTTGTCTAAAGTACTTACAGCTGCTCATATTATGCGCAAACCAGAAACGTTAAGTATTGATCGTGGTCCACGTGTAGCGCTGCAGACAATGAGAGACCGAGGTGTATCCAACCTTTATATTGTTGATAAAGGGATGAAGCTAATCGGAGTTATCTCGGCAGAGGATGCGATTCAAGCGGTAAAAGAGGGTAAATCACTGGAGTCTATTATCCAACATGAGCTTCCAAAAGTTAGCCCGGATACATTGTTGAATGATTTGTTCGAGCTTATGGGTGGAACGAGGTTGCCTGTAGCTGTTGTTACAGATGATGGTAGGTTAAAAGGGATATTAATAAAAGGAGCAGTTCTAGCTGCACTTGCGGGTAGTATGATTCCAGAGACAGGTGAGCAACAATGAACATTCCAAAAATTCCAGTAGGTAATTGGATTGAAACATTAGAATCTTGGATGCAGCAACATTTCGGTTTTTTCTTTTCTTTCGTGAAAACCGTTATTGGTGGTGTTGTAAGTGGTCTTGAATTTATATTGCGTGAACCACCTGCGATTATTATTATTGTGGTCATTACCGCATTAGTATGGTGGTTTGCTAAGTGGAGACTTGGAACTTTTGCGTTAATTGGTTTATTATTTATTGTCAATCTTGGCTATTGGGACCCTGCAATGCAAACATTAGCACTTGTGCTTACCGCCGCATTGATTTCCATTTTACTCGGTGTACCCATTGGTATATTAAGTGCCAAATATAAAACAATGCAAAAAATAATTACGCCATTGCTGGATTTCATGCAGACGATGCCAGCATTTGTCTATCTATTGCCTGCGATTACATTCTTCTCCATTGGTGTTGTTCCAGGAGTAATTTCTTCTATTATTTTCGCGATTCCACCAACGATTCGCTTAACTATATTAGGTATTCAACAAGTACCAGAAGAGCTAGTTGAAGCAGCGGATGCGTTCGGTTCAACTTCCGCTCAAAAATTGTTCAAGCTACAATTGCCGATGGCACTGCCGACAATTATGGCGGGGATTAATCAGACGATTATGCTTTCGCTTTCAATGGTCGTTATTGCATCAATGATTGGTGCACAAGGTATTGGTACCATTGTTTTCGCTGCAGTCACGCAAACGAAAACAGGTGTAGGATTCGAGGCCGGTCTAGTCATAGTCATTATGGCAATATTGTTAGACAGAGTGACGCAACATATGATTAAGAAAAAATCTTGATTTACAAGGAGAATAACATGAATAAAAACTTTAAATGGATGATAGCAGCAGTAATGATCGTAGCTTTACTTGTAGGATGTAGTAGTAATGGAGCTCAATCTGGTGATAACAAAAAGATTAAATTAGCTTATGTTGCTTGGGATTCAGAAATTGCCAGTACTTATGTTATGAAGGAAGTTTTGGAGCAAAAGCTCGGCTACAAAGTAGAAATGCTTCAGCTTGACGCAGGTCCGATGTTTGCCGCAGTTTCAGACGGTAGTGCTGACGCAATGCTTGCATCATGGCAGCCAGTTACACATGCCGATTATATGGAGCGTTACGGAGATAAGCTTGTTGACCTTGGACCAAACTTAAAAGGTGCAACGCTTGGAATTGCAGTACCTACCTATATGGATATTACTAGCATTGAAGAGCTAACAGACGGTTCAATCGGTTCATTAGTTGATCATAAAATTATTGGGATTGAACCTGGTGCTGGTCTGATGATGGCTAGTGAGAAAGTACTTGATGAGTATGATCTACGCAAAGATTGGACGCTGCTTGCGAGTTCTTCAGCTGCAATGGCTCAGGAGCTGCAAAATGCATACGCTGCGGAAAAACCAATTATCGTAACGAGCTGGACACCACACTGGATGTTCGCCAAAATGGAATTGAAATTCCTTGAGGATCCCAAAGGTGTATTCGGGGAATCAGAGGAAATTCATACGATGACTCGTACAGGCTTGGAAACGGATAAGCCAGATGCTTATGAGCTTCTTAATAACTTTGAATGGACGCCAGATGAAATGGCAGAGGTTATGGTAGAGGTCATTGATGGAGCAACTCCAGAAGAGGCTGCAAAGCATTGGGTAGAAGCCAATGAAGCTCGTGTTAATGAGTGGCTTGCTAAGTAATAACTGATATCTAGTACGTATAGAATTTATATAATTAGCCCCATGAAACGATTTTTGTTTCATGGGGCTAATTGTTTTTTTGAATAACTGTAACATTTTGGTTGATTAAACGTGTTAATGTATAGTGAAGAAAGGGGGCACTATGAACAAACGATATGCTTTGGATAAATTGTATAGGCGTTATGTTAAAGCGCTCTATTTTTATTTATATAAATTATGTGGTTCTGAAAGTTTAGCAGAGGATTTAACACAGGAAACATTCGTTAGAGCAACGATACATATTCATACGTACAGGGATTAAGAGGCACGAGCTTGGCTATTTAAAGTAGCACGAAATGTATATCTTGACGAGTGGCGCAAACAACAGCGATTTAGAAAAATTCCGATTCTTTCTTCATTTATAAAGAGAGAGGATTCAGTAAGTCCATATGGATTACCAGAAGAGAGTTTACTGGAGAAGGAACTAACGCAGCAACTTGAAGATTTATTGCAATATTTACCTGAAAATTATCGCTCTATTATATATCTTAGGGAGTACGAACAATTTAGTTATGCAGAAATTATGGATGCTTTGCAGCTAACGGAGGACCAAGTGAAGGTGACGTTACATCGAGCGAGAAAGCGATTAGCTCAGCTCGCAGTGCAGAAAGGGTGGGATTATGACAGAGTGGAATAAGAAGCTCGAGAGAAAGATATTATTTAAATCTAGATTTACATTAACGTTGAAAATAGTACGTGTTTTATTGATGCTCTATTTTGTTTTTGTGATATGGAGCTCCGCCATTTATCTTTTTCTCGATATAAAAAAAATTGCTGAAGAAAATCAATATTTCACCCAACTTGCGGTTGAATGGCTAGAGCCTAATGTTAAAGGGAGCCACATTGCTAGAATTGATGATATGAAGATATCGAAATTTGGTACGCAAACCTTTTCATATCCTTTGTTGAAACGTGTTGGTCATGAGGATATTGTTATTGGAGAAGCTGAAGTAACGAAAAGGCTTTTTAGTAGCCTATCGAGTGTAGAATATTCACTTCCTAATCAGCAACCGAATAAGAGACTTCATTTTTCATTACCAGAAGATCCACGAAATAATCAAAAATTAATTGCTAACACTAATTCGAATGTTTGGGAAACATTAGAGATGTTACCAGAAGGGACAGTAGGAGAACTAGCATTTTCAACAACAAGTTTTATGGATGCTGCACAATTATTAGATTTACTAAAGGACTATAATGTTGAGACGGTATGGATGCCACTTTATACTGGAGAGTTTGTGGAGTATGAACCGAGTAGCTATGGTTCTGGCACTAGATCAATAACATTGGGCGGAATTGTTGGATTAACAGGTGGGTTTATGTCAGGGGTTGGTTATAGCTCTATGACTTGGAGTGAGATCATAACCCCAGAATCATTAGCAGACAGCGAGAAAAAAATGCTAGCCAATATGGAGAAATTATTAGATAAGCCAGAGAAATATTATCGACAAGTTCTAGGATTTGATCATCTACCTGAGAAATATAAGTACCTTAAAGACAATGGATTTATAGTTTACGGTGCAGTCGTGACTGGACCAGTGAAAGAGTTATTGAAGCTACAGGATGCAACTTTTATCCAAGGCGAACAGCTTGGAGAAGTTGAGCTGTGGAATTGGAACGTTAAAGAATAACTTAAAAATGTATCTTCTATTGGGTACGATGGGGAATGAATACATGATATATTGAAGAGAAACTTGAGTACGATAATACTGCATACAGAAAAGGAATTATGATGAAAAATACTAGCACAGTCTACTATATTAAGGCACTCATTGTTATCTGTTTAAGTGTTATAGTTGTTTCTTGTTCAGCATATAAAGAGCTAGAAGATTTATCTGCGCCAATGGAACCAACGCCAATAATAACTGATGAGACTCTTAATGAAGAGACTAACGAAAGTATACCACCACAACTTGATGAACAATCTACTGAGGAAGTATTAACTGGTCAAGAAGAGGCAGAACTAGACGGTAAGTTAGATGTTAATTCAGATCCAGATTCAGAACTAGAAACAGAAGAAACGATCGATACAGAAAACTCTGACGGTGAAAAATCAGAGGAAGATAGTGCTACTAGTGAAGTCATTGCAAAGCAAGATGATTTACCAAAAGGTTTTGTCTACTTAGATGAAGTTGTACCTACCGCCCAATTTGAGATGCGCTATTACAGTGATTATAACTTTGTTGGAGTACAGATCGATGGTTACTTAGCGCCGTTAGCGATTGGCACAAGTGCGATGGCTGAGGCACTATTGAAAGTAAGTGATGAGCTAGAGGATATGGGATATCAACTTCTCATCTACGATACGTATCGTCCAGCCAAAGCAGTACAACAATTTCTAGCGTGGTCCAAAGATACGGATGATATTGCTATGAAGGAAGATTTCTATCCGAATATTGATAAATCGACTCTGTTCAAATCAGGCTATTTATCCAGTAAGTCAGGACATTCACGAGGCAGCACAGTAGATTTGACGCTAATTTATTCTGATACTAAGAAGGAAGTAGATATGGGTAGCCCTTATGATCTGCTGGATGAAATTTCTCATTTCTCGACGAAGCTTATAACAGATGAGCAGGCTGCCAATCGCCAATTGTTGCAAGACGTTATGGTGAAGTATGGATTCAAGCCGTATAGCAAAGAGTGGTGGCATTATGTATTGAAGAACGAGCCGTATCCCAGCATATATTATGATTTCGATGTTCAGTAGAAATCATAATGAGTGATGCGAATGGAGTTAACTAATATGGAGCAACGATTGCAAGTGTGGACGGTTGCCACCATGCAAAAGTATTTGAGCATTAGTGGCTAAACTATGGAGATTTCTTGACAATAAGCGCTTATTTGGGACTGTGCTGACAACAGTGATACAATGGACGTAATGTATTATTGTCGCTCGGTAACAACAAGGTAAATAGCTGGCTTAGAATGGAAGGAAACTATTACAATGAAACTAAGTAAAAACAAGCGTATATTGACCATAGTGTTATTGATCACTATTGTAGTAACGGCAGCTTTAATGCTCGTCTTTGTTATGAATAGACCTACACTTGTATTAAGTGATATGGTTAGCTACGCTCCTACTACAGTTGAGATTAATACAGCTGAAGGAACGAATAATACAGCATCGATCACGGAACCAGAAGAAATTGAGCAATTACTTAGTCTGTTAAAGGTTAGTGCGTGGGATCACCACTCTGATAGTCAGTATAATAGTGGATCAGATGCTAACTTCAAGTGTGCTCCAAATTATTATGTACAACTCAACGATTACCAGCTTCAGCTGTTATGTAAAGATGATGTTGAAGGGTATGTAAAGATTGAAATTAGAAGTAAAGAGTATTACTATACAATTCCAGTAGACATCTATACAGAGATCGAGACTTATGTAGCAAGTCATTGATCTTAGACTTTAGTACAATTATTAATTGAATGAGTAGAATAAATGCACCATACAAAAAGTAGCACTGATTACTCAGTAGCTACTTTTTGTGCTATTTGCTTAGCTTTGAATAGAAGATGAGCAGAGCCCCATTGATGAATCGTATCGAGTATCGGATCAAGCGAACGTCCATACTCTGTTATAGAATACTCAACCTTGGGCGGTACTTGTGCATATACTTCGCGATGTACGATATATTCTCCCTCTAGATCACGAAGCTGCTGTGTCAACATTTTCTGTGTAATACCTGGAAGATGACGACGTAATTCATTAAAGCGCATAGTTCCATGTTCGAGAAGTAATAATAATATTTTCGGCTTCCATTTACCAACAATAATTTCTAATGCATCGTCTACCTTACAAGCTTCGATTGGTTTTTCCATATGATCTTCTCCTTACAGTATCTTTTAGTATACTATACTACTTCAAAGTGCGTACTATCAAATTAATTATACATAATGCATAATTGAGCTAATAACAGGATGAAAGGAAGAGGAACATGGAAAAATATCGTATTGATCGAAGCAAAGGAATTGAATTTGGTTTATATACATTAGGAGATCATATTCCGAATCCAGAAACGATGGAGCGTATCTCAGCAAAGCAACGTCTTGATGAAATTATCGAGCTTGCAAAGCTTGCTGAAGAGTTTGGTTTAGATGTATTTAGTGTAGGAGAAAGCCATCAAAAATATTTCGCGACACAAGCGCATAGCGTTGTACTAAGTGCGATTGCACAAGCGACTAAACATATAAAATTAACAAGTTCTTCAACGATTATTAGTACTTCAGATCCAGTGCGCGTATACGAGGATTTCTCAACGATTGATCTTATTTCTAATGGGCGTGTAGAAATTGTAGCTGGACGAGCTTCACGTGTTGGCTTATTTGAACTACTTGGATATGATTTGAAGGATTATGAAGGATTATTCGAAGAAAAATTTGAGCTATTAAAGCTTATTAATGAGAATAAAATTGTGAATTGGGAAGGCGAGTATCGCGCTCCGTTAAAAAATGCGGAAGTATTACCGCGTCCACTTCATAACACATTGCCTTTATGGAGAGCGGTAGGTGGTGCACCTGGAAGTGCGATTCGTGCAGGGAAGCAAGGCGTTCCAATGATGCTAGCGACATTAGGTGGACCTTCATCGAACTTTAAGATTGCAGTTGATGCTTATCGGAAATCTTTAAGTGAATCTGGATTTGACCCGGCAGAGTTCCCAGTTGCAACGACAGGACTATTCTTTACAGACAAAGATTCACAAGTGGCGATGCGCGAAGCATATCCGGGTGTTAATCTTGGTTTGCAATTAGTAAATGGACATGGTTTCTCTAAGCAACATTTTGCTCAAGCACAAGATGTTCGAGATGCATTAATGGTTGGTAGCCCGCAGCAAATTATTGAGAAGATCCTATATCAGTATGAATTGTTTGGACATCAGCGTTATATGGCACAGATGGACTTTGGTGGCGTTCCCTTCCCATTACTCGTGAAAAACCTTGAACTCATTGCATCAGAAATTTTACCTGCTATAAGAAAATACACAAAACAATAATCTGAAAATATACAATCCAATAGGAGGTATTACGATGAAAATAGTCGGATTGTCTGGTTCTATCGTAGGCTCGAAAACAAAAACGGCAATGCTTGTTTTTGAAAAAACACTTCGCGCAAAATATCCAGACGCAGAATGGACGCTTATTGATTTGGCAGATTACAATGTGCAATTTAGCGACGGACGTAATTATTTGGAGTATGAGGGAGATACAGCGTTTGTTACGAAGGCATTGATGGATGCAGATACTATTTTGATTGGTACACCGATTTTCCAAGCTTCCCTTCCAGCTACATTGAAAAACATTTTTGATCTACTGCCGATTAATGCTTTTCGTGATAAAGTAATAAGCTTTTTCGTTACAGCAGGATCATCTAAACACTATTTAGTAGCTGAACAACAACTTAAGCCGATACTAGCTTATATGAAGGCACAAATTGTGCAGACGTATGTTTTTATAGAAGATCAAGACTATGTTAAGAAAGAAATAGTTAATGATGATGTGTTCCTTCGAATGGAACGACTAGTGGAAGATACGGTTAATCTTACAGCTACGTACAAACTTATTAGAAAACAGCAAGAAGATCAATATGACTTCTAACAATTAGAGTAGTATAAGACATGAAAACAACCACTATATATGCTAAAATTAGCGTAAATAGTGGTTGTTTTGTTAGGATGATTTATTATTATTCTGAGCTTGAATTTATAGTCTTTGTACAGTTGAATTGAGAGGAGCAGTAGCATGAACAAAGAAGGGCTTCAACTGATGTGCCAAGCACATCCCGGAGTTACATATGACTATCAAGTGGAATGGCAAGCAGATCGATATTTTATTGGCGGAAAGATGTTTGCAATGATAGGAACAGATGCGAAGGGAACTTCTATTATTACGATGAAATGTGATCCTGAACGTGCAGAAACGTTAAGGGAAACGGTAGCGGGAGTAATTCCTGGCTACTACATGAATAAGGCCCATTGGAACTCGATATACTTTGATGCTGACGTATCATCCGAGATGATGGGCAGCTTAATCAAACATGCTTATGAGCTAGTATTCGACAAGCTAACGAAAAAGATGAAGCAAGAGATTTCTGGCTAGAGACTTAGTAATGGAATGGCAACGGACATTGAGCTTCACTACAGTAATTAGCTGGCATGCTAATTGTTGTAGGAGGCTTTTGGAACAACGATTTGTACTCAGAGTGTCTTGCTAATCTCGAGAAATGATACTAATTAACACTAAAATACTATAGAATATTTACAAGGGTGCAATAAATTATTAAGCGTATTAGAGGTGAATGATGAAAAAGGGTTTTGAAGTATTCGATTCTGTGCATCTTAGTTGGCTTATTACTATCGTAATTATAAACATATTGATCACTATCATTTATTCTCGAAGTTCAGCATTACAAAGAGAGTGGATTCGCAAAGGCATTGGCTATACATTGCTCATTGCTGAAATTTGTAAAGTTATCGTTGTGTTAGCTACTGGGCGGAATCTGTTGTTCTATCTCCCAATTCATTTATGTGGTTTCGCGATTTTTCTTATTTTATTACATGCCTATCGCAAAAATACGACCATCTCTGAAATACTATTCAGCCTGACGATACCTGGTGCTTTCATTGCACTATTATTTCCAGGGTGGGCGAATGAGCCTGTGATGAGTTTTCTTCATATCCATTCTTTTGTCTATCACGCACTTATCTTAACGTACCCAATCATGCTACTAGCTACTGGAGAAATAACACCTAACATTCGTAGAATATGGAAAGTTGTATTATTTCTCATCATAACTATTCCACCTGTATATTACTTCAACAAAATGTACGATACGAACTATATGTTTTTGAACTGGCCGATCAATAACTCTCCGTTAATGAGTATTCAGCAGCTATTTGGTGAGAGTAGATATATCGTAGGGCTTATACTCGTATTGCTTAGCGTATGGCTAATTCAATATGGTATATGGAGCTTATGTAGTATATGGTCTAGAGCAAGAAAAAGAATGATGAAACGATGAAGTCAATTTATACGTATTAAATGAGTATATCAACAACAATGTTGAATGATTAACAAAAGATGGGGAGGGTGGGTAATGGGAAGGATAAGCTATATGGCATCAAGCTAGCAAATAGTAATGGGATATGTAACATAACGTATGATTTCGATATGAGCATTGACTATTTGCTAGGGATATATGCAATACCCATTACGTTTATTCCTTAAGTAACATATGTCATCTGCAATATGATCGAATGAAGCAAGTAGGATCATCATATTGTAGGAGGTGGAGTCTTACTATTATAGTAAGGCGAAGAATTGACACTAATTAACATTATTATATTTACGGTGCTTATTATATTTACGGCATTTTTTGTGGCAACCGAATTTGCCATTGTAAAGGTTAGACATTCGAGGATTGATCAGCTAGTTGCCGAAGGCAAGAAAGGTGCGACGTCTGCTAAGCATGTCGTTGCGCACTTGGATGAATATTTATCGGCTTGTCAATTAGGTATTACCGTTACAGCATTAGGTATTGGTATGGTCGGAGAATCTACATTTTCATTTATACTGCATCCGGCGTTTGAAGCACTTGGCATTCCAACGAATTTAATTCATGTATTCACTATTGGTACTGCTTTTATGATGGCTACCTTTTTACATGTAGTTGTCGGAGAACTGGCTCCTAAGACGGTAGCTATTCAGAAGGCAGAGGCAGTAACGCTATTATTCGCTAGACCAATAATGATATTCTATAAAATATTGTTCCCGTTTATCTGGTTCTTGAACGGCTCTGCACGTATCCTTATCGGTATATTTGGCTTGAAACCAGCAAGTGAGCATGAGGCTTCTCATACGCAAGAAGAAATTCGATTATTAATCGCTGAAAGTAATAAGACAGGTGAAATTAACAATAGTGAGATGAATTTTGTTAATAATGTATTTGAATTTGATGATACATTAGCACGTCAAATTATGATTCCACGAACAGAAATTGTTGGTTTTAATGTAAATACGCCGTATGAAGCTGTATTAAAGCGAGTTTCCCAAGAAAAATATACACGTTACCCTGTATTTGAAGGTGATCGTGACAATATTATCGGTTACTTTAATATTAAAGATTTACTTATTCAACGATTGAATAACCCAGCTATTGTCTATGAATTAGCCCACTTTATTAATCCAGTTATCAACGTTATTGAAACGAAGCCAATTAAAGAAGTTCTGCAAAAAATGCAGAAAGAACGTATTACGATGGCAATTTTAGTCGACGAATATGGTGGTACTTCAGGGTTGGTTACGATTGAGGATATTATTGAAGAATTAGTCGGAGAAATAAGAGATGAATTTGATGGTGATGAAGTTTCTCATATTCGTATAGTAGATGACGGTCACTATATTATAGATTCCAAAGTATTACTGCACGAGGTAGCTGAATTGTTGGGGATACCATTGGAGAATGACAATGTAGATACGCTAGGTGGATGGATCTACACGCAAAATGCTGATCTTGAGAAAGAGATGATCATTGCTCATGAGGGTTATGAATTCTCGATTAAACAGCAGAAAGGTCTCGTTCTTCAGTTCATCGAGGTGAAGAAGCAACCAGCACTAGAAGCGATAGAAGTGTTAGCTGAATAGCGTAAGTAATGCATTTGCACATTATAAATTAGTTGAATAGCGTGAAGAGGACGAAAGGATTGAGTACTGTCATGCAGTTGAACTCAATCCTTTTTGTTGTATTTAATGCAATGATGACATTAAAAAGGAGTCTGATGATGATAGTAGCTCTGAAAAAGTGGAGTAAGCTAGTTACAACCTATCTAATTGGTGCAATCATCGTAATCTTTATTCTACTGAATCTATTGGGATTAGTGTTCATCATATTATTATGGCTTGCTGATCCGTTCTAAATGAATATGATTCCATCACTGCTGATAATGTAATGCTTATTGCCAGCATACAATTATTGTATTACAATGTAACCAACGGTTAGTAACCAATGGTTATGAGGAGGTTGAACGATGGAATCATCATTACAAGCAAGGGAACGCATTTTAATTGCTGCACAAAAGCTTTTTGCAACAAAGGGATATGAGCAAGTAACGGTCCGTGAGATCGCTAAGGAAGCGAACTGCTCACATACAAGCATCTATCTCTACTATCAAGATAAGAGAGAACTACTTGGACAGTTAGCACAACAACCATTAACGGAGCTATTACAACAATTTGAAAGCATACATAGTAGAACCGATGACACTGCCGAGCAGAAGCTCATTGAAATTGCTAAAGTATATGTAAAGTTTGGATGGTTACATCGTAATTTGTACCAGACTTTCATGACGATTGAAGCGGGGCGTGTAGATGAACCAGGTTCAGATTGGAAGATTAGCAAGCTGCGCCAACAACTCTTTCAATTATTACAGGCTTCGGCTGCAGCACTTTTGGTACATTCAGAGGAAGATCATGTGTTAGCATTTAGTAGAATATTATTCTACCAGCTACATGGCACGATTACGACCTATGAAAACTCAATAGAAGATTTGGCTCAAATTGAAGAAAGGGTATTACCTCTAGTTGAAAAGAGCATCACCTATTTAATGAATGGAGTGAGCAAACATGAAGGTAAGTAAAATATCTCCACATATATATAAGCTTGAAAAGTGGTTAATGATTAAGGTGAGTATATGGTTAGTCGTAAGTGAGGATGGTGTATACATTGTAGATACTGGAATTGCTTCGATGAGTAAAGATATACTGAAAGCTGCAAGAGAGCTAGGGGAACTCAAAGCGATATTGCTGACCCATGGACATTCTGACCATACTGGCGGTATTCACAATATATTACAGGAAGAAAATATTCCAGTCTATGTTCATCAAGACGAGATTAAGTATATGGAAGGCAGAGAGCACTTTCCAAGAAGAAAGAAATTAGAATACAATGTTCCGCCTAATCTCGTACAACCGTTAGAAGAGAGTGATGGTCAGTTATTACCTATTAGTGATCTGGTTCCTTATTATACGCCAGGTCACTCACCTGGTCATGTTGCTTATTATCATGTTAGAGATAAGGTGCTTATTGCTGGAGATTTGTTGAATTCTAAGCGGGGGAAATTCACTAGACCTATGTCGATGTTTACCGCAGATATGACAGAAGCTATAGAGAGTAGTCGAATTATTGCGGAACTGGAGCCAGAACTCGTAACGATTTGTCATAGCAATGATGTTCGGGATGCTGCGATGCAGCTAGATACGTATATAAGTAAATATGCCTCTAGAAAACTATAATTTGAAGCGAAAGCATTCGGAACCATTGAGGAAGCGGATTGTACCGATAGTTACAAAAGTAGTGTGGAAAAATGAAGATATCAAAAACACCCTGAATGTTAGATCAAAAAGCTAACATTCAGGGGACTGTTCATCACTTGATATATGGTTCATTAATTAGCTTTGTGCAGTATACTTTTTCACAGCAGGAATAATATCTCGACCGATAAGCTCAATGTTTTTCATCACTTTATCAAATGGTACGCCACCGAAATCAATTTGTGCCATAAATCGTTGTTGACCAAAAAGTTCATATTGATACAATAACTTTTCAATAATTTGCTGTGGACTGCCAACCATTAGTGCATCCTGATAGTCGATCGCTTGATCGAATTGCTGTTTTGGATATCCGCTTCTTCTAATTGCAGTGAAGCCCGCATTAATATACGGATAGTATTCGTTCAGCGCATCCTGTGAATGTTCTGCTGTATAGAAGAGGCTAGTTGTCGCAATAGGAAGCTCACTTGGAGTATGTCCATTGTTTGTTGCTGCCTCTCGATAAGCTTCAACAGAGGCTCTGAAGTTCACTGCAGGACCACCAAGTGTAGTCAGCATCATCGGAATACCAGCTTCTCCAGCTTTAATCGCACTTGCAGGAGGTCCGCCAACCGCTCTCCATATTGGTAGATGACCATGAACAGGCTGTGGTAAAATCTCTGCGCGATGTAACGGTGCACGGAATTGACCTTCCCAGCTGACAGGTCCAGTAGTTTCATTCAATTTCACAAGCAGTTTTAATTTCTCTTCGAATAGCTCCTCATAATCATTCAGATCATAGCCAAACAATTCATATGCTCCAATGCGTGAGCCACGTCCTGCAACAATTTCTGCTCGACCGCGCGAGATTAGATCCAATGTTGCGAAGTCTTCATATGTCCGAACGGGATCAGCGACGCTTAATACAGTAGCTGAGCTAGAAAGCTTGATGCGCTTCGTTGCTTGTGCAATGGCACCAAGCACAACAGTATGAGCTTGTGTCGTAAAGTAAGTTTGATGACTTTCACCGACTGCAAAAACATCAAGCCCAGCATCCTCAGCAAGCTTACTCGCATCAATGATTTCATGAAGTCGTTGCTCAGCACTAATCGGCTGACCAATCATCGAATGCGTCATATGATCCCCTAAAGTATAAATTCCAAACTCCATACCGCTCTGCGGTTGAATTCGATATTTGTCCATAACAATCTCTCCCCAAGTTCGCCCTATTATAATGGTGTTAACACTGCCTCTATCTCAGCCCGTCTCGCTTCAAGAAACGGCGGTAGATCTAGATGCTTGCCAAGCTCTGTAATGTCTGAATCGACCATAAAGCCAGGACCATCCGTAGCGAGCTCGAACATAATATTGTTACGATCACGGAAGTAGACACTTGTAAAGTAGAAGCGTTCTACGACACCTGTTGTTGAATAGCCAAGACTTCTAATAATGTTATTCCACTGGGCAAGCTCCTGCTCATTAGCAACACGAATGGCTAGATGGTGGACGCTGCCTTTGCCAGCACGCTCTCGGGTTCCATCTTGCTCTGTTAATACAATTTCACCCCATTGCTCGCCTTCAATAGCTTGCAAAATAACTGTTGATTCCGAGCTTGTTTTTTCTACGTATCCGAAAGTATCTCGTAGTAATTCAGCTGTTGCATTCAAGTTTCGAACAGATATACCGATAGGTCCCATGCCAAGAATATGATGCTCCTCTACTACAGAAGAGTCAGACCAATAACGCCAATGTTGGGGAATAGATAATCCTTCATTGCTTAATAGGACGATGTTCAGTCCATCGGGATCTTGGAAGTGCAACGCATCATATCCGTGATACGTCGTTATTGCGCCATGATTAACATTCATCTCAGTTAGACGTTGCTCCCAGTACAAAAGGCTATTATAGGAAGGAACAAGCAGTCCGATCAA
The DNA here is from genome assembly GCF_056786375.1 of Paenibacillus sp. Y930. Lineage (NCBI taxonomy): Bacteria > Bacillati > Bacillota > Bacilli > Caryophanales > Paenibacillaceae > Paenibacillus > Paenibacillus sp. Y930. The sequence goes on along the minus strand of NZ_JBXCIX010000003.1, from coordinate 739,190 downwards.
ATTAATCGCATTCGTACCAGGCTGAGTATGTCCCGTCATCGGCATTTCGAAAAAAGTAAGCTCTGTACCAGGGCTGCCAATTTCATCACCGTAAAAAAGATGATACATATCGGGTGAGTCTTGATTCACGGTTTTCTTTACTAAGCGAAGACCTAATACGCCAATGTAAAATTGCATGTTTTGCGCAGCGTTTTTCGTTAGCATCGATGTGTGGTGATGACCTAATATTTTTGTCATAGTAATATCTCCTTTAAGTTGAATTAACTTATTAAATGATGTTGCGATACAGTTGAAACTATTAAAAGTGTAGTGTAAGAATTCAATTGATTAGTCAAGTGACGGCTGTAAAGTAACTACGATAATGGAGGTAATTGCTTATGCTCGCTATTTTTATGAACCTTCGTTAGAAGGGTATAAAGTGTTTTCAATTCTTCGTCAGTTAATGCTTCCTTGAAAAAAGAGGTCTGAAACGCAAGCTGTTCAGGCATGGATATATCTAGAATGTCCTTACCTTTAGTACTTAACACAATCGTTTTTGTTTTCCAATCTTGCTTACGAATAATATATCCATCCTGCTCTAATCGGGCTAACATTCGGGACATTCCACCTTGAGTAACGATAACCTTTTCGGCAAGTTCAGATTGCGTTAATGGTTGAAAGGTGCGAATTTGCATAAGAACATCGAACTGAGCTGTAGTTAGCTGAAATCTTCTTAGAAAATCATTCGATAATTGGTTACTCTGATTACTAAAGCGCATTAACCTTAACCATGTTAATGAACCAAGTGTATGCTGTTCCATCTCATCAGCTCCTAAAACTTTTCATAACTACTTGAATTACTACTTTGTAAATGAAAAGTAGCATCGAAAGCAAATCCTAAAACTTTTCATAACTACTTGAATTACTACTTTGTAAATGAAAAGTAGCATCGTAAGCATCAGCTTAAACTTTTCATAGCCTTTTGAAGCAAAGTAGATTCATAAACGTGTTTGTTTTGTTCTTACTATCACTTTACTACGCAAGTGAAAGAAAAGCAAGAAAAATATCTTTAATTTAAGATTTAAATCTAATTAACTTAGTTGTGAATACTTTGGGAGTGGGCTAATATTAAAGTAGCTATTTTATGTTAATATTTAACACACAAAAAAAAGCTGAATGTTAAAATTAATATTTATTATTGAATTTCTTGTAAATTAGTTCTCTAACTACTTATTTTGTTTGATAAAATATAACATAATAAGAGATGTCTTAATAAAAATAGATAAAGATTAATAGGAGTGGATGGAGCAAATATGTACAAAAAAGTAGAAAATGAATTGGATCTTGCCATATTTAATGGCATTTGGACAACGGTGTGGAGAGAAAAAGGATATGAATTAGAATTTAGTGATGAAGTTCTTGAGCAAAATATAATTTCGACAAAAACAGGAGAATTTGTCGGAACAGCAGAATTAAAACCATACATAGCCGATGAACATCACAAAATTAATGAGATTTCCCCTTTTCATAAACATCCATGGATTAATGAATCTAATGGAAGAGTGGCCGAAATCGATAAAATTGCTATCTTAAAAACATTTCGAGGTACAGGAGAACATATTGCCCTAGTTCTTTCATCTATTGTACACAGCTCAGCACAGTTTCAACTGAAATATTTAGTATCATTAATGGAACCCGTTTTTATGAGAGCTTTGAGAATCACCTTTAAGGTTCCGCTACAGCGGGCAGGTGAGAAAACATTTTATAAGGGCGATTATGTTATTCCTGTTATCATTGATGTTGGTTTTATTATCGAGCATGCAGAGGAATTTTCATGGTATGTGCACCCCGCAGTAATGCAACCAAGTTATTAATTTATGTAGAGGCGGATGAGAAATGAATTATGGATTATCAGAATTAGACAAAAGGAATAGGTTATTAATTGGAATTATGTGGGCGGTGCTAGCACTTGGCATCATAACCGATATTAGTATTGGTCTAGGATGGGAAATGATTATATTACTTGTAGTAGTAGGGTCTATTATTAATATTATTGCAACAGCGATGACGTTTATAAAGTCACTTAGTGCATATGTTAAATATGTTTTGCCATTTGGATTAAATGCCATTGCTGCAGTATTAATCATATCTGATCCTGAGCCGATTATTAGCACTTACTTTCTAATATATGTGAATTTAGGTATCATATCGCTGTATGCTGATTACCGTCCACTAATATTAACGGGTATTCTAGGGGGAGCAGTTACAACGTATATTCACTTGGATCCTTTTATCAAACAACGTTTATTCCCTGATGAATCGTTGTTATTCCTATATTTATATTTGTTTTTTGCGACGTTAACACTATCCGCATCGGCGCATTTCACACAACGCTTACAGCGTGAGGTAGAGAAAAATGAAGTTGAAGCCGTTCATGCTAGAAAATTGGCAGAGCAGCTAATTGAAAAACTGAAATCATCCATTCTAATGCTAAATGTTTTCAGTTCTTCCCAGAAGGAGCAGGTACATACGGCTAGTTCTATTTCCAAGGAAGTAACGACGACATTTGGAGAGATGAGCGTATCTGTTGAGCAGCAAACTAATCATATTATATCCATTAACGAGTCCACTCAACGTATCGATCATGATATTAAAGAAATGGCAGAGAGCTCCGCATTAATGGATGAGTACACTCAAAATAATGCTCATCTTAATGAAAGTAATACTGTTAAGATGCAGCAGGTTAGCGAAGAAATGAAGCAACTACGTCAATCAACAGAACAAACATTGGAAGAAATGAAAGAGCTACGAGCGAAAAATGAACATGTTAGCAAAATTGTTGATACGATTAATGATATTGCTAAACAAATTCATTTGTTAGCGTTAAATGCTGCGATTGAAGCTGCACGAGCTGGGGAACATGGAAAAGGGTTTGCCGTTGTGTCTGGTGAAGTAAGTAAGCTGGCAGATCATACAAAACATTCGGTGGAAGAAATAAGTGAACTTCTGTCCAACATTCATCTTAGTATTGATTCTGTTTATCAATATGTGGAGCAAGGAAATAACTCGGTTGTTAGAAGTGATCACTCGCTTCAAAGTGCGAATGAAGTATTAGAGCATGTTCAAACGAATACAAAGCTTGCTACTGAGCAAACGATGAAAGTAACTGAATCGACGAAGCGTCTTGGCAATCAATCGTCCTTGCTTGCTGATAGTATGAACAGTATTTCAGCTACGACGCAGCAAAATATGGCTGCCGTAGAAGAAGTTAATGCTAATATGGAATTGCAATATGCTAATATGGAAAATATGGTTGAGCAATATGACCAGCTAGATCAATTATTGCATGAGCTTAAGGAATTAGTAGAACGTAAATAAAATATAAAAATGACCATATACTAACTTGAACTCTACATTTAAGAGGACTAACCAATGGTGAAGCAATGATCGTAATGTGTTCCCTACAGCCGAGTGTTTATTGGAAAGTGGCTTTGCCACAGACATCCGATAGATGCTCGGTTTTTTCACTTTTAAATTTAAAATTAAAAGTGAAATTAAGCAATAAGTCTACTGACAGTATTGACATTAAAAGGATGAATTGTTACCATTACAATAGACTGACGGTCGGTCTGTTGTAATGGAGGTTAGATTATGAGAATAACGAAAAATTCTGAAGAACGTAAACAAGAAATATTGGACGCTGCGGCTATATTATTTACAACGAAAGGCTATGGGAAAACGACTATTAACGATATATTGCAAGCTGTAGGTATTGCCAAAGGAACGTTTTATTATCATTTTCAATCGAAAGAAGAAGTAATGGATGCCATTGTCATGCAATTCATTAACCAAGGAGTCACTGCCGCTCAGCACATCATGAATGATTCGACATTGAACGCACATGAGAAGATGTTCCGTATACTGGGTGCTCAAAGTCATGAAACTGATCAAAAAGGGGAAATGATCGACCAGCTCCATCGGATTAACAATGCAGAAATGCATCAAAAAAGCTTAGTAGAGACGATTATTAGATTAACCCCGATTTTGACAGAGGTTGTGGAGCAAGGCATTCGAGAGGGGATTTATGATACACCTGCACCACGTGAAGTGATTGAGTTTCTATTGGTATCCTCACAGTTTTTGTTAGATCGCGGAATTTTTCCATGGAATGCTGAGGAACTCGTGAAGAAGGCACACGCCTTAGCTTATATGATCGAGAAGACATTAGGGGCACAAGAAGGAAGCTTTGCGTACATACCAATGATGTATGAACGTATGATCCAACAAGGGGAAGAATGAGACCGTAACAACAGTGCAGTTATTATTGCAGCCCAAAATCTTTCGGCTTAAAACTGACATGAAGGGTGGAAAGTATATATGGCGATTCAAAAGTCATTTGGGAAATTTCTGATTGTCTGGTTTGGTCAATTCATATCCTTAATAGGGATTGGTCTTACTGCATTTTCACTTGGTGTATATGCATTCGAGCGTACACAATCGGCAACAAGTGTGGCGTTAGTGACGCTATTCACATTTTTACCGTCGATCTTGTTAAGACCAATCGGAGGCATACTTGCTGATCGAATGGATCGTAGATTATTAATGATTATTGGTGATATTGGTGCGGCAGCAGGTCTAATATTTATCCTTATTATGTTGGAGGCTAGAGTGCTAGAGTTATGGCATATTTACGTAGGTGTAACGATAAGTTCTATTTTCTCAGCATTACATAGTCCAGCGTATAAAGCCTCTGCGACAGATTTATTGTCGGAGGAACAATACTCAAAAGGTAGTGGACTTGTGCAATTGGCGGAATCATCCAAATTTCTATTTGCTCCTGTTATTGCAGCGGTTTTGCTAAGTGTAACGACGATTGAGACGATTTTACTTATTAATATTGCTACTTTTATCGTTGCTATTGTAGCTGTATTTGTCATTAAGAAAGGCATAGCTGTTGATCGTTCAGATCAAGTCAATGGGCATTGGATGGATGAGTTTTTGGAAGGATGGTACACCATTAAGCGGAATAAGGGTGTATTGCTGCTTGTAATTATTATTTCTATGACTACGTTTTATATCGGCTTACTAGAAACATTAATTGGTCCGATGCTACTAAGCTTTACTGATGTGCAAAGTCTAGGTGTTTTTCAATCGATAAGTGCTATCGGAATGCTCATTAGCAGTATCATTATTGGCATGGTGACGATTACGAAAAGGTATGTAAATATGTTAATTATCGGACTGATTGTAGGAGGTATTGCCTTCTCCTTACTTGGGTTGTCGACAAATATTATGTTCATAATGATTGCAGGTTTTATCTTCTTAGCGGCGCTACCTTTTGTTAATACGAGCGCAGATGTATTAGTACGACAGAACATACCTAATGAGAAACAAGGACGGGTATGGGGAATGATTGGAATTCTATCGCAGCTTGGATTCATTGCTGCTTATTGTTCAGCAGGGTATCTAGCTGATTATCTGTTTAATCCATGGCTTGCTGAAGATGGAGCACTAGCTTCGACAGTAGGAACCGTTATAGGGACAGGACCTGGTAGAGGAATAGGAATGATATTCATTATTGCGGGCATATTTGTAGCTATTATTGGCGTAGTAACCTTTCGACTTCGATCAATTCGTGAACTTGATCATGTTAAAAATGGTGGTTAACGAGGATAGTTAACTAATCATATATAACGATTATGTGACGAATGAGGAATCTATCAAGCATTTTTGTTGTATAAGCGTGACGGAATGTTAGGTAGGGAGCAGATTGAAGAAATATGTGAACCAGTAACAGTATAATATTATCAATTAATAACAGTAGTATATAGTACGCTATACAATGAGTAGATCATGGTTATCGATAGGACGGTTATGTAACGTAACTGATCTCAAGATATCGTAGATCTACTTTTTTTGGATGAGCAGTAAAACAAAGCAATGGATGAATAGTGTTAAAGGTTATATTTATTGTAGTATGATAGGTATTGATCTCGATCATAGTATGATTAAATAAGGAGGCGAATTAGTATTATGCTATTTTCGCCAAGAGGATAAAGTATAATATTTACTATATAAAGTTTTAGCAATATGCTTTCGAAGCTACTTTTTATTACAGCCAGTATCTCAAGAAGTTCATAAAAAGTTCTAGGAGGTTGCATATGTACAAAGTATTGTTAGTTGATGATGAGATTTTCGTTCGAAAAGGAATTATAGGGTTAATGAATTGGAATGAGCTGCAATATGAGATTTGTGGCGAAGCAGAGAACGGCCTACAAGCTATTGAAATGATCGAACAGCTGAAGCCAGATCTTGTTATTGCTGATATTCGTATGCCGATATTAGATGGACTAGACTTAATTAAGGAAGTGAATGAAAGAGGGAAGCACCGGCCATTATTTATTATTGTAAGTGGATATCATGATTTTTCATATGCGCAGCAAGCATTACGCTATCATGTATCAGATTATATATTGAAGCCGGTTGATGAGAAGGAGCTAGAAGCGACACTACGTCGTGTAGCTAGTACATTATCGAAAAAAAGATTAACGACATTAACAGGTGAAAAACCGTTAAATGAATCGATTATTGAAACATTGCTGAATACGGAGTGTAGCGAGGAAGATGAAAAACAGCTAGCGGAAGCACTTCATATTCCTGTTAGCGGAAACTATTGCTATGTCATCGTGGAAGTTCATGATGGTCAGTTGCGTAATGGTGATTATAACCATGAACTATTTAGTCAATTAGATCATCTATTGCGCAATATTACAGAAGCGGTAGCCTATCATATTCCTATTCATGCTCTAGCAAAAAATCAATTCGGTTTGATCATACAAATGGATCTATTAAAGCAAGCGTTGCTAACATTTACTTTAGAAGAAGCACTTCGCTTATTACGCTTAGCGCTAGTTAAAGGTGTAGAAGCACCGATTACGCTCTATATCGGGGCAGAGGTTAATCGACTAAGAGCAATCGCAAGTTCCGCGAGTTCCGCGAAAGAAGTCATCAAATACAAATTTGCTGAAGATGGTAAGCATGTTATTTTTGCTAACGATGTAAGTGGAACTCCATTATATTATTTTGATATTGAAACAACTATATATAACAATTTACTTGAGCAAATAGAAGAGAATAAACATGATGCCTATGAACAAACGATTGAGCAAATGTTTCAGCAATTCAGATCAATGCGGTTTGCTCCGAGTGCAGTTGCGAATGCATTGACGCGTTGTACGATTGGAATTATTAATATTGTGCGGCAGATGGATGGTCAGGAAGAAGAACTGACCTTACTTCCTGAAATGTTAGGCTGGCAGAAAAAATATAGTAGATTGTCTGAACTACAGGAAATCTTCCTTAAGTTTGTACAGGAGGCTTCGCAATATATATTGGAGCGACGCGGGGAGCAAGGGAAAGGTAGCATAGAGAAAATTAAGAAATACATCGATAATCATTATACTGAGAACATTAACTTAAAAGGAATTGCCGCTAAATTCTATATGAACTCCGTCTATCTAGGTCAACTATTTCGTAAGTCATACGGGTCGTATTTCAATGAATATCTGTTGGGTATTCGCGTCGAAGAAGCGAAAAAATTACTAAGACAGACCGACTTACGTATGTATGAAGTAGCAGGAAAAGTAGGATTCCAAAATGCAGATTACTTTGTGACGCAATTTGAAAAACTAGAAAAAATGACACCAACTGATTATCGTAACAAAGTATTAGGCAAAAAATAAATAGGTGGAGATGACAAGTGCGAAGATTTCATATTAATAATCTTAAGCTTAGAAACAAGCTTGTAGTCATTTATTTTTTATGTGTATTTATCCCGATTTTATTGACTAATGTTGTGTTTTACAATGTGACGACAAATAATATTAGAAATCAAAAAGCAGCGGATGCAGAACTGGCTCTAGAACAATTACAAAATGAATTACGTGTTGTTATTGAGGATGCGGCGGGTAGTGCTTATCTGTATTATATAGATCCAGTGCTCAATAGCCATTTGAATCAACATTATGAAACCAATGATCAGTATATTGCATCATTGGCTGCTATAAGAAGTATATTTAATCGCTCTGAAAAAGAATATAAGACGATAAGTTCTACACTTATTATGACGGATAATCCAACCATATTATCTTCAGGCAACATCATATCACTGAATGAAGAAATATTAAGCTCGCCATGGTTTAAGGAGTTTTCGGCTAATAACAATTCCTATCCTTATCTACATGTTACTGAAAAAAGCATAAGTATTATTCAAGCGTTAGACACTGAACAAACGGGTAAGTACGAGCATCTAATTAAAATTGATCTGAACATGGAATATGTGAAGCAATTGATGGAGCTTTCTAGCTTCCAAGGTAATGTTTACTTTATGAATGATGAAAACAGCGTACATTATAGTAACGACGCAGAGTTATCATTAGTAGCAGGTCCCATTAGTTTTTCCGAGATTAAGCAACCACAGAAGGCATTAACCTTCTCCAAAACATATCATAATAATCGATATCTCGGTGGTTGGTCATTATATGGTGTTGTAGATGAAGAGCAAATTCTGTCTGAAGTAAGTCAAACAGCACAGTTTATTGTTCTATTAGCGATCATTAATTTTGTCGTACCAACGATGATTATTACGATGATTTCCAGCTCGATTCACGTTCGCGTGAAAAAAATATTGAGCCATATGAAGAAAGTAAAAGGAAAAAACTTTGAACAAATTCCTTATGATCGTGCAAGAGATGAAATCGGCGAACTATCGGTAGAGTTTAATCGGATGATTGAGCGTATTGATAACTTAATTAACGATGTGTATGTCGCTGATATACAGAAGAAGGATCTTGAAATTAGGCAGCGTCAAGCACAGCTGCATGCGCTTCATAGTCAAATTAATCCCCACTTTTTATTCAATGCGCTAGAGACGATACGTATGCGAAGTCTAATGAAAGGGGAGTCGGAAACGGCTCGAACGATTCAAAACATGGGGAAAATATTCCGTAAATCGATTTCATGGAAAAAAAGCTTTGTGACCATTCGTGAAGAAATCGAACTTATTGAGAGTTTCCTAGAAATTCAGAAGTATCGCTTTGGCGATAAGCTCCAGTTTCAAATTACGGTAGAGGATGCACTGAATGAACAGCTCATACCGAAAATGACCTTTTTGCCGTTTGTTGAAAATGCGAGTATCCATGGCATAGAAAGTAATCCTGGTATTGGCTTAATTACGATTCAGATTGCACATGAAGCTCAATCTATTGTTTTCGTTATTTCTGATAATGGAATGGGGATGAGTGAACATAAGTTAGGTGAATTACAAGCCTATTTCAGTGATGATCAGCAGATGGGTGATAATGTTGGAATGAAAAATGTATTTACTCGTCTACGCATCGTTTATGGTGACGACTTTACTTATAAGATGGAAAGTGAAGTAGGAGCAGGTACACGTGTCATGCTGCGACTTCCCATGAAAGAGCTGGAATAAGTAGTTGAATATTGCCGGGAATTGTCGTTTTTTGTAATTAAACATAGAAAAACTCGAAAAAAGCATAGAAATTTAAGCGGTTTCACAAATATCTAAGCTTTTCAAAGGACAATGTATAGTTTACTGGGTAACGAGTCCATCGTATTAGAATTATACTGAAAGTGCTTACAAAATAACATTACTAAAAGGGGGAACAAAGTTATGAACCAAAGAAAGTGGTTAAAGACAAGTCTTGCAGTTGTAATGGCATCAGTATTGCTTATTGCAGGCTGCGGAAGTAACGATGCAAACAACAAAGGAGCGAACTCCGGATCGACAGGAGATGAGACAGCACCAGTAACGTATACGTACTTCAGCTTTGGTAGTAACAAAGATATTAATGCAAGTGATACAGACATCGGTAAGAAGCTGCAAGAACAAACAGGTGTTGACTGGAAAATGGAGTTTGCAGTCGGAGATGTAAGCACTAAATCAGGAGTTATGATCACAGGTGGCGATTATCCGGACGTTATCGTTCCTGAGGGTGAAATTGATAAATTGATCGATGCGGAAGCATTCAGACCATTGAACGAATTGATTGAAGAGCATGCTCCTAACATTAAGCGTGTATACGGAGATTATATGGACAAGTTTACAGCTGATGATGGAAACATTTATGTTCTACCATTCTCTGCTGACCAAGGTTACATTAGTGATCCTAATATCGGTCAAGGTGCTTTCTGGATTCAACGTGGTGTATTGAAAGAATTCGGATATCCAGAAATCAAAACTTTAGATCAGTATTTTGATCTAATTGCTGAGTACAAAGCAAAATATCCTACTGTAGATGGTAAAGACACTATTGGATTTATCACTTATGCTGGTGTAGCTGACAACTTCTTCACCATTACAAATGCTCCAATGCACTTGGCTGGTTTCCCTAATGACGGCGGTGTAACCGTTGACATGGAAACTCATGATGCAAAAGTATATGCTGCAAGTGATATTGAAAAGCCTTGGTTACAAAAGCTTAATGAAATCAATGCTGCTGGATTATTCGATCCAGAAACATTTACAGCGAACAAAGATCAATATCTTGCAAAATTAACTTCTGGTCGTGTTCTAGGTTACTTTAACTACGGCTGGCAGGTTGGCGATGCGACAAACAACTTGAAGACTGCTGGTAATGATGATCTTCGTTATGTAGGACTTCCAATCGTATATGATGAGTCGATTACTGATCAATATATCGATCCACCAGCGTTTGTTAACAACCGTGGTGTTGGTATCTCTGTAAGTGCAAAAGATCCAGTTCGTATTATTAAATACTTCGATAATCTTCTAACAGAAGAAAATCAAAAGCTAGTTCAATGGGGTGAAGAAGGCGTTACTTACTCCGTTAATGAAGAAGGGCGTTATGTTATGAATGATGAGCAAATTGCTAATCGTAATGACAATGAATTCAAACGCAGCTATGGTTGGTCATACTTCGAGTACAGCTGGCCTCGTTATGGTAATAGCTCAGTATTCGAAGACGGTAATGCATATGCCGTAGGTAATCAACCTGAAGTTGCTAATGCAGGATACACAGAAGGTGACCTAGCTATTCTTAATGCCTATAACATTCAAACATTTGCAGAACCATTCTCTGATCCACAAGATCGTCCTTGGTTCCCAGCATGGAGTGTTAACAAGGAACAAGGTTCTGCTGAACAAATCTTCGAGCAAAAATCAGGAGATGCTCAACAAAAATACTTCCCTAAATTAGTATTTGCAAAACCTGCTGAATTCGAATCTGTATGGAACGAATATGTTGCAGAATTCAGTAAACTTGATGTAGCTGGCTATGAAGCGTTCATGACAAATAATGTGAAAGAGCGTGTAGCTGGTAACTGGTAAGAAGATACAAATAAATGGAGAAGCGGAGTTCAACCTTCGCTTTTCCCTTCTCATAACAGTAACTTATTAACTCACGCAACTTTGTATTGCCGGAAGGGAGACTAATCAGGTGGAGAAACATACTGAACTAACTGTAACAGCTGCTGGTACCTCACGTTTTCAAAAATATATGACAGCATTGTCTAAGCAAAAAATGCTAATGCTAATGTCTCTTCCTTTTCTTATTTGGGTATTTATTTTCAAGTACGTTCCGCTTTGGGGATGGACAATTTCATTCCAAAAATTTAGACCATCAAGAGGTTTGTTTGAGCAAGAATGGGTTGGGTTAACTAACTTTAAGTTTCTATTCCAAGAAGAAGCGTTCTATCGTGTATTGCGAAATACATTAGTCATGAGTTCAATTAACTTAGTTTTAGGATTCATAACTGCAATTGTTCTAGCTATTCTACTTAATGAGCTTAGAAGTGTTATGTTCAAACGTACTGTACAAACCATTAGCTATTTACCTCACTTTATTTCTTGGGTCGTTGCGGCCAATATTGTTCAATCAGCATTAGCACCAGAAGGTATCATTAATATTTTAATGTTAAAAATGAATCTAATTGATCAACCCGTTCTGTGGTTAGGTAAGGGTGAATACTTCTGGGGTATTCTAGGAGCTACAGAGGTTTGGAAAAATGTCGGCTGGAATACAATTATCTATCTAGCAGCAATTACAACGATAGATCCTTCGCAATATGAAGCAGCTGAAATTGATGGTGCAAGTCGTCTCCAGCGTATTTTGCACATTACACTTCCAGGCATGAAATCGGTTATTGTAATCTTGTTGATCATGAATCTTGGGCATATTCTGGAATCTGGATTTGAGCCACAGTACCTACTAGGTAATGGTATGAACGTGGATTACTCCGAAAACCTTGATATATTCGTTTTGAAATACGGGATGAACATGGGTAACTACGGTTTGGCAACAGCAGCCGGCATGTTTAAAACCGTTGTCAGCTTCATCTTCCTCATGGCAGCTAACTCCGTAGCGAAGAAACTAGGCGAGAGTAGACTGTACTAATCATCACGTAAGGAGGCTATAACGATGGATCAAGCCAAATCATCACGTAAAGTGTACTCAACAGTACCTGATAAAATTTTCGATACATTTAATATTGTCTTTATGATAGGTTTAATGATCTTTACGCTATATCCATTTTTGAATATGTTTGCACTATCCTTTAATGAAGCAAACGATTCTATTCGTGGGGGAATTTATATTTGGCCACGACAATGGACTTGGGCTAACTACGAATATGTATTGAATGAGTCGTCAATTTTCTGGGCAACATTTATTTCTGCGGCTCGTACAATTATCGGTACAATCACATCAGTATTTGCAACGGCGATGCTAGCCTATACGATTAGTAGACCTGAATATTTACTACGTAAATTTGTAACGATAGCTTTTATTTTCACAATGTACTTCAGTGGTGGACTGATTCCTAACTATCTATTAACGAAAGAGTTAGGTCTGCTAGATTCTTTCTGGGTATATATCATTCCAGGTCTTGTCGGGGTATTTAATATGATCGTTATTCGATCATTCATCGAAGGACTGCCAGATGGTATTATGGAATCTGCGAGAATCGATGGTGCAGGTGAATTTACAACATTTATGAAAATTGTATTGCCGCTTACGATTCCAGCATTAGCAACAGTATCCTTATTCGTAGCGGTATATCAATGGAACTCATGGTTCGACGTATTTCTATATAACTCATCTAATATTAAGTTGAGTACATTACAATATGAGCTAATGAAAATACTATCCACATCAACGACATCAACAGGCTCATCTGCAGGAGATGCCTTTGCTAACGCACAAGGCAGTGCAACGGCTGTAACTCCAACGTCTATTCGTGCAACGATGACGATTGTGGCAAGCTTACCGATTATTGCTGTATATCCGTTCTTGCAGAAGTATTTTGTGACGGGTATGACGGTCGGTGGCGTTAAAGGCTAATAAGTGCGGACTTTGATAACGATGAATATACTGACGTAGTTTACTCGGCAAGCGTTTTACTTGGACTAAAAATAGGTTAAACAAAATAGATTGAAAATACTAGGGCTGTGTCCGTTCGATAGGTTTATTCGGACTAAGACACAGCTTTTAGTCAACGAGAGGAACAATACGATGAATAACAATGGTTATGAGGCTTGGTTAAGATATGATGCAATTGAGGACGAACAACTAGTACATTCATATTGTAAATATATTAAGGAAATTATTGTTGCACCGCAGCTTGGAGCAGGTCCTGTTCAATCAGCAGTAGAAGAGCTGCAACTAGCGATTCCAAAGCTAGTGGAGATTATACCGACAATTAATGAAGGTAAAGCAGTTAATGATACTTTTCTAGTTGTTGGTACAAAGGATAGCAACTCGTACATTTCGGATGCGATTGTTGGCCCAATTGCAGCGTTAAGCAGTGATGAAGGTTATATTATTAAAACAATTACGAGTAAACAGTCTTCATACATTGTCGTTGCTGGTGCCACAGAAAAAGCAACATTATATGGTGTGTTCCATCTGTTACGTCTCATGCAGCAGGGCGAAAGCCTTGAGGCACTGAACATTCAAGAAGCTCCTAAGTATAAACTGCGAATGATTAATCATTGGGACAATATGGATGGCAGCATCGAGCGTGGTTATTCAGGTCAGTCTATTTTCTATCATAACAATGAGCTATTAGTAGATTCACCACGTGTACGAGATTATGCAAGATTAATGGCTTCGATCGGAATTAATAATATTGCGATTAACAACGTTAATGTTCATCATCATGAAACATTTCTTATTACACAAAAACTACTACCGAAGGTTGCTCAATTTGCAGCAATTTTTAGGGCGTATGGCATTACATTATTCCTTAGTGTGAACTATGCAGCTACAATAGAGCTTGGAGAAGTAGATTCTGCTGATCCATTAGATGAACGTGTGCAAGAGTGGTGGAAACGTAAAGCGGCAGAAGTATATGCTACAATTCCAGACTTTGGTGGTTTCCTTGTAAAAGCAGATTCAGAGAATCGTCCTGGTCCATTTACTTATGGTAGAGATCATGCAGATGGAGCTAATATGCTGGCAGAAGCATTACAACCATTCGGTGGTTTAGTACTATGGAGATGTTTTGTCTATGATTGTCATCAAGATTGGAGAGATCGTTCTACTGATCGTGCGCGAGCAGCATATGATCATTTCAAACCATTAGATGGTCGCTTCTTAGATAATGTTATATTGCAAATTAAAAATGGTCCGATGGATTTCCAAGTTCGTGAACCAGTTTCACCATTATTCGGTGCAATGGAACAAACAAACCAAGTGATGGAATTCCAGATCACTCAAGAATATACAGGTCAACAACGTCATGTATGCTACCTAATCCCGCAGTGGAAAGAGGTACTACAGTTTGATACACTTCATAAAGGCGAAGGCAGTACCGTTCAAGAAATCGCAGCGGGTAATGTCCATCCTTACTCACATAGCGGTATCGCTGCAGTAACGAGTATTGGTGATGATGACAACTGGACAGGACATCATCTGTCACAGGCGAATTTATATGGCTATGGTCGTCTATTATGGAATCCAGAGCAATCTAGTGAACAAATTGCTGGGGAATGGACAGCGTTGACATTCGGTACGAATCGTCAAGTACAACAAATGATCAATACTTTCCTAATGGAATCTTGGTCGATCTATGAAAGCTATACTTCTCCTCTAGGAGTAGGCTGGATGGTCACACCTCATTATCACTATGGTCCAGACATTGATGGATATGAATATTCAAAATGGGGTACGTATCACTTTGCCGATCATAAAGGAATCGGTGTTAATCGTACCGTTGCTGATGGAACAGGTTATATCGGACAATATGAACAAGCGAATGCACAGCTTTATGAAAATGTGAATACTTGTCCAGATGAATTGCTATTGTTCTTCCATCATGTACCTTATACGCATGTGCTACATTCAGGGAAAACAGTTATTCAGCACATTTATGATACGCATTTCACAGGAGTAGAACGTGTCCAGTACTGGATTAGTCAGTGGAATGAGCTTAATGAAGTTGTGGATAGTGAGCGTCATGCTCATATATTAGATAGATTGGAAGTACAGCTAGAAAATGCTAAGCAATGGTGTGATATTGTCAATACGTATTTCTATCGAAAATCAGGCATTGAAGATGCAGCGGGCAGAACGATTTACTAATGTAACAATGTCCTAGTAATTGAAGCGATCAAGAAAAGAGCGAAGAAACATGAATAGTTGGAGGGGAAATTGGATGAGCAGTATTCCGAAATTATGGGAAGTTTATAAGTCCTATTTTGATATTGGTGCAGCAGTAAACCTTGAGACTATTAAAGGTTCAGAAAAACTACTAGCTACACATTTTAATAGCATTACGGCAGAAAATGATATGAAATTTGTTAATGTTCAGCCTGAAGAGAACCGCTATACATTCGAGGCAGGGGATGAATTATTAGCTTTTGCGAAGCAGCATGGCATGAAGATGAGAGGTCACACATTAGTATGGCATAATCAGACGACGGATTGGATATTTGAGGGTGAAAATGGCGAACCAGCATCTCGTGAATTATTGCTATCTCGTATGAAAGCTCATATCGATACCGTTGTTGGCAGATATAAAGGAAGCATCTATGCTTGGGATGTTGTGAACGAGGTTATTGAGGATAAGAGTGACATATGGCTGCGTGATTCGCGTTGGCTACAAATTATCGGTGAAGATTTCATCGAGCATGCCTTCCGTTATGCACATGAGGCTGATCCGGATGCGCTGTTATTCTACAATGACTACAATGAATGCAATCCAGAGAAACGCGATAAAATTATTAAGCTTGTGAAGTCACTACAAGATCGCGGGGTACCTATTCATGGTATTGGCTTGCAAGGGCATTGGAATCTTTCAGGGCCAAGTATTGCAGACATTCGCGAAGCGATTGAGAAGTATGCAGCTCTAGGGCTACAACTGCAATTTACTGAGCTTGATATATCTGTCTTCGATTATGAGGATCGTCGGACGGATCTTACTGCACCAACAGCAGAAATACTAGCGAAGCAAGCAGTGCGCTATAAAGAAATTTTTGATTTATTCCGTGAATATAAGGATGTTATTACAGCTGTAACATTCTGGGGTGCAGCAGAGGACTACACTTGGCTTGATGATTTCCCAGTCAAAGGTCGTAAAAACTGGCCATTTGTATTTGATGAACAGCATGAGCCAAAGGATTCTTTCTGGCGCTTGGTCGATCATGAGCTGACAAGAACAATTGAATATACAAACCCAATTCTTCCAGGGTTTTATCCTGACCCAAGTGCGATTCGCGTTGGTGAAGATTATTATATGGTAACTAGTACATTCGAATACTTCCCTGGTGTGCCGATCTTTCATAGTAAAGATCTTGTCAACTGGAAGCAAATCGGGCATGTATTGACGAGGGAGAGTCAAGTCAATTTGCTTACTCGTAATAGCTCAGAAGGAATATACGCTCCTGTACTTCGTTATGATGATGGCTTGTTCTATATGATTACAACGGATGTATACGGCATCGGCAATTTCTATGTTACAGCGGCTGATCCAGCAGGTCCTTGGAGTGATCCGATTAAGATTCCTTATGGAAATATTGATCCATCCTTGTTCTTCGATGATGATGGTAAAGTGTATGTTTCTATTCAAGCTGGTTTTGGCGAAACCTCTCATATTATTCAATATGAGATAAATGTCGCTACAGGAGAGGTATTATCAGAGCCAGTTGTTGTATTCGAGGGGGATGAAGGACCGTGGGTTGAAGGTCCACATTTGTATAAAATTAACGGCATTTACTATATGATGACGGCTTCAGGTGGTACTGGTCCGATGCATCGCGAAATTATTGGACGTAGCAATCATCCGTATGGTCCCTTTGAAATGTTGGAGTATCCCATTCTTACGCATAATGCGATAAAGGAGCACCCGATTCAGTATACAGGTCATGCGGAGCTAATCGATGATATTGACGGCAACTGGTGGGCGCTATTTCTAGCGGTTCGTCTGCGTAATGATCGTGGTAGTGTGTTAGGTCGTGAAACATACCTTGCGCCGGTGACATGGGTAGATGGCTGGCCGATTATTGATAATAACGAAGGTCATGTAGAACTAGCAATGTCGGTTACCGTTCCGACACTACAACCTCGTGAAGATATCGTTATGCAAGCCGCGCCAGAAAAAAATGTAACGACATTCTCGGCACAGCAACCACTCCATATGGAGTGGATCTATACTCGTGTGCTGCCTTCTGAATCAGCGGTTTCATTGTGTAGCAACGATGGATGGCTAACATTAGTCGGTAATGAATATAGCTTGAAGGATGGCCAAAATAATTTATACGTATGCCGTCGTCAGCTTCATCATGCGATGCGCATTGAAACGTATATGGAGTTTGCTCCTGTAGTTGATGGGGAGCATGCAGGTATTGCTGCACGACTAAGTGACAATACGTTTTATGCTATAGGCGTAAGTCAGCAGGACGGACAATTCGGAATTGCTGCGATTACGATGAAGAATAAGCAGGAGGAAGCTAGCTTCCTCGCTGTTACGAAGCAAACAGGCGTATGGTTAGCTATTAACTCTACCGAAAAGCAATATGAGCTGCAATATTCACTGGATCGTAAGCAATGGCATTCGATTGCTAGTGCGGATGCTAGTCATATTTCACCAGATTCAGACGGTTCATTTACTGGTGTATGTATAGGGATGTTTGCTAACGGAACAAAGCAGGCTACAGCAGCCCCAGCTAAGTTCGAATATTTCCAATATGAAGCACGATAACTCAATCGAAGCTGAGCTAGCTCCATAATCTTTTCAGACAATTGCTATATTAAAATTAATAAGCGTGATATATTCTGTTCATACAATAGAATATATTACGCTTATTTTCGCTTTTATTTGAACTATCTATAAGCTACAAATGCTGTTTAATATATTGAAAGCTTGCGACAAGATCATCGTGTATAACGATATCGAACAAGTAATCTAGCTCAGTAGCCTCGTAGTTAATAATAGCTAGCTTAGGCTGGCTAGCCCGACTGGCGTAGAAAGGCAATTCCTTTACCGGAAATACTTGCAGCGACGACCCAAGCGTAAGAAATAGATCGCATTGCTCACTTGCTTCATAAGCTTCAGGCAGATGACGCACGATACCGCCAAATAGGACAACATCAGGCTTTAATATGAAGTTATCATGCTCGCAACGTGGAATCTTCTCAGCCATAACATAATTCAAATCGAAACTACGCTTGCATTTAGGACAATGAGCATGATCGATGGAGCCATGAGCTTCGAGAATATGACGACTCCCAGCTTTACGATGCAATCCATCTACATTTTGCGTAACAATCGTAACCTTTTTCCCGAGAGCTTCGAGTTCAGCCAGCATCGTATGTGTAATATTAGGCTCGTATTGCTGCATCCGCTCCATTAGAAAAATGTCTTTGAAGTTTGTCCAAAAGTCTTTGGGGTGAGTTGCGTAATATCCTTCAGATAGTAAATATTCAACGTTATTAACTTGTGAATAGATCCCATTCGGTGAACGAAAGTCTGGAATTCCACTCGCAGTGCTAATGCCGGCACCCGATAGCACAGTAATAAAGTTAGCTTTTCTTATTTGTTCAACTAATTGATTAAGCATAGATATGTTCACATCTCCAGTTCATGAATTACTTATTAACTACTACTTATTTACTGCTCATTAGGTTGTTTAGATTTTCGTTCACGCAATGCTACACTTAATACGGTACCTACAATTAGTGACCACAATGCAGCAGAAATACCAAAAAAAGATATGTTAGCTGCAGAAATAATAAAGGCAAATACGACAGGAAAGCTATTTTTTGTATCGGCAAATGATGAACTCATACTATTAAGAAGGACTCCTAACAATGAAAAGCCAATAATCGTTGCAATAAAGTATTGCGGAAGTGATGTAATGTATGGGACTAGCTTCCAAGCAAAAATACCGAAAATAATGCAAAGCACACTGGAAACAACAGCTGCACGATAACGTTGCTTATGCTCGCCACTTTCATCACTACTGCAGATCGTTGTCATCATGCCACCAGTATTGATAGAATGCTTGTGAAAAAGCTGCCTAATGCAGAAGCGATACCTGAATAAGAAATTATTCGATTAATTGGTGGCTTATAACCTTGCTTAGTTAATGAGGCTAATGATACTGCTAGATCATTGCTTAATATGAGCACTGCAATTGGAATAGCTATCGAAATTAATCCCTGCCATGTAAATTCAGGTGTTATCCATATAGGGAATTCGTATGCAATTGGTGTTACTTGTGGAAATGTATAAGTGAATAATAATCCGATTAGACCAAATACAATGACACCAATAATAGGTGGAACAGCTTTGAAAATTCTAGGTGCCACAAAATATCCGATCAGGGCAAGTAAACCGACAAGTGGGTTAGCTTTGAATGAAGGGATGAGTTCTAATATATATTGCATAATGATACCTGCAAGCATAGCATCAATAATTGATCGTGGAATATGTTTGAATAGAACATTGAATATACCAGTGAATCCAAGCACTGCAATAATGAGCCCCGACATTAAGAAACTTGCCGTAAGCTGGGGTAATGTTAATTGTATAGAAACGGTACTTAAAAATGCGACAGTGGTAATGGAGTGTGCTCCAGCAATCGGTAATTTGTATCGCAAAGCAAGAAATAAGTTGAATAATCCTGCTACAGCGTAAGAGACGAATAACCAAGAAAGTAGTTCTCTTCCATTGAAACCTAGATGGTTAGCGCTGTGAATCGTTAATATTGCTCCGCCTGTACACGCCATTAATGCAGAACTCATGCCTGTTGCTACTTGTTGTTGATTTACGATCATGCTTGCTCGAACTCCTTAATATTGTATTACGTAATTGCTACTTATACAGTATAGCAAAATAAAGAGTCTATATTTGTGAAAGTTACACAAGTATTTCACATCGCTAGAATATCTGAATACAGAGTTGAAAAATTAAGTCCACTGATATAATCATATCCGCATTCATGGAACGCTAGGCTATTAATACCTATCGAGTTCAGGCATATTCCCTCATTAAAATTGTTCAGTTTAGTGTCAATAGTCCAATTTATCCATCAAACAAACTGTGATTCTAGTAAATGAAAAAATGTTGAAGCATATCACCACCAGTATTGGCGTTAAATAAATGCAAACATTAAAAAAAACGGTGTTTTCGTACAACGGTATGTAAATATACCTTAAATTGGTAGTCAGGAATCCAGGAATATAATATAATAATTACAAGGGTATAAGCAGCCTAAGACATTTCTAATAGATACTTTTATTAACTAGAGAGAGTCGTATCGATTATTAGTTTGTCAAATATGCTAACATAATAATAAAAACTAATAAACAGACTTGGAAAAATGAACGATTGTGGATGGTGATACCGATAAAAGTATGGAAAAGACAATTACTTTGGTTTCGGAGCCTTACGTGGAAGATGAAGGTGATCTACGTTATTGTTTATTGCTTGATGGGTGTAGTTCGACTGGGGATTATAGTGCTACCATTCAAACATATTGCCCCAATACTAGGCAAGAAGAATATACATTCCACCCTCGAAGTGGAATGTAAGGTGCTTAAGAAAGCAGCGAAGATCGGCTATGCAGTAGAGATGATAGGCAACTACACACCATGGGAGAGCAAGTGTCTAGTAAGAGCAATTACCGCACAGGTTATTCTTAGAATACTAAGGACACCTAGCACGTTATATCTTGGGATGTCGAAGGATGAATCCAATAAGCTAATAGCTCATGCCTGGCTACGTTGTGGGAAATTAATTATTACCGGAGCCAGTGAGAGTGAGAATTTTAAGAGTGTTATGCATTTTTCTAGTCTCACCAGAGAAGAAGCGGTAGGCATGCAGCATTGAATGAATATGAGAACGTTATCACGGGAGTAGGAAGTGAAGAGATGGGAGTCATATGTGGAATTTTCACACCTAAGGATCAAGCTAAAGCAGCTGAATTTGGACCTCAAATATTTCAAAAACTTCAAATCTACAATTACGATTACGTTGAAAATACAGAGGATAACGGTGTATATCTTGGTTGCGGGATAATCTTTAACACACCAGAATCTCGCTTAGAACAACTGCCAAGAAGAAGCGTCAATAATCGTTACATAATAACAGCGGACGCCATTATTGACAATAGGAAGGAGCTGCTAGATTCATTCGGCATGGACGATACGGATATGTCCACAATTACCGACAGTGAATTAATTCTTTGTGCATACGAGAAGTGGGGGTATGATTGTCCGAAATACTTGATAGGAGACTATGCTTTTGCAATCTGGGATAAGGATCGTAAAGAGCTATATTGTGCTCGTGATGTAATGGGATCGCGATCGTTGTACTTTACAATGGTTTCGGATATGTTCGCTTTCAGTACGATCGAGAAGCCATTGCTCGGTATTGCAGGCATGAGGGCAGAGCTGAATGAAAAGTGGATCGCGGGGTTTCTAGCAATTGATGGTCTTCAGCATAATATTGACAATTACGAAACGATATATAGTGGTATCTATCAGCTCCTTCCCGCTAACTATGCTATCGTGAATGATGATGGGGTTAAGCAAATTCAATATTGGGATATTTTAAAGGATGTTAAACCAGTCCGTTTCCAGACGGATGAGGAATATGTAGAAGCATTCAACAAGATTTTTGATGAAGCTGTTTCTTGTCGTCTAAGGAGTGCAGGAGAAATAGCAATAATGCTAAGTGGTGGTATGGATTCAGGCTCTGTAGCATGCGTGGCGGCTAAGCAATTGGAAAAGTCTAACCGCAAACTATACGCGTTTTCTTCGGTACCAGTAGAAGGGTTTAACGAGGTGCCAGCCAAGCATAACATATACAACGAATCAAATGAGATTAACTTAGTGGCCCAAGCTTATCCAAACATCGATGTCTCGTATTGCAGTTTTGAAGGGACAAGCTCATTGACTGATATAGACAAGTTCATTGAAATCTTGGAACAGCCATATAAAATTTTTCAAAACATGACTTGGTATGTACCCATGTTGCAGAACGCTCAGGATAAGAACTGTAGCGTAATGTTGAATGGTCAGATGGGTAATAGTACCATATCTTATGGGGAATTCGATATTCATTTGCTGACATTATACAGGTCAGGTAAGCTAATTGCTACCGCTAAGGAAATTCATGCAATAAGTCGAATGATGAAAGTACCGATAAAGAAGGCTTATAAGTTAGCTACACAAGTCATTATGCCCTATAACATAAGAAGCTGGCGAGATCGACGTCGCGCTCAAGACTTTGATCGATATAATAATGTAATTGTGAATCGGTCTTTGGTCAGGAAGTGGGGAATAGATAAACTATTAGATGATCTGGGCGCAAACTTGCTGACTCCAAAGAATTATGACTATGAGGAAGATAGAGCGCACCGTGTTGGTCACATTGGATTGACCCAAATAGCGGCTACGGAAACTAAATTGTCTCTGGCTAATCATATAACAATTCGTGACCCTTCTAAAGATCGACGAGTAGTTGAGTTTTGCCTGTCTATTCCATCAGATCAGTATGTAAAGAATGGGAACGACCGGTACTTGTTACGCAGAGCTATGAAAGGTGTCTTACCAGAATCTATACGTACCAATACAATGACTAAAGGTCGGCAGAGCGCCGATATGATACACAGACTGAAGCCAGTATGGAACAAGGTTGTTGAAGAGATGGATGCCATACTTGATAGTAGAGAAATAGAACATTATGTAGAGATGAAGAAGCTCCAAGAAATAAGAAATGCAATGGATAAATGTCTAGAAGATAATGATGTTTTAACAGTGCGCTTAACGCTAATTGTAATTATTTTTTATAGATTTATTATTAATTTTAATCGATCTTTTTCAAGTGGGGTGGTTAAATGAGTAGCGAAAATAAGTACTATTATAAGGCGTTTGGACTAAATTTGGAGTCTGACTATTTTTTGAACGGGTTGTTACCATCAGATGGACCTACTGAAGTACGCATTATTGAAGGGGAAATTTCTGTCCAGTTTCCAGGGCCGCTAGGAGAGAACGCATATTGGAGCGAAGGAAAGGAAAATTTTTCATTTCGGATTAAAGGATTAGGTGCTTTCTCGATAAATAGTGGAAGGGAAATCACGATACATAATGACACACAGATGCCTGACGATAGAAATGAATTATTTATTCTAGGTACATGTATAGGAGTATTATTACTACAAAGAGGACTTATCCCGATGCATGGTAGTGCCTTGTCACTGCATAATAAAGAAGTCATAATTACAGGGGATTCAGGAGCAGGGAAATCGACCTTAACCGCTTCGCTCATCAAGCGAGGATATTCTTTTCTTGCGGATGATATTTCTGCTTTACAGGTTGAGGGGAACGGTGATGCCTGGATTATGCCAGCATTCCCTAAGCAGAAATTGTGTGGTGATACAGCTACTATGATCTTTGGAGGGTTAGACGGCCTCGAACGAATTCCGGGAATACGAGATAAATATCATGTGCCAAGTAGCGATCAATTCATTGCAGAAAGCAGGAAGTTATGCGCGCTATTTGAACTTTCTACTCATTCGGGCTCGGAGGTTGAATTAGAGGAAGTAGAAGGGACAGAAAAGCTTGCAATCATCATACGCAATACCTATAGATTTCTATTTATCGAAGTGAATGGGATGGAAGTACAACACTTTCAACAATGTTCCAAAATTGCTTCAACAATTAAAGTATATAGGTTGAAACGACCAATGAAAGGCTTTACGGTTGAAGAGCAAATTAACAAAATTATAATGGTGTTGGACAAAATATAGGCTTAAAAATAAAACGAGAGGCTGCCCCATTGTCATCTATGATGATTATTGGGACAGCCTACTCACTTTAACTTTGGTTTTCTCTAACTCAATCAATTGTCCATTCTTAAGTTCGTAGATTCTGTCACATATATCAGCGACGGATAATCGATGCGTGATTGCGATACATGTTTTTAGAGGTGCCATTCGCTTAAGACTACTAATAACTTCCCATTCCGTGTTTAAGTCAAGTGCAGAGGTAGCCTCGTCTAGTAATAGAATAGGGGCTGGCCGTAATAGCGCTCGGGCAAGAGCAACTCTCTGCGACTGTCCCTCAGATAATCCATATCCTCCTTCACCTATTCTCGTTTCTAATCCATTCGGTAACTTCTCGATAAATTCCCATGCACATGCTTGTTTGGCAACTTCTATAAGTTCGTTGTCAGTAGCTGATGTCAGGCCAATTCGGATATTGTCAGCAATTGTACCTGATAATAATGTATTTCCTTGAGGTACATAGGAGAAATATGATCGTGTGTTTGAGGATAGAATATGTTTCTGTCTATCTCCATCATAGATACATAATTGTCCCTCTTGAGGCTGAATCAAAGTGAGTAAGAGACGCAGCAGTGTCGTTTTCCCTTCACCAGACGTTCCTACAATCGCGATAATTTCACCTTGATTTATTTTTAATGATACATCGATTAGGATAGGACTGCTTTCCTCATAGGAAAAATGAACACGATCAAGAGTAAGGGAGTTTAATGTTGATTGGGAATGAACATCCTTCGATTTTTCTGCTTCCAATGTTAAAGATTCAAATTCCTTGAGTCGTTCTGCAGATGCGGCGGCTGCAATCACAAGAGGCAATGAGCGTGACAATCCTTCCATAGGTGCTTGAATTTGTCCGACTAATTGCAAAAAGGCTGTAAAAGTACCAAAACTCGTAGTGCCGGCCGATAATTTGAATGCTCCTACGCCAAATGCGAGGAAAAAACCGATACGGTAGCCGATTCCCATGCTAACCCCAGTAGTAACAGCATACATTTGGCGTTTCATTACCCAGAACAATTTGTTCTTTTGGAGTCGATCGACATTCCCTATACTTTCTTTTTCGTTCTCGAATGTCTTTACGATTAGGGAATGATGAACACTTTCCGTCAGATACGATCGGTACTGGCTTTCCGCAGATTGAATATGATGCTGAAACTTTTTTAATTTACGTCCTATAAACCAACTAATTAGAATAAAGAAGGGGCCTACCAAGAAAGCAGATATAGCCAGGGTACTATCAAAGTACCAAAGTGTCGTAAATGCCGTAATTAACTGTACAAACAGGGATATCATACTTGGAAACGTGTTTGCCCAAACGTCAACAACGTTAGTCACGTCGCTAGTTAATCGGGTTTGAATATCTCCATTATGATATTTGTGCAAGCTGCTCCACTCTGTCCTGAACAGGCGATCTAGGAACTGCTTTTGTAATTTATAACTTAGCAGTTCTTTGAATTTGGTGACTCTCATGGTGAGATAAGCCCCAAGAACGATCTGTGTAATAAGGATGAATGCAAATAGAAAAATATAAAATGCGGATTCGGAAAATCCTTTTTCAATCGATGTATCAATCATTTTCATGGACACAATCGCGGTTGCTACTGAGCTTACTGAAATAATAATGTTGAGGGAAGTAATTAGCGTCAATAATCCCCAATAGCCGCGAACTTGTCTAATCAGCCAGATATAGACGTTCCAGTCGGTTAATTGCTTGAACTTGTTAATTTCTGATCGCCTCCTAGATGTCTATGAGAGGACGCGATTATTTTCAAGATGCTTTGCCATTGCTTTCAGTAGCGGCTCTCGCAGATCCGAAGTATTGAGAGCAAAATCGAGGGTTGTTAGAATGAAACCAAGCTTTTCACCAACATCATGACGAGTACCTTCGAAATTATATGCAAGCACAGATTCATACTCATTAAGTTTCTGAATCGCGTCAGTCAGTTGGATTTCGCCTCCTGCACCGATTTCTTGCTTCTCAAGAAAATCAAAGATTTTCGGGGTGAATACGTAACGACCCATTATTGCGAGATTAGATGGCGCTGTACCTGATTTCGGTTTCTCAATGAAACGGTTGACATTGTATAATCTATCTTTCTGTCCTGCTGGATCAATGATGCCGTATCGGTGAGTCTCATCATAAGGGACCTCTTGAACACCAATGACTGATTGGCCAGTATTCTCATATACATCTATCAACTGGCGCAAGCAAGGGACTTGACCTGTTACGATGTCATCACCAAGCAATACTCCAAACGGCTCATCTCCTATAAATCTTCTTGCACACCATACAGCATGTCCGAGTCCTTTGGGCTCCTTCTGTCTAATATAATGAATTTCTACTTTAGCAGAGCGTTGGATCTCTTCAAGCAATTGTAGCTTACCTGATTCGAATAACCGTTCTTCCAACTCATAGGAATTGTCAAAATGGTCTTCAATCGCTCTTTTTCCTTTTCCGGTTACAATAATAATATCCTCAATTCCTGAATTAATGGCCTCTTCCACGATGTATTGTATAGTTGGCTTATTAATGATCGGAAGCATTTCCTTTGGCATTGCTTTTGTTGCAGGCAAAAATCTGGTACCAAGTCCTGCTGCGGGAATAATTACCTTTTTGACTTTTTGCATCATAAATCACACTCCCTATCCTTTTTCTATTTTTCTGTAGTAACTAATCGTATTAGATTTAAGTCCAAAAGCGAATTTAGAAATTGAAGTGTTTGTTCCGAGCAGGTAGCTTCATCTACTTCATATAAAACCTTTAGTTTGTCTACAACATGTTGTATGTGAATTGGCGAATCTATTAAATTCCAGATAGAGCTACTTACATCTTCGAGTGCATAATACTTACCGGTTTCGATTTGAATCATGCCTATTTCTCCATCCAAATCTGTTGTAGGAATATCATCGTTACGGACTACCTCGTCACTCAACTGTAACCGACTGTCGATCAATAATTACACCCCTCATAGATAAATTATTCCAGTGATTTGTACTATAATTCCATAAAATATCTAGAAAAGAAGAAACCGCAAACAGATTAGTCATTATTATCAGTTTGCGGTTTCAACTGTTTTCAATTAAGACATTGACCACCAATTATTACCATCTGGGTCTGTAAACATTCCGTCGGGATTAGTTTTAAACTGAGTACCCTTTGCCGTTTCTTTCACGTCTAGTTCCTTAATCTCTGGTTGTGTCCATGTCATTTTTTCCATTGTGCTCACCACCTTTCTTTAGAAAGAGTGCAATGCGTTTTTCCCGATTCGCATAGTATAGCCTGAAAAATAGACATTATAGGAATT
This sequence comes from Paenibacillus sp. Y930, assembly GCF_056786375.1. Lineage (NCBI taxonomy): Bacteria > Bacillati > Bacillota > Bacilli > Caryophanales > Paenibacillaceae > Paenibacillus > Paenibacillus sp. Y930. Next base: position 711,581 of record NZ_JBXCIX010000003.1, on the reverse strand, counting down.
TAACCTAAATAATGGTTCGAATCTTGTCTAATATCTTACAACTACTTACCATTTTTTACAAGAGAAAATAATGAAATTCTAATCTTTTTTTTTTAGTAAATAGATTAAAAGATTTGCAATCGTATTCATTGATATTACAAGATATAATTTACAAAAAAAAGAAGTGATTTTCTTTTTTTTGTCATAAAAGTAGTGGATTAGTAGAAAGATGTATAGTATATTTGTTCTAATCTAGTAACTATAAGGTAGGTGGAACAGTATGCATAAATCAAATCTTCTGGCAAACGTTAATTTAATACAGTTTTTCATTGATGTGGTCACAATGGTCGCATCGTTCATTTTGTCCTTTATAATTACAAAGAACCTTACTAACCTGTTCCCAATAATGGAGTACGTCTGGATACTCATTATTTTTATACCGGCGTGGATATTTTTGATGAATATTAAAAAGATGTATGACAAAACAACGTTTATGTATACCGACCGGATTATTCGTAACATTTTCTATTCTTCTTTTGTATCCGCCATTGTAGTAGCTGCATTAATCTTTTTTATTAAGGAAACTCATATCAGCCGATTGCTTTTTGGAATATATATTTGTATATCATTAGTTCTTCTCGTTATAGCAAGATTTAGCTGCAACTTTTATTTGCAAAGATTTAGTAAAATTTGGGTTCCAAGAACAATAGTTGTAGGAACTCCCCAAATGTCAAAGAAGTTACGCAGGTATTTGCTAAAGACAAATATACAATTAAATATTATTGGTTTTGTGCAAGTCGAACCGCAAAAAAAACTCCGAAAAAACTACCATCTAGGTTATCTTCATGATCTCGAAGCCATTATTAAGCAAAACTCTATCGATGAAGTCACAATCGCTCTTCCTAGTAATTACGTCAGTAAAATTGAACCTTACATTCTAAGATGCGAGGAAATGGGAATTACGGTACGAATGATTATTGATTTATACGAACTCAGATTTTCTAAAACTTATCTCTCCTACTTAGGCACTTACCCCATGTTGACCTTTCATTCCGTGACTTTAAATACAGTTAATCTGTTTTACAAACGAGCAATTGATGTAATAGGGGCTCTTGTAGGAATAACCCTCACCACGTTAATTGCAGCCGTTATCATCTTTGCCATAAAGCTAGAATCGAAGGGACCAGCAATTTTCTCACAAGATCGAGTTGGTCAAAATGGTCGAACGTTTAAAATTTATAAATTCCGAACAATGTACATAGATGCTGAAGAGCGAAAAGAAAAATTGATGAAATTAAACCAAGTAGACGGCGGATTCATGTTCAAGATCAAGGATGATCCAAGAATCACTAAGGTGGGGGGGCTTCTTCGGAAGACCAGCCTAGATGAACTTCCACAATTTATTAATGTACTTAAAGGTGAAATGAGTCTAGTGGGAACGAGACCACCGACGCTTGATGAAGTTGGCAGATATGAAGCCTATCATCGAAGAAGGTTAAGCTTTAAGCCTGGATTAACCGGTTTATGGCAAGTAAGTGGAAGAAGTGACATTACGGATTTTGAAGAGGTCGTAAGATTGGATACAAGTTATATCGATCATTGGTCATTATGGCTCGATATTAAGATTATATTGAAAACGGTAAAGATGGTATTTTGGAAAAAGAGTGGGGCAATGTAAATAAATATCAGGAGGGATTCAAAGTGCAGATCAGCAGATACGAGACAAACAAGCGAAAAAGAATGATTAAAATGAAAATAAGTATGCTAACGGTATGCATATCTACTATTGTTCTACAAACGTCCTGCGCTACGGGGTTAAATCTGGAGACAAAACTCGAACCGGCTTTAGTAATGGGAGCAGGAGATTCCTCTAATTATTATACAGTAGAGAAGGGAACTGCAATAACAACTCTAGTGGGAAATGGAAAAATTGTACCTACTAAAACGACAAGTTTATACTTTAACAATGTGTCTGGCCAATTGGATAAGTTAAATTTTGGTTTGAATGATCAGGTTAGAAAAGATGATTTGTTTGCGGAGATTAGGCCTACAGATATTCAAAACCGGCTCGAGGCACAACGAATCGTAGTAGAGAAGGGACAGGCGAGACTACAGTTCTTGAGTTCGAACCAATCGGAAATTCAAAAAATCAGAAAAAGCATTGAGTTAGCACAAATACAGCTTACAAACTTATTGGAAAAGAAAGAAAATCTATCTGCTGATAATAAACTAACGATAGATAAGGCTAAATTGGCATTGGAACAATTGCAAATACAAATGAAATCTTCTACAGTGTCCAAGGAGCTCACCGAGCTTGAATCGCATCAAGATGAGGGAGCAATCGAGAAAATTAAAATACGTCTTGAACAAATTGAAAACGAGATTACTTCTGCAGGTGCTGCTGTTACGGAACAGCAAGCCGTTTTCGATAGCCTATCGCAAACTGACGTAAGTGAGAATGATATAAAACTAGCCAAACTTCGTCTAGAGCAACTTAAGTTAGATCTAGTGAATACTGAGAAAAGTAAACAACTTTCTGAATTAGATTTAGACCTAGCTCTTGCTACGAAAAATTCGCAAGGCATTCAAAAATCAGAAGGAGATCTTACTAAAGCTGAATTACGCATGGTCCAAGCGGAGTTGGCATTGGAAGGCATTCAAAAATCAATTGATATAGCAACGCTTACCATAGAGCAAACGTCTAAATCAAATGATGAGAAAGTAAAGGCAACGGGAAGTGATATTTTACAAATAAAAACACAACTAGAGCAACTTAAATTACAGTTAACTTCACAAATGAAAAATACTGAATATGACAAGCTCCAGGCTGACTACGATCAACAAAGCGCAGAATTAAGTTTGAGAATATTAGAGGAAAGTCTTGAAAACAGTAAACTTTATTCTCCTGTAGACGGCGTAGTATCTTATCTAAACAATGTTTCCATTACCGATATAATCGGAAACAGTCAAATACTTGCAAAAATTGCTGATCCCAAAGAGCTTGTTTTCCAATTCTCAGCAGTAGATGCGCATTACGTAAATGATGCAAGCCGTATTGTACTAACTATTGGTGTTGAGAAATATAATGTTGAGATGTATAAACCTCAACCGGGAGACTCATTCTTACAGAACAATAGTGCAGAGATGAAAAACATCAGCAATCTGTATGTGAAATTCAAGGATAACATACCTGCTCTAAAATTTGAGGAATTGGTACAAGCGCAATTGGAAGTAGAGAAGAACGACGTATTGCTTATACCAAAAACAAACGTTCGAGTAGAAAACGGTAAAATACTTGTTGAACTATTGAAAGAAAATGAAATTGTTACGACAGAGATTGTAAGAGGAATTGAAACTGATACGACCGTTGAAGTTATAAATGGTCTTAAGGTCGGCGATCGAATTGTCATAAGATAAATAGAAACTAGGGTGAGAATTATGGAATTTCAAAGATTAGTAGACGCAATTATTCGTAAGTTTTGGTTTATTGGTATATTCGCAATTGGTGGTTCAGTTCTTCTTGGAGGATACAGTTACGCAACTAGTTATCCCGTGTACCAAACTGAAACCACGTTATACATTATGAAACAAAGTAATTCTGTTCTATCTGGTGATAGCATTAATCTTCAGGATATTACATTAAGTCGGGAACTGATTAAGGATTACGGATATATCGTATTATCGAGAAAAGTATTAGATCCGGCAATAAAAAATCTTAATGAACGTGGAATTGAAGTAACCGATATTAGTTCAGCCATTTCGGTGAATTTGAAAAAAGAATCTAATGTAATGTCCATTGTAGTCAGATGGCATGATCCGGTTCAAGCTACAGAAATCTCCAATGCAGTTAGTCAATCATTTATTTCTGAGATAAGGCAGTTGGCCAACACAAGTTCAGTTGGAATCTTAGATGAAGCTCGTGTGCCTTTGGCTTCAGTCCCTGTGAATCATATGAAAAAGGCAATTGTTGGTTTTATGGCTGGCGCAATTTTTTCGCTAGCGATTATCTATTTAAGGGAGTTATTCGATAATACAATTCGATCAACTTCCGAAATTGAAAAGGGCTTGGGTTTGAAAATTGTTGGGATTATCCCCGGACATAATATTAGTTAAGGAGTACTCACATAAATATGCAAACTAAAACCTTTAATGTTTATAACGAAGAAAACAAGGCTGTTCAAGATGCTTACGCAATGTTAACGGCCAATATTCATTTAAGTAGCAGTCATAATCCAAATAAAACACTGGCAATTACAAGCTGCAAGCCAAAAGTGGGAAAGACTTCCATAGCAATTACATTAGCGATAACGATGGCAGGATTAGGTTGGAATGTGCTATTGGTAGATGGGGACATGCGGCGACCAGCTGCGGGAAAGCGTCTTAGTGGAAATTCATTACTTGGTTTATCAGATTATTTGTCAGGGAACTATGACCTTCAGGAGGTACTGTGTCAAACTAATATAAATAATCTAACGTTTTTGCATAGTGGTGAAAATGAGGGAAATCCAATAGGGTTATTATGTAGCAGCAAATTTGAAGAGCTAAACAGAATAACAAAAGAAGCGTATGATTACGTTATTTTCGATACGCCTTCCCTTTCATCCGTCGTAGATGCATCCTTAATCGCTGCAAAAGTAGATGCGACGCTGCTTGTTGTTGAAATTGGAGCAACCTCAATGAACTCATTGCGTCCTGCAAAACAACAGTTGGAAAAAGCTAAGGCCAATCTTCTGGGCGTAGTATTGAATAAAGTGAAAAAAAATGACTATAAAAAGTTTTTTGGGTCATTCGATTATTTTATGGATGGAAAGAAGTTTATTAACAAAAATAGTAAAAGAGAATTAGAGTAGAAGGCTCTTTTTGCGGAGGGCATAAATGGGGAAGTTCGGGATAAAGAAAATAGCAGTCTTTATAGTTACAGTACTAATTTTATTTGTCATAATCCTGATCACCCGAGCGGCGTCAGAGCAGAGCGGTACACATTCCAATATAGCAAGCGGGAAAATAGTGAAATATACTATGGAAACTATGATCAACAATAATCTTCCTGTTAATAGGGAAGATACTTTTTGGAGAATAACAGCAAATGAGCTCGTAAGAAAAGCTGCCCACTTTATAGAGTACTTGTTAATCGGATTGTTTTTGTCAGTATTAATTAACTTATTCACAAAAAAAATGTGGATTTCGATACCGGGAGCATCATTAGTATGCTTCATATTAGCCTATTTGGATGAGTACCGTCAACAGTTTATAGCTGGTAGAGGGTCGACATGGTTTGATGTAAGAATAGACACTTATGGTTCGTTGACGGGTATTTTAATCGTAACAATCTTCTTTGTTATTTATAATAAGTTTCGGCAGTTAAAGGCTGAAATTCTCAATCTGGAAGAAGAACTAGTGAAAAAAACATCGTAGTTAGGGAGATTATATGATATTCATTACTCTCGGTACACAGAAATTTCAACTTAATCGGCTATTACAACAAATAGATGAGTATGTTGAACAGGGTTTAATAGAAGAGGAGATCATTGCCCAGGTAGGACACTCCGATTACAAACCTAAAAATTATAAGTGTTATCCGTTTTTTGATAAAAAAAATTTTGACGAGTATATTCAAAGGTCAAGTATGGTTATCACACATAGCGGTGTTGGATCTATTGTGGCGGCTCTTCATTATAAGAAACCGATAATCGTATACCCTCGACTCAAAAAATATAATGAGCATGTTGATAATCATCAATTAGATATAGCACGTGCTTTTGCTCAAAAAGGTTATATTTTGTGTTGCAATGAGAATGATCATTTAATTAATTTAATTGAGAAATGCAGTGTCTTGGAATTTAAGGAATATGTTTCCCAAAGAGAGCGAATTGTTAGTATGATTGATATCTTCTTGAATGAGAATACTCAGATTACTACGCATAGATCCACAGGAGTTGGGCAGGACATGAATTGAGCAAAGATATGAGCGAGAGGTGTTAAAAATGATACATGTTAGTATTATTGTTCCGGTATATAACGTCGAGCAATATCTTGATAAATGCTTACATAGCCTAGTTAATCAGACACTCAAGGAAATAGAAATTATTGTAGTGAATGATGGTTCCACTGATCAATCTCAAAAAATTATAGATCAATATAAACATAATGATAATATCAAAGCCTACTCCAAAGTAAATGGTGGCTTGTCTGATGCTAGAAATTTTGGAATGCAGTTTGCTGTTGGAGAGTATATCGGATTTGTCGATTCGGATGATTTTGTTGAACTAGATATGTACGAAAATATGTATTTGAAGGCGAAAGCAGAAGATAGCGATATAGTGGAATGTAACTTGCGACACACGTATCCTAACGCTGAAGATATTGAAATAGGTAAGGAAATATACGATAAGAAAGAAATGTTAATGGTTGGTAGGTCAGTTGTGTGGAATAAGATCTACAAAAGAGAATGGCTACTGAATACAAATGTAACATTCCCAGTAGATTTGATCTATGAGGATGTAGAGTTTTTTGTTAAATTAATTCCTTATATTAGCGTTTATTCATATGTACAACCTGCATACATCCACTATCTCCAAAGAAACACCTCCCTGAATAATAGATCTACATTAAAAACACTTGATATTTTGCAAATACTTATAAACATTAAAAAGTATTATATTGAAAATGATTATTATGATGACTACAAAGAAGCATTAGAGTTCTTTTTTGCAAGAATTCTATTATGTAGCTCGTTTTTCAGGATGAGTAAGATCGGTAATGCAAGTGACAGAAAGATGGCTTTACAGCTTAGTTGGAGACTATTAATTGAACATTTCCCCGAGTGGAGATCCAATAAAATTTTACTTGAGAGCACGAGCCGACAAGCTATATTTATGAAGACTGTTAATAATATGACCTATCCACTTTACTCTGTTGCTTTTCCGTTCATTTTTTCCGCAAATAAAAACATCAAGAGAATATTTAATAAGTAAAGCTAATGACTTGGATAGATATAAAGGAGAGAGCATTGTATGAAGCTTAGTGTTATAGTCCCGATATATAATGCCGAGAAGTATTTGTCAAAGTGCCTAGATGAAATTTTAACCTGTCCATTTCCAGAAATGGAGTGCTTAATGATTAATGATGGGAGCACTGATTCTTCCTTACATATATGTGAGACCTACGCAAAAAAAGACTCGAGGTTTAAAGTCATTGATAAATCTAATGAAGGTGTTTCCATTGCACGAAATACGGGGCTATTTCGTGCATCTGGAAAGTATGTCATGTTCCTAGATGCGGATGATTACATAAAATCCAATAAATGGAATGTAATTATGGATGCAATCAATTTAGAGTTAGATTTCGTTGCATTCAGTTACTATACACTTTACCAAGATGGAAAGGTTATAGAGGAGCTTTTTGATATTGAATCAAAGACGACAGACGATATAAATAGCATACGGAAGTTACTCTTGGGCACTGCTGCTCTAAATACATGTTGGGGAAAATTGTTTAAGTTAAATACGATCATAACCAATCACATCCAGTTTAGAGATGGGCTTAAGACGGGAGAAGATGCTATTTTTGTTCTCGACTACTTAAAAGTAGCCAACGATCTCTTATTAATAAATGAAAGTGTATTGTATTACAGACAGCATGGAGAAAGCGTCATGCATAAGCTTGATATTCATTCCAAAATCCAAGATTTTAGGGAACTATTCGACTGCAGAAAACGGTTGGCGGATATTTGGAATAATGGCGAGTTAAAAGGAGTAATGTACAGAGAATTTTTTTCTGTTATTACCAATTTATTGCTATTGTATTCGTATAAAAATAATTTTTCAGAGTGTAATAGAGTTGTAACTCAAGTTGTTAAAGAAGATATGATTAAAGATATATTAAGTAATGTTAACCCATCCCAGTTAAGATCGTTTTATAAACGATTCGAGCTTCAGATGTTGAAGCGAAATAATATTATATTGTTGTCATCTTACTTCAAAATAAAAAGTTTGTTTATGAGAGTGGCAGGTGATTAATATTAAAAAGAAATTCGGAAAAATTGATCGCAATGTCGAGTTGCTACTTGAGCTCTTAAAATCGACAATTACGGATGAATTTATTCATCTGGAGAGATTTGTGAATGAGAATACTGATTGGGAGTATATTTTTACTGTAGCACGTAGCAGTAAAGTTGATGGTTTACTCTATTATGCTTGTTTAAGAGATCCCAGACTTAAAACAATATTATCTGAGCATTCTCAACAATGGAAAGAGCACAAAAGAGTTCATCATATAACACAAAGCTATAAGCAAGCTGCAATTAAACAGATTATTGCAGAAGCGGAAAAAGATGATGTTAAGTTAGTATTGTTTAAGGGAATGATTCTAGCTGATTTATATCCCCAGTTCGATCTTCGTCCTTCAAAGGATACCGATATTTTCGTATATGAGAAGGATAAAGAGAAAGTAACGAATCTATTATATAGACTTGGATACGAAAAGAATGAGGAGCACTCTAAAAACAATGTGCCGGTTTTTGTTTCTCCCAAAATGAATCACATGATTGAAATCCACTATTCCCTCTGGGAAGACTATGAGGGAAGAAGAATAAATATTTTAAATGAGATGAAATTGACCGAACGAGAATCATTAATTGAACTTGATGCATGTAACCTTAAGCTTACGACATTAGGCCATGAGGAGCATTTCATTTATCAGATGTTTCATATTATTAAGCATTTTGTAATAGACTCCATTGGTATAAGGTGTTTAGTTGATATTACTTTTTTTGTGAATAAATATGGGGATAGCATTGACTATCAATATTTTTGGGAATGTATGAGAAGACTTGGATACACCAAATTTTGTATAAACTTCTTATGCCTGTGCGTAAAATATTTTAAGATGAATAGCAGCATATTACTCAATATGACCTATGAAGATGACGGGACAGAGGAAGCGCTACTGTTAGATATGATTCATAAGGGCGTACTATACGAGCATAAAACAAGCCCATGGCAAATTCTTGGAATAATGACCCCGTATCTGGTTGGAGAGGAAAAGGTGCCAGTGACAGGCATCAAAAGAAAAATAAAAGTGCTCTTTCCAGCAGCAAAGGCGCTGCCAGAGAAATTCAGTTACGCAAAAAATAACAAGATTTTACTACCTTTAGCGTGGGTGCATAAGATCATTGATTTTATGTTACGGTACAATACTTACAATAAGATCTACAAAGATTGGTACAATCCACTTGAAAAGTTAGAGGCAGCTGATTATAGACTCCAATTAATCAAGAAACTTGAGCTTTAACAAAGATAGTAAAGGAGTGGATAAAGATGGCTAGTAAAATATGTTTCGCTGCTTCGTCTGGAGGGCATTTAGAAGAAATTGCTCGTCTGATAGATTTAACTCATAAATATGAATCATTTCTGATTACTGAAAAAAGCCACTTTCAGGAACTGGATATGTGCGACAACATATACTATGTCAGTCAGATCAATCGTATGGAGCCACTTTTTCTATTTAAATTATTCATGCTGTTCTTTAGGTCCCTATATATTTTGATAAAAGAAAGACCAAGCTGCATCATATCAACGGGAGCATTGGCTACGTATCCAATCTGTATAATTGGATTTATTCTGAGGATAAAAATAATATATATCGAGTCTTTCGCCAGAGTAGACTCACCATCATTGACAGGAAAACTCATGTATAAGTTTGCTGATCTGTTTATCGTTCAATGGGAAGAGATGCTAGAGGTATATCCTAAAGCTAAGTATGGAGGCGGGATTTTCTAGTTATGAATCTTGATTATATGGAGCTGCGCAGAAATGAACATATATTTATTATTGCATTTTGTATATTTATCTTAAAAAATCTCTTACCTATCTCAGCTTTAATATATTACCCGAACAAACTAGACTTAATTATGATTCTATTGTTTGCTATGTGTATTGGCTATAAATTGATTACCCAAAAGTATAATCCCTATAGTTTGTTATTGCTAGTGCTTTTTACGCTTCTATTTGGATATGCTGCGTTATCAACACAATATTACTCCATTTTTTATGGATATTTATGTTTAATTGCAATGCAAAACGTTAAATTAGAAAACGTTCTAAAAGCTAGTGTAGTAATTAAGAAGGTATATCTATTTATTCATGTATGTATATATTTTAGTATTCTATTTCTATATCCCGATACAGTTGAGTTGATTGAGAGAAACGGTGTAATCAGACATTTCTTTCATATGCAGCACCCCAACTTATTTTCTGCAATATTAGTTTGGACATGCTTGGAATATATTTATTTGAAATATGATCGTATTAAATTTAATGATTTACTAATCATTTTTCTAATCAATATGTTTTTTTATTTTTATACGAACACAAATACCGGCTTAATTGTAATAGTCCTTGCTATAGTATTCATCCTTTTTGAGAAACGGAAAGGAGAAGCATTTCAGCTCTTTTTGAGTAAATGTACAAAAGTTATTTTCCCTTTACTAGCGGTGTTATTTATTTTACTGGTTGCTATGTATACCAAACTAAGTGGTATTGCATATACAATTTGGCACGAATTGGATAAAGTTTTAACCGGAAGATTGCTCTACGGGGCGTATGCATATGATCAATATGGATACTCGTTAAATGGTAGGAATATATCATTTCCTGAAAAGTCATATTGGGGTGGATTTTGGTTAGATAATATTTATTTTGATAATTCATATCTATATTTATTCATAACATACGGGAGCTTCTATTTAATATTTATTTCTGCTATATTTTATGTACTTGAACCAAAGATGGAACCAAAGGATAAAATTATGGTTATTATGCTAGCGGTGTTTGGTGTCATGGAAGGCTATGTGTTAAATATTAGCTTGTGTTTCCCTCTAATAATAATTGGAAAATATATTTATGATCTAAATTATAAATTCATTGGAAGAGGTCACTTATTATATGAAGAAAAAAATTAGTATAATTATTCCTGCCTATAATGTTGCAGGATACCTCGAAAAGTGTTTGGATAGTCTAATTGAACAGACATTTATGGATTTTGAAATTATCGTTATCAATGATGGTTCTACGGATGAAACCCCTCAAATCTGTAACGATTACGCCTTACGAGACTCCAGAATCAAGATTATACATAAACAAAACGAAGGTGTATCCATGGCAAGAAATACCGGGGTTGAGGCTGCATCGGGAGAATTTATTCTATTTTTTGATGGAGATGACTTTGTAGAACCATACACATGTGAAGAGCTTTATAACACGATTACCGAAAAAAATGTTGATGCTTTAATATATGGATACCACTGCTATGAAAATGGAAAAGTAAAAGCAACGTGCTATCCAATTTTTGAAGAAGGCTTCTATGAAGGTAATGCGATTCTAAATACACTAGTACCTAGATTTATCGGAGTATCTTACGATGGAGTGAACAAGTGGCTTAATCGTGAAGAAAATGCATTGTACGTTGAAAACCCAGCTCTTTGGAGAATTATGCTTAGAAGCGACATTATTAAGACCAACGCTTTGAAATTTAATAGAAATCTCAAAGTGGGTGAAGATACTATATTTATTTCCGAGTATTTAAGCCATGCTCAGAAATGCTACGTCTATCATAAGTGCTTTTATTACTTGGTGACGAGGGAAACATCAACCATTTACAAGTATGAAAGAAACCCAACAGCGAAGCTTGAAGGAAAGATCAATTTATTGGATGCCAGACTAGAATTGACTGAACGAATTAAGAATAGAGTGGGCATAAATATTGACAACGATTGGCGTGGAACGGTATTAATGTCATGTGTGGAAATGGCATTCTTGTTAGCCAAAAAACATCCTAGTTATCGATTTATGAAAAGATACAAGCTTTATATGGGTTACATAAGACAAAGTGAAGTCAAGAAAACGATCGTAAATTATAAGCTTGATTATGTACCTAATGTTAAGACAGTGCCTTTTCTTATGATGAAGTGGCATATGTTCTTAATTCTCTTCGGATGTATGCCACTACTGCATCTACTGAAATATAAATTTCAAAGAGAATAGAACGATAATTATGGGAGCCTATATGAAATGAAAATTGCTTTTTTGAATCTATGCCACTGTGATCCAGATGTCGTTACTAGGGTAGCTAATAAATTAACTCAAAATCAAAGCTTTGATATGTATATACATGTAGATAGAAAGGCTGATATCACTCCTTTTCAAGAGAGATTAGCACACAATAATCAAGTTTACTTTATTGAAGATAGGCAAAAGGTATATTGGGGAGGATATAACGCAATAGAAGCAACATTAGAATTGCTTGAAACCGCCATTAAATCTGAGCAGAAATACGATTACTTTGTACTTCTTCAAAACCTTGACTACCCTGTCCGCTCCAATACATATATCGAAGAATTCTTCAATAGTCACAATGGCAGTGAATTTATAAGAGGATGCAAAATCGCTAACACTAAAGACTGGCATTACTCTAGTAAGTATAAGATTTACAATAAAAGAGACGATGATTTTTATATAACAAATAAGTCGAAATTAAAAAAGTATATGAGATATTTGAAGCTTGCCTTGAAGAGTATTGCGACCATTGGTTTTAATGGTGTCATTAAAGAAAGTGGACAGACTTATGACATTCATTATGGCGCTGCACAATGGGCGATAACTAGAGAATGTGCACAATATATTGTTGAATTTGAAAAATCACATCCAAAATTCAATAACACTATGAAGCATATTCAATTTCCGGATGAAGAGTATTTCCATACCATTGTACATAATTCAAAGTTCAAATATAGCTGTGTGAAATATGATGAGCCCGAGCAAAGATGGCTTGTGAATTGGCGAAACCTACACTATTTTGAATTCCCCCAAACCGTGACCGTATTTACTGAACATGACATTGAAAAAATAATGAAAGAAGATGTTTTGTTTGTGCGGAAGGTTAAAAGTGGGGATTCGGATGGCTTAATGGATAGAATAGATGAAGAAATCAAACAGATTGAAATGAAATTATGGAGTAAGGAGAGAAGTTAAATGGAGTTAAAACAACGTAATCATCCTATGGAAAATCTTAAACATAAACTTAAAGATATAACGAATGTGATACCATCTGGATCGAATGTATTCTACATTGATTATCCTGTCCATGGAAATTGTGGTGACCTTCTGATTATGAAGGGCACAGAAGCCTTTTTTAAGGCATTCAATGTTAATGTGAAGGCAAGATACAGTGTTATAGACTTTCCAGAAAAATTGAAAGTGGAAAAAAAAGATATTTTTGTCATGCATGGAGGAGGGAATTTTGGAGACTTATATCCGATCCATCAAAAAATAAGAGAAAAAGTCATATCTCAGTATCCGAACAATAGAGTTGTTATATTACCGCAGACCATCTTCTATAAAAGTGAAAGGGAGTATAGCAAAACAGCTGCTATATTTAATGCACACAAGGATGTACATATCTATTTAAGAGACACAGATATCTACGAGACGGCTGTTAAAGAATTCAAAAACTGTAATGTGTATTTATCTCCTGACATGGCACATCAACTTTGGCCAATCGAACATAATCGTAAACCAACAAAGGCAATACTACGCTTTTTCAGAACAGATGTAGAGAAGTCACCTAGTCAAGTACGCATGGAGGCAGACGCTAATGGAGACTATTTTGATTGGGCTACTCTATATAGCAGAAATGAGAGAAGGATGATAACACTTATTTCCAAGCTAGCTGAAAAGAATATTCCGGTTAGTTATATGTGGACCAAGTATTCGGATTATCTAGTAAATAAAGCTATAAAGTTATTTGGTTCCTATCATGAAATTCAAACTTCAAGGATGCATGGTCATATACTTTCTTGTCTAATGGGTAAGAAAAACGTGTTACTTGATAACTCGTACGGCAAAAACTCTAATTATTATAAAACATGGACTAAAGAAATAACTTCGGCAAGTTTAATAAAAGAATAAATCAAAGTTATTAACATTAAATCAGAAAATTAGGAGGAAAGTATTTGGATAATATAATTTCCGTAATTGTTCCTATCTATAATGTCGAACCATACCTGAAAAGATGCATAGAGAGTATTAGAAGTCAAACTTATCAGAATCTAGAGATTATATTGGTAGATGATGGTTCTAAGGATGACTGCGGGGTTATTTGTGACGAGTATGAAAAGCGAGATAGTAGAATAAAAGTAATCCATAAAGTAAATGGAGGACTATCTGATGCTAGAAATGCAGGAATTGATATTGCTACAGGGCATTTTATCGTATTTATAGATTCTGATGATTTTATTCATTACACAATGTGCGAAAGATTATTGACTACATTAATTAAAACAAATGCAGATATTGCTATATGTAATTTGAAGTATGCATACGAAGCAAATGAATCTGCAATTGATGTCACCGGAACGATTGCGGAGTCTGAAGGGATCATTCTTGATCGAATGTCAACACAGCTAATGTATTTTGATAAGCAACAAAGTGTCATTGGCACAGTTGCATGGAACAAAATGTATAAAAAAAGTATTTTTGATAAAGTGAGGTATCCGAAGGGGAAGATCCATGAGGATGAATTTACAACCTATCAATTATTGTATCGGGCGGAGAAAGTCGTTTATTTGAATGAACCAATGTACTTTTACTTTCAAAAAAGTGACAGCATTATGGGCCAATTTAATGAAAAGAGATTTCATTTATTTGAGGCTTATCGTCATCGGATGCAATTCTATGGCGATAACAATGAATTTGAACTATTCAGAAAAATGCTAATGCTGTATATAAGAATGAGTGCGCAATATATGAAATGGTCGAAAGATAAACAAAGTAATCATGCCGAATTAATTAGAAGTGACCGATCTAAATTGAAAGAGATTTACTTGAAGAACAAGAAGATGATTAGAACAACAATGATGGAAAATCTAGAATTAATGGTATACTTTTTTAATGAAAAAGTGTATTACAATATGTGGAGAATGAGGGGCAAAATGAGTACACAATCTACCCGTAACTCAGGGATTAATTAAGGGGAAACTGTGTTGGATAATAATAGCAGAACTTATAATTCTACAAAAAATATGGTAATGGGTTTCGCCAGTAAATTTTTATCAATCATTCTTACTTTTGTTGGAAGGGCCATATTTGTTAGAATCCTCTCAGTTGAGTATCTGGGTATAAATGGATTATTTGCCGATGTACTGATGATGCTTTCTCTGGCGGATTTAGGCTTTGGAACCGCTATGGCATATAGCTTCTATAGGCCTCTTGCAGAGAACAACAAAGTGAAAGTAACCGCGTTGATTAACTTTTATAAACGAATTTACTACTTCATTGCTATAGTTGTTGCAATAGTTGGTGTCGGATTTGTTCCTTTCTTAAAGTATATAGTCAATGTGGAAGTTCCAATTCCGAATCTTGAAATATATTATATAGTCATGCTAGCAAATACAGTGATTTCATACCTGTTTGTTTATAAATCATCACTTATTGTTGCTGATCAAAAAGGATATCATATAGCCAAGTATGAGATGTGGATAACTGCAAGTAAGCTTATTTTACAGACATTGGTATTGTTGATTACTCACAGTTACCTGCTTTATATTATGGTGACCATTGTTACAACCGTTTCGAACAATCTACTCATCTCAAAAATTGCAAACAAATTGTACCCTTACATAAAAGAAAAAGTCATCCTATCTGCTGCGGAAAGGAAAGAAATATTTGGTAATATGAAGGGTGTGTTCGTTTACAAGTTTTCAGCCGTGCTTATTACGGGAACAAACAATATCCTTATTTCTGTAATGGTCGGAACGGCCAGTGTCGGTTTTTTTGCGAATTATTATACTATAACAGCAAATATTAGCGCCATGGTCTTTATTGTGTTCAGTTCCCTTACACCGAGTATCGGGAATCTCGTGGTTAATGAAGGAACTGAGAAAAGGTATGAAATCTTTAAATCTATGGAAATGGTGAGCTACTGGTTAAGTGGTGTTTGTGTTGTATGTACCTATTTTCTTGTGCAGGATTTTATATCATTATGGGTAGGAGTCGACTATGTATTAGGCAAGACAGAGTTACTGTTTATTATACTTAACTTTTATTTAGGTATTGTTTTACAACCGCTATGGGCTTTTCGGGAAGCAACAGGTTTGTATATGAAAACAAAATATGTAATGTTAGTAACGGCATTACTTAATATTGTTTTATCTATCATCTTGGGATCTCACTTTGGTCTAGCGGGTATATTGGCGGCAAATTTCATCGCAAAAGTCACTACATATTTTTGGTATGAGCCTATCGTTTTGTTTAAAGAGTTTTTCAATAGAAAAGCAACACAGTATTTTATTGGTCATGCCTTGAACTTTGCTTTGGCTATTGGAATATTACTAGTAGTTAAATGGATGCTTTCTGATTTTACAGAGCAGTCCCTATTTATATGGTTTATAAAAGCTTTCATTTGCTTGATTGTTGTCAATTTTATTTATTTGGTCAGATATATGAAGACTGAGGAGTTCCGATCCATTTATTATAGGATAAGAACTATGCTAAGAAAAGGTAGTAAAACCACTTGACTTCGAATTAATTGATTGGAGATTCAAATTATGAGTAAGCCTAGATTAGATTCAATTGATATGGCAAGAGGCGTAAGTATTTTGCTTGTTGCTGCCTTCCATGCTAACTTACCGACATCGATTAACGAGGTATTAGCGCACTTTAGGATGCCGTTATTTTTTTTGTTGTCTGGCTTTCTATTTAGTCAAAGGTATTTTGCTAGTCCGCAGTTGCTTTTAAAAAACCGAATTAAGACGCTGCTCTTACCATACTTTGTAGCGGCTTTTTCTTTCTATGTATTTTTTGTTTTACGTACAATAATTGGTAAGGACGAGGTTTCATTGTCAAGGACATTTGTAGGAGTTTTTTACGGAATTTCTCCTGATGATTGGCTGATCATCAATATAGCATTGTGGTTTCTAGTTTGTCTCTTTTGTACACAAGTCATTTTTAGTATTGTGATGAAATTTGTTCAAAACATTAATAGTTATGTTCAATTATTTGTGTTCCTTGCAATTAGCATTGTCGGAGTTTTGGTTGGCAAGATTATGTATTTACCTTGGAGTTTTGACGTTGCGTTGGTATGTCAGATTTTTGTGTTTACTGGTTATAAGCTAAAAGAATATGAAATATTGGATAAGTTTAAGCCTATAAGTTTTGTCACATTGGGATTGGTAGTACTCTTTGCTGTAGCAGCCTATTTTAATGCTGAGGTTGACGTCGGTTTTAGAGTGTACAGTAATGTACTATTATTTTATTTGGCAGGTATTTGTGGAAGTATCGTTGTTCTTAAAATAGTATCATTATTCTCTTCAATTAAAGTTATTTCTAAGTCTCTCTCCTATATTGGGAGGGAGTCATTAATTATACTTATCTTCCACGGTGGCCTCTTTCTTTATACGACGGGAGTTTTAAGCAATCGTTTTGGGATCAATATTCATTGGATTATTGCTTGGATGATCTCCATTGCTGGTTCTCTTGTGATTGCTGAAATCATTAAAAAAATCCCGATATTAAACCTAGTGTTAAATGGAAAATCAATGAACAAGTTAGCAACAAGTAATAAGAGGGTTGCGGAGGCCGCGGAAGTTGTATAATTGTAAAAGAAGTGAACGAGTTTGGTAGGACTAGATTTACTGAAAGCATCTTTTTTGCCTCCTCTCTACTCGAAATGGGTAAAGAGGAGGCGAGTTTATTCTTTCAAAAGATAGCGAGGTGTGACTCCAACTACTGTACAATGCTCCGGCACGTTTTTTACAACAACCGTTCCGGCACCAATTTTAGCGCCATTACCAATGTGGATGGAACCAAGTACATTCGCACCTGCTCCAATCCTAACATTATCTCCAATCGATGGATATCCGGCTTCTGTAAATCCGATTGTCACTTGTTGATTAATCCAACAATTCTCACCTATGGATTTAGCTGTTATAATTGTACTAAAACCATGTTCAATATAAAATCCTCCTCCGATCTCCAAAGTGTAAATATAAAGTGTGTTTAGTCTCGGATAAAAGATGGATAGAAATACGCCAAGCAGTCTGTTGTGTTTTTTTATACGGTGGTAGAACAAGTTTCGAAACTCTGGCAAATGAACTAGCAACCAATTTAATTGCATAAGTATATGTAGATGGCTAATATTACGTCTTTTTGACCATACTGTAAGATCTTTATTAATTGTATCTTTCATAGGTGAGAATTTATACGCTAGGAGAGCTGGAATCGAACGGAAAATATTTGCATTGCACCACAGTTTTTCAATATTCACTCATATTTCCTCCCTTGATATTAGTAATCAAATTGTAGCATAAAAAATATTGACAAGGAATCATCAGGAAGGGTTTATTATGAAAAACATGAAAAAAACACCTTTTTTTAAAGTGGTAGCAGTTATTTTGATGATCACTTTAATCTTCATGTTAGTACCTACAGGCCGCACTGGAGTTGCGGAAGGCACAGGTACAGCAACTAATACTGTGAAAGCAATGAAGTTAGGCTGGAACTTAGGCAATACATTAGATGCTTTTAGTACAAATCCAGAAGCGTACGAAATTGCTCAGCAAAAAAGGGATAAGTATCAGATTATGGCGGTATACTCGACAAAAGAATATAGCGGATGGGATGCATCGCCAACATCTTACTTAACTGGAAATGGATCAGAATATGTCTTAACGTGGAATATTCAAAAATTAAACTCGGATAAAAAGCAACAGAGCGGGACATTTTCATTTCAAATTATTAATCAAGAGATTGGAGCTACAGGATCTAGTACTTTAGATTTTACTGTCACTAAGGCCGAATTTAAAAAGAAAGACGGTTCGATTGTTAAACTTAGCAATATTCTAGGGAAACATTCTGAATCCATAAATAGTAAAGTGACAGCATATATTACTTCAGATCTAACAAAACAGTCTAAATTAAAGAACGCAACGGATATTGTGGGTGGAACGCTGACGATTAGAATAAAAATAAACAAATATCCAATGCCTAAAAATCCAAATATTACAAAAGAAGTGTATTATGAAACCTTATGGGGAAATCCTGTGACCTCAAAGGCTATGATAAAAGATATAAAAGATGCTGGTTTTGGTGCTGTAAGAATACCTGTTACTTTCTATAATCATATGGATTCCCAAGGAACGATCGACCTCGCTTGGCTTGAAAGGGTTAAAGAAGTTGTACAGTATGTAATAGATAACGACATGTATTGTATTATTAATGTGCATCATGATACCGGTGCAAAGGGATGGTTGAAAGCAGATCCTACAACATTGAATGCTAATGCTGAGAAATACAATTACATGTGGAGTCAAATATCCAGTTATATGAAGGATATTGATGATAAATTGCTATTTGAAGGGTATAACGAGCTCTTAAATGAATCCAATAAGTGGTCATGGGCTGATCAAGATTCCTATAAAGCTGCCAATGACTTAAATCAAGCTTTTGTTAATACGGTAAGAAGTACTGGCGGGAATAATGCTCAAAGATGTTTAATTGTTAATACTTATGCGGCAAGCGCAGAGGAACAAGAAATTAAGAATTTTGTCTTACCGAAGGATAAAATAAAACATAGATTAATTGTACAAGTTCATTATTATGGTTCTAGTCAGAAAGGAATATTGGCTGTAGTAGAGCGATTGAGTAAAAGCTTTGTTAGTAAAGGAATACCTGTAATCATAGGTGAGTCCGGAATGAATCACAAAAGTTCTCAAGCAGATAGAATTAAATATGCAAAGTTTTTAGTATCTACCGCTAGAGAGAAAAATATAACGGTATTTTGGTGGGATGATGGCAATTATGCAAATAAAGCAGGAGCATTAAGTAACTATGGTTTATACGATAGATTTGCAATGAGATGGTATTATCCGAAAATTGTTAAGGCTTTGGTGAGCGCTTCACAGTAAAAGCCCTCTTTTCGAAGTTCCGGACTGACGAGAAGCTCAAATAACTTTGGGCTTCTCGTCAGTCTTTTTTTGTTCCTGAAAATCAATTTGAGTAACAAAAAGACCGCCTTATTAATAATAAGACGGTCTTCCATATAACTACTACAGCTTAGTATGAACTGCTGTACGTAGAGAGTGGATGTGAGACAGGTAACGAATGTTACTTGCTTCTTTCATCAATGTTGCAGAAATACCTTTAAGTGCAGTGTTGCTAGCACCTACAGTTGCAACTGCGTCTTTACGACCAAGTGATGCAAGAGTACCAGAGTTAACTGGGTGGAATTCATCCATAGCCTTACCATTGAAGTAAGCATAAAGATTGAAGCCTACCAACTCACCCATTTGCCAAGCATTTTGTGCAGTTGGAGCATGAGGGCGTCCGCCGTCAGCAGGGAAAGCAAGCGCAGAGTCACCAACTACGAATACATCAGCATGTGATTTGGATTGTAGGAATTCGTTAACAGCAGCTTTACCGCGGTCACATTCAAGACCAGAATCAGCTACTACTGGAAGAGCAGCTACGCCACCAGTCCATACGAATGTATTAGCTTCAATTGTTTCGCCAGTTTTAAGCTCGATTTTGTTACCAACAACGCCAGTAACAGGAACGCCAGTGATGAACTCTACACCACGAGCGGCTAAGCTTTCTGTCGCACGCTCGATCAAATGATCTGGAAGAACAGGAAGAATTTTCGGTCCTGCTTCGATCAACTTAATTTTAAGATCTTTAGCGCTTAAGCCATATTGTTTCGCGATTTTAGGGAAGTTATCCGCAATTTCACCAACAAGCTCAACACCTGTAAGACCGCCACCGCCAATAACGATTGTAGCATCAGCTTCGTTTTTAGTTTTAGCATAAGCTTTAATACGGTCTTCGATATGTTTGTAAATTTGGTTAGCGTCATTAACTGATTTCAGAACCATACTGTTTTCTTCAAGACCAGGGATACCGAAGTAACCAGTTTGGCTACCAAGACTTACTACTAGAGCATCGTAAGAAAGAGTAGTGCCATCAGCAAGTTTAATTTCTTTGTTTTCAACAGAGAAAGATTCAACTTTAGAAATTTTCAAGTTAACGTCAAGACCTTCGAAAATTTTCTTTAAAGGAATAGCAATAGCCTCTTCATTTAAAGTACCGCCAGCTAGGCGATGTAGTTCCGTAATAATTTGATGTGTTGCGAATTGGTTGATTACCGTTACTTTTGCTTGACTTTTGTCCATGTATTTGCGAACAGTTTGAGCAGTAAGTACGCCACCGTAACCTGCACCCAATATGACAATGTGTTTAGACATAGCTAGTCCTCCGTCCATTACTTTAGATTAATTCAATTATTTTATTTGGAACGTTCGTTGCTCACTTCAAGGTATGCATTAATAAAACGGAACATTTTTTGTGCTTGAGGGTCTTTAAGCATTTTCATAAGTCCGAAAATACCAATAACTTCTTGACTTGTTGCAGCGCGATCTTTAGCTTCAATCGCATTGATTGCCATTGATCTTGCGCCTTCAATAACTGGACCAACAATTTCTGTAGTCGCGCTTATGATGTCATTTTTGAAAACTTCATCAGTAGCTAAAGTTTTAGTGACATCGTAAGACTTTGTTAAGCAACTTACTAATTCGGTTAACTTTGGCAATTGTTCTACTAAAGTAGAAAGTGATGCTTGTACTTCCGGCTGCAACAATTGCTCAAGTAGAGCTTGCTGCTGTTGACTCGGAGTTACCGCTTCAGATTGCGCTTGTGTGTTTGTTTCTGACATATCCAGGTCTCCTTTGAATAGAACTACTTTTGACCGATTAATGATCGGCATGAAGCGATTCCAGATTTCTTGTTTTAATTATACTACGTGCTTGGATGAAAGTATTGTGATAAATTTCACCTAACTCGAAAGTATGTGACATGACTGCTATTTATAAGCAATCTAACAGATTCTAACTTTGCTCACACGAAATTAGCAAATGCTAAATTGCAATTGCCTATAACGAAAAATGAGTGAAAATAGAATCGAAATCCAAAAGGGCTTAAGTTGTTATTTATATTATAGCCTAATATTATGAAATCGTCTCTATACTTACACAATATTTCTCGTTATTACTTGTAATTCACGGAACTGCTCCAAATTCATCAAGAATTGAATAATCGTTTCATATTAGGAAAGGAGATGACTTTTGGCACATCCTAAGTGATGAGAAGGTCATTGTTCAAGTGAAATTATCCTGAAGTCGACGATAGTATATGCAAAATCGTTACATATTATTAACAATAAGAGTGTAAAAAGTCGCAGTTAATTAACAAATGACTATCTATGCTAAATAATCATGTGGTAAAATGTAGCAAATAAGGCTAGAGAATTAAATTCCCTTCGTTATACGTTTGTCCATTTTCATACCATATTCTTAATGTTAAACTCAAAATATGGAATGAAAACTCTTGTAGACAATGGCTGTAGCGATTGTTATACGGGGCCAAATTAAATACGGAGGGGGCTGCTCTTTGCTATGAATACACAGGAAAAGCATGTGAGGATCATAAAAAGAGTGAAATTCAGTTTTCTTTCATTTCTAAGTGTTATGATTTTATTTACGTACCTACCAATAGGCGCCAGCTCAACGGATCATTTCCCTGGTAAAGTATTTTATGTCTCAACAAGCGGTTCGAATGATAATGATGGGTCTGTCGACACACCATGGCGTACCATTCAGTATGCAGCAGATACGATGAAAGCAGGGGAAACTGTACTAGTACGTGATGGCATATATGAAGAAGCTATTACAATTACTAGCTCTGGTTCAGCAAGTGCAGGACATATTACGTTCCAGGCTTATCCTGGGGAACTACCGGTTATTGATGTATCTAACGTACCAGATATTTCACATATTGTTCAGTTCACCAATTCACATTATGTTGTGTTCGATGGTTTTGAGCTAACTGGACTAGTATCCGATAGTTCTTCGAAGTATTTGGCTGGTATAAAAGTAACAAAGAGTGGATCCAATCTTTATATTATGAATAACCATTTGCACGATATTGCAAATTATAATGTAAAAGGCAATGCAAACGGTATTATTGTATATGGTAATGGAGCTCAAGCAATAAAGAACATTACAATTTCAGGTAATAAAATTCATGACTTAATACTTGGATCAAGTGAAACAGTAACTGTTGTTGGTAATGTAGATGGATTTACGATTTCGAACAATCTTATATACAACGTGAACAATATTGGGATTGATGTAGCGGGTCATTATGGTACTTGTTCAAGTCCATGTATTGACCAAGCAAGAAATGGGGTAGTAAGCGACAATATCGTGCATAGTGTCGATACAATTACTAACCCGGCCTATCGAGGGGTCCGCGCTGCAGCAGCAATTTATGTTGATGGCGGGACAAATACAATCATCGAACGTAACGAAGTATACAATAATAATTATGGTATAGAGATTGCGAGCGAGAAATTCAATAAAACGACGAGTAACATCGTCGTAAGGAATAATTACATTTATAATAATCATCAATCAGGACTTATTATGGGCGGATCGTCTACAAAAAACGGCGCTGCATCTAATAATATTATTATGAACAATACATTCTATTTCAATAACACTCTTAAAACTGGTGATGGAGAAATTACATTCCAAAATCAAGTGACAAATAATTCTTATCACAATAACATATTTTATGCAGACTCAATGACGCCATTTTTCTATGATAATCGAACAGGAAATAACGGGAATTTTGTAGATTATAATATGTATTATGTATCGGGAGCTATTTCTAATCATTGGAGAGTGAATGGGACCAAATATAACTCATTCGAACAGTATGTAGCCGCGACAAAAAGAGATGTGCATTCCATATTTGCAGATCCATTATTCACAGATGCCCAATCAGGTGAACTTTCAATACAAGAAAACTCTCCAGCAATTGATGCGGGCACAATAGTATACGGTTCAGGTGGAAATCTCGACATTAGATCGCAACAGCGAATAGTCGGAGTAAATATCGATTTAGGTGCATTCGAACAGAATGAACTAGTAGAGAATATTCCACCTGATGTTCCGGAGTTAACGCCAACACCAGAAGTTCCAGTGATAACACCGAAACCATCTGCTCCCGATGAAGCTGGTATTAATATTACAATTGATGGATTAACTGATGACTGGACTTCTTACTCAGAATTAGCAAATAGTGCATCTAATGTGAAAACATTGCAGGGGATTATTGCAAATGACACATTATATGTATTAATAACAGGAAATTTATTAACTGAGAAAGGTCAATTGTATATCGATACGGGTTCGGGTGATGCTACTTCATTTGCATCTACTCACTGGTCTAATCAGTTTGCATCGTATTTGCTAGAGAATGGAGCGCTGTATCAATATGCAGGGAAAGGTAAAAACTGGGATTGGAGCAGGGTTACTGCCTACAAAAAAACTAATATAGCGATTTACTCATCAGTAGTTGAATTAGCGATTCCTTTAGAATTGCTTAATGCAAAAGATAGTAGCAGTATTGAGATTGGGTATATTTGGAAGGATTCCTCGAGTAATCAACTGCCATCAGGCGGGTCAATGGCTACAGTAACTACTGTGGCAGAAACACCAGAGCCAACACCGGAGCCAACGCCGGTAGCAACGCCGGAGCCAACACCAACACCAGAGCCAACACTAACACCAACAGTAGATAAAATAACTGTGGATGGTAAAGTTAAGGATTGGTCAGATATCGGAACGATTGCTACAAGTAGTAAAAATATAAAGAGTGTGAAAGTAACCAATGATGATGCTAACTTGTATATCTTGTTGGAGGGAAGTAAGTTAGGTGGTAAGGATCAAATTTACTTTAATTCTGATAATGATAGTAACACTGGTTATAAGATTTCAAAATGGAGCTCATCTGGAGTAGATTACTTGCTCGAAGATGGTAGATTGTATAGTTATAGCGGGGATGGGAAGTCCTGGTCGTTTACAATAAGTGAAAATTTGATAACGAGTAATAGGTACTATACTTCCGCAAAAGTAATTGAAATCGCTATTCCGTTAGACACGCTCAACCTAAGTAAATCAGATACGATTCATTTTGGAGCTATGCTTGATGATAAAAATTCGCAAAAACTTCCCTCAAGCGGAGACATGATTAGCTATACTTTGCAATAGAATAAATAAACACTCCCTAGAGCAAGTTCAGCCGAGATGGGTCGGTGCTTGGCTCTAGGGGTTTTTTGGAAGTTGATTATTAAAAATATCCATAATATGAATATATTATCAAAATTATAGTTTGGATTATTTGCATGTGTTTAAAAAGTTAATGTTATTAATGAGTTTAAACCGGATATTTTTAGGAAAGTGGTGATTTGTGTGAAAGTGTTAATTACAGGGGGATACGGCTTCATTGGTTCTCATGCTGCCGATCGTTTCTTTAAGGAAGGTTACGAAGTTTTTATTATTGATAATCTAGTGTCTGGACGCAAAGGAAATGTTCAATTTAAGCATAAAAGTTACATACTTTCGGTTGATGATGCAAAGTGCGAGGAAGTTTTTAAAGCTAATCGTTTTGATGTTGTCGTACATTTGGCAGCACAAGTAAGTGTTAAGAAATCATTAGTTGATCCTAAGCTAGATACAGAAACCAATGTACTTGGGTTTGTGAATATGTTAGATCTATCTAGCAAATATAATGTTAAATCATTCATTTATGCTTCTTCTGCGGCTGTTTATGGACCACAGGATCAATTGCCTTTATCTGAAGATTCTATCTGCAGTCCAATTTCGCCATATGGAATTAGTAAACTTACAAATGAGATGTACAGTAATAAATGGAATGAATTATACGGATTATCTACAATTGGATTTAGATTTTCAAATGTATATGGTCCAAGGCAGAATAGTGAGGGCGAAGGCGGAGTTATATCGATATTTATGGATCGACTTACTCAAGATAAATCCATTATTGTTCATGGTGATGGAACACAGACGAGAGATTTCATTTATGTCGAGGACGTAGTTGATGCGATATATCGTAGTGTAAATAGCTCAGCTAAAGGGGTATACAATCTATCGACGAATATACAAACTTCTCTAACCGATATTATTGAATCACTTAACACGATCAAACCAATTGAGAAGATTGAATATGTTAATAAGCGCGAGGGAGACATTGATCATTCCGTTCTAGATAATACTAGAATTATGAAAGATCTAGATTGGTCGCCATTATATTCGATACAAGAAGGTCTTGAACGAACAGCAATTTTCTTTTTTAAAAAGCACTCTGAGGAACAAGTAGCAGCCACAGTAGTTGAAAAAAAACCACCAAGAATAGACTTGAGCTCATTCAAGAAAACAATACTCCCGTATGCAGAAAATCTTCTAGCGTTTGTCCTTACAGCTTGGATTACTCTTAATTATGTACATAGTGCTTATGGTGTAGTTGATGTAAGTATATTTTACATAACTATAATAGGTATCCTCTATGGTAATAGACAGGCTGTACTATCCGTCGTACTATCCATTGGATTATTTACATATGAGAAATTAAATGATGGTAGAGATATGATATCACTTACTTACGATACGGACTTTTTTTTCCAAATAGCCATTTATATATTTATCGGTTTAGTAGTAGGCTATTCCATTGAAAGAAAAAATGCACGCATTTCGCAGCAAGAACAAAAAATTTCAGAAGTTAATGAACGTTATGAATTTCTTGAGCATGTATATACTGAGGTTCGTGAAGTAAAGGATGAGTTACAGCTACGAATTTTAAATTCTGGTGATAGCTATGGGAAAATTTATAATGCTACTAAAGAACTTGAAAGTTTAGAGCCTGAATTAGTGTTTAATGCAGCCGTTAACGTAGTGAAATCGATTATGAAAGTAAATAAAGTTAACATCTATACTGTCAATAAACATCAAAGCTATTTACGTTTACTTGCGAATTCAGGTTATAACGATACGGAAGTAGCGAAGTCATTACGAGTACAAGATTATCCGCATTTATCTGAGCTACTATCAAATGGACAAATGTACATTAATAAAAATTTAACCGAGGAAGCACCACTAATGATGGCTCCAATTTTCCATAAAGATCGCATCTCGGCAATTATTACTATTGATGACATGTCTTTCGAAAGTTTCTCACTATACCATCAGAACCTATTTCAAATTACGGTAAATTTAATTTCTTCTGCATTAAGTAAAGCGTTTACTTTCATCGATGCAACTGAAGGCACACGTTATATTTCGGGTACAAATATTCTTCAAAGTGATGTATTTGGAGAGATTTTGGAATCGAAATCTTTGTCAAAACAACAGAATCACGTACCTTATTTATTATTAAGAAGTCAACTACAAGGATTAACGATTGAAGAGGCTTCTCATTATATAGCTCCTTTGTTACGTGAAACTGATTATATTGGCATGAATGAGCAACAACAATTAATGGTGCTATTATCCAATACGAGTGAACTTGATGCAGAAATTGTTCTTCAACGTTTATCTCATTCATCGATTACATTCGCAGCAGTCAGTGAGGAGTGAACATAATGTACTTGCAATGGTATGGAATTTATCTAATTGTTTCTTGGATCGTAATTATTATTTTAAACTGGAAAAATAAACGTAATATCGCAATGAAAATCATTGTTGTGACCTTTTTACCCGTAGTTGGATGGATTTTGCCGATGGTGTGGTCGCGTATTCGATTGGAAGATTCAAGTAAAGAATTTACTGACTATATCGAACGTCAACAAGAAGAGCATAAAGTTAGAAGAATAGGCATATATAACGAAGTTGAAAAGAACAAAGAACTTAATGTTATTCCAATTGAGGATGCACTTGTTGTAAGTAAACATCAAGAACGAAGACAAGTTATGATTGATGTCTTGAAGCAAGATACGATTAATTATATTGAAATTTTGCAACGAGCTGTAAGTAATGAAGATACGGAAACATCGCATTATGCAGTTAGTGCAATTATGGAGTTAAAGCGTAAACTACAAATATCTATGCAAGAGCTGACGGTTAAATATGAGAACGAACAATCCAATTTACATGTTGTCATTGCATATGCTGAAGTATTACGTGAGTTTATGAATAGTGGCTTCTTAGATCATAGAACACTTCGCAAATACCAATTTACGTACTTATCTGTTTTGAATCGTTTGATTGTTTTAGCTGAAGAAACAGAGTGGGCTTACATCGCTAAAGTTAATATGGAAATTAAGTTAGAACTATATGGTGATGCTGAAAAATCCGCACAACTATTCATCGAAAATTCCCCTCACAATGAAGATGCATATTTGGCATTACTGAAAGTGTACTTTGTTACGAGATCCAAACAAAAGCTGCATTTTACGTTAAATAAGTTGAAAAATTCACCAGTGAGGTTGTCGAATCAAGCATTAACAACAGTAAGGTTCTGGTCTGAAGGGGCATAATATGGATAAGTCTATTAAGTTTCGGCGTAACGTCTACATCATTCTGATCTGTATTCTATTATTTGCAATAGTGTCGCAGATTGCTCGATCAAGTTTGATTCTGAAATTTACAACAAATAATAAATTTGTTGAAAGAACAGAATGGATTGAAATGATGAACCAAGTTCAAAGTGCTGAGACGGTTTCAGCATCATCAGACAATCATTGCATGGTTACTGATTCAGAAGATTCATTGAGTAATGAAATGGAAGAAAACTTTGTAGAAGTGTACCGTTATATTAAACAACCATATACGATTCAAGATGTGAGCAAAGAAACGATCACAATGTCTTCATGTTCAGCAGTTATAATGATCTCTTCATTGGAGAAAATGGGAGATTACATTGAAGATATTGAACATTATGTTGATAACGGTGGACATTTCTTCCTTGCAAGAATGGATCATCCTGGTAATGTACTAACACAAATATATCGTAAGCTTGGTATTAATAATTATTGGTTCGTTATTGGAAATACTGATGTTCGATTTACGTCCAATCTATTAATTGGACAGAAGGATGTAGTATTTGCAGATGACTATTTTTATAATGATTCCTTATCTTTGGAATTGGATTCTGCTAGTACTTTATTAGCTACAGGAAAAGATCAGACGCCTTTAATATGGGAAGTGGACTATGGTGAAGGATCGTTCATGGTCTATAACGGAAATAACTTGGGTATGAAAGCTAATCGTGGATTAGTTGTTGGTTGTATTAGTTTAATGATCCCGAATTATATTTATCCTGTGTTTAATTCGAAAATATTTTATATCGATGATTATCCTGCACCTATGAGTCAAGAGATAAACACACAACTTTACGCTGAATATCGCAAAAACATCGCTTCATTCTTTAAGGATATTTGGTGGCCAGATATGATAAAAGCTGCGAGAAAGTATGATCTCAAATACACTGCCGTAGCCATTCAAGATTACAACGATGACGTTACGTATCCATTCGGCTCTATGCATAAAGATGATTTTACTAATCTTATTGTTTATGGTAGGGAAGTATTGAAGAGTGGTGGAGAAATTGGGATACATGGTTATAATCATCAACCATTACAATTTCGTAAAGATATAGCTGATTTCTATGAGTATGAAAAATGGGAATCGATTGATGATATTGAAGCTTCCATTGAAGAAATAGTGGAGTATATGGCGCAAGCATTTCCAAACTACTCACCGGTTAGTTATGTACCACCTTCTAATATCATTAGTGAAGAAGGTAGGAAGGCATTAGTTGAAAAGTGGCCAGACTTCCGAGTGATTTCCAGTCTATATGAAGAAGACCCATTAGATTATGCTTATGTGCAAGAATATGAAATTGCTAGTGATGGGATAATAGAAATGCCTCGGGTTACATCTGGTTATGCTGATGCGGCAGATACAAAATGGCTAGAAGCAAATGTAATGACATCTTTAGGAATCATTTCTCACTTCATTCATCCGGATGATATTTTTGATACCCATCGTAGCGGTGATAAAAATTGGAGTCAACTATATGAAGGCTTCGAATCGATGTTAAACAGAATGGAAGTAACGTATCCATGGGTACGTGCTCAAACTTCCAGTGAAGCGGCATTAAGTATGGGATATGTATTAAGTAGTCAAATTACTAGAAACACTTCTGAAAATCAAGTTGTTGTTAGCATTACAAATCAAGCGGTTACCCAATATTTCATTCTAAGAACGGAAAAAAAGATTGGAAAACTTGTAGCCTGTGAAGTCAATAAAATTGACGAAAATACGTATCTAGTTACGGCTGATTCAGAGCATTTCACAATTGAATTGAAGTAGGTGTATTTATGAGGATTTGTATAATTGCAGAAGGTTCATATCCTTATGTAACGGGCGGAGTATCAAGCTGGATTCATGAAATCATAACGCAGATGTCAGAACACGAATTTGTTATTTATTCGATTGCCGCTCAAACGAGTCAAAAAGGGATATTCAAATACAAACTTCCAGACAACGTTGTAGAGATAAAAGAAACATTTCTCGATACTTACTTAACGGAAAAGGGAGATTGGGGAAAAAGATTTAAATTAACGGATCAGCAAAGACAAAATTTCATGAAACTACTCGGTGATCATGGTGATATTGAGTGGGATAATTTATTTACCTTATTAAGAAATCGGCAATTCAATCAAGTATCAGATTTTTTAGCAAGTAAAGACTTTTTCGATATATTAGAAAAATTGTGTCATGAAAGATATCCATTGGTACCGTTTACGGAGATGTTTTGGACTGTTCGTTCGATGATCTTACCGTTGTTCTTGACCATTCGAGATGAATTACCTGAAGCAGATTTATATCATAGTGTATCAACAGGGTATGCCGGAATTGTCGGAGCAGTTGCCAAACATATTAATAATAAGCCATTCCTCTTAACCGAACATGGAATCTATTCCCGTGAGCGTGAAGAGGAAATTATTAAAGCGGACTGGGTTAAAGGGTATTTCAAAGATATGTGGATTCAATATTTCTATCGTCTATCTACATGTGCCTATGAGAATGCAAATTGGGTAACTACTTTATTTGGACGCAATAAAGAGATTGAGATTGAACTGGGTTGCGATGAAAATAAGATAGAAATTATCCCTAATGGTGTAGATATTAAAAATTATGTGGGACTAAATCAGACTAAGCCGAGCAATCAAGTATACATTGGAGCAATTATACGCGTTGTACCGATTAAAGATATTAAGACGATGATACAAAGTTTTACATTAATTAAAGAAGAAGTACCTAATGCGGTATTTTTCATTATGGGTTCCTA
This sequence comes from Paenibacillus sp. Y930, assembly GCF_056786375.1. Classification (NCBI taxonomy): domain Bacteria; kingdom Bacillati; phylum Bacillota; class Bacilli; order Caryophanales; family Paenibacillaceae; genus Paenibacillus; species Paenibacillus sp. Y930. The sequence goes on along the minus strand of NZ_JBXCIX010000003.1, from coordinate 680,346 downwards.
TGAAGAGGATGAAGAATACTACTGGGAATGTCTACAATTAGTTAAAGCATTAAAAGTTAAGGATATAAAATTTACAGGGGCAGTTAACGTTAAGGAATATATCGGAAAAATGGATGTTCTTATGCTGACTAGTATTAGTGAAGGACAGCCACTAGCTATATTGGAAGGTATGGCTGCAGGAAAACCTTTTGTAGCAACTAATGTTGGTAGTTGCAAAGAATTACTAGAGGGGCTTGATGATGGAATTGGACCGGCAGGCATTGTTACACCAGTTATGCACTATGAACTACTTGCTCAGGCAGCGATTAAATTGTGTATGAATGTGAAATTAAGAACTGAGATGGGACAAAATGCACTTAAACGTGTTCAATTGCATTATAGACAAGAAGAGGTAATCTTAAATTATCGTAGATTATACTTCGATTTGGGGGGGATTTGAATGGCAGGGATCGGGTTCGAGCTGCGCAAACTCTTTCATAAAGAAGGGTTAATAAACAATGTTAAGGCGTACGCATATTCCTCACTCACAACAGTAGGTCCAATGATATTATGTATGTTACTCATTATTGGTCTACAAAGGGTGATGTCCTATAACGGGAGTAGTTATTTAGAATGGGAGTTATATATTGCAACTGTTTCTTATTGCTTTATATTTTCCATTGTAGTTACTTCAGGGATGTCAATGGTGTTAACTAGATATATTGCAGATATGTTATATCAACGCCAATATTCAAAATTAATGTCATCCTATTATGGTTCATTGATGATTATGATCCCAGTATGTTCCGTAGTAGCTGCTACATTTTTAAGTGGTGTAAGTGCTGAGTTTTCGTATAAAGTAGCTGCTTATTTCTTCTTTATGCTGTTAGTTATTATATGGATACAGGGTGTCTATTTGTCAGCATTAAAAGATTATATTCGTATTGCACGAGGATTTATTATTGGTGCGGTACTTGCGTTAATTGTCGGATGGTTAGTCATGTACTTTTTTAATATATCTACAGTAGTAGGAGCTTTAATTGGGTTAGATGTAGGTTTCTTAGTTATTGCAATATTATCGGGCCTTCACTTCCAACAAAAATTTCCCAATGCAGATATAAAATCATACTTTGAATTTTTAACTTATCTCAAAAAACATCCCTCACTATTTTTCGCAGGATGTTTCGTATATTCAGGAGTATATTTGCATAACTTTGTATATTGGCTAAGTGATCATGGTGCAGTAATCGGAGAACAATTTAGAGTATATATGTTCTATGATGTCCCGGTCTTCTATGCATTTTTATCTGTAATGCCAACACTAGTAACTTTTGTCGTATCGGTTGAGACTTCTTTCTATGAGAAGTTTAAAGTCTACTATTTAAATGTACTATCTGGTGGTACTATTCAAGATATTGCAGTAGCAAAGAAACAAATGCAAAAAACATTAACGAGAGAGATTAGTTTTCTAATGGAAATTCAACTGTTGTTTACTATAGTATCTATTGGTTTAGGTATTAAGTTTTTACCGGCTATTGGGTTTACAATGGAGCAATTAGATCTATTTATTATTTTAGCACTAGCATATTTCTTATTTATTATGTTATTCGTATTTATTCATGTACTCATGTACTTTGATGATCAAAAGGGTGTATTTTGGACGGGACTTATATTCTTTATACTAAATATTGTTTGTACGTATGTCATGATGAGTGTAGGATATGATGGCCTTGGGATCTTCATAGCTTCCTTTATTTCCATCATCATTGTTATTTCTAGATTACTACATGTCTTGCGAAATGTTGATTACTTTACATTTTGTTCGCAGCCTATAAATACTGTTGAAACGAAATCAAGTAGTTCCATTAAGCATAAGTCAGGGATTCTATTATCTAGTCTTATGATTTTCATTGTAGTACTAACGGGATGTAGCTATTTGGAAATTGAAGCGGTTGATGTACAGGTACAAAGTACAGCCAACTTAGCTACGATACCTCAAGAGATCGATACCACTTTAGTTGAAGACAAAAGAATCTATGAACGAGATGACGATGGATCGCTTAAGACGTTATATATTACGGTATTGCCTTACAGAGAGCGTGATGGAGAATTTGATTGGTATGCCCTTAATCGTCAACAAGATAAAACAACGGGTAGAGAGTTAGATGTTATTGTTCAAGAGGGATTAAGTGATGGTCTAGGACCTAAAGCAGGTATGTTTGGCTATGGTGCTTCTGTAGCAAACGCATCGATTGGTGTAAGAGGGAACTCTGCATGGGATCGGGTTCAAAAATCATATAAAGTTGAATTATTTGCTGAAGCCGGTCAGTATATGGACCAAGAGCGACTTAATCTTAATAAACATATCGATGATTTATCCAGATTGCGGAATAAGCTAGCCTTTGACTTGATGGAAAAAATACCGAATATGACGAGTTTAAGAACGCAATTCGTACAAGTGTATGTTAAAGATTTGTCCAATGGACAAACAAATGCAACGTATGAAGATTACGGTTTGTATACAAATGTTGAACAGCCTAACAAGCAATTTTTGAAGTCTCATCTATTGGACCCTAACGGTAACTTATATAAAGTTAAGTTCTTCGAGTTCAATCGTTATGCTGAACAGATTAAAGAAGTAACGGATGCAAACTACAGTGTAGCCAAATTTGAAGAGATCTTTGAGATTAAAGGTAGAGAAGACCATTCCAGATTAATTGAAATGTTGGAAGCAGTGAATAATTATAGTATTCCAATTGAGGAAACGATAGATAAATATTTTGATTTGGATAATTTCCTAACTTGGACCGCTATGAATATTATGATGGATAATATGGATACTGATGCTAACAACTTCTTTTTGTATTCTCCATTAAACATTGATAAATGGTACTTCTTACCGTGGGACTATGATGGAGGCTGGGAGCTACAGCGTAATCTTAATTTCATTAGACCATACCAATCAGGACTTAGTAATTATTGGGGTGTAATTCTTCATAATCGCTACTTCAGAGATGAAGCTAATATTGATTTATTGAAAAATAAAATGGATGAATTATCACAATATATTAATAAAGATACGATTCAGACTCAGCTTGATAAATATCGAGATGTTGTAGAACCATTCTTATATCGTATGCCTGATATGAAATTCCTGCCGGAACAAAATTCTAATTTTGAAAATGAACTAGCTACAATTCTTGCTACTCCTGAAAGAGGAATGGAAAGGTTCTTAGATGATTTAGAGAAACCTAAACCGTTTTATATGAATGATGTTATTCAGGATGGACAAACATTACACTTCGATTGGGGTGTATCATTTGATCTACAGGATGATAAATTACTTTACACACTTACCATAGCGACAGATAAATATATGGAAAATATAGTGCATGAGAAGACGGGGATCAAAGAAATTCAATACGAATGGAATGGCTTAGCAAAAGGTACTTATTTCTGGAGTGTTGTCGTTGAAGATGAACATGGCAACAAACAAGATTCATTTGAAATCTATATTGACTCTCAGGAAGAGCTCTTCTACGGTATAAGAGCATTTGAGGTGAATTAGTTGTTATTTAGAGGGAAAAGGTTACGCACAGAGCAGAAATATTATTTACATTTGCATGATTATATCTCGCTAAGAAGTAAGCTAGCAACGACGCTTTCACTAGATTCACACTCTATTGACCATGATGGTTATAATATCCGAAGCTTGTATTTTGATGACCCGAAAAACACGTCATTAGAACGCAAAAATGATGGGATATTCAAGCGGGAAAAGTTTCGGATACGTATTTATAACGATTCGGATCAATTTATCGCTTTAGAGCGAAAAACGAAATTAGGGGAATATGTTTGCAAAGAATCCAAACAAATTAGTAGAGCAGAATATGATCAAATGATGCGTGGAGAATATGAGTTTCTTAAGCAATCCAATGAACCACTTATGATGGACTTTTACGTTGCAATAAACACGTATGGTTATAAACCGATGTCGATCGTAGATTATTGGCGGGAAGCTTATATTTATGAATATGGAAATGTAAGGATTACTTTTGATAAAAGATTAGCTGCAGGTGTGAACACGATTGACTTATTTGATCCGCAGTTAGCTTTAGACGAAGTGGTTACTACTTCATCTACGATAATGGAAGTAAAGTATGATGAAATACTTCCTGAGCGTGTGAAACAAATCATTGCTCCAGCAAGTCATGTTCGTTCTAGTATTTCAAAATATGTTCTTTGTAGAGAAAAAATATTGCAGCACTATACGCAATAAGTATATTCCATTACGCATGAGAGTCGGAGGAAAAAAATGAATTTCAATGATATTATTAAACAAAGTGTAATTACACTAGAGAACTTCCGTTCAGTATCCTATTTCGATATGGTATTAGGATTATTGCTTTCATTTCTAATAGGAATGTTTATTTATTCCATATATCGCAAATCTTTTCGTGGTGTCGTGTATAGCTACAATTACAATGTATCGTTCGTACTTATGACAATGATTACTGCACTCATTATTATGACGATTAGCACGAATATCGTATTATCATTAGGTATGGTTGGCGCACTAAGTATTGTACGTTTCCGTACTGCGGTGAAGGATCCACTTGATATCGTCTACATGTTCTGGTCCATCTCTGTCGGAATTGCTGTCGGCGCCAAAATTTATCCGCTAGCGATTGGCGGATCATTAATTATTGGTCTTGTTATTTATTGGTTAAGTAAAAAGAAAATTCGCGAGGAAGCATACCTATTGATTATCCGTCATTCTGACACGGCAACTTCCGAATTACGTATAGAATTGAGAAAGCTAAGTGGCAAACTGAAGTCTAAAACGGTACGTAAAGGCTATACAGAGGTTACTTATGAGATTAAATTAAAAGATGATAACACTTCATTTCTCCAAACGATTGCGGAGCTTGAAGGGGTATCAGATGCTTCGTTAGTGAATTATACTGGTGACTACGCTCAATAAGTGTGGAAGTTGAAAAATTGGACTTTGATAACGATGATTGACTTTGTAGTATATTCGACATCGCATCTGAAGCGAACTTGGAAAGTACGGTTCGCGTGTACGTAATCATGTACACTTGCGCTTCCGCCTTTCTCAAGTAACGCTTCACCTGCTCGATTCTGAAAGCCCAATTTTTCAACCTTGATTGGAAAGTGGAAGTTGAAAAAATAGACTTTGATAAAGATGATTGACTTTGTAGTATATTCGACATCGCATCTGAAGCGAACTTGGAAAGATATCAACCGTTTTGTGCACTGTGATTCAGCTGCATAGAACGGTTTTTTTGTTGCACGAAGACGGTGATGAAGTAGTTCACTGATACTAATTTACATAGAGATGACCAATCTCTTGCTAATATCGTATATAATGGCCTATAAGTAAGCAATGAGTTAGATTAATGACAACAACGAATGGGGGAGCATTATGAGATTAATAGCATCGGACATGGATGGTACATTGTTGAATCAGCAGTGGCGCATCAGCGAGGACAATAAGCAAGCTATTTTAGAGGCACAGCAAGAAGGTATTGAATTCATTATAGCAACAGGGAGACCTTACACAAATGTAATACCTATTCTCGAAGAAGCGGGAATTGCTTGTCCAGTTATTAGCTTAAATGGAGCAGAAACTCATGATATAGAAGGTAAACTAGTAGCTAGTCAGCCATTAACTAAGGAACAAGTACGTATTGTCCATAATATATTATTGGAAGAAGATATGTATTTTGAGCTTATGACTAATCAAGGTGCATTCAGTCTTAGTGAAGAGCGTTGTAGAGCCATATCTCGTCATATTGCGTTACGTGAATTACCTGATCTATCTGAAGCAGAGCGTGAACTGATTGTGGATAAGATGTTCAAAGAACGGGTTCGCAGTGAAAACTGTCAATTTGTAGATTCATTCGAACCGATACTAGCTGACGATGATATTGTTATTTTGAAAATATTTTCATTAACGACGGATGAGGATCGACTTGCCAAAGCCAATGTAAGATTACGTCAATTAGATGGACTAGCGATTACAAGCTCCGGTCATGAGAATTTGGAAGTGAACAATTTGAATGGTCATAAAGGCTACGCTTTACTTGAGTATGCGCAAAGTAAAGGCATTGATGCATCTGAGATTATGGCAATGGGAGATAGCTATAATGATCTTACGATGCTCACATCTGTAGGACGAGGCGTAGCTATGGCTAATGCAGTGGAACATATTCGTAAGCAAGTAACATACACAACCAAGCATAATACAGAGTCAGGCGTTGCCCATGCGATCTATGAAATGCTCGCTGAACGCAAACAAAATGTATAAGTCGTTATATGAAATAAGAGGAGCTGCCCCAAGTCATCGTAAAATGACCTAGTGCAGCTCCTTTTGTTATACATATAAACTAAACCTTACTGATGATGAGAATTGTTGTTAATGCTGCGAAACATCTAAGTAAAGTAACGTATCAAGGCCATCGCAATAACACCGACCAGTACAGTTAACGACAGGCTTCTACTCCATATTGCTGCAATTATTGTTGGAATTAAAGCATATATGAAGGGGAGATCAACTGAAATCGCCGCGAACCCCTTCCCATCTATAATCCATATATGCTCTACAATTAATGCAGTTAATATACATATCGGAATATAACTTAACCATCGCATGAACACTTCAGGCAACTCAATCTTTTTAACCAAAATAAACGGTATGATCCGTGGTATCCAAGTTACTAGTCCACAACCGATAATAATCGCTATAAATGCTGTCGTTGTACTCATCGCTCGCTCCACACTCCAATTGTTGCTGCTAATATCGTAGCAAAAATAACGGCAAGATGTGATGGCAGGAAGAGCATCAATACAAACATAAATAAAATCGTATAGCCTACAATAAGTAGCATAGGTTTCAGCTTAGCGGGTGCAAGCTGCTGCAGCTGTAATATAAGTAATGCTACGAACATTGCCGTTAATGCAAAATCTAACCCTAGCATTTCTGGATCGGCGATCCACCGTCCTAAGCTTGCTCCGACCACGCTAGAGATGATCCAACATAAATAAGCAGTTAGATTAAGTCCGTTCATCCAGCTTGCTTGTAGCTGTTGCTGTCCCATTAACTTTGTTGAAGCAACACCGAATGTTTCATCTGTTAACAATGTAGCGATTCCAATATTGCGCAAGGTAGAATCCGTTTTGAAGGCTGGTGCAATCGTTAGTCCCATTAAGAAATGTCGCAAGTTGACAATAAAAGTTGTGAAAATAATAACGGATATCGGTGTTCCTGTAACTAACAACGCGCAAATAATAAATTGTGCTGAACCCGCATATACGAACACGGAAAGTAAGGCGATTTCAAGCAACGAAAGATTCGATGCCGAACCGACAATACCGAAAGCTGCGCCAATTCCGATGTAACCAAGTAAAGTAGGTACGCAATCTTTAACGCCTTGCCAAAATAACTGTTGCTGGGAAGGCGTAGGTAGTATAGTTTCATTCATCATAGCTTGTTCGCATTCCTTTATAGAGGTAGTTCAAATAGTACTAAGTTGTTATATTGTAAGGGAATGGTGACGCTGTTGTCTATGCTTTGCTGGTTGCTGTAACTGGTCTTGTTGTTGAGAAAATAGCTAATCCCAGTGCAATTGCCATTACGATACATGCAGCCCAACTGTTCGCCGTTACATCACCTGTTCGATCAATTAGAAAACCACCTAGCGCTGAGCCTCCAGCAATTCCGAATTGAAGTGCGGAGTTGTGAATGCTTTGTTGAATATCTCCAGTTTGCGGACTAGTTTGAATAAGGTAGGCTTGTTGTGGTGGCGATACTGCCCACGACATAATTCCCCATACAATAAGTAATGGAATAAAGAGATAAAAGCTATCACGTGTCAATGAGATGAATAGTAGCGTTATTAGGAATATCGTAACAATCGTCACAACAGCCCGCCGCGGATTGATCTTATCAGATAGTGCACCACCCAAAAATCCTCCAGCAATAGCAGAGAATCCAAATGCGAAGTAGATCATACTGACTTGACTTGCATTTAATCCATAATATTGCTGAACGTAAGGAGTTAAGTAAGCATAGAACAAATAGTGTGCACCAATTGCGAACATCATCATCAGATGTGCTGAAGCGATTTTGATTTGTTTAATGGCATGAAATTGTTCACGGATCGTAATAACTTTACCACCAGGTACTTTATCGATAAATAAGACAATAATGAAGAAAGCAATGACGGTTAGAATAGAAGCGATAAGAAAGATGATACGCCAGGTCCAGAAATCACTAATTAATACTCCAACAGGAATACCGATCACGATCGATGAACTAATTCCCATCGATACAAACCCAATCGCTCTAGCTTGATAGTGCTTAGGTACAACTTTAATCGACAAAGTTAAGGCGAGTACAATAACTAACGAGCCAGATGCGGCATTTATAATTCGTGCGATAAGTAGCACGAAGTAATTAGGCGCTAGAAAGGCAATGATCGTACCAACAAAGAAAATCACTAAGGAAACTAATAAAAGTTTTTTGCGCTCGATCTTGGACGTAGCGCTCAATAGTAACGGACCTGCAATAGCAAATACAAGTGAAAATATTGTAATAAGTAAGCCAGCGGAGGAAATACTAACATCTAGATCTGTAGCGATCTGTGGAAGAATACCTCCGATAATAAGCTCAACTAATCCGACAACAAAAGCTGCAATCGTTAATGCGATAACTCTAATATTCATCTAACTACTCATTCCTTTTCCTCATGCTGTTATAATTAAGGTTGTTCTCATGTTCCTTGTATATTATAGGGAATAATATTAATAGACAAAAGGACATATGTCCCTTTTTGATTATCAATTAAGGAGGAATGATGGATGGCTCATGATGAGGAACGGATACTGATAAGGCAATGGTTAGCTGAAAATAATATGATACAGCTATTTCATGAAACAACTTTTGCACAGATGAGCTTGCGGAAATTTCAGCCTGGTGAGTTGTTAGTCGAAAATGGTGAGCAGCTTCAGCATTTATATATTCAAGTGGAAGGTAAATTAAAAATATCTACAGCGTTACCTAATGGTCGCACATTGCTACTGCGCTTTTGCCAGCCGATCTCATTAATTGGCGATATGGAGCTTATTAATGGTGAACAAGCAATGGTGATTGCAGAAGCGATCAATTCATCGACAGTTATTGCGATTCCATTTCGAGCATTACAAGAGTATGAGATGAAGCATGCCCAATTTCTAAGATATTTACTAGATCATGTTGCTCATAAATTAAATAGCATTTCTTTATCGGCAAGTGTGAATGTACTTACTTCAGTTGAAAATCGCTTTGCAAGTTATTTGATCTCTATTGCGCAAAATACAGAACATCTGAAATTCAAACGTGGTGAACTAGAGACGACAAAGCTAACTGAAATTGCGGAATTATTAGGGACTAGCTATCGGCATTTGAATCGTGTCATTAAGAAGTTCGTTGAGCAAGGGTTAATTCAAAAGAATTATAATGGTATTGTTATTATCGATATGGCAGGTTTACAAAAATTAAGTAATGGCAGTCTATATCAATAGCTACTGATGTAATGATGTAACTATAATAAATACATTGAGGTGAGACAAATGGTCAATCATCGTATGTCTGTCGCAATCCATGTGATGACTCTCATTGCTCTAACGGAGCAAAAAGAATTACTGACATCTGAATGGATTGCTGGTAGTGTCAATACGAACCCAGTTGTCATAAGGAGAATTACATCCGCCCTTAAGAAGGCAGGACTATTGCGTTCAGGTCGAGGAACGAAGGGAATGTCCTTAACGAAGGCTGTTAATGATATTACACTATACGAAATCTATCCAACTGCAAGTAATCAAGGACGCAACCTAGAAGACTTGAAAGCTTTAAGCATTAACTGGACATTCTTGAGCCCTGGTGGTCTCTTCGATCCAGAAGGAAAACGCAGCGGTACTTATAAAGTTGGTGGCGATCAGTTAATTCTGAACGATCAACATGCGCAATGCATCATTTCCGCTGGAAAGCTGGAAATAATCGTGGTATGATAAAAAGCCTGCTGTACATATGTGGATGAATATCACATATGCACAAAGCGGGCTTTTGTTATCCCCGTAACCCACAGCTTACTCACATAATCACCTCTTAATAAGCAGTGAAAATCTTATCCACATGTGCACAACATAATTAAACAGTTATATTACTAAAGTATTGAAAGCGTTTAATTTTTTAGGGAAGTTATAAATGAAGCGTTATTGCATAGGATATCTTATCTCACTTGAAACCCTGTTTAATAACCATTTTTTATATTATTTATATAAGTTATGTTATAAAAGATGAAGGAAAAAGGTGCTTAATGTCGAAATGTTTTAAATAGCATTAAATGGATAAAAATCATTAGAGAGGAAAACGTATGACTCAATTTATACTATACGATTCGATGGAAGTGGATGAACCTTTTATGTATGGGGTTTATGCCTCGACTCGAGAGGAAGAAATGAAAGCATGGGGATGGGGAAGTCAAGAACAAGCTGCATTTTTGCGAATGCAGTATGACGTTCAGTGTCGTTCTTATTTATTACAATATTCGAGCTTGGAAAGGAAGGTGATTATTTACGAGAATGAGAGAGTTGGCAGGCTTCTGACTGCGCTCACCGAGGATGGGTTAACAATCGTTGATATTGCGATATTGCCTAATTATCGAGGGCGACGGATAGGTACAGCTATATTGGAGCAGGTATGTCAAGAAGCAGAATTATTCCATATTCCCATTCGTTTGAGTGTACGTTATGACAATCAGGCGATCCGTTTATACTACAGGCTTGGGTTTAAGGTTGTGAGTCGGAATGAAATGACGGTGTTTATGGAAAAAAAGTCGTTATAATGAGGTAGCTATTTTTATAGTAATCGAAGATCTGACAGACGCTCCAGCTGATCCGAATCGACCGATTACACGGGCTGAACAGTACATTCATACAGTCACGAGCATGAAAGTAATGAACGGTTATCTGGATCAAACATTCCGCCCTAACCAATCGTTGACAAGAGCCGAGGCTGTAACAATCGTCAATCGCTTATTAGGACGTGGACCGTTCAATGAGGAAGCTTTACCTGTGTAGTTAGATGTTCCTTCAGATTTCTGGGCATATCGAGATATTCAAGAAGTCTCTACCAATCACAAGTCGATGAAGCAGGATGACGGAACTGAAAAAGCTGTTTTGGACACTAATCTAGAATAATAGTAACGGTAACAATAAGGCTCCTGGAAATACTTAATTTCCGCTGGAAAGCTGGAAATAATCGTGGTATGATAAAAAGCCTGCTGTACATATGTGGATGAAGATCACATATGCACAAAGCAGGCTTTTGTTATCCCCGTAACCCACAGCTTGCACACATATTAACCTGTTAATAAGCTATAAATACATTATCCACATGTGCATAACCGAGAAAAATAGTTATACTGCTGTGGATATTGAAAGCGTTTAATTATTTTCTTAACAACTCTAGAGATTTCATAGTAAGATTATATATAAATAACATCATTAATATGGAGGAATTAGGCTATGAAATTAGCAAGTGGACAGAAACTATTATTTATTGGTGATTCAATTACAGATTGTGATCGTTCAAAGCCTGAAGGTGAAGGCTTGTTTCATGCGCTAGGTCGAGGGTATGTATCATTTGTCGATGGACTGCTACAAGCTACATATCCAGAGCTAGGTATAAGAGTTGTTAACAAAGGGACAAGTGGACATACTGTTCGTGATCTGAAGGCACGCTGGCAGGAGGATGTTATTGAACAACGGCCAGATTGGCTGTCGATTATGATTGGAATTAACGATGTATGGAGACAATATGACACACCTTATATTACAGATTATCATGTCTATATTGATGAGTACGAGGCAACATTACGCGAGCTAATTAGCGAAGCGCAGTCAATCGTGCCGAACATTGTACTTATGACACCATTTTATATCGAGCCGAATGAGCACGATGCGATGCGTGCAACGATGGATCAATATGGTGCTGTCGTGAAGGCACTCGGTGCTGAGCTATCACTTCCAGTAGTAGATACGCAGGCGGCGTTCAATAAAGTGCTAGCGCATATATATCCAGCGACGCTAGCTTGGGATCGTGTCCATCCAGGTGCAGGTGGTCATCTACTATTAGCAAAAGCATTTCTGAAAGAAGTGGACTTTGTCTGGGACCGCTAAAGCGGTAGTTCAAACAGCAGACTTATCCACAATAGAACAATATTGATAAGACCAGTAATAAGCCTTCGGCGTTGTACGTTTGTACATATCGCTGAAGGCTTATTTGTTGTCACAGTGTTGTAAAGAATACTCATGCTAAAACTAAGTGGCAGGTAATAATAATTAGATTTGCTCTAATTTCATCTTCTTACCCCAGTGCTCCATCGCATCACACATATATTGCGCTAATCCTGCTCCATAGCGATCGATGTTGTTGCTAAAGCGTTCATCTAGTACATACATTTGACCTAATCCAATAAAGGCATCATAGTTATAAGTTCCAAAGTTATTGTTGAGCATGTGGAACCATTTCGCTGTAAGTTGTTCCGTCTCTGGACTATCTACAGCTGTGCCGATTCTACTTGCAAGCTGTCGATATAGTTGTTCCCATTGCTCACTGATAGCCGTTTGTTGCTCGGTACTGAATGCATTCATTTTCTTTTGGCTATGATCAACAGCTTCATTGCCCCATCTCTCTCTTGCTTCTTGCTCGTATGGGTTATGATCCCATTGTAATCCATCAAATTGTTCTTTTGCTGACATTGTTTTCTCTCCTTTCAAATGTGCAATGGTGTGCTCAATCGTCGCAATCATTTTGTCATATTGACTACGCTTGGCGATTAGGCTTTTACGTTGTAGCTCCAAAGCATCAAAGGTATCGAAGGTAGATCTCTGAATCATCTCTTTAATATGCTTTAAGCTGAACCCTAACTCTTTGAAAAACAATATATGCTGAAGCGTCTGTAAATTATGAGGTGAGTACTGACGATAACCGGCCGCTGTAAGCTGATCAGGCTTCAATAAACCAATTTCGTCATAATGATGTAAAGTGCGTATGCTAACACCGACTAATTGAGAAACTTCTTTAACATTCATGATCTTCAGCTCCTTCGATAAGTTCACTATAAAGCATACCGTAACGTGAGGGTCAATCAGAATTTAATGAAATAGTCGAATTTTATATATGGAATATTAACCTAGTTAATGATAAGATTATGTATTATTTGGAAGAGGTGATCGGGTTGCTACATATTGACCAACTCCATAAAAGTTATGGACAACAAGAGGTTGTGAAAGATCTATCATTACATATTGAAAAGGGCGAATCCTACGGATTACTAGGGCCTAATGGTGCGGGGAAATCTACGACAATTAGTATGATTAGTGGGCTATTGAAGCCCGTTCAAGGTAGCATTATAGTTGATGGTATTAATATGATTGATTCACCGAAGAAAGCCCAACAGCTACTTGGCGTAGTTCCACAAGAAATTGCTCTTTATATGCCCATGACAGCGAAGGAAAACTTGATGTTTTGGGGAAGAATGTATGGATTGAAAGGCGAATTTTTGAAGCAGCGCGTACAAGAAGTATTAGCTATTATTGGATTGACTGATCGTGCGAATGATAAAGTAGGTACATTTTCTGGCGGTATGAAGCGCAGAGTTAACATTGGTGCAGCAATATTACATAATCCCAAGCTTCTTATTATGGATGAGCCTACTGTCGGGATCGATCCTCAATCTCGCAATCATATATTAGAAACGGTTAAAGTATTGAATGAGCAAGGCATGACGATTATTTACACTAGTCATTACATGGAAGAAGTAGAGTTTCTATGTCATCGCGTTGGTATTATGGATCAAGGACAGTTAATTGCTGAAGGCACGATCGAACAATTACAGCAGGTGGTAGGGAATAAAACATCGCTAACGATTACATTACAAGAGCCGATTCCACATACAGATGTTTTGATTCAGGCATTACAACATATTTGTCCAGGTGAAAGCTTCACCGTTCAAGAGCAGAAGTTAACTGCGATGAGCGCAGATGCGCAACGCATTATCGTTACTATACTACCATTTCTAGCCGAGCAAGGCTTGTCTGTTATATCCATTGATCTGGTTCAACCTAATCTAGAAAATGTATTTCTACATCTAACAGGACGTAGTTTGCGCGATTAGGTCTATGCTTTCGAAGTAACTTTTCATAATTGAAAAGTTTTAGTCTATGCTTTCGTAGTTACTTTTCATTTGCAAGAAGTTGTATCAAGCAATTAATGAAAAGTTTTAGTTTATGCTTTCGAAGTAACTTTTCATAAATGAAAAGTTTTAGGGGGAGTTAAATTGCTAAGTATTTGGATCGTGCAGAAGGATTTACTTCTGCTTATACGCAATAAAAAAGCACTTATTACGTTATTACTTATGCCATTAATATTAATCGCAATATTAGGTTCTGCTTTTAGTAATATGTTCGGAAGTAATGAAGATAAAACGGTAGCAATGTTTCATATCGGAGTAGTGAATGAGGATGGCTCTGAGCATAGTAATCGATTCGTTCAAGATGTATTACATAACCAGTTGAATAAATTTATGACAATAGAAGAGCTATCGCGTTCTCAGATTGAGCAGGCAATGGAAAGTAAGCGAATTAGTGTTGCCCTACTTATACCTCAAGGATTTGGTGATCAACTGACGAACAATAATTCACCGCAAGTTGAGCTGATTTCTGCAGGGGATAGCAGTATTCAAACGTCTATTATAGAGAGTGCATTAATCCAATATCAACAAGTGAACGCTGGAATCACTGAAACTATAGCTATATTAACCAATCATTACATGAAGTTAGCTCAAAGTGGTGAAGTGATCGACAATGAAATGTATGATGGGAACACGGAACTGTTAACATTAGCTCAGCCCATTCATGAGGTAACCGTTTCTGGTACAGAGAAGACGATCAGCTCCTTCCAATATTACGCGGTAGCGATGGGGGTCATGTTTCTTACGATGACTGTTGTAACACTCGTTGGAACGATGATTGAGGAGAAGGGTGATACGGTATATGCCCGTCAATTGACAACGAAATTGTTGGTGGGACAGTATATTGTTGGTAAATTTGTTGGTTTATTAATCGTTAGCTTTGTCCAACTCAGTCTCATTGTAGGTGGTACATCATTGCTATATGGGGTCAATTGGGGAGATTCGATTGCTGCTATTTTATTAACGATGTTAAGCTTCACATTAAGTACTGCGGGTCTAGGCGTATTCGTAGGCTCATTAATGAAAAATGAAGAGTCATTTGGTTCTATTGGGATGATTGGCACACAAATTTTATCTGCACTTGGTGGTAGTTTTGTGCCCATCTATATGTTCCCTGACTGGATGCTCGTTATATCCAAAGT
This sequence comes from Paenibacillus sp. Y930, assembly GCF_056786375.1. Classification (NCBI taxonomy): domain Bacteria; kingdom Bacillati; phylum Bacillota; class Bacilli; order Caryophanales; family Paenibacillaceae; genus Paenibacillus; species Paenibacillus sp. Y930. The sequence goes on along the minus strand of NZ_JBXCIX010000003.1, from coordinate 664,907 downwards.
GCTTCCTAATGCACTTGCGCTGCAAATGTTTATAGAGATTATGACAGGCGAGGGAGTTACAGCCATTATGAATGAGGCATTTATTGCTTCTGGTGTAGGGGTGCTCTTACTAGCATTAGCATGGGTGCGCCTATCGCGTAAAGGAGGCATCGCATAACATGAATACATGGCTACATATTGTTATATTTCGTATCCGTTATATGTTAAAGTCTCCAGCGAACATTGTCTTATTATTTATAATGCCACTTGTTTTCAGTCTCATTTATGGAAATTTGAATTTTGGTGAAGGTAGTACAGCCGCGCCGAAAGTAGCTATAGTTGTCGCTCAGCATGAACTTGGGCAGGAGACAGCACAGTTATTGACTCGCAATCCGCAATATGATTGGATAGTAGCTGAGGATGAGGAAGCGAGGGAGCTTGTTGCGGACCAGCAGGCCATTGCCGCAGTTATTGTTCCCGATGATTTGATTGATCGATTACATGACGGGAAATCCCCTTTTGATATTATTGTTAATAAGAAGGCCGAGCAATATATCGCGCTAGCAAATGCTGTAAGTAGTACATCGAATAATGTGTACAATTTATATGAGCAACTGAAGCCTATTGATGAAACAGCGTTAATCGATGTGATTAAGGTGATGAATAGTCAGCATATCGTACAGCTCAATGAAGTCAGCTTTGGACAATATGTTGCCGCGCAAAATAGCAGTAGTGGAAGTGGTGGAGAAGATGTCGCTAGCGAAGCTGCAGCGGAAGATTCCTTATCGATGAATGCGACACTTGCGATCGGCTTCTCGATTATGTTTATGATGTTTGCATTATCTGGCTCAGCAGCAATTATTCATAATGAACGAAGAGATTATACTTGGCATAGATTAACGACAACAGCGGCTACTCGTCGTAGCATTGTAGGAGGTTATATTACTTCATTCTGGTTGATTGGATGGTTGCAATTCGCAATTATTATGATCTTCATGTGGACAGTATTTGGAACAAGCTGGGGTAATCTAATATTGTTAGTGCCTTTCGTGTCCATCATTATTCTAACTATTGTTGCGTATAGTATGATGATGGCAACAGTGGTCCATTCCAAGAAACAAGCAGATGCATTGAACTCTGTTATTATAGTGAGTACATGTATGCTCGGCGGGGTCTATTGGCCAGTTGAGATTGTTCCTCAATTCATGCAGTATATTGCAAACTTCATTCCCCAATATTGGATGATGCAAGGATTGGAGTCCATTATGTTAGACCAGACAAGCGGGTCAACGAGTTGGCAGCCATGGGCGATACTAGGTGGAATAACTGTCTTATTGCTTAGTATTGCCATTAGGCAGCTTACAAAGGAGCAACGAATTTAGATGAAATTAATGATTGTAGAAGATGATCGAACCATCGCAGCGGGCTTACAATATTCTTTAGAGCAGGAGCAGTATGAAGTGGTGCTATGCCATGATGTTGCATCTGCTAAGCAAGCTATAGAGGAGCAGTATCAGCAACTAGAGCTATATATTTTCGATCTTAATCTACCTGATGGGTCAGGCTATGAATTATGCAAGCTAGTGAAAAATTTACATGATGCGCCTGTTATTTTCCTATCTGCGATAGATGAAGAGGTCAATATTGTGATGGGCTTAGATATGGGAGCAGATGATTATATTACGAAGCCCTTTCGCGTGCGTGAACTACTATCTCGGATGAAATCTGTTATGCGCAGATATCAAGTACAGGCGCCAGCTCGCAATATTATTACGCTACAGCATATTACGATCAATACAGCAGAAGCAAAAGTGTATAAAAAAGATCAAGAGCTTATTCTTACGGCGCTTGAATATCGCTTACTGCTAATCTTTGCTAATCATCCGAATCAAATATTGTCACGGACGCAGCTGCTTGAAAAAATATGGGATGTAGCGGGCGACTTTGTGAATGATAATACATTAACCGTATATATTAAACGTTTGCGAGAGAAGTTAGAGGAGGATGCGGCAGATCCTCAGCTTATTATGACCGTTCGAGGGCTTGGGTATAAATGCGTGCTGCCGCAGTAACTACTTATCATTGTAAGAGCATCATCAATGAAAAGATTTAGATTATGCTTACGAAGTAACTTTTCATTTGTGAAAAAACTCATAAATGAAAAGTTTTAGGAGAGTTTATGTTTAGAAATAAGGAATTTTCGTTGTTTATTATAGCGTCCATTGTAGCAACTTGTATTTTGCTAGCTATTGCCTACGTAATTTCATGGGCAGCTTTCATAATGGTGGCGCTGACGGTCATTATTGTTGGAGTTATTTTTGTTGTTTATACACGTTGGAGATACAAAGAAATTGAAAAACTGTCTTGCTACTTACGTAATATTAGTAATGGCAACTATGGACTTGATGTTCGAGACAATCGCGAAGGTGAACTAAGTATTTTACGTAATGAAATATTCAAAGTTACAGAGCGACTCTCGCAAAATAGTGAATATCTTAAGCGGGATAAGATGAGAATGGCGGATGCGATTGCTGATATATCCCATCAGTTGAAAACACCGCTAACTTCGATGCAGGTAATGCTTGATCTACTGGAACAGCCTACTTTGCCTTGGGAAAAGCACGAAGAGTTTCTAAGGAGTTTGCAACTTCAGCTTGAACGGATGGATTGGCTTATTACTTCATTGCTGAAGCTATCTAAGCTTGATGCTGGGACGATATCATTCAGCAGAGAGCAGGTAAAGGTAAGCTCATTGATCGAGCAGTCGATGCAACCTATTGCGATTCCGCTCGAGGTGAAGGAACTTCAAGTAGAGTTACAAGGTGATCTCGAGGCTATCTTTCATGTGGACCGCAAATGGACAACTGAGGCACTAATTAATGTACTGAAAAATGCTGTAGAGCATACGCCACCACATGGTCGCATTGATATAACGATTAACGACACAAGTCTGTATACAGAAGTGAGTATAGCGGATAGCGGTGTCGGGGTTGCCAAGGAAGATCTACCTCATCTTTTCAAACGTTTTTATAAAGGGAAGCATTCCGGAGAATCTAGTATTGGCATCGGGTTAGCGCTATCTTATAGCATTTTGCAAGCTCAAAATGGGATCATCGAAGTGTGTAATGGTCGTCAAGGAGGAACAGTATTTACGTTGAAATGGTATAAAGTAGAAGTTAAAAAATCGGGCTTTGATAATGATGAATAGGCTAACGTAGCTGATTCGACATCGCATCTGAAAGCCCGATTTTATAACCTTTATTGGAAGTAGAAGTTAAAAAATCAGACTTTAATAAATGAAGTAAGCTATTAGCATCGTTAATAATAACGATTCGATATTATTAATACATCGAATAATAGTCATCATAAATAATTAAGTGACTGAAATGTCACTTAAGAGTCACTAACCCGTCATATGGCGTAGCTATACTACAATTAACAACCATATTACGGAGGTATTATTAATGGAAATATTAAGAGTTGAGAATTTAGCGAAAATATACGGTAAGGGCGAGCAAGCCGTACACGCATTGAATAATGTAAGCTTTTCGGTTAACAAAGGGGAGTTTGTTGCCATTATTGGACCATCAGGCTCGGGCAAATCAACGTTATTACATATGCTTGGTGGCGTCGATGATCCATCTAAAGGGAAAGTATTCGTAGACAATACGGATATGTACACTCTGAATGAAACACAGCTTGCTGTCTTCAGGCGTCGTCAGATCGGCCTAATCTATCAGTTTTATAACTTGATCCCTGTACTAACCGTTGAAGAAAATATAACATTGCCGTTATTACTAGATGGTCATAAAGTGAATAAAAAAGAGCTTCAAGATATTGTGAACACATTGAGTCTTGAAGGTCGTCTTGATCATTTGCCGAATCAGTTATCTGGCGGTCAGCAGCAACGCGTGTCGATTGGTAGAGCGCTAATTAACCATCCATCGATTATTCTTGCTGATGAGCCAACTGGTAATTTGGATAGTAAGAATAGTAAGGAAATTATGGATATGCTTATTCTATTCAATAAGCTATATAAGCAAACATTGATTGTGATTACACATGATGAGCGTATTGCATTGCAAGCAGATCGCATCATTACAATTGAAGATGGCTTGCTTGCTAAGGACGAGGTGATTCGTCCGTGAATATCGTCAATAAGCTAACATTAAGACATATGAAGCAGAATAAACGTCGTACACTTATTACGATTATTGGCGTTATTATTTCTGTAGCGATGATTACTGCAGTTATGACACTAGGTATTTCCTTTCAAGATTTATTGAAGCGCCAAGTAATAGCTGAATCAGGTGAATGGCATACTCTGTATTATAATGCTAATTCCGAACAAATAGATGCTATTGCTAATGATGAATCAACGAAGATGTTAATGCTATCTCATATGAAGGGCTTTGCTTCCCTAGCGGATATGGGGCTTAAGGGAATGTACAATAAGCCTTACATTACTGTAAAGTCCTATGATAGTAATGGATTAAGCAAATTTCCGATTAGTGTAGTAGAGGGTAGACTTCCGCAAAATGAACATGAAATTGTGGTACCGCAGCATTATTTGAATGATGTAACAGGTTCCAAAATTGTTCCTGGTGATGAAATCGAGCTATCGATTGGAACAAGATATCTAATTGAGGGTACTCAACCTTTTATGGAACAACGATCTAACTTCGATGAATACTCACCTACTTTTATGACAGACAGTAATACGCTAGATGAGTATCTCGAAATTGATAAAACTATTACGTATACGGTAGTCGGTATAATAGAGCAGCCGGTATGGGAAAGCTCATGGTCTCCAGGCTATACGTTCATTACTTATCTTGACCAAAGTCTATTAGCAGCAGATGAGAAGGTCAATGTAAGTGTTATCGCTAACAAAGTTGATAATAGTATTACAATGAACACTAAGACATTGGCAGAGAAATTGAATTTGGAACACAACATTAATTTTGAGCTGTTAAGATATGATTTTATTAGCAATATTAATGGATTTGCAGCAACGATGTACACGCTAACGGCAATCATAATGGCGATTGTTATCGTCGGTTCTGTATCGCTAATTTATAACGCGTTCGGGATTTCTGTAGCGGATCGCTCGCGTTATCTTGGAATGTTAGCGAGTGTTGGAGCAACTCGGAGACAGAAGCGGAACTCGGTCTTTTTTGAAGGGTTTGTCATAAGTATTATTAGTATTCCGCTTGGTTTCTTAGGTGGATTGTTAGGTCTTACGATTACCTTCTGGTCGATTAATACAATGATTCAAGATTTATTCGGCGTATCCGAAACGTTGCTTGTAAAGGTTACACCACTTACGATTATTGTCTCGGTGGCGATATCATTACTAACAATCTTCCTATCTACATGGTGGCCAGCGAAGCGTGCATCGAAAGTATCTGCGATTGATGCCATTCGCCAGACACAGGATATTAAGCTATCGAAGAAAAAAGTGAAAACATCAAAGCTTGTTCGTAAACTATTCGGTATTGAAGCGGAAATCGCCCTTAAAAATTTGAAGCGCAATAAGCGTAGATACCAGATTACTGTATTTTCACTAGTTATTAGTATATTGCTATTTCTAACGGTGTCATTCTTTACGAATACGATGAAGCAATCACTAGATATGACTAATGACGGCATTAATTATGATATTGTACTAGGAAGTCATAACGGCGAATTAACTAATACGATAGATAAAGTGACGCAGTTAGAGGATGTTACAGCATTTAATTATTTACAATCGTTGTTTGTTGAAGCGAATATCCCGTTATCACAGCTTCCACCAACTGCATCCAAGATGGTAGAAGAAAGTCCTGAGTACCTTGAAGATGGAAAAATGCGCTACTCCGTCTATCTATATACGATGTCAGATGAAGCATTGACGAAGTATGCACAGGATAATGCTATCGATGTCGATGCACTATTCCATGAATCTGAGCGCAATGTGATATTGCTGAATGTGAATAACTTCTATTCTCAGTATTTAGAGAAAAAGGTAAGTGAATTGCCTATTTTGAACGGTAAAGGAACAACTTTAGATCCGATTGTGCAATTAAGTATCCCAGAGGAGCTTGATAACGGCGACTATGAATATCACGTAGAAGAAGTAGCATTACCATCTCTTCATATTTCAGATGTGACTACCGAGTATCCGATGGGTATTTCAAAGGGGCAAGGTGGATCTTCATCGATGATTTTATTAGTGTCACAGAAGGTTTTGGAGCAATTAGTCGGAGATCAAGAAGAAATTCATATTCGTCAAGATCTGTATTTAAGTAGCTCCAATCCAAAAGAAACAGAGAAGCAGATATCGGAAATGGATAATATAGAAGGTCTTTATATTAGCAATGCTTATGAAAGTAGACAGTCAGAACAGCAAATGCTTGTCCTAATCGGTGTATTCACTTATGGATTTATCGCATTAATAACGTTGATTTCCATTGCTAATATATTGAATACAATATCGACGGGGATACAATTGCGTAAGCGTGAATTTGCGATGCTTCGTTCGATGGGGATGACGAAGAAGGGCTTCTACCGCATGATTAATTATGAGAGTATCTTTTACGGCATGAAAGCATTGCTATATGGCTTACCGCTTAGCTTGCTCGTAATGATTCTCATTTATAGAAGTATGGGTAACGTTATAGAATATAGCTTCCAGCTTCCATGGGCAAGTATTGTGATCGCTATTGTCGCTGTATTTATTATTGTGAGTGTATCGATGATATATTCTGGCTCAAAGGTGAAGAAGGGCAGCATTGTTGAGGCGCTCAAACAAGAAAATATTTAGTAACGACAAAGAGAGAAGTGTCATGATGAGGAGAGAACCATGTCTACGAAATCTGAGTTTTTAAGGCGATATGAGCATACGATATATCGTATGGCTATCATTCTATTACAAGATGAGACAGAGGCGATCGAAGTAACGAAGAATGTGCTTTGTCAGCTTTGGCACGACGAAGGTTTTGCCTGCCTGGACGAACGTAAGCAGCATAATGTGATGATTTGGCTTGTGAGTAATGCTGCTACGACTACTACAAATCAGATTGCATAATTCAACTTTCAAAGCGTTATACTATACATAAAAGTGCTAGCGTGATCACGCTAGCACTTTTATGTTATATCTACCATTTACAATAGGGTTCAAGACAGTTGTTTCAGATGCGACGTCGAATATGTTACGTTAGCATCCACTTCGCTATCAAAGTTCACTTTTCGAACTACCTATTAAAATGAAGGTTCAAAAAGTGGACTTTCAGAGTCGAGCATGTGAAACGCTACTTGAGAAAGGCGGAAGCGCAAATGTACGTGTTTGGTACATGCGAACCTACAATGTTTCTACAAGAAACATACATCGGAAGCTTATACCGTACTTTCCAAGTTCGTTTCAGATGCGACGTCGAATATGTTACGTTAGCATCCACATCGCTATCAAAGTCCATTTTTCGAACTACCTTACATGCAAGCTTTACGCCAATTTGCACGATTGAACATCCCTTTTTCAACGGATATGCTTGTCCAAAATTGGTTTTTAAATTCTGGATGAATAAATTCGGGTGTTAGATATGTCCATGACTGACCAAGAAGTGATAAAGCATCTTTGAAGCTGTTAACAATGGTAGGATTAATATTTTGCGCTGCGCTATCGTTGGATCGATAAAACTGCCAACTCCCATTCTCCTCTTTACGAGCAAAGAGATTGATTTTACCAGCGGCTCCTTTAACGATCAGTATCGTTTGCCATTGCTCCATGATAGCTCGTACACTCCCTTCACGGTTTAGCGAATATATAGCAATTATACATCATTTACCAACAAGATTTCATTCCTTTGTTGCAATATGATACGATTAATAAAAATAAAGGAAAGACGAGGTGCGCCGAATGAAAGAAAAGCAGTTGATTGAGCAATATTTTCAAGATCACAAAGACGCGTTTATTGAACATATTCGCAGACTTGTACAAATTCGCAGTGTAAAGGGTGAGGCAAAACCTCATATGCCATTTGGAGAGGGGCCAGCTCAAGCATTAGATGAAACTTTAGTCATCGCACAACAACTAGGTTTACTCACGAACAATGTTGATAACTATGTGGGAACGATAAGTATTAACGAGCAGGAAACGAAGCTTGGTATTCTTGGACATGTCGATGTTGTAGGCGAAGGGTCGAATTGGAGTTTTGATCCTTATGAGGCGATCGTGAAGGATGGCAAAATGTACGGTCGTGGCACATCAGATGATAAAGGACCTGTCATTGCAGCGATGTATGCACTAGCGGCAATTAAAGATTTGGGCATTCCATTAGCATACAATACAAAATTAATCGTTGGCACAGATGAAGAATCTGGCTGTGAAGATATTGAGTATTACTTTAAGAAGGAGCAAGCTCCACCGTATGTATTTACCCCTGATGCGGAATTCCCGGTCATTAATATTGAAAAGGGTGCTATTCGTACCGCATTCCGAGCACAAGTTCAACCAACTGAACAATTACCACGAGTACGTTCGATCAATGGTGGCTACAAAGTCAATGTTGTACCGCCAGAAGCAGATGCAGTAATTGAAGGCTTAACTGTGGATGAGTTAGCGCCTTATGTTCAGGGAGTGACGGCAGCAACGGCGGTCCAATTTGAATGCAGTGAACAAGGCGAAGGCGTAGTTGCTATCCATGCAATTGGCGAAGGCGGTCATGCGTCTACACCAGAAAGTGCGAACAATGCGATTACTGCTTTACTGACTTTAATCGCTGCATTACCACTTAGTGAAAGTGAAGGACATCATATGCTGAAAGGTGTAAACTCGATTTTCCCACATGGTGATCACGGAGCAGAAGCGGCAGGACTTGCAATGAGCGATGCGGAATCAGGTTCACTGACCATGAACTTCTCGATTATTGCTTATGATGGTCAGTCGTTCGAAGGGTATTTCGATAGTCGCGTACCGCTATGTGCAACAGAGGAAAACACATTTGATGTGTTAGAGCAAAAGTTTACACCTTATAAGCTTGTGTTGGAGCGAGATAATTTTGAACCGCCTCATCATACGCCTGCAGATTCACCATTCGTGAAAACATTGCTTCATGTGTACGAGCAATATACAGGGCTTCCAGGTGAATGTATTGCGATTGGTGGTGGCACATATGTGCATGATATCGAAGGTGGAGTAGCTTTTGGTCCAACAATGCCGGGTATCGACACACGTATGCACAGTAATGATGAATTTATTGTTGTGGATGATTTATTATTGGCAGCGCAAATCTATGCACAGGTCATCGTAGAAATCTGTGGCGAGCAGAGTAAGTTCTAGTGAAATTAAATCTTATACACAAATTATCAACATGATGTGCATAAAGGTCGTAAAGTTAGTGGATTATTACAATATATAGAGATGAAAGTGGGAATGAATGAAACTTATGCAGTAGCTATGCACATCTTGTGTAAAGCTGCTGCATATTTTTTTGTGTTTGACGATAAAATAAGTTATCCATACACATTATTTGTTATGTTAATTAAAGCTGTTGCGATTATTAATAATCATTATAAGGTTGAAATAATCATTTCAGAAGTATATGATTGTCTAGACAACTAATTTCGGAACGGAGTATTAATATGGAAAAACAAGTGAATAAACCGCTCATGTCAGTTGGTTTCCTTCTCGGAGCAACGTACAACAAACTTGCTGCATTACTTATGCATCGGTTGAAGGCATATGATATTACTCCTGAGCAATGGTCAGTGTTGTACCATGTGGTAGATGATGAAGGGATGATACAGAAGGACATTGCCGCTCGTACGTTCAAGGATAAGCCGACGGTGACGCGCATTTTACATCAGCTTGAGCATAAGGGGTTCATTGTTCGGAAAGAGGATGAAGTAGATCGTCGATCGCTTCGAATTTATGCTACCGATCAAGGAAGACAATTAATTGCAGAGACCATTCCGATTGAAGAAAGCATTTCTGAAGAAGTAAAGGCTTGTATTGGTATGGAATCACACGATCAGCTAAAGCAGTATTTAATGGAGCTAAATAGTTATTTCAACAAAGTGTTAGAAACTAAAGTATAGATAAAGAAGAAGCTAGAGCGAAAAGATGGAGATGAAGCAACTTGAACGGACAACGGATGACTTTGAATAACGGAGCGATGGCAATTGAAAAGCCACGCCTATGGACGAAGCAATTTATTACTTTATCATTAGCTTCGTTTTTATTATTTCTTAATTTACAGATGTTATTATCATCATTTTCAATCCATATTAAAGGGAATTTGAATGGTGGAGATATGCATGTTAGTCTTGCGACTAGTGCATTTGCGATTACAGCGATTATTGCGAGGCTTTTGACCGGTCGCTGGATAAAGCGTTGGTCGAAAGAGATCGTATTAACTGCAGGATTAATTGTTGCGGCGGTATCAACAATATTATGTGCATTGCCTGAATCAGTGGCCCCATTATTATTGATGCGCGCGGTATATGGCTTTGGCTTTGGTGTTGGTAGTACAATTATCCCCACATTAGTTACGCAAATTATACCGCCCAAACGAATGGGTGAAGGTATAGGCTATTTTGGACTTTCGACCAGTCTTGCGATGTCAATTGGTCCATTGACTGGGATGAGTATTATGAATGCTTCGGGATTTACAACATTAGCGAGTATTGGTGCTGGAGCAGTCGTTTGTATGTTCCCGATGCTCTTTATCGCAGGGGTGTATAAGCTGCGATCCAATAAAGCCAATTCGATAACAGAATTAGCAGATCGTCCAGATAACAAGCAATTAGAGAAAACAACACTAGATAAAACTACTTCACAACAAGTCGTTCATACTCATGGACAGCAGCAAGTAAAGAAAAGCGGTATGCGAGATATTATGATCTTCCCTATTTATTTCCCAGCGATACTTAATGTACTATTATCCGTTACTTACAGCGGTATATTAAGTTTTATTGCAGTATATGGTGAACAGCTGAAATTATCTCAAGTAGGACTTTTTTTCTTGTTCAATGCGTTAACGATATTGATGGTTCGTCCGATAGCGGGTAAAATATTTGACCGTAAAGGACCGATTATAGTACTTATTCCAGCTGCAATCTTCGTTATTGTAAGTATGATTGTGTTATCCTATACAACATCAATGAGCATGCTTATTATGTCAGCGTTATTATATGGGGCAGGATTTGGCTCCATTCAACCTACATTACAAGCATGGATGCTGCGATCCGCTAGCAAAGAGGATTATGGTACAGTGAATGGTTTGTTCTACAACGCTACTGATCTTGGGGTATCACTTGGGGCAATTATTCTAGGGATCATTGTTACGTTCACTTCTTATGAGATGATGTATCGCTTATCATCTATTTGTATGATTCTATTTGCAATTGGTGTAATTATCTATGCAATGAAGCGTAAGAAATCATAATAAATACCGTGATGGAATCTGTCCCCAACTATAGTATAAGCATGCAACGAGAATCAAGAAATACGGTAGGTACTAGTAAACAGTACCTACCGTATTTTTGTTTTTTACTCGTTTCTATAGAACGATTCGTGCATCGAATATCCTTCTAAATCTCTGACCATATGAATATAGTTGGTAGTAAGAAATAGGAAGTAGAGTGAGGGAGGAATTAGGGAAATGAAGGCTTATTCAACTGGCCAGACTATACATACAGTTAATGTACCAAGAATACAAATGGTTGACAATCTTATTGCGTTTATCCGTGAAGCAAATGAATTTCTTCAGCAGGAATTAGATCTATCCCCAGCTAATCAATTAGTGACGAACATCATTAGTCAACTTTCACTTCAGTTACGTTCCCGCTATTTACCTGAGGAGATACAATCCGTTCTAAGTAACGAATATACTCGAATGAACCGAAGAAAATTGCAGGATAAGTTGTCAGAAGCTGAATTTCTAGCAGAGTTAAGTGATTCTCGTAATATTTCCAAATCTGACAGTTTCGTCTTGGATACCTTAAAAAAGTTGCCTATCTGGAACGTTTACAAGGCGCTAGTTAGTCAGGAACTATCCATACTTCGGCAGTTCATAGGGCAGGATGATTTTACAGAGAAGTTGCCGATTATATTTGTAGGTAGTGGACCGATGCCGCTAAGTGCTATTATTCTACACTTATTAGGTGATGTGAAAGTTATCTGTCTGGAAATGGATTCTGTGGCTTATGATGCATCATGCTTTTTACTTGAACGCTTGGGCTTAGCCGATAAAGTTACTGTTGTAATGGAGAATGGATCAGAATTCGACTACAGCTCTTATAGCCAAATCTTTGTGGCTAGTCTCGTTCGCAATAAGATGGAAGTGCTTGAACAAATAATTCAAACTTCTTCAAATCCGCTAGTAGCCATTCGCACAGCAGAGGGGATGAAGCAAATTATATATGAAGCGATTGATGAATCACAGTTGAACAAGCAGGGGTGGCTGATTCTAGGACGAACATCTCCTGAAGAAAATCTGGTCATCAATTCGACTTTGTTTCTGGAACGGGTAACTCCGCACATGTCGAGTGTTGCTTACTGCAAGTTATGAAAAACTAATAGTTGAGATGTATTGGTGGATATAGCAAAGAGAGGCGGCGACGCCTCTCTTTTTTTGTTGGATTGTTATCGTGACCAGAATAGGGCTCTCTTCTTCATCTCTATTTTTAAGTTTAGTTATAAAAGGCATCAAGCGGATATGGATGTCTATTCATTAGATTTTATTTTATCCGTAGAATTTATGGCATCTTGAACAGATTTTTCATTTATTCCAGGTAGATGATCTTCATTTACTACAGTAATCTTTTCACCTTGTAGGTGAGCTTGTTTCTTAAGGCCTTTCACCCAGAACCCGCCGTGGAAATGTTTAGGCTCATGGGAAATAATAAATGCTTTAGAATCGAAAGCTAGTATATAATTATATAGTTCCTGCTGAGTTTTCCTTCTAGTTAAAATATCCATCATAAGTCGAGGGCCATCTCTACCTTCGCCCATCCAAGAAGTGACACCAAAGCCCTCGTCCCTTAATTTATTCGGCAAAGACTCATCATATCGATTAGTAATGACTTGCACCGTTACATATCCTAGTGCTAACCACTCTTCAATCTTTGTACCTACCAAAACACCCAAAGCATAGCCAACCGCATAAGCAATGAGATTTTGAATTTTATTCAGATTATCAAGTACTAATCCTAGCCCGACAATATATATGACGACCTCTATTGTACTTAATGCCGCTGCTAAATACTTTTGGCCCTTTAACGTAAGAATCATTCGAATGGTAAAGAACGAAACATATACTATATTAATAGCAAGAATAATTAAGACCATTAAAATAATGCCCACCTCCAAATAAAGAATAATCAGTAGTTTAATAACTACTGATGTCTTCAAGTTTAACATAGTTAATGATAATATTGACGATGCGTTCTATGATTCGCCAGCTCTACACTCAATTGGATAAGAAAAGTTAGTTCCAACCTATGTGCTACTTGTATAATTAATAGTGTTTCCAATAATTCGAACTTCTACTATTGATAAATTCCGCGCCTGCTTAGGGCTCTTCTGTCGTTATATTGGATGAGAACAATCGGATTATCGCTTCAAGTGCGAGTAGCGAGTTAACGGAAAATCTTATGTATGATCGTTTAAGTACGGATAGAGGCATGCTGTATAGCAATGAAGGAAATAGTGAGCTGATGGTCTCCTATACGACCTCATCCGTGACAGGCTAGAAGTATATAACACTGACGCCTGCCAAGGTATTCAATCAGAAGATGGAGGATATGAAGCGCTTAATTTATTTGAGCGTAATTTTATGTCTTGTTGTCGGCGGCTCTAATGAATATTCATTTCTAGAAGAGACGATTAAAAGCGCTTTTCATGAAAAGGAAGAAATCAGCAAGCGCTTGAAGCGTCATAACGATGTGGTACGCTCGCATTTTCTATCTGGTCTGCTCAAGGGGCGAGTGGAAACTAGCGTGCCGCTCCATGATTCGCTTTCAGCGGTCCATTGTACGCGGTAATTTTATTTTACATTGAAGATCATGGGAAATACGGAAGTGATGAAGAGGCGCTTGAAGGCTCTTCGAAAAAACGGCTGCTCCATTTTTTTATCACGAATGTGGTGGAAGAGACCTCAAGAGGAAACAATGATGCTTATATGGTTGATATGGATGACTCCTTAGCCTGTATTATTAATTTCCGTGGGGATAATGATAAGTATGTAATGCGAATAGTGAACATAAAAATACATCCCAATTGTTAGTGGAATATAACAATTGGGATGTAGAGATTAATGATGCTACTTTGAAAGTTAGTTTTACTTTTTACAGATGTTCTTCAGAATTATTTTATTAAACAGCAGTAGAGATATATAGTGAGTAAACGGCATTTTGTGTCACGTTCATATCTAGATATATTGAAATTGCATCGTTTCTTGTGACAGGGTTTCCAACTATATTGCTGGTCCATGTGACAGTTGCGCTAGGTGTTACAGCATAAGCAGCACCATCAGAAACACGTACAGGTTGTGCTCCTACATCGGTAGGTCTAATGGAGAAGACTATGGTTCCGGAAAGTACAGCTGTAGTTGTTAGAGTAATTGTAGATATGATGTTGCCTACTACTGGTGCGGCTGCATTATTAATAACATCGAAACATACTTGGAATAGGTACGTTCCAACAGGTAAGTTGTTTACAGATATTGCTCCTGAAAAAGCAACTACGCTGCCATCTGCAGCATCCACATAAGGTATTGCATTGGAAAGTGCCCCAGGAGATCCTGCTATACGTTGAAATCCTACATTATTACCACCATAGTTAATAACTTTCGTGAAATTAGTCGGTGTTGGACCCGTAGCACCTGTCGATCCAGTAGCTCCATCAGCTCCTGTAGCACCTGCCGGTCCAGTAGCTCCATCAGCTCCTGTAGCACCTGCCAATCCAGTAGCTCCATCAGCACCCGTAGCGCCCGCTGATCCAGTAGCTCCATCAGCACCCGTAGCCCCTGCCAATCCAGTAGCTCCATCAGCACCCGTAGCGCCCGCCGATCCAGTAGCTCCATCAGCACCCGTAGCACCCGCCGATCCAGTAGCGCCGTTGGCACCCGTAGATCCCGCCGGTCCAGTAGCGCCGTTGGCACCTGTAGATCCCGTCGGTCCAGTAGCGCCATTAGCACCGTCTAAGCCATCAATACCGTTAGATCCTCTAAAACCTCTAGGTCCTCTATCTCCTTTTGGTCCTCTAAATCCTCTTGGTCCTCTCTTACAATCATTACATTTCTTACATCCATTACATCTTTTTCCGTTTTCACAACACTCTGATGTCGTATTAGAGGATATTGGTGTACAACTGTGAGAATGCTTTTTTTTCTTTTTTCTGCACATATATGAGTGTAGTTCCGGCCCATTGGCATAAACATTTCGTTTTAGTTTTATTTTTTTTAATTGATCCAATTATATTACCTCCTATTTGCTATGAATTAATATTATGAATTAAAACATACTTTGCTCACGGCGATGAGTGGAAATAAACGAATGTCCAGTAAAGGTAGGGTACCCGTCTAAGGTCTGGCTATAATCTAGTCGCGAGTCTGTTTTTCATTCTCTAATTCATGTTATAATGTAGAAAAATATGGTTGTAAATAGGAGAAGAGAGCATGAGATCATATCAAATAATAAGTAGATTACTAGTGGTTGTACTACTGGCGGTCAGCATGACAGGTTGCGGTTCATTTACTGAGAAAGTTGGAAATTCTGTCATTGGTGAAGGTTCTGGATCAGGCGAACTTATTAGCTTAGGGAAAGAGTCATTCAAGAGTGAGGATTTTGATGAAATTCATATTAAAGCGGATGCGATGGCAATATTCGTAATAAAAAGTACAACGGATAATGCTGAAGTGGAATTGCTTGTAGATGACACGATTGAAAGTCGATTTACTTTAGAGGCTTCGATTCAATCTAGTAAATTAAATATTAATGTAAAGGAAAAAGAAAAGATGGGTAGTATTATCAATAACTCAAAAGGTGAAAGGAAGCTGAATATCTCGTTGCCTGATAAAGTGTTTGATCAATTGGCGATCAACAATAATTTTGGAACAGTAGAAGTTGTTGATTTGAATGCGGAGAGTGTGGATATAACAGTTGACGCGGGTTCCATACAGTTGAAGGGTGTAATTGGAGAAATGAATCTTGAAGTAGATGCTGGTCAGATTGTAGTAGAAGAGTTTAGCCTGGAAAACAATTTGACTGCAAAAACGGATGCAGGAGCAATTAGAATTAATCTAACCGAATCTCCAAAATCAGCTGAAATTAATCTAGTTAGTGAAATTGGAGCCGTGAACTCGAATATAGAAGGAATCGACTATAGCGTTAATTCGTCAAATAAAAAGGTAGGGACGATCGGATCCAATGGTTATCATATAAAAGCATCTACATCGATTGGGGACATTCTAGTCAATTCAAAATAAGGATCAAGGACCTGTATTCGGTATTTTATCTGACTCAGGTCTTTTAATTTTGCAGCGACAGTAGAAAAAATGGGGAGTGTGGCTGTTTAGTGGGATCGATCTTTAGGAATGAAGCAGCTGAAAGTGAGTACTATCATTGTTACGAGAGAAGTTTAGCAATGTTTGAAATGGATTTCACCTCACTTAATATCCCAACATCATTCGGAGAAACGCATATACTTTGCTTTGGAGATACGAATAAGAAACCGTTGTTGCTTCTTCATGGAATGACTATGAGCAGTATAATGTGGTATCCCAATATGAAGCAATTGGTTCAAGAGCGTTCCGTGTATGCTATTGATGTTATTGGTGATTTTGGGAAAAGTAAGCCAGAGGCTGCCATGAAAAGTAGGAAGGACGCACAACTGTGGCTTCTTGAAGTATTAAATGGTCTATCGTTCGAAAAAGTAGATTTGGCAGGACACTCGATGGGCGGATTCTTATCTTTAAATTTTGCTCTAGTCTATCCGGAACGCATATCCAAGCTGATGCTTTATGCTCCTGCAGGATCTTTTCATAGAATAAGTCCAAAATTTTTCATGAAGATTTATCCGGCACTATTGTTTCATTCAGAGAGGTCGATCGACAATGCCTTTAAATGGTTCTCAGGCATGGGGGAGATCCTCCCACCAGTATTTCGCGCTCAAGTTATCGCAGGCTATCGTCATGCGAAACCGCTTATGCAAGTGATGCCATCCCTATTTTCCAAAGAGGAATTTCATGGCTACCAGATTCCTACTTTGCTCCTTATTGGAGACAAAGAGGTAATATACCCCGCAAAGAAGGTGATAGCAATCGCGAAAGAATGGATTCCAAATCTTGAGACTCATTTAATTACTGGAGCTAGTCATTCGCTAACGATGGAGCATGCTGAACTAGTAAACAAAATAACTCTTGAATTTCTAAGTAATGAAGGTGCAGATAGCGTGGAGACGCGTATCGAACATAGTGAAAGTGAAATAATGAGCTACTAGTCTAATAATGATAATAGTTAAGCAACCTTATACAATGAGCTGATGCTCACTGCATAAGGTTGTTTTTATTTACTTTTGTTTCGATAATCCCGATAAAATAAATGATTTTGAGCAAAATAAGTAGAAATTTCCACTTGCCGCTTGAAAACGAAATCGAAATAATCAGGGTAATATATATGATTACTTAATATTGTGAACAGCAGCTTTTGGCAGAGAAATATGCTAAAGTTGAAGCACCTATTCAGGTCATGGAGCAAGGTTTTACTACATGCTAGAGCAATTTATGCTTGTAGATCCAAAGCAATAAAAAAATAGGAATCCAGTAGCTCTGCTACTGAAATGATGGCTTTTACCCTAAGGATGAAATCTCTGAGACGAAGGAGTGTTAACTATGGATTTAGAAACGGTTATGCAGGAACTTGAAGCTCTCGGAAAGGAAAGAACGAAGAAGATTTACCAATCCAATGGAGCGCTTGAACCGCTTTTTGGCGTAGCTACAGGTCAAATGAAGCCTATTTTCAAAAAAATAAAAATAAATCAACCGTTGGCTGAGCAACTTTACGCTACAGGAAACTACGACGCCATGTATTTTGCCGGAGTTATTGCAGATCCCCAAGCGATGACTGAAGCGGATTTTGACCGTTGGATCGATGGAGCTTATTTTTATATGCTGTCTGATTTTGTAGTTGCCGTAACTTTAGCAGAAGCAGATATTGCCCAAGAAGTAGCTGATAAGTGGATTGCAAGCGGCAAAGAACTGAAAATGTCAGCGGGCTGGAGTTCTTACTGCTGGCTTTTGGGCAATCGCCCAGATTATGAATTTTCCGAAAGCAAAATAGCTAATATGCTTAAAATGGTGGAAAGTGCGATTCACGATGCTCCCGAACGAGCAAAGTACGCCATGAATGAGTTTATTTACACTGTAGCAGTGTCCTATTTACCTCTACATGAAATGGCGATCGAGACCGCGCAGACAGTAGGTCCTGTTGCGATCAAACAAGATAAGAAAAAAGACAAAAATTTGATCGCTTCAGAACGTATTCAAAAGTTCGTAGATAAAAGGAAGCCTGGTTTCAAACGTAAACATGTTAGATGTTGAGGATTTCTTCGAGGATTGTATTGAAGCATGAAGCTTGAGTTCAATGATCAACACTTAAAGCATACGAAGTATCTAATATTAAGTTTTAATAAAAGATGAGGGTTTATGTTATGCCAAAAAACGATAATATGCTGGCAATTCTTTGGATGCTGAATTCGGGCGTGAAAATGACGGCAAAACAAATATCAGAAAAGTTAGAAATAAATATAAGAACAGTTTATCGGTATATTGATGCATTATGTGCAAGTGGAGTGCCTATAATATCCGACGCAGGTCATAATGGGGGGTATAGCTTACTGAATAATTTTATTAGAGCACCTCTATTATTTGATTTTGAAGAGAAAAAGGCACTCCTTCATGCTTCAGTTTTTGCAAAAGAAGCCGGATACCCTTTGAGTGAGGCATTAGGCAATGCGACATCAAAAATAAAAATGTATTCTAATGAGGAGCAGGAAAGTTTACTTAATCATCAATTATCCGGATTTGAAGTTATAAACCACAAGGGAGATCCTTCTGTTCAGCTGATATTGGCGGAATTGGAGTATGCTGTAGCAAATGAAATCTCTGTAGAAATTGATTATCGTACAAGCCGTGAAGAACAACCCAAGAATAGGGTGATAGATCCTTATGGAATAGTTTATTGGAACAATAAATGGTATACGGTTGCATATTGCCACTTAAGGAATGAGATTCGCAGCTTTCGGGCAGATAGAATTCTTCAAATCAAGCGTGCTCATATTATGTTTAAGCGTCCCGAAAAATTTTCGGCCCGTGAATTTTTTATGCAAAATCTATTACCTGATTCGATGGGTAAGGATAGCTTAATTACTTTAATTATTAGAGGCAGGTCTGAGGCACTTGATGATTTATGCCTACATTGGTATTTAGGGCATTATCTGCAAGAACGGACGTCAAATCAGGCGATCTTTTTACTCGAAGATGAAGCAATTCATGCCTTTGTTCCTTATCTTTTCTTAACGTACGGGAAATCCATTCAAGTAATCGAACCGCAAAGTTTAAAGGGGAAACTTGTTACTATTGCGTCGGATTTACTGGAATATTATCGACTTTAATAGCTTCACTGACAGTAGATGTCAGTGAAGCTATTTTATAATGAAGATAATCAATGATTACCGATGAATGGTTCGTATCATTTGATGAATTGTAAAATAAGGGGAACTTTCAAATGAATAGTACGGTGTATCTTTATGTGTTTGACACAATGGCAGACTGGGAAATAGGTTACTTAACTGCCGAACTGAACTCGGGGAGATATTATAAAAAGGGGCTGTCCCCATCAAAAATAGTTACCGTGGGAATTGAAAAGACTCCGGTAACTACAATGGGCGGATTGAAGATACTACCTGACGTTAAGCTGAATGAGTGCAGCATTGAAAGCAAAGATATATTGATTTTACCCGGTGGAGATACATGGTTAGAAGAAATTCACCAACCCATCTTAAAAACCGCCCAGAGGTGTTTACAGGAAGGGATATTGGTTGCAGCGATTTGTGGTGCTACAATGGGTCTTGCCCAGACAGGATTGTTGAATTCACGCCCGCATACAAGCAATGATTTGGAATACCTTAAAATGAGCTGTCCTATGTACACTGGCGAAAAGTATTACAACGTGGAGTCTGTTGTAACGGATGGAAAACTGATCACTGCATCTGGAATAGCTCCGCTAGAGTTTTCTGTTCATGTCTTGAAAGCTCTCGGTGTGATCACTTCAGAAACATTAGATGCCTGGTACAGTCTTAATAAGACACATGAGTCCCAATATTTCTATAAGTTGATGATGAAAGTTTGACAATTAAAGCTCAATAAGAGTAGGATAGTTTTATGACTATTCAACAATTATTAGAAGAAGATGAGAAGCGAGTACTCATTTTTAAAGCTCTTGCAGAGAAAAAGCGAATTGAGATTATACGTCACTTACTTACCGAATCTAGCCGTAACAGCTGTGGCGAGATTGGAACAATAATGAATACGGATAAATCCAACATCACTTATCATCTTAAAATTATGAATGATGCTGGACTCATTAGAGTCGTTCGTGAAGGGCAGAAAAAAATGATTTATTTGCGAGATGAAGTATTTCAAGTGTATTTACCAGGTTTCTTGGACAGTCTATAAGATGTCAAGAAACCTTATTTTTCATTAAACAGTTTGAAAGTATTATAACTATTTAACAGCAATTCGACTACTACTATTATAGAATTGTTAATTTTATTAAGAAAAGAGTGATTGTATATGATGAACAAAATGATTACGTTACGTACTCGTCCGCAAGGATGGCCAACAAACGAAACGTTCGAATTTAAGGAAATGCCTGTAAACCAACCTGAAGATGGGCAGATTGTCGTTCGTTCGCTGTACTTTTCCGTTGACCCATATATGCGAGGTAGAATGAACGATGGAAAATCTTATATACCGCCTTATAAATTAGGTGAGGCCATCGTTGGCGGTGTAGTTGGAGAGGTTATTGAATCACGAACTGAAAAGTTTAGTCCTGGTGATAAAGTAATGGGATATTTAGGATGGAGGCTATATAACGTTGTTGATCCGACGGAAGTTCGCCTAATCGATGAGAATATAGCACCGTTGTCTGCTTACTTGGGTGTAATTGGGATGACTGGTTTAACAGCTTATTTTGGATTAATGGATATTGGTAAGCCAAAGGCTGGAGAGACTGTTGTTGTTTCAGGTGCTGCAGGGGCAGTAGGATCTATTGTAGGCCAGATTGCTAAAATTCAGGGAGCTCGCGTTGTAGGTATTGCAGGTTCAGATGAGAAGACTAAGCTACTTACTAATAAGTTTGGCTTTGATGCGGCAGTTAATTACAAAACTTCTTCTGATCTCCAAGCAGCAATCGCACAAGCTTGTCCAGATGGCGTTGATGTCTACTTTGATAATGTTGGCGGTGATGTAACTGATGCAGTTATGAGCTTGCTGAACGACTATGCTAGAATTCCGCTCTGTGGTTCAATCTCCTCTTACAATAAGGAGCCGGGTACTGATTTACGACCTAGCATATTAACGCAGCTAATTAAAACTCGTTCGATGATTAAAGGTTTCGTGCTTAGCGACTATTCAGACCGTCTAGGCGAGGGAGCTCAACATCTTGGAAAATGGATGATGGAAGGTAAGTTGAAATACGAGGAAACGATTATTGAAGGATTTGACCGAATTCCAGAAGCATTTTTAGAGTTATTCAAAGGAACGAATGTAGGGAAAATGCTTGTCAAAGTAACAGCTGATGAAGGTTAACTTCTAAAAAACTAACTAGAATAACGTCGATAAGAAAGTAACTTTTATGCGGGATTATGACGGGGGCATCATTAAAAATCAGAAACAAATGGACCACATCACAAAGATGTGGTCCATTTGTTGTAGTGCGCCACGCATGGGTAGATGTGTTTTCACAAAAATATTGGACACCTGGTATAATCTTAATAGGACTCATATAAAAAGAATAATATGCGAAGCGATATAGTGCAATAATGGGGTGATGGTATGACAGAAGTAACTGCTAATAAATGTCCAATTTGCAGTAATGATAATAAATGCGGCAATCTTACAAGTGAATCGAATGACAAATGCTGGTGTAGTGCAGAGAGCTTCTCCAAAGAGTTATTAGCAATGATACCAGCAGATCAATTGGGTAAATCATGTGTTTGTAAAGACTGCCTTATCAAGAAGAGTTGAGGTGATACAATCATCCAAAAGAGGTAACTTCTTGATTAATGTTATTAAAATTATTCCAAGGTTGCTTTTTTGTTATGTACATTAAACTTCAGACAGGAGCATTAATAATTATGAAAAAAATAAAGTTAGCATTAATGGGTTGCGGGCATTTAAATGAGATTGTTGCCAACGCTTTAGAAAACAATTATTTGCCACAATATGAGCTTGTTGGCGCAATGGGAAGGAATCCTGAACGGCCTCACCTCAAGCGATTAGAGATTACACCGAAATCATACTAAAAGGTGGTTCCAACTTGGTGGTATTATCTATTGGAGCATTTGCAGATGCTTGAAATTCACGGGGAAGAAGTACGAACGGGATCTCAATATTTATTCAAGAACCTCTAAAATAGCCGGTTGGAGCGTAGTTGCAGTACTACAAAATGCTGCATCACCAATTGTTTTTTAACAGATGTTAAATTAGATCTACTAGACTGTTACTAGTAATGGAGTGGTAGCGATGAGAGTAGGATATAGCATTTTAACGGAAATAAATATTAATTCTGATGATGTCGTCGCCACTAACTATGGATTAAAGGATATTGAGTTTGAACGAATGATTAAGCTGCTCGAAAAACAAGGCTATATTGAGCGCGTGTTAAGAGCTGGAGATAACTTTTCGTTAAAGCCAGCGCGGTTAACTGAAAAAGGTAAACATTTTTTAATTGAACATTCTCAGCTGGAGGACGAATATCCGAATACAAAAGAAGCATTAAAAGCATGGGTGCAAGTAGACAAGTTAAAGTATTCAAATGGGGCAGGAGCATAATGAGATGCCTTATATTCAATTAGTTATATAAGCACTTTTTATAATTAACTAGTACTAAAATTACAGCCACTATTAAATATAATCCAGAGGTAACTGTAAGGGTATTAAGTACGTCTCCAACTTGAATGGCCATAAAATAATTGAAAAGTTGGTGAATCATAATAGGAATAATGAGATTATGATTCAAGTTGTAAGATGCAGTTATGATGATTGATATAGCGACAATACCACCTAAGAAACAAATGATATATTGCACCAATTGTAATCCTGTGAACCCTGACATAAGCCATAATGGTGTATGCCAGAAACCCCAAGCAAATCCAACGATAATGGCTGATTTTAATGGACTGAATCTTTTTTGAAATTCAGTTAATACGAATCCCCTCCACCCTAATTCTTCACCGAGTGGTCCTAAAATTAAATTGTATCCAAATATGATAATAAGTGAAGTCCACGAAGCAGTTAATTGTTCATTTATGGGTACATTCCATATTTTATTAGTAATGATTAGACTACCAATCAAAATTAAAAATTGAATAAGAATAACACATAATACCGTTGATATTCTAATTTTTTCTCTAAATTGGCTTTTTACAAAGTCCCACAGCTTCCTTTGAGGATAGATTCTACGGAACATTATTACGAAAACAAATGTAGCCGTCCATGATGATAGTACGATTAATATGTTTGCTACAGGTTGAGACTTTAATAGAGTCATCGTCAGCCCAATAACAAGAAGAAAACCAAAGAACATGACATAGGTCCATAAAATATACTTTTTTACTACTCCGCTCAAATTAAACACCCTCCTAAAATATAAAAAACCAATAGAACAGTTTGCACTTGTTCCATTGGTATTAAAAATAAACTATGGTGTTACCCCCAGGTCAATATCAATAAAAAATAATTACTCGTCTTCAACTGGAATATATATTTCTAAGAAGGCACGTTCTTTGTCATCTAGATATGTTATAAGTCGAGTATTAACAAAAGCAACCCCTTTGGGCTGAAGTCCTTGCTTGCTTCCCCATTCTAAAGTAGCTGCAAATACTTTATCTTTAATATCATTATTTCCATTCTGATACCGGCCATCCTCAACGATCGTATAGATACATTTAGAATATTGTAAATAACATTCGCTTGTTTCGTTATGTATTGTTTCATGCTTTTCTACAATATACATCTTGGAATCTAGCAACCCATTTTCATCAAAAGTAAATGTTCTCATGATTTTGCTAAGAATATCGTCCTTCATCATATCTATATTTTCCAAAACGGAAGGATACTCTAGAAAAGCAAAAAAGTCGGAAAACTCACCGATTACTTCATAGGTTGGCAATTCCCTTATCGAGTAGTGGTTTAAATGTTCATTCAATTGCTCACAGAATGCTTTTGTTTCTTTTATTTTTTGAAGCATGTATATGTTATTTCGTATCGTTTCTTCTAATTGTTCGGCTTTTATTTCTAATAAGGTTTCGAGCTCTTCTATTGCTCTACCTTCTTGGAGTTTTCTAACTTCTTTCATCGATAAGTTTCTCTTTTTATAAAAATCTGCAACTAATAAGGTATAAATATCATATTCATTATACTGCCGATAATTATTTGTTTCATCATGGTTTGGGTTTACAATACCTTGTGCTTCGTAATACCTCAGTGCATCTCTTGATACACCTAGAAATTCTAACAATTGACTTGTTCTATATGTATTCTTTTCCATTTCATATTGACCTCCTAAAGGTATGCTAGTCATAGAGTAAATTTAAAAGATCCGGGATATAATTACGGTTTTTTAATTTTTATCAAGTGTTTCTACATAAACTTTACATTGATATTAACATAAATATCTAATTTAATTGCTAATTACACCGGAAGAAGACAATGAATCATCATAACACTCTAAAGTTTGTATTCTGTTCTCCTATTTTGACTGAGAAATAACGATAATAATAGAGTACGGATTTTTACAAGTTAAAGACGGTTTTTTATATGTTATTCCCGGGGAGGTGTCCCTTATGATGAGAAAATATAGACATAGTATCCTATTCGATTGAACAGGAGTGACATGACGATGAAAAATATGAATATTAAGCACAAGTTATTTATTTTTATATTTATTGGAGCCTTTCTAACGAGTGGACTAGGCTTATTATTTGTACAGATGTCACAATATTTATATAACGAAATTATTTATCGAGAAACAGCGGATAAGTTCTATTTATTTTCTAAGCGGATTGAAGATGAAATGAAGGCGGTCGATCAACTATCGCTAGTAATCATGTCAGATCCAGATGTCCAACAATATTTGAAAACGATCAAAAAAGGGGCAGATACTTATGAGGCATATATTGCCACAAATGATCTAAGGAAAAAACTAGAGGCTAATCAATCGTATCAATCCTCAGTAGTTTCTATTGAGATTTTAGACTGGTTTAATAACTCACATTCTGTTGGCCTAATTGCGACATTGACGGACCGTAAGCTTCGGAAGGAAATCCAAAATGGCGCAGAAGCTTATGAGGGGGCAGCTTACTGGGAAGGCGGCTTACTTAATGAAAATAATTTTTATTCGTTGCGGCAGATTAGGGAAACATCGATATTGAGTTTGCAGCCGCTTGGCACTGTTATTATGCATGTAGCTGCTGATAAAATGATTTATTCTTCGGCAAATGAAAAATATCGTTATGGTTCGACATTGCTTATTAAATCTGATGATAAATTTATCTATCCAGCGCAAAGTGGTTTTAACACCAGTGATTTTCAATATGACACGAGTAAGGATTATAGTTTCATTCAATTAAATAATGAACGGTATTTGAGTGCGCAATTCACCATGGATTATACGGGATGGACGTTTATTTACTTAGTTCCTTATGGTTCTATTTTTGAAAATGTACGAGTAATGAAGGTCGTGCTTATTAGTCTCTATACGATTATTTTGCTTGTTATACTATGGATTGGGTTGAAAATATCAAGAGGAATTACACGTCCTCTAGAACGATTAACAGCTAAGATGTCAGTGGTGGAGAAGGGGCAGCTAGAAACTGACCGTCTTGAAATTTTGGAACGTGACGAGATAGGCAAGTTGAGTCGGAACTTCGATCGTATGGTAGAAAAGTTAAACATACTTATCCAAGAGGATTATGTTAAGCAGATTATGCTTAAGGAAGCAGAATACGAAACTCTAAAAGCAAAAGTAAATCCACATTTTCTATATAATACGTTAGAGTCTATTAACTGGCTAGCGAAGATAAAGGGACAGCCTCAAATATCTAATATGGTTAAAGCGCTCGGAGATTTGCTGCGTAATGCGATCAATGAGAAGGAATTTATTTCGGTACATGAGGAAATTACGAATCTAGACAATTATATTATGATTCAACGCTTTAGATATGAAGAGAGACTGAACTATCATTTGGATATTCCGGATGAGCTGCATTCGCTATATATGCCGAATTTTATTCTCCAGCCTATCGTTGAAAATGCAATTAAATATAGCGTAGAGGATATTCAAGGTCACTGCGAGATCAAAGTTTCGATGACTGCCTCAAACCAGCAGCTTACGATTATAGTGGAGGACACCGGTCCAGGTATGGATGAGCATTACTTAACTAAGTTGAAAAATGATCATATTAAGGCAAGTGGTACGGGGATCGGATTAAGAAGCATCGATGAACGATTGAAGATGCTGTATGGAGCTACTTATGGAATCCAGATTCTTAGTGTATTAGGCGAAGGGACCACAATCGTTATTTCAATACCATATATGAAGCAACCATTTCCAGTAGAATCGGGGAGAA
Source organism: Paenibacillus sp. Y930 (assembly GCF_056786375.1). Taxonomy (NCBI): domain Bacteria; kingdom Bacillati; phylum Bacillota; class Bacilli; order Caryophanales; family Paenibacillaceae; genus Paenibacillus; species Paenibacillus sp. Y930. The sequence goes on along the minus strand of NZ_JBXCIX010000003.1, from coordinate 638,035 downwards.
CACTATGAGTAAATATACGGTTTGTTTAGCGGATGACGAACGGATGATTAGAGAAGGCATTGCTACTTTAATTCCATGGGAACAGTTAGACTTACAATTTATCGGATCTGCCTCGAACGGTTTACTTGCTTATCATCAGATCGCTGAGCTCAGACCAGATATTGTTATTACCGATATTAAGATGCCCGAGATGAATGGACTTGAATTGATCAAGCTGACTCTGGAACGTTTTCCTGATACGCAATTCATTGTGCTGTCAGGTTTTAATGAGTTCGAATTTGCCAGCCAAGCTATGCAATATGGAATAAAGCACTACTTACTGAAGCCATGCAACGAAGTCGAGATTATTCAAGTACTGCATAAGGTTGTTACGGAGCTAGATCAGACAAGAAGCAAAAGAAGCTATATGGTAGATATTGAAGGGCAGCTAGCAGAAGTACTGCCCATTAAGCAGGAGCAGTTAATTTTAGATTTTCTGCTGAATCCAATCTCCAATAGAACGAAGCAAGAACTATTTAAGGACACGTTACAAATGGAGTACGAACGGCTACGTATCATATTAATTCAGCTTTCGAAGGGTTATGAACAGGAGCAAGCTCAAGCTTTATATGGCATGATTGGCAAATGGAATGATCATTGTCGAGTTATATTTGGCAAGGCTATTGAAGATAAGTTTGTTTTGATGGTAGAGGATGAACCACAGATGGATCTCTGCGGTCTATCTGCGATCATTAAAAATGAATATTTAAGCGATTCTAATTTGCAGGTTAATTTTGTGATAAGTGAATCTTGCCGTATCAAAGATGTAGGAGAGACCTATCACGATGCGCTTGAAAAACTAAGATATCGTAATTATTTCGGACAGTCTAGTGTATTTACAAAGGAAATTGGCGTCAAGCTTCCATCGGGAGGATCTGAGCAATTAAACTTACTTGTTGATCAAATTGTAACAAGTATTAAACTTGGGGATATCGAATCGCTAATGGAGCGATTGACGTTATTTTTTGATAAACTGCGTGACATGCGTGAAGAAATTCATCTTACGATTGGCTATTGTATCGAGCTTATAACAGAAATTATACGGAAAACTGACCCAGATCCCTCGAATACGAGGATGCAGCAGATTGCCCCAATATTAGAGATGAAATCATTGGAGGAATTCCATCACTATGTACGGGATGTTTGTCTGGAGCGGACTAAGGAAGCGAAGCTAATTAGAGCAGACAAGAATCAGTTACTCGTTCAACGGATGGTGGAGCTCATTGATGAACACTTATCTGATAAGGAGCTTAGCTTGCAGTGGCTGGCTAAAGATATATTTTATTTGAATGTCGATTACTTAGGAAAGTTATTCCGTAAGGAAATGAATGAGAAGTTTTCTCAATATGTAACGAGAGTTAGAATAGAGCGAGCAATGGAACTGATTTTAGCCGATGCAGAATGTAAATTGTATGAGGTTGCAGAACAATCCGGCTTCGGCGATGACGCCCAATACTTTAGCAATGTGTTCAAAAAACAAACAGGAGTATCCCCATCAGAATACAAAAGAAAACGCATTCAATTGTAATTTCAGTACTGTTTTTTCCATGTTTGGTTTGGTTTATTCTATTAAATTAAATGAGCAGATGTCATAAGATAAATGTGTAGCAAAGAACGTCTTAACCGATTCGGTGGAGCGTTACTATACCTTATATTATAAAGGGAGTGTATGTATGAAAAAAAGAATGTCAGTTATATTATCATTGTTGGTAGCGGTTACATTATTAATCGCTGGTTGTGGGAGTTCATCCAATACGCCCAAAGATTCATCCCCCTCACCAGAAACGGAAGCAACCAAGAAGCCAGATGAACAGAAAAAAGATGAAAAAATTACGCTTCGTATGACGATTTGGGGTTCCTCTGAAATGACCATCAGTAAGAACAATGCCGTAATCAAGAAATATGAAGAACTATACCCAAATATTAAAATTGAAGTTGAGAACTATGCTGGTGATGTATATCCAGACAAACTAAGCGTCATGGCTGCTTCGAATAATTTGCCAGATATTATTCGGATGGACTACGCAGATATTCAAAATTACGCTAAGAAGGATTTGCTGCTACCGCTTGAGCCGTTCGTCAATGATAATACGATCAATCTTACGGGAATCGATCCAGCACATACGGATACCGGAATAATCGATGGAGTCTTGTACGGATTGAATATCGGAAATAATGCACCAGTCATGTTCTATAATCCTGAATTGTTGGAGCAAGCGGGAATTACAGCTCCTACGCCTGATTATACATGGGAGCAGTATGAGCAAGATATGCAAACTGTAAAGGATAAGCTTGGTGTCTATGGTGATACCCATATGGGTTCACAAATATTAGCAGTCTGGATTAGGCAGCATGATGCTCACCTCTATAATGAAGCACAAAATGCGCTAGGTTATGATGATGATAAAATTGTTACAGATTTCTTTGATATGCAACTTAGATGGCAGGAAAAGGAAATCATTTCACCTTTAAGTATTGAACTTGAAATTAAAGGTCTAGAAGATGGTCCTTATGCGAAAAACAAAGCAGCGTTCGGCTCTGGTCTAGGGTACTGGAGCAATCAAGCAGATGTATTTGTAAATGCGCTGGGACATCCGATTGGTTATGCAATGTACCCTGGCTCAGGGGATGGAAAGGGCATGTATATTAAACCATCATTCTTCCACTCTATTGCCAAAAATTCTAAGCATCCGCAAGAAGCAGCAGCATTCATCGAGTTCTATACGAACAGTTTGGAAGCGGGTAGAGAGCTAAATGGATATTTCGGAATACCTTACAAACAGGAAGTTATTGATGGGATGCAAGATATATTGTCAGATACACAGAAGAGCATTATCGACTATTTGGCAACGGTTAAGGATTACTCAAGCATTATCGATAAACCGGATCCACCAGGTCATAAAGAAGTAATGAAGCTGTTCAAAAATATTACCGATGAGATCTTCTTTGAGAAGATAACTTCAGCTGAAGGAGCTAAGAAGTTCCGTGAGCAAGCGAATGCTGTGCTGGCTAAAGAAAACTAAACTATTCATGATGATAGGATTGAGGTGAGAAAGATGCAAGAAACAAAAAGACCCAAGCTACGCAGATTTGAGACGGTGAACGGGTACTTGTTCATCTCACCTTGGTTAATTGGGTTTCTGTTATTCACGATGGCCCCAATGGTTGCTTCCTTATATTTTGCCTTTACGCGTTATAGCATTCTTTCTTCACCGGAATGGATCGGGCTGGGTAACTTCAAAGAGATGTTTACCAATGATGCACGTTATTTGGCATCCTGGAAAGCGACGTTAACCTTTGTTTTCGTCGCTGTTCCTCTCCGCTTAATATTTGCTTTGGCAGTTGCTGTATTGCTGAATACGAAGCTGAAATTTCTCGGTTTTTTCCGAGCAACGTTCTACTTGCCTACATTAATAGGCGGCAGCGTAGCTGTTGCGATTATGTGGCGGCAATTGTTCGGAATGGAGGGGGCATTTAATTCGATATTGTCCTCGCTATTCGGAATAAACAATCCGATATCTTGGATTACCCATCCATCTACTGCAATGTGGTCACTCATTCTTCTTTCAGTATGGCAATTCGGTTCTGCGATGCTCATTTTTCTAGCGGGGTTGAAGCAGGTTCCGATATCGTTGTATGAAGCTGCTGATATCGATGGAGCAGGTCGTTGGCTGAAATTCAGAAAAATAACATTGCCTCTGCTCAGTCCCGTATTATTATTTAATCTAATTATGGGCATTATTAGTGGCTTCAAAGTATTTACGGAAGGTTTGATTGTAACGGGTGGAGGACCATTCGATAAAACCTTGTTCTATGTTCTCTATTTGTATGAGAAGTCATTCAAGTATTATGAGATGGGATATGGCTCAGCGATGGCTTGGATGCTGCTCATTGCAACTGGCATACTTACAGCGATCGTCTTTCTTACTTCTCGTAACTGGGTATTCTACGAATCGGGGAGGAAATAAGCGATGTCGATTAAGTTGAAAAAGTTCAAAAAGATTCGTAGTGTTGTAGTACATTTACTCGTTTTCATGGCGGCATGCGTAATGATCTATCCGGTTCTGTGGATGCTATCGAGTTCACTCAAGGAAGGTAAAGATATTTTCGTTAATGCACATCAATTGATACCAACCGTCTTTACTTTCGATAATTATATTCAAGGATTTAAGGGGTATTCTGGCCAAAGCTTCAATGTGTTTTTCAAAAATTCGCTTATTGTAACACTATCTTCGATTGTTGGTACAGTATTATCTTGTACGGTAGTAGCGTATGGATTTGCTAGAATTCACTTCAAAGGGGCAGCATTTTGCTTCGCATGTATGATGATGACGATGATGCTGCCAGCAGAGGTATTAACTATTCCTCAGTATATTTTCTTTCAGAAGATTGGTTGGGTCAATACGTTCGCTCCGCTAATCATTCCAGCTTTCTTCGGCTCTGCGTTTTTCATATTCTTGCTTGTACAGTTTATTAGAGGGCTGCCGCATGAACTAGATGAATCGGCGAGAGTAGATGGATGCGGACATGGAGGAATTCTGCTGCGGATTATGCTTCCATTGCTTTTGCCACCGATTATTACAGTATCGATTTTCAAATTTTATTGGACATGGGATGATTTCTTTAGTCCGCTTCTATATTTGACTAAGCCAGAGACGGCGACTGTAGCCTTAGCATTGAAAAATATGTCAGACAATTCATTCGGTACGAGCTGGGGTCAAGTGTTCGCGATGTCAATTCTATCACTAGCTCCTGTATTTCTGATCTTTCTAGTCCTGCAGAAATATATCGTTGAAGGGATCAGTACGACAGGTATGAAGGGATAACAACGGTTGTAATAAGATAAGTTGCGACTTCCTACTTTACAAGAATGGAAAGGAAGAGATATATAATGACAATCTATCAAGCGAATGATCAAAGATATGAAACGATGAACTACCGTAGAAGCGGAGCATCAGGGTTAAAGCTACCGACACTATCACTAGGGCTATGGCATAACTTTGGCGATGTGAATACTGTTGAAAACTCTAGACAGATGGCTCGAAGAGCCTTTGATCTAGGTATTACTCATTTCGACTTAGCGAATAATTATGGACCGTCGGCGGGTTCGGCGGAAGAGACATTTGGTCAAATTTTAAAAAAAGATTTGCATGCTTATCGGGATGAACTCTTGATCTCGACTAAAGCGGGCTATTATATGTGGCCTGGCCCCTATGGAGAATGGGGCTCACGCAAAAGTATGCTGGCTAGCTTGGATCAGAGCTTGAAGCGGATGGGATTAGATTACGTTGATGTTTACTATTCTCATCGTCCAGATCCCAATACTCCACTAGAAGAAACGATGGGAGCACTGGATCATGCAGTCCGTCAAGGAAAAGCATTGTATGCAGGCATCTCGAATTATAGTGTAGAAGATACAAAATCTGCGATCAAAATTTTAAAATCATTGGGTACACCGCTGCTTATCCATCAAGCTTCTTATTCGATGATGAATCGTCAGATTGAAGATGGCTTATTGGATGTACTCGGCAATGGTGGTGCTGGATTCATCGCCTTTAGTCCACTAGCTCAAGGTATGCTGACTGGTCGTTATCTAGATGGCATTCCGCAGGATTCACGTGCTGCAAGTACAAGTAGTCCATTTTTGAAGACTGGTGATATTACAGAGGAAAAGCTGAATACGATTCGGGATTTGGGCAAAGTGGCATCAGATCGGGGTCAGACGCTTGCTCAGCTTGCACTTAGTTGGGTACTGCGCGATGAACGAGTGACTTCAGCTATTATTGGTGCAAGCAAAGTTAGCCAGATTGAGGAAAATATTTCAGCAGCTCAGCAGTCAGTCTTCTCAGATGAAGAGATATTGCAAATTGAACGGATATTAGGATCTTAAGCGGAATGGGTAACAATTACGGTGTTGAACATAGTAGCACGAGGCTACATGCTTTGCTGGCTGAAATGAGAAAGCGGGGTTTGATGTCAGCTTGGATTACTGCTCCGGCAAACGTATATTATATAACGGGTTGGATGTGTAATCCACATGAACGCTTCTTAGGTTTATATGTGGACGCGATAAAGCTAGAGGCAATATTGTTTGTACCTGCGTTGGATTACGAGTCAGCAGCTTATGCGGTGTCGGCAATAAGTAAAGTAGTTGCGATATCGGATGAGCAGGAGCCATTTGCAGTGATCGGGAGTGTTCTCGGTGAAGGCAGCAGCGGAATTATTGGCTTGGAGAAACGTCATGTGAATGTAGAACGCTTTGAAAGTTTCATCGCTATTCATCCGAAATCGACGTTTGTGGATATGAGTAACATTTTAATGGGTTTGAGAATGATCAAGGACTCTAGTGAAGTAAGACATCTAGAAATGGCGGTTCATATAGCAGAGAAAGCGCTGACTGCTTCACTTGGCTATATACGTGTGGGCATAACAGAGCTGGAGTTGGCAACGGAAATAACTTATCAGCTGCGTGAAGCAGGTTCTGAGAAAGTGTCTGCTCCAATGGTGCTCGCGGGTGAAAACAGCGCACTGCCACACGGTCATACCGACCATTATTGTTTACAGGAAAATGATTTTGTGATGATAGATTTTGGGGCCTATGTACAGGGTTACGGCTCTGATCTTACCCGCACATTTCTGTTAGGTGAAGGAACGAAGGAGCAAGCGAGGATCTATGAAGCCGTCCTCGAAGCTAATCAACGAGCTATTTTATCTATTGCCGTAGGCAGTCCCTATTTCGTGGTGGACTATGCGGCAAGACAATGTATTGAAGAACAGGGTTACGGAGCTTACTTCACGCATCGGACCGGTCATGGGCTAGGTATTGAGATGCACGAGGAGCCATCGATTCATGGAGCGTGTGAACAACGAATTGCGCCAGGTCATTTGTTTACAGTGGAGCCTGGTATATACGTTCCTGGGTTAGGGGGCGTAAGAATCGAGGACGATGTATATATACAAGCATCTGGCCAGGTTCGAGTGTTGTCGAATCTCTCGAAGGAGCTGCAAAGATTGTAGAGACGCTCCATTTTTTCGACTTTTGAAAGGCTACTTTTTGAACATGTACGATCAACTAAATGACAAAGGACTGTGATTACATTGGATAAAAAGAATAGAGTATTGCATGCACTCAACAATCAACCCGTAGATAAGGTCCCGGTAGGCTTTTGGTTCCATTTTTCTGATGAAGAGGCTGAAGGGCAAGCATGTATTGATGCACATGTTCAGCATTATAAAGATAGTGATATTGATTTCATCAAAATTATGTGCGATGGCTACTTTCAGTTTCCAATCTCTGTTGACATTCAAGAAGCTTCGGATTGGCGCAAGCTTAAGCCGCTGAGCAAGGATCATCCTTATATGAGAGAACAGGTAGCAAGAGCGAAAGGGATCAATGAAGGATTGAATGGTGAATGCTGCACCTTTTATAATATATTCGCTCCGTTCTCCTGCATCCGCTTTGGCAGCTCAGACGAAATTGTTATGCGTCATTTGAAGGAAGACCCTGAAGCTGTTATGTATGCTTTGAATGTTATTGCTCAAGATCAAGCGACATTGGCAGAGCTTATTATTAAGGAAGGTCAATGTACCGGTATTTATTATTGCCTGCAGGGTGGGGAAGTGGATCGCTTTACTTACGAGGAGTATAGACAATGGATTACACCAAGTGATCGCTACGTACTAGACCATGCTAATCAAATTAGCGATAACAATATGATCCATTTATGCGGCTGGGCAGGTATCAAAAATCGGATGGAATGTTGGCAGGACTACCCAGCTAAGGCGTATAATTGGGCCGTATTTATTGAAGGATTAAGTCTGAAGGATGGGATGGAATTCTTTGGAGGCAAAGCTGTTCTAGGAGGGTTTGATAATCGAGGATCTGGCGTGTTAACAAGAGGTAAGAAGGAAGAGGTTATCCAATTTACAACTGAATTAATTAAGGAAATTAACGTACCGGGACTTATTATAGGTGCTGATTGTTCGCTGTCCTCGGATATTGATAAGCAACGTATCCAATGGGTCGTAGAGGCAGTTGAAGCGTTGAAATAGTTGGGCAGGAGAAGAGATAATCAATAATCAGGTCGGGAGTGTGATAAGGGCATGCTAATTGGGGATTCGGTTCGGCAGTACAAGAATGAAATTATTCATCATATACAACGGCTTATTCAGATTGAAAGTGTGATCGATGATCCAAAGCCAGGCATGCCCTATGGCGAGGGTGTACATCGTGCTCTGCATTATATGTTGGATTTGGCTTCAGAGTTAGGATTTCAAACCAAACATGTGAATGGATATGCAGGGCATGCTGAATTTGGCTCAGGTGAGGAAATCGCCGCTGTCGTTACTCATGTTGATACTGTACCGCTCGGTGATGGTTGGAATTATCCTCCGTTAGCTGCAATGATTAGTGATGGTAAAATCTATGGTCGAGGTGCATCTGATAATAAGTACGCAGTAGTTACAGCACTTTATAGCCTCTATACGTTGAAGCAGGCAGGTATCATCCCGGAACGCAGACTTCGGGTCATCTTCGGAACGAACGAGGAGAATGGCATGTTCGATCTGGATTATTACTTTGAGCAAGAACCACTCCCAGACTTAGCATTTGTTGCAGATGGTGGATATCCGATATCGAATGCGGAAAAAGGCACGTTGACGATTACTTGGGAGCAGCAGTTTGAATCCGATGGTAATAACAATCAATTGGAGATTATAGGTGGTGGTGCTGCCAATGTAGTGCCAGATCTATGTCATGCTAGATTGCTTACAGCTGATGGCATTCAGCTTAGTACATGGGAAGAAGTCGGTAAGTCAGTACATGGCGCTTGGCCTGAGAACGGAATTAATGCGATCACATATATGATTGATAAGCTAACAAAGTCGATGCCTTCTGCTGGGCTAGTGGCAGAGCCTTTCATAAACTTTCTTCAAAGGCAGATAGGTTTGGAGCTGGATGGAGCTTCTCTAGGTATTGCCTTTGAAGAAGAGATACATGGGGCTGTTACAGTGAATTTGGCTAATATTCATCTGAATGGCGAAGGAGCTATCGTAACCTTAAATATTCGCTATCCGATATCGGTGAACGGGGATGAAATTATCGCTGCACTTACTGAAATGGCGAGCGAAGTAGCAATTAAGACGACTGTAATCAATCATATGCCCGCATTGTATATGCCCCCAGAGCATCCATTGATCGGGATGCTGAAGAGGGCCTATGAAACAGTGACGGGAGAACCAGCTTATCTTGTCTCCATGGCAGGAGGGACCTATGCGAAGAAGCTGCACAATCGTGGGGTCACATTCGGTCCTGGTTTCCCGGGTGCTCCGGACACTCGTTTTCACCAATCAGATGAAAATATCGGAATCGCTCAAGTGATGCGTCACGCCGAAGTTTGTACACAGGCATTGTATGAGCTGTCAAGGAAATAAAAACTACTTCATAAATTGACCTGAGAGGGGACATTCGAATGTACTCACAGAAGAGCCAGCTACCATATACGTTTGTTGCCCACGATGAACATGATGAGCGGCATCAAGGAGCAATAACCTTCCCAATTTATCAGAACACCTTATTCTCCTTTGCTAGGAGTGATGAGCCAGGAGCATTCAAGTATAGTCGAATGGGAAATCCAACGGTTCAAGAATTAGAAAAAAGATTAGCTGTACTGGAAAAGGGAGAGAAAGCTCAGTGCTTTGCTTCTGGTATGGCTGCGATATCGGCAGCTATATTATCTACTGTACGGGCTGGTGATCATGTCATTTGCATCGATCAGGTGTATTTTGGCACTAGAGAGTTTCTAGAGTTTTTTTTAGCTCGGTACGGTGTGGAAGTCACTTATGTAGATGGCACGTCTGTAGATACAATAAAGGAAGCTATTCGTGACAATACAACTTTAATCTATCTAGAGAGTCCGACTAGTTATTATTTTCAGCTACAGGATCTGACTGAATGTGTACGATTGGCAAGAGCACGTAATATTACAACGATTATCGATAATACATGGGCATCACCTTGCTATCAAAATCCGCTCCCAATGGGTATTGATCTAGTTGTTCACTCGTTGACGAAATATGTTGGTGGCCACAGCGATGTTCTTGGTGGTGCTATTATAGGGTCGGCAGAGCTAATTGATAACTTAAGTCGCATTGACCATCAGCTTTTGGGAGGAATAATGACACCACATACCGCTTCATTGATGCTGCGGGGAATGAGAACTCTTCCATTACGGATGGAGCGATTGAGTAAGTCAGCGAATGCAATAGCGGAATACATCGATACGATTCCTTGTATTCGCAAAGTTAATTTCCCAGGTCTGTCTACGCATCCCCAGCATGAGTTAGCCAGTTCGCAAATGAGTGGCAGCGGCAGCTTAATGTCCATTGAGTTGAAGGGTACGCTGGAACAAGCTAAAGCTTGGGTTGATCAGCTTCGTTATTTTAGAATAGGACTTAGCTTTGGGGGTTACGAAAGTCTCGTTCTAGTCGTCGGCTTAGTTCCAGATACGTTGCAAGATAATCCAGTTACCTTAATTCGATTGAATATCGGGCTAGAGGATCCGGTTGATTTGATCGAAGATTTGAGCAGTATTCATCAATTCTTTCCGCTGAATATGAGGCATGACAAATTTGGGTGATGGAGGAGGAAGTCTCAAAGTATAAGTTTCTGGGGGGAGCTGAAGGCTTCCCCTATTTAACTTTTTTGTTAGATGAGGGACGGACATATGGTACGCTAATTAGCTCAAAACGAGCATTTTGAGATGTAGGCGGACATACGATGAGCTATTGATAGTATAGGGTTGAAAATTCACTAATGAACGAGCGAATAAGGACGACTATGTCCGCGAAAACTTGATATAAGCGGAAATCGAAGGAATAACGTTTGTACGGTCCGCTAGTTTCGCGGATCGGTTCGCAACAAGCAGACTTTGATAGCGAGGTGATATAGGTAACATCGAATGCTGCTTGAAAACGACTGGAACTACACGGGTACGAGAGCTATCCCATCAGCTACTCTTTTTCATGAGTCTATTGAACAACGGCAAAGAAAGCCTGGCCCTGAGTGGTGGCCACAATATGAGGAAAAATTTTTGTTGGAGCTGCAATCTGTTGTCAAAATTAATGCGCTAAGAGAAGTGTATAAGCGATTATTAAGAGGTGAAAATCTGGTACTCGTCTGTTTTTTTTACATATCCTCGTATATCCTTTCAAGTTTCGATTAAGGGAGCTGATGAAATGAATTATAAAATTGTTGAGAAAGAAGCATTTTCTATTTTTGGAGTTGAAGCCATTGTTACTACTGAAAATGGAGAAAATCTTAAAGAGATCCCTGAAATATGGAATAGAGCCTTTGCTGAAGGTACAATTGACCGGATCCTTTGCATGTATGATGACATGAAGTTATAATGAGATACAAGGAAAAGTAGATAGTTGCTGAACCTCAGCTTAGCACTAGGCGTTCAAATATTTCGAAGTAAAGAGCTTTCGTAATATGATCGAATACAGACCGCGTACCTTGGAGCAAGGGGCGGTCTTTTTTGTGGTTTTGCAGCTGATAGAGAAATACAACTATATTTTAAGGAGGGAAATGTTGATGTTTAGAGCTTATTTATGGCTAACGTTATGCGTAATCATATGGGGAAGTAATTTCGTGTTTGGAAAGATTTTAGTAGAAGATTTCTCTCCATCTTTGTTAACATCGTTAAGACTTTTATTTATTGTCATATTTTTAATTGGATTATCGTCTTATAAGAAAGGTTTCCGACGAGTCAATAAAAAAGACTTACTTTCAATTTTATTATTAGGTGTTATCGGTGTGTTTATCAATCAATGGTCCTTTTTTGCTGGTTTACAAACTGCTGATCCGACAACATCGGCGTTAATATTAGCAACGACACCTATTTTAACAGGCTTTTTGGCAGCCGTTTTCTTGAAAGAAAAACTTACGATACGAATGCTGCTAGGCTCCATTGTTGCTATTCTAGGTATTTATTTTGTTGTAGCAAAAGGTAGCTTATCTTCTGTGCATTTGGATAAAGGGTTACTGTGGATTGTTGTAACGATGGTAACTTTTGCAATTATGATTGTTATAACGAGAGTACTGTCGCAAAGAGTGGATCCATTAACGATTACTTTATATTCGAATGTAGTAGGATTTATTGTCTCTATACCATTTGTATTTTTACTGGATACTCCTATACGAATGAGTACTGATAGTTATGATTGGGCTCTGCTAATCGGAACAGCCATAGTTGTACACGGTATAGCAGCACTTATTTGGAATAACAATATACGACATGTTGATGCCTCGAAAGCTTCGATGCTATCTAATTTAGAGCCTTTTGTAGCAATGATTATGGGATTGATCTTATTGTATAAACCAATCGCTGGAGTAGAAATATTAGGCTCCTTGTTCATTATTAGCGGAGTTGTGTTATCTACGTATCAGCGAAAAAAGCACTTCGGCTAATATTGAAGCAACGCGGGAAGCTTGATCAGCATCGAATATGAAGCAACGAGCTCTATTATAATACAAAGGGATATATATAAAGTCTAAGTAGCGACTTTGTACATATCCCTTCATTTTGTAAAGACTTAATAATTCAACGCAATATCCTTTTTCTTATTAACGATGATATATGCAGCAAATAGTAGTAGTAAAATTCCGGTAAATATAAAACCTTCGATTATAGATAAAGGCAGCCAGCCTAATACGGAAGAGCCAGCAACAACACCTAGTGAGAAAGCGGCATAGAAATAGCCGTAAGCTTTTCCGCGAAGCTCCGCTGGGGTAGCTTTAATGAGCATCGTATTAATAGATGGGAACAATAACGCAAAGCCTATGCCATATAGAGCTAATACGCCATGAAGTGCTAGCGTCGTCGTTGATTGGCTAATAAGTAGCTGACTTACCCCCATAAGGCAAATTCCAATTGCCATCGTAATAGATGGGGCAATCCGATCGAAAATTCGATTAGTCGGCAGTACAAAGATTAGTACAGCAATAATTCCGAATGTACTCAGCAATGTACCACTTAATCTTGAATCATATCCGAGTGTTTGCACATGTAATGGAAGTAAATAAGCGATTACGCCTTGTGAGAACATTAAGAAAAAAGCTCCTAAATAAGCTTTTAATACTCCTGCATTGAACATTGAGCCAGATACCTGCACACTAGTCTCAGCTTTATCTTTTTTAGTTAATTTATAATTCCGAAGAAAAATAATTGATAGTATCGCTAGTAAAAGGCCTAGTATAGCTACGCATGTAAACACGAACGGAACGGATTTTTTGCTTGCTACTATACCACTGAAAGCTGGACCGATGATGGCAGCTAGTCCGACAAATGTACCGGTAAAGGCTACTTTTTTTCCTTGTTGTCCATTGATCGCAGTATTGGCCGAGAAAGTGAACGCAGCAGGAACAATGAGACCAGCGACAAAGCCATGAATAATTCGTACAATAATTAATAATGCAGGCGAATCGACGAATTGATAAAGCAGTAAAGCAATGCTTGTTAAGAGCAAACCAATCATCATTATTTTGAAGGGACCAACTTTATCGGTCAAAACTCCAGATAAAATATTTCCGAATGTATTGGTCAAAGAGTATAGCCCTACGATAAATCCGACAAGAAACGTACTAGCGCCAACCGAGGCAGCAAAGGTACTCATGACGGGAAGCTGGGCGAACAAATCAATAAAAGAAAAGAATACAATACTATAGACGATTAACGCATAGTTGAATGGCTTTACACTATATTTTACTTGTGCTTGTTTGAGCTTCCATTCCAGTATAAAGTTAGCGAATGGTATAAAGGCTGCCACCATTGCAGCAGCAGGCCAAAGCAAGCTCCACTGCACTCGAATGACAGTCAGTAAAATAGCTAGTAAATATAATACAAAAATCCCACCGTGAATACTGCCCATAATCGTCACTGCTTGGTCTATTCCCCAAATGTATTTCAAGGGCATAGCGATACCTAATAATATAAGTAATGAAATACCGTCTAGCAGACCAGTTATACGTAAAAAGTAAATCGGATGTACTTTCACTTGATATGCTCCTAATATATATTAAACTACAACTTCTATTCTAACATTGGATGATGGCTGTAGAATAGAGAAGATTGCAGATCTTTAAGAACATACTCTGAACATAATTTGAACTTATGATGAACGATATCAATCTGTAACGTACTAGTTCAATGAAGGAATATGGGAGCGTAGACTCTATTCGTCTAATTAATCATAGGAATGTTATTAGATTTTTTACTGTAACAAGAATACTTCTTACTGATCTTATATTTGGAACATGCTTTTCCGGTCTCATCGTAGATATCTTTACCAATAGTCAGTATTATACTTCGATCCTCATCTCCGCTTACATTTTTAACATATAGCTTGTTGTTCTCTGTCCAATCGATACTGAATTTTGATTTTGCATCACTATAATATACGGTACTCTCAACATTGTTTTCAGTGTGAGAAATAATGTTTACATAAACATTTACACCACCAGCAGCTCCACCGTAATAATGAAAATATACCTGGGCAGTATAGTCTCCAGAAGGTGAGACCAACTCGGTATCTTTAATTCCTTTATCAAAATTAAACTCGTAGCTAAGATTTTTATAAACTAGAAATGAGAAAATAAAAACTAATCCGATGAAAATAACAACAACTGTCTTTTTCATTTATACCATCACCTTTCAGGAAAATTTGAATTCTTAGCTTAATAATAATATAGATTCATGAAAAAATGATAGAAAGAGCGCATGATGGTTAAACCGAAATTGTCGGTATGTTCCTTTTACAAAAATCAAAATTCAGAACTATTTTATCTCGATTCTAAAGCAGCTTATTTTGACAATATTACTTCTCAACAACCCAAAAAAAATTAACAAAGGGTTGTTGAGCTTCTTCTAGTGGAATAAGAGTTTTGTTAGACACGGCATAATGTAACAATAACTAACTGTGCTTCAAGATACGTTCTGCAAGTGCAGGGGAAATACGATTAATTATTATTAGCCATTTCACTTTGCCAATCGGAATTTCCAATCGATCTTTCTTGAAAAATGTAAGGAATTGAGCTGCAAGCTGATCTGGTGAAATTTTGTTAGATTCTCTGCCTTTTGTCATATTGGTATCGACAACAGGTGGAATAATCTCAAATACTTTTATATTCGTATGTTCTAGCTGATAACGCAATGCTTTAGTGAAGATATGCAGTCCTGCCTTCGTTGCGCAGTATATGGGGGCGGATTTTTTCGGGACGAGCGCTAATCCGGAGGTTATATTAACGACTGCGGCTTCACTCTGCGAAGCAAGTAGCGGAAGTAGCTGCGAGGTTAGTTTAATGGGAGCATTCAAATTAATAGCTATTTCTTCGTCCACTTGCTGGGAAGTATGAGTACCATCTATAGCAGCATAATTATATTGGATACCTGCATTGTTAATAATAATATTGAGCTTAGGATGGTTGTGTTGCAGTTGGTCGATGAGCAACTGCAAATCCGCCTCTATTCCAACATTACAAACATAAGTCGTGATGCTCGGATATTGTAATTGTAATTGAATCAACTTATGTTCATCTCTGCCGACTACGATAAGCTCGTTATTATATTGAATAAATTGTTCTGTTAACGCTCGCCCAATGCCAGAGGCACCACCGGTTATTAAAATAGTATGACCTGTAAGCTTCAAAAAAATCTCCCCTTTCTCTACTCAAATGTAGAGGATAGAGGAGTTTTTTTCATTAACCTATGTTAATTTTCCGAGGATTCAACTTAACGCGACAGGAGCCATTCCGAGATAGGATACGCTTTAACCTACAAACATAGTAGACGATGTACCTTTAATACCGAGCTTTATACTGAATAGCCCACCAGCATTTGGTTGTTTTATCAGTTCTTCCTCACTAAGCCCAACACGAGCGGTAGTAATATATAAAGTGTCCAGTTCAGTTCCGCCAAATGCGCAAGAAGTAACTTGGGAAGCGGGAACAGCAACAGATTGCAGTAATTGTCCGTTCAGAGGATTCCATCTTGTCACGCACCAGCCACCCCAATGTGCAACCCATAGCATTCCTTCAGCATCGATAGTCATACCGTCGGGAGAGCCAGGCTGATCTCCGATATCTACGACAACTCGTCGATTACTTATATGCCCAGTATCTAGATTATAGTCAAACGCAACTACTTTTCTCGTTGGTGTATCGATAAAGTACATTGTATTGCCTTCGGCAGACCAAGCTAGTCCATTGGAGATGCTGACATCTGTTAGCAGCGTCTCAACATTGTGTGCGCTATTCATACTATAAAGTGAACCTTTGGCTTGTTGATTAGACAGAGACATCGTACCTGCTAGATAACGACCTCTAGGGTCACATTTACCATCATTGAATCGATTATCTGTTAAATTAGCTTCCACTTCAGCTAGAAGCGTTAATTTTTTTGTTGCTAGATCATAGCTATAGAAACCATCCTGTAGCGTTAATACGATACCGCCTGATTGTCTTGGAGCAAGAGAACTGATATAGGGCTCGATCGTAATCATTTCATCATCCTGCGGCTGATCGGGATGATGGATATGTAAGCGATGTCCTAAAATATCAAGCCAATATAGCTGGTTCGTTGCTGTATTCCAAACAGGTCCTTCTCCAAGTGATGCCTTCGCATCGCATACTAAAGCAACATTCGTCGACGTGCTCATTAATAACCCCTCATTTCAATTATAAAGTTATATGTACATCCAATTGTGCAATAGATTGAATGAACATACAATACCAACCACGTTTTATGTTTATTTCAAATTATTGGAACAAAAACAAATGCTGCATCGTCTAATTTATGTATTCTGCAATAGGTTTGGCTTTCGAAGCAGCTTTGAATTGCTGGGTAATCATTTGAAAGATGTAGGAGGGATAGTTTTGCAATTATTTAGAAGTAATAAATTTTGGTGGATGCTTGCGATTTCTATTGTTTTATGTGGTTGCATAGTGTGGATCGTCATACAAAATGATCAGAGTAAATTAGTGAGCGATGAAGCTGAGCTTGGAGCAACACCGACAGTTGTTCTTACTGATAATAATGAGCAGTTGGACGAAGATGCTACTAACGGGCCAACGGAGGTAGCTGACACTACTACACCGACGCCAGCAGATGAGTTTGCAGCGCAATATTTAACAGGTCCACTTAAGGATGACCCATCTTATGATTCAGAGAAGATTGAGTCAATTACTGTACAGTATGGAAATGATCAACCGTTCACCTTACCTAGAAATAGAGAGTATGTCATCCTCCAATACTTGTATCGGCTGGATTTAGCAATTGCTAAGGCAGAGGATCAAACGATATTAGATGATAATATTATGATCCATATTAATAGCGCCGATAAAGTGATTGCCGTCCCGTACAACATTACCCAAAATACGTTCCAGCTAGGTGAGGAACTGTACTATGCTAGTGATGAAGTGGCAAAGCTGATGTATGGACAGTTCAGGCAAGATTCACAATTAGCGATGATAGATCGAATTTACGCTGTTGCGGGGGAAGAGTCTAGAGAAAGTGAAGCCAGAGTCGATGAAAGCTTTCGATATGATTTTGATCAATTAAAGATCGATAATATGGATTTCCATGGGTGGAATAAGTATTTAATGGAGACTGCTCACAATGTTAATATCGCTAACTATTATGATGATGGAACGTATACAGTTTCTAGCATTAGATATTACGAAGATATTGCAATCGTATCACAGCGTGAAGTTTTGTTTACATCAGATAGCGTAGCAACAAAGGATGGCATTAAGATTGGACTAACGAAAGAAGAGGTGCTGACAACACTCGGCAAATCGAATTTGGAACGCGAATCTAAATGGAGCTACATTATCGGCGACTATTTGAAATTCCATCTTTATTTTGAAGATAATAAAGTGGTGTTTATTGGTCTTACATTGCCGCTGTAAATTTTTTCCGAGATTAGCCGATAACATTGGTATCAATTGGAATATTACAAATGCGAAACTAATATGATGAGGTGAAACTATGTGGATCGCAAATTCAACAGAGAAGCATACGAAGCTAGACATGGTTAATGTCGTTAAAAATAAGTATACAGCAAAGGAAACAGGGAAAAGTCAAGCAGCGAGCAAGGAAAGTGGATTAGGCAGTGAAGAGGCGGCGACGCTAATTATTTCTGACGCAGCTAGAGATATTTGGAATAATGGAAAGATAGCAGATAACGATAAGCAGCCAAAAGATAGTATGGAGGCATACGCTGAGTTAGTGCAGGGGTTAAAACAAGCAAAGGAAGCGGGCGACGGAGCGGCAGATAGCTTTAAAACGATGGCGAAATGTATTGCGATTGCGATGCGTATCGTTCAGGGTGATAACGTGCCTTCAAGTGATGTACAATTCCTTGCAGAAAATGATCCTGATCTATTTTCGATGGCGATCAATATGCGCATGGTTAAGGAAGACCCAGAAGATTGGAAAAGTGTATTAGAGGATGAAGAGGAAAATTCTGAACAGATAACTACAGATGCAGGACCACCAGTACAAGCAGAAGATAACACATCTGA
This sequence comes from Paenibacillus sp. Y930, assembly GCF_056786375.1. Lineage (NCBI taxonomy): Bacteria > Bacillati > Bacillota > Bacilli > Caryophanales > Paenibacillaceae > Paenibacillus > Paenibacillus sp. Y930. Next base: position 619,416 of record NZ_JBXCIX010000003.1, on the reverse strand, counting down.
AGCTGGAGAACCAGAATCGACATAGGCTTGAATATTTTGTTACGAGTAGCTCCATGGACATCGTATTTACTGTCTATGGAGCATTTTTTTGTGAATGATAGTTACTTGATAAGCTCAATAAAAACACTTGCTGCACTCGAAAGTGGCAGATTACGCATAATCATTAAGCCTACTTGAGATGGAGGTAGGTGCACATCTAATTGTATCTCAAATAGTGATCCATCTTCTAGCTCCTTCGAAACGAATTCCCTCGTTACATAAGATATGCCAATTCCTTTACGGGCAAACTCGATTAAGAGATCGACACTTCCCACTTCGATCGCTGGTTTGAGCTCATAGCCGTACCCTTGCATTAATTCGGTAATCGCCATTCGTGCCCGACTATTTCGTGAAAATAGAATAAGCGGGTATTGAATAAGCTTATCTAGTGAAAGTACGACATCCTTAAGCTCAGCATAACTAGCACCCGCCACAAAGCAATCCTGTAGCTGAATCCCTTCCTTAAGCTCCAGCTGTGGATCGACGATTGGCATGCGGACAACGCCTAAGTCGATTTTTCCTTCTTTCAGAAATGCAATAATTTCTGGTGTCGTTCCATGAATCAAATGGAGCTTAATAGCAGGGTGATCACGGTGGAATTGTTCTAAATAAGCGAGTAGATAATGTTTGAACAAAGAATCACTTCCGCCAATTCTTAATTCTCCACTCTCCAAATTTTTCAGTGCAGCTAATTTTTCTTCTGCTAATGTAATTAGAATTTGAGATTGTTCAATATAAGAATAAAGGACGCTACCTTCTGAAGTCAGCGTAACCCCTTTAGAAGTTCGATAAAACAAAGTCATCCCAAAGCTATCTTCAAGCTGTTTGATTGCATGACTAACGCTAGGTTGTGTAATATATAGCAGCTTACCAGCTTTAGTAAAGCTACCTGTTTTCGCAGCCCAGTAGAAAACTTTATACAGCTCATAATTGGTCATAGACATGGTCTATAGCTCCTGTCCGATATATTGATTACTTGTATAGGTGTTATTTGTATTATAATTGAACAAATAGAGAGAAGCTAGTAGACAATGCATTTCATAGATAACGTTTGGAAGGAAAGATAATTATGGAAGCAACAACGTTTGTATTGTTTGGAGCAACAGGCGATTTAGCGAAAAGAAAAATCTACCCTGCCTTATATAATTTATATATCGATCAGAAGTTACCACAATCGTTCGCGGTTGTAGGACTTGGGCGAAGAGAATTTTCAGATGAAGTATTTCAAGCAAGTGTAGAGAAATCAGTACGTGATTTTTCGCGGCGTGAAGTGAATGACGATGCAGTGATGAATAGCTTCTTGCAAGCATTCCGCTATTCTGCGTTAGATATCGGTCATACAGAAGACTATACAAAGCTATTGCAGCTTATCGAGCAGCAGGAAATTAGCATGGGCAGCTCGCCTAACCGAATGTTCTATCTTTCTGTTGGGCCTGAGTTTTTCGAGACCATTGCCTCTAACATTAAAGAGAGTGGACTTGGAGCAACAAAAGGTTGGAAACGTCTATTGATTGAAAAGCCTTTTGGTCATGATTTGCAATCTGCTCAGCATTTGAACAAGCAGCTAAGCGCTTCATTTGCCGAGAATGAAATTTATCGAATTGACCACTATCTAGGTAAGCCAATGATTCAGAAGCTTGAAGTTTTGCAGCAGACGAATCCAGTGCTGCAAGCGCTATGGTCCAATCGCTATATTTCTAACGTACAGATTACAGCCAGTGAAACGGTTGGTGTGGAAGAACGGGCAGGCTACTACGATCATGTCGGTGCCATAAGAGATATGTTCCAAAACCATATGCTGCAAATATTAATGATGTTAACATTACATCTTCCGCAGAACAGTACTTCAGAAGTCGTGCGCTTTAAGAAGAAGACGATTATGGAGTCGCTAGAGCCTTTGTACAAAGAGAATGTCAAATCTCATGTGATTCGTGGTCAATATACGGAAGGTTCGATTGCGGGCGCACCAGTCGTTGGTTATACTGCTGAACCGGGTATTGCTGCGACATCAATGAATGATACGTTTATTGCTGCAAGACTTGAAATTGATGATTCATTCTGGCGTGGCGTTCCTTTCTATATTAGAACAGGCAAACGGATGAATGAAAAAATCACTCGGATCGTCATTGAATTTAAGGAAGCATTGCAACAAAGTACAACAGCCACAAAAGAGAAACAAGTTGCCAATTTGTTAATTTTTGAAATTAGCCCGAATGAAGGAATTACATTCCAGTTGAATTCCAGAGATCCGCAAAACAAAGAGCAATTCACACCGATTCATATTGATTTCCATTCGAGCAGTGACGATGTCCCGGAAGCTTATGAGAATTTGATTCACGATGCTTTCCACGGCGACGCTACATTTTTTGCTCATTGGGATGAAGTTGAATTGTCTTGGAAATGGGTTCAACCTATTTTGAATGCATTCCAAGAAAATCTTGTACCACTTACGTTTTATTCAGCGGGTTCTAACGGTCCAGTCGAGTCCGACGAGCTACTAGCTAGAGACGGCAATCACTGGTGGTTAGATTCCGAAGCTGAACCTATAATAAGTACTGAACCAAAAATAGAAGAAACAAAAGGAGAACAATATGTCTACACAAACCATTGATCAACTATCTATCGACACTATTCGTACTTTATCTATCGACGCGATTAACGCTGCAAACTCAGGTCACCCAGGTCTTCCGATGGGAGCTGCACCAATGGCGTACGCGCTTTGGGCCAAGCAAATGAATCACAATCCTGGTCATTCGAAATGGTTCAACCGCGATCGTTTCGTACTTTCAGCAGGTCATGGATCAGCGCTACTTTACAGCTTATTACATGTATCTGGCTACGAAGTTTCTATCGATGATTTGAAGCAATTCCGTAAAATGAACAGTAAAACTCCAGGTCACCCTGAATTCGGTCATACAGATGGGGTAGATGCTACAACTGGACCACTAGGTCAAGGTATTGCGATGGCAGTTGGTATGGCAATGGCTGAAGCTCATCTCGCTGCGAAATTCAACAAGGAACAATTCCCAGTCGTTGATCATTACACTTATGCACTAGTTGGTGATGGTTGCTTGATGGAAGGGATTTCTTACGAAGCAATGTCCATGGCAGGTCATATGAAGCTTGATAAATTAATCGTGCTATACGATTCTAACGATATTTCATTAGATGGAGATCTAAATCTTTCCTTCGGCGAAAATATGCAAAAGCGTACGGAATCAGCACAATGGCAATATTTGCGAGTAGAAGATGGTAATGATGTTGCAGCTATTACAAAAGCTATTGAAGAAGCGAAAGCTAATACAACACAACCGACATTGATCGAGGTTCGTACGATTATCGGTTATGGTAGTAAAAAAGTTCAAGGTACGAACAAAGCTCACGGTAATCCACTAGGTAAAGATGAAGCTATTGCAACGAAAGCTGTATATGGCTGGGATCATGATGAATTCACAGTACCAGCAGAAGTGAAAGCACATTATGAAGCACTGAAGCAACAAGGCGCTGTCAAAGAACAACAATGGAATGAACTATTAGCAGCTTACACAGCGCAATATGCTGAGTTAGGCCAACAGCTTTCTAAAGTTATTGATGGTAAAGTAGTTATCGATCCATCTGACATTATTACGTTTGACTCATCTCAAACGGTTTCAACTCGTATTGCAAGTGGTAAAGCAATTAATCACTTTATCCAATCTGTACCGTCAATATTTGGTGGTAGTGCCGATCTATCAGGCTCTACAATGACTGATATTAATGGTGAGCCAATCTTTGCAGTTGATTCATATGCTGGTCGTAATGTGTACTTCGGTGTTCGTGAGCATGCGATGGGTGCAGCAGGAAATGGTATGGCATTACATGGCGGAGTGAAGCCATTCGTAAGTACGTTCTTCGTATTTAGCGATTATCTACGTCCAGCTATTCGCTTGGCAGCACTACAAAAATTACCTGTAACGTATGTATTTACACATGACTCCATTGCAGTTGGTGAAGACGGTCCTACGCATGAGCCAATCGAGCAATTAGCAGCACTTCGTACCATTCCAGGACTAACTGTTATTCGTCCTTCGGATGCAAACGAAACAGCGAGTGCTTGGGCTTATGCATTACAACAACAGGATGGTCCAGTTGCGCTAATTCTTAGCCGTCAAAATCTACCTGTATATGAAGCAACAAAAGCAAATATTGCTGATGTAGCTAAAGGAGCTTATGTGCTAGCTGAAACAAATGCAACGCCTGATGTTATTCTTATTGCTACAGGCTCTGAAGTATCTCTGGCTGTAAGTGCTAAAGATGAACTAGAAGGTGCTAACGTATCTGTTCGTGTCGTTGCAATGCCAAGCAGAGAGTTATTCAATGCTCAATCTGATGCATATAAAGAATCAATTCTGCCTGCTGCAGTAACAAATCGTGTAGCTATTGAAGCCGGTATTTCTCTAGGCTGGGAGCGTTATACAGGAGCTAATGGTCGTATCATCTCCATTGATACTTTCGGTGCTTCAGGTCCTGGTACAGAAGTTATGGAATATTTCGGATTCTCAACAAGCAATGTTGTTTCTGTAGCTCAGCAATTATTGAATAAATAATAAACATTCATTGGGGGTAATTTATTATGAAATTTTTCATTGACACAGCAAACGTGGAAGACATCAAGAAGGCACATAAAATCGGAATTATCTCTGGAGTAACGACGAATCCATCGCTTGTTGCCAAAGAAGGTGTTAAATTCGAAGATCGTATCGAAGAGATTTTGCAAGCTGTACCTGATGTTGAATCTGTCTCTGCTGAAGTTACTCCTGATGCTGTTACAGCTGAAGAAATGATATCCCAAGCAAATGAATTAATCAAAATTAATAACAATGATCCAAATGTAACAATCAAGTTACCAATGACGCTTGCAGGTCTTGAAGCTTGCCGTTACTTGACGCAAAAAGGCGTGAAAACAAACGTTACTCTAGTCTTCACAGTGAACCAAGCATTATTGGCTGCTCGTGCTGGCGCTACGTATGTATCACCGTTTTTAGGCCGATTGGATGATATATCAGAGGATGGCGTGCAATTGATTGTCAAAGTTGCTGAATTATTCCGCATTCATAACTTAGATGCTCAAATCATTGCGGCATCTGTACGTCACCCAGACCATGTTACTCGTGTAGCGATGGCAGGTGCTCATATTGCGACTGTTCCATTCAGCGTGATCGAGCAAATCTCCAAACATCCGCTTACGGATCAAGGGATGGAAAAGTTCGCTGCTGACTGGAAAAACACAGTGAAGTAATAAGGTAAAACGGAGGGGCTGTTCCAAAAGTCATTGAGAAATGACGCTGGAACAGCCCCTTTTTGTCATTAAAATAGTTTATTTCTAACTAATAAGGCCGCTCCTGTGGCAACGGCGTCTTCTAACAATATCCCTTCAATAAACTGTACCTTGTAGGCAGATGAATTATACGTATATTTATGTGCTATGCTTGCTACAATATCAGAATAAGGCTTGAAAGCGGAGATAAGCGCCCCACCAATAATTACTTTATTTGGCTGAAAAGTATTAATGAGATTAGCTATACCTATACCCAAATATACTGCCGATTGATTGAATAATTCGGTTACGAGTTCATTGTTATTTCTCAGCTCTCTAATTAAGAAATCAAAATCAATATTCGATTCCGCTATAGTGTTTCGATCTTCTTGCTTAAATCCTGTTCTACCCAATCGATATTGTACTTTATACTGTTCAACTAATGCGGGAATCGATACATAGTTCTCAAGCGCTCCAGCGCGAGCCTGCTTTAAGATCGGTTGATCCCCAGCTTTAATGATCATTTCACCAAATGCACCTTCACGATCATATATACCTTGCACAAGTCTCCCACCTGAGATCATCGCCGAACGTAATCCAACCCCTGCGCTAATATAGAGCAGGTGATCTGCTTCAATATTTTGCTTGCGAAAGGAAAATTGTTCTCCGATCGCGGCACAATCTGTACCATTATCTAAAAAGGTAGGTAATCCTGTCATTTTTTCTATTAAAGTTGTAATCTCTAGTCGGTTCCAGCCCTCCGCTGGAAAATGAACAGGGTCGATAATAACTCCACTATTGCGATCAAGCGGACCGATCGAGCCAATCCCAACCCCAATAATATGATTTTTCGTAATTTGATGATCCTTGCAGTATGTAAGAATGGTTTGATAAACAGTATCAATAAATACATTGGGCTTCATGGAGCTATCCATTCTCCATCTTGTTAATGATTTGGCATTCAACGTCAAATCAAATAAACCGACCGTGGCATAAAAGCGAGAGATCTCTATACCAACGATATAACAATAGTTACTATTAACATTATATAGTAGCGGTCTACGACCACCTTTAGAAGGCCCAAAGCCTGATTGGATAATAACGCCATGTTCAATCATTTCCTGTATTAATCTACCTGCAGTAGAGCTGGAAAGATTTAATGATTGTTGAATGTCTTCTTTAGAGCTATCTAATCGTTGTGATATATAATGAAAAATACTACTTTTCACACTAGTTAAAGTAGGGTGATTCGTATCCATAAACTAACCTCAATTCACTAGTATTAATATAGGAATTATATCCTATTGTCATTATAACGAAAATCTAAAATATTAAAAATATACATTTTATGCTCTGTTCTTAATCCCAAAATAGGATAAAGGTGATATGATGTATGTAGTGACATCCTGAATGTAACATAAAGGGGTAGTGAAAATGCAAAAGACTAAGAGGATTAATTCTTTTTGGGAAAAAGAAGTAGAAAGTACGTTGTTTCAAATTTTCATAACATTTCTAAAAATTAGTCCCGTTTCCTTCGGCGGAGGTTATGCATTAATTCCTGTTATTGAAAAGGAAATAGTAGATGAAAAAAAATGGTTGAGCGCTAAGGAGATTTCAGATGTTTTTTCTTTAGCTCAATCTGCTCCCGGAGCAATCGCTCTTAACTCGGCTATTTTTATTGGTTACCGTTTAAAAGGTGGGCTGGGTGCGATTATTGCTTTACTAGGTATTCTTATCCCAACGTTTTTTATTATGATTTTATTTTCTATAGTATTTATATATATGAAGGATATTCCTAAGGTGCAGGCTGCCTTCATGTCGATTAGAACTACAGTATTGGCATTAATTGTCTATGCAGCTATGAAGATGGGGAAAGAGGCACTAGTTGATATTCCGACAATAGTTTTAGCTGCTACGACCGTAATCACCATGTACTTTTTCAACCATATGGTTCATCCCATTGTACTTATTGCTGTTGGTGGTGTGGTCGGCATAATCATCTATTTACTACAAGCATTGAAAGGTGAACACAAGCCATATCAACAAGCTAACTCGCCTTCACAAGACAATTATAGTGACTATATGATCTAACCTGAGGTGCATGATGGACGATATCATTCAATTATTTATTACTTTCTTTATTGTCGGCCTCGTTTCCTTCGGTGGCGGATATTCCATGATTCCATTAATGCAGGCAGAGATTGTTACCCGGCATCAATGGCTTACGCTAGATCAATTTACAGATGTTGTTGCAATATCTGGTATGAGTCCTGGCCCAATTGCTGTTAATATGGCGGTCTCCATTGGTTATATGCATATGGAGCTTCCAGGTGCTATTATTGCCACGATAGGCATCGTATTACCTTCACTGATTAGTGTTGTATTGCTCGCCATCTTCTATAGGGTTATGAAAAATAATAAGTATTGGAACAATGCTTTATACGGTATTCGTGCGATCGTTACTGGCTTTATTGTATTTTCTGCTATTATATTTATTAGAAATAACTCGATGATTTCGACAGATTGGTGGTATACAATAAGTCAAATCGTTATATTTGCCGGCTCCTTTGCAGCAATTGTTTATTTTAAGAAGCATCCTGTCTATGTTATTTGTATTTCGGGTCTTATTGGTGTGGCACTTTACAGCTAATGAAGGGTTGACCTGGGAGAATCGAGAAAATCATCCCAATGAAGTACAATAAGTAGATGAGCTTGAAAGGATAAGGTAGCATCGAAAACATAAGGAAAAGGGGAATTGCTGAAGTTGGCAATTCCCCTTTTCCTATTTATTGAAAAAAATATCTGTGAATAGATGAAGTTGAGAAAGAGATACTATTAAAGTGATCCAAAAATAAATGCTTATGAGGATGTCTTCTTTAATTTTTGCTCCAGTTCACAAACATCAATCCATTTATGAATGGATACAATAACATCTTTTAGGGCGTGCCCACTGGTAGTTAACTCGTATTCAACCTTTTTACAAGATGAATCAATTAAATTTTTATTTATCAATGCTGCTTTTATTAATTCATTAAGTCTCTCTGTTAATAGTCGATCTGAAATCCCAGGAATGCTGGTGAAAATTTCATTATAACGTTTGGGACCTGACATTAAGGTATATAGAATCATTCCCATCCATCTTCTACCAAGAAATTCGATAGTAGTATGAAAATCACTACATGTATGTTGACAATCAGACTGTTTCATTTGAGACCTCCCCGAACATTACTTTCATTAAGTTTAACACATATCCGCCTATGGAACATTTATAATCGCCAAATTAAGCTTAGGAATTACTTTTTTATTGACCGATTAACTTACTTATGGTAAGTTGTTATTATCAACTTACTAATAGTAAGTATAAAGGTGGAAATAACATGACTACAGGAACACAAGCGGATTTATATTCATTAATGCATGATAGAAAATCGGTAAGAGTATATGACTCTGCTGCTACTATTTCAAAAGACGAATTGTCAGAAATGATTAAAGAAGCTACGTCAGCTCCATCATCAAGCAATCTTCAGCCTTGGAGATTTCTAGTTATTCAAGATACAGCTGTGAAAAAAGAATTACGGACAATCGCTAACAACCAAGAACAAGTAGAAACAGCTTCTGCAGTGATCGCGGTATTAGGCGATATTGAAATGTATAAGAAGGTCGAGCAAATTTATACGCAAAATGTAGCAGAAGGGCATATGCCAGAGGCGAGCAAAGATGCTATGATTGCCAGCACAAATCGTTTATATCCTAATGCACCAGATGAAGTAAGAACAAATATTGCTAGCTTTGATGCAGGACTAATCTCTATGCAATTCATGTTGATTGCTAAGGAAAAGGGCTTCGACACTGTTACAATGGGCGGATTTGACAAAGTGAAGTTCGCTGAAAGATTCGAGCTACCTAGCAACATAGTTCCTATCGTGTTAATTGCGATCGGAAAAGCTGCTGGACCAGCATACGGATCATCTCGTTTGCCAATGGATGAAATTTTGAAATTCATCTAAATTATTGATGTACGAATAAATCATAGCTTGTACATTTATATAAAAAGCTGACTCACTTTGGGCAAGTTTAATTGCCCCTATGAGTCAGCTTTTTTTTTCGAATATTACATCAATAAAGCATTAGCAATAAGTTTATCGAATTTTCTAACGTCAATTCCTTTTTTCAAATTCACTTTAATTTTACTAGCCTTCGTCCAAAGTTCTACTTCTGCGTTGAAATCGAATGTTCCCGCATTTTCAGTTGACCACATAACTATTGAAGAATAAGGAAGTGAATAAATTTCAACTTTTTTGCCTGTTAAGCCTTGTGCATCTCTAACGATAAGACGTTTGTTTGTAAATATGGCAGAATCTCTAACCGTCTTATAAGCAGCAACAGCAATTTCACCATTAACTAACAAATTTCTTACATCATCTGGAATCGGACACTCTGCTACAAAAGTCCATGCTAATAATTGATTTGCTTCCAATCAAATGCACCACCTTGTTGATATTTAGGATTTAACAATGCTGTTGAGGATTACTTATGTAGATTTAATTTACCAGATAAATCTAATTTGTGCGATTGTTATTACTCTTAATCTTATTCGACTACTGAGGCAATTGATCCTGATGTTTAAATAGTAGGGCGTCGTAATGGATAATAACATATTTATGATTGCAATATGACTGTTGTTTATTAGGAGTGGTTACATTTATAGCCTCCAATAAAATTGAAATAAACTTTGATGCTGCGTATGAAGCGATTAATTCGATGAAAAAAATAGAGTTTTTGGAAGCAGATAGAACAACGATAAACGTATATATATTAGTGGATGATTTGAAGGAAATGGCGATAGTAGTTGACAGGGGTATTTATAGTACCGATGAATTTAGACATGAGAAAGCAAAGTGGCTTAGGAGATTATCGTCGATTATTTGCCCTACAAATGTACCGGAATTACTTATAGAGCTTTTGCCTTTTATGAACAATGATACGCTTGAGGAAGAAGAGATCACAGCGATCAAAAAATTAGCAAGCTAAAACATACTGTCAAATGTGTCGATATCGTTAATCTAGTTGAAAAACATCGCCTTTATTTGCAAAGATATGATAGTTGTCAATAGTATAGCAAGCGATCAACGTGCTAGTATAAGGCAATAAAGGACAGATGGAGGTTTCATATGACTTATCAAATCGTTGTAGACTCTTGTTGCGATCTAACTGATGACATTAAGCAAACGCTTAATATGAAAGTAGTACCATTGAATCTGTATCTTGGCGATAAAGAAATTATAGATGATGAAACTTTAGATATTCCCAGCTTTATTGAAGAAATGAAGGCTTGTACGGGCAAGGTTGGTTCAGCAGCACCATCACCTTCGCTCTATCATGAGCTGTACGAGCAATCACCGCAAACGTTCGTCGTGACATTATCAAGTAAATTATCTAGTTCTTATTCGAGTGCAGTATTAGGAGCAGATATGCTAGAGAAAAGTGACCGTAACGTTCATGTATTTGATTCCAAAAGTGCTGCGGCAGGAGAAATGTTAATCGCATTTCAGATTCGTGATCTTATCGAAAGTGGTGTACAAGGCGAGGAGCTTATTACACAAGTTGAGCAGTTCATCAATGAAATGAAAACGTATTTTGTACTCGATAATGTTGATAATCTGATGAAAAATGGTCGATTAAGTAAGGTAAAGGGCAAAATTATAAGCATCTTGAATATAAAGCCGTTACTAGGCTCAGATGGCGATGGTAATATTACTCAATATTCAACCTGTAAAGGTCAAACGAAAATCGTCAAAAAAATGGTTGAAACGGTCGTAGATAGTGGGAAAAACACAGCGGAGCTTCGTGCTGTTATTTCACATTGTAATAATGAACCGCTTGCGTTACGTCTACAGCAGCAGCTAGTTGAACAATTCCAATTCAAAGATATCGTCGTCGTGCCTACAGGTGGAGTAAGCTCATTATATGCTAACGATAAAGGTATTATATTGGCCTATTAATCGTCATGCTGGATAGTAAATGATTTCGATATAAAGCGGGGCTGTTCCAAGTCGTCATGTAAGAAACAATGACGACTTGGAACAGCCCCTTTGCTGCCTAGCAGTATAAAATGATGCTATATTATAGCGATTAGCTCTGGAACATATTGCTCCATAATCTGTATATGCTCATTCAATAACTGCATCATATGATGATCGTCTATTCCGTTTGGACAAAGCAATGCTGAGCGGAAACGAAGTTCTCCATCTGCAATATCCATTTCGAATGCACCATTAATAAGATCATAGTTCTCATTGATAAGTTGCAGCGCCAGCTGCTCGCGATGCTGCTCCTCAATAAGCCTAGGGAAAATCGCGTACAGTACAATTAGCTCGGCATCCTCTTCAATGCGAATCAGCTCTGTCCAGCTCACTTCATTGTTCCCATGCAGTTTAAGACGGATTAACTGCTCATTGTGAAAATCATATTTAATACTCTGCGCGACGAGAAATTTCTCTAATTGAGCTGCAAGACTGTTATTGCTGTCACGATTGTCAATAATATCCGCATCAGCTTGCTCCTGCTGTTCAGTCATATTGGTAGTAGGAGGAGTATGAAGCAGCTCTTGTCTCCATATCGTATGAAAGCCATGACGCAACTGACCTTCATGAGCGAGTTCAGGCGGTAGCGAAATGGTTTGCATTGCTTCAGCAACATACCATAATTCCGCTTGTGTCAGCGCTGGTATTGTACGCGCGGTAAATGTATCAGGAATAACAGATAGCAGAATGGCTTCGGCATCTGCTTCTTGCTTTACAATTTGCTGCGCAACGGAAGGTGCTACAATAAGTTTGAGTTCGATATTGTCCTCCGCGCCAAAGCTTACATCATTTAACATCGCATGAGATGTTACGTGAAACCATTGCTCTTGAAAAATATTTGCCATTTGCTCTGGCTCCACAATGATGGTCATCGTAATATAATGTTGTTCGTCCTGTTGCTGGTGAACAACTGAAGTAATTAGCGCTGGTAAACTGCCACCATGCCAAGCTTGAAAGGTAGCAGGTGTAGACGTAGATACGGATGAGACTAGTTTCATAGAAAAATATCTCCTTTCAATAGGTTTAGCTTTGGTAGAAGTTAACCTCATTCGCGACTTCTCCTTCTTTTCTACCGCGAGAGAGACTCATTAGTTTTCTTGATTTCTCGATCTCTAAGGAGAAAATCCCCGCTTCGATGGAGACGCTACTACTTTTCGTGATGTCGAATTCGATTTTCCAATCCCCGGCTTTACCATCATCAAAATCTAATTCAAAGCCTAAATTAAGTGTTAAACCTGAATCTTTTTCGACAAGGCTTTCCACTTCTCCTGTTTCTGGATCGACGGTTTCGGTCGCTTCACTAAGCATTGTTGTTAATTCATCCGTCTTATCCTCAAGCTGTTCCTGCAATGCTTCCATATGTTCAGTTTGAGCATTCTCCTCGCTGGTTGCTGCTGTTTTTTTGTTATTCTTAGCATCAATAAGCTGTTGAAGCTTTGCTGTCGCACTAATTGCTTGTGGTATCAATTCTTCGACGATCGTTTCCCAAGCCGAGAAGCCAGCTATTTCACCAGGAAGATCTATCGACAAGCTTGCTTCCAATTGCTCAATAGCGCCATCAAAGAAAGTGAGTGAACCTTCAGCACCGAAGCCAAGCTTTACACCTGGTAAATCTAACTCTACAGCAGCAGATGCTGATATTTTTTTATGAGTTTTCAGTTGATTCATCCGCGTAGACTTTTTCGTTAAAGCATCCAGCGTCGTTTCAGAGTTTTCTCCGAATAACAAATCAGGGATGTTCGCAAAGCTATCCTTGCTATAGTTCGTATAGCGTTGCGCCTCTAATGCAAATTCACCTGTGAATACTCCAGTTTCAACGCCGACCTCTGCAGATACGCTTTGTCCAACATTCACATAGTTTTCATCGTCTTCCATTTCCCGGGCTTCAATTGAAGCAGCCCATAGTTCGGCTTCTTCCAATTTGCTTTTGCCACTTAATCCGCCTTTGCCCCACAGTACTTGGGCAAGTGAAGGGAAGCCAGCATTCATATTACGGTACATACCATATGAGATGAGGTTCAAAGCAGATTGAACACTGGATCCATTCGCTTCAATGAACATACCTAGCTTCACGGCAGCTTCAACAATTCCAGCCGATACTCCTGCACCGATAGCGACATTAGCACCAATGGTTAGATGACCATCGTCATTTTCTGCTTCTGCGCCAAGGCCGATCGAGACGAATACACCAGAGCTAACAGGGATTTTTAACTCGAAATCGAGCGCAGCAGAATCCCCTTCATACGGAACAGCAAGACTAATAAGAGGTGCGATTTTGGTAAGACCACTGTTGACAGAATCTGCCTCAACAACTTTTTTAACCGCGTTTTCACCGATTTTATCCATGGTAACTTGACCTTGTACTTCCTTAGACATATCAGCAATTTTTGCTTGATTCGGCTGCGCGGCACCTGAGCTTTGATCACCTTTAATAATGATGCGAGCTTCATTGATCGCTGGCTCTTCGAATCGTTTTAGCAGTTCCTTTGCTTTATCTTTGGCACTGCTTGCTGCTTTCTTTGTCTTATCTTTATCTTTAAGCTTAGCATTTTTACCAGAAGAGATACTTGCCAAGGACGCTTGCTTCAATTGATTGATTGCACTGTCCTGCGGTACTAGCTTATCGAGAATCCGATCGCTTTCCTTCGCCATAATACTGTTGACGGAGACTTTTGCTGCAGAACGAGCTACCGTATTAGCGAGCGAACTATTAAGTTCCTTAGAAATTTTACTATCGCCTACAGGTGATTGTTCAGAATCAAGATGGGTAGCGATGTCATCACTAGCCTGTGCGCGTGCTGCATCCTTCATGGTTTGGCGAAAAGCATTTAATTTTTTCGAACGAAAGATAGCACTTCTGCCCACACCAAATTTATCTAAAACTTTAGCTTTCAGTGGTTTATATAAATTAGTATCATAAATCACGAAAAAATCAGAGTCGTTTAAACCATATTGTTCTTCTTCAGCAAGTCGAGCAAGCTCATGATTACCGACCGTATTTTGCATAGTTGTAAGGCTAGATGGGTTTGACTGACTGGTAGGTTGGATTGTTTTGCTAGAATTAGCTTTTTCGATATCTTTACTTGCAGATACCATAGATTTTGGTGACATTCCAAGGCCTCCTATAGGGAATGTAGTAGAGAAGGTAGATCAGATATGATTCATAGCCACAAGTAATAAAAGGGAGGTAGGGAGGATGGCTATGGATGTAGCATACGCGAATGGTAGTACTACAAAGTATTTTAGCAGGAATAGATACAATAAGGTAGAAATATTGATATAATGTAAGAAAATATTTTAAAAAGGTATCGTAGGAGGACATTATGGTATCTGGACGACAGCGGTTAGCCCGTGCTTCTAAGCAGCAGATGAACAGCAAGGAACGCGAACAACCTAATTCTGTTACCACGCCTAGTCAGAGGGAGCTACCTCCCGTATGGAAGCTACAGCAAAGTATCGGCAATATTGCATCAAGCCAATTGCTACAGCACATTACTCATACAGCACCGATGACGACAGCGACAGAGGGATTGAATGTACAGCTTAAGCAGTTAGTACTTGTGCTAGCACTTCAAGCTGAGCAAGCTGGAGAAGGCCTGATGTGGAGTCAATTCGAAGCGTTGTCTGTTGGACAACGACAATCATTGCTTATTCAGTGGTATGGAGAAAATAGTGATTTTACAGCGGCGCTGCATACATCGCCAGATTGGCAGCAGTGGCAAACGATGATTAGAACGACGAAGCAAATTACATTGCAGCCCGAGGAATCTCGAAAAGAGGCTGATGTCGCCGCATTGGGGGCAAGTGAGCCGCAATATACGATGAATAGCTCCGGCTTATTAGTTCCATATCGTGAGGCATGGCTATGGCTCAATTATAAAGGTAACAAGCAAGGACAGGCATATCTATTACACAAATTGGATGGCCTATCGATCCCGAAGAAGCAGTTATTATTGCATAAATTGAATGGTGCAGGACAATTAACACTTTATCAATTAAGTAATAATATTATGATTGAAGAGCATTTGAAGCAATGGGTAGATTGGAAACGCATTAACGATGCGCTTCATGGTATTATGAACTTGAATGATCGACAAGTTGAAAGACAGCTTGAAACGGTTCAGCAAGAGCAAACTACTAACCATATGCACCATGAATCGGGTTTGGGTGGACAAGAGCAAGAGCAAGAAGAGGATGGGGCTGGTTCATGGCTCGCTGCGCTTGGCGTTCTTGGTTTCGAGGATGAAGCGGAAGAGGAAGCTAAAGTGAATAATCAGCCGCAATCAATGGAGCAAATACTGCAAAATGCTGATAAAATGTTTCAATTGTTGTTTGGCATTCCATTTGATAATGGAAAGCAACCGATAACTATTGGCAATAGAGCCGAGCTTATCGATCGCTTTTTGGAAATTGATCATAAGCTACTACCTAAGCAACAAGAAGCGCAAAGAATGCAAAAGCTGAAGGCGCAAGGTTATACTTCCGTTAATCAGTTATATATGCTTTTGAAAATTACTATAATTGAAATACTGTATCGTTTAGGTACTACACGTAAGGATGAGAAATACATTATCATTTTGCAGAAGCTTGGACTATTACAGGGTAAGAAGGCCACTACTAAAGATCACATCGCTGCCCGAATACATTCAATTTAATTTACAGATGACAAGGTGGATATGTCTAGTGATAACAGCTATGCAAAGATATTTTCAATTAAAACCCGAAGATAATCGAAAATTAATGCTAATGGGTGTCGTATTTTTACTTGCCGGCATTTCTGAGATGATGAATTATACTTCATTCATGGCGATTTTCAATACGCGGGTTGGCATCATGATGTTACCTATTATGTATGTTGTTGAAGCCTGTCTACTTCCTATAGAAGGATGGCTACTATCGTTTTTCTCACAACGGATTGCGAAGCCGCGCTTTATGAGTAGACTGTATTTACTTTTTGTAGCTATAGGTATTATCAATGGTATTATTTTGCTTTCATTTCGTTTGTTTGAGGTAGAATGGATACCGTTTTATTTTATTATGTTTATTACGTCGAATTTTGTTATACGCCAGCAAACGCTGCTTATGTGGGCCACTGCGTTTGACTTAAGCCCAACACAACAAGCGAAGCGATTAATGCCAGTATTCGTCTTGTTAGCTATTATAGGTGGTATTATTGCAGGTCTAACCTCAACGACGCTAGCTACTTTACTTGGTTCAGAATTATTGTACCTTATAGCTGCCGTCTTATTACTGGCAGCATTTCCGAGCTTTATTCATGCGATTCGCAAATATTTAGTACCATTAACGTTCCAAGAAGAGCAAGCTCCACAAGGTGAGCGAAGCTCGTATTATTGGTCACGTCTCTTCCGATCTCCCTTCCTCCTATTAGTAGTCGGAATTATGACGGTCATGCCAGCCTTATATTTCGTGATGGAGTATCAATACTTCACAAAGGCTCAACAAGCATTTCCGAACGAAAGTGAGCTAACATCATTTTATGGAATGATGGTTGTGCTACTCTTTATAGCTGCATTTATTTTACAGCTCATATCGACCAAGTTAATGGACAAACTTGGTGCGACGAATACTATTCTATTAATCTCTCTGATCTTTGTAGCATGTTTTGGACTTACTTCGTTATTTATTGATCAATCGATGGCGCTTGTTATGGTCGCGATCGGATATAGCTTTACCTATTTGCTACTCTATTATTTTGCTGAGCCAAGCTATCAATTTTTCTTCAAAATGGTGCCCTTGCAACATCGGGATGGATACCGTTATACGGCGCAAGGAATTGCTTCCTCGGCAGGTATATTGCTTGGATCCGGCATATCATTATTGCATTCACAATGGCAAGCGAGTTTGACGCTACAAGCCATTATTGGTCTTGTGCTTGCCGCTATATTAGTTGTGATCGCATGGGCAGCCAAGTCGCTTTATATTAAGGAGTTAATTGCTAATTTGCAGCAATCTACGAAAGATTATATTGCTGAATTACTAGAATCGATGCGACATGAACGTGTGCGAAAAGCAATCGTGAAGCAACTTCAGCAAGGAGATGTACTGCTACAGCAATTTACATTGGAGTTGCTTATTCGTCAGCCTGATCCAGCGCTCTATCAAGTACTCTGGCAATATGCAGAACATGGGCGCGGCAAGCTGAAAGCTTTGGCATTATCGGCCATTCATCCACAAAGCTGGCAGCAGGTAAAGCTGGCACAGTATAAGTTATTACTACAGGATGAAGATGCCGAGGTTCGCGCTATTGGTTACCGTCAGTTGTTTCTGTCACCGCAAGTTATTTCAGGACAAATGCGTAATGAACATATTGAACATGCACGTCGTGACGTTTCTCTACTAGTGAATTATGAGGCTTGGAAAGTTATTAGTGATGTTAATGAGCTTCAGCTAGAGCTACAACAGCAGCTGCAAAAGGGCAATGAAGCAGCGGAGCTTGCTTGTCAGCTTATTGGAGAGCGACATTTGGATAGTATGATTATGGATGTCATGATGTGTATGCTTTCGGAGTCGCAAGCGGTGAAGCTTACTGCTGTTCGAGTTATCGGGCAAATAGCAGATGAAGATATGGTTACTAGTTTGATGGAATTACTTGTTGGTGCAGATATTGAATTGAATAAAGCAATTGAAGAGGCATTACTTTCACTTGGAGAATCTGCTAATGAGGAATTGCTACGTTTTGTAGCTTCACCTAACCAAGAGCAATGGAGCAAAGCGGTATCTGTGCTTTCTATGATTGGTAAAGAGCATGACGTTGAATCAATTGTTATTCCTACTTGTATGAGCAAGCTGCTGGAACTTTCTGCTAGTCATCGTATGTATGAGCAGATTGCAGCGACGAATCAGGAACAATGGATTAAGCTTGCTAGGGAACGGACAACTGATATTGTGAAGCAGCAACTTGATACCATTTGGAAGGTAATGATTCGCTATAGTGATGAACGAGCGGTAACGTTACTGCGCGAAGCTGTTGAAAGTGACCTGGAAGAGATTAGAGATCATGGCATTGAAATATTGTCTGAGGGCTTTGGTCATAACAAATTAAGTTCACAATTGCTGAACTATTATCGAGGCCGTGAGGTGGAGCAAGAAGAGAGGAAGGAAGTAACTGATCCTTGGCTTCAAGCTATTGCTATTAAGGCAGGAGCAGAGAAAGGTGAACTATTGCTTATGAATAATTGGGAGTATCTTGGTGCACTTGATAAAATTATGTTTTTGAAGCAAGCCCCGTTATTCCAAGACATTTCATTAGATGAGCTAGGAAGAATAGCGAGTATTGCACATGAGCGTAAATACGAAGAAGATGATTACTTGCTTCAGCAGGGTGAGCAAAGCACCAAATTGTTTATAGTGCTAGAGGGACATGTAGAAATTAGTGGGATGAATGAGGAAGGCGTAGAAGGAACATTAGCTATTATTGGTGAGAAGATGAGTATCGGCGAAGCGTCATTATTTGATCTATCACCGTCTCGAATATCTGCACAAGTGCTGTTCGGGCAAGTACATGTATTAGAGATAAGTGGAGATGAAGTTGTGAAATTAGTTCGCTTATACCCTGAGATCGGAGTTGGCTTATTACGCTCCATAAGTCACCGCCTACATGCATTAGAGCAAATGCTCTTGAAGATGTAGTTCAAAAAGTGGACTTTGATAACGATGATTGGCTGACATAGCGTAGTTCAAAAATGAACGCTATCGCTTCTCCACGAGCGATTAGTTCTCTCCGCTAGAGCATGGGGATGAACAAGACAAAAAGTTGCTCTAATGTGTCTAGCAAGCTGATCCATAGAGCAAACAAGTCAAAAAGATGGAGGAGGTTTTCCATGTCACAGCTTCAGCTGAGGATGACGCCGTATGTTGCGAATTGGGAAGAGTTATGTCATCTGATCGAGCAATTCTGTATAACAGAATTACTTGATAGTAAGCTAAGCTTTACGGTGCTGCTTTGTTGTGAGGAATGGTTTGTTAATATCGTTAATCATGGCTATAAAGACTACAGTGAAGCAGCACTTCAACATGAAGAAATACGATTAGAACTTAAGCATATTGCTGGTCAACAATTACGAATTGTATTTAGCGATGGAGCACCTTCCTTTAATCCATTGCATCATCATCAGCCTAATTTAGTAGAAGATGTAGTAGATCGTAGGCCTGGCGGACTTGGCATATATTTCATTAGAGAGAAAATGGATCAATGTCTATATGAATATAAGGATAAACGCAATGAGTTGACGATGATCAAACGATTAGTATAGAGATAACGATGATCAAACGATTAATTTAGAGATGAGGATGATGATGGATGAATATTCATGTCGAGCAAAAGGATGTAATAACAGTTATTTCATTAGAAGGAAGATTAGATGGCGTTACGATGCAACAGCTAGAACAACAGTTAATACAGTTACTTGATCAAGGGAATAAGCATTTTTTATTTCAAATAGAAAAATTAGATTATATTAGTAGTGCCGGGTTACGAGTGATGCTATTAGCAATTAAAAGAACGAAAGCGATTCAAGGATCAGTCGTGTTATGTATGATGCAAAGTAATGTTAGAGATATATTTGATTTATCAGGTTTCTCCTCTATCTTTACGATTTGTAATTCCGAAGAGGAAGCATGGGCATATTTGCAAGCTAATGTATAGGGGAGGCTGTTAGCATGCTGCTAGAATTGGGTGCGGGTATTGTCTCTGCTGGATGTGTTGGAAGTATGTATTATGCTCGGAAAATGCAACAACAACATCGTAGAGATGCAATTTTGCTAGACGTGAGTCTGCAGTTAAGCTCAACGATTAAGCGTAAGCAATTGCTAGAAGTTATTATGACGACAACAGCGGGGGCATTACGTGCCGAGGGCTCTTCGATTATATTGCTTGATCCAGATAGTGGCGAGCTGTACTTCGAAGTAGCTACAGGTGAAAATCATCAGCAAGTGAAAGAAATTCGGTTGCAGCCAGGTGAAGGGATCGCAGGCTGGGTAGCTATGCATGGTCAATCGTTACTTATCCCTAATACAGCTAACGATGAACGATGGTCGAGTAGAGTAGCTAAGCGATCAGCTATTGCAACACGTAATATGATATGTGTGCCCGTTCAGAGTAATGGTGCATTGCTAGGTGTATTGCAGGTCATTAACAAAAAGGGTAGACGTCCGTTCAATAAGCTCGATCTGGCATTATTGGAAAGTATGAGCGCACCTGTAGCGATGGCTATTGAGAATATGTTATTGTACGAGGCACTTGAACATTCTATGAATAGCCTACAGCAGACGACGGCTGCAAAAGAAAAGATGGAAAGCGAGATGCGCATTGCGAGAGAAATTCAAGAAAGTTTTCTCCCAGGTGATCAATACAAACTGCATCATTGTAAGCTACACGCTACATTGATGCCTGCAAGAGAAGTCGGTGGAGATTTCTATCATTTCTTTCCGCTTGATGAGGAGCATATGCTTCTATGCTTAGGTGATGTATCAGACAAGGGGATGCCAGCGGCACTTTTTATGTCAGCCGTTATGATCTGGATTAAAGCCAAGTCAACGGAATTCTCATCACCTGAGCAAATTATTACAGCAATTAATGAAGAACTAAGTACAGAGTATTCAACAATGTTTGCGACTATTTTTCTAGCTATTATGAATACTGTGACAGGTCAATTTATATACTGTGATGCGGGGCATTGTCCATCGCTACTATTGCGTAATGGCGCAGTTACTGCTCTTAGTAGTCAAAAAGGATTACCGATCGGGGTACTAGTAGAAGCTCCCTATGCTGCTCAAAGCTTACAGCTGTTACCTAATGATCGAATTATAATGTATACAGATGGCATTACAGAAGCGGAAAATGAGCAAGGGAAATGGTATGGTATGGAACGATTACAACATTATTTAACTCATCAGCAGCATTGTTCAACAGAAGATCAAGTGAAGCTTATTGTCAATGATGTACAGCGCTTTGCAGCGAGTTATCCGCAATGCGATGATATTGCAGTTATGTGTATCGACTATCATATTTCACTGGAGTAAAAACAATAATGTGACCTAGATTACACAAATCAATAAAAGATATTGCACAATGTTAGAGTACATGCAAAAATATAATTAGATGCAGTGAAATATTAATGACCTTAATCAGTAACACTATACTGGAAAAGGGTGGAATGTGATGAGCGAAGCTGTAAAAGTCCCGATTTTAATTGAGCCTTACGCGACAGCGAGTGACTATTTGCATGATCAGTTCGTCGTCTTAGATTTATTGCTTGAAGCAGAAATGAATACGATGCTACATAAAGCGGAGCATCAAACAGCACAGCGTAATCCATTTAAAGGGATGTATTTGACAGAAGCGGAAGCAAAGCA
The DNA here is from genome assembly GCF_056786375.1 of Paenibacillus sp. Y930. Taxonomy (NCBI): domain Bacteria; kingdom Bacillati; phylum Bacillota; class Bacilli; order Caryophanales; family Paenibacillaceae; genus Paenibacillus; species Paenibacillus sp. Y930. The sequence continues at coordinate 597,624 of NZ_JBXCIX010000003.1, read as the reverse complement.
GCTACTGACTACGGAATCAACCTATATTTCGCTTGATGCTGAGCAGCTGCAACTCATCTTTCGATTAGAGCAGATGATTGCTGCGCGATTACAACGCAATCGAGAATTATCGATATCAATTCCTATTATGGACTTACAGCAACAGTTAACATTAGATGAGCTAGACATAAGATTAATTACTGTATCACTAGCGCCGCATATGTATCGTAAATACTTAAAGCTATACGGTTATGTTCAAGATGATCTCACTTGTCAATATGTAACGCTGGATCTGCTACTTCGCTTATGCTGTCGTAGTGGTGAGGAACAAGTACAAGTGTATCGACGCATGACGGATACATCAAGTAATCTAAGACGTTTGTTCACGACTATATCGACTCAAGCTATGACGAATAAAGATTCATCGTTACTCGTTGAGCCGCTTGTACTTGAGTCACGTATGATACACTATATATTACAATTGAACTGGCAATATAATGGGCTGTTAAGCTCGGTACGATATACTGAGCAGCAATATGAATCACTTCTCCCAATTGAGATTCATAAACACTTGCAGCAACAAATGGTTAACTATGTGAACGATTATCGCGATCAACCTTTAATGATATTAATGATTGGAACAACTGGTAGCGGAAAAACAATACATAGTAAGCATTTGGCACAAAAAATGGCCAGACCTACACTCGAACTAGATATTACATCCCTTTCTAACGATATACATCTTCTTGGTCAGACAATTGAACTTTTTCTTCATGAAGCAAAAATTCTTAATGCGATTCCAATCTTTGAGCATGCTGAGCAGCTTATAGCAAAGAATGAAGAAATGGAAAGAGATTTTCGGTTGCAAAAATTACAGGAGCAGCTTCAGAGCTGGAATGATATTGTCATACTCCATAGTAATAATCATTTGCCCCTTCATTCAACATATGACCAAATCGATCGTGTAATCATTACATTCCCACTTCCAACACTTGAAGAAGGCTCCGATCTTTGGAAAGCCTATACCGCTTCAAAATTAACAGTACATTCAACAGTCACCTTACAACTAGCAACGAAGTTTCAATTTACAGCAGGACAAATTGCGTCAACTGTGCAACAAGCTATAGCACTGAAGCGCTGGTCAGCGCTAGATATAAGTAGTTTGCAGCAGGAGAGAGATGATAGTTATTGGCTACATCAAGCTGCTAATGGTCTTATTCATCATGGTCTACAACAAAAATCAGTACAAATGAAGTCACAATGGGACTGGCAAGATCTTATTTTACCGCAAGAAACATTGCAGCTGCTACAGCAAGCCTGTCATCGTGTAGCGAACCGACACATTGTTATGCAAGAATGGGGTTTTGAGCGGATACTGCCATATGGTAGAGGTGTAAGTATGTTGTTCACCGGTTTTCCAGGAACAGGGAAGACGATGGCGGCGCTTGTCATGGCGAAAGCTATGCAGGCTGAATTGTATCGCGTAGATCTTACAAGGATCGTCAGCAAATACATCGGCGAGACAGAGAAAAATTTAGCTGAAATATTTGATCGTGCAAGGTTAAGTGGAGCGATACTATTTTTCGATGAAGCAGATGCTTTATTCGGTAAACGTTCAGAAGTGAAGGATGCTCATGATAAGTACGCCAATATGGAAACCTCGTATTTGCTACAGAAGATGGAAGAATATGATGGGCTAACTATTCTCGCTACTAACTTTTCACAAAATCTTGACGATGCCTTTATGCGTAGAATTCAATACATTATTAAGTTTCCCTTTCCAGATGCAGTGCAACGTGAGCAATTATGGCGTTCTATTATTCCTTCGCATATGCCGATGGAGCCATTGGATATACCGTTTCTTGCCAAAACATTTGAATTATCAGGTGGGCCTATCAAAAACATTGTACTAACAGCAGCATATCTCGTTGCACAAGATGGCACAAAGCTGAGTATGCAGCATTTCATCGAGGCAGCGATTCAAGAATATAAGAAAACAGGTAAATTGTTAATGAAGGATCGATTAGGAACATATGCACATTATTGGAAGGGGTGATGTAAGTGGCGGATTACTCTGTCATAACAGATATTGGTCTATCTCTTGTAAAGGTGCTGCGTGAAGCACTTGTACCAGAGTTGATCTCGCATCCAGATGGAGTAGGTCTTGCTAGTCCAATGGATAAGGGCGATATGAATTTGACGGTATATTTGTATGATGTTCGTGAGAATACGGAAGTTCGTAGCAATGATCTTATTGATCAGGGCGATCGAATGCGTTACCCGCCAATACCTTTGAATTTAAGCTACTTAATTACTGCACATTCATCATCTGATGTACTTACTAGAGCAATTGATGAACAGCGAATTATCGGTCGCACAATACAGCTACTGCATGATCATGCTGTACTTAAAGGAGAAGATTTGGAAGGGGCATTAACAGGTACCGATGGAACTTATCGTATTGTGAAGGCGGATATACCGCTAGAAACGATGATTAGTTTATTTCCGAATCAGCCTTACAAGCTAAGCGCAGCTTATCAACTAGGTCCAGTCTTTCTCGATTCAACTCGTACGAAATCTGTATCGAGAGTTAAAGAGCGACATCTTAAAGTACTGCATCATGAATCTCAATCGTAAAGCGAACTATGTACAACATATAATCGCTATACTATATCTAAAATCCGAAAGGAGGAACCGATCTTTATCTAATAGATTTTTTTGGAAGATAAAGGATCGGGAAAAACAATGGCTGAATATTTTTCACCTGGAGTCTATGTAGAAGAATTTGATAGTGCGGGTCAACCATTATCTGGTGTAAGCACGAGTATTGCTGGTTTTATAGGAATTGCGGAGATGGGGCCAGTTAAGGGGCTACCGACATTAGTAACGAGTTTAAATGATTTTAAACGTAATTTTGGTAGTTATCTGTCTGATAACCAGTTTGGTCAATATCGTTATTTGTCTTACGCAGTTGATCAATTTTTCACTAATGGAGGCTCGCAAGCGTATATTGTTCGCGTAGCACCTGAGGATGCAAAAGCAGCAAAGGGTAGTAATGAACAGCTTAATGTAGCGGCTAAAAATGCAGGAACATGGGGTAATGGCATTAATATTCTTATTACTCCTTCTAGCAAAGCGAAAAGCTATATTACAGCTGAAGTTGGTGAAAAGCTATATGCTGTGAAAAATAGCGCTGGCTTTAATGTTGGAGATGAAGTGAACTTTGCTGGTGAAGCTGGATCCCAGCAGGTGGTTATCGAATCTGTCCGTGATGGAGTAATTGGTCTATCAAACGCGCTTAGTGGTGATGTAGTAACGGTAGAAGGATCAATTCCTACAAAACTATTATCGACAGTTGAATTTACGATTCAACTAGGCTATGGAAATGTAGTTGAAAAGTATGAGCATGTATCTTTCAATGCGAATGCAGCGAATTACGTTGATAAAGTACTTGTAAAATCAGCTCTAGTAGAAATTACTGGAGTAGAGGCTAGTAGTGTTACGGCACTATTTGCAAGTGGCAATAAAGTAACGCTGCAGCTTACTGGTGGAGTGGATGGTACACAAGATAATGTTTCACCTGCTACATATATTGGTGTGGATGAAGGTCCTGGTAAGCGTACAGGTATTCAATCCTTTGTAGATAATGACCGTATTAGTATTATCTCAGTACCTGGTGTAACAGATGCTGCTGTACAATTAGCACTAGTTGCACATTGTGAAAATTTAGGTAGTCGCTTTGCGATTCTAGATATTCCGCGCGATAAAACATCGGTACAAGATGTACTTGAACATCGTGAGCTGTTTGATTCAAGCTATGCAGCTTTATACAATCCATGGGTACAAGTATTTGATCCATTAGAAAAACGTAATATTATGGTTCCTCCATCTGGCTCGGTAGCTGGTGTATATGCTAGAAGTGATAGCACTCGTGGGGTAGAGAAAGCGCCTGCTAATGAAGTTATTCGCGGTGTTTCTGGATTAGATGTGCAATATAACCGTGGTGAGCAAGATATTTTAAATCCGCAAGGCGTTAACCTTATCCGTAGTTTCTCTGGTCAAGGTATTCGTATCTGGGGTGCTAGAACGACAAGCTCTAATAGTTTATGGAAATATATTAATATCCGTCGTTTATTCATTTTTGTAGAAGAGTCGATTAAGCAGGGGACAAACTGGGTTGTATTTGAGCCGAATGATGAACGTCTATGGGCAAGAGTACACCGTACAATCGATGCATTCCTAACACGTGTATGGCGTGGCGGAGCATTACAAGGTTCATCGCCAAGTGAAGCATTCTACATTGATATTAGCGCCAACACAATGTCGCAAGATGATATCGATAATGGTCGCTTAATTTGTGTAATTGGTATTGCACCAGTGAAACCAGCTGAATTCGTCGTATTCCGCATTACACAGAAAACGAACGAACAATAATGAACAAAACTATTAATTACAGAAAGGGAGATTAACATATGGCAGGCGAAAGAAATGATCCATTCCGCAAGTTTCGATTCCGTGTTGAGGTTGAAGGTATAGAACAAGCGGGCTTTAGTGAGGTTTCAGGATTTGATGCATCATTGGACGTTATTGAATACAGAGAAGGTACAGATACGATAACATCTCGTAAATTACCAGGTCTCGCAAAGTATGGAAACATCTCCTTGAAATGGGGAGCTACCGATTCGTTGGATCTATTTGAATGGATTCAGGATTGTATCGTAGAAGGAACGGTAGAACGTAAAACGATTACGATTATTGCAATTAGCGAAGAAGGCGAAGATGTTGCAACATGGCAAGTGAATGAAGCGTGGCCGACTAAGTATACAGCACCTGATTTTAATGCAACAGCTTCTGAAGTTGCGATTGAGCTTCTAGAGCTTGCGCATGAAGGCATGCTGCGGACGCTTTAATAGCGACCAGGCGATAGGAACAACATTTCAAATATGTTGTTCCTTCGTCTGTTTGAGGTAGTTCAAAAAGTGGACTTTGATAACGATGAGTAGGCTAACGTAGGTTACTCGACATCGCATCTGAAGCGAACTTGGCAAGTACGGCATAAGCTTCCGATGTATGTTTCTTGCAGAAACATTGTAGGTTCGCATGTACCAACAACTTACACTTACGCTTCCGCCTTGCTCAAGTAGCGCTTCACCTGCTTGGCTTTCGAAAGCCCACTTTTTGAACCTTCATTTTAAGCTTCGAAAAGTAGATCTTGTTAACGAAGTTACGCAGTAACTTTTCATTAACTGATAACACATCAAGAAGTCATAAAAAGTTTGGTGAATGCTTACGAAGTAACTTTTCATCAACAGGAAGTATATCAAGAACATATAAAAAGTTTTAGGAGGATAAAAAATGTCATTTCGTACGGAGTTTGAATTTGAGTTGCCGAGAGGTTATGTCGATGAGAATGGTAATTTGCATCGTCGTGGCACGATGAGGCTAGCAACAGCAGCAGATGAGATCCTGCCGATGAGAGACCAGCGAGTACAACAAAATCCAGGATATTTAACAATTATATTGTTAGCTCGCGTCATTACAAAGCTTGGAGATGTTCGTGCAGTAGACACGAAAACAATTGAAAGGTTTTTTACTGCTGATCTAGCGTTTCTACAAAACTTTTATCGTGAAATTAATGAAACAGAAAAGCTTTCTGTTCGTACAATGTGTCCCAAATGCGAGCATGAGCATGAGGTTGATATTTCTTTTTTGTCCGAGATGGAAGGAGCATAAGCGTTTATCCTGAGCAACGCTTGTATGAGGAAGCGGGATTTATTGCTTACTACTTCCATTGGAAGCATGAAGACATTATGAATATGGAGCATCGAGAACGGCGGAAATGGTGCGATGAAATATCGAAGATCAATCGTAAGATGGGCGATGATAAAGATCGCAAAAATCCATTTGACGTGTTCTAAGAGAACTTTCATTAAGATGAGGTGAACAATATGTTAGAACCAGATGTACATTTTTCTAAAGTTGTTGGTAACTATCGATTCATGGTCGAAATCGAGCATCTACTCGTCGCCAGTTTTTCGGAGGTTAGTGGTCTAGTTGTCGAAACGGAGCTAGAGCAATATAACGAAGGTGGGGTCAATGAGTACGCCCATCAATTGCCGATGCGAACAAAGCATGTCCCAATTATATTAAAGCATGGCTTAACAGATTCTTACGAGCTATGGGATTGGTATAATGATGTGGTGCAAGGGAAAATTGTCCGTCGAAGTGGCTCGATCATTCTATTTGATGAACAGTTTCGTGAGTTTCGTCGCTGGACATTTAACGATGCCTTCCCTAGTAAATGGGTAGGACCTGATCTGAACGCCAGCGTTAGTGAGGTTGCAATCGAACAAATTGAGCTTGTACATAATGGCTTTAAGCTGCTGTAGTAGCAAAGGCAATGGCTACTCATTACAGCAACAGGATAACCATCATGAGAGGAAAGGAGAGATTATGCAATGTTTAGAGAAAAGTCGATAAGGAAAATACATTTAGCAGATCAACAATTCGCACATCAAATTGTTGGGAAATACGGTTGGAGAATTGACAACGGTTTTGCACGAAGTAAGCTACAGCATCGGGTAGAGTCGAAGAAGCGTGATTCTATGACATTTGCGAAATCTCCAATTATTCAATTGACGAAGGTTATTCAGCCGCTTCATATTAAGCTCATCTATGAATATCACCAGCTTAATCAAATTATCCAATATAAAAATGCACCATTACTAGTAAGTTCACCTTTGTCTAATGTAGCACTGGGGGCAACTGTAGATGTAGCATCGAATACTACTACGAAACATCCGATATCATTACTTGAAAAAGTGAAGCTAACGGCGCAGATGAAAGCTGAGCGACAACTGCTTCAGCAAGTCCAATCTCAGATTGAACGTAGAACGATACTAACTAGATCACAACATATGCAGAGTCATGAAGCAATTGTAGCTGCTAACAGTCAACAACTTAACAGCAAGCAAGCCCAAGCTACAGCGAAGCTAGTTCGTACATCATTAGTTGCGGCAGATGAGGCTAGCAATCACATACCATTAACTGCTGCTAATCGAGCTAGCCATCGAACACCATCGACAGCGTCATCATCGGCGGGGAATGCTAGTCCATCTAGTCCTTCAATCAGACAGACAGTGGACGGATTGCATCATATTGAGCACATGGAAACGACGCAGCGAGTTAGCAAAAAGCAAGTGGCAGTAGCGAAAATGATGCTTAGTCCATACATAAGAAATATTGTAAGAGAAGAGCAGGAGCGGATTACAGCCGAATTGGTTGAACGTAATACTCGCTATCGTAAGAAGGCCGTATTATATGAAACGCAATCAGATGAGACGCAAGTTGTTAAGAAACGAGAAGTATTACATGAGATGCAGGCAGTAAAGAAACGGGAAGTATTACGTGAAACGCAAGCAGTAACACATGCTGAGATACATTCTGTTGCTAGAAAAGCAATGATTAATAAATCACTATCGACGGTATTAGAACAATGGCATCGTAAGCTGACCATAGCGCAAATTACAATGCTGCGCCAACAGAAACAACAAGGTGTTCGCCTTAGAAGAAGTGAACCACAGCATGAAATATCACATACTAATTTAGAACAGCGAAATCAGACGATTGTTAATGATATGAAATATTATTTGAAAACGACAGCACATCATATTAATACGATTAAGTACCATCAAAGAACGCTTCAAGGCGTACAAAAGCTTGTATACATTCCATTCGTTAATAGGGATGCTACAACGGTCAATGAGAAAGCAACGCTGATCTATCGTAATCCACTTACACAAGTAGATTCACGAATTACTAATAATCAGCATTCACATATGCAAGAAATTATTAATAGCAAGGATTCACATAAGCATAAGGAAAGCAGCAATGCTGCATCGCTCGCTACAAGACAGATAGCAATAATTACTGGAGAAGTGACCAAGAAACAGCAACGGCGTATTGAAGCAACTGGGGGCCAAATTCGTTCGGTCACATCATTCCATCAGCAATTGATCAAGCGCAATGAGCGATTAATTTATCAGATTGAAATGGTGGAGAAGAAAAAGACACCAAGAGCCCGCAAGCTATCGCTAGTTCCTGTCGTAAAGCTCAGTTATAGAGTATTACCAGAGGAGCAACATAGAGGTTTTGTCCGTATACCTCAGGCTCAACTTGCAGTCGAGAAGGGGCAACAAGCTGAATTACCGAGTCCGTTATTATCAAAACAATCTGGGATACGCCGTCAAGCTGAGCTTATTTACACGGTGAATCGGAATAATCAATCAAGAAACAATCAGCAAATAACACAGCAAGTATCTCAACAAGCGTCACAAGCGGCATCACAGCAAGTAACGAAGCAAGTATCTCAACAAATAACACAGCAAGTATCACAGCAGATAACGCAAGAAGTATCACAGCAAGTGTCACAAGAAGTATCCCAACAAGCATCACAGCAAGTCAGAGAACAAACAACACAACATAAACAGACCAATTTGCAGCCGACCTTAGCTCGAGCTATTACATTGACCAATGAGGAGCGCATGAAGCAACGAGCAGGTTCAACTAATTTATCGAATGAGTTGATTACACAGCGCCCTCAATATACTAAATTGTCCATAACAGGTCAGCTTACTCATATAAGTAAAGTGAATAAGACGCAATTGCTGCAGGTGAAGGTATTACAAAGCAAATTGAAACAACTGCAAGCGGTCACGCTTATTGTGCCACAAACCTCGCGCATGGGAGCGACTAGTACAAACAGTGGAGCTACAAATACAAACTACACTAAAGGCCAAAGTGAGCAGTCTAGTAGCAATCGTAATGATACGCTGAGAACTACAAACGGGCACTCAACGGAGTCAGTAAGAGCGACGAGCAATGACGGCTCTTTATCTGTAATACAAACTAATTACAATGTGAACAATTCCCAATTAAAGCAGCTGTATTATCGTGTTAGTAGTAATAATAGCACGCAACAATTAGGAGCATTAATTAATGAATTACAGAAAACGAGTAGTCGTACAACTCAAAGTGCTACTAACAACGCGGCAACTATAGATACGCAAATTATTTACAAGCCGCTGTCTATGGCTTCAATAGCAATGAATAGTATTACGACGAAGCGAATTAATCTTATCCACTCCTCACAGCAACAAGGAGAGCGGTTAACGAAGCGATTGAAGCAACTTACAACACTAAGTAAGGTGAAAGACATTATAAGTACCCATTCACCTTTATCGATTGTGCAAATTAAAACAACGAATGAACAGGATTTACAACTAATTGTGAATGAACAGTCTAGTAAGAGTAAATCGCAAATGGTTGAGCAAGTGAGACATAATACGCAATCGTCGATGAATTTACATATAGCGAAGCAGCAAAGTATGCAACAGGATGATACGAAGCAACAAGAAGCGGTGAAGCAGCTTGAAGTAACTGTAAAGCGATTAGAGCAGGAGCTTTCCACAACGAAAGAAACAAAAACGCAGCCGAGTATTAATATTAGACAATTATCCGAGCAACTATTTGATCAGATTTCCAAAAAAATACGGCTGGAGCAACATCGTAATGGTCGTTAGTCGTTAGTCGCCAGCAATAGTATGCTCGATAATATAGCGTTGTAGCATTGAAGAGTAATTCGTGTAGACAAGGAGCTGAGCAGTAATGGCGTTAGAAAAAGCGATGATTATCGTCATGGCTGGACCCAAGCAGGAGCGAGTAGAGGTATTATTTAATCCAACGGAATACTCGTTGGAATCATCCAATAAATTTTCATGGCAATCGATCCCAGGTTCTTCGCAGCCGATTGCTCAATTTGTTTCTGGTGAAGCGACGACTCTATCTATGGAGTTATTTTTCGATAGCTATGAAAAATCAGAGGATGTCCGCAAATATACGATGAAAATCGTTGGACTATTGAATGTCGATAAAGATTTACATGCACCGCCATTGTGTAAATTCATCTGGGGTTCCTTATCGTTTCAAGGGGTAGTTGAAAAAATATCCCAGCGTTATACGATGTTCAATCATAGCGGGAAGCCCGTTCGTGCCAAGCTCAACGTATCATTCAAGTCTGCGAAGTCGGTGAAGGAGCAGCTGCAAGAGATACCTCGTCAATCCGCTGACCGAACGAAGCAGAGAACGGTGAAGCAAGGCGATCAATTATGGCAAATTGCTGCTGAAGAGTACGAAGATGCTGCGTTATGGCGGGCAATTGCTCGTGCTAATGGGATTGCTGATCCACGTCGCTTGGAACCAGGCACTGTAATCAAAATTCCACGATTGTACGGCTAGAAGAGTAGGAGGAGCGGGATGAGTAGTGTAAAGCTAGATAATAGTAAGACGAGTTTTGATAAGCTTGAGGAGCATTATCGTGGGTTTATCGCTCCTAGCTTCAAAATCGTTATTAATAATAAAGATATTGTAAGAGAAGGTATGGCGGTGGAATCGGTAACGGTTGATACTTCTATTACGAAAAAAGCAGATATGACCAGCTTCACGGTTACGAACGCCTACGACCTCATTAAACGGGACTTTCAGTGGACCAATTCCTTACTTATGCTAGGCAATTCAGTTGAGGTGTCGTTTGGCTATACGGATCGACTGACACCGATCTTTTTCGGCTATATATCTAATGTAGAATTTGATTTTTCGACTGATGATGTACCGTTAATCTCGATAAAAGCAATGGATATTAGTTTTTATATGATGAGGGGCGGGGAGCCGCAAGTTTGGGCTAACAAAAAAATAAGTGATGTCGTCCAAGAAATAGGTCGAAAATACGGAATAACGAGCTTTGAGATTGAAACAACACCAATAACACATCCGAAAATTGTGAAAAACGTAGAAAACGATCATATATTTTTGGAGAAACTTGCGAAGGATTTAGATTTTGATTTTTTCATTGTTGGCAAAAAATTGTATTACCGTGAGAGGACTGCTAACAAAACTCCAGTTATGAAGCTCGAATTGGGCAAACATCTCAGTAGCTTCAGACTAGAACAAGATATATCAGAGCAGGTCACGAAAGTCATTGTGAAGGCGACATCGCGGAATCAGAAGAAAACGATCACTGTGGAATCGAGTAAAGTTGATAAGATTGGCTCAAACTCGCGGACGGGACCAAATATATTAAGCAAATTAGGAAATTTTGTAGAAGTGATCCAGAAGACGGTGAACGATGAAGCAGAGGCTCGAATGATTGCGACATCGAGAATGCAGGAGCGCAGTATGGAATTAGTTAGTGCGCAAGGGAGTTGTATCGGTTTGCCAGAGCTACGAGCAGGCAGATATATTGAGCTTGGCGGCTTAGGCACTCATTTGAACACTATATATTATATTGAAAGTGCTACTCATATTATTGACGACTCGGGATATCGTTCTAACTTCAATTTACAAGGAAATGCGGTGTAGCGGTGAATAATTTATTTGATGCTTTTTCATCTGAAGATACCGATGAAGTGATGGCAGGTGTGTATACAGGGTTCGTAACCGATAATAAAGATCCTGAGAAACTCGGAAGAGTTAAAGTGAAGATTCCGATTATTGATGATCAGAAGGAATTAGATTGGTCTAGAATCGTTACATGGATGGGTGGCCAGAGTCGCGGTGCATTATTTATTCCGGAAGTTGGCGATGAGGTACTTGTCGCATTTTTACTTGGTGATATTCGCTCACCTATTGTTATTGGAAGTTTGTGGAATAATATCGAGAAGCCACCAGAAGGTAAAAACGATAACAATGATATTCGTAAGATTAGAACACGGGCGGGACATGAAATCGTATTTAATGATGAGAATAAAGCAGGTAGTATTACCATTACAACAGCTGAAGGTCATCAGCTAGAACTCGATGACAAAGGTAAGAAAGTACAATTAGCAACGAAAAACAAAGAGCAAAAGTTAACGATGGATAGCACGAGTGGCAATATAACGATAAGTAGTAGCAACACGAAAGTGACAATTACTAAGAGTGGTTCAATTAAATTAGAGGGCAGCGCTGATATTACTTTGAAAGCTATGGCAGTCAAAATTCAGGCTGATAGTAAATTAGAATTGAAAGCAAATGCTTCGATCGATATTAATAGCGGTGGCCTCATCAACATAAAAGGAGCTATGGTGAAGATTAATTAATCTACGATTGGAGGACGGAAATGTCTAAAGAATTTTTGGGTCGTGGTTGGAAATTTCCGATTGAGGTTGACGAATTAACAGGTCGTGTAAAGTCTTCCGAGTTCGAGGAAGATATAGCTGAGGCAATCAAAATTATAATATGGACATCGAAGGGCGAACGGGTAATGCGTCCTGATTATGGTAGTGGCATTGAGCAATATTTGTTCGAGAACAATGATGCGCTAACTCTGCAGCTTATTGAAAATGAAGTACTGAGCGCCATTATGAAATGGGAGCCGCGCGTGCATGAAGTAGAGGTTGAAGTAAAACCTGATACTAACGAAGACAATCGATTGAATATCCATGTTCAATATACAGTAAGAACCACTAATAATTTGTATAACCAAGTGTATCCTTTCTACTTATATGAAGGGGCAAATTAAACCATCGGAGCGATAAATCATGAATACGAGCTTAGGAATGGCTACTCAATCACCATTGATTGATACCCGTAAGCATCAACAACTCATTGAACAATTGAATATGATGGTTCCTTATTATGCGCCAGAATGGAAATTCAATGAGGATGACCCTGACTTTGGTAGCGCACTCGCATTGATGTTTCTCCATTTATTAGAAGGGAATATTCAAAGGCTCAATCAAATACCGTATAAAAGCTATTTGACATTCCTTAATCATTTCAATGTAGAGCGTGCGCATGCAACATCTGCAATTGCTCAAGTGACGTTCAAACTAGCTGAAGGAACACCTGAAGCTGTCTTTATCGATAAAGGTATCCAATTATCAGCTAACAGCATCGATAGCAGTGATCCCATCGTATTTGAAACGTCGAGACCAGCTTTACTTACAGCAGCTAAGCTACAGCAAATTGTTGCAGTCTACCCTCGTAAAGATCGCGTTATTGTACACCGCAATGATGGTATCGACAATAGCTATAGTCCATCAAACGAACAGGAAGCAACGATTGCACTGTACGGAAGTGTTGGAGTTAATATTCAAGAGCACACGGTGTATCTTGCTCATGACTTCTTATTCTTAGTTGATGAACCTGCCGCTATCGCATTGACATTCATTCATCCACAGCATGAATCTGCACTACTGGAATCGGTAGCTTTATTAGCTGAATTGGATAAAGTGGTATGGGAATATTACAGTGATGGGCAATGGGTGGAGTTCGATGCGGTTCATAGTCACGGTGTCACTATTCGGTTGCTCAAGCTATCGCGACGCAAGCTCCAGCCAACTATTGTGGAAGAGCGAGAAGGTCGCTGGATTCGTTGTCGCGCATTATCGCTTTCAGATGTAGCTGGTGGCTCAGCAATAGGTAAAGTCCAATTCGAACGAGTCATTATGAAGACAGATTACGCTGCCGCAAAAGATACAATCGGGATGGATGCAGATCGTACTTATTATAACGATATGGGTGTCAATACGGTGCAGGGTGCTGAACCATTTGGTGATTTCTTCGCTCCATATGGATTATTCTATATTGGTAGCGAAGAGACGTTATCTAAGCGCGGGGCATTAACGACAATTTCATTCCAGCTAGAGTATCATACGCATCGTTTATTTCCGAATAAGCCAAAGCCGATTAATTGGAAACCGATCATGAAGCGAGATGATCTTGATAAGGTAGACCAACCAGATATCGTAACGATTACACATGTACAGTGGGAATATTGGAACGGCCGCTCGTGGGTTCAGCTACAAGTAGCGGATGCAGCTAGTACAATGTTCAACATGGTTTGGGAAGGTAAGCAGATTTGTGAACTAAGCTTCGTATGTCCATTAGATATGGAAAGTACCGATGTTAATTCAGAATTGAATTACTGGATACGTGGACGCATTGTTTCAGTCAACAACGCCTATTCGATTGATGCCGTATATTATTCACCGTATATATCGCAGCTGCAATTGAATTATAAATATGCGGAGCCATTATTTGCTCCAGAACAATTTATAACATTAAACAACCTAGAACTGCGCGATCATTCCCCAGAAATGCGTAGTGGCGGAATGCCCTTTCGTCCGTTTCAACCATTAAGTGGCTATCAGCCTACCGTATGGTTTGGTTTCGATCAAGCCCCGACTCGTGGTCCAATTCATCTATATATCGATATGGTTACTAAAAATTGGACGAGTGAAGAAATACCGCATATTCAATGGGAATATTTGCGGAGCGTAGGTACATCAGCGATATGGACTTCCCTAGCTGTAGCCGATGAGACACAAGGCTTTACACAAAGCGGAACGATCCAATTTGTCGGTCCACAAGACTTTGCGTATAGCCGACAATTTGGTAAGCAAGCATACTGGCTGCGAGCAATTAACCGAGATACTCGTTACTACGCAAGTAATGAGCAGATGTATGAGCCTAAAGTGAAGCAAATTATGTTGAACACGTTAACGGTACTACAGCAAATGACGATAGAGGGCGAATTGCCGAGTTTCATTGATGGATATCATATTGCTCAAGATATTCATGCTAGCTATTATGCGCTATCACTAGCGCCTGTGCTTGCAGAGGAAGTGTGGGTAGATGAGACGGATAGTATTAGCACACATGAATTAAGCCAATTACAAATCGAGATTCCACATCGTTTGATGCTAATGCACGATTCTGAACAGCAATTAATGAAGGTTTGGATTCGTTATGAGCATGTTGAACAATTTCTTCGTTCTAAGCCTACAGATCGACATTATCGAATTGATCGAGCATCAGGACGGATTACGTTTGGCGATGGTAAGCAAGGTAGAACAGTGTCTGTCGTTGGCGATGACCAAGTGAAGGTTAATTATATTTGTGGCGGGGGAAGCCGTGGTAATGTAAGCAAAGGGGAAATTACTACGATGCAAAATGCGATTGCCTTTGTTGATTCGGTTTATAATGCAGAGGAAGCGGCAGGCGGTTGTAATGCAGGGACGATCCAAGAAGCGATGGAACGTGGATCGAAAGGATTTGCTCATCGGAGGAGAGCTGTCGTAGCCGAAGATTTTGAATGGATGACGAAGGAAGCACATCCGAACGTAGCAAAAGTGAAATGTTTGCCCAATCGTAATGTGAAGCTAGAAAAGGAATTAGGTGCATTAACCATTATTGTGATGCCGCAATCAGGCAGACGACAAGGTACACATTTTCAAGAGTTGAAAAAGGCTGTAGAGCATACGTTATTGCAGGCTACAGCTGCAAGTATTGCATTTCCGAATAAGCTTCAAGTCATTGAGCCTGTATATTTAGAAATTGGTGTGCGAGCTACGATTTGGGTTCGTAATATGGATGAAGTCGTGCAAGTTGAACGTGAATTATTGTTGAAATTAGAGCAGTTTTTACATCCGCTAACGGGAAATACGGACGGACGCGGCTGGGAAATTGGTGGAATGATTCATCCGTCAATGTTCTACGCACTTATGAAATCTGTAGGTCCGGTTGTTCATATTCCGCAGCTATTACTAGAGTCGTATAAGCTTGAAAATGGTGAGCGTAGCGAATGGAATCCTGATCGAATAGATGAGCTACCACACAGCATTGTTATACCTGGTCAACATCGATTGACGATTGAATTACACCAATAGAAAGGAGTCATTGTCATGTTACCAATACCAAATCTGGATGATCGTAGTTTTGAACAGCTTGTACGTGAAGCAAGAGACCTCATACCACGCATCGCACCCGATTGGACAGATGAGAATGCTCATGACCCAGGTATTACATTGCTCGAAATGCTAGCTTGGCATCTGGAAATGCAGCAATATGAGCTAGATGCTCTTTCTGTTACGCATGAACGGAAATTTCTAAAGTTACTTGGCGTGAGACCACGCGATCGTATGCCTGCTATGACATCACTAAGCTTTTCTCATGCTAATCAGCTAACCTATATACCACTTGGAACGCAATTGAAAGTAGGTCAGTTAATTTTCGAAACGGTTCGTTCGATTACAATTATTCCTAATACGAATCAATTAATTACGCTTACTCGTGTCGATGACATTACGCATTTATCGCAGGACATGACGAATGGTCGAACGGTATTTTATCCTTTTGGCGAGCATGCCCAGCAGGATGCAATGATGCAATTGAAGCTGGAACAGCCGCTACCTCGTAACACTCCTTTATCGTTATGGATCGAGCTGGATCGTCAAGAACCAACGATCCGTATTCCAGCACGATACAAAAATTTCACACCATCTGCTTACGTGGAATGGAGCTATTACGAGGAAGACGAGCATGGTGGCAGCTGGCAACCAGTTCGGATGGAACGGGATGAATCTTATTGCATCCATCAAAGTGGTCCTATTCTATTTGAAATTCCGACTGGTTCAAGTGAAGTGACATTATTACGGACCAAACTAGTTAGCGGTAGTTTTGATGATGTACCACGGATTCGCAGATTAGTATGGAATGAAGTATTTGCTACGCAAGGTCAGACGTGGTGTATGGAGCAAACCTTCGATGGATGGTCGGCGCAAGATATGATGATTGGTCAGCTAGATCCGATTCATGTCTATTTGTATCATGCATTATTTATGGAAGGTCATATTCAAGTTCAATACTTTGTTCATAATAGCTGGATTGATATAGAGAGCAGTGAGTATGAATTGGTGTATGAACCATCGCATTTACAAGTCATATTATTACCTTCGTCATGGGTACCTATAGGCGCTCATACTATCCGGATTATCGCGATGCAGCCTGAATTTATTGAGCAACAATATATGGCAGCTGGCAATGGGATTTCATATCAAAAGTATGATCTACCGATACCGTCCGTATTTACTAACCATATCCGTCTGCAGGTAGGTCATTATTCAACAAAGCTCGGTTGCATGCTATGGGAGGATTGGGAATCGGTAATAGATTTTGATGATTCCAATACGCATAGCAGACATTATATTTTATCTAATGAAGAATCGCATATTCAGTTTTCAGATGGAATACATGGGATAGCGCCATCAGCCTCTCATACTCGCAATATTAGATTTATTAGCTATCGAACGGGTGTGGGAATTGCTGGTAATGTGAAGGAAGATACGATTCGTGAAATGGTATTAAGAAAAAATGCATTGCGTCTAACCAACTTATTTCCTGCTTATGGTGGGGCAGAAGAAGAAAGCGTTAGTGAAGCATTGAATCGTATGAAGCTTGAAGTACTTGAACCGAAATGCGGTATTACTACTGTAGATATCGAACAACGTGTACTTGAAATTCCCGGAATTCGTATCGCGCGCGTAAGAGCGATCGCTGGTTACCATACAAGATTAACGAATTATCCTAATGAACGAGCGATGGGTCATATTTCAGTTGTAGTCGTTCCAGAAAGCTTACGCAGCTTTCCAATTCCGAGTGAAGGGCTTCGCTTAACAATTGCCACTCATCTTGAGCCGTATCGTTTACTTACATCACAATTTCATATTATTGCACCGGAATATATTAAAGTTACGCTTCGTGCCATTATTGTTGTTACTCCGCAATATGAAGGAAAAGAACACGACGTAATCCAAGCGTTAAATGGTTGGCTAAAGCCAGAAACCTCGGTCCAATCGGAAGGCTGGGAATTTGGTAGGGCGATCTATAAGAGTGATGTTTATGACATGATTCATACGGTCGCAGGGGTACAGTATATCCAAGATGTATGGTTAATGGCAGAAGGAAATAATGTGTATCAGGATGAAGGTGGAGATATTATTATTCCGCCTAATGGGTTGGCCTACTCAGGAGACCACGATATTGAGTTTGTAATAGGATAGTTCAAAAAGCGGACTTTGATAACGATGATTTTGCTAACGTAGCTTACTCGACATCGCATCTGAAGCGAACTTGGAAAGTACGGAATAAGCTTCCGATGTATGTTTCTTGCAGAAACATTGTAGGTTCGCATGTACTTAATGATGTACACTTGCGCTTCCGCCTTTCTCAAGTAACGCTTCACCTGCTCGGCTTGCGAAATCCTGCTTTTTGAACCTTTATTAGAAGCTTCGAACAATTGACCGCTCGTGTACTTGTACCGTACACATTGCTGGGTTTTATTGCATTGCTTGTGATCATGATGTAATACGAGCGGACATACGATGCGCTAAATCAAAAAGCCCGATATATGAACATGCACTTTAGTTTTTAGCTTCCGATGTAACCTTTCATTTACGGAAAGCTACATCGGAAGCTATGAAAAGTTTTAGGAGGATTACGTTATGAATCAACCTACTTTTTTTACATTTCGAAAGCCCTCTGATTGGAGCAGTGGGACGACGTTCCAGCTGCAAGGTGAGCTTGCGGGGTTACAGATAGCTAGAGACTATATGTACCGTCAAGTGAAGCGAACAACGATTCCTTTCATCAATGGACATGAGACGATTATAGATACGGTATTAACAGATGATGAACGTTGGTATATGCTTGACTCTAAAGGTTGCATATGGCGAACTGATCTCATTAGTCCGTTAGTAGAATTGGTTATGAGTCTTCCTTATGAGGAGAGTTATCAGCCAGCTAGAATTGCCGTGAGTCGAGAGTCGATCATTGTACTATACGATGGGGAACAGGGCAGTATGCTGCAATCGTATTTACTTGATCGGGCACAATTGAAATGGAGTACAACGGCTTGGTATAGTGATAACTTCACTGGTTATGAACTAATCAATGATGATCAAGATGGGGTCATTATTATTGGTCTATTGTCTTCTTCTGAGGATATACAGTTGCTCCGTTTTGATGCGATTGGAGAGCCGATGCTTAATGTGGAACTACCACAGCGCAAAGTATTGGCTGAAGGGCTACTACAATCTCCAACAGGGCAGGACAATTATCAATTACTGCTAGATGATCAACATAATGTACTTATTCTCGATGGCAATGAGCAACGTCTCTTGCGTTGGCAATTAAGCAATAATATGTTGTCTCTGATTATGGTGGCATTACCTATTCAAAGTGTTCGTTCTATTTGCTATCATGCGAATCATCAGTATTGGGCGCTAGTCTCGCCAACGGATGAAGATCAAGGTTGTGAGCTGATATCTTTCTCACTTGATGGAGATATTCATAAGCGAGGACAACTAGAATTAGCGCGTGGTGAGCAAGTAGAAGCAGGCCAACATAATTTATATATATGGAATGATAAGAAGCAAGAAATCTATACGGTTCATCCGATTTCTGAAACAGCCTACTGGCAAGAAAGACATGGGCATATAGGGGTATGGTGTAGCCAGAGTCTTGATAGCGGTGTTGCTGGTACAGAATGGCATAGGGTGAAGCTACAAGTACATAAGCAACAAGATACGCAATGGAATGTCAGTTATTATGCTGCTGATCAGCAGGAAATAGCGATCGGACATGAAATAATTAATTTGGACGAATTTATCCGTAATGATGCTATTCCGGTTTTAGAAAAGCTAGATGCGCTTGCTCCGTATTGGATTAGCCCTTTGAAGGATGCTGAGGATGCATTATTACATCATGCGAATGGGCGCTACTTATGGATTTTTATAGAGTTAATTGGTTCAAGCATGCATTCCCCAATTATTGAAAGTATGGAAGTATATTTCCCGCGAAGCTCTTATCTTACTTATTTGCCAAGTATTTATCAGCGAGATGCAACGTCGCAAGATTTTCTATCACGTTACTTAAGTATTTATCAAAGCTTAATCGAAGATACTGATCAGCAAATTGCTTCGGTTACGAGAAGCTTAGAGCCGAATCAAGTGTCGGGGCGATCATTGAAATGGTTACTCGGATGGCTAGGCATCGAATCCGATGATTATTGGTCAGAGGATCAATTGAGAGAGCTAATGAAGGAAGCGCCCAAATTATATAGTATGCGCGGTACAAAGTATGCGATTGAAACATTAGTACGAATTTATACGGGATTTACGCCAATCGTACTTGAATATGAGCAAGTGAAGCCATTGAAAGAGAATGTAGAGCTCGGAGATGTGGCGGATCGTTTGTATGCTGCAGATCCACACGCATTCAATGTACTTGTGAAAGCAGAGCATGTTGATACCGAGCTTAAGCGAGTGACATTGCAGCATATTGTTGAGAGCTACAAGCCTGTATTTGCAACGTTCAAATTAGTGATATTACAACCGTGGGTATATATGGATCTTCATTCCTATCTAGGGATGAATACTGTATTATCAGAGCCTATGTTACTTACATTAGATGGTCGTTCATCTATGCCACATCATACAATTACGATAGATGTCGGGCAAGACAATCGCATGGATAAACATACAAGAATAGGGTTGAATTCTCGTTTGGAATAAGATGAAGGAGAGGAATGAGCGTATGAATAAATCAAGGTATGTTCCGTTCGAACGTAATCGTTATTTCTATGGCAAGCTGCTGACGGTGCGAGATTTCATGTCTGAGCAAACGTATAATTCAGATAAACACCGGCTAAGTAATCGGCTTTTATTCGGAAGTGGAGTTGTATCGGGATTACAGGTTGTTGCTGTAGATGATAAGTCTATTTCGATGGAAACAGGAGTTGCTCTTGATAAATTAGGTAGAGAAATTGTAGTCGCATCGCCTGTTACCATTAAACTATCGAATGTAGATGGTTTTACAAACAATGATTATGCAAAAAACGTCTATCTTTGTATCGCTTATGATGAGAAGGGCAAAGAACCGGTGCATACCGTAGGAGGTGGCGTTGGCGCTAGTGAGGAAGTTAGCGAGCATAATCGTATTCTCGAAAGCTATCGCATTTATATTACAGAGCAAGCGCCTAAGCCGCAGCAACTCGAATATGATTATCTCATTGAAGATACATGGAGCTGGTACGATGATGGTCAAGTACGGATCTATCAGCAGCTACCACGCTATGTGGAGTATGGACAAAGCTTCGAGCTAAAGCTAGTTATTGAAAAAACGCTTCAAACACCTCCGGTCTCTTTCCAATATGAGTTAGAGCTTGAGCATGCAGATATTATTGATGGTCTTGTCGATGGTAAAGTTGTTTTCAGTGAGCCAACCGATGCGAATGCCACAAGATATGAAAAAATAATTACATTACGCGCGCATCCAGCTGATGGAGATGAAAAGAGCAAACAGATTCAATTATCTTCAGTTTCAAGTAGCGCAAAGCTAGTTATCGGAGAGCGTTTGTTGTATGAGTTATCTCAGCCTAAGCAGACGGTTCAGATTAGTAGAGAATCGGTCGCAGAGCGAATTCTTCATGCTTACTATGCACGTCCATTGGATCAAGCGATGGAGGCTCCGAGTGATCCTTGTATTTATATCGCGCAAATTAATTTGTTGCAGATGGGTGCAAGTTATGTCATCGACAAAGTCATTCAGCAGCCGTTTCATGATTATGTTGTGAATCCAACGCTGCTCTATAAAATGCTGCTAGCTAGTAATCTTTCAGCTCCTGAGCATGTAGAGCAAACGGTGCAAGAGGAATCTGTTAAGTCAGAAGAACAGATTATTCCGTTCCCGACCATTGAGGAGGAATTTGCTAGACTGATCCCACCTCAGATTGAAGAGTTAGAAGAGCAGCAGGTGATTACGGGGATTGTAGAAATCTCGATTGAGCCTCCGAAGAAGTTGAAGTGGTATCATCGTAAGCAACGTCGCTTTATTTCAGAGGAAATTGAGCATGGATTCGATGCTCATCTTCCAGTACTGCTTACACTTGCGCTTAGTGATGAGGATGGGCAAAGTAATATTCCTGTTCCTGAAATGTGGAAGCGGAGTGATACGATTGTAGTGGGGGATAAAGATGTATTTAAGGGAAGTGAGTACGAATTAGATTTCCCTAAAGTATCACTAGCACATATTCAATACCCGAGTAAAGGTAGCTTCCGGATTGGGGTAAAGGTGAATCAGAAGACGGAAAGATTACGTTTGCGAGTACGCTGGTGGGCAGTGAAGGCAGTAGAAGAGGAAGCGGCAGGATTAGCTGCTGAAGCGATTGAGCAAAGTCACAATAGCGCGGCAACAGGCCAAGCGTAGTAGGTGGGTCTAGTGAGAAATAAAAAGGGATGCTCCAAAGTCATGGGGGAAATATGACTACGGAACATCCCTTCTTTATGCTTATTAAGGGAGTATAAGATTTGGTGGAACCGAAGGTTCCACCTTTTTCTGTCTGTCTGGAGTACCATGTATGATGCATAACGAGGAGAGATAGAATTAGAACAGAAATAAGATGCTGTAGCGTCAAAATTGATGTTACAGAGCGAGTAGGCAGTTTGCTCGGATTATTGCTCCACAGACACTAGTTTTTCTTGTTTTTTGTGAGAATTGTACAGCAACGCCACCGCGATACGAAATAAAGGTAAAAGTAAACTTGTTTTTATCCTTTCACCTACATCCTAGCGATTTGGTCTCGCAGCAGTCTCCTATTTGTTATTTCGGTTCATCGGGTACTTTGGACGGTGTTGGTAAACCATTTATCGATTGCGTCGTTAGATCTACTATTGCCGAGACGGCTTTTTCATCACGATTAAGTTTGATTTGATACGTAATATTATCAATTGAGAAAGATCGCGTTAATCCAGATGCGATTAGCTTAACTCTATCTGGTGCAGCTGTTACTCGTTCCAGCAGCTCCTTATAAAATTGATCGAGTACATGCCCCTCTGATATCGTCATCGATAGCAATTCATATTCCTCAACTGAAATATCATGCTGCCTCGTTGTAAACGTTAGACTTAGCTGAGGATAGAAGTGCTGTACATCAGCTCCTTGTATAATAGCTGCCTGCTCCGTTGTTACTGGAGCAGTTGTAGTAGGCTGCTCAGTTGTTTCAGACGATAACATAGACTCTAATGCTGCGGTAACGATTGTAGAACTACTATTATTAAGCGCAAGTGCTTCCATAGGCTTAGAAGCTGCTTCTGAAGGATCAGCTTGCTCGTCAATAATAGGTTCAACAGGTGGAATAACTTCAGGCAATTCATCTAATTGTGTCTTTACGGAAGCTGGCTTACCGAGTAATGCTTCTCGTTCAGAAAATGATAGCTTAAGTGTTTCATTAAAATCGATATAGTTATCTTGGAAGTTCCCGATGTAGATAATGCGAGTTCCATCCTCATACCAATTGCCAATTCCGTTAAGTTTATTGTATTTGAAGCTACCATCATACTCTAACAAGCCGTCACTATTATATTTCTCACCAGAACCATGATATTGATTATTCATAAAGCTTCCAGTATAGATTGTATTTCCTTTCAGGTCGAATAGCGTGCCATTTCCATGATATTGATTCGACAGAAATTCACCTTGATATTGCACATTACCTTCTTCAAAAAACTCCGTGCCTTGACCCGAGCGTTTACCATTACTGAAACTACCCTCATACGCTATAAATCCATTATCATATAACGTTTTTCCTGCTCCGTGGTAGTTTCCATTCAAAAATTGACCCTGATAAATAATCGTCTGCTCCGTGTCATATAGCGTTCCTGTTCCGGTATAAATGCCATTAGACCATTCACCTTCATAGACTAATACATTGTTCTCAGTATATTTCCTACCTTGCCCGTGCGGAATAGCAGCCTTGAAGTTACCTTGATAGGATGCAGTACCATTGCTGTAATATAACGTTCCTTCACCTTCATAGATACGATTAACAAAGCTACCTGTATAAATGAGCGAGCCATCGTTATGGTACTGGGAGCCTTCTGTTAATATACCTAGCGTAAAAACTCCTTGCTCAATGAGTTTACCATCCGGATTGAATAGCTTGCCTGCTCCTTCATATTGACCATTGGCAAAGCTACCATCGTAGACCAATAAACCGGTATCAGCATATAGTTTTCCTATACCATGGAATTGGCCTCTTGAAAACTGTCCTTCATAGTGTAATTCTTTATTCAAATAATAGAGTTTACCTTTACCTTCATAGACGCCATTAGCAAGTTCACCTTCGTATATAAGCGCTTTATCACTAGTCAATAGCTTTGCTTTGCCCGTGTAGGCTGTAGCTGCACCGTCTGCCTGTACAGTAATCGCAGGTGTACGATTTAATAACTTATTGATGAATTTAGGTGGCTTAATAAAAATAAAGAAATATAGGACGAGAATAACGATAATAATAATGATAACGAGTTTTTTGGATATGTAATAATTACCTAGAGCAAAATAACTTTCCCTCGTCGTTTCTTTTTTACCTAATATTTGTTTAAACTTGCGTTTAATCCATTTTGCAAGAAGCTTAGGCCAATTTTTTAACCGCTTAAGCGGCATAATTATACGCTTTTTAATCGGATTAAGAAACGGCTTAATAATTTTTTCAATCATGAGCCATTACTCCTTTGTACTTCTATAGGTGATAAGATAGCTAAGGTACCTGAACAGTAAATTGACCTGGTGCATTAATAGAGATTACACCTCCAAAAGAGCACATACATTTTGAAGAATTGTTGAGTGCAGGCATATTGGCGATCATAACGGTGGGAGAGCCTGGTGCCCATGGTGCAACCGTTACAGGGACACAAGGCATTGGTGTTAATACGCCGAGTGCAACTGCCGTAGCAGCAGCTACTGTGGGGTTAGCAAGTGATGAACACATCGCAAAAGGTAATATATTAACCATAGGTTTGTTATCTAATATGTTGGCGTAAGGAAGTGTGGTTGTCACTCTATTGATTGGGAGAGAGAGAAAGATACTAGGTGCCATTCCAAAACTACACTGGAGCGATGCTCCGCCGCAAACGAGTTGTCCGATGTTTATCACCTATCTTTATATAATAATATTCGTATGCCATATTGAGAGGAATATCACATACATATGAGTAGAAAGGGAGGATTCCATTTCATTTTACTATTAGTATTGTAGTAGGGCAATAAATAAGTACAAAATCAACACAAAATTACTTAAATATAGTAAAATAAAGTTAAGTGCCGTATAATAGCTAGGTTTCTCGATGGATTAACATAAATCAATTTCAAGTACAGGAGAGATTGTATTGAGAACAAAGCTAATGTTATTACTTGTGAGTATACTTATTTGTATTGTTTTTATCGTTAGTTTAAGAGATATGGCCACCTTCCAGCCAGTTAAATCTAGCGAGCAATACGCAATGATCTCCCAAGCTATTAAAGGTGAGCAAGGATCATTGTACACGATTGCTGATTCTAAAAAGTTTTTACGGAAAATCGATGCTTCAGGTAAGCTTATTTACTCGCTAGCAAGTGAGATGAATCAAGATGCTAGACATACTTATATGTTCAATGATGTCACGACAGATACATATGGAAATGCCTATGCATTACTTACCATTCTCGATGATTATGGACTGCAAGTGACAGGCGAGAAAATATTGAAAATAAGCGCCGATGGTAAGGAGCAATTAGTTATTCATAGCGAGCAATATGACGCATCAGATTCTCTAATGCGGGTAGGGCGCATACAAAACTTGTACATCGAAGGCTCGGAACTTTATTTTTTCAATGTACAGACACATGCGACAACGATGTTCAGTATGAATGTTAATAGTGGCTTGCTGCAATATCCGACTCAAGTTTCCCGATTTGAAATGCCAAGTAATCATTTTTTGAAAGAAGTGACTGGCAAACCTAACTCCCCAGTTTTTTATACTACAAAGCAAGGATTCCTTTTCTCCCAAAAAGGAACAGAATCAACGGGGCTATTCCCTGCTGCTGAGGCAGATATCCTTAACTTTCCGGTTGAAATTGATATAGCACAAAATTCTTATATTTATTATTTGGATCAGCATGCTGAAGCTGTCATGCGTATTGCATTGGACAACCAGCAAGCAAACCCAGAGCAAATACTTTCACGATCACAGCTTATGCAGCAATATGACGATATCGCATGGTCTAACTTTACTGATCTATCGCTTGACTATGGAAATATTCTCGTTACGACGTCTGAGCATATTATTGAGCTTGACTCGCAGGGTCAGGTTGCAAACATTTACGATGGATACAAATATAGTTCAATGCACAATGTGTTAGCTGTAGCGTTCTGGATAATTGCTGCGTTGCTTCTATTTGTTGTTATCTATACGATTCGATTTATTTATCGCGATTTGATGAAGCGCAAAATGTATCTTCTGATGAAGCAGTTGCTTATTATACTGCCTGTACTATTACTATGTATGGCTTGGTTGTCTTACACAGTCTATCAAACAGTTTCGGCAGAGAAGAAGCAAGACGCATTTAAACAATTGAAAATATTAGCTGCCAATGGTAACTATCTTGTTGATGGAGACGAGCTGGAGCAATTAACATCTCCGCTAGATTATAAGAGTAGCTCGTTTGTCTATGTGAAGCAACGATTGAACGAAGTATTCTCACTTTCTGGTGAGGAACGTGATGGTCTATACAATACGATCTATCGTTACATGAATGGCAAGCTATATATTGTAATGGACGATGATGATGGTATTACGATGTTTACACCATTTGAAATTACGGAAGATAATCAACTTGTGCTTGAGAAAGGTGAACTTGTATTAGGTGAATGGCAGGATTCCAGTGGTGAATGGATGTTTGGGCTTGGACCAATCTACAATAGTGCAGGCGAAGTCATTGGAATTTATGAGACAGGTAAAGATATGGCGAGTATTACACGCAGCAATATGAATTTACTTGGTAAAGTACTGGAAATCGTTGCATGGATCGGAATTGTGCTAGCTGTAGTTATTACAATTATGACGATTTACTTTTTGGCGTCAATTCGTAAGCTACGTCGTAGTGTTAATCAAATTGCGAGTGGTGAATGGGATGTTAATGTTCAAATTACGACAAGAGATGAAGTGGCTGAATTAGGGGATCGCTTCAATATGATGGCAGGTGCCATCAAAAGGTATGTACTTGAAGTGACCAAATTAAGCAATATGTATTTCCGATTTGTACCACAGCAATTTTTGGAGGTACTTGGAAAAAAGAAGATGTCCGATGTACAACTAGGCGAACAACAGACGCGTAATATGACGATACTCGTTTGCTATATGCGTCAGTTCAATGATATGTCCAGTAAGCTGAGTACTGCTGAAAACTTTATTTTTATCAATTCATTTCTGAAGCAATTTGGACCGATTATTCGTGAGCATGGTGGATTTATTAGCCGTTACTTAGGACCTGGTATGCTAACGATGTTCCCGAATGACACGAATCATTCGCTAATGGCAGCGTATCATATACGTCGTGCACTTGAAGAGTACAACGAGCAACGAACAGAGCAAGGTTTGCCGTTCATTGATATTGGTGTAGCTATTCATGCAGGCGATGTTATGCTGGGTATTATTGGTGAAGAGCAGCGTCTTGAAGGTAGTGTTGTTTCTAATCATGTACAGCTTACACTTGACCTTGAACGGTTATCTGAAAAGCTTGGCGTATCTGTATTGTTGACTGCGCATGCAAGAGAGCAGTTAGATCTTGCAAGAACGATGCAATGCCGTTCTCTAGGGTGGATTCAGCTAGATTCGGATCAAGCGCCTATTCAATTATTTGATTGGTATGAGGGTGATTCTATCCATATTCGCCAATTGAAAGCAGAAACAAAGAAACAATTTGAAACGGCGATTGAAGCTTATCGCAACGGAAGATTTTATGATGCGCGTGAAGGTTTTGTACAGGTAGTGAAGCGCAATCGTTATGATCTTATTGCGAAGTTATATTTCTTTGAAAGTGATCGTTATTATCAAGAGGGTGCGCAATTAAACTGGAATGCCGCTCTAAAAATATCATAAGTGAACAACAGATGCTGGAAATGAGGGTGAATTATGAATGAGATGATTCAACAACATATTAATATTAAGCCTGTCACAACTGGAACGGAAGCGGGCAAAGTATCAGACTTTTTGCTAGGTGAGGATTGTTTTGATGACCAACGATTTACACCTGGGGAGACGGAGCAATTACGTTGGTTGCCGATGCGAAGTTTACAAGAGAAACATGTATTTTGTTGGTTTGAAGAAGAGGATGATCACATTATTTCTGCGATCATATTTGTTGAAAATGAACATCGTAGTGGTGGTTATCGATTAGAATATTTCGGTGTACATCGCGAATATCGTCACCGTAAGCTAGGCTGGAAGCTGATGGATGCTATGTTCCAATATTGCCAAGCGCAGCAAGGCCGCTATATTGAGACGTTTACTTGCGATCTGCCTGAGTATGAAAGTGCTAGAAAAATGTTTCAGCGCAACGGTTTTACATTTATGTGTCATATGCCGGAGTATTATTATCCGGGTGAAGGCAAGCTATTATATATAAAGCAATTATAGAGGAAGAGGGGAAGTTCAAAACAGCGGACTTTGATAACGAAGATTATGCTAACGGAGCTTAGTCTGCGTCGAAGCTGCCATTCCTCGGAAGCTTGTGTTATTCATTACTAATAGGGTGCTACATATGCTGTGATTTGATCTCATTGTTAATATGCAATGGTGGTCACAGCAGCAGTGTAGTCCCTTTTTTTAGCTGGAATCAGATTATTATTTAATCTATCGGGCAATATCTTGTATAATGGAAAGTAGAGTAGAAAGTGAGGCGTATTTATGAATCCAATTGAGGTTGAAGATATTCAGAAACATATCGATGCTTTTCGAAACACTCCATTATATATCCATTTGGAATTAACGACAGGCGCTTACGCTGCACATTTGGATGCAACAAAGCATCCAGCAGCTAATTTTATACGGAACGCAGTTATTACGTATTCACATGGTTCAATTGAAGGGAAAGGTCCCTACCGAGTGGGCTTAAAGCTTGAGCATGGTTGGGTTTATGCAGAAGGATTAACACATTTTGTGGATGATGAGCAAGGTAGGTTGGCATTGGCAGGAATTAATTCGGAGGGGAAGCTGGTCGTAGCCCTACAACTCAGCACAACCCCCTTCTAAATAGGTAACTCTAAACGTCCGACTGTGATCACGATGATTATGCTGACGTAGCTTAGTCGACATCGAATATGAAGCGAACTTGGAAAGTACGGTTCGCATGTACCAATAACGTACATTTACGCTTCCGCCTTTCACAAGTAACGCTCCATCTTCTCGGTGCTGACAGCCGAACGTTTAGAGTCTTATTATAATAGGTAACTCTAAACGACTGACTTGTGATCACGACGATTATGCTGACGTAGCGTAGTCGATGTAGAATATGAAATTCATCTTTACACCTAATAATAGGAGGTTTCACCATGTCAGAAAAAATATTGGTTGTTTTACCGCATCCTGATGATGAAGCATTCGGGTTATCAGGTACGCTTGCGAAATTTATAGATGAAGGTGCTCAAGTCACTTATGCATGCTTAACATTAGGCGAGATGGGACGAGGACTTGGTAATCCTTTGATTGCTGATCGAATTAGTTTGCCCCATTATCGTAAGCAAGAATTAATTCAAGCCTGTAAGGCGATTGGTTTTGAAGATGTACGCATGTTAGGATTTCTTGATAAAACCGTTGAATTTGAGCCGAAGGAATATATTGACTCGGTCATTAGAGAGATATATAACGATGTACAGCCAACGTTAGTGCTTACATTCTTCCCTGGGTTCAGTGTTCATCCCGATCATGATGCTACTGGTGCCTCGGTCATTCGCGTTCTTGAAGATATACCAGCAAGTGAACGTCCCCCCGTGTGGTGCATTGCGTTCGCACATGATATGTACGATATGAATGGGGATCCTGATATCACTGTCGATGTGTCATCGTATCTGAAGCAGAAAAAAGATGCGATTGCGGCACATGCTACGCAGTTCCAAATATCAGAGATGTTTGGTAATGGTGATACTGAATCACCAGAAGTTAAATCGAAATTCGGTAAGGAACATTTCTGGACATATCATTTTAACAAGTAAAATAAACAATATAGGTGGTATGGGAAGAGTCATCTTACGATGGCTCTTCTTATGTCCTTACAGCTAGGAGAGATAGAGTGGAGCATTATAACAAGTTAAGAAAATCTGTACAAATTCAAGCATTTAAGTATCCGAATCGCTTACATTATGAATGGGAAGCTGACTTAATTGAGCTTAATGAACAATATGCGATGGTTGCCTGTCACGCAGGTCGGAAATTTCACCATTATACAAAGCAGAAGCAATTTATTATGCCTTACCCATCCATAGAAATTTTCTTTTTTGAAGAGTGGTATACGTTTTCGGTATCATTTCGAGAAAATGGTGAAATGATGCACTATTGTAATGTAGCAATGCCATCCCGATTGGATAATGGTATTATTTCATTTGTTGATCTAGATCTTGATTATTTGCAGGAGCCGCATGAGGATTGGAAAGTAGTAGATGAAGATGAATTCCTTCATAATCAACAAACATATAATTATCCTAAAGCGTTAATTGAGGGTGCCCAATTAGGGCTAGCAAAGCTGCAGCAACTCGTTGCCACCAAACAATTCCCGTTCGATGGAAAAATAGATATTAAAAAGTATGAAAGCGTTTTATAATAGTAAAGAGCTCATTCCGCAATGACCACTGCTGACGGGAGAATTTAATGAGGACGGACATCCATAATAAGTGGGAAATAGGAAGCAAAGGCTTAAAAACGAAATGGGCAGATCAAGTTACTCCAGATCATATATTACCCCATTATCCGAGACCTTAACTAGAGCGATCCTTATGGCACAATTTGAATGATTTATGGGAATACTGCGTTACAAATAAAGATGAGCAATTGCAAGAGAAACCCTTTCAGTCAGAAGGTAAGATTCTTGTGCCATTTCCAATAGAATCTGCATTATCAGGTGGTTATTGTGCTTTTTATTTCGATATTACTAAGTATATTGTTCAAGGTGGTAATAACGAAGTACTAGTAGCAGTGTGGGACTCAACAGATCAAGGATATCAGGAGCGCGGTAAGCAATCATTAGAGCCAAAAGGGATATTCTATACGGCAGTAACAGGCATATGGCAAACGGTTTGGCTTGAAAATGTTGCTGCTAATGGTATTGCGAAACTTGTATGTACTCCGAATGTGGATGAACAATTAATATCATTACATATATATAGCATGAAGGAAGGGCAACGACACACGCTGAAAATTACTGTGTCGTTCAAAGATCGAGTCGTAGTACAGCAGGATGTTCAATGTAAGTTTAATAGTAATCAATGTGACGTTAACATTAGGATAGAGAAAATGGAGCTTTGGAGTCCTGAGCAACCCAATTTATACGATTTGAAGATTGAAGTTTGGGATCTGGTTCAGTGCATCGATCAAGTGAGTAGTTATTTTGCAATGAGAAAATGCTCTATTGAGCGCGATCGTAATGGACAAAAACGGTTATGTTTGAACAATCAACCGTTAATTCAAGCAGGACGTTTTGCCAAATCGCGTTTTCAAAAATAACGGAGGTGTAGTTATGCAATATGAAATTGTTACTCCAGGTCCACTACTTAGTAATGATGGTATGTTGAACCAGAAAGGCTACAGTACATCTGCAGTATTAACGTATAATCGCGAACATATTAAAGCATCTCCATGGCAAATTAAAGAATGGGATTTCTATCAAGTAAATAATGCGGATTATTGCTTGCAGATGACCATTGGTCATGTCGGCTATGCAGGTCATGTATCTGTTAAATTATTTGAATTTGCATCAGGTCAGCATTATGAAATAACAAAAATGATAGTACTACCTTTTAATAGTTTGAAAATGCCTCGCTCTGCGGAACAAGGTGATTTACATTATCGTAGCAAAGATGTAGAGATGCATTTTGAAGTATATGCTGGTGGTAGAAGGTTACGTTGCCGTTCAACGAGTAAACAGCATCCGACGATTGAAGTCGATGTTACTTTATCACAGCCAGATCTTACTTCACTTGTAATAGCAACTCCTTTTGCAGAGAAGGAAACACAATTCTTCTACAATCATAAGACGAATTGTATGCCGGCTACAGGAGTTGTGAAGATCGGAGAAGGCGAGAAAGAGTATACGTTTGAACCTGACACTGCATTCGGTCTAATCGACTGGGGCAGAGGCGTATGGTCGTTCAGTCATGAATGGATTTGGGGTAGTGGCAGTAGCTATGTGAATGGCAAACGTTTTGGCTTCAATATCGGCTTTGGATTTGGAGATACTTCGGCGGCTACTGAGAACATGCTATTCTATGACGGAAAAGCACATAAAATAAGTAAGATTAATATTACGCTGAATGAGAATGGCTTTATGTCTCCTAAGAAAATAACGAGTGAAGATGGCCGCTTTGAGATGATGTTCATCCCTATATACGACCAACAAACTGCTACGAAAATGTTATTCGTTGATAATAGTTGTCACCAAGTTTTTGCTAGATTCGATGGTAAAGTCATACTGGATAACGGAGAAGTGTTGGAGATTAATAATTTGGTAGGTTTTGTGGAGCATGCGATTAATAATTGGTAGAGTTACAAAAAAAGATTAGATATTAAATGACTTTAGGGGAAATCAGAGGCTATTTCAACAGACATAATGTCTCATGTAATCGTTATTGCATCGCCAAGAGAATAAGAACTGCTTCCATCGCTATTATGCTCCCGTTTCTTATGTTTGACTAATTTGAAATGGGAGACATAAGGGCAAACGTATTGCTATTCAGCTAGTTTATATTCTCTCCGCCGCGAAGTATTTTATCTACTGAAAACCTTCCACTTTTCATGCGCCTACGAATTAGTAAACCGAAATACTAGCTTATCACTTCCTTCTGTATCCTTTCCATGCTCTTCCGAATATTGTCCATTGGTGTAAGCGGCTAAAGCCTTACGCCAAAACATTTGCGCTCTCATATTTCGATCCATTAGCCCTGTCTGTACTTCCCAGTTTCCTTTGAATTGGTCAAACACCTGCCTAGCAGCTTCTTCTCCCACACCCTTGCTACGGAAAGGGCGTAGCAGGAAAAATTCATTCAAATAATAATTAATATATGAAGGGCAAGGTGTAAATGGCGGGGTTGCGACAAAAGCAAGTCCAGCAGGAATATCATCAACCGTAATTAGGAAAGGGAATAATAGGGATGGTTTTTCCCACCATATATCAAACACTGTATTTTGCTCAATCAGCGTCATCATGTCATTTTCTTCATACACCCCGAACCGATTAGGTTTGTTTTCCCATATTTCAGATAAATCGTGCAGATAGAGCGGGTAGATATTATTTATAATAAACTTGTTATCTACATCACAGAGCTGAACTTTAATATCCATTGTTAAATCCTCTTTTCTATTTTAGGGGGCTCTTTGATCTCGACCGGCTCGATAGGATTGAACAGGAATGGAGCACCCTTAATATACTCTCTTATTATGGCTTGAGCGTATGGTTGTTCTTCGATTAATCCGGCAGTTTCTCTCGGGTCGGAGGCATGACTACAGTAATTCGTGATCATGGCCATTACAAAGAAACAAGATAAATCCTCGATGTAGTTAGGTTCAAGATTTCTAACGCTTTCATAAGCTTGGAGAAACAATTGCCGCTGATAGGGATACAATCCAACAAGAGCTCCTGCAATATCATAGAGATGATGCCCATATCCACATCTGCCAAAATCGATAGGAAACGGATCATCGGCTTTGAATACAACATTGCCTGTATGCAAGTCTGCATGAATTAACCCATAGTTATGATCGTTTATTTGCATTGCCGCAAGTTGAAGCTCAATTTTCTCAGCAGCTTCTTGGTACGAGCTCCATGCCTGGTCTGTTAAAAAACACTCATAGTAAATTTTTAGCTTAGTCATATCACTCTTTAAGCTATCTGCTCCCCAAGTTGGACGCGTAAAATCATGAGTTGGCACGAAGGTTGCGGCTGCTTCATGTAGATTCGCCATTAATAACCCCATATTCATCACCTGACGATCTGTTAGACCAGTACACTGCTGATCTCCTTCTAACCAGCTCATCAAAGTAACGTATATGTGACTGTCGTGATTTGTTGCAATCTCAAGCACATAGACGCCGTCACGTGTTGCTATCCCATTCGGAACGATGGTACCCTCACATTGGTCTAGCGCATTAAGCCATATGATTTCAGAAAGAATTTCCTCTTTAGTCATATCATTTGAATGAATTCGTAGCAGGAAACAACCATCCTTCTCCGTCTCTATCTTGAAAGTGATCGTATCAGATAATTGATTAAAGTGGATACTTGTCCATGCCAGGTCGTACGATTGTATTGCTGACAATGCTGCTTTTCTTGCCTGTGCAAGCAGTCCACTTACATCTTCCTCCATCTCTAATTGAAAAAAACTATTCATTTGCTACCCTCCAGTTTTCTCATTTCATGGTAATATGGATTATACTACTATACAAATGAGCTTGGCAATGAACCAATCTTGCGCTTTTTTCGAAAGGGGTTAGAGATACAGATGAACAGAAGCATGCTTGAAACGATTGAATCCGCTCTGATTTATATACAGTCGAGGTTGAAATACAAATTAAATGTTTTAGAAATTGCACAAACTGTTCATATGTCCAAATATCATGCGCATAGATTGCTAAGTCGCGCAGTCGGGCAATCACTTATGAACTATATTCGTGCAAGAAAGCTATCCGCGAGCATCGAATTGTTATTAGAGTCGCGCTACAACGTTATCGATATTAGCAATTACTTCGCATTTGAGCATGAGCAGTCTTATATTCGTGCATTTAAAAAGCTGTACGGTTTAAGCCCCACCCAATTCAGAAAAACACAGCCCGAGTTATCTCTCACAGAGAAAGCTGACCTATCCCATTTAACGGAACTTCATGGGGGCCTAATTTTTACACCAACCGTTGTGTTCAAGTCTGCTATCAATTTAGTCGGTTCCAAACATAAAATTATGCAGGAAGAAANCATTTAAAAAGCTGTACGGTTTAAGCCCCACCCAATTCAGAAAAACACAGCCCGAGTTATCTCTCACAGAGAAAGCTGACCTATCCCATTTAACGGAACTTCATGGGGGCCTAATTTTTACACCAACCGTTGTGTTCAAGTCTGCTATCAATTTAGTCGGTTCCAAACATAAAATTATGCAGGAAGAAAACTTGAATAATTTCACGGCAAATACGGTTGGGAATGAATTTTTTATGAAACATAGAGATTCCATAAAGCATAAGATCTACGATCAAGTTTATATCGGATTGACAAAATACGAGTCTTGGGAAGAGGAGTCATACAGCTATTATTTCCCTTCTGTCCAAGTGTCTTCATTCAACGAAATTCCTGCTGGCGTGGAAATGAATTCCCTTCCGGCGAGCAAGTACGCGATTTTTACATACATCGGTGATTTCCATCCGAGGAGTTTGACTAGCAAGCATTTGGAACAGATAGGGGTTTATATCCAGAACTATGTCCGTTTACATAAGCCAAGTTTCTATCAATCCGAACTCTTTCATTATGAATATATCGATGAGAAATTAGCTACTAATCATTACTGTGAGGTGGATATTTATTTTCCTATCAAGTCATTGACAGTAAAAGAGGGACTTTGTTAAAGATCAAGGGGATGTTGCTACAGTCAGAAAAATTGCAAAAAGGTGGTCTCCAGCTTGGAGATCACCTTTTTGCTTACTGTTCTATCTAGTTATCTGCATCCACAGGTCTTTCTTGCTCATCTTTTACAACTTGTTCTTCATACAATACTTTCAAATCATCCTGTACACTTATGGGAGCAAGTGGTGTACCGTAACGATGTGCAGAACGAGTAACAAGATGGCCAGCGACAGGAGCGGTTAGAAACACGAACACGATCGCTAGCAATAGACGAACACTTGAAACGCCATGTGTGAACGAGAAATAAATAAATGCACCTAATAATATGGATAGTATTCCTAATGTAGCGCTCTTCGTTGTGGCATGAGCACGATTATATACATCCGGCAGGCGAATTAGTCCGAACGAGCTTAGCAAACTCATCGCTGTGCCAAATAGTACGAGGATAATGACAATCCATTCAATCATTCCGTTTACGCCCAATGACGACACCCCTTTCCATATATCTGCTTAATGCAATCGTACTAAGGAATGCTAGAATACCGATCAATAATATCGTTTCTAGATAAGCATGAGAGTTGAGATGGATCGATAATATGGCCACTATTCCGATAATGATGTAGGCAATAGAATCGAGCGCAAGAATTCGATCATGAATCGTCGGTCCTTTAATAATACGATAAAGCGTAATAATAAGTGAGATAGAAAGGAGAAACATCGCAAGCAACATAATTGTATTAAACATTATCGCATCACCTCGATAATCGCATTTTCGAATTTCTTCTTAGTTTTTGTAATATTGTTATGAAAATCTTTTGCATCCATTGCATGTATATACAATACCTTTTGCTTTGGATCGACTTCCATGACGACTGATCCTGGTGTTAACGTAAGCAATGAAATAAGTAATGAGATTTCAAAATCAGTTTCAAGAATCGTCTCTGATTTGAAGATGCCGGGCTGAATCGTTAACCTAGGACGAAGAATTTCCTTAAGAACGGTGATGCTTGATTTGAATAGTTCAACGATAAATAGTAGCAATAGTTTTACTGCAGCAGACAGCTTCTTCCCATAGAATGGAGTAGCAAAAAAGCGTCGCATCGTTAGGATGATGATAAAGCCAACTACGTAGCCGACTGCAAAAATAACGATATTCCAGCTTTCATTCAGTAGCATCCAAATAAAAGCAATTAATAGGTTAATTAGTATCTGCGTTGTCATTGATTTACACTTCCCTTTTACTTAGGCTGGGGTCAAGGACTAATCTGCTGGAGTACCGCCTCGATATATATATTTGGATTGACCATAACATCCGTTGCTTGTGAGATAAATGTCATGATCCATTCTGCACCAATACCCATACCAGCAATACAGATGACAAGAATCGTACCTGGTAGTAATGCGTTTGTGCCAGTAGAATATTCTTGGCCTTCACTCATTAACGTCTCGCCCCAGAAGCTATGGATAAATATTTTCATGACGGAGTATAGCACGAGTAAGCTTGTTAACAAGCCAATAATCGATATAATTAATTCTCCTTCGGCTACGGCACCTTTCAAGATCATTACTTTACCGACAAAGCCGCCGAGAGGTGGAACACCTGCTAATGCTAATGCTCCGATAAAGAATAACCAGCCAAGCAGTGGACGGAATAGAATTAAGCCGCTAAATTCTTTAAGCTTGTCTGTACCAAAGATACTAATGATCGCACCGCCAGTAATAAAGATTAATGCTTTAGAAAGCAT
Source organism: Paenibacillus sp. Y930 (assembly GCF_056786375.1). Classification (NCBI taxonomy): domain Bacteria; kingdom Bacillati; phylum Bacillota; class Bacilli; order Caryophanales; family Paenibacillaceae; genus Paenibacillus; species Paenibacillus sp. Y930. Next base: position 560,398 of record NZ_JBXCIX010000003.1, on the reverse strand, counting down.
ATCATGAATGAGATAGAAGAGAGAGCCACTAAGTGATTGCTCGGTCGCTATCGATACTCCGAATAAGATGAAACCTACAGAAACGATAACATTATAGGAGAGAATCTTCTTAATTTCCCATTGTGAGATTGCGCCAAGAGCGCCGAGTATCATCGTTATGGCGGCCATCCACATCATCACTGTATGTGTAACCTCCGGATTATGGTAGAAAATAAGTGTGAACATACGGATAATCGTATATACACCTACTTTCGTTAACAATGCTGCAAACAATGCTGCAATCGGTGCAGGTGGGGCACTGTATGAACCAGGCAGCCAGAAGAACAGCAATAGCCCTGATTTCAATCCGAATACGGTTAAGTATAAGAAGCTTATTGCTGTAAGTAGGCCATCTAGGCTAGCCATTGCAACACGCTCAGATAGATGCGCCATATTCAAAGTTCCAGTTACAGAATACAAATAACCGGTTGCGATAACGAACAAGGTAGAAGCAATAACATTGATAAGTACATATTTAATGGATTCTCGCAGCTGAATTTTCTTACCACCGAGTACGATTAGTACATACGATGCAATTAACATAACCTCAAAAAATACGAATAGATTGAAAATATCTCCTGTTAAGAAGCTACCATTGACACCCGCAAGTAGTATAAGAATCATCGGATAGACAAAATGGCGTTTATGACCAACTTCGAATGAATTGAAGCCAAATAGTAAACACATTAACGTTACAAAGCTTGCTACCGTAACTAGAATAACAGCTAACATATCACCAACGAGCACAATACCATAAGGTGCGGACCAACCACCTAGCTCAAGCACGGCAATGCCTTGCTCAGAAACATGGTAGACAGTGAAAGCAGATATCGCAATAACAGCGAGTACACTTATACCGGTTAACCATTGCTGCAGCTTAATTTTTTCGCGAATAAATACAAGAACCATTGCCATTAGCAAAGGGATAATAATGGGATAGATTAGAATATTACTCATGCGATTCTCCTTTCAGCTTTTTCATGTTGTCAGTTCCAAGCTCGATATAGGTTCGATAGCCCAGCACAAGTAATAATGCAGTAAGTGCGAAGCTAATGACGATAGATGTTAATATTAATGCTTGTGGAATTGGATCTGTATAAATTTCACCGTGCTCACTTAGCAATGGAGCATTACCTTTCTTAAGTCCGTTAATAGCGATTAACATAAGGTGAGTAGCATGACTGAACAATGTTACACCCAGAATGATCCGCAGAAAGTTTTTATTCAAAATAAGATAAACTGCAATCGTAAAAAGTATCCCAGCAATAATAATAATAAATGTTTCCATTAGATGTCATCCTCACTTATGCTCGTAATGATCGTCATTGTCGTCCCCAGAACGGTCAAGTATACACCTAGATCAAAGATCGCTGCACTTGCGAGCTCTGTTTTCCCAAGGAAAGGCAGATCAACGTAAGTGTAGGTTTGTGAGAGAAAAGGAACATCCAGCACAAGTGAAACGACGCCTGTTAATACAGCAATAAGTACACCTGTTGCAGCAAGTTTCTTGAAATCAACAGGAATAATATCACGTACCGATTGGAGATCGAAGGCAATATAGAGCAATATTAGCGCAGAAGCAGTAATTAACCCTCCAATAAAACCTCCACCAGGATTATTATGACCTGCAAAGAGTACATAGATAGAGAAGGTCATGATTATAAATACGAGAATTTTCGTAGCTGTTTGCAAATAAACATCAGTAAACTTCATATTTTATTCATTCCTTCCCGCATGTCTTAATTTAATCAAAGTGTAAATTCCGATACCGGCTGAGAACAATACAACAATCTCAAGCATCGTATCGAAAGCTCGGAAATCTACAAGGATTGCATTAACGATATTTTTCGCACCAGCTAATTGATAGGCATCGTTGAAGTAGGATGCGATAGGCTGGAAAATACGATGACCATAAGCAGAGAGACCAATTAACGTTAATGTCGTTCCAACCCCTACAGCGACAATCGCATTAGTAAGTTTGAATTTTAGAGATGTAATATTCGTCTTCAACTTCGGTAAAAAGTAGAAGCATAGTAAGAACAGTGTAGTAGAGATCGTCTCGACAACTAACTGAGTTAAGGCAAGATCAGGCGCTCGGAAAATGACGAAGAAGAGCGACACTGTAAAGCCGATAACGCTAACTCCCATAATAGACATTAGTCGTGATTTGGAGAATAGAACAAATACTGCAGCAATAACAGTCGCGATACCTAATACGAATTCATACCATTCAATTGGCGAATCATTAGATATATCTAAGTAAAAGGAATTTGTTGCCAACAACGTTCCGAGTACAGTAATAATTAAGAAACAGAAAATATAAATTAAATAATGTGTCGTAGAGCCCGTCATATAACTACGAGTTACTGCCGCACCGAATTTTTCTAGGTTTACAATGCCTTTATCATATAACTGATTCAAGCTATATCGTTTGGACAATAAAGAAAAGATGGGTGATTTCCATTTCTCTATTCTCAAAAATAGGAATATTCCGATAATAATAAGCCCAATCGTCATAAATAATTCTAAGTTAAGTCCATGCCAAGCAGTAATATGAGGTGCATGCCAGTTGGGATCCTTTGCAAATACATTAGGTGCCATCCCTTTAACCGTAGGTTCTAAAATAGAGGTTACGATAAGACTAGGGAAGAAGAATAGAGCAATGGCTAATATAGAAAGTGTTGCAGGTGACGCTAACATCCCAATTGGAGCCTCATGAGGCACACGTTCTAACAGATTAGCATGATACGTCCCTGTGAACGATTTGAAAATAATAATCATACAGTAAATAAATGTGAAAATACTTGCTATCCATGCGACAACAGGAATGATGTTGACCCATGAACTATTGTTTTCAGATAACGTAAGCATGCTAGTAAAGAACATTTCTTTACTAAGAAATCCACTAAATGGCGGTAAACCAGCCATCGAGAAGGCACCTATCATCGTCAATGTGAATGATATTGGCATAAGATGCATAATACCACCCAGTTTACGAATGTCACGTGTACCTGTTTCATGATCGAGAATACCTACCATCATGAACAGACTACCTTTGAACACAGAGTGATTAATAAGGTGGAAGATCGCTGCAAGAAATGCGCCCATAAAAGCAAAGCTTATTTCATCCTCAAACATTCCATTCATCCCCAGGGAGCCGACACCGAGTAAACTCATAATTAATCCGAGTTGACTTATGGTGGAATAAGCGAGCAAAGCCTTTAGATCGTATTGCTTGAGCGCATTGAATGAGCCCCAGAACAGCGTTACAATACCGACAATAATAATGGTCCAAGACCATTCTAGCTGAGCACCGAATATTGGCGTCATCCGAGCGACTAGATATACACCAGCCTTCACCATCGTAGCTGAATGTAAGTATGCGCTAATTGGTGTAGGTGCTTCCATCGCATCAGGCAACCAAATATGGAACGGAAACTGTGCTGATTTCGTAAATGCTCCTAGTAGAATAAAGAACATTGCTGGAATGAACAAGTAATGTGCAGAAACAGTATCACTCATTGCAATAATTTCACGAATGCTGAACGTGCCGGAGGCTACATATAAAATAATGAAGCCTAGCAGCATGGAAAAACCGCCTGTCATCGTAATGTACATTGCTTTCTGAGCACCATATCTTGAACGCTGTCGTTGATACCAATAAGCAATTAGTAAAAATGATGAAACGCTAGTAAGCTCCCAGAACGTATATAATACAAGTAAATTATCTGATAGTACCGAACCAAGCATTGCGCCCATAAATAACATAAGGTAGGTATAGAAGTGATGAAGTCGTTCGCGGTCCTTAGATAAGTAAAAGATGGAATAAAGAACGACTAATGAACCAATACCTGTTATGAGTAAGGCAAATAGCAATGATAAGCTATCTAAATAAAGCGTAAAGTGAATATCAAGCGAGGGAATCCATGGGACAGAAACGATTATTGGCTCAATCGCTTCATAGATCGAGAAATAGCCTGCGAAATAGACAAACAAAGCGACAGGAACAAATAACGCAATCCAACCGGTATGTATAGCAGATGTGTATTTGTATAACAATGGGATTATTATGACAAATACAAAGGGAAGTAAGATCGCTAGATGTAATGTAGACAAAAAGGCTTCCTCCTTAAACTTTTTATATTCTGCTCACGATGCAACCACTTGTATATAAAAAGTAGCATCGTAAGCATAAGCTTAAACTTTTTATATTCTGCTCACGATGCAACCACTTGTATATAAAAAGTAGCATCGTAAGCATAAGCTTGATTAATTTCTATTAATTATACAACACTACATTGACAAGAGCACCCCAATTATGTAGGCTAAAGCTATTATTAAGATGAGGTGAATGAATAATCATGAAGACTGCAGGTATGGATGAATGCATACTGGTCTGTGTGTATTATGGGCCAAACGGTGAACGACTTATTCGGAGAGGCGGCAAAATTGCAGAAATGCTCAATTGTCCTCTTTACGTATTGACAGTAGACGCTCAACCAGAAAGTGAATGGGATATAGAAAAAACTCATTATATTTCTGCCTGGAAAAAATTAGCACAGGAGCATGGCGCTGAACAATTTATTATTAAATATAATGAAAAACGACCAGTTGCAAAAGTTATTGCAGAAGTTGCGACTGATAAAAAGATTACACAAGTAGTGCTCGGTCAAACTGCACAAAATCGTTGGGAAGAGATTACTCGCGGTTCATTTATCAACGTATTGTTGGGCGAAATTCCTTTCATAGATTTGCATATTATTTCAGTTTCCCGTGGCGCTAACAACCAAGATGAGTTCTACGAAAAAGGAATTAGAGCATACTTGACATGTACGGAGGATGAATATAAACTTTGCTTCAATCATACACATAATGCAAAATACGAAGGTATCTTCTATAAAGAAGTTGGCACTGACTTTAACAATGGAGTGTTCAAGTTTTTGAAAGAAGATGAGATGATTGAGGTTCGTATTACTGATGATTATGTGAAAAATATAAATGAACGAATTAATGTTTAATTAAAGAACCACCCTATAAATGACAAAGAGAGCTATCAACGTAGTAATACGTTGATAGCTCTCTTTCGTTTCGAAAATTTTAAGAATAATCTAAGAAAGTACTGGGGAAGTTAGTATTATCAATAGTTATTAAGAAAAAAATATGAATTAAATTTGGAAAAAGGAGAGAGATAAAAAAAACAATTGTCATTTATAAATGTCTGTGATACCACATGTTTGCATGTGAAATCGTTTTCGGTATCGTTTCCGATAAGCTTTCCGGAATACGCTTTTACTTTATGAATTTCATTTTAGAGGGGGATTTTAGAATGAAGAAATTCAACAAAGTTTTGAGTGTGCTTTTGGTAATGTCACTAGTATTTATCGCAGCTTGTTCCAACAATGGTGGAACAAATGCTCCAAAAGGAACGGATAATGGTCAAGGTAATGAAGGTGCCAAATCAAACGAAACGATTTATTACCTTAACTTCAAACCGGAAATTGCTGAAGTATACAAAAAAATTGCTAAAGATTACGAAGCAGAAACTGGAGTTAAAGTTAAAGTTGAAACAGCAGCGGCGGGTACTTATGAAACAATGTTGAAATCAGAAATTGCAAAATCAGAAGCTCCAACAATTTTCCAAATTAACGGTCCTGTTGGATACGATGCTTGGAAAGAATACACACTTGATTTGAAAGATACTAAATTATACAGCTACCTTTCTGATCAAAGCCTTGCAGTATCCGAAGGCGAAGGCGTATATGGTATTCCTTACGTAGTAGAAGGATATGGCATTATCTACAACAACGCGATTATGGAGAAATACTTTGCTCTAGGTACTAAAGCAACATCCATCTCTTCAATGGAAGAAGTAAATAACTTCGATACATTGAAATCAGTAGTTGAAGATATGCAAGCTAATGCTGATGCGCTTGGAATTAAAGGTGTATTCTCTTCTACTTCTCTAGGTGCTGGTGAGCAATGGAGATGGCAAACGCATCTAGCGAACATTCCTTTGTTCTATGAATTCAATGATATTCAAGGTTTCGACAATGCTACAAGAGCAGGTCTTTCTGCTGATGAGATCAAATTCTCTTACGGCAACAACTTCAAAAACATTTTTGATCTTTACATCAATAACTCTACTGTAAAACCTACGCTTCTAGGTAGTAAAACAGCTGCAGATTCTATGGCAGAATTCGCACTTGGTCAATCTGCTATGGTTCAAAATGGTAACTGGGCTTGGAATCAAATCAATGAAGTTAGCGGTAACACTGTAAACTCTGAGGATATTAAATTCCTTCCTATCTACACTGGTGTAACTGGTGAAGAAAACCAAGGGTTAGCTGTTGGTACTGAAAACTACTTCGCCATTAACAGCAAAGTTTCTGAGTCTAAGCAACAAGCTTCAATCGCATTCCTTGAGTGGTTGTTCACAAGTGAAACGGGTAAAGCTTATGTAACGAATGATCTTGGCTTCATCGCTCCATTCAATACATTTGCAGAAAATGAAAAACCAGCTGATCCACTTGCTAAAGAAATTTTAGCTTGGATGGAAAAAGATACAACATCTGTAGCTTGGACATTCGCAGCATTCCCAAGTGAAGATTTCAAAAACAGCTTCGGTGATGCATTACTCCAATATGCTCAAGGTAACGAAACTTGGGATAAAGTATCCACAGTTGTCGTAAATTCTTGGAAAAGTGAAAAAGCGAAGTAATAGATAAGTTAGAAGTAAATAAGCTAAGCAATAAATAAGTAGTTTAAACAGATGTCACTATACAAGACAGTCGTATAGTGACATCTGTTATTACACGAGATAGCAGAACAGGAGAGAACGCTATGCAGAAGTTGATTCAGAAATATTTTGCTCTTTTTGCATTGCCGACATTAATTGCATTTACACTAGCTTTCATTGTTCCGTTTATTATGGGGATATACTTGTCATTTACACAGTTTACAACAGTAAATGATGCTACATGGGTTGGATTAGACAACTATATTAAAGCATTCGCAGACAAGGACTTTCTTAATGCTTTATGGTTTACAGCTAGATTTACAATTGTGTCTGTAATTTCAATTAATGTGTTCGCATTTTTGATCGCTTTATTACTAACCAAAAAAGTGCTAGGTAAGAATGTATTCCGTACAGTTTTCTTCATGCCTAACCTTATTGGTGGTATCGTACTAGGTTATATCTGGCAACTAATATTCAACGGTATTCTTTATAAGTTCGATGTTACACTTACGAATGATCCTGCCTTTGGTTTTTGGGGATTAGTTATTCTAATGAATTGGCAACTTATCGGTTATATGATGATCATCTACATTGCTGGTATTCAAAACGTTCCGAAAGAGCAGCTTGAAGCAGCAAAAATTGATGGTGCTTCGAATAGAGTTATCCTTCGTAAAATCATTTTACCGCTTGTTATGCCTTCGATTACGATTTGTTTGTTCTTAAGTATTTCCAATTCATTTAAGCTATTTGACCAAAACTTAGCATTGACTGCAGGTGCTCCTGCCAAACAAACGGCAATGCTAGCTCTGGATATTTTTAATACATTCTATGGTAAAGCTGGATTTGAAGGTGTTGGTCAAGCTAAAGCTGTTATGTTTTTCCTAATGGTAGGAATTATTGTAATTGTTCAACTTGCTATTACTAGAAGAAAGGAGATCGAAAACTAATGGATGATACACAACAAAAGCGACCGTTTCTCTTTCTCTTTCTTTTCGTATTGGCAGCAGCATTTCTATCCCCGATACTGATTGTTTTAATGAACTCCTTTAAAGGAAAATTTTTCATAAGTGATGCACCGTTTGTATTCCCAAACAGTGATACGTATGTTGGACTTGAAAACTATACAAGCGGTATTCAGAAAATCAATTTCTTTTCAGCTTTCGGAATGTCCTTGTTCATAACGATAGGCGCAGTTGCAGCAATTGTATTTTTCACATCCATGACGGGTTGGTATTTAACGCGTGTGAAAACAAAATGGGCTAGCACATTATTTTACATGTTTGTCTTTTCTATGATCGTACCATTCCAAATGGTTATGTTTACAATGTCAAAAACAGCTAACGTATTAGGTTTAGACAACCCCATAGGTATTTTAATTATTTATTTAGGGTTTGGTTCGGGGCTTTCGGTCTTCTTGTTTAGTGGTTTTGTCAAATCAATACCGCTTGAAATTGAGGAAGCTGTAATGATAGATGGCGGTGGACCACCAGAAATGTTCTTTAAAGTTATTCTTCCTATATTGAAACCAATCGCTATTACAGTAGCTATTTTGAATGTCATGTGGGTATGGAATGACTACTTACTACCATTTCTAATCATCGGTACAGAATATAAAACGATTCCGATTGCTGTTCAATATCTTAAAGGTGGATATGGATCAATTGATATGGGCGCAATGATGGCCATGCTAGTTCTAGCGATTATTCCTATTGTCATTTTCTATTTATTCTGTCAGAAATACATTATTGAAGGCGTTGTTGCAGGCGCAGTAAAGGGTTAATACTCAATGGATGACGAATAAGTAGTGTTGTAGATGTAACCACCGTATCTAGAGCAATTAATAATCATCCAGATATTAGTGTCGATACAAAAGCAATGATTATGAAGGTTATGAAAGAGAACAATGATATTCCGAATAACAACGCTCGTAATTTGAAACGTATAATTACTCTTATGTTTCGATCGATGATTTTGCGGAAAGCTATAAAATGGTCGATTATTTATGCAGACAAGGACATAAGCGAATTGTGCTGATCTCTACTTCAATGGAAGATCGAAGTATTGGTCAATTGCGATAAGAGGGGTATAAGCAAGCGCTAGAAGATCATGGACTAACCATTGATCAGCGATTGGTTCTTGTAGCGGCAATTTAAAACAAAAAAAGAGCCCCGAAGGACTCTATGTCGTTAAAATAATGGCGGAGCTGACGAGATTCGAACTCGCGATCTCCTGCGTGACAGGCAGGCATGTTGGGCCACTACACCACAGCTCCATGTATTAAATATCTCTTAGAGACAAGTAGTATCTTATCACGCAGGAACTATATAAGCAAGAGTTATTTCAAAATAAATGAATTATTGTCGAAATTCCTTTAATTGTGCAGTAAGAAGTGGCACAACTTCAAATAAATCACCGACAATACCATAATCAGCAATAGAGAAGATCGGTGCTTCACGATCCTTATTGATCGCTATAATAGTACGAGACTGACTCATTCCAGCAAGATGTTGGATTGCACCACTAATTCCGCAAGCGATGTAGAGCTCTGGAGTGACAACTTTTCCAGTTTGACCAATTTGCAGAGCATAATCGCAATAACCTGCATCGCAAGCTGCACGCGATGCACCAACAGCACCACCGAGTTCATCAGCTAGTTGCTTCAATACTACAAAACCTTCAGTCCCGCGAACACCTCTTCCTCCTGCGACAATAATATCTGCTTCTGTAAGATCAATTCCTTCATTAATACGCTTTACTACATGTTGCACAATCGATGAGAGTTGTATCCCTTCACAATTGACAGGATGTATATGTTCCTCTAGCTCAGTAATCGTTGCCTGTTCAACGAATGGTGCAGGGGCATTATTATTCGGACGAATAGAAAAAACATAAGGGGCAACCCCTTGGAATTTCCGACGTTCAAATGCTTTGCCTGCATAGATCGGACGTATAAAGCTAACTTTATCCTGGGATGATTCTATTGTTGTAACGTCGGCAATATAGCCGCTATGTAAGGCTGCTGCTAGACGAGGCGCAAGCTCGCGACCATTAGATGTATGCCCGATAATGACATAACTAGGCTGTAATGTTCGCACGATATCTGTTAGCGCAGGTAGGACAATCGTTGCTTGATACGGCTCAAAATGAACATGTTTGGCAATATGTACTTCATGGACGCCATGTTGGATTAGTTCCTTCGCTGAAGCCATTAAGCTATCATCGGTATCGCTACCCGATAGGAAGGCGTGAATCACTCTTGATTGTCCATTGCATAGCGTTATGGCAGCAGTAATAGCTTCCAATGTAACTCTTCGTAATTGTTGACCTTTGCGCTCAGCGACAATAACGATAGGTTGACTCATTAGCATTCTCCACCTTTTTTAATAATAGAACGTGCAAATAATTGCTCTAATAGAGTAGAAGCTTGCTGCTGGGCTGTTCCTGTAATGAACTGCCCAGCAGGTCGAGCAGCTGGAGGGAGAACCTGTTCACAATATGTAGCGCTTGTCGAGATTTTATCTATTACGTCTGATAGTAGTAAATCAGATGAAAATAATTCTGTTAATGGCTTTTTCTTGGCCTTCATAATGCCTGGCAAGGAAGGGTAGCGCGGATCATTCAAGCCTTGCTGTGCTGTAATAAGTGCCGGGAGTGGAAGTAGCACGGTTTCTGTGTCGCCTTCAACATCTCGCTCGACTAAGGCAAGCTTACCTTCCCATGGTGCTGCCTTAATATTCAATTCCAGCGCATCACCAAGCCGCAGCTTAATTGCAGCTGAAGCATGCGGTAATTGCAGCAATTCTGCTACTTGTAAAGCAACGCTACCGCTACCACTATCGACTGCGAACAGTCCTGCCAGAATAAGATCCACGTTCATCGGTCGTATGGCAGCTGCTAGTAAATGAGCAATCGAACTACTTTGACTTAAATTATGATCAGCAATCAGAATGGCATGATCAGCGCCTACCGCAAGAGCTGAGCGTAAGGCATGCGTACTGCGTTCCGGACCTACCGAAATGACGATAATTTCTGCGTCATGCTGTTCCTTAATCCGCAATGCTTCTTCAAGTGCATATTCATCATAGGGATTAATAATGAATTTCGCACCGTCCTCATTAACTACACCATTATCAATATGAATCTTTTCCTCTGTATCAAACGTTTGCTTCAATAAGACAACAATTTTGAACATACGGATGCCCCTTTCATAGCGTTGTGCATTTGAACATATAACATGGTCCGAAGAGATTATAGCTCGTACGGTATAACCATATGAAAGCATGCAGCAAAATAGACCGCTAGTTTACTCATTGCGCGAAAGCATGTTAACTCTTTTGGCTACATATAATTGAACAACGATCATCAAATAATTAATGTGGTTACTGGCGAAAGGGGGAAGCGATATGGAGGATGCCCATTACATTAGACTATTCATTACGGTATGTGTAGCTGGAGCATCGATTTGGATGTTTGTCGAAATCATAAAGCGAAGAATCCAATATATATCACTGGCAACATCTACGGAATGGATCAAAAGAAAACCATCCTCAAAAACAACAATAGAGATTATAACGCATCGTAAATTATTGAAAGACATTCGTAGCGGCTTGCTGCATATTATTTATTTTTATGGGTTTCTATCGCTACAGCTCGGTGCACTTGATCTAATGCTTAAGGGCTTATTTGGCATACCATTAATTCCGTGGATGCCGCTATATGGCTATTTCAGTTGGCTCCAGGAATGGATCGTAGTTATTGTATTAGTTGCTATTATTTTAGGAGCATTTCGTCGTTACGGAGAACGACTACCCCGGTTAAAACGTGGTGCAAAGCCGTCGTTAGTTTATTGGTTTATTGGCATGCTTATGGTAAGTGTGCTGATGTCATTGAGCTTTGAAAGATTAACTCATACTGCAGCATCTGTAACTGCTAAAGCAACTGCATCGATGAGCGATCCACTTGCGGCAACGTACGCACCGATTAGTCATTCACTTGCAACAGCTATACAAGCGCTAGGTATTAACGAAGGCAGCCAGAATGCGGCAATTGGATTCGAGATCAGCTGGGGGTTGCATTTACTTATTCTATTAAGTTTCCTTATCTATGTTCCACAGTCGAAGCATTTTCATTTATTAGTAGCACCGATTAATTTATGGTATCGACGCTCTGTTCCTACAGGACAATTGAGTCATATCGACCTTGAAAATGAGGACGCTGAAACCTTTGGCGTAGGGCATATTCACGCATTTAACCAGAAACAAATGTTAGACTTGTACGCTTGTGTAGAATGTGGTCGCTGTACTAATGTATGTCCTGCAACAAGTACAGGGAAAATCTTATCGCCGATGCATATGATTATTAAACTTCGCGATCATGCAACAGAAAAAGGGGCAGCGATTACATCAAAGTCACCATGGCTGCCGCAAGGACTTTGGCAACAACCCCCTTGGGGAATCGGTGATCTTACGCAAGGCGCTCATATTATGAAAACAATGTGTAGTACAGCGGATCAGCAACAGCCACCAAACGGAGATAGTCAGGTGCATAACGCTCAAGCAGCAACGATGTCTGACAAATCCACATGGAAGGGAGATATTTCAGAGACGATGAACAAGCAAAGTAAAGCTTGGCAATACGATGTGAGCCGTAATCCGCTACAAGTAGAGTTAATTGGTGATGTGATGACGGAAGAAGAGTTATGGTCATGCACAACCTGTCGCAATTGCGAAGAACAGTGCCCTGTAGGCAATGAGCATGTTGATAAAATTATTGATATGCGCAGACATCTCGTGTTGATGGAAGGGAGAATGCCTGCGGATGCACAACGCGCATTGCAAAACATTGAACGACAAAGCAATCCATGGGGAATTAGTCGAAGCGAGCGTGCAGACTGGCTTCTTGATTGTCAGAAAAAGACGGGAATTACAGTTGAGACGATGAAGGAGCGGCAAGCTTTAGGAGCACCAACAGATATTTTACTATGGGCCGGTTCAATGGGCTCTTATGATAATCGTAGTCGCAAACTGTTGTATGATTTTATCCGCCTTCTAACACATGCGGGTATTAACTTTGCAGTATTAGGGCTAGAAGAGAAAAGCTCAGGTGATACCGCACGCAGAATTGGTAATGAGATGCTCTATCAAGAGCTAGCATTGCAAAATATTGCAACGATCCACCGCTATCATATTAAACATATCGTTACGCCGTGCCCCCATACATTCCACACCTTCAAGCAGGAATATCCGCAGCTTGGATTGGCAACTCATATTCAAGTGCAGCACCATACAGAAATACTTGATGAATTGGTACAGCAGGGCAGGTTGAGGCCGAATATTCAATTAGATGAAACGATTACGCTGCATGATTCTTGCTACTTAGGCCGGTATAACGGACTTTATGATGCGCCTAGAAGGATATTGCAAGCAATACCAGGTGTCGTTCTGAAAGAGATGGAGCGTTCAAAGGAAAATGCAATGTGTTGTGGTGCTGGTGGTGGATTAATGTGGATGGAAGAACATAGCGGTACTCGTGTGAACTACGCTAGAACGACGCAAGCGCTGGAGGTACAACCAACGATGATAAGCTCGGCATGTCCTTATTGTCTGACGATGTTAGAAGATGGTGTAAAAGCATTGGTGGAGGATGGCAGCGTTGCGACGAAAGATGTTGCTGAGGTGCTGGCTATTAGTGTACTAGGAATTATAGATAATGAAGAAACCATGTAAATGTATGGCGATAAGAATGAACCATCATGAGATATGCCCCCTTCACATACATATAGTAGTACGTATGAATTGAAGAAGGAAAGGAGTGGATCTACTATGAGTTCAACTATTGTGAACAATAAGAAGTCAGTAATAAATGTGCGCAAAGTAGCAGTCATTGGTTCAGGAGTTATGGGAGCTGGAATTGCAGCACATATGGCTAATAGCGGCTATTCCGTCTGGTTGCTTGATATTGTCCCCGTGACGCTCACTGCACAGGAGCAATCACTAGGTCTAACGTTACAATCTCCAGCAGTACGCAATCGACTTGCCAATGCAGCAATTGGAGCTATGGTCAAGCAAAAGCCTGCGCCACTCTATGATAATAGCTTTGTTCATCGTATTACTGCTGGTAATCTAACCGACCATACTAAGCAGTTAGGTGAAGTAGATTGGATTGTCGAAGCAGTTGTAGAGCGACTAGATATTAAGCAGCAAGTATGTACGCTTATTGATCAAGCAAGACGAATGGGCACGCTTGTCAGCACAAATACATCAGGATTATCTGCTCATCAGATGGTTGAGCATTGTAGTAAAGATATGCGAGAGCATTTTGCCGTGACACATTTCTTCAATCCACCACGTTATATGAATCTCGTAGAGGTTGTCCCAACTTCAGATACACTACCACAAATCGTCGATACACTTCAGTACTTATGTGAACAAAAACTTGGTAAAGGTGTTGTGCGTGCGAAGGATACTCCTAACTTTATTGCTAATCGCATCGGTACATATGGCATGCTCGTGACGTTAGGGGCAACGGAGCATTATGGGTTAAGTATAGATGAGGTAGATGCACTTACCGGTGTCGCGATGGGACGTCCGAAAACAGCGACCTATCGCATGCTTGATCTTGTTGGTCTGGATACGTTATTACATGTTGTAGATAACGTCCATAATCGAAGTAGCGATGAAGCGGAGAAATTCGTATTTACACGCCCACCGTTATTAGAAGCATTGGTTAAGAAAGGTGCACTCGGTCAAAAGAGTGGTGAAGGATTTTATCGCAAATCCAAATCACCAGTTGGAAAAAGCTTTATCGAATCGTTGCAGCTAGATTCGCTTACCTATGAGAGGGCCGAGCCGATTGTTTCTCCTGTTATCGAGGCGGCGAAGAAAGGTAAAGGTGCAGCTGGTAAGGTGAAAGCTTTACTCCATACCTACCCTGAGCATCCTCATGCTCTGTTCGCATGGGACACGATAAAGCCTATTCTACTTTATTCTGCCAAAGTTTTAAGTGAAATTGCGGATTCTATCGTAGATATTGATAAGGCAATGAAGCTTGGGTTCAACTGGGAACTAGGTCCTTTCGAATTATGGGATGCGATTGGGGTGCAGGCTTCAGTGACAAGGATGAAGGAAGAAGGCGAGTCTATTCCGCAGTGGGTAGAGGAGTGGCTTGCGAATGGTCACACTCATTTCTATAGGCAAGAGCTCGGCAATACTTGGCATGTTCATCAACAACAATTTGTACAACTAGATGAAGATGCTAATGTTATTTCACTTCACCAATGCAAGGAACGTGGAGCAACGATTTGGAGTAATTCGGGAGCAAGCCTGATCGATATTGGGGATGATGTGGTCGCACTGGAATTTCACTCCAAAAGCAATGCGATAGGCTCAGAAGTATTAAGTGCGATTCGTTATGCTAGTCATGAAGTAGCTCGTAATTGGCGTGGGCTTGTACTTGCCAATGAAGGTAAAAATTTCTGCGTCGGTGCCAATATTATGCTGTTACTTATGGAAGCGCAAAATGAAGAGTGGGATGAGGTAGAAGACATTATTCGTTTCTTCCAACAAAGTATGATGCAGTTGAAACGATTGGATCGCCCAGTTGTTGCTGCACCGCATCGCATGACTTTAGGCGGTGGAGTAGAAGCTTGCTTGCCAGCAGATGTTATTATTGCTTCCCCTGAAACGTATTATGGATTAGTAGAAACAGGGGTAGGCTTAATACCAGCTGGTGGTGGTAGTAAAGAGGCTGCTATATTTGCGATGAATCGAGCTGCTGCTGGTGCAGGACCGAATGGAGTCATCCAGCGGAAGCTGCTAGCGGGAGACTTACAGCCTCATCTCAATCATATGTTTGAAACGATCGCCATGGCCAAGACATCAACAAGTGGTCATGAAATTGCACGTTTAGGCTTTGCAAGGCCACAGGATCGCGTCATTATGCGTCAGGAAAATCGGATTTCCGAGGCAAAGAAAGAAGTACTACGACTAGACCAAGCAGGTTATGAAGCGCCGAAGGAACAACTTGTTGCGGTAGCAGGCAAAGAAGGTAAAGCCGTCTTAAAGCTTGCTATTCAGTCCATGAAGCTAGGTAAATATATTAGCAGTCACGACGAATTAATAGCCTCGAAGCTAGCACATGTATTAAGCGGGGGGGATCTTGCTTCCGGTGAGATGGTCAGTGAGCAATATTTGCTAGATCTTGAATGCGAAGCATTTTTAAGTCTATGTGGTGAGGCGAAAACGCAGGCAAGAATGAGTTATATGTTAACGACAGGCAAGCCGCTTCGTAACTAATTTGGAGCAAATTAGAAGGGAGAATGGGAGATGCCGAGCAAATACTTCGATGATCATGATACAGATGCGGTTATTGTAGCTGCGGTACGAACAGCCGTTGGGAAAGCCCAAAAAGGAAGTTTATCAAATACGAGAGCCGAAGATCTTGGGAAAAGTGTGATCGAAGGGCTGCTAGCTACAGTTCCGACGATGTCTAAGACATTAATTGAAGATGTCATCATTGGCTGTGCTATGCCTGAAGGTGAGCAGGGCTTGAATATGGCAAGAATAATAGCTCTTCATGCAGGCTTAGAGCAATCGACACCAGCGGTAACGGTCAATCGCTTTTGCGCCTCAGGCTTACAGTCAATCGCTTATGCTGCTGAGCGAATTAAGCTCGGTGAAGCTGAAGTTATAGTAGCGGGTGGTGTCGAAAGTATGAGCCATGTGCCGATGACAGGATTCAGATTATCACCGCATCCCGATATCGTTGATCGTATCCCCGAAGTTTATATGGGAATGGGGCATACCGCAGAGGAAGTAGCTCGCAGGTATGGGGTAACTAGAGAGGATCAGGATGAATTTGCAACTGGTAGTCATCAGAAAGCGGCTTGGGCCATTGCTTCAGGGGCATTTGAAGATGAGATTGTACCAATTGTGGTAACACGTTCCATCTGTAATGAAAAGGGCGAGTATCGCGATAAAAGCTTTGAATTCAAGCTTGATGAAGGTGTTCGTGCAACGACTTCACCGCAAGGGTTAGCAGCATTGAAGCCAGCGTTCACAATTGGTGGGTCAGTTACAGCAGGGAACTCCTCGCAAATGAGTGATGGTGCAGCTGCTGTATTAGTAATGAGTCGCAGTAAGGCGAAGGAATTAGAACTGAAGCCGCTAGCTGTATTTCGTCATTACGCTGTAGCGGGGGTAGCACCAGAAGTGATGGGAATTGGTCCAATCGTAGCAATCCCTAAGTTACTAGACAAGGCTAAAGTGACAATCAAAGATATTGATCTATTCGAGCTGAACGAAGCATTTGCTGCACAATGTATTCCGATTGTTCGTGAATTATCGATTCCGATTGAACGGGTAAATGTGAACGGGGGAGCTATCGCGCTTGGCCATCCACTTGGCTGTACAGGGACGAAGTTAAGCGTCACACTTATTCATGAATTAGCGCGTCGTGGTGGGGGATTAGGCATTGTCACGATGTGTGTTGGTGGGGGAATGGGGGCAGCTGGTTTGCTCGAGGTCTACTCCAACTGAACAATTCGCTTGTATGAGGGATGATTATGCTGACGTTGCATAATCGGCTAACGTTGCTGAAAGGGGAATACGATAACAATAATTTTGGAGGTGATTATGATGTCTATAACGAAGGTAACTTCTTTCGGCGGACGATTCGTTATTGAGAATAGTGATCCGCTGCTAACTACAATTCCTGAGGATTTTACGAGTGAGCAGCGGCTAATGTCTGAAGCAGCACAACAATATGTGGATGCTGAGATCGCTCCGAAGGATGCTGAGATTGAGGCACTTAATTATGAACTAACGGTTCAATTAATGCGTATTGCTGGGGAGCAGGGTTTGCTAAGTGCGGATATACCAGAACAGTACGGTGGTCTAGGTCTTGATAAGGTCAGTACAACATTACTCGCAGAAACGTTAGCCAAAAGCTCATCATTTGCTTTGTCGGTAGGTGCTCATACAGGGATAGGAACACTTCCGATTGTCTTTTTTGGCACTACTGAGCAGAAGGAAAAGTACTTGCCGCTACTCGCAACTGGTGAAAAGATCGCCGCTTATTGTCTGACAGAACCAGCTTCGGGCTCCGATGCACTAGGTGCGAAGACGAGTGCGAGGCTAAGTGACGATGGTCAATATTATATATTGAACGGCTCGAAAATATTTATTACGAATGCTGGCTTTGCAGATGTATTTATCGTCTATGCGAAAATAGATAATGAACAGTTTACGGCATTCATTGTAGAACGCGATATGGCGGGATTTAGCATTGGTCCTGAGGAACATAAAATGGGCATAAAAGGCTCATCTACTTGTCCACTGTACTTTGAAGATGTGCATGTTCCTGTTGATAATGTATTAGGTGAAATCGGCAAAGGTCATCTGATTGCTTTTAACATATTAAATATTGGCAGATTTAAGCTCGGTGCAGCCTGTCTAGGTACATCGAAGGAAGCGATTCAATTGGCAGCCTCCTATGCTAATGTTCGTAAGCAATTTAATCAGCCAATTTCCTCATATCCACTAATTGGAGCTAAATTAGCGGATATGAATATTGTTACTTTCGTAATGGAAAGTATGGTCTATCGAATTGCGGGTTGGATGGATGCGATGCTATCTGAGATCGATCAAACCTCATCCGATGCAGCTGCTCATAGCGGCAGACTTGCAGCCAAAGCAATCGGTGAATATGCGATGGAATGTTCGATGGTTAAAGTGTTTGCATCAGAAGCATTAGATTTTGTAAGTGATGAAGCTGTGCAAATACATGGTGGCTATGGATTTATTAAGGAATATAAGGTTGAGCGAATTTATCGAGATTCAAGAATTAACCGCATATTTGAAGGTACGAATGAAATTAATCGCTTATTAATTCCCGGAACACTCATTAAGAAAGCAATGAAAAATGAGCTACCATTACTTGATAAAATTCAAGAACTGCAAGCGCAGTTATTAGAACCACAATCGGCCCCTAATCTTGAAGGAGTTCTAAGTCTAGAAGGTCATCGCATTAAGCAAGCGAAGAAGTTATTTTTGATGCTTGGTGGTATTGCTGTCCAGCGATATGGTGCAAGGCTTGAAAAGGAACAAGAAATATTAGAGGGGCTTGCTAATATAATGATTTTAACGTTTGCAATGGAGAGCGCTTACTTACGAGCTCAGAAACGATTACTACTTCGACTTGATCATGATGAGTCTTCTATTGTAGCAATGATGACAAAAGTTTATGTGCAAGAAGCGATGGAGCAAATTGAGAGTATTGCTAGAACAGCACTTGTGCGAATGGAATCAGGTGACACCTTGCGTATGCAATTATCGATTGTGAAGAAATTAACGAAAGCATCTCTCACAGACGTCATTACATTGAAACGCCAAATCGCTGCAAAGGTTATCGGAAGTGAGCAATATATTGTGTGAAGGAGTGATCTAGTATGGAATCACAAAATCCTCAACACTCCAATGTTCATGATGAGACGCAGAAAGAGACCGAAAGAGATGTTCAAGTAGAATCAGAGGTATCGAGCGAAGAAGTGGTTGAAAGTACGGAACAAGTCGAGGATACTAGCTCAGAAGCAGAAGCAGAAGCAGAAGCAGAAGCAGAAGCAGAAGCAGAAGCAGAAACTGAGGTTGAGCAGTCGTCCGATAAAATATGGTATAAGCATTATCCTAAGGATATACGGACTACAATCGATTACCCTGAAGTTAATATTGCTCAGTTTTTGATTGATTCGGCGACTAATTATGCTAATAAGTCAGCTATCTCTTTCATGGGTAAGACGTTAACGTATCAACAACTATATGTAGCAGCTGATCAACTAGCAAGAGGATTAGGTAGACTAGGCATCCATAAAGGAGACCGCGTAGCAATTATGTTACCTAACTGTCCGCAGGCGGTAATTGCTTATTACGGCGTATTGCTGGCTGGTGCAGTTGTTGTGCAGACGAATCCTTTGTACGTAGAGCGAGAACTGAAGCATCAATTGCAGGATAGCGGTGCAATATCATTAATTACTTTAGATCTACTTTACCCAAGAATCGAGCGAGTTAGAGGCAAAGATCCTGAGAATGGGCCATTGTCGAAATTGAAAAATGTAATTGTCACTTCTATTAAGGATGGCTTACCATTCCCCAAAAATTTACTGTATCCGATTAAGCAACGTAAGGAAGGGTTTAAGTCGGTAATCCCATATGGTCTGGATGGATATGTTGCTTGGAGTACACTATTAACCAAAAAATCTTTATCATATGAGCGACCTACATTAGCTCAGCATCATGAATTAGCTGCTTTGCAATATACAGGAGGTACAACAGGAACTCCTAAGGGAGTTATGCTCACTCATCGTAATCTCGTTACTAATACATTACAAACGATGGAATGGTGTAGTCGAGTTAAAATTGGAGAAGAGAGGTATTTAGCCGCGTTGCCGTTGTTTCATGTATTTGGGTTAACGGTACTAATGAACATGTCGTTACGAACAGCAGGATGTCTCGTGCTCCTACCAAAATTTGATGTTAATGAAGTGTTAAAAACGATAGATAAGATGAAGCCTACAATTTTCCCAGGTGCTCCAACGATGTATGTTGCGTTAATACAAGCTGCAAGAAAACAAACAACACCATTAAATTTATCCTCAATTGAAGTATGTATTAGTGGTTCTGCAGCGTTGCCATTAGAAGTACAAGAGCAATTTGAAAGCTTAACTGGAGGCAGGTTAATTGAAGGCTATGGCTTAACCGAGACTTCACCAGTTACACATGCTAATCCGATATGGGGGAAACGAAAAATTGGAACGATAGGTTTGCCATTCCCAGATACGGATGCTGCCATTATCTCCGTTGAGACTGGTGAAAGATTACCACCAGGTCAATTAGGTGAACTTATTGTTAAAGGCCCTCAAGTGATGAGCGGTTATTGGAATAGACAAGAAGCAACTGCTGAGGTTCTTGCTGATGGGTGGCTAAAAACGGGTGATCTAGCGAAGATGGACGAAGATGGTTACTTCATCATTATGGATCGGATTAAAGATATTATTATCGCAAGTGGATTTAACATTTATCCTCGTGAAATTGAAGAAGTACTTTTTGAACATCCTGGAATAGCCGAAGCTTCAGTGGTGGGTATTAAAGATGCTTATCGCGGAGAAACGGTGAAAGCCTTTATTGTATTGAAGGATAACTATATGGTTTCAGATGAGCAATTGGATGCTTGGTGTCGAGAAAGGTTAGCTGCATTTAAAGTGCCTCATCAATATGCGTTCAGAGATAGCTTGCCAAAGACTATGGTTGGAAAAGTGCTTAGACGTAAGTTGGTAGAAGAGGAACAACAACATGAATGATCAGAACAGAGATGATCAGAACAGAGATGATCAAAACAGATATGAGCAGCTACAGGAGCTTGCCAAATCAACATTTTGGGGATATTTAGGTTGTGAATTGGTTGAAGCTACGGAAAAATCGGTTATTATTTCGCTTGAACTTGCTGACCATCATAAAAATTTAATGGGGATAGTACATGGCGGAGTAATGATGTCAATGCTCGATAATGCTATGGGGTTAATTATTATGCTTGGAACAGGAGAGAATACAGTTACAGCAACGATGAACACTCATTTTTTATCTAATGTCGCTTCTGGAAAAATTTTCTGCAAGGCGGAACTTTTACATTGTACCAAGCGTACTAATACTATGACAGCTTCTTTATACGATGAGCATGATGAGTTACTCGCGTGGGCAAGTGGTGCTTACAGAAGAGGAAATTCAACAAGCAGACTTTGATAACGAAGTGATGCAAGAGCTTAATCGGCATTGAATATGAAGTGAACTTGGAAAGTACGGTTCGTGTGTACCAAACACGTACACTTGCGCTTCCGCCTTTCTCAAGTAGCACTCCATCTTCTCGGCTCTGAAAGCCCGCTTGTTGAACTATTATTGTTAAGAGGAAATTCAAAAAGCCCGCATTTTGAAAATGCAACTATAGACTAATGAAGTAATCAAGAAAATAATGTAAAATAATAGTAGGAAGGAGGAGGTCGTATTGTGGCAAAATATTGCAGCGCTCGTATTGGTGATATTTGGAGTAGTTGTAGCCATTATCGGTGTAATTATCTATTTGCAAATGTTTAGAAAGCAAAGACAATCGCAGGACAAAGCTCATGATTCGACCTCTTTCGATAATACTAGTAATGATGAACAATTATCGTAGAGAGCACACACATACCTTTACAATATCGATAAAATTTTCTAATCATTGAAATGCTTTTATATTGTTATCTGAAATGTTATAATAGTAAGAATATTGAAACAGTTACCTAATAGCCGTGGAATGAATTACACCTAAGGAGGAATAAGAGTCGGAACGATGACGACAACTTCTTGTTGTTGTTCTCGAGTAGTACTATAGGACGACCATCCATTATTATATAAGGGAGGAGATTTCATGGCAAAGCACAGCCAAAATGAAGTCAAGGAAAGCCTGAAGGAATTGACGAGAATATTCCAACCTAAGGACCCAAGGAAATTTGTGAAAGAGTATGTCCGCAAGTATCGAATTACTGGCGGCTATGAAGATGAATTAACCTCACTAGTTGAGGATGAACTTGGAAGAATGAACTCCTCGGCTGTATAGGTCAAATATACGGAAAAGAGTCTGATAGGCGCAAAGCGCTCATCAGGCTCTTTTTTGCGTTGTCAGCGTAAGTAATTCAGCGTTGAGGTAGTAATCATTGCTTAGTTGGAACGTTAAAACATACTTAGTATCGGACATGCATCGACATGAAATGAGCATGAAGCTTAGTTTCGCGGAATATATTTAAGTGGGAGGTGTTAACGATGCAGTCGATTGTTCCAAAGACAGCTGAGGAAATTAGACGAATTGCGCGAGCAGGTAAAATTGTTGCAGGATGTCATAAAGCAATAGTGGGGAAATGTGTCCCTGGAATAACAACAGCGGCAATCGATCGATTCATTGATTGGTATATGGTTGAGCATGGTGCATATCCTGCACAAAAAGGTCATAAAGGCTATCCATATGCAAGTTGTATCTCTGTAAATGAAGTAGCATGTCATGGATTTCCAAGTTCCTATAAGCTAGAAAAAGGAGATATCGTTACGATTGATATCGTTGCTGATTATAAAGGTTGGAAGGCTGATTCCGCATGGACGTATATGGTTGGTGAAGTATCACCGCAAGCTCGTCGGTTAGTAAGAGCAGCAAAGGCAGCTTTTCGAGCTGGATTGGCTCAAGCGAACATTGGTAATGATATTTCAGATATTGGTTATGCGATCGAGCAAAGGGCGCAACGAGATGGCTTTCAAGTGATTGCTTCATTTCTCGGGCATGGTATTGGTAGGGAGTTACATGAAGCTCCACATGTGCACCATGTACGTACGCGAACATCTGGCATTAAGCTTGAAGAAGGTATGGTTATTACGATCGAGCCGATTCTATCAACAGGATCTCCAGAAATTTATATTGAACACGATGGATGGACAGCAAGAACAGTCGATCATGCGCTAACTGCACAATTTGAACATACGATTGCAATTACGAAAGCAGGACCAAAAATATTAACACAATTAACGCCAAGTAAGCCAAAGCGGTAGACTATTATTGAAATATAAGGGCTTTCTCACTGAGATGGTCCTCTTTGTTGCTATACCTATAAATTAGTTTGGGAGAATGCAGTAATAATAAATTTATATTTGATTAATCATGTTCATTGCTGTGAATACATACAATATATAGGCTAGTACACAATTAATTAATGGAGTAAACTAAATGCAAAGGTATTGAATTAAAAAGGATTCCGATGCGACTTATTATTATGAAGCAATACAAGTGAAGTCACAAAAAGTTTTAGATAATGCTTCCGAAGTAACTTTTTATTTACAGGAAGCAATTAAGGAAGTCACAAAAAGTTTTAGGTAATGCTCTCGAAGTAACTTTTTATTTGCAGGAAGTAACTCAGGAAGTCACAAAAAGTTTTAGCTTATGCTTCCGAAGTAACTTTTTGTTTGCGGGAAGCAATTAAGGAAGTCACAAAAAGTTTTAGGAGGAGCAATATGTCATATTTCGTTAGTAAGGAATGGTTGCAGCAGCAGTTAACAGTAGCAAATGCTGATGATGCTCAGCTTGTTATTGTAGATGTTAGATATGATCTTGCAGATGAAGATGCTGGGGAATTTGCTTATCGTGAAGGTCATATTCCACAAGCACATTATGCTAATCTAAGTTATGATCTATCAAGTGGAAAACGTCCAGATGGAGTAGGCGGCAGACATCCGTTACCTGATCCACAGACGGTGGCATAATTTTTTGGAACAATTGGTATTACAACTGGATCAGTAGTTGTAGCCTATGATGATCAAGGTGGTGCTATGGCATCTCGTCTTCGTTGGTTGTTGCAATGGATTGGTTTTGACGGAGAAGTATATGTGCTAGAAGGCGGGTTCAAGTCTTGGCAAGAAGCTGGACTTGCAGTTAGTACGGACATTCCAGATCGAGTACAAGACTGCGAGCTACCTGTATTATTGAATGATCATATACTGGTCGATCAGCAATATGTGCGTAGCAAGATTGGTGTTGCAGGGACAGTAATTATAGATTCACGAGATGGCGCAAGATATCGTGGCGAGGTAGAGCCAATTGATAAAGCAGCAGGACATGTTCCATCGGCAATCAATCATTTCTGGCAAGAAGGTAAGAAGGCTGACGGGTCATGGAAAAGTGCTGAAGAACAAGCTCAGCGTTTTGTAGCGATAGATAAGAATGCTGAAGTGATTGTCTACTGTGGTTCAGGTGTCACGGCGACACCGAATTTCTTCGCTTTGCAGGAAGCTGGTTTCAGTAATGTAAAGCTTTATGCGGGTAGCTGGAGCGACTGGAGCTCGGACAGCGTGAATCCGGTGACAACAGGGGAAGAAGAGAAGGCTTAAACGGCATAGTAGTATATGGCTTGAAGTACATCGATCATGTGGCGATGTACTTCTTTGAGTTATGCTCAGGGACGTAAAGATTAACACGGAGTCAACACACGTTTCATGAAAATGCTTTTGTGAAGATTCGCACTGAGCGCTTATATGTAAAGTTTCTGCTTCTAAAGGGCATTACGAACGAGCTGATCATTACGTCCAGCCCGACCATGAAGAACGGCAACGCGCATGTCGGCATGCCTGGGATCTGGCCTCGTGGATGCCGCTTATTTTCGTGCTTTGCGTGAATGGCTAGATTATCGTTTGTTGCGAATGCGGCTAAGCGATACAGGATTGATCGCGAGGAAGGCTGCGATTTGATATTGGGGTATTCGGCTCTCGAGATCAGGGTACTGCTTCTGGAACAAGCGGTATCTTTCCTCGGCAGTTAATTCGACCAGTTCGCGTTCTTTGCGCGACTTGGCAATGAACAGTTCTTCCGCCAGCTTCCTGCCGAACCGTTCCCAGCAGGCATGGCGATCATATAGCGTCTCCATTACGGATTTCGTAAAGAGAGCGATGTGGGAATCCTCCAACGCCTGGATCGACAAGAACGCTGACTCGGCGGTCAGAAGCGAGCGGTAGTCCGTGAATAGTTGGCCATCTGTGACGAAGCTTTTGATATGTTCGGAGCCATCCTCGTTCTCGTAAAACATGCGGAACAGCCCATCCTCGCAATAGTAGACACTCTCGCAGAAGTCTCCGGCATGGACGAGAAATTTCCCTTTTTTGACGTTCTTCCAGATCAGTTGATCAAGGAAATACTGTTTCTCTTCGTCGGGGATCGTCGTCATGCGAGCGAGCGCACCGATAATGGTCGATGGTTTCATGCGTCACCTCAAATCGTATCGTTCGTCATTAACATAGGTTATGGATCGTACCTCATCTGTCTTATACACTGATCATAGCATAATCTTGGCAAGAGAGAATGCAAACATTGGAGAGGAATGAGGTGCGGTATTGAAGAAAAAGTTATGGTGGGTTATGACGGTACTCGCGATTCTCGTAGCAGGGTACGCGATCGTTCAGTATTACGTATTAGGTCCCGATAAGGCAGCTCTTGTGAACGGGAAGTTGGAGGAACAAACATTGCATCGGATTTGGTATGGCATGCTCTACGTCCATGTGGCGGGGAGTTGTGGTTGGTGGCTTGACGGGTGCTTACCTCGCCTTTCAAGCGACGGGCGGACTTGTGTCCACGTTAGGATTTCTCAGTCTCGCTATCGGCTGGTTGGGCAGTATTTATCTGGCAGTAAAGACGATAAGAGCAAAGCGGACGGACTTGCATCGCAGATGGATGATCCGCAATTATACCCTGACCCTTGCGGCCGTCATGCTTAGGTTATGGCTCGGCATCTTTATATTCGTCTTTGGGGGGGAGAACTTCGTCGCAAGCTATACGGTTATTGCCTGGTTATGCTGGGTACCGAACCTGATCGCCGCGGAGTGGTATCTTAGGAGGCGAAGGAGCGTTTCGATGGAAAGTACAGTAGAGGCTTGAGACTGTTTCGCCTTGCAAGAAACAGGATTTACTAAAGTGAGGCTGTATGCAGGGAGCTGGAGTGATTGGAATAGTAATGAGGGGAATCCAGTTACGACTGGGGACGCAGAGAAGGAGTAAACTGAACTGAATAGTAGTATATAAATCCTGAATACAGAGCATGACGGGGGAATACCCCAGTTGCTCTGTATTTTTTATGTTCGGAATCAACAATCAACATCGTTTTGCATCATCATATCGTTAAAAGGTTTGTTCTATCTTCGCTATGATAAAATCCCCTTCGGTAGTTGAGTCTATCATAACTGTCTACCGTGCGGCTAACTCTTAAGTTCACTCTATACTTATTTGGTTGTAACCTAAGTTACAGAAAAATATTAATAATGAAATTATAATATTTTATAGAAGTAATTTCCCAGAGGTTTTTTATGGAAGGATAACCAAAGTGGGAGTGATATAAAAAGTGAAGATAAAATTTGGTAAAGGGAGATTTAAAATGATGAAAAAAAATTTAATCGCACTACTTGTTTTTGTATTAATTGTATTCAGCGTATCTGCTATACCCGCAGCTGCGGAAACAGTAAGTAAGCAAGGGAAAGTAACATATACACCAATCTACGTTGATGGCAAGAAAACAGAAGCGGATATTCTATCGATTTCAATCAATAATTCATTATATTTACCGCTTCGGGCAACTTCTCAGTTACTTGGATTCAAGATAAGCTGGAGTCAAGAGGATCGAGCGGTTTACATTACCACTGGTTCTGCGACATCGGTGGCTTCTACAAACAACGAGAATGGGATGAAGGTAGGCGCAACAGTATCGGTATTGAAATCCACCCCCTCAATCTATGTTGACGGAAAGCTAGTTCAATTATTGGACACGAATCAAAATCGAATTTATCCGATATCATACAAAAATAGCATATATTTACCAATACGGGCATTAGCTACTTCACTTGGACTAGAAATCAAATGGGACAGTATGAATGGGCAAGTCAATATTAATACTCAGACAATTGAAAAGCCAAAGGGAGAAAAGGGTGAGACAGGTCCGCAAGGTCCAGAGGGTGATAAAGGAGATAAAGGTGATCCGGGGTATTCAGGCTCACAAGGTTCCAAGGGTGATCCGGGATCAGCGGGCTCGCAAGGAGATAAGGGTGATAAAGGCGATCCGGGAGCAGTAGGCTCGCAAGGAGATAAAGGTGATAAAGGCGATCCGGGATCAGCAGGACCGCAAGGAGATAAGGGTGATAAAGGCGATCCGGGAGCAGTAGGAGCGCAAGGAGATAAAGGTGAAAAAGGCGATCCGGGAGCAGTAGGCTCGCAAGGAGATAAAGGTGACCAAGGCGATCCGGGAGCAGTAGGAGCGCAAGGAGATAAAGGGGATAAAGGCGATCTGGGAGTAGCAGGTCCGCAAGGAGATAAGGGTGAAAAAGGCGATCCAGGAGCAGTAGGAGCGCAAGGAGAAAAAGGCGATAAAGGCGATCCGGGAGCAGTAGGACCGCAAGGAGATAAAGGTGACCAAGGAGATCCAGGGCCAGAGGGTCCTGCAGGCCCGGCAGGGACTGGGACTTCTGTTACCTCGGAAGGATTTTCTGCTTCGGGTACGACATCCTCCATCGCTAGTAGCACGGAATTCACGAATTGGAGTGATGTATCCCCTTATTACGGAAGCCTTGCATTCGATCCTGCTACAGGGATATTTACGGCACCAGCCACTGGTAAGTATGCGATACATGCTACTGTTAACTATAAGACTAACTCTTCAGTTAGTGCAAGCATAGGAAACGGTATTGATCCAGTTTTTACTGTGAAGAAGAATGGCAACACCGATTTAATAAAAGGTTATATGCCTATCTTAGACGTCAATATAGCACTGATTTTAACTCTAAGGACCGTACTAAGTAGTGCGACGGTGACGCTAACCGGTAATGTAGAGCTACAAGCTGGTGATGACGTTAGATTATATTACGAAGCAGACGGCCTAACCCTTGGTTTCAGTACGGATATAGTCTGGTCGATTCATCAGCTACCCTAATACAAGATTGCATGAGGGGCAGTTGTGTCTTGGGTAATAGAAACAGCTCTTAACAGAAATGGAGTCGGGCTATTCTCTTTGGGAGAATGGTCCGACTCTATTTTCAAATAGGACTCTTTAACGAGGTGCCATGCCGACAACTACTTAATATGCTCCGATGTAGTTACACTTTAAAGTTGATGGCGCCGGCTGCATTTTTGACTCCACTACAAGTGACGCGTAGCTTCGGACTGAAATACGTTGTTCCTGTCATGAAGAAGCAAGGGTACGGCAGTATTGTAAATACTTCTTCAGGTGCAGGGCTAATGGGTACTCCGGGATTCGTTGGTTACAATAGCTCCAAACATGCTGTAATGGGAATGACCAAAGTAGTTGCATTGGAAACAGCTCCATTCGGAGTTCGTGTGAACGCAGTGGCACCAGGAGTGATCAATACTCGCATGATGCGTCAAATTGAGAAAAATACAGTCCCACAGGATAGCGAAGGGGCAAGAAAAGCATTTGGTACTGCAGTACCTATGGGAAGATATGGAGAAGCAGAAGAAGTAGCAAATGTAGCAGTCTTCTTACTATCAGATGACGCCTCATATGTGTCTCAATCGATTTATACGGTGGATGGCGCTCAATTAGGGCAGTAAAATTTAATATATGAATTACAGTAAATAGCCACTTATCCGAGTGGCTATTTTTTTGTTTAAATCTATTTTGAGTGAATTAAATTTCAATTAGAGATGCTATAGAAACAAGTAAGGTACATAAATGGTTTAAAGTTAAAAAATTAATGTTTAGCTTCTGTCATTTTTGCGAAAGATAACAGATAATCTGGCAATATAAAAAGTGAGGTGCTGAATATGACAAATACACATGAATTAGATCAGGAGGCAATTGAAACGGTAAGGAATTTAATTATAGGAATAGACATAGCCATGCTAACATCAGCCACGGAGCAAGGTCTAGTATCGCGTCCTATGAAGACTCAAGAGGTTGAATTTGATGGAGACTTATGGTTTATGACAATGAAAGACACCAATGTATATGATGAACTCGTTAACTATCCGAATGTGAATGTAGCATATGCGGGTAAATCCTATGTTTCGATACGGGGAAAAGCTGAATTAGTGGATAGCAGGGATAAGATAAAAGAATTTTGGAATATAGCTTACGAAAAGATGCTGAAAACGACTAGTGATGATCCTAATCTAATATTAATCAAAGTTAAAGCTGACACTGCAGAGTATTGGGAGATGGGAAACTGGACTAAGGTAGTAAAGGAGTTAATGAACAAACTAACAGGTAAACAGTCCGAGGAATCAGCTTTGAACCAAGTTGTCGATCTAAGTAACTAAGACATGATAAAAAACATCGTGCTGGACAAACTATTTATGAAAATATAGCTACGAGATATAATATTTTTTCTGTATTTCGTAAAAGGGATTAATGAGGAGGATTAACAATGTTAAATGAAGAAGTGAACCATACGAAATCGAAAGACGGTTCCAATGAAAAAGGAAATAAGGCAAAGAAGAGTCATAACAAACAGAGTTTCAAAAACACCAACGAAGAGTTTGCTACTGAATTAGGAGTTAATGATAATTCTACCGAGAGAAATCCTGTAAGCGAACGATCTGCATGGAATTAGATGCATGTTAGGCAACGACAAAACAAACGGACTAGATGTCACTAGTCCGTTTTCATATGGTTATACAATTATTTGAATCTACTATTTAAGTTCAACTTGAATACGTCCAGTTCCATCTAAATATTGCTCATAGCGTGCAATCTCTAGTTTTACTGGGTTAACGGGTAGCTTTTCGACATTTCTTATATCAAAAAATTGCCCAATTAACATATAGTTTTCGTAATCTGAAATCCATGTACTATATGAATTATAAATTTCACCATCTGCATCAATTAAATTATCAAACACGCCCTTATGTTCATTCTTTGCATATGAAAATAATTTATATTCAATTTCAAAGTTATCTTTTATTTCAAGCTCAATATTAATATTTTCAGACTGAGTAATAACTTTTTTCTTTTCAAAATCAATCACAATAAATTGATCAGCTTTATTAATCGCTTCAATTTCTCGTAGTTCAATCGTAATACTTTCTGGGATACGGAAATAATTACTTTCTAGCATGATACTAAATTGCTCATCCTTATAACTACCAAATCCAACGTAACCGTTTCGGATTTTACCCCATTCCTCTTGATGCTCATCATATATGCGAATATCCTCGAAGCTTAATATTTTTTTTGAATTTGATGGATCAATAGACATTTTTAGTTCAGATCTAATCGGAGAAATAATCAATTCATGTATCGTAAAGCCTTGCCCATCAACTATTACATGCTTATTAATAGGGTAGCTTTTTGATAGTTTAATCTCATTCTTTAATGTAAATGGAATCTCGAAGACTGTTTCTGGGCGTTCACGAAGCGATAATATAAGCTCAAAGTCCCTAGATGAATAATCCATACCTTGGCTTGTGCCGATGTCAATTGTATTTTCAACTTCATATGTTCCTTCTTGTTGTCCTGTCCAGCCACTACCAACAGATGCATTTACTAGTTGAGAATTCTGTTTAACGTCTGTTTTTACGCCAGTGAAAATTGCTAAGTCTTCATCTGACTGAATGTTATAGGAAATGATCATTCCGGATTCATCCGCTACAACACCTGTAATCGTGAGTGTTTTTCCATTAATGGTTTGGCTCGCATTAATGGGTTCATAATATTCGTTGTTAATAATATCTTCAATTCCCTTATCTAAAGCAATCATTTCAACAAGAGCCTTTAATCCGGGAATTTGTGCGGCCGCATATGCAAGAGCAGGGGACATCCGGATGGATCCAATGAAGATAGTCATAATGATTGCAACAGCAATTGTGGATTGTAAAAGTATTTTATTACGAATTCTTTGTTTTTTTAATCGCTTATACGCAATAAGTTGAGCTTCGGACTCTAATGATCCCATTGGTATTGTTTCAAGTAATTCAAAATATTGTTGTTCTTTCTCAAACTGACTCATGAAATGCCCCCCTCTCCTAATAATTGACGAAGTTTCTTTAACGTTTTATGTAACCTTGATTTTACAGTACCTTCAGGAATGTTATGTAATGTTGCAATTTCACTATTTTTTAGATCCTTAAAGTACTTTAAGTGAATAAGCTCCTGTTGCTCAATAGGTAGTTGTGAAATTACATCACCTAGCTCAAATAACTCATCCATATGCTGAGGTAGTTCTGCTATATCATTGGTTAAGACAATTCGTTTTTGCTGTCGCTTCATCATTAAACATGTATTAATAACAATACGTACGAGCCAAGTTTTGAAATATAGAGGCGTCTGAACTCTATGTATGTTTTTTAGGCATTGATACGTCATCTCCTGCAAAGCATCATTTGCATCATGTTCATTTTGCATATAGCTATATGCAACACGATACATAGGTTCTTTATATAAATTTAGTAGCTGAAGTTGAGCAGCTTCATTTCCACTAATCGCTTGTTTGGCAAGTTCAATTTCGTCCATCGCAATACCTCCTTTAATGATTAGATGCAGCAATCGAATGGTTCGTTCATTTTATTTTATAAAAAAACCATATTCTAATCCAACTTTGCTCAAATTAAATATAGGCATTCACCTAATTCCTCTCAAATGAATACGTTATTGTTATCAAGAATATCATTATCGGAGGAGTTAGCGTGGGAAACTATGTAACCGTAGAACCGGGTGTAAGTGTTTATATTGAAGATATTAATCCGACGGGAAAGAAGACAATTCTCTTTTTACATGGATGGCCATTGAGTCATAAACAGTTTGAATATCAATATAACATTCTTCCTGCTATGGGATATCGTTGTATAGGTATGGATTGGAGAGGTTTCGGGAATTCAGATAAACCGTTCACTGGATACAGTTTTGATAGATTGGCAGACGATGTTCGTGCTGTAGTCGATGCTTTGCAATTGAAAGATTTTGCCTTAGCGGGTCATTCCACGGGCGGAGCGATATGTATTCGCTATATGGCGAAGCATCAAGGATATGGAGTAACTAAGCTCGTACTTATAGATGCTGTGTCTCCACACGCATTACCTGCAGATACTGCAAATCACTTCATTGCAGAAACACTTAATGATAGACCCAAAATGTTGTGGGGTTTATCGGATCTCTTTTTCTTTCAATATATAACGCCACCATTATCGGATTGGTTCTTTCAGCTAGGATTGCAAGCGGCTGGTTGGTCCACTGTTGCAATTATGGAAACACTAAGAGATGAGAATGTGAATAACGATCTGGATAAAATAGAAGTACCTACACTAATTATTCATGGTATCCATGATCAAGTCATCCCATTTTCTAATGCTGAGGAAACAAGTAAACTGATTAAAAATAGTAAGCTTGTCCCTTTCCAATATAGTGGTCATGCGACGTTTTATGATGAACGTGATAAGTTTAACAAGCTATTGATGGAATTTATTTAGTGAGACATTTTAGTTGAAACATTATACGGGTCATTTATTCCCATTAACGAATGAATCGATATTTTATATGGCTAGTTTTCTTCCTTTACTACTATTATGATATTTGCTATATTAAAAATGCAATAACAAGCAAAAAAAAGGATAAAGAGGCGGTTTCATGTTAGCGTCAGAACGTCATCGTATAATTTTACAAGAGCTTGAGGAACGTGGAAATGTAACAGTTAAGGAACTAAAGGATACAATGCAGGTCTCACTTGATACTGTAAGACGAGATCTAGATTATCTAGAACAAGTAAATAAATTAATACGTGTACATGGTGGAGCTGTAGTAATCGATGAAGCGGTTACCAATAAATCTTTCCATAAGAGAACAATTACCTATCTACAAAGAAAGAAGCAAATTGCGACAAAAGCAATGTCCCTAATAAAAGAAAATCAAGCAATCGCATTAAATGCAGGAACAACTAATATTGAAGTGGCTAAGAAGTTAGTAGATAGCTTTAATCGATTAACGATCATTACTAATTCGCTTAAGGTAGCAGAAGTATTAGCTGAGAACCGAAACTTTACGATTATTGTTCCAGGTGGAATATTAAATGCTGAGGAGTATTCTTTATATGGCAGATCGTTTGAACAGGAATTATCTCGTTTTAATATTGATGTAGCTTTCATTGCAGTTAATGCTATTTCTTTGGAGAAGGGACTTACTGATTTTAGACAGGGTGAATCTGAGGTTATTAATGCAATGTTGCAATTTGCTAATCAGAAGATTGTTGTTGCTGACTCAAGTAAGTTTGAATCTATGTCTTACCTCAATATTTGTCCGATACAGGCGATTGACTCGATCATTACGGACTCACAGTTAGATGCTAGCCTACATGAAAAATACATAGAGCAACAGGTCAATATTATTGTCTCAGATTAGCTGCATAAGAAATTAAATACCTTTACACAAAAATGAGCATTCGCTATGGAATGCTTTTTTTTATTGCGATTATTATATAAAACAGCAAAATAAATTAAAATATTGTAAAACTTATGTAAATAAACGCAAAATACATTGAATTATATTTTGAATTATATATAATCCGAGGAGTAAGATAAAAAATCTTGAGAGGAGGTTTAATATGAACAAGAGTATACAGGCAGTTATTTTTGATTGGGCAGGAACGACTGTAGACTATGGTTGCTTTGCACCAGTTCAAGCCTTTGTTTCTGCTTTTGCAAAAAAAGAAATTGTTGTTACAACTGAAGAGGTCCGTAGACCGATGGGACTTTTGAAGATGGATCATATCAAAACAATGCTTACATTTGAACGAATAGAAAAGCTATGGCTTGACAGATATGGGAGTTCACCAACGGAAGAGGATATTTATGAGCTATACGACTATTTTGAGCAGGAGCTAATGCTTTCCTTAGAAGACTATACAGATCCAATACCTGGTGTGTTAAATCTAATAAAAAGACTTAAAGCAGACGGAATTAAAATCGGATCAACTACAGGCTATACTAAAAAAATGATGGAGGTTGTAGCGCCTCATGCAGCATTGAAAGGATACCAGCCTGACTACTTAGTATGTGGAGATGAATTAAAGGCAGGTCGTCCTTATCCCTATATGATTTATAAAAATATGGAAGAGCTTGAGGTGTTTCCACCACATGCAGTGATTAAGATTGGGGATACGATTTCAGATATTCATGAAGCAAAAAATGCTGGTGTATGGAGTGTAGGCGTAATAAAAGGGGGAAGTGAGCTTGGTTTAACAGAAGCAGAGGTTCATGCATTGAGTGAGCAAGCACTTTCACAAAAAATGGATGACGTTCGTGCTCGTTATATTGCTGCCCAAGCAGATTTTGTTATCGATGAAATAGGAGATATATATAGTGTCATTATGCAAATTGAACAAAGGTAAATGATTGGATTGAAGGAATTGGAGTGATGCAGGTGAGTAAATTTTTCAATCCAGTATGCTTATATTTTGAAGCGGATGGAGCAAAGCAACTAGCGGCAGCAATAGAAACATCCTTTTCACATATCAACAATGTTCTGCTTTTAACTAGGGGAGCAAGTGTAGAGAAAATGGAAGTTTTAGCGC
Organism: Paenibacillus sp. Y930; assembly: GCF_056786375.1. Lineage (NCBI taxonomy): Bacteria > Bacillati > Bacillota > Bacilli > Caryophanales > Paenibacillaceae > Paenibacillus > Paenibacillus sp. Y930. Next base: position 525,514 of record NZ_JBXCIX010000003.1, on the reverse strand, counting down.
CAATTATGGAGCAGCTATATCAAAAAAACGTGTTAATTAAGGAGATTACACTATCTAATCCTAATTTAACAGACATTGTCGAACTTACTAATCAAATCTCTAAGTTCAATTATGAGCTAATTATATCAATTGGCGGTGGTAGTGTACTGGACATTGCCAAAACATTAATTGCGACAAAATCTCAAGAAATTAAAGATACGAATAGCTTGCGAACTATTATTGTGGAGCAAAGTTATTCAGAAAAAGATTTATCGATTCCTTGGATTGGAATTCCTACTACTTCTGGTACAGGTTCTGAACTGACAAAGTGGGCAACGGTTTGGGATACTGAGTTGGATTTGAAATACTCTGTATCACATGAGAAATTGTATGCTCACAGTGCATTGATTACGCCACAGTTAACACAGCATATGCCATTAAAGTTAAGTGTAATCACGTCTCTAGATGCACTATGTCATGCGACGGAAGCATATTGGTCTATTAATAGTAATCCTAATACGAGAGTTTATTCTCTACAAGCAATCCGAGAGATTATGATGTATTTACCTTTACTAAAGCATGATCCAACAAGCTTAACGATCCGTAATAAGCTTGCACTTGCAAGTGCATATGCGGGAATGGCCTTTAGCAATACGATGACGACGGCATGTCATTCCATTTCTTATCCACTAACACTGATGTTTGGCATTGAGCACGGCATAGCAACAAGTATTACACTAGGCTCTCTGTTTTTTATTAACGCTAAAAACATTGAAGAGCTTGAACCGTTATTGCAAGCATTTGGTGTTGATAGTGCTGAACACGTAGAAGATAAAGTGTTCAAGATATATGAACAATATGAACTTTCTACAAAGCTTCAAAGCTACGGCGTAAGTGAAAGCTCACTTCATGACATTGTAGATCGTGCATACACAAAGGGACGTATGAACAATAACCCAGTTATTTTAACGAAGGATCAACTCATCACAGTTTTGCAACGATTACTATAAAACTTTGTCCATCAATAAGGAGGATACTGTGCTAAAGTGGAAAAAAATATGCTCATTAATTGTATTGGTATGTATGATTAGCATTACGATGGTACCACAAACTGAGGCTGCTGTATCAGACACTGTATCGTTCAACTATGATAACAAAAATGTAAGAGTAAAGGTCTATTCGCGAGATGTTGGAGACACTAAAAACAGTCCATTATTTAAATATGGTGATTTGATTAACAGAGCTATTTTATATAAGCAGGATAACCCTAATAAAGACGTGAACATAAAGTTTGCCATGTATAAGGCTAGCTTAAGTGCGTATGTTGGATTTGATCCGAGTCATGCATCCTATGGTTATGTAAAAGGAAATGATCATGGAGGAAGTAGTTCAGAAAAGCTCATCTACTCATTAGTAAAGGCAGCCGAAAATGGTGTGCAAGTCGATTTTGTGTATCACAAGGATACAAATAATGATGTCTATAATTATTTGAACAGTTTTCTTAATAACCCTTCGGATATTAATCCTGCTCAAACCATCGGTGACTTTTTGAAATTTAAAAAGATATCTTGGGGAAATGAAGCCGCTGAGCAAATGCATTCAAAATTTATGACTGTAAGTCATTATAAAGCGGATAATGGAGGGACATTATATGATACTGTCTATGTTTCAACTGGAAATATAGATGAACATAATAATAGCGGTATCCCAATAAATAAGGATTGGGTGCAATCTGGATTATTAATTAATGGTCATCAGCAACTCATGGATTCATTTAATACCTATTTTAAGCTTATCTATGATCATGATAGCAATCAATCACAGTTCCATGCTGCAGTTCGTCAGAAGCATGCAATAGGTGAATTGAATTATGATGATGCACATTTTAGTAGCTATTTCTTTCCAATACCAACATCACCACAAGGGAATTACGTTTATATCCCCGAAACAGGAGATGGAGATCCTTCTAACGGCAATGCTTGGGACATCGAGTTTAACCCTATAGCTAAATATGTAAATCGTATGGCTTCAATGAATGGTAATGTGTATTTTAAGGCAACTGTGTACCATCTTAAGTTTGATAACTTTGGGGATAAGTTTTATAACGAAATGTCCAATATTTACAATAGTGGGTCAAGTGGGTTGAAGCATTTTAGATGGGTGATAAACTTGAATTCTTATGAGCATGTCGTACCAGTCTCAAAATTTAATAATATAGGCATCTTAAAGAGCGGAAAATATACACATGCCAAGGACTATTTATTCGCTTTCAGTAATGCAAGTGAGTATTATACTATTACTGGTTCAACAAATATGAAGCTAGACGAATTTGCGTCTAAGGCAAATGCTAGCATTGTCATTAAAGAGTTTACAAGTACTCATCCCATTTATGATGAATACAAAAATATTTATAACTATCAATACAACTAAATTGGAGGAATCATAATGAAAAGTCCACTGGTTAAAAAGCTAATGATTTTACTTTTCTGTGTTTCGATGTTAGCAGCTTGCACGAATAATGCCCCTAACAACAAGAAATCATCATCTAATACGTCTATACCAATGAATACTGAGAGTCCGGCACCTAGCACAGCAACGGAAACTGGGGAAATTGAACACTTACGAATTGGTACGAATCAGTTTACTGCAGGTCTTGAAAATACAAGAACGTCAAATGCTGATGCACAATTTCAATACAATATCTATGATACTTTAATCCTGCGAGATCCGCACTCTAAAGACTTAGTATATTTGCCTGGTCTAGCTGTAAGCTGGGAAAAAGTAGAGCCTACAGTGTGGGAGTTTAAACTACGCGAAAACGTAAAATTTCATGATGATACGATAATGGATGCAGAGGATGTTGCCTATTCTCTAAATCGTATTTTCGAACAAAGTGAAGAACGTTTTGACAACGCTTATGGACGCTATTTTAATACGTTCGATAAAGTTGAAATTGTTGACAGCTTAACTGTACGTGTACATACATTAGTTGAAGATCCACTTTTGGAAATATTTATATCAGACATTAGTGGTGCTATTACATCAAAGGAATATATTGAGCAGGTCGGACTAGACGCGGCTGATGCCATGCCAGTAGGAACAGGACCATACAAGGTAACTTCTTTTGTACCAAAGGAAAGTGCGGTGCTAGAACGCTTTGATGATTTCTGGGGTGAAAAGGCTCAAGTGAAGAAAGTAACGTATACTTTTATCTCAGAGATTGCATCTCGTGTCACCGCCTTAGCTAATGGTGAGATTGACATCGCTGTAGGTATCCCACCTGAGCAAGAACAAGTATTAGCAAATCAACCGAATGTTCAGTTAGTAGAAGCTGCTTACCCACTATTCCACGTTTTAGTGCTGAACATGAATAATGAATTTATGAAAAATAAAAAATTACGACAAGCTTTAGATTTAGCTGTCGATCGTGAAGCGTTAGTAAGTGCACTATGGAACGATAAAGCAAAAGTCCCAACATCCTTACAATTTTCCGATTATGGGGATATGTATTTAGATGACTTGAAAACAGTTGAATATAATGTTGAGAAGGCTAAACAATTAGTTGCTGAGTCAGGCTATGATGGCACCCCAGTTGAAGTTGTCATTCGTGCAGATTACTATACTAATGGTGATTTAGCTGTTCAAGCTATGATTGAAATGTGGAAGCAAATTGGTGTAACTGCGACATTGACGCAAGTACCAGATGTTAATGCCATTCCAGATTCAGAGGTTATGGTTCGAACTTGGTCCAACCCGCTTTACTACCCAGATCCAATGGGTTTAATTGATGCTTCTTGGTCAGATACGATTTGGGTAAGCACTCGCGGATTATGGGACCCACAAAATCCTGATTGGGATGTTTATATGGAAAAAGCACGTTATTCAACTGACGTAACAGAAAGAAAGGACGCAATTCGTCAATTGAATGAAATTGCAAAAGATGAAGCAGGATTTATTTTAATGTACCAACCTTTTGAATACATTGGAGTTAGCAGTTCTTATGAATGGGAGCTACCTAAAAATTATCGTGCGTATACAATCTCTTTACGCTCTGGTGAAATTAAGTTAACAAATGAATGATAAAATGAATGTTTAGACTATAGAAAAGTCAAATGAAAGCTATTATGACGGTTACCTTCATAGTAGCTTTCTTATTCTAAATGGAAAGAGTGATAGTAGAGTGTATAGTTATCTTTTACAACGAATTGTAAAAGCGATTGTTACCGTATTGGCTGTACTTGCATTTGTTTTTATAGGTGCACGCTTAACAGGTGATCCATTTAGTATGATGTTTCCAGAAGGCTTAACATTAGAGCAAGGACAGGCGTTAAAGGTAAAGTATGGTTTAGATAAACCAATCTATGAACAATTCATTATTTATATAAAAGAAGTATCGCATGGTCATTTTGGTAACAGCATTCATGATGGTCGTGATGTTACGCTCATATTTAAGAATGCAGCCATAGAAACATTTAAACTCGGCATTTGGGCATTTTTGGTGAGTGCAATCATAGGTATAGCATTAGGATTTTTGGCAGCATTTTTCAATAATAGTAAATATGTTAACGTCATTATGTTCATCGCATGTCTCGGATATGCCATTCCTGGTTTTGTGATTGCAATACTATTAATTGTCGTATTTAGCTTTCATCTTAATCTTCTTCCATCAATGGGAATGGGAAGCTGGAAGAGTTATATTATGCCTGTAATTGCTATTTCTATTCATCCCATTGCGACCATTATTAGATATGTTTATACGAGTTTAACAGAAGTACTTTCTCAAGATTACATTCGAACAGCAAGAGCAAAGGGATTAAAGGAGATTGTTGTTATATGTAAGCACGCCTTTCGCAATGCACTGATTCCCATTACAACTGTGCTCGGTATGCTCGTTATAAATATTTTAGGAGGCGCTCTTTTTGTAGAGAGTGTATTCTCATGGCCTGGCTTAGGGAAGCTATTAGTAGATTCTGTAATGAATAAGGATTTTCCGGTTATACAGTTTGCAGTAGTAGGGTTTGCTATCATCGTAGTTATTGTTAATTTATGTGTTGATTTATTGTACGGGATCATTGATCCAAGAGTTCGAAAGGCGGGATAACTTGATTAAATTAACTAGATTTTGGACCTCCTTATCTTGGTATATGAAGCTTAATATGCTTTTGCTAGGCGTGCTTATTTTTATAATCGTTTTTGCACGTTGGATTATTCCATATGATTCTAATGCGACAAACCTTATGCATAATAATTTACCCCCAGTATTTTTAGGCGGTGAATGGGCTCATCCATTGGGCACTGATCAACTAGGTAGAGATTTATTAAGTAGAGTTATTTATGGTATGCAAACAACGATAGGTATAGCTATTATCGGGCTTGTTATTGGCTGTATAGTCGGCGTTGCAGCCGGCTTATTAAGTGGTTATATGGGAGGGATTGTTGATCGCATAATTATGGCTGTAGTTGATTTTCAATTCGCCGTTCCTTATACCTTAATTTTATTAATGGGTATTGTTATTTTTGGTACAGATCCCATTGTTTTTATAGTTTTATTAGGACTTGCAAACTGGGAAAATTACGCGAGGATTGTACGAGGTCTTGTATTATCTCTTCGTGAAAATCAATATATTGAAGCCGCTCAAGCTTCTGGAGGATCTACTTTATATATTATTCGCAAACATATTCTACCTAATATTTTACCAACAGTATTAGTAATGATCACTTTATATTTTCCTGCAATTTTAACGATGGAATCTTCGCTATCATTTTTAGGATTCGGAATTCAGCCACCTACAGCGAGCTTAGGTCGGATGGTCGGTGAAGGTAGAAATTATCTGATGACCTCATGGTGGATCTCAATATTACCAGCGCTACTAATCGTATGTATGTCCTTTATTGTACAAAACATCGGTGATTATTTTAAAGAACGCATGCAGCTTTCGAGTCACAGAGAATAGAGGAGTGTGATTATATGGAGCCATTACTAGAGATAAAACAACTAAAGGTTAAGTTTAGAAAGGACAAAACGGACATTCATGCTGTACATGGTGTTAATTTAACGATTCATAAGGGTGAAATTGTAGCAGTGGTAGGTGAATCAGGCTGTGGAAAAAGTCTAACTGCTTTAGCTATTATGGGGCTAATTGGTCAAAATTCGAAGTTAAAAAACACCCATATTGAGGGAGAAATGCTACTTTATACTGACAAGGACCCTATCTCTTTAACGCAACTTTCAACAAAGGAGTATGAGCAGATCAGAGGCTCACGTATTTCAATGATATTTCAAGAGCCTATGACAGCACTAAATCCTTTATTGACTATAGGTGATCAAATTTCTGAGGTGCTTATTAAGCACAAAGAGATGTCACGTAAATTAGCTAAGCTAAAATCTATTGAATTACTTGAACAGGTAGGCATACCAGAAGCAAAAAATCGCTATCATTCTTACCCCTTTCAATTTTCCGGAGGTCAAAAACAACGAGTTATGATCGCTATGGCAATGGCTTGTGATCCACAGCTGCTCATAGCAGATGAGCCAACGACCGCTCTTGATGTAACGATTCAATCACAAATATTATATTTATTGAAAAAAATAAAACAAGAGCGTCAAACGTCTATGATGTTTATTACGCATAATTTGGGTATTGTTGCTCAGTTTGCTGACACGGTTGCAGTCATGTACCGGGGGATAGTTGTTGAATCTGCTTCGGTGATGGAGCTATTCACTAACCCAAGTCATCCTTACACCCAGCTTCTTCTCGGATCAATTCCGAAAAAAGGCCAGAGAGCTTCACATGGGGAAAGACTTTTAGCTATTCAAGGTACGGTTCCAAGTGCCACTATAACCGTGACAGGCTGTCCATTTCATACAAGATGCCCATATGCTAAAGAAAAATGCAACTCTGAATTACCTCAATTATCAACGCTAAGTAGCTCCCATCAAGTTAGATGTCATTTATTGGAGGAGGAGAAAATGGTTGAGCTCAAATACGCAAATAATAGCTAGCGCACAAAATTTAAGTATTCATTTTGATTTCTCTACTATTTTTAAGAAAAGAAAATTAAAGGCAGTTAATCAGATAAATTTAGATATTTATCGCGGCGAAGTTTTAGCTATAGTGGGGGAGTCTGGCTCAGGAAAAAGCACACTAGGCAGAGCATTATTAAGACTAAATGAGCCAGTTGAAGGGAAAATTTTTTTTGAGAAACAAGAGATTACTTCATATAATCGTAAGCAAATGCAGCCATTACGAAAAGAAATGCAAATGATCTTTCAAGATCCTAATAGCTCTTTAAATCCAAGATTAAAGTTATTGGACAGTATCAGAGAACCTTTAGCAGTTAATCAGCTTGGTAATAAGAAGGAACAAGAGGAACAGATTCGCTCTATTATTGAAAAGGTCCAACTTCCTCAAGATTTTTTGAATAAACTTCCTTATCAGTTATCAGGAGGCCAAAAACAAAGAGTGGCGATAGCTAGAGCACTTGTCTCACACCCAAAATTTTTAGTTGCTGACGAACCGGTATCTGCATTAGACGTCTCTGTTCAGGCTCAAATTATTAATTTATTATCTGATTTAAAAGAAGAGTTGGGTTTAACTATTGCTATTATTTCACACGATTTATCCGTAGTACAATATTTTGCTGATCGTGTTGCAGTTATGTATTTAGGAAATATAGTGGAGATTGGTAATGTAGAAGATGTATTTTCAAGCCCTAAGCACCCATATACGCAAGCCTTACTCGATGCCGCTCCAGAACCCAATCCTTTTACAAAACAAACAGAGCAGCCAATTTTAGGGGAAATACCTAGTCCATTTCACATTCCTAGTGGTTGTGCCTTTCGCTCTCGATGTCAAAAAGCTTTAAAGGAATGTTCGTTGTTCATGCCTGAACTAAAAATCAGTACGAATGGTCATCAAGTGGCATGTATGCTATATAAAAATTAGGATGTGAAGCTAAATGTGCATATTTTCTTTTGCAGTTATTCCTGACACGCAAAAAATAACGAGATATTATCCTGACCTTTTTAAGCGATGTACAACATGGATTCAAAAAAATGCAGAGTCACATCAAATAAAATTTGTCCTGCATGTTGGGGATATTGTAGATCAAGGAGCAATTGAAGAGAAAGAATATCAAATTGCAGAGGCTGCAGTGAAAGGTATTGCGGATATGAACATACCCTTTCTGATATCGCCAGGCAATCACGACTATGACGAACCTATTGTTTCGACAAGTGGTCCTATTTCACCCGAGAATAGACGTTCACTACATATGTTCAATCAATACTTTGGAACCCACAAAATTGAGGAGCAGGAATGGTATGGCGATACATATGAAAGATACAAAACTGAAAACATGTATGCTTTAATTCAAATTGAAACGTCGAATATATTAGTTGTAGTATTAGAATTTATGCCAAGACGAGAAGTGCTGAAATGGCTAGATAAAGTAGTAGCAAAACACCCAGACTACGAGCTCATCATTGTTACACATAGTTATATGAACATAGATGGGCAACGTGTTCATGAAAATAAAAAAACCAATCCGAAGTATAAGTATGAAGCTGTTTCAGATGGATTAGATGGAGAAGAAATGTGGCAAATGCACTTTAAATATTATGCAAAGCTAAGAGCAATATTTTCAGGACACCATCTTCCGATTAATGTTAGTTACAAATTTGATCAAGGAGTACATGATAATTCAGTGTTTCAATGTATGTATAATTGGCAAGGGGAAGAGCGGGGGGGAGAAGGAAGGTTTTGTCTTATTAATTGGGACATAGAAAAACAAAGCATGCAGTTACGTGTATATAATCCTTATCAAGATCTTTTTGAAGAAAAAGAAGATTATGTAATAGAATTTAATTATTAATATATAGAGAGAATTAATCAGCTGGAAGAAATTCGACAATGCTCAAGATTATATGATAGAATGCTTCGCCACGGCACATACCTGACCCTTATTTCACTACACTAAATTTATTGAAGATTAATGGTTGCTTTTATAACGGATTAATATGAAAGAAAACAAGTATATTAAGACGGACAGAGCCTAAGTGGAGTCAGCGCTTGGGTTTTTCTTATGGGGATACTGTAGAGTCATTAGTGGAAGAAATTTAGGAAATGGAAGGGGATTGAAAAAATATGTCGAACTATCTGAGGATAATGATGAAACGGTAACGAACTGGCTGAGGTTAAAGATACACTTCCAGTTGCCACGTACCGCGGCAGAACAGGCACAATATATTGTAGATAATAATCTTGCAATCATTATTTAAGTATGATAGAAAATATATTGCATAGCGAGAATGAATGAATTGAAAACTGGATTATTGAGAATTGTATGGAATTAAGTTACTCAAAATAGAAGCTTATGCGTTTTGTTGTATGATTCACGTATTATAAAAGTTAACAAGTTTTAATTCGAATTTCCGAGGGTGATTTCTATCAAAATTTCCATCGAAGTAATAGACCATACTGAAGAAGAGGAGATCCGCATCAGGTGTCACCAAGTAGACGAAGAAATACATGAGCTCGTTAATAAAATAATGACCGAAACGCTCATTATACTTGGTTATCATGAGGATAAGATCAGCCGCATCAAACTTAGTGATATTTATTATTTTGAAGCTGTTGACGGAAAAGTGTTTGCATATGGTAAGAACACCGTCCATGAAGTTAAACAAAAGCTTTATGAACTGGAGGAACTTTGCAAAGAGAAACATTGTTTTCGCGCCTCTAAATCGACCATTCTAAATATAGCTAAGATTGCCAGTATTCATCCGTCGATCAGCGGCCGTTTCCAAGCATTATTGGATAACGGGGAAAAGGTAGTCATATCAAGGCAGTATGTTCCAATACTTAAACATATGATTGGATTATAAAAGGGAGGACCTATATGAAGTATTCCGAGCTCATAAAAGAAATGATTAGAGATTTCTTAATTATATTTGCCTCCATAATTATAATCATCGCTATTTTGCGGCAAATCTATGCTCCTGATGTAAGTTTCGAATTAAAGACGATTTTTACAATTATGGCTTTCTCTTTTCTGGGTGCTTTGACTGGAATTATATTATATACGCCGCATGCGATTAGCGAGAATAAAATGCGTATTCGAGTAATTTTACATTTTTTGTTTCTGGAAGCCCTATTAATTTTTCTGGCTGTCATCTTGAATCTCGTATACAGCACTTTCGGTATACTATTATTGGCTTTGGAAATCGCTGCAGTATACGCTATCGTTCGCCTACTGACGTATAAGAATGACAAAAAGGAAGCTCAAAAGATCAATGAAAGACTAAAAACCTTTAAAAACGAGGTTTAGAAAACATACACAAACTTTTCCTAAATATAGTCGTATTCGCAGCGTAAGTAGACTTGATTGCGTTGTTTTTTACAACTTATTGGCTCTCAGCTACAGCTTATCGTTTATGCGTATACAACTGCTCAGCCATTTATTATGATGAACTCATAAAAAGTTGGAGGAGGAGCAGAGAAGTCTTATGGAGATTTTAATACTTATTGTTACGTTGGTCTTTGAGTTGGTAATTTCTGTTTATTCCATTGCAACTAAGCAAAGCCGCAGCAACATAAAGAGTTGGACGAGAATCGCAATATTTATAGGATTCGTGATGCTGATCTTGGGGAAAGTTGTCGTATGGGAGTACACTTGGGGGCTGTTTGCAGGCTTGCTCTTTATATTAGCGGTCAAGGAAATTGTAGCACTTCTGCGAAAACAAACACACACTCCGCGTTACAAAGTTTTCTCTACGATATGGAAATTTCTCTTGTTAACACTGACCGTAGTCGTTACCCTTGTTCCTGTTTTACTTTTTCCGCAGCATAGACTACCGCAAGTGACAGGTCCGTATGCAGTGGCGACCGCCACTTACAGCTATGTGGACAAGAATCGTATTGAAGAATTTACGGATCAGGAAGACAATCGGTTTGTTAACGTGGAATTTTGGTATCCTGAACAGGCAGATGGAACATATCCTTTGCTTGTGTTCTCCCATGGATCATTCGGTATTAAAGCAAGCAACACTTCTACCTTTACTGAACTTGCGAGCCACGGTTATGTCGTCGTTTCAATTGACCATCCCTATCATTCTTTTTATACCGTTTCCGAGGATGGAAAGGTCGTGACGGTTAATCCCGAGTTCATGCAAGAAGTCAACGATGCAAATAAAGAAGGGGGTTATTCGCTTGGTGAGTTTTTCGAGCTTACTCAAAAATGGATGAAATTGCGAACGGATGATATGGATTTTGTCATCGATACGATTTTGGAACAAGCCGAGCAAAAAAAAGATTCTGTATATGAACGCATTGATACACAGAAAATAGGCGTGTTCGGTCATTCTATGGGGGGTGCGGCAAGTGTAGCACTGAGCAGAGAACGCGATGACATTGACGCCGTAGTAAATATAGATGCTCCGTTCTTTAGCGAGCTTTTGTATGATAAAGTTACAAACGAATTAACTACAAAATCCGAAGCTTACACCATCCCGCTTCTTAATGTTTATTCGGATGATGTGTGGATACAGCTCGACAACGCTTCTTCGTATATCGCGAATAGAATTTCTAATAAAAATTTTAAAGGTGCATACACCGTTTATTTTAAAGGCGCAAAACATTTAAGTTTAACCGATCTACCTTTATTCTCGCCTATATTGGCAAACTTGCTGCAAGGAGGCAGAATAGCAAGTATTGATAAATATTATGCGATTGAAACTCAAAATGAACTTATCCTTCGTTTTTTTGACTATGCTCTAAAGAATCAAGGTCAGTTTGCTCCAAAAGCGACGTATTGAGTATCTGTTCCGTAAATTTGCAGGTTGTTGCTTAGGCTGTCTAAGCATTCGGGGCATGTGGAGTGCGTAATATTGATGGTACGAAAATGAGGTGTGGCAGTATTGCTCAAGCACGCCTATATGTCAGTTCATTGATGCTGTGGGCTAAGCGGCGAAAATGGATTGGAAATCATCGGTTGGGAAAACAGTATGGGATCGAAAGATAATTTATTCAAATGGAAACATTAAAAGGTAGAGATGATTCTATTATCAGTACTTCGAACCTGCTTCTACAGTAATTGGCGACTCATCTTGAACGTATTTGTAAAAATCAAAAAAACTCCTATATAGGAGTTTTTTTCATAAGCAATGTTAGCGCGTGAATGGCTACTTTGAATTTAGAAACGCCCCCCGGCAGCGAAACCTTTTGGAGAGATACGTTCAATTTCTTCGAAATCCGCTGGAGTAAGTTGAACCTGCAGAGCGCCAAGATTCTCCTTCACCCGGTCTATTCGCGTTGTACCAGGGATGGGCACAATGAAGTCTCCTTGGGCGAGCAGCCACGCCAATGCAAGTTGAGCAGATGTACACATTTTTTTTGTAGCCATCTCTTCAATCAGCGTTGCGACTTCCATATTTTTAATGAAGTTATCGCCTTGGAACCGTTCATAATTTCGTCTATAATCATCCTCTGCTAAATCCTCGAACTTTTTAATTTGTCCTGTCAGGAATCCCCGTCCCAGCGGGCTATACGGTACAAAACCAATTTCCAATTCTTTGAGAACCGGAAGTACTTCATCTTCCACTTCTCTGCTCCACAAAGAATACTCCGTTTCCACTGCCGTAATGGGATGCACGGCGTGCGCACGACGGATGATATCAGCAGGTGCTTCGGATAGACCGATAAAACGAATTTTCCCCTCTTTGACTAAGTCGGCCATCGTTCCAATGGTTTCTTCAATAGGGGTATTCGGATCGTAGCGGTGTTGATAATAGAGGTCAATGTAATCCAATCCGAGATGGTAAAGACTGGCATCCACGGATTTTTTGATATACGCCCGATCACCTTTGGGCCCCTGGGTATGCGTTACACCAAATTTCGTGGCAATCACCGCTTTATCCCGTCTAGACTTAAGCGCCCGCCCTACCAACTTCTCATTTTCTCCAAACCGCGCTTGCGCAAATTCACCATAAATATCCGCTGTGTCAAACATAGTGACGCCGATATCCAGTGCTTCATGAATGACGCGAACCGATTCCTCGTTATTTGGCATCATCATAGTTCCAAGACCTAATGCTGAAACCTCTAATCCCTCACGTCCAAGGGTTCTTTTTTGTATGGCTTTCGAATTCATCATTCTACCTCCTAGAATATAATAGTGATACAACTCACTTTTGAGTTTCCACACGCCCAACCTCTTATTTGGATTTACCCGAAGCTGGTATTGAAGCGGCAGTCTTAGATGAAGCTGGACGCGTCATACGCTCGGTTACGATGGCAGTAAATTTACGTGTCAGAAAACGACTGCTTTGAGCCAACCAATAATTTGAGGTGCCATCTATGGTATAGCTACGGCCTTTCTCTATCCCTCGGAAACCAGCTTTCACAACTGACTCGGGAGTGCCATTAATTGCTGGCATATCCGTTGTGCCGATCACATCGAAAAACTCTGTCTTGGTTGTTCCCGGGCATAAAGCAAGGATGCGTACCCCAAGGTGGCGGTTTTCTGCAAAGATCGCCTCGGTGAAGGAAAGAACAAACGCTTTAGTGGCGGCATAAGTAGCCATATAAGGGATCGACTGAAAGGAACCAAGCGAAGCTATATTCACAATAATTCCATCTTTCTGATGCTGCATGTAAGGCAAAAATTGATGCGTCATATCTACGAGTGAACATACATTTAGATTAATCATTTCCAGTTCCCGCTCGCTTGAAATCTCCTCAAAACGACCATGTGTACCGAAACCTGCATTATTGATCAGAATATTCACGTTCAGGCCAAGCTCGGCGATTTGTTCAGCCAACAGTTGCGCCGCACCTGGGTTGGATAAATCAGCTGGTAAGGCATATGCCTTTATACCATATTTAGATGATAAATCCTTTGCCAGGGTATCTAATTTATCCTTCGACCGCGCCACCACAATCACATGGCTACCTTTAGCAGCCAGTTCCGTAGCGTATGCCTTGCCGATACCTGTTGAAGCACCGGTAACCAGTGCCACCTTGCCTTTGTAATCGACCATTGTTAAAACCTCCTGGATATAAAATTTGAGTTTCTGTGTTGTTTATCCCCTCCGTTGGAATATTTATTCTACTCCACTATAAGAATTAAATGTAAAAAAGTCAATGAAATCAGAAAAAATATTCTAAATTTATGGATTTTGTACGTTAAATAGCCGATTTTAAACGTATAACCGTTATCTTTACGGAATATTCATTCCCTTAATTGACACGCTATTAATCAAGTTGTATAATTAATTAGAATAATAATTCCTTAGTGAGGTGCAAAATGACTAAACGTGAAGACATTTTGGTTGCAACCCTTGATTTAATTATTGAAGAGGGCTTGCAATCCGTTACCTTTTCGAAAATTTTTAAGAGGGCAAATGTAGGTTCTAGCACCTTTTATAATTATTATAAAAGCAAAGAGGAATTGGTTAGTGAGCTCTTTATGAATGCTCGTACTCATATGGGAGAAGCAGTTATGATGGGGAATGATCCCAGTCTGACTGTCTATGAAAGAATAAAAGGTATGCTAAAAAGCACGATGGATTATGCACTTAGCTACCCCAAGGAACTTTCGTTTATTGAGAATTATTGCGAGTCACCCTATATCTCCGAAGAATTGAGGAATAGGCTAGATCCCTCGGCCATCGAAATTTTCTCAATCATTGAACAGGGACAAAAAGAGGGTGTTATTCGGGAAATGGATATCATATTATGTTGCCAACTCTTCACTGGAATGATCAACTCTGTCATAAAAGGTTATTTGGCAGGTAAATATTCTTTAGATGAATATCAGATACAACAGACTCTTGAAGCTTGCTGGAAAGCTATTAAGGTTTAGTGAAAGAGCTTGTGACAATATTAGGCGGGAATTCCATAACAAGTGGTTCAGCGGCAGATTTCCCTGCTAAAAATCACAGACGGCTTGTCAAATATGAGCACTCCACACATGTGGAGTGCTGTGTATCGCTGGTGAGGAGAATAGTTTAATTGACCACAATATTCATTAAGAATTGAGAAATCACTAACTTTAGCTGATGTAAAAGCTTGTCCGCCTACACAAGCAAGCAATATTTTGCAAAGGTAATTACTTCATTTTCGATTAATAATACTAAACGAAATATACAAGTTCTGAATCTGCTACTAGGATTAGTAGAAGAATCAGCATATATCAAGTTCAATAACCAGGTGTAATTAGTTTAGAAATAAGCTAATTACACCTGGTTTTCTTTATAGGTGTTCATGGATTACCCTTTTATAGATGCGCTTGCAGAACAAGCGTAGCCCATAAACCATTAAGAATTCATTAAGATTTGAACCAATATTATCCTATACACTAAGTTTATATCCGAAAAATCAAAAAATAGGAGAGTGTATTAATTAATGATGCGACAATATTTCTCTGTAATGAAGAAGACAATGATTTGTTTGCTGTCACTGTCTTTAGTCATGTTTGGGCTTTGGTCAGGCTCCAAGATTCAAGAGGTTTATGCAGAAGCTAATGCAGATTTAAGTAGTATGTATCTGTCCGCAGGAACCTTAAATGGAAAGTTTGATCCATACACAGTCGATTACACGGCGACTACAAATAACGGGGTAAGTAGCATGACAATAACGCCAACGGCAGCAGATAGTGAAGCGACCGTGAAAGTGAATAATGTAGTGGTAGAGAGAGGTTCGGCATCAAATTCGATTAGTTTGAACGTAGGAACCAACACCATCAAAATAGTAGTCACGGCTCAAGATGGTTTGCTGAAGAAGACATACACGGTGAATGTAACACGATTAGGGCTGGAAAGTAGTGCAGATCTAAGTTATATGTATTTGTCAAAAGGGTACTTAGGTCCAGAGTTTGCACCGGACATTACGAGTTATACGGCTTACGTGCATCACGATGTGGAAGAAACTACGGTTACTGCGGTATTAGCAAATAGTGCGGCGAAAATACTAATGAATAAAGCATTGATGACACCAAATCCAGAAAGACCTGAGGAATTTGAACGAGACCTTGCACTAGAGGTGGGAAGCAACACTATGACAGTGGAAGTTAGACCTCAAGATGGCGGCACAAGTAAGATTTATACGATAACGGTGATACGAGCGGAGGCAATCAGTAGTAATGCGTTATTAGATCTTATACAGTTGACGAGTGGAAAATTAATGCTGACGTTTTTTAGGGGCACGATTGATTACACTGCTAGTGTAACGAACGACGTGAGTAGTATGACGGTAGAGTTGTACTTGTCGGATAATCATTCGACTGTGAAGGTAAATGGCGCAGTTCCTCTATTCAATCAGGCAGAAGTTGATTTAATAGAGGGAAGCAACACCATCGAAGTAGAAGTTACGGCGCAGGATGGTATAACCAAGCAATTATACACGATATCGGTGACGCGAGAGGCGGCACTAAAGAGTAATAATGCAGATTTAAGTAGTATGGTACTGTCGAGTGGGAGTCTAAGTCCAACGTTTGGTTTAGAAACAATTAGTTACACGGCGAACGTAGCAAGCAATGTTAATAGCATGACAGTAACGCCAACGGTAGCTGATAGCGGTGCGACAGTGACGGTGAATAACACGTTGGTGACGAGTGGAACGGCATCGAGCGCGATTAGTTTAGGCGTAGGCAGTAATATGATCAAGGTAGAAGTTACGGCACAGGATGGAACAACGAAGAAAGTTTATACGATCACAGTAAAAAGAGCAAGCGTAATTCCCGACAGTGGTAGTGGTACTGGTAGCGGTGTTGGAGGCAAAGTAACCTCAACTGATGGAACAATAACACTTCCAGTAGGAAACTCTGGCGAGGTAAGTCTACCGAATGGGGTGACAGTTGTTATTCCAGCAGGAACTTCAGACCAAGAATTACAAATTACGATCGAGAAATTGACGGATACGAAAGAACTTCTATCTGATCAAGGAGTTCTAATCAGTCCGATTTATGAAATGCTGAAAAATATTACCGATAATTTCGCTAAATCAGTAACGTTGACCTTTGTGTTCGATTCGGCAAGTTTGAATGAAAATGAGCAACCGGTTGTGTTCTATTATGACGAGGTGAAGAAAGAATGGGTGCAGATTGACGGAGGTAAGATAGATGGCAATAAGATCACAGTCGACGTCGATCACTTCACGAAATTTGCAGTCATGGCAGTAATTACGGGGACTGAACCATCGGAATCTACGCAACCGAAATATAATGATATTACTGGACACTGGGCAGAGTCGGACATCAATAAAGCAGCACAAATCGGTATCGTGAATGGATATAAGGATGGTACGTTCAAGCCGAATAGAGTCGTAACTCGTGCGGAATTTGTAGTGATGCTGATGAAGTTGTTGAAGCGACAAGATGAAGCTGTGAAGCTGACATTCATTGACTCAGATAAGATTGGCACATGGGCAATAGACGCCATCGAGCAAGCTGTTCAAGCAGGTATCGTTCAAGGATACTCGGATGGCAGTTTCCGTCCCAATGTAGAAATTACACGTACAGAGATGGCTATGATGATCGCCAAAGCGCTAGCATTAAAGGTAGAAACGAATACGGTAACCGACTTTACGGATGACGCAGTCATTCCTAGCTGGGCAAAGACTCAGGTAGCGGCGTTGAAAAATCTTGGTCTACTATCTGGTAAAGGCAATAATGAATTCGCTCCTAATGATAAGGCAACTAGAGCAGAGGCAGTAACGATTATATTGAAAGTGGTTGCTCAACAGAGTAAGTAAAAATAAAGCAATGAAGATGATATGGTCAAATTAAATGGTACCTGTAGAAAGCACACTCTTTTTCGAGTGTCCAGACTACAGGTACCATTTTAAGTAGTCTCCTTTCTTTTGTATTGTTTTTATTTCTTAGAATGATATCTATTTAAATGGTGTTTTAAAAACCATTAAGATTTCATTAAGAAAAGTAGCATGAATACTTGATAAACTTATAGTAATGCCGTGAGAGTTGTAATTAATCTTATAAAAATTGAATTAGGATGGTGCATAATCGTTATGAAAATATGGAATTTATCTACAGTGAAAAAAAGTAAGAAGTTGATGATTTTTTTACTTATACTGTCAATTATGACTTTGGGGTTATGGTCAGGAGACAGCATTCAAAAAGTTTATGCAGATACGTATGGAGACTTTAGCTATTCTAAGTTGGATGGAAAAGTTGAAATAACAGGCTATACAGGTTCTAGTACTGATGTTAAAATCCCGGGAACTATAGACGATTTACCCGTGACATCTATTGGGGAAGCTGCATTTTCAGAAAAAAGCATAACAAGTGTAGAGATTCCGGCTAGTGTAACAATTATCAAGGTTACTGCTTTTCAAAACACTCGACAATTAAAGCAGGTAATTTTCGCAAGTTTAAGTAAATTGGATAATATCGAAGACCTTGCATTTAGTGGTAGTGGGTTAACGAGCATAGAGATTCCAGAGGGTACAACAAGTATAGGGACCTATGCGTTTAACAACAATGACTTAACTAGTGTAACAATCCCAGATAGCGTGGTAAGTATTGGTGCTTTTGCATTTGGAAGTAACGCTATAACTAGCGTAAATCTTCCAGCGAATCTGACAATAATAGAAGATGGTCTATTTTATTTAAATGTATCGTTAAGTAGTGTAGCAATTCCGTATGGTGTGACGAGCATAGGGAAACAAGCATTTGCATCAGCTCCTCTAACAAGTATACATCTTCCAGAAAGTGTGAAGACGATAGGAGAGGCTGCATTTTACAGTAACCGACTCAAAAATGTTACGATTCCAGCTAGTGTGGAGAGTATAGGGAAGGTTGCATTTAGCAGTACCACAGAAAAAACTATTATTATGGAAGGTGACACAACAGTTATTGAAGAAACAGCATTGACTAACATCGGTGATATTCGCAATATCATTGTAGGCTTTCATTCGTCTACAGCCGAGACATATGCTGAATTAAAGGGATTTCCTTTTGTAAATATTTTGTCTGCTGGGGTTAGTTATTCTCCAGATGGTGAATCTGTGGGGAAGGAACAGATCTTAACAAAGGTGGAGATTAAAGTTCCTGCTGATGTATCAGTCACAGCCGAGTATAAATGGTCTATAGACTCCTCGTTGCCTGGTTGGAGCAAAGGAGAGGGAACTACACTTCTTAGTGGAGAGACTATAACTATACCTACGGATACAGGTTATTGGTATTTGCATGTTCGAGTTGATGATGACAAACATACTCCAGGCTATTCACGTTCTAATGCTTTTAGAGTACTTGCACCAGGAAGTAATAATGCGAATTTGAGTAGTTTGGTGCTATCGAGCGGGAGCTTGAATCCAACTTTTGCAATGGACAAGATGAGTTATAGTACGGAAGTAGAATATAGTGTGGATAGTATCAAGGTGACGCCAAATGTAGCGGATCCAAAAGCTAAAGTAACTGTTAATGACAGTGTAGTAATGAGCGGAAGTACAAGTGAATGGATTAAGCTAAATGAAGGTCGTAACAGTATTAATGTAGTAGTTACTGCACAGGACGGAACAACAAAGAATACGTATACGATCTTGGTAACACGAGCAGAGGGAGATTTTGAATATTCTATGCTTGACGGGAAAGAAATTCTAATCTACGGGTATAAGGGAAGGAGTCTAGATGTAATCATTCCCGAAACTATTAATGGTTTACCAGTAACTATTATTGGGGATAGCGTTTTTTATAATAAAAATATAACCAGTGTAAAAATTCCGGATAGTGTAATAACCATAAGCGATCGTGCATTTTACGGAACAAAATTAAAGAGTGTAGAGATTCCGGCTAGTGTAACGAGTATCGAGGAGAGAGCATTTGCGAACAACTTTGATCTAGAGAGAGTAACTTTTGCAGGTTCAAGTAAATTAGAAAGCATTGGAACATCTGCATTTCAATATAGCGGTTTAACAAGTATAGAGATTCCAAATAGTGTGACTAGTATAGGAGACTATGCATTTGCTAGCAATGTATTAGCGAGTGTAAAAATTTCAAAGAGTGTAGAGAGTATAGGTAGTTATGCATTTCAATACAACCATCTAGAAAGCGTAGAGCTCCCAGGTAAATTGACAGTTATAGCTGAAGGTTTGTTTAGTGAAAATATTTTGTTGAAGAGTGTTACGATCCCAGAAGGGGTGATAAGCATTGGGAAATCAGCATTCCTTGCTGCTCCTCTAACTAGTTTAAGTCTTCCAACAAGTGTGACGAGTATAGGGGATAAGGCATTTCAATATAATAGACTAACTAGTTTAAACATTCCAGCTAAAGTAACAAGTATTGGCACTTCTGCATTTTATCAGACTAATGGGGACTTGAAAACTGTCATTATTGAGAGTGATTTAACTACTATTGGAGCAAATGCATTTGCTAATGCGGCTCGTGATCCAATAACGTTCGTAGCATTTGATTCGTCTACAGCAAAGACATATGCTGATTCGATGTCATTTCCTTTTGTGAATATTTTATCTAATGGAGTTAGTTTTTCTCCAAATGGTGAATCATTAGGGAAGGAAGAGATCACAACAATTGTGGAGATTAAAGTTCCTGCTGATGTATCAGTCACAGCCGAGTATAAATGGTCTACAGATTCCTCGTTGCCAGGTTGGACCAAAGGAGAGGGAACTAAACTTCTTAGTGGAGACACTATAACTACTTCTACGGATTCAGGTCTGTGGTATTTGTATGTTCGAGTTGATGATGCAAAACATACTGCAGGCTATTCACGTTCTGATGTATTTAGAGTTACTGCACCAAAAAGTAACAACGCAGATTTGAGCGGCTTGGTATTATCAAGTGGAGTCCTGATTCCGACGTTTGCGGCAAGCAAGATTGATTACACTGCGAGCGTGGCTAATGGTGTGGAGAGTATCACCGTGACACCGACGGTAGAAGAAAACACTGCGAGCGTGAAGGTGAATGGTGTAACGGTGACGAGTGGTACTGCATCGGGCGCGATTAGTTTGATCGAAGGAAACAACACGATCACAGTTGTGACAACGGCGCAGGATGGAACAACGACGAAGACATACACGATCACGGTAACAAGGGCAACGGCAGTGCTAAGTAACAATGCGGATTTGAGTAACTTGGAGCTATCAAGTGGAGTGTTAAGTCCGACGTTTGCGGAAGGCGAGATTGGTTACACGGCGAGCGTGGCTAATGGTGTGAATAGTATCACTGTAACACCGACGTTAGAAGAAAACACTGCGAGCGTGAAGGTGAATGGCGTAGCGGTTACGAGTGGTACTGCATCGGGCGCGATTAGTTTGATCGAAGGAAGCAACACGATCACAGTGATAACGACGGCACAGGATGGAATAACGACGAAGACAAACACGATCATGGTAACAAGGGCAACGGCAGTGCTAAGTAACAACGCAGATTTGAGCGGCTTGGTATTATCAAGTGGAGTCTTAAGTCCGACATTTGCGGCAGGCAAGATCGGTTACACGGCGAGCGTGGCTAACGGTGTAACCAAAATTACGGTAACACCAACGTTAGAAGAAAACACTGCGAGCGTGAAGGTGAATGGCGTAGCGGTTACGAGTGGTACTGCATCGGGCGCGATTAGTTTGATCGAAGGAAGCAACACGATCACAGTGATAACGACGGCACAGGATGGAATAACGACGAAGACATACACGATCATGGTAACAAGGGCAACGGCAGTGCTAAGTAACAACGCAGATTTGAGCGGCTTGGTATTATCAAGTGGAGTGTTAAGTCCGACGTTTGCGGAAGGCGAGATTGGTTACACGGCGAGCGTGGCTAATGGTGTGAATAGTATCACTGTAACACCGACGGTAGAAGAAAACACTGCGAGCGTGAAGGTGAATGATGTAGCGGTGACGAGTGGTACTGCATCGGGCTCGATTAGTTTGATCGAAGGAAGCAACACGATCACAGTTGTGACAACGGCGCAGGATGGAACAACGACAAAGACGTATACGATCATGGTAACTAGGGCGGCATCAAGTAGTGGTGGTAGCACCGATGGGGGCACAAGTAGTCCTAGCACAGGTGGCGGTAAAGTAACTTCAACTGATGGAACATTAACACTTCCATTAGGAAGCTCAGGTGAAGTGAGCATACCGAATAGAGTGACCATTGTCATTCCGGCAGGTGCATCAGACAAGGAAATAAACATCACGATAGAGGAATTGACAGACACGGACAATCTTCTATCCGATGAAGACTCACCAATCAGTCTGATCTACGAGATTTCTAAAAACTTCTCCGAGAACTTTAATAAGCTGGTAACGCTGACCTTTATTTTTGATCCTTCAAGCTTGAAGGAAGATCAGTATCCAGCTGTCTTCTATTATGATGAGGTGAAGAAGGAATGGATACAGATTGAAGGCGGCAAGGTAGATGGCAATAAGATTACAGTTGAAGTCAATTTCTTTGCGAAGTTTGCGGTAATGGCTGTAAGTAAGGAGGAACAGTCTGGAACGGACCATCCGAAATTTAATGATATTACTGGACACTGGGCAGAGTCGGACATCAATAAAGCAGCACAAATCGGTATCGTGAATGGATATAAGGATGGTACGTTCAAGCCGAATACTGTCGTAACTCGTGCGGAATTTGTAGTGATGTTGATGAAGTCGTTGAAGCGACAAGATGAAGCTGTGAAGCTGACATTCATTGACTCAGATAAGGTTGGCACATGGGCAATAGACGCCATCGAGCAAGCTGTTCAAGCAGGTATCGTTCAAGGATACTCGGATGACAGTTTCCGTCCCAATGCAGAAATTACACGTACAGAGATGGCTATGATGATCGCCAAAGCGCTAGCATTGAAGGTAGAAGCGAATACGGTAACCGACTTTACGGATGACGAAGTTATTCCTAGCTGGGCAAAGGCTCAGATAGCAGCGTTGAAAAATCTTGGTCTACTATCTGGTAAAGGCAATAATGAATTCGCTCCTAATGATAAGGCAACTAGAGCAGAGGCAGTAACGATTATATTGAAAGTGGTTGCCAAGCAGAGTAAGTAAAAGTAAAGCAAATAAGAGGATTTGGTGAAAGGAGACTTTTATAGAGTCTCCTTTTTCCATGGATGATGTTAACGATATCGTTAATATTGCAGTAGTTAGTGACAATGGGATGAAACGTGTAAGGTATTATGATTCAGCAACTCCAGCCGTTTTGAATTTACGATCAGCAAACGCTACGAAGTGTTTGTTGTATTGAGGAAGAAAGTATAGTTATGGAAATATGAATATTGTTAAGATAACTGATAAAGTAGTGAAGATCAATCGCAGAGAACCATACCAATAGTAGTGACACTGTAAAGATACAAAAAGTCAGCGTTATTCACGCTGACTTTTTGGCAGTTGGATCTCGAACACTGTTTTTTCCAAAGGGACGCTTATTAAAGTAATTGATCCACCATGGAAGGCAATAATTTCTTTGACAATGGACAGTCCAATGCCAAGTCCCTCGCCTCGTCTGCTACTATCGGCACGGTAGAAACGTTCAAAAACGTGTTCTTGATCTTGTATAGTAATGCCACTTCCTTTATCAATAACCGTTATGAAGAGGACATCATCTGTTTCCCAAAGTTCGATTCCAAGATAATGTCCTTCTGATCCGTAACGAATGGCGTTGTCGAGCAGGTTTCGCAGCACACGTTCGATTAGGGAGGCATCAATCGAAGCGTGGATATCCTCATCAGGGATATTCACTTCAACAGTGAAGTTTTGACCCTCTAAAAACATCAGATAATCTGCAGCGATGTTTTGTAACAATTCTGATACATTATGCGTTGCAACATGAAGTGTTACGTTTTCCTCATCCTGCCGAGTAATATCTAATAATTGATCTAAGAGCTTATCCATATAACGAGAACGCTGCAGCAGAATTTTAGCACTAGCTTGCAGTTCCTTCTCATCCTTATACAATCCAGCGCGAATCGTTTCTGCGTATCCTAAAATCATCGTTAGTGGGGTACGTAGATCATGGGAAAGATTAGATAGCAGCAGCTTACGTCTGTGATCCAATTGCCTGATCAGTTCTGTTTGATATTGGATACGATGAGCCATGGCGTTATAATGCACAGTTAGCTGGCCGATTTCATCTTTACTCGTATCCTCTAGTACGGTGATTTCACTTTGGAGGTTAAGCTGCCCCATGGCATGATTGAGCTTATTAATGCGTTTGTTCATGGAAAAGAAAAACCATAGCGATAGCAGATAAGGAATTAAGAAAGCGACAATTAATGGTAACAAAAAAGTAAACATAACTTTAAAGGTGCGCATGAAGAAATAAATTTGCCCTTTTTTCATAGCATCACTGGATAAACCCATTAGTAGATAATAGGGCTGATCCCCATTTTTAACGGAAAACGTAAGCGTTATTGGCTCATCGACTCCCCATAAATTTTCGGGCATATAAAGCATACGATCTGCAAGTTGTCCAAAATCATAGCTGTTCTGTTCCCCAAGAGTGTCATAGATCGTCGCTCCAGTTGCAGAAATCCATTCAAAACGAATATTAGGATGGTTATTATGAGCATCATCCAGTAATGGCGTTATGTCTGCGACATGAAAAGCTTGTTGCTTTTCAACCGTATCAAGAAGTTCTTGCGAGATCGTGTTCAAGCCATTCAAGTTATAACCCTCATCTCCAATTGTACCCATAATTTGACTAAGTGGAATGAAAAGAAGAATACTACTAATTGCACTAATGAGCATAAGCAGCCAAAGCTTTGTTTGAATTTTCATTGTCCATCTCCTGAAAATCGATAACCGATTCCACGTATATTATGAAGGTAATGAGGAGAGTCCTCTGTGGGCTCGAGAATGCTTCTTAGTTTACTTATATAAACACTCAAATTGTTATTATCAAAGTTTTCATGATTCCATACTTGCTTGTATATTTCCCTTTTACTTAAAACACGGTCTGGATTTTGCATGAACAATTCTAAAAGTCTGCATTCTACCGGGGTTACAGAAAATGATTTCCCATCGTTCTGCAATACATAATTTTCGATATCTAGCACAAATTTATTTAACCGCAGAACTTTAACAGGATGAGAAGAAGGGGGATTATGTCTTCTTAACTGTGCTTGTACACGAGCAACTAATTCCATTGGGCTAAAGGGCTTGGTGACATAATCATCTGCACCTAATCCGAGCGTCAAGATTTTGTCTTGCACTTCCCGTCTTGCACTAAGGGCAATAACTACTGGCGTTGCAGTTGCTTCTTGTAAATAGTGTAATACCTCAAATCCAGTGCCATCATCCATCATGAGGTCCAGTATCAATAATTCTATGGGATGCTCCTGTAAACATTGAATAGCTTGACGTCCTGAACTAGCTTCAATGACTTGTAGTTCTGCTTTTTCTAAATGCATACGAATTAACTGACGAATTTCGGGTTCATCATCTACAATTAAAATTTTATTAATAGTGAATCATTCCTCCATCTTCATAGGGTATTAAATCCATCTTGATCACAGTTAAATCATATCAATAATAAATTGGAAAATATATATTTTATAGAATTCATTAAGAATACATTAAGAAAAGAGGTGATTTCTATTTATCTCTCAAGTCTTACGATAAAGAGGCAAATACTTTATAGTCACTAGTAGTGATCTATTGGTATTTGCCTTTTGAATTTGCGATGAAGTATCTACGTTATCAACTTATGTCTGATTAGTTTTGAATTTATCACGATATTGTCCAGGGGTCATACCCTCTAGCTTGCGAAACGAGCGAATAAAGTTTTGAGAGTTATTATACTGCAGCTTTGCGGCGATATCCTTAATTGCAATAGTAGATTCAGATAGCCACTTTTTAGCCATTTTAAATCGATACATCGTTAAGTAATCAGTAAAGGAAACATTCGTTTCCTTGCGAAAAACACCACTTAAATAGTTCGCATTATAATGTAAGCGAGATGCACACTCCTCTAGCGTAAGGTCGGTATCATAGTGTTGCTGCACTAGATCAATAATTTTCGCTGATAAATTATGATATTGCGTATCTTGTCTATCGCGATAAATGGTAACAAGCGGATAAATGACGACCTTCCAAAACCATCGCTGGATTTCCTGCTTGTGCTGTATTTTAAGTAGCTGCTCTAGTAATGAACCATGATGATCAAGCTGCTTTAATGTAATCCCTGATTCCTGCATTGTGATGACTAGATTATTAAGCAATCTAGTGAGTGGAAATTGAAATTCTTGCGGTGACCGATCACTCTGAAAGATGCTGTAAAGAAACTGCGACAAAAGCTCTTTGGCATGATCTGCTTCGGCCACTTTAATCGCATCCAATAATTCATTTTCAAGCTGCTGTGGATAATTAATTTGCAGTACATTTCGTTGTTCATTCGTTTGATTGTACTGAATAATAATACCTTCGCCAAGAATCATGCGATGCTTCAATGCATCCAATCCTTCACGATAAGCATTACCTATGGAGCTAAACTCGTGAAATGCTGTACTAATTCCGATACTAATTTGTAAATTCAAAATTTGCTGCACCTGCTGCTGGAGTGATTCCGTCAAGCTATATTGTATGGAATGTAAAATTGTATCCTCCTTCTCGGGAGTACCAATAATAACGACTACACTTTGATCTAAAACAATTGGAGCTAGCCGCTGCTCAGTTGGTATCAATTCCTCTAAAACATTGTGGAGGGCAAATAAAAGTAAATCGATATCTTGAATGGTATGACTACTTGAAGGATGGAAATCAATTTGAATCGTAATAACTTCCATCGTATTCCAATTGTCTAATTGATAGGAATATCCAAATTGTTGAAGCTGTGATCGTATTTCAGCAGCTTTAATTTGCCCTTGGTAAGCTTTCATAAAAAACAGTGTTCGAACCTGATGGAGATGCTGTTGAACCTGAAACTCTAGTTCTGATTTGGACTGAAATAAAGAATGGACACGCTCACTAATTAATTGAAATTCATTAGCATTTTGCTTCGAGCCTCCATCACCATGCTCGATACCACCAATTTGCAGTAAAAGACGGCGGATCGGACTATAAAATTGCTTCGTTCCCAGCCAAACTAATAGAAAGCATAAGAAAATGATGCCTAAACAAATGTAAAGAGTATACATTCCAATTTTATTGGATTCAGCGGTTAAAGCTTCAATGGACGAAATCGACATATACGTCCAGCCTGTTGTGATGGATTTGTAGTAGGTGACAGTGGAGTGGATCTGATTAATTTGAGTATTGTATTGTCCGCTCATATCGGTTAATTCGTTCAGATTAATACCTGCCGTATTGATGGGCTGTCCAATGAGTGATTGGTCCGTATGAATGACAATGTTGGACTGATCATCCAATACGATAACATCAGAGCTCGAGTCGATATTTTGTACGACCATTTCTTGTAGGTCGCAGGTTGGGATCGTTGCTAGGGCAAGACCATACATATCTACGCTATTGGCTGGAAGTTGCTTGACGAGCGTGATGTTATAAGGACATACCGCAGTATTTCTAGCGACCTCTTCACTATAGAACAGATAAGATGGAGTCAGCACCCATGGTGTATATTCGGGCAGATTCATTAGCTCTATTAGCTGATCATCATACTCATATTGATCCAGTTCATATAAACCTGAATTTTTAATAAGCCAATTGTGCCGTTCATTGAGTAAGATAACATCCTCGAGTTTTATATCAAATGATTGCATATGCCGTATTTCGTTGCGAAGATCATCATAAAGCATAAAGTCAGCAGCC
This sequence comes from Paenibacillus sp. Y930, assembly GCF_056786375.1. Classification (NCBI taxonomy): domain Bacteria; kingdom Bacillati; phylum Bacillota; class Bacilli; order Caryophanales; family Paenibacillaceae; genus Paenibacillus; species Paenibacillus sp. Y930. The sequence goes on along the minus strand of NZ_JBXCIX010000003.1, from coordinate 497,801 downwards.
GTTAAATTTTGAGACATTGCTTGTTTCAGAACGGTAGAGGCAAGCATTTGATTCATAGTATGGTTGACAGTAGTCAATTTCTGTTCTACATTTGAATTAATCTGCATAATAAGTTGTCTTTTTCCTTCGTTAACATTTTTTTGGATTTCGTTAGATGCTGTAATATAGGCGAAAATTCCAATGAAAATAACGGGAATTGTGCTGAGTAAACATCCGAAAATCATCATTTTAGTTAAATAATTAAGTGAACGCATATTATCTCAACACCTTACTATTAATTTGAAGAATATGATTATCTTTATTTTAGTAAACGCATACATATTATACAATAATCATCTAGCATAGCAATAATCAACATCTCATAATATCGTAAAATCCAACAGTATAAGGGGAGTTACAATGGAACAACATAAGCAATTGAACTTCATCTTAATCGTATATAGGCTTGGTATGTTGGTATTAATCGTCACCCTGTTATTTGGCTGTAGCGCATCTGCTGTAACGCCAAAGACGGAAGATACAAGGATTACTGAGATTTCGATTATGGTGCCGCTACATTTTCCACATTCTCCAAGTGAGGAAAGCATAGCATTACTTGAACAATTAACAAATACTAAACTAGAGCTAAGCTGGGTGCCAGATGGAATTTATTCTGACAAAATGCATACAGCATTAACGACAAACTCCTATAAAAAAGTAATGTTCGAGAAGTATACAGATTATGTTTCTATTAAAAGCTCGATTAGAACAGGTGCATTTTGGGAGATTGGTCCTTATCTTGAGCAGTTTCCTAACTTGAAGCAATTGAATCAGGAGATATTATTACAAACAGCGGTTGATGGGAAAATATACGGTTTATATACGGAACGCCAATCCTCGAGGCAAGGTATCATTTTACGAAAGGATTGGTTAGATAGCTTAGGTATGAAAGAGCCGACAACTATTGATGAATTATACGAAATATTGTATGCATTTACTTATCAAGATCCAGATTATAATGGCAAGGACGATACGATTGGTTTAACCGATCGAAATGATTTAATTTATGGTGCTTTTAAAACACTAGGTTCCTATTTTGGTACTCCGAATAATTGGGAATTAATGGATCAAACCTTTATGCCAGAGTTTGAAACAGATACGTATATGAATACAATGAATTTCATGAAAAAATTATATGAGGAGAAGCTTATTAATGCTGATTTCCCAGTTACTAGTAAGGAGATGCAGCGTGAGCTATTAATTCGTGGGACAGCGGGTGCGTATATTGGCACTATGACTGATGTACAGCGCTTATATGAGGAAGCAAAGCAATTTAATGATGCGGTTGAATTTACTGTTATCAATCGGATAGAAGGGCCAGTAGGCAACCGTATTTGGTCAATTCCAAATTTTAATGGCTTATATTTATTTTCTAAAAAAGCAATTCCTACAGAGGATGAGCTACTAAAGGTACTAGCTTTCTTTGATCGTACGATGGATGCAGATGTAGCAAACTTACTACACTATGGAATTAAAGATAAGCATTATACAGTCGAGGATGATAAAGTTATATTATCAGAGGAATTAACGGCACTCCGTTCACAGGAAGTAAATGCACTATATTCGTTGATGATTGCTGATCTAAGTAATTCCAATGTTATGGAGGTAGCCGAGCAGCATCATTTATGGAGCTATGCTGCACAATTGGTAGAAGATAATAATAATTTTCTTGTCCTTGACCCGACGGTAGGACTGGAATCTATAACCTATGATGAGCGTGGGAGTGAGTTATACAGGATCATTTCAGATGCAACATACAATTATATACTAGGTGCGATTGATGATAATGAGTATGAACAGAAGATAGAACTATGGCGGAAAAATGGTGGGGATCGAATTATTGCTGAGTATACAGCGGATTATTTTCAGTAGAATACTTATTCACAAGTATAGTTAAATAGATCTAATTATCGATAGAGGGTTATATAGGCTGCGGTAAGTAGTGCAAGTTATGGCTACTTTACTGCAGTTTTTTTTGTTCATTGAGTTGAATAGTTCACGAGTTTGAGCTCAAGTGTCACTATCTCTCTTCATAATCATTAACTCATATATTGATTCATTAGGCATGAGCATGAACAAATGATTATTTCTGAACCATATCTGCAGATGTTACGGTATAGAAGCTTACAGATGACGAATGATTTTAAGACACCGGTTCAGCTATTTTTAATAATGAAAATGGGGGTCATCGTTTATGAAGAAAAAGCCAATAGTTATTGTATTAAGTATTTTGTTAGCGCTTTCTCTGGTGTTGAGTGCATGTGGAGGAAATAACAAAGGTAGTTCTGATCCAACACCAACACCAAAAGGGACAACAGATGTTAAAGGAAATGAGAACAAAGATGAAGAGGTACCAGCCAAGCCAACTGAAATTACGATTATGCTACCATTAAATGTTGCAGAAACACCACCAGACACGATCAAAAATGAGCTTGAAAAACTAACAAATACAAAACTAACATACCAATTTTCCCCGGCAGATACGTATGAGGAGAAATTAAATACGTCACTAGCAACGAGCACATTACCACAAGTCGTCTACTTGAAAAATCAAGCAACTTTTTTACAAATGAGGGAAGCCATTCGTGATGGACAGTTTTGGGAAATTGGACCTTATTTAGCGGAATTCCCTAACCTGAATAAATTGAAGCCAGAAATTTTGAATAATACAAAGGTAGATGAAAAGCTGTATTCCTTATATATTGGTCGTCCACTTGCACGACAAGGTCTAATTTATCGCAAGGACTGGGCTGATAGCTTAGATTTAGAGGCGCCGAAAACAGTTGAGGATCTGTATACAATGCTAGACAAGTTTACGAATGGGGATCCAGACAATAATGGTATCGCCGATACGATTGGTTTGGCAGATCGTAATGATCTAATCTACGGTGCATTCAAAACAATAGCTTCTTGGTTTGCTACTCCCAATGGATGGGGCGAAAAGGATGGGCAGCTATTGCCAGAATTCACTTCTGAAGAGTACATTGCATCGATGGATTATATGAAGAAGATTCGTGACAATAACTTAATGAATGTAGACTTTGCAGCGACTAGTAAAACAGATCAAGTAGCCCTGTTTACTAGTGGTAAAGCTGGCGCATATATCGGATCTATGCAAGATATTGATTCTTTAGATAAGGACTTAGTTAAAAATGTCCCTACAGCAAATGCAAGTGTACACGCACTAATGGAAGGACCAGATGGTAATGTGTCTACTTGGGCGATTCCTGGATACAACAATGTTGTACTATTCCCGAAAACAGCGATCAAAAATGAAGATGAGCTTAAGAAAATACTTGCCTTCTTTGATGCGATGATGACACCTGAAATATCTAATCTAATGTTCTGGGGAATTGAAGGTGTTCACTATACAGCAGTAGATGGGGAAGCAAAGCCATCTGATGATAAAGAGTTAACTGAGCGTGAAGTTAAAGGATTCAAAGATAGTGTTATTGGAGAACCAGAAACAAGTGGTAGATTAGAGGCATTAAACACACTTGAGGCACGTATTTTAGCAGAACAATTAATTATTGAAAATGCTAAGGTAGCGATTCATGATCCAACAGCAGCGCTTGATTCTGCTACTTATGCAGAAAAAGCAACTCAGCTGCAAGAGCTGATTACAGACGCAACATATAAGTACATGTACGGTTCAATTGATCTTGCTGGATTTAATGCAGCTATTGAAGATTGGAAAAAACGTGGGGGTCAACAAATGATCGATGAATTTAATGCTGCTTACAAACAATAAGACTGACTAGATATAAGCAGGGTGGCTGCGGAAGGGCTAAGCATAGATCTGCTATGCCCTTCTCTTCCCCTCGAAATGCAACGTGGGAAAGGAGAGAAGAATGATGCAAGATGTAGTAATAGAGAAAGCACATGTTCCAGGAACACGGTCTAGCAGTGAACTAAAGAGGCGATTATGGCGAAATAAATGGTTGTATGTCATGATCACTCCGGGAATTTTATTTTTTATAATATTTAAATATATTCCTATGTTTGGATTAGTAATAGCTTTTCAAGATTTTAAGCCATTCTTTGGATTCTCGGGTAGTGAGTGGGTTGGATTTGAACATTTTAAGCGTTTATTCACAGAACCAGACTTCTTAAACATACTATTCAATACGTTAATTTTATTCGGGTTGAATTTGCTAATTTATTTTCCAGTACCGATTATTTTAGCTTTAATGTTAAATGAGGTTCGGATTACATTTTTCAAACGGTTTTTTCAATCCCTTGTATATTTACCGCATTTTCTTTCTTGGGTCATTATTGTATCGATAAGCTTCGTCATGCTTACGATGGATGGTGGAATTATTAATGAGCTATTAGTCTTTTTTGGATTTGAAAAAGTCAATTTCCTGCTCAATAACGGTTGGTTCAGACCTGTATATATCCTTCAAGTAATCTGGCGTGAAGCTGGGTGGGGAACGATTATATATTTAGCTGCAATTGCATCGGTGGATCCTGGGCAATATGAAGCGGCGCGGATAGATGGCGCATCCAGAATGAGACAGGTATGGCATATTACTTTACCAGCGATTCGTAGCGTTATTATTATATTATTAATTTTGAAAATCGGTGATGTGCTAGAACTTGGTTTTGAGCATGTGTACTTGCTCTTAAATTCAATGAATCGCGAAGTTGCTGAAATTATAGATACTTACGTTTATACGGCCGGCTTGCGTCAGGGACAGTTCAGTTACGCTTCAGCCATTGGTTTATTTAAATCTTTAGTAGGCTTAGTTCTAGTCGTGCTTGCTAATTATTTGGCGAAGAAAATGGGTGAGGAAGGCGTTTATTAATCTGAGATGAGGAGGTGAGCTCATGGTTGAGGATCGTACATTTACTGGGCGTATGTTTGGCATTATTAATTATTTGTTGTTATCCATCATTTCGTTGATAACTGTGCTGCCCTTTATGCATGTAGTGGCAGGTTCATTTACAACGAGTGCGGAATTAGCTGTGAAACGCTTCGTTCTTATTCCAACAGAATGGAGCTTTGAAGCCTATCGTTTTATTTTCTCGACCGATACTATTTTTAGAGCGATGGGAGTTTCAGTAGGAGTGACCTTCTTCGGTACGATATTCAGCATGCTAATTACAGCATTAATGGCATATGGATTATCACGACGTGACTTGGATGGTCGTAAATACATTATGTTTTTGGTTGTATTTACGATGTTATTTAGTGGTGGCTTAATTCCTACATTTCTCGTCGTAAGTAAACTGAATCTAATCGATAGTTACTTGGCATTAATTATTCCATCAGCAATTACCGCATTTAATTTAATTATATTAAAAAACTTTTTCCAAAACATTCCTGAAGGTCTTGAGGAATCTGCTAAAATTGATGGGTGTAGTGATTTTGGTATTCTATTCCGGATCGTACTGCCATTATCAATGCCTGCTATCGCAACTTTATCTTTGTTCTATGCTGTTACCTACTGGAATACGTATTTAAGCGCAATATTGTACTTAAATGATGCTGCCAAATGGCCTATTCAAGTATTACTTCGACAAATCGTAGTACTAGCGAGTGGTCTAGAGTTTGGTGCAGAGTTAGATGCATCGGTGCCTCCACCAGAGCAAACGGTGAAAATGGCTGTTATTGTTGTAGCTACTTTGCCGATCCTCTGTGTGTATCCATTCCTACAAAAGCATTTTGCGAAGGGTGCGATGCTAGGTTCGATAAAAGGTTAAGCTATCGAAGCTACATTTTATTTACAAGAAGCATATCAAGCAGCAATAAAAAGTTTTAGGAGGTAATGATGAACAGACAATTGAATTGGTCTCCGCTTGATTGGGCAGAGTCTGCATGTCAATCATTGATGGAAAATTATGTGCCAGAAGAACTGCCGCCAGCTCATCGGTGGCACTATCACCAGGGAGTATTTCTATGCGGTATGGAGCAGGTGTTTTCACTTACGGGGAAAGAAAGCTATGAACAATATATTAAACGCTATGTTGATCAGTTAATTGATGAAGATGGTAATCTCTATTTTGCAAGGGATGAGCTTGATGCGATTCAGCCAGGATTGTTACTGTTTCGTTTAGCGGAGCAATATCCTGACGATGGTCGCTATGAAAAAGCAGCCCAAAAGCTCCGCTATCTATTTGAAACGTTAAATCGTACGAGTGAAGGTGGATTTTGGCATAAGGATAAATACCCGTATAATATGTGGCTAGATGGATTATATATGGGTGGAGTATTTGCTTTGAAATACGCGAACGCATTTGATGAGCCGGAGCTTAGAGAACTGGTCTTTTTGCAGGAGCAATTGATGCGAGAACATATGCGTGATGAGAAGACGGGTTTGCTCTATCATGCATGGGATGAAAGCAAACAAATGCCATGGGCAAATGAGGAGACGGGCTGTTCCCCTGAGTTCTGGGCTCGCTCACTTGGGTGGTATGGCTTAGCGATTAGCCAATTTCTCGATGAGTTACCTGAGACAGATACAAGAGTGAAGCAATGGGAGCAGGTACTATCACAATTCGTAAATGCATTACTACCATATCAAGATGAAGAATCAGGTCTTTGGTATCAAGTCGTTGATAAAGTTGAGCAAGAAGATAATTGGCTAGAAACATCAGGTACATGCTTGTTCGTATATGCGATTGCAAAAGCTTATCAAAGAGGGCTTGTGGGGGAAGATTCATTCGTCGCCGCCAATAGGGGTTATCAGGGATTGCTGGAAACGATTGAGTTTGACAAGCACTTTATACTTCCTAAAATTTGTATCGGTACTTCAGCAGGTGATTATCAAAACTATGTGACCAGACCTACGAGCGAAAATGATTTGCATGGTGTAGGTGCATTTATATTAGCTTCAGTTGAAATGGAAAAGATCCAATCAAGTATTTCATAATAATGGCCAGTCAGAATACGTCTCTGACTGGCTGTTTTGTTGCTGCAATATTAGAATGTACAATATGATTAATTTTGATTCAACTGAGTGTTACTTGCTGCTTTACGTGCCTGACTTTGATGTAGTTTTTTCATAGCAAAGCGAGCGATTGGTTGTGCAACTAATAGTTCAATCCAGAATGCGACACCAAAATTTCTTGGCCAAATGTGAAGGAAGTTTTGAAATGGTTCTAGACTGATTTGTTTCATACCAACCCAAGTTCCAATAATCGATAACACGAGAGATAATACGGTAACATTCAATATCGTATTCAATAGAACTCGGGCATTAAATCCATCCGTTTGTCCTACGAATTTTGGCATTACTTTGCCAACAATCGGTCCAGCAACTAATCTAACTAATAAAACGACGATTACCCACATGATCGGGATAATCTTTAAAGTATCTAGATATACTTCTTTACTAAATCCACGTTCCAGTCCCACAATAATAGGCGCTATTGTGTTCACGGATATTATTGAAATAATTAGTAAAAATAAAATACCTTCTTTTGCGTTTCTAGGCAATCTGTCCTCATTATTCATTTTTTCATCTCCTAATTATATTGACCGTTCAGTATAATCCCTCAACATATTTTATGTAATATTATTAATAATGTCAACATAGTTGGAATTAATTACTCTTTTCGCTAAAATGAAATGAATAGCATTTAGAAAGAGTGAAAAAATATGGAGATTACTACAAAAGAGAAGATTCTAATGGCTGCGTCACGTCTATTTCGTAAACAAGGGTATCATGCAACAACATTGAACCAAATATCAAAAGAAAGTAATACACCAAGAGGATCAGTTTATTATTATTTTGAGAATGGGAAAGAACAGCTTGCACAAGAAGCGATTATACGAACAGGTCAAATTATTAAACAACGTATCGAGGACGCATTAGCAAAAGAGTCTGACGCTGCATTAGCTATTCATAATCATTTGAAGAATAAAGCAAATGAGATTGAAATGCAGAAGGAATCTAAGGATATTTTTTCATTAGTTGCGATTGCCAGAGAAGTGTCAGATACGAATACTATTCTTCGGGAAACGTGTGAAGAAGTTTATGAAAGTTGGATTAACACATTTGCAGCAAAAATTGAAAGTTCAGGTTTTGATAAGCAGGAATCTGTGAACTTAGCGATTACTATTCAAGCGTTGATTGAAGGGGCTTATGCACTAGTGGTTTCGCAACAAGACGCTAAGGCGATGTATATTATAAGTGAACAAGTACTCAATATATTAGCGCGCTAATTATTATGAGGAATTGGATAGTATACAAAACTCTAAGCATACTAGTTGCTATGAAGGAGTATCATCATTTCAGTAGAAAAAGATAGCCAAACAGGGGGAGTGTTTGTAACTCGCCCTGTTTGGCGTACAGTGAACTTAAGATTTAACTGCCAAGCAATAATTTACATTATCGAACGCTGTTATTTTATTTTCAGGCTGACTTTCATTATAAGCTTGAAACAACTCTCCGGTAATTTCCGCAGGAGTCAAATGCTGATAGATGAGCAGATTAACAGATGCTAACATTTGCTCCAACTCAGAATAAGAATAACTGGCCTGCATAGGTTCACCTGCTTGAGCAGCCATCATTACCTGCTTTTGTGTACGTTGAGCTGCTTGAGAAGTGAATGTATGCTCATCGGGATAATCAAAAACGATACTGCTCCCGCTCGGAATCATCGAAGCAATAGTAGACAAGAGATGCTTAAATACATCCTTAGGCAAATAATAGCTAATTCCTAGCAGACTACTAAAACTGATTAGATTTCTGTTAAAAGCTGGGCAGGCTAGTAGAAGGTTCTGCCAGTCAGTTTCGAGAAAGTCGGCTGAAATGCAGTGTAGATTTGAGGGTTTAATCATATTTAAGGTGGATACACGTCTGAGTTTGTCGGTAGCAGTAAAAAGATGATCGATTTCAAAGATTTGTAATTGCGATGCCCACTTCGGCTGGCGATAAGCGAAGGTGTCATAACCTGCGGCAAAAATGAGATATTGTCTGGCGCCGAGTGTAGTTGCAAGCTCTAGTGCTCGCTCTGCAAAGGCGGCTCTACCAATTGGAGAAGGAGAAAGTTGGTAATCATTAATCCTGCGTAGCGCTTGCTCCTGTGAACCATCAAATTCAGGTTGGAAGAACGCTATTGCTTGAGACATATTACTGGAAATATTCTCATATTCTTCATCGGTTAATAGTTGTCTAGCAATTTGATCATCAAAAATTTTAATCTGATTATGCTCAGTATGATACGCTCTTGAGAATGCACTGATAAGCGCAGTTAAACTCTTATTTTCCATTATCTATCACCTCATTTCTGTTATAACATGGGGACAGTTAATGAAACAACACTTGATTTTTATGTAATTTTATGGTATAATACATGCGAAAAATTAACAGTATTCACAGTTTTGACATATTTATAAGGGTTTGTTACCTTCAGAATGGAAGGATTTCTAAATGAGTGCATTGATTGGTGGAAAAGTTGGTGAGGGCGGTTGTTCCGAAGTTTATGAGTGGGAAAATAACAATAAAATAATCAAATTAGCTAGAGCGAATATAGATATTGATGCTATGAAAAGAGCGTAACATCTCTGACTGGATTTTTTTGTTATGATTACAAAAACGGATGACTCTAAAGAACTACAAATAAAAAAACATTTTTCTTGTAACGTAATGAAAAGTTAGAAGTTATATTAGTGAAAGGAGTGAAAATATGAGATTTGAGGAAATCTATCGCGCGTACTTTCAAGAAGTATATTTATATCTTAGATCATTAGCTCATAACGAAAGTATAGCTGAGGAAATTACTCAAGAAGCGTTTTTTAAAGCATTAAAATCAATTGATAGTTTCGATGGATCTAAGGATATTCGAGCGTGGCTTTTTACTATTGCTAAAAATACATATTTCTCTTATTACAAGAAAAAGAAGTGGCAAGTAGATTCGGAGTTTGTAGATGAAGAAGCTGGTAGAAGAGCACTTTGAACAGTGTGAGCAATGTGCGAATGAATATGCAGCAATGAAGCGGAATCTTATTATTCCCGTCGATAAAGAGACATTAATCATTAAGCGTATTCAAAAAAAATGGCTAAATAAAAAAATTATGATTTCAGGATTATCAGTACTAATTACAGCTTTAATTCTCATAGGAGCTTACTTATATGTATTTGTTTATGCAACAGTTGTACCTTACTCAGAAGATGTAATTAAAATTGAAACACAAAATAAAGATCAGCTCGTTACACATTATTATGGGATTAGTTATCAATCGACAAGTATGACGCATCCGATTACCCTTGAAATTAATGGTGAGGAAAAGAATGTGGTCTTCTTACACTATAAAGAATCTATCGCAAATTCGCATTCAAGAAAACTTATGGATAATGAAGAAGTACGTAATGAGCAAGAATTTATCTTTCAAATTCCAGAAAGCGAAATGGTCGACGCTGTATATTATACAGATTTTGATTCTGAAAAATTAGCTATGAAGCTAAGTACTAATCCTTGGTATTCTGTTCTTGACGGTGCTGAATTGATATGGGAGAAATAAAATTAAGAGTAATTCTGAGAGAAAAATGAATTGGATTCTGATAGGGGAAATCCAGTGGTTATATTGATAAGCAACAGAAGTCACACAATATCAACGATTGCTAGTTTGCCGTACAGCTATTATGGAGATCTGATCTTAAGATTTAACAGCCAAGCAATAATTCAAATTATCGAAAGCCGTTATTTGTGAATATTAGGGTCGAATGGCATTCTAACGGACATAGAAGTCGTTATTTGACCTTAATGGAGCCCAAATGCATCAAATGGTGTGAAGACATCAAAATCAACCTTGATTGATATTCAAGCATTGATTTTGGTTTTGAGCCAAAAATAGAAAGCTTAAATACATCGCTTTATGGGCTGAATGCTCATAAAGCGATGTGTTTTTTGTTTCATTCACGATATTGTTTCTTGTGGTCCTTGTTTGTAATGGCTAGAGCGTATTTATCTTTATTTTTTCACCTATTCAAGTTGATTTCCTCACCTGTTCGCTCTTAGATTATTCCTTTAATGTTATCAGTAGATAATATGAGAAGGGAGAAATTCGTATGGAGACTGATAAGAATGAAAATAATACCGTGCCCATTAAGCGTAAACGTTCAAAAAATGGCATGAATAACTTGGCGGGGTATATCTTCATATCTCCATGGTTGATTGGATTTTTATTACTTACGTTATGGCCGATTATGCAATCATTCTATCTTTCTTTCACGGATTATTCATTACTTTCAGATCCAGAATGGTCAGGACTAGATAATTACAAAAAAATCTTTACTAGGGACGATGATTTTACTGCATCCTTAAGGGTGACTTTTATTTTCGTATTAGTATCATTGCCGTTAAAATTAATCTTTTCGCTTTTAGTAGCATTACTGCTTAATCAAAAACTAAAAGGGATGAATTTTTATAGAACGGTAATTTATTTTCCATCGCTAATTGGCGGTAGCATTGCAGTATCTCTACTTTGGAGAAATATATTTGGTTTAGATGGTTACGTCAATGAAATGCTTTCTTGGTTTGGCATTCAAGGAATCGGGTGGGTCTCCAATCCTGATACAGCACTTGGCTCACTCGTATTACTTAATGTATGGCAATTTGGCTCAACGATGGTTATTTTTCTGGCAGGACTTAAGCAAATTCCTTCTGAGCTGTATGAATCGGCTTCTGTTGATGGAGCAGCAAAAGTACGAAAGTTTTTCCATATCACTTTACCAATGTTATCTCCAGTTATGTTCTTTAATTTGATATTAGGTATCATCGGTTCCTTCCAAATGTTTACCGCTGCACTCATTATTACAAAGGGTGGTCCGATGCACTCCACCTATATGTATGCTCTGTTCCTCTATGAGAAGGCATTTAAGCATTTTCAGATGGGCTATGCGTCTGCACTTGCTTGGGTATTGCTAGTTATTGTAGCTATTATTACGGCGTTGAATTTCTTTGTCTCTCGTTACTGGGTGTTTTATGAGTCAGATGGGAAGGGGGACAAATGATGAATCAACTCAAAAATAAGCAGAAACATATCGTGCTCATATTGTTTTCTATCTTTATGATTTATCCAGTGTTTTGGTGGTTAGGCGCATCATTGAAATCGATCGAAGAAATGAAAAGTCCGTCCCTATGGCCAACAGAACCAATTTGGGACAATTATATTCAAGGCTGGTCATTCTCACCTTCCGAGCATACCTTTGCTCATTTCTTCGGTAATACATTACTTATGGAGCTTTGGAATGTAGCAGGAGGAGTAATTACTGCAGCAATCGTAGCCTATGGTTTTGCCCGATTGAATTTCCGGTTAAAAGGATTTTGGTTCGCCATTTTGTTAATGACGATGATGTTGCCTACTCAGGTTACTATCGTACCGCAATACATTCTCTTCAATAAACTTAATTTAGTTAATAGCTATGTCCCATTAATATTGCCACATTTTTTTGGTGGTGGTGCATTTTTTATCTTTCTTCTTGTACAGTTTATTCGTGGAATTCCACGAGATCTTGATGAAGCAGCGAAAATCGATGGGGCATCTGTATACGGAATTTTCCTTCGAATTATTTTCCCGCTTATTAAGCCTTCACTAGTGACTGTGGCAATTTTTACATTCATCTGGAGCTGGGATGATTTCTTTGCACAGGTGCTTTATTTGACCTCAGTCGATAAATTCACAGTAGGTCTTGCATTGCGCATGTACATTGACCAATTTGAAATCCAGTGGGGGCCGATGCTTGCGATGGCTATGGTATCAATTGTTCCCTCTGCGATTATATTTTTTCTCGCACAGAAGCATTTCGTCGAAGGTATTGCAACGACGGGGATTAAAGGTTAGTTAGTTTCATCTAATCGAAAATTGAGAGGGGATTAAAGTCATGAAGAAAAAATGGTCAAAAAGTATGGGATTGTTCATGTTAGCTATGCTGCTTATTCTTACAGCATGTGGAAGCAACAGCACTAACGAAGGTAAAACAACCAATACACCAAAGACAACGGATAATGGTTCAGTAAGTAATTCTACAGATAATGATGCGAAGCCAGTCGAGTTAACAATTATGTGGTGGGGGCCAGATACTAGACATGAAGCGACTTTAAAGGCACTTGAAATTTATACAAAACAGCATGCTAACGTTACTTTTAAGCCTGAGTATTTGGCTTGGGATGCTTTTTGGGCAAAGCTACCAACGTTAGCAGCATCTAAGTCTATTACAGATGTATTACAAATGGATGCAGCATATATTCAAGAGTATGTTGGTAAGGGAACATTGGAAGATCTATCTGATATTGATTTGTCAGGTATTGTTGACTCCAACGTAATTGAGAATTTGAAAATTGATGGCAAGCTATATGGTATTCCGCTAAGTCAAAATGCTCAAGGTATTGCATTCAACAAAACAGCACTTGAGGCTGCTGGTGTTGATCTACCACAAAAGGACTGGACTTGGGAACAGTATTTTGAATTTGGTCGCAAAGCAAAAGAAAAACTACCAGAAGGTCAATATGGTATTTCTGATACGTCAGACCTTTGGGACTGGTATCTGTGGTATCAAACCGCGAATGGTGGAAAACCTCTAATGAGTGATGGAGGAAAAACATTTACTTTAGAAAAGGATTTATTTTTTGAATATCACAATACATTTGCTCAATTACGTCAAGATAAAATTGTACCAGCAGCAGAACAGCAGGTAGCTCTATTGGAGAATGATCCTACTTCTGATCCAATGGGTTCAGGAGTAGTGATGACGCGTGGAGCAACTACAGGATCGGTTAATGCACTCGAGAGTATGCTTCCAGGGCAAGTTGATGTTGTGAACCTTCCGGTAGGCGAAGCAGGTGGCGGTTGGGCACAATCAACAATCTTCTTATCTGTTAGTGCTAATTCCAAAAATAAAGAGCAAGCAAAAGAGTTTTTGAAATGGTTTATTACAGATGCTGAGGCAGGTAGTGCACTTGCATTAACTCGTGGTATTCCAATTAATCCGGAGATTTATACGGCACTAGAGCCAAATCTTACACCGCAAGAAAAGCTTGGTAAAAAGATTTATGATGTTGCATTAGACAAGGCATTACCATTCTTTCCTATAGCTGAAGGATATTCCGAATGGGTCGATACTTATAAGGCAACGATGCAATCTGTTATGTTCGGAAAATCTTCAATTGAAGAAGCATATGAGAAGCTGAATACGCTTGGATTAGAAATTGCAGCTAAGAGATAATCTTAATATCTTTCTAGCAAACCGCCTGCTATTACTTAACTGTAATCAGGCGGCTTTTTCTAACTATTGGGTTTTATTTATAGGAACAAACAGGATAGCATTATACTTTATGAAAAGTTAATATTGTGAAAAGAATGTAGTTATAGGATAATTAATAGTGATAATATAAGGAAAATTTATCCACAATTAACGAGCTGAAAATAATATGAAAATCACGGTTATGTAGACAATCGTAAAGGAGAGGGCGAAATGAAAATATTACTTCTTCGATCGATTATACTGCTTATCTCCACGATGTTACTTATTAGTTGTAGCCTCATAGGGGAGAGTGGAAATGTGATGGATACTCCACAACCTATTAAGCTTACCATTATGCATAATTGGATTGTTCAAGATGGAAAGGCACTGGCGATACGTACTATTCTTGAGGATTTTCGTGCAACACACCCAAACATTATTATAGAAGAAGAGGGACTATCCACAGATGGACTAAAGTCTAGATTGCGTACACTGGCTGCAGCAGATGAAATGCCTGATCTGTTTGTAATGTGGCCGGATGCTATGACCAAGGATTTCGTCAAGGCTGGACATCTTCAGCCCATTGATGATTTTTTAGCGGATAAGGAAGAATGGAAAAATAACTTTCTCCCTGGATCTTTCGATGGTTACACCGTAAACAATCATATATACACTGTTCCAATGAATTTAGCTCCTACTTCATTTATATATTACAACAAAGCTATATTCGATCAATATCAGGTCAAAGTTCCTACGACATGGGAGGAACTATTGCAAGCCATTGAAATTTTTAACCGTAACAATATAATTCCAATTGCATTAGGTAACAAGTCAACCTGGGTGGTACAGTCCACAATTTTTAGTACATTAGCCGATAGAATTACAGGATCAGATTGGATTGAAAGGGTGAGAAATCAAGATAGTGCGTCATTTACCGACCCTGAGTTCATACGAGCACTTGAAGTATTACAAAACTTGAAAGAAGTTGGAGCTTTTCAATCTGGTTATAACAGTATTGATGAGAACGAAATGATGCAGTTATATTTGAATGGAAAATCAGCGATGGTCATTAATGGTGGTTGGGCAGTATCCTCCATCGTGAAGAATGCTATGTCTGATGTACTGAACCATACACATGTTATGATTCTTCCTCCAATAGAAGGCGGAAAGGGTGCGGCATTATCGACATCCGGAGTTGTTGGCACAGGACTTGGCGTCAATATTAATTTAACTGGAGAACGAAAAGAAGCTGCAATGGAGTTGTTCTATGCGTTGTCAGGACCGAAAGGTCAACAAGCTACACTCGACAGTAATACTTTAATCAGCTACAAAATTTCACTCGATGAGAGCAAGGTAAGTCCTCTTTTTATTGAATTGAATGAGCTTGTTCAAAGAATAAGCATTAGTCCCGTATATGATAGCAGCCTTAATTCTGAGATAGCAGATGTACTGAATAATGGACTTCAAGAAATATTACTTGGTGGCGATCCTGTCATGATTGCTCAAAAAATACAGGATGCACAAGTTGCATCGCTAGCGAAGTAACCTAATTTCTCTGGAGGGTAACGAAATGGTCAAATGGATGAGTAACTCTCTTGGAAGAAAACTATCAGTCATTATTATGATCTCTACACTAGTTCCTCTATTATCCTTAGGAGTCTTTACTTATTCAGTTTCTTCTCTAGTAACCGAGGAAAAAGTCAATCAATCTGGAATCGATACGCTTAAGCAGATGGAAGATAAACTACGTTTTATTATTGATGACATAGAGAATATTTCCTTATTTATGATTGGCCAGAATGACATTCAAAAATTTCTTAGCGCAGAAGTGGATGATAATCAACATCAAGCAAGAATTCTAGATTTTATGATGAATTTATCTACCTCAAAAAAATATATATCAAACATTTCACTTTATTCTAAAAATGCGAATACCTCTCTTTCTAATACAGCCATCTACTCTTCAAATTTGTCTGATCAAGTTGATTTATACAATGTGACTGACAAGATCTGGACCGGAGTTTATACGGTATCTGATTTTTCAGGTCAGCATCAAGTTATGTCACTTATTAGACCAATGAGAAGTATCTATTCATATGAAACTCTAGGATGGCTTGTCATTAGTTTAGATGAAAACGAACTCTCTGAGTATTGGTCAGAGGCTAATCTTGGTGAGGGTAATGGTAAGGTCGCATTAATTAATGAACATGGCAATGTCATTTCATCAACTGAGAAAGAATGGCTTGTAAAATCTTTTGATGAGTTATTTCCAGGTACTTTAAGTCAATTCAATGAAGGACTATACGGTGAAACGGTGTATGGAGAAGGATCAGCCAAGAAGACCATACTCTACTATAGTCAAAAGACGAACGGCTGGAATTTTATTGGTATGTTGCCATACGATCTATATAGCTCCCAAAATCGCTTTATATTAATTTTAACAGCGGTTGCTGTACTATCTTCCATTATTATTAACGGTGGGCTTGTCCTCTTTGTCATCCAACGAGTAACTAATCCATTACGTATGTTAACTCGGCTGTTAACAAAGGTGAACACCGATGATCTTATGCCAATCTATCATGCTCAATCAAGAGATGAGATAGGAAGATTAGGAGAGAGCTACAATAAGCTAGGTTCTCGTATTAAGGAGTTAAAAGATCAGCTTATAAGAGATGAGACGCGTAAGAAGGAGGCAGATATTCGCGCTTTACAGGCGCAAATTAATCCTCATTTTCTATATAACACATTATCATCTATACATTGGATGGCGCTTATGTCAGAAGAAAAACAAATTTCAAATATGGTAGGAGCATTAAGTGATCTACTTCAATTCAGCTTGAATAAAGGAAATGAATTCTGTCCCGTACATCAAGAGCTTGCACATATTCGGAACTATACAGACATACAGTCTATTCGTTATCCAGATAAGTTTGAGGTAGATATTATCGTAGATCCAAGCTTACAGGATAAATTCATGTTGAAGCTAATTTTACAGCCTCTCATTGAAAATGCCATGATTCACGGTATTCAGAAAAAGGCTGGAAAAGGTAGCATTGGTATCTATATAGAGCAGCAAGGGAACGATATGAATTTTCTTGTTGTTGATGATGGTATTGGCATAACGGAAGATAGATTACATAATGTACGCAATCAATTAGAACAATCTGCAGTTGTATATGGTCCAGAGGCTAGTTATGGTTTGAGAAATGTAAATGAACGACTTCGTCTACACTATGGTTTGCTGTCATGTTTACAAATAGAGAGCAGACCGAATAACGGTACTCGAATATCTTTCTCTATTCCATTCTTGGAGGGTCCTTATGAAAATTATGATCGTGGATGATGAGGTAATTATTCGTACAGGGTTAGAAAAAGTAATAAAGTGGGGAGACCTTGGTCTAACCTTACTGCCTCTCGCTTCGTCTGCTGAAGAGGTTCTTGAGCGGATTGAAGAAGAACGACCAGATATTTTAATGACGGATATTCGAATGAGCGGTAAGACGGGATTGGAACTATCAGAGGAAGTGAAAGAGATATTTCCTAATCTTGAGATTATTATATTGACAGGATACGATGATTTTATGTATACACAGCAGGCAATACGTCAACAAGTTAGCGATTATCTGTTAAAGACGAGTCGACCGGAGGATATTATTCGAACCGTGTTAAAGGCAAAGCAACGGGTAGAGGAGCGCCGAGTTACCCAAAGTAAGGATCATATGAAACATAGAGAGGATCGCTATCGTCTCTTAAAACGCTACATTATTGATGGGGAGCAGTTACAGCAAGAGGTCGGAATTCTATTTGAGAAAAGTTTTTCTACGTTAGAACAATGTCATCAAGGATGGCAAATCATTGTTATATCGGCCGAGGGCTGGGGGCAATCTGCTTTGGAACAGGAGTTACTTTTATTCGGCGTTGATAATATGGTTGCGGATCTAATTCCTTGCATAAGTTTCGTATATAAAGATAATGTAATTGTCGCTATATCAATGGGTAAATTAGAGAGTGAGAAGCAGATGCGTCGAGTGATCTTTGAGAATATCAGTCGTTTACTGAAATGTCAGCTAACGGTTGTTGCTGGTCAGCAGATTGATTATCCTAGTCAATGGCATGAATCATACTTGACAGCGGTAACAGCCAAATCATATCAATCGCTGCTAGAGCAAAATCAATGGGAGTATGAAGATATTAAGCATCGAAAAGGTGGAACGACCGTTTGTTCCTATGAAGAGGAGATGGAGCTATCATTACAACTTCTTGAAGATGATCCTATAGCGCTGAAACTATGGGTGCAAAGCTATATTAATCATCTGCTTGATGACCCAGAGGTTACACCTCAATCACTTGAGAGTGCTATTCAGTCGGTTGTTATAGCAGCACATCGATGGATTGATCGAGTACTTTCGGCCATTGGTCGGAAGGGATCACAGGAAGTGAGTTTGCCATCCCTGCAATATAAGCTTGATCGTAACCCTAGTGATACTCTGTTTCAACATCTGCATATGATTATGAAACTTTATCATCATTATTATGCAGAAGGAAAGACTGCACATATCCAAAAAGCAATCGTCTATATTGAGGAGCAAATTGGAAAGGATTTGAGATTGCAACAGGTAGCTGAGTTTGTACATCTTCATCCGAATCATCTCAGCGAAATCTTCAAAAAGGAAACGGGTATGAAATTTGTCGATTACGTTACTGGTAAGAAGGTTGGGCGAGCTGCTGAAATTCTAGCAACCTCACCTGCCAAAGTCAGCGAAGTAGCCAATAGAGTTGGATACGAGGACGTAAAGTATTTCGGACAAATTTTCAAAAAGTATACCGGACTAACACCAAGTGAATATAGAGACAAGAGCCGGAAAAATTTATAAGATTAGTGGGAAAGGGTGATCATATTGATCCATGCAACAAAAAATAACGAATACTATGAATTGAAAAGTGCAACTCTTCTACCTAAGGCATCAGGGTTTTTATGGAATGAGAAAATGATGATTCATATGAATTGTCGCGGATATGCTGTAACCCAGTTCATGCAACCAGAACCCGCAAAATACTCCCATGCTCCCAATTTGGAAGCCAAATCGTTTATGCAACCTGAGCAGCCTTACTATGCTCATCATCCTGGTCGCTTTCTATATGTGAAGGATGAGGAAAGTGGAGAAGTTTTCTCTGCTCCATACGAACCTGTACGCAAGCCAGCAGATAACTTTTCTTTTGCTGTTGGTAAGAGCGACATCGTGTGGAACGTTGAATGTAATGGAATATTAATAGAAATGAGCTTAAGTTTGCCTAAAGCAGATGCTATGGAGCTTTGGCAAGTGAAGGTAAAGAACCTTTCACAGCGGCAACGTAAGATAAGCATTTACCCTTATTTTACTGTCGGTTACATGTCGTGGATGAATCAATCTGGAGAATACAATGAAAATTTACAAGGAATTGTATGTTCATCAGTTACTCCTTATCAAAAACATCATGAATATGACAAAATAAAAGAATTTAACGATAAAACCTTTTTACTAGCTGACCAGAAACCTTCTGCATGGGAAGTTAATCATGAAGCATTTGAAGGAGAAGGTGGAATTTCAATGCCTTCTGCAATTAGTAATGAAGAACTGGGAAAAGGAGATGCACGATACGAAACGCCAGTAGCTGTCCTTCAATATCGAATAAATCTGCTTCAAGAAGAAGAGCAATCATATCGATTTATCTTTGGACCAGCTAACAATGACGAACAAATTGCACAAATTCGAAAAGCTTATTTTATAGATAAAAACTCGGATAATGAAGATGGTTTCGAATTAGCTAGGCGAGAATATGATGCATACATTAGAGAAGGTAAAGGGTGCATTGAGATTGAAACTCCGGATTCTGATCTAGATAACTTTGTTAATCACTGGTTGCCCCGCCAAATCTATTATCACGGAATAACGAATCGTCTCACGACAGATCCACAAACCCGTAACTTCCTCCAGGATCATATGGGGATGAGTTATATTAAACCTCAAATAGCTAGAGAAGCTTTTCTACTGGCATTGAGCCAACAAAAAGTAAGTGGTGCCATGCCAGATGGTATTGTTTTACATCAGGATGCCGAGTTGAAATATATTAATCAAGTCCCGCACACGGATCATTGTGTGTGGTTACCTATTTGCTTAAGTACTTATTTAGATGAAACAAATGATTATGCAATATTGGATGAACAAGTACCATTTGCAGATAGTGAGGAACTAGCATCAATATTTGAACATATAGATCGAGCGATGCAATGGTTAATCCATGATCGAGATAGTCGAGGACTGAATTATATCAATCAAGGTGATTGGTGTGATCCTATGAATATGGTTGGTTATAAAGGCAAAGGTGTTTCTGGATGGCTGACCATTGCTACAGCTTATGCATGTATGGTTTGGGCTAATATATGTGAAAATAGTGGTCAAAACCATATTAGCAATAACTATCATCAGGCAGCGCAAGAAACGAATGATATTATTAATACCTATTTATGGGATGGCAATTGGTATGCAAGAGGCATAACAGATGACAATGTTGTTTTCGGGATTAGCACCGATAGTGAAGGCAGGATTTTTATCAATCCACAAGGGTGGGCACTATTGAGCGGTGCTGCTAATAATGAGCAGCAAGAGAAGTTAATTAGAGCGGTTAAGGAGCAATTAGAAACACCATATGGCGTTGAAAAGCTGGCTCCTTCTTATACAGCCATGCGAGAGGATGTAGGTAGAGTAACTCAAAAACATCCTGGTTCCGCAGAAAATGGTGCTGTATACAATCATGCTGCGGCATTCTATATTTACGGGCTTTATGCTGTAGGTGAGAAAGAAAATGCTTATCGTTTGCTTAGAAAAATGCTACCAGGGCCGACACTAGAGGATATTGTACAGCGAGGTCAGTTACCAGTATTTATACCTAACTATTATCGCGGAGCATATAGACAAATCCCTCGTACGGCAGGACGTTCGAGTCAGCTGTTCAATACAGGCACAGTTCCTTGGATGTATCGCTGTCTAATTGATGGTTTATTCGGTATTAAAGGCACTAGTGAAGGCATACAGATTAAGCCTCAGCTACCAACAGAATGGAACGAGGTTACGGTCAAACGAGAATTTAGATGCGCAACGCTACATATTGTTATGAAGCGAGAAGCGGGACTGCGATTAATGGAAACTTACGTGAATGGTCATTATATTGCAGATAGCATGATTAGAAATATTAAGCCAAATACTGTCTACGAAGTGTTAGTGAAAATACCTTAAACTCACAATGTAACATGATGTAACTGTTATTTCGCATACTACTCTTAGGTGAAGTAGATAAGCTGTTTTCGATATAATCGGAGACAGCTTATTTTTACTGTTTTTACATATATTTTACACCTGATTAATCTGTTTCGTTATATCGAATGTTAGAATGAAATTATTAGAATCATAAATCTAAGATTTGATAGGATGAATACTACATGAGAAAGTCATTGAAACATGTAATAAGTGAAACGCAACAGTATAGTGAATTGGAGAATGAATTGCTAACTGTGCTGAACGATCAGAGTATACATACATTATATCAGCCAATTATTGAGCTCGATTCAGGAAATGTGATGGGTTATGAAGCATTATCAAGAGGGCCAGTCCATAGTATACTTCATTCCCCTTTGCAGTTATTTACAATAGCGGAGCAGTTTGGTCAGTTGCATACACTTGAACGTCTAGCACAGGAAAAAGCGATATTAAATGCTCGTTTGGATTCAATGCAACAACTGTTATTTCTCAATATATCCCCGCAAATGATTAATGCTTCTGAGTTAATATCATTAAGAACGTTAGAGGCACTACAAAGTTGTGGATATAAACCTCATAATATAGTGTTCGAGATAACAGAACAGAGTTCTATCGATGACTTTACTAAGGCAAGGCAATGTTTAGCATATTATCGTAATCAAGGTTATCGTATTGCAATAGATGATGCCGGAGTAGGTTATTCCTCGCTTAATACAATTGCTCAGCTCTGTCCTGATTATATTAAATTTGATCGCTCGCTTATCCAAAATATTCATCAGGATAGGATGAAAGAATGTATACTTGAAGCATTTATTACGTTTACTAAAAAAATGAATATTGGTTTAATAGCAGAAGGAATTGAGCTAGAGGAAGAACTTGCTATGCTTGTTCGTATGGGAGTAGAGTATGCACAAGGCTATCTATTAGCAAGACCACATCAAAATCCATCAACAATCCCTTCACATATTCTGGGGATTATTCGACAAAATCGTAAAATCACATAGTAATAGTGAACTCTTTATAAAGGATTTAATTAACTATTTAACATTGGAGTGTACGAAAATTGGAAAACTGGAATGTTGTTCCGAGTTTGAAAGAAATTCATATACAACCAGGACATACAGTAGATGAGAATGAGAAGTTAGATGATTTGGTAAATCAAATTAAAGTGCAAAAATCATACATGCGTACATATGTAGTATTAAAAAATGATATAGCAATCGGTATTATTAGAAGTGTGGACATGTATGGCCTATTAGGAACCCAGTATGGCATGTCATTAAATTTAAAAAAGAAGCTAAAAGACGTCATGTATTCGAATGTTTTAATCGCTGATTGTTCAATGAAGGTGGATGAAATATCAAGAGTTGCGATGGCAAGATCGTATGAGGATATTTATGATGATATTCTTGTAACAGAAGAAGGTAAGTTCATAGGCGTTATTCCAGTGTATGAGTTGTTAACCTTCATGACAGAGTATAGACTGAAAAATGCAATTCAACAAAATCCATTGTCAGGGCTTCCAGGTAATGAAAGCATCGAACAATATATTCGCTACAAGTTAGAACATAAGCAGACATTTTCGATTGTTTATGCAGATATCGATCATTTTAAAGCCTATAATGATTCATATGGTTTTAAGTTTGGTGATGATGTAATTAAGTGGGTTGGCAAAACTCTCGCATCAATAACGTTACCAGAGCTATTTGTTGGTCATATTGGTGGCGATGACTTTGTGACAATTATTTCTCAGCCCTTTGTAAATGAGTATTGTGAAAAAATCATTGCTACATTTGAAGAGGAGAAAAAACAATTTTATTCAATAGAAGATTACTCCAAAAACTATATTGTTTCATTAGATAGAGATCATCGCTTGAAAAAATTCCCCTTTATTAGCATTTCCATAGCGGTAATCAATGTTGATGCAGATCAATATACTGATTTGACTGAGATATCGCTCACAGCTGCTAAACTCAAAAAGAAAGCGAAAAATATTGCTGGAAGCAATTATGTTAGTGCGTGATAGTAAATGCAAAATGATAATACGATAATAGTTGAGATAGAACCAGCCCCAATAGTGGCACTTATTAAGGTGCTTACTAGTTGGGGTTGGTTTAGCTTACGTTATCAAGCTTGATAACGTAAGCTAAATCTCATTATTTAAACGTACCGAAGTAGCGCCACCTATACCAGGTGTGTGTGTGTTTTGATCAATCCGAATGATAATGGTCATCGCAATTTTCTCTGATTGCGCAAATTCAATTAGCGGTATTTGAATTTCATTATACCATTCGATCATCCGTTCGAATTGTTTTGAGCCATTGATATAGACTTCTATATCGCCGCCTATAGATTGGAATAGCATATGCGGATCACGTTTGAAATCAACGAGCTCACTATCAAATTGTGTGCGATATACGACATAGCCAGTTTTGCTCCTTAAGCTCTCTCTAAATCCAAAGCTTACATCAATTTTTTCCCATGTATTCATGTCGGTTAGATCAACTTGCGCATGTGGATCTGGCTTTTCCGTTTGCGTCTCCTGTGTAACGAACCAATCATTAATATATAGATCACGAGCGGAAGCAATATACGGTAGTTCTTCTACCTGTACTACAGGGATTGTAATGGATTGCTTTTCAATGCCATTGCCATAGAAGGTTAATATAATAGGCTCTATACTTGTACCAATTTGACTTTGAATAATGATTTGTAAGCTGCCATTGAAAAGCATACGGTAAGGTTCAATATCTGATTCATGACTATTCGGGTTACCATTACCACTACCCAAAATTACCCCTGATCCTTCTAATTCAAAGTGTACTAGCTGATTGGCAGTAGGTACATATCTTCCTTCAGCATCTATCGCATGAACGTTAACAACGATGGCATCACGGCCGTCACCAAGTAGCTGCTCTTTGTGAGGCTCAATGTTTAATGCAGCAGCCTCGCCTGTTGTATGCTTATGAGTCGTAGCTACTAATTGTCCATTGATATAGCCTTCCATCGTTAATGTTCCCGGTTCATATGGAATATCCCATGCAAATTGCTCATAAATATCGATTGTTTGACGGTTAATAAGTTGTCCGTTGAGATATACTGCGACTTCTTCACAGTTTGTATGTGTCATGACTTTGATCGGTTGACCTTCCTTACCATGCCAATTCCAATGAGACACAATATGAAGCACTGGTCGGTTGAGCCAAAAAGCTTGATATAAGTAATAGGAGTCTTTAGGGAACCCACAAGTATCCATAATACCAAAATGAGTACTTACACTAGGCCATTCATAAGGCGACGGTTCACCACGATAATCGAAGCCTGTCCATACGAATGTGCCCATAATGTAGTCGTTCGTATTGATGGTTTTCCAAGAATCCCTAACTGTATTGCCCCAGACAGCTTTTTCTGTATCAAAGCTATTAAATACTTGAAGCTCATTATTACTTTCATAATTGTTGCGGGTGGCGAAGGCACTTACCGTTTCTGAGCCCATAAGTGGTTGCTTCGGATGCTTGATATGAAAATTTTCATAAGCTCCATTCATATAGTTGAATCCGGTAATATCCATAATGTCCGCGGTACCTTCATCTTCCATAACTCCACCATGCATAGCACCGAGTAGAGGACGAGTTGGGTCAAGCTTGCGAATAGTGTTCGCCATACGCTTGAACATTTTACGACCAATTGGAGTGCTTTGTAGTGGCTCCTCATTAAACAAGCTATACATAATGACAGAAGGATGATTGCGATCACGAGTTACCATATTCGTAACTTGCCCGAGTCCTTCAGCTGAACTATCGAAGTTGCGATTTTCGTTCATAACTAACATACCAAGTCGATCACAAGCATCTAACAATTCTGGTGCTGGATTATGATGAGCTGCTCTATAAGCATTGCTGCCCATTTCTTTAAGGCGAGAAATACGATAACTGTGCAATTCGTCAGGTAATGCTACACCTACACCAGCATGGTCCTGATGATTACATGTTCCTTTTAATTTGATAGGACGATCATTCAGATAGAACCCTGTATCTGGACATATGCGTATCGTGCGATAACCATAGTTCGTATTTATTACATCTATCACTTGACCATTGTATTCAATCGTAGAGCATAGCGTATAAAGATGTGGATGCTCGATATCCCAGATCATCGGATTTTCAATTTCAATCAATTGTGCTATCGTCGCTTGCTCTAAGGACGCTACTGTTGCGGTGGTACGATGAGTAGCAACTACACTTTGATCTGGATCGATCAATTTTGAAATCAAAGTAAAACTAGCATCCTCATCATATTCATTGCGAACCGTTGTTTCAATGTTAGTATGCCAATGCTGATCTGCTTGTTTCTCGGGATTAACCCAAATCCCTCTTGTGGTGATATGTAACTTGTCTGTTGTGGTTAACCAAGTATTACGATAAATACCAGCACCTTCGTACCACCAGCCCTCAGATTGCTTGGCATCAGCTTTAACTGCAAGTACGTTTGGTCGTTCACCAAAGAAAGCGCGATCTGTAATATCTATTGAGAAGCTTGTATAGCCGCTAAAATTCCGCTCGATTACGTTCCCGTTAAAGTAAATGGTAGCATGTGTAGCGATGCCATCAAAATGAATATGTAATTGCTTGTTTTTAGCATCCTCCGTAAGGAAGAACTTTTTGCGATACCAGCCGATGCCGCGAGTTTTGTAACCGAAGTCAGGTACACCATTCTCACGGTCAAACGGTAGTCGATAAGACCAGTCATGAGGAAGCTGCACGAGATCCCAATGATTATCGTTCCATTCTAGGCCACCTGGTCCTTTCAATCCCCCTGCTTTGGCTTGCCCGTAAATAACATCATGTGAAGAACTTAAAGCACCTTGTATATCTTGAAGTTGAAAAAGCCAATCCATATTCATACTTAACTTTTCGCGCATATCGTTCAATCCTCTCCATGTAATATGCCTCTCATTCTAATGAAAATAGCGAACAGAGAGTTAGTAGAAATGCTATTGAAAAATAGTAGAAAATGAACATTACTATGAAAGTTATTATGTAAATGTTTTTATTTTCACAATATGCTATATGCTAGAGATAAAAATATGCTTTAATGGTATGAAATAAAAGAGATTACGTTCGAATTGGAGGATGCTATGATTTTACCTTTTCGATTATTCCATAATAAGCAAAACTTTCCGCTACCTATATCGTTGTATAGCTGTGGTTTGCATGGACAGCATACGCAATATCGACCGATAGGTTTTCCGACAGTACAATGCTTTATTTGTTTTGGTGGCGCGGGGACTTTTCAATTTCAGCAAATGCCTTATATTCGATTAAAAGAAAATGAGGTATTGATCGTACCGAGTAAATTAGCTCATGATTATAGTCCATCTAGTGAAGAACCTTGGCTGCTAGGTTATATTGGGATAGAGGGTACATATGCAGAAGCATTTATCCATAATTCTAAAATGCCCATCTTAAAACCAATGGCACTACAACAGGAGAAAATGAATCTGTTATCGGACAAGCTAGCTCTTATTTGGCATTCTCCTGAAAATGATGATGAGGATGCTTCCAGAGTAGCATCACTTTATGCCTATGATGTATTGACGCTTATTGCATCACAAGTAGTAGAGCAAGCATCATCTGCGAATGATAAATCACACTCCACAGCAACGAATGCCATTCTAAATGCAGTTAACTATATGCAGCAGCATTATAATGAACAGCTTATGATTTCTAATATTGCCTACGCAGTAGGCTACTCCAAGCAGCATTTCCAACGAAAGTTCAAAGAGATGTATGGCATTAATCCGCATTTGTATTTGCAAAGAGTAAGACTTGAAAAGGCAGCAGTACTGCTGGAGCAACATTCTACTATATCGATACAAGAAGTGGCAGCAATGGTTGGTATAGAAACGAACTATTTCGTAAGATTATTTAAGCAAGAATATGAGATAACACCAGCTAAGTATCGAGTCAAGCTTGGAAAAAAGTAACGAAAAGTGGATTGTCAAAAGAAGCAAATGCAGAATCAAAAATATCTGTATACTGGGCACAAATAGTTCCTAAAATTATTTTCGCTAAGACTGATAACAGGTGTTGAACTTATTTCTCCTAAATACACAGTGAAGTACGAATAATATACGGGAAAATTAAATTGAGACAGGTTGGAATCGTGAGTCATTGACTCTTAGATACAACCTGTTTTTCTCTATTTTGAAAGAGTTAAGTCTTCCGTAATTAGGATATCTATGATGTCATCGAAACAATGTAGATATGTTGGATTCATACCCAAAGTGAAATTCATTGTGGTATCTACCCAATCCAACCTTAATACAACCTCATATATATGTACATGGAGGTGTTGTATGTTGAAAATAATTGTTCAACTAAAAATATGATTCGCTTGAGAAGGTGTTCTAGGTGTCTGCAATTGAAAAAGTCCAGTTATCGTAGTAGTTCATGCAAGAAGAAACAGAGTAAATACAAAAAATGCAATAAAAAAAGAAATGAATCTCTAAGAAGAGACAGAGGCTGCTGTAATAAGGATTATAGGTGTAAGCAGAATCATCATAAGGTATGTGAGAAATGTTGTAAAAGAGGATATAGAGGTAAGCGAGGACCACGTGGATATAAAGGAGAAAAAGGTGACAGAGGAAATACCGGAGCAACCGGAGCAACGGGAGCAACAGGAGCAACTGGAGTAGCAGGAGCAACAGGAGCAACAGGAGCAACAGGAGCAACAGGAGCAACAGGAGCAACGGGAGTAGCAGGAGCAACAGGAGCAACAGGAGCAACGGGAGCAACGGGAGCAACAGGAGCAACAGGAGCAACAGGAGCAACAGGAGCAACAGGAGCAACAGGAGCAACAGGACCTGCAGGGGGATCAACAGGAGAAACAGGAGCAACAGGAGATAGTGGTGAAACGGGAGCAACAGGAGCAACAGGAGCAACAGGAGCAACGGGAGCAACAGGAGAAACAGGAGCCGCAGGAGAAACGGGAGCTGCAGGGGGAGCAACCGGAGCAACCGGAGCAACCGGAGCAACAGGAGCAACCGGAGCAACCGGAGCAACCGGAGCAACAGGAGCAACAGGAGCAACAGGAGCAACAGGAGCAACAGGAGCAACAGGAGCAACCGGAGCAACAGGGGCAACAGGAGCAACGGGAGCAACCGGAGTAACAGGAGCAACAGGGGAAGATACTCCATATATTGAAACGTTAAATGTAGGCGACATAGACACGTTAATTTCATTTAACGCAGGTTCAGGAAACAACCAAGCTATTGGAGCCCTTGTATATAATGGGCAGGACACAACGATTAGCAGACTTGCAACCTTTGTTACTCAACTAGGCGGCAATACGGGAAGTTTTCAAATGGCAGTCTTACAGCCTGTAGGCTCAACAACAGCTACGGTTATTGCTGTGACAACGGTATCAATGACCATATCTCCAGGTCTGTTCATCTTGCCATTAACTGCACCTATTACACTATTAGATAATAGTGTATATTATCTAGCTGTATACAATCAGATCAATGGATCATCACTCGGTGGTCGAGTTACTGGAACAGGAAGTGTAAATGATGCTTTCCCAATTAACTTTAGATCTCAAAACCTCACTGGGTTTACAGTTGGAGCCGTAATAAATACTAGTGATGTAAGCTTGCGATTATCACCTTGGATCGCGGGATTAGAATAACCTTATTCAAGTAAAAAGTAATGTGTATAAATGAAGAGATGATGCACCAAGACATCATCTCTTCATTTGTATTATTTTGCTAGCAAGTGTCATAGTCAAAACAAATATCCCAATATTTCATTTAAATGGTAATATTAATATTGATAGATGCTAGTAAAGGGATGTGTACAATATTGTGTTTCAACAATTAATAGATAACGTCAATAGCCCAAATCCATATCGTGCAGATTGTGAACAATGCTTTGGTTTATGCTGTGTGGCGTTACCTTATGCCAAATCTGCTGACTTCGCTTTTAATAAAGACGGAGGGACGCCATGTCATCATCTACAAGCGGATTATCGTTGTGGTATCCATCAACAATTAAGAAGTAGTGGATTACGAGGTTGTACAGTGTATGAATGTTTTGGAGCAGGTCAGAAGGTTTCTCGAATGACGTATAACGGAAAAAACTGGCGAGATAACCCAGAGTTAGCGAAGGAAATGTTCGATGTTTTACCAGTTATGCAACAGCTGCATGAAATGCTATATTACTTAACAGAAGCACTTAGTCTAGAGGATACTCATCCTATTTATGAACAATTACAAAAGGCTATAGTAGAAACGGAACAACTTACAAATCTCAATACGACAACACTGCTAGAACTCTATGTACCAACTCATAGAGCATTTGTGAATGACTTACTGCTGCAAACGAGTGAACTAGTACGTGCCAAAGTCAAAATAGGTCTCCAACATAGTAAAATCATTAGAGGAAGAGATTGTATTGGTGTAAAGTTAAAAGGAGCTAGTCTTAAAGGAGCTAATTTAAGAGGAGTACTATTTATTGCAGCGGATCTTAGACAAGCGGATATGAGAAAAACAGATCTGATTGGTGCAGACTTAAGAGATGCTAATCTCAGTGGAGCTAATCTTATAGGCAGTATCTTTCTTACGCAAGCTCAAGTCAATTCCGCTAATGGTGATAGTAAAACCCAATTGCCATCTGCGCTAACGATTCCTGCTCATTGGTTAGATTAAATCTATCAGTTTTCGCCGAAAAGTAATTGATAGGTTTTACATATTGTCTTGGTAACGCATACATGATAACGTAAGAGGGAAGTAAAGCAAGTACATTGTAATGGAAACAATTTGGAGGTGGATAGATGAAAGCACTATTTATTGGAGGAACAGGCACGATTAGCTCGGCAATTACAGGGAAGTTATTAGAACAAGGACATGAGCTATATTTGCTTAATCGAGGTAACCGTAATACGGCTTTGCCTACAGGTGTGAATGTCATTCAAGCAGATATTAATAACGAAGAGCAAGTATCAAAGCTCATTGAACATTTAGAGTTTGATGTTGTTGCTGATTTTATAGCATTTGAACCGACGCAATTAGAAAGAGATTATCGTTTATTCAACGGTAAGACAAAACAGTTTATATTTATTAGCTCGGCGTCTGCTTATCAGACACCACTATCTGACTATAGAATTACCGAGGGTACGCCGTTATCGAATCCTTACTGGGAATACTCTCGGAATAAGATTGCTTGCGAAGACTATTTGATCAAGCAGTATCGAGAAAATGGTTTCCCAATTACGATTATTAGACCAAGTCATACCTATGATGAACGCTCGATTCCACTAGGTGTACACGGTAGAAAAGGATCATGGCAGGTTGCTAAGCGTATGCTTGAGAATAAGCCAGTCATTATTCATGGGGATGGAACTTCGCTATGGACGATGACACATAATAGCGATTTCGCTAAAGGATTTATTGGATTAATGGGTAATATTCATGCCATCGGAGAGTCGGTACATATAACTTCAGATGAAACAGTCACATGGAATCAAATATATGAGATCATTGCTGATGCGCTTGGCGTGAAACTGAATAGTGTTCATGTTTCATCACAATTTTTAGCAGCATGTGATAATGAATTTACTGGTGGATTATTAGGCGATAAGAGCAACTCTGTCGTATTTGATAATTCAAAATTGAAACGATTGGTTCCTGAGTTTGTTGCAACCACTAGATTAGATCAAGGGATTAAGCAGACGATTGAATATATATTCGCTCATCCTGAGTATCAGACGGATGATCCTGAATTTGATAGCTGGTGTGATAAAGTTATTGGAGCTTTAAATGCTGCAGCTGAGTCGATCAAAAACTAATCAACAAGTGTGGGTAGAATAGTTGCGTTCGTGCTATAATAGAAACTAATAGTATGTAATTTATCATTATGCCATTGCGGCGATGATTAAGGAGATTGAATTTTGAATAATAAAAACCATGAAGCTGTTGGTGAGCTTCCAGAAAATTTTGAAGAACTTAAGAAAGCAGTTAATCGTACTGCAAACTGGAAAGATCGTTTGGATGCTGTTAATGAATTGGCTGGGTGGAACTCCGATGAGACAATTAAAGTTTTACAGCATGTTCTGACAGGCGATCAAGTATCCCAAGTTCGTGAAGCTGCATTCCGCACGCTGAAAAAAATGGGTGAAGATGTACAAATGCCAGCGAAAAATAAAGGAGAGCTATTCAAAAATCTTCGTAAGATTTTGCTAAGAATTAAGAAGAGCTTACCAGAAGGTCATACATTCGAAGAGTTTAAAGAAAAGCTACAAAAGATGCGTTCGGATATTTATGATACTTACGAAGGTGATAAAGGCGAAGGCTTTGACGCTTGGCTTACAGATATGTGGGAAACAACTACGAGCAGAAGAAAATAGTTGTTTCGTTAGATTAGTCATTGGGAGCATGGGATTATATCCATGCTCCTTTTTTTTGTTGTGCCAAGTGGATCTAATAGTTGTACCAGTCTTTACTGAACCTTAATATGAAATAAACATAGTGATGACATACACCCTCTATCATTGTAATTATCAATGTTAGGGGGAATTTATTCATGTTTACAGCTAAACATCGCAAAGGAATAGCACTTATGTTATTGGTAGCTATTATTTTCAGCATGGCACCAGTTGGCATGAGCTTTGCAAGTGAAAACGAAGAACCAGATCTACTTATTACAGAATTGGTACCTGATTCAGCCAATTTCGCATCAAAAGATGCCTATGAATTTATTGAAATATATAATAATACAGATGAGGCGATTGAGTTCAAGGATTATGAACTACGCTATCGTTACGATGCGAAAGATATACAATGGAATGTAGGAAATTCATACAGTAGTATGTTAATTCCTGCCCATGAAGCTATTGTAGTCTGGGTTCAAACTGAGCCTGTCATAAGCGTTACGTCTGAACAATTCAATAGCAATTACGGTACGCAGCTTATAGACGAGACGAACCTATTCAAAGTTATGACTGATGGCGGAATGCATAATAGCGCAGCAAGAACGTTAGCAATTGTTGATCCAACGGTCTTAGATGGGAATAATAACGGTACAGTTGTTTCTCAAGCATTTTACAATGACGATGAACAAACGAAGCCAGACAAAGGTATTTTCTATCGTATGCCTAATGAGGGTAGTACAGAGATGGTTATGATGGACAATCCAGGTACAATTAACGCGTCCCCTGGTATTATTTCGCCAGATCAGTTATTACGTGATGAGATTGTTACGGAGTTACCAATTGACTTGCTACATACTCCAAGTACATACCGCGCAATGGATAGCGAAAATTATGAGATTGAAGTAGCTATTTCCAATGCGGTAGATACAGTAATAGGTAAAGTATTTTATAAGTTCGATAATGAGACGACTTATATAGAGTTGAGCACTTCAGGCTCATTAACTTCGCAAGTTGCAACAATAACAAGTGAGCAATTGACATCTCGTAACAAATTAACGTATTACATAGAAGTTATTGACGAGGATGGAACTTCAACTGTTACAGATGTTTATAAAATTTTGATTGTTAATGAGAATACGGTTAGCGGGGATACACCAATTATGCTCGTAACAGAGCTACTACCGAACAGTAATAATGTAGGTGGAAGTGATGCCTACGAGTTTATCGAAATCTATAATAATACAGAGGAAGACATTAACTTCAAAGATTACAAATTGTACTACATCTATACGGATAACGGTAGAATAGCTGACGTCGTATGGGCTACACAGCAAAAGGATATTATTATTAAAGCAATGGATACGATGGTATTTTGGAATATTAACTCTGCGAACGGAAGTTTAACCGTTGCAGACTTTAATAAAGAATTCCAGACAAATCTAGTTGAAAATGAAAACATCGTCAAGTTGTATAATGATGGACTGGCGAATGGCTCTAGACGTGGTATCGCTATCGGTACCAATACACATCAAGATATTTCTGTGGCCAATTATGATGGTTCAATTACGAATGTTGTTAACAAAGGTAGTCACTATCAATATCAAGTAGGCAACACAGATATGTTTGAATTTGCAGTAGGTACGATTGATTCTTCACCTGGATTTGTATTACCGAATCAAGTGCCGGCAGTTCCTATGAAAACAATTGAAGATAACGAAGAACCTGTATTTATTAATCTAACTAATGTTACTGAAGTTGATGCAATCACTGATCTTACGATACAAGCAGAAATTACAGATAATGAAAGTGTGAAATCTGCTGTTCTATACTACAAGACTGATAAAGATTCCGCATATTCAGAGCGCTATTTATATGATGAGAATAGAACAAATCAATTTACGTATACGGTGAATTCAACTGAATTTATTGGACGCAATCATGTGACGTATTATTTCGAATATTCGGATGGTTCGCATAGCTTAACGTCTTCTACCTATACAGTAAGTATTACAAAAAACAGCAAAGATGATAGTACACGATTGAATATGAATAATAATCAAATCGTAAACGGCATTACGTCTTTGAAAGGTGCTTCAAGTACATTAACTCCAGAACAATTACAACTGTTTGTTGATGAACAAGAGGCATTGGATACTTATGCAGCATTAGAAACGGATGCGTATTTCGTATTTGAAGCGAACGATGTCAATTATTACTTCAAAAACGGCGTTACGATGGGTACGGAAATTCTGCATACATTCCTTGATCCTATTACCACATTTACAACAATTAAAGTTCCAATTGAAGCAGAGCGATTAGCGCTTGGTAATAATGAAATTGCTATTCGTGCAGGTACGAAGTCTGGTCCTTTCGATGATCGTCCAGAAGAAAATAAAGATGATTTCAAAGTACGCAATGTTCGTCTAATATTAGCAGACGGCACAAATATTTATGATCCAGCTTTCAATAATAAGGATACTGTCATCAAAATGGGTGATAGTGCAGGTATGAATGAGGCATTGGCATTCAATTTTGAACTATCAAATGACAGCTTACAGGCACTTGCTTATGACTGGAACACGCTTGAAACAGAAGATGGTGAGCATATTGTTAAAGTAGTAGCGGGTAATGAAGAAGTTGAACAAACCGTTATTGTTGATAATACAGCACCCACAATTGTACCTTCGATTACTAATGATGAAGTATTACATGGTGAGTTTACATTGGATACAGTAGTTACCGATAATTATGCTGGTGTTCAATCTGTTGAGGCAACATTAAATGGTGACATTATTGAGTTGCCATATGAAACTTCAACGGGTACATTAGCTTCAGGAGCCTATTCATTTGCAGTGACAGCAACGGATGCCGTAGGTAATCGCACAGTTGAAACGGTCACATTTACAATTGATAATGACAACCCAAATGCGGTCGAGCTGATTACTCCGCTATCAGGTAGTAAAAATGTTGGACTAGCACCAACATTAAAGGTTAAAGTTACTGATCCGCAAGAGGATGCGATGTCGGTTCTATTCAAAAGTGGCTTCCATTATGACAGTAAACGTACAGCGGGCTTTAACGCTTATTATGGTGGATCTACTGTAGAGCCGCCGAAGCAAAAAGTACCTTCAGCTGAGACGAAGATGAGTTCAACGGCATTGCAAGAAATTAGTGCAGTAGATAGCAAATACTATACGACAGATGCTACGGAACAGTTCCCATACCAACGTTTTGAGATCAAGCTAGATTCATCTGTAGTTGCTACTGATGAAGTAGAGATCAACTGGCAGGGTAATTCATTAGAAGGAAGAAAAGTGAGCTTATACGCTTGGAATCCTACTGTTGAGAAATGGGATTTACTGGACAGACATATTGCTGGACTAGAAGACTTTAAGCTAGAAGCTAAAGTTGCTGCAGGGGACTATAATGACAATGGTGTCATTAATGTGATGGTGCAGGATGAACGACCAGTAACTGAGGATGAATATGACTTCTCCTTTATATGGATGTCGGATACACAATATTACTCAGAGAGTTATCCTGAAATCTATGAGACAAATACGCAGTGGGTTGTAGATAACCAAGAGGCGATGGATATTCGTTATATCATTCATACGGGCGATATCGTTGATGATGCGGATCAAGATTATCAATGGGAAGCTGCGAATAAAGCGATGGAAACAATCGAGAAAGCAAAAATTCCGTACGGTGTATTAGCAGGTAACCATGATGTTGATCATCAAACCGGGGATTACTCATACTATTGGAAGCATTACGGTGAAGATCGCTTCAAAGATATGGAAACTTACGGTGGATCGTATCAAAATAACCGTGGTCACTATGATCTGATCTCTGCTGGCGGTATTGATTTTATTATCGTATATATGGGCTGGAACATTGGTGATGCAGAAATTGATTGGGTTGAACAGGTTGTGAAGGATCATCCGGAACGGAAAGCTATTCTAGCGTTCCATGAATATATGCTAGTTTCTAATAATCGTGCACCAATTGCCGATGAAATATATGAGCAAGTTGTTGTACCATATCCTAACGTTATAGCTACGTTGAGCGGTCACTATCATGATGCGGAAACTCTTGTAGATGAAATCGATGATAATGGTGATGGCATTATAGATCGTAAAGTTTATCAAATGTTAGCCGATTATCAAGGTGCTGAAATGGGTGGATTAGGTTATATTCGTCTACTTCAATTTGATCTAGATAATGACAAAATTCATGTCAAAACGTACTCACCATATTTGGATGATTACAATTACTATGATCCGATAGAACATCCTAATAAAGATGAATTCGATATGGATGTAGATCTAGGTGTTATGAACAAACGTGTTGCTACCGATTATTTTGAAGTGAATATCCACACGGCGCAAGTCATTGGTGAGGTTACTAATGTTGCTAGTGGGTCAGAAGCTTCGATTCAATGGGAGAAATTACAGAAAAGTACAAACTATGAATGGTATGTTGAAATAACGGACCAATTCTCAGGTAAATTAGTTTCACCAATTTGGAACTTTACAACAGTAGGCGGGTCAACGGGCACAAATCCTTCAACGCCAACTCCAGATGAAACTGAGAACAAACCAGAAGCTTCAAACCATACGATTACGGTCGACATTAAAGATGTTGGTTCTGAAGATTCCAACAACACTTCTATTACTGTTAGTAGTACGAATGGAACGCCAGTCGACATTGTGATAACGAAAGAAGCTATTGCACAATTAGCTCAGAATGAGCATGATCTAAAAATTGTAGTAGGCGGGCAAACGATTACTATTCCATCTTCAACTTGGACTGGATTAGATAGTGACGAGACGTTGAAGATTACTGTAGCGGCTAATGAACAACCAGGAGCAACGGGGAAATTAGCAAAAGAGTACCAACATGCAACTAATATTCTAAACGTTAAGATGGTAGCTACTAAGCAAGACAATCTGTTAGAGGCTAGAGAAATTGATGCTAAGATGACAGTGGCATTCGATATTGCTTCACTAGATGCTGATCTTGTTGGTGTCTATCAGTTGGTCGATGGGCAACCGGTCTATGTCGGCGGTAAAGTAGATGGTCTTACGATTTCAGTTGATGTTACGCAATCGGGACAATTCTTTGTAGCGGAATATGTGAAAGCATTCCAAGATACCGTTGATCATTGGGCAGAGCGCAGCATTTCCATTCTAGCAGCTAACCATATCGTGAATGGAACATCTGCTAGCAATTACAGTCCTCAAGCAAATGTCCAACGTGCTGATTTTGCTACGGCTCTAATAAGATCACTAGGTATTTATGATCCACAAGCTAGTGACCAATTTACAGATGTTAATAGCAATACTTATTATGCTGGATTTGTAACTGTAGCAAGTGGACTAGGTATCGTTCAAGGTAATAATAATGAATTCCGTCCATTGGATAAAGTAACTCGTGAAGAAGCGGTCGTTATGTTAATGAGAGCATATCGTACTCTTAATCCAGACAAAAAAGTAAATCTAGCCGAACAAGCAGAATTTACGGATATGAATCATGTTTCCAAGTGGGCATTGAACGATATTCGTGAAGCTCAAGCGTTGTCCTTAATCCAAGGTAAAAATGGTCATACTGTTGATCCGCAAGGACAATTAACAAGAGCTGAGCTAGCTCAGATGATCATTAACTTTCTTGCAATAACAAATAAGTAAAGTTTTGAAAGTAAAGTTGCTTATCAAGAAGAGGATGTCACTGTGTTTATGCAGTGATGTCTTCTTTTTTTGTTTTTCCTGCTCATGAAATTACATAAATTTAACAATTATGTACACAAAATCTTAATGCTGCAATAACAGTCAATTAACAAATCACCTTTATGATAGATAAAGTAGATAAATATGAAGGTGGTAATAAGGAGATGGAAATGAGAGACGGGGAATTGACGCTACAGAGATTGAAAAGTGGAAACCTTGTTAGAGTGCGCGTAAAGTCTAGTAAGCTAAGAAAAATTAAGGAAAGCTCGCTCGGATATTTGTTTCTAGCACCGTCATTACTGTTGTTTAGCCTATTTTTATTTTATCCATTAGTCAAATCAGTCTACTTAAGCTTTCACTTAACAGATCCAAGAGGCAGAGTTGCTGCATTTGTAGGTTTTGATAACTTTACAACATTGTTTGCTTCCGAGCTATTATGGAACAGTTTGAAAGTAACGGGCCTATTTACATTGTTGACTGTACCTGCAGGCATTGTGTTAGCGATTATAACTGCTGCACTTACTCATATTAAATTACCTGGCATGCGCATATTTCAATTTATGTTTTCTATGCCGCTTGCGATGTCGGTTAGTACGTCTGCGGTAATTTGGCTTATCTTATTCCATCCGACACTAGGGGTATTCAATTATTTATTATCGCTAGTTGGTATCTCACCGATACAATGGCTACCAGATCCGTCAATAGCACTACTATCGATATCAATCATGACAGTATGGATGAACTTTGGCTTCAATTACATCATTGTGCTTAGTGGCTTACAGGGGATTCCAGATGACTTGGTGGAAAGCGCCAAAATAGATGGAGCTGGTCCGCTTACAGCATTTGTACGTATTGTATTACCTCTACTATCACCAACATTATTTTTCCTCTCAGTTATTTCGATCATTGGTGCTTTCCAATCGTTTGGGCAAGTTCATTTGCTTACGAAGGGTGGTCCGGCAGGCTCAACGGAAGTGTTAGTTTACTCCATTTATAAGGAAGCTTTCGTTAATTATCAGTACGGCACAGGAAGTGCATTAGCACTAGTGTTGTTTGCGATAGTGCTGCTGCTTACTATCATTCAATTCGCATTTGTAGAGAAGAAGGTGCACTATCAATGAGAAAAACAACGAATATTATGAATCACTCGCTCGTTTATATTCTGTTAGTCATGTTTGCAGTGATTGTACTTTTTCCACTATTGTATACAGTGCTACAAGCATTTATGAATCCTGCGCAATCAACACTGTATCCACCAAAGCTTATTCCAGAATCATGGTACTTCGGTAATATTGAGAATGTATTTAGCTTAATACCGGTCGGGACGTTTATTAGCAATAGTTTCATTACTGCAACAGCTATTATGGTGGGACAAGTATGTATCGCTTCAATGGCGGCATATGCCTTCGTCTATATCGAATTTCCGTTCAAAAAATTTTGGTTTATTTTGTTTCTGTCTACGATGATGGTTCCGTGGGAGGTAACCATTATCCCTAATTATTTGACGATTAAATCTTGGGATTGGCTTGATTCTTATCAGGGTCTCACAATTCCTTTTCTAGCATCAGCGTTTGGTGTGTTTCTGCTTCGGCAGTTTTTTCTCCAGCTACCTAAGGAATTATTCGAAGCAGCTCGGATAGATGGAGCGGGACATCTACGTCACTATGCCACCATTGTATTACCATTATCTCGTCCAGCAATTGCATCCTTATCTGTCTATGTATTTCTTAATTCATGGAATATGTATCTATGGCCGCTTTTAACGACGAATAGTGAAAAAATGCGTACTGTACAAATTGGGGTTAGTATGTTGCAGTTCGAAGAAATGAGCTCTTGGAACAATTTGCTGGCAGGTGTTATGGTCGTTCTGCTCCCTTCGCTCTTACTGTTAGTGCTTGGCTTGAAGCAGTTGGTTCGAGGAATTACAGCAGGTGCAGTAAAAGGATGAAGTCGTACATAGCCTCAGTGGCAACGCCGTAAGGCGATCCATATAAATTAAAAACGAGATAAAGGGAGAGAAACAAGAATGAGAGCAAAATTGAAATTAAGTTTGACTGTAATTATGGCTGTAATGCTTATCTTTGTTACAGCTTGTGGTGCAAACGGAGGAAATAGCGGAAACAATACGTCTAACAAAACTAGCGACGTAACAGATGCATCCCAAACCAAAGCAACACCAACTCCAGCACCTACATCGAATGATCCAGTTAAAGTGGTATGGTGGCATTCTATGGGTGGTGAGCTTGGTAGTGCAGTCACACAATTAGTGACGGATTTCAATGCCTCTCAATCTAATATTATTGTTGAAGAAATTTATCAAGGCTCTTACGATGAAAGCTTGAATAAAATGAAGGCATCTATGGATTCTAAGACAGGTCCATCACTGATTCAAGTGTATGAAATTGGATCACGCTTTATGATTGATTCTAACTCTACAACGCCGATTCAAAAGTTTGTAGACGCAGAGGGCTTTGATATGTCTCAGCTTGAAGAAAATATTACGAACTATTACACATTTGATGGACAACTGCATTCCATGCCTTTCAATACGTCTAATGCAATTCTTTACTATAACAAAGATTTATTTGAAGCAGCTGGTCTCGATCCAGAGAAAGCACCGGCTACCTTTGAGGAAGTTAAAGAATACGCTGAAAAACTGACAGTGAACGGACAGGCTGGTGCATCCTTCGCAATCTATGGCTGGTTCATGGAACAGTTTTTTGCAAATCAAGGTAGCGACTATTTGAACAATGGTAATGGTCGTTCTGCGGCAGCAACGGAATCATTACTTAATAATGAAGTTGGTCTACAAACACTTACTTGGTGGAAAGAGCTTGTAGACAGCGGAAATGTTTTGAATCTAGGTCGTGCCTCAGCTGATACGAAAAAAGCATTCCTTGCAGGACAAATAGCGATGACGTTGGATTCAACTGCATCACTTCGGGGCATGGTAGATGCGGCAGAGGGCCAGTTTGAGATCGGCACAGGCTTTCTGCCTAAAGCTGAAGGGGCTGCTGACGGCGGGATTATTGTAGGTGGAGCAAGCCTATGGATCATGAACAATAAATCCGATGAGGAACAACAAGCGGCATGGGAATTTATTAAATATTTAGCGAAGCCAGAAACACAAGCTTATTGGAATGTGAATACTGGCTACTTCCCAATTACGAAGAAGGCTTATGATCAACAGCTTATTATTGATAATCTAGCAAAGTATCCGCAATTCCAAACTGCTATCGATCAGCTTCATGCCTCTAAGCCTAGTACAGCATCTAATGGGGCAGTAATGGGTGTATTCCCTGAAGCTCGTCAAATCGTTGAAAGTGCTATTGAAGAAGCATTAACAGGAATTAAAGAACCTCAAGCGGCATTAGATAGTGCAGCAAAAGCTATTACAGATAAAATCTCTACGTACAATCTAACCGTTCAATAATTCAATGGATGAAAAATGCTCGCTATCGTTACTTATAGTGAGAGTAGTTAACGTAATTAATAAGTAAGCCTACTATGTCTATACGTTGTCCAACGTAAATGACATAGTAGGCTTTTTTGAGTCATTATTCTTACTTAAATACCTTTTATCCAGATCAGACGCTAAATGTAGCAGAACAAGCTAACGTTATACAATATACACCTCTATTGGTTGGAGTACTGACTAGATGAGGTTTTATTTGGGTCTTTATGACTATTCTAAATACTTACATT
Source organism: Paenibacillus sp. Y930 (assembly GCF_056786375.1). Classification (NCBI taxonomy): domain Bacteria; kingdom Bacillati; phylum Bacillota; class Bacilli; order Caryophanales; family Paenibacillaceae; genus Paenibacillus; species Paenibacillus sp. Y930. Next base: position 456,413 of record NZ_JBXCIX010000003.1, on the reverse strand, counting down.
AAATAATAATATTTTCATTAAGGAAAGTGAAATGTTGCTGTTCCTTTTATTTCTTCAAGATATGAAAGCGGTAACAAATGGGTGAACAAAGGGGGATGGTTTATTATTTGGATTGTCGCAATACAAAATCTTGAAGTATGAAGGAGAATTGATGGAATGATGAAGTCTAATTCAAAAAGATCAAAGATTACTATTTCATTATTATCGTTAATGCTACTATTTAGTGTTGTCTTTCCTGTTAACGCTGCAACTTGGAATTTGACAGGGGATACGAATGTACATGATCCTGCTTACATTGTGGAAAACGGTACAGGAACGCGTTGGGTATTCAGTACTGGTGAAGGGATACAAGTGTTGTATTCTACAGATGGTGTTAATTATAAACGCTCAGGGAAGATTTTTAATTCAAGACCTTCATGGTGGAGTAATTATGTGCCGAATCATACAGGTCTAGATGTATGGGCTCCGGATATTTACTACTATAATGGTACGTACTATTTGTATTATTCGATTTCTACGTTTGGCTCCAAAGTATCAGCGATTGGCTTGGTAACTACTACATCAATTTCTGGTGGGGTATGGACAGATAAAGGAATGGTTACCTACTCTAATAACTCAACGAATTACAATGCCATTGATGCGAATATTTCGCAAGCAGCTAATGGTGCACTATGGATGGTGTTTGGTTCCTGGAGTAGCGGTATCTATATCACATCGATTAGTTCTTCTACAATGAAGCCGACAGGAAACTCTTATCGTATTGCCACGAAATCAGGAGGTATTGAAGGTCCGAGCTTAGTGTATAACAGCAATACAGGATATTACTATTTGTTTGTATCGATCGGCGTATGCTGTGCTGGTACGAATAGCACTTACAAAGTTGCTGTCGGTCGTTCGCCTAGTGTATTAGGTCCTTTCTACGACAAGAATGGCGTCGATATGAAGAACGGTGGAGCATCTGTTATCGATAGTGGTAATGGCGCTTGGGTCGGCCCAGGTGGTCAGGATGTATATGGTACTAATGTTATTGCCCGTCATGCGTATAGTGTCGCTGAAAACGGGGCGCCAAAGCTGCTAATAAGTGATCTATATTGGGATTCCAACGGTTGGCCATATTATTGAGCCTCAATGAATATCGTTAATATTTCTCTCTTATAAATAAGAAAGCCTACTATGTCTGCACGTTGTTCAACGTCAATGACATAGTAGGCTTTTTGCTGTGTTAAACTAATTTAAAGCTTTAACGTCAGCATCTGATAGAGCATAATCAAAGATTTTTAGATCATTAACAATTCCTTTAACTGGAGCATCCCAGTAGTTCACACCAAGTCCAACTGCTGTTGTATCGCTAGTAAATATATCAGGGAATGTTACCTCAGGTAATTCTGTAGTTGGGTAAGTTACCACCTCTACACCATCGTAATAAATAGTAACTGTTCCATTGTTAACAGTGATAACTACATGAACGAATGCGGTAGTAGAGAAGAGTTTCCCAGTTAAACCATTAAACCATTTTCCATTATTATTTACCCACAAGTGAGCATTCCCATTGGTTTCTGGAAGTCCTCCAGGAACAAAGCTCAACCATTGATCTGGAGTATTAGCTACAAAAAATAGAGTTTGGAAATGTCCGAATTGCTCCATTTTTACGTTGAGACTAATACTATACGTCTGATCGTTGAAATAATAGTTAGGCAGAAGGAGTCCATGTGCACCATCTAATATAATGCCTTCAGTATATTCTGGTGTATCAAATGTACTTTTGTTGATTCTATCGCCCGTATACGTAGCAGATTGACTACCAAAAACCGCGATATTATCAAGATTATCATCGAAGTTAAAGTGTGCGATGGCCCCTTCAACAACATATAGTTCATAACTAGTGCTAATATTTCCGCCGTCAGTAGATGTTGCTGTAATCGTTGTCGTACCAACACTCACGCTAGTTACTGTTCCAGTTTCTGAATGAACAGTAGCGACAGATGGATTTGCACTTGACCATGATAGTTGCTTATTATTAGCAATGGTAGGTGCTATCGTAATAGTTTGCGGCGTGTAGTGTTGGTTAAGTGAAATGATTTGTTCGCTAATAGCTAATTGAATCTGTTCAACCTTACTATCGCTAGAAAGCATTGCAGTAATTTCCTGCTGTGAAAGTATACCTGTATAAACTTCTAGTTCATCGATATATCCTTTGTAAGGATTATTCCAATAATTAACGGCTAGCGAAAATGCATTATCCCCATCAATGAACAAATCAGGAAGACTTTGTCCGCTATAAAGCAGCACGCCATTAATATATAGTTTGAGATAACCGTTTTCTACAGTAAAGGCAACATGGCTCCAATCATGAATTGGAACTGTTTTATTCGTAAGTGCATCAACCCATATATCATTCGATGTATGGCGATGCCAGATCATCGTGTTTGCAAAAAAGTTTCCTTGCGGAAGTAAACTTATCCAATGATCTGGATCACTAGCAGCGAAGAATGCAGCTGTATACTGCGTTAATTGCTCTGGTTTAAGCCACATAGATACGGAATAAGTATCGCTATCGATAAGATCAGACGGAAGGACAACTCCACTTGTACCGTCGAAATAAGCAGAATTTCCAAACAATCCATTGGTATAGCTGATCGTACCTTTGTCAGTTTCTGTAATAGTAGAACCAACTATTGTTCCTTGCTTACTGTCATCTTGGCTATCGATCAGATTATTCTCAAAGGAATACTTAGCTGCTAGCGATGCTGATTCAATTGGCTTCGCTATCACGTCGATATCTTTAGTGTATGTCACCCCATCTACCATAATAGTAGCTGTTAATGTTACGGGTCCAGCATCTTTAGAATATGGTCGAGTAACAACGCCACTATTGCTAAGTACAGCAATATTAGAAGAAGACCAACTAATTGCAATGTTTCGCGTAGCTTTCGTAGGTAGTTTTAGATTAGTGATAATATTTCTTGAAGGTGTAACTGTAAGATCATACAGAATATCTTGAGCAAGGTTAGTCGATGACTTTAACTTACCACCCCAAATATTTTCACCTTCGTTATTCATTGCTGTAAATGCCAATACGTATGCCTGAGATGCTGAATCCCATTGCTCGATAAATGCACCTGTATATGTGCTACCATTAACTGTGATTTTTGCAATGTAGTCATCAGCTAATTCCCATGCACCAGTAATTGCACCTGATATTGAATGGTCTGCATTCAAAGTAATGTAGGTAGATGTATGAACAGTTTTGGAGCTATCTTGTTCATGGTTAATATATTTATAATCGCCAACTATACCACTCTCAGCAACTGACTCTAGAGATTCACCGGCGTAACGATAAGGTGTGGCGATTAACCAATTATCTTCAGTCATTACAAGCTGATGGATTCTCAATTGGAAACCATCAACTTCTTGTGAGAAGCGAGTGTGAAAGACAACAAATCGTTCACCAGTCTCTTCATCGATATAGACTGAGTTATGACCAGGAGATACATATTGAATGCCAGATCCGCTACCTAGTTCTCCAATATTGCGTTCAAAATGATAATGCCCCATAATTTTATTACCAATTGGATCATGATTGGCATTGGAAGCTAGAACTGCACTATCGCCATTAGCGTCAACGAATGGTCCGTTTGGAGAGTTGGAGCGGAATACACGCATATTATATTCGCCATCAATACCTAGCCAGCCATAAGTGACGAATAAGAAGAAGTATTCTGACTGTGGATCGTATACGACATAAGGTCCTTCGCCAGATTTACCATAACCACCAGCGATTTTGGTGCCAAAGTAGCGATCAACAATTCTACCATCTGCTGTCGTGCTATCCTCTCCAGGATATATTGCGGCTCCTGTAGCAGGATCAATCTCAAGCACAAAGATTCCGCCTGACCATGAGCCATATGACATCCAAAGTTTCCCGTCAGTGCCGCGGTATAGATTGGCATCAATGGCATTCGGGAATGTACCATTGTTATAACTACCATCAGATTTGAACCATCCATCCCTTGCATCTGTAATGACTCCGCCTGCTTTAAGATCAGCGAGATTTGTATTTTCCCAATGTGTATTAATCTTGCTATAGTTATCGACACCTGCTTTCGTATCAAACGAATCTTGGATTGTAAAGCCAGAATAAATAATTGTATCAACATATTGATATGGACCATCAATATGTTGCGAAGCAGCAATGCCGATAGCCGAACGGATATAAGTAGAAGAAACGCTATAGTACATTAAGTATGCGCCGGTTGTTCCATCGCCATTATCATATTCGTCTACCCACATAATGTCTGGTGCCCATACAGAGAAGCCTCCAAGATTATCTCCATCATTTTCTCCTGCCCAAGCAAAAGATTGTTCTAGATTATTTGATAGATCACCGAAAAGTTGATTATTTGTTGTAGCATAACCATTTGTAAATCGATTCCAACTCATTAAGTCAGCAGATTTAGCAGCTTCAATATGAGAACCAAATACATAATATTCGCCTTCTTTTGATTTAATAATAGAAGGATCATGTATACTAACTTCTTGGTAAGTTGGTGGAATTGGTTCTGTTGTCGGTGTTGGTGTAGGTGTTACCGTTGATGTTGGAGTAGGTTTCTTAGTTGGGGTTGGTGTTGATTCTGGTGCAGTCGAAGGAGCAGGTGTTGGTGTCACTTCTGGAACAGAAGGAGCAGTCACCTGTGGTTGTAGAGCTACTTGATTCTTTATCGTTGAAGATATTAGTGTGACAGCTGAATCAGCGATATAGCTGAACAATGTACCTCCAACAGATGTGCCTTCAATTAATATATTACCTTTTGCAGCGGCACCAGTAACATAGATGTTACCAGTAATATCGCTATCAATGATGGTTACATCTGGACTAGCAATAATAATGTTTTTACCTTTAAGGTTAGAATATACACCTGGCTTTGTAATAATGATCGGTGCAATATTATCGAGCATTGTAATAAATTCAGCTAAGGATACAGATTTGTTTGGTTTGAAAGTTTGATCAGGATAACCTTTGACATATTGATCGTGTAATAATGCACCTACAGCAGCAATACTCCAGTTCTGAAGTTTATCTGAATCTTTCAATTTGTCTAATCCATTGGCTTGACCTACTAACTGAAATACTCGCTGTAGAATAACCGCTATTTCTTCTCTTGTAACTGCTCGATCAGGGCGGAAACTACCATCGCCATAACCTTTAATATAACCAGCGGTTGCTGCAAGATTAACCTGGTTTCTTGCATCGGAGCTATTTTCTAGATCAGTGAATAGCATATCGCTTGTTACAGAAAGATTGAATACTTTATTCAAGATCGTAATGATTTCAAGGCGTGTCATAGCTTTATTAGGCTCACTAGTATCGGCTACATAACCCGATTGTTTCCACTTGTTCAATTCAGACGCAGCCCAATGAATATTGCTTGTACTAGATGAAGCTAGTGCACCAGTAGGCAAGCATAGCATAATAGCGAGAATAGTACAGAGTATAGATGAGAACGATTTATACTTCATTTAATGAAACCTCCTTTAATTATGGATATAGCATGACGAAGCATTCCAAAGTAAGGGTGATCACCTCCTAAATAAATAAAGCGTTTTCAATTTACGAATGTTGTAATATACATGTCATTTGATGCGGATAATGAAACTTGTGTTTAAAACGTAATATTTACATTAATGATTAGTAAATACATTAATGTAAATATATAAGATGAACATTTTTTCGTCAAGATCTTTTTTTAGTGGGACATAGTAAGGGAAATACGAATCAGTAGGGATTGGATATGGCGTATGATGAGGATGCAAACCTTCTGATTAGTTGATAGAATAGAAGAGAAACGATATTGCTTACGACATAATTGTAAATTTTCAATCAGCAAGCATAGATGCGCAGCAAATGAAAAGCTGTAGAATTATCTATAGAGTAGAGGAAGTGCAGTATGGTTATTATCGGATGTAGTATAGTAGCGGTCATTCTAGCATTACTATGGACTCAAATGTTAATGAATAGACGTAATCAACATAAATATCATTGTGCAGGTACTTTGCATACTATTGGTCATAGAAAATTGCATATCCATGTAACAGGTCAAAGTGAAGCGCCTACTGTTGTATTTGATCATGGTAGCGAGTATGGTGCTTCCTCACTTACATGGCATATGGTAGCCGAACGAGTGGAGCATTTTTCGAGAGTTGTGACTTATGACCGTGCAGGTTATGGCTTTAGTGATGGAGGCAGTTATCCAAGAACGAGTATGGATCATGTTGATGATCTGCATCAATTGTTATTAGAGGAAAAGATTACAGGTCCTGTTATTATTGTAGGTCATGGTTATGGTGCGCTTAATGCACGTCTGTTCGCATATCGTTATCCTAAGCAGGTAAGCGGTATTATTCTAGTTGATGCATTACATGAAGACGAGCATACTAATAAATTTCCTGAGCAGTATATGAAAGAACAACTGAAAATACAGAAGCGCTATAAACGCTACACGCTGTTAAATTATTTTGGAGTTGCAAAAGGATTACTTAGATTACAGCGTCCTTTGCATCAATTATTCAATCATTATCCGCTGGCAATTCGTCAACAAATATGGACGTTAATCGCGTTGAACAAAACAGTGAAAACAATAGCTAATGAGCAAGCTCATATCGAACAAGCATTTAACCAAGTTCGTAAAGTAAAATCTTATAAAAACATTCCTGTTACCGTTATTATTGGCGGTAAAATGGTTGATGATTCGAATGATTTGAAGCAGGCAAGGTATGCTCTAGCAGCACATATGAAAAAATTATCGGAGGAAGGTTTACTTATAGTAGCACCTAATAGTGATCGACATGTGCCGACTGAGCAGCCGGAAGTAGTAGCCGATGCGATACGACGGATGATTAATCATCTGAAGTCAGAATATGTGTAATATTTTATGTTAAAATATTACAATATCATGATATAATCGATTGAAATAAAGCATTCGATTTGTATATCGAGGAGAAAACTAGGAATCGTTACTAACGGTAATAGATTAGCTAGTTAATGATAGCGATATAACGGAATAATCATGTGGAATGAGGAGTTGTATATATTGAATAGATTACATAATATCGATCGTTTATTACAAGAATTTGTAGATAAGGATATCGTAGGCTGTGGTTGTGTCGTTACGAAAAATGGAGAACTTATGTATGAGGGTTATTATGGTTATGCTGACCGTGAGCAAAAAATAGTGATGAATGATCGAAGTGTTCATCGACTATACTCGACGACGAAGGTAATCGTATGTACAGCGGCAATGCTGCTATTTGAACGTGGTAAGTTTCTGTTGAACGATCCATTACATCTATATTTACCTGAATTCAAAGATATGAAAGTCGTTCATACATCTCCTAACGGGAATGTACATATACAACCTGCTCAAAATCCAATCCTCGTAAAACATATTTTTGCGATGACTTCAGGAATTCCATACGAATGGGGCGAATCGAAAACGCATCAGGAGCTATCTAAGCTAACGGGTAATCTTAGCAAGCAAGGCCCTTATACATTAGAGCAAATGATTAAAGAAATTGCGAAAGCACCATTATTATTTGAGCCGGGAACTCGCTGGGCATATGGGTATTCACATGATATTGTAGCAAGATTAGTGGAGGTTATAAGTGGGCTAACGATTGAGCAGTTTATTCAGAAGGAGCTGCTTGATCCCCTTCATATGAATGATACTGGATATCGTTTCAAAGACGATATACAATCACGTTTAGTACCGCTATATGCTTTGAATGATAACAATGAACTAGCACCTACTTATGCCGCTGGAGATGAGCATTTCGATCAAGCTTCAATCTACAACGCTGGTGGTATAGGAATATATTCTACGGCGAGAGATTATACGAAATTCGCACAGATGCTTGCTAATGGTGGTGTATCAGACAAGCAACAAATTATAAGTAAGAAGACGATTGATCTTATTCGAAGTAATCAACTTAATGAAGTTCAATTACAAGATTTTCATCATCCTTATTCAGCAGGATACGGATATGGTCTAGGAGTAAGAACATTGATTGATCCAGCAGCTTCACATTACGCAGGCTCCTTAGGTGAATTTGGTTGGTCGGGTATGTCGGGCTCGTATGCATTAATCGATCCAGTAGAACAAATATCCATTGTATATATGCATCAACGGACGCCGAGTATGGAATATGAGCATCATTTACGTTTGCGTAATGTCGTATACGGTTGTCTATAACGGAAATCAGGGAAGAACACATTAATGTGTTCTTCCCGTCTACTTTTAAAACAGCTCAAGTTCCTCGGTAGATATCCAAGCAACTTGAGCTGTTTTAATGACACTATAGGGTGGTTCAATAATGCACTAGCTCTTTATTCATATTAACTTTCTATTCTCCAAGAAAACCATTAATAAACAATTGAAGTTGGAACTCTAAAGTAATCGGATCATTAAAGAAGAAATCTGCAGCGTTAGCTTCGATAACATGACCATTACTTACAGCAGGAATGTTTTTGAAAGTATCTGTTTCTTTGAATGAATTATCAGAACCGTCATTACTTAATACGATAAAATCACCAGCATATTCTGGAAGTACTTCTACAGATAATGCATAGTAGCCATCGGCAAGTGCCATCTCAGCTACTTTATCTGTCATACCAAGACCCATTTCTTGATAAAGTACTTCTGTTCCACGTCCCCAGTTATTGCCGAATACAGCCATTTGTTTGGCATAGTGTTCAATAACGGTCACTGTCACATCATCACCGTGCTTAGCTTTCGCATCTTGACCAGCCTGCTTGGCATGAGCTTTGAAGTCATCGACCCAGTCTTGAGCCTCAGCCTCTTTACCTACTAATTTACCAATTTCAACATGTTGTGATAAATAATCTAAAGCATTGTAAGTATAAGTAATCGTCGGAGCAATTTCCTTATACTTCTCTAAATTTGCTGTAGTTGAAGACGCAATAATTAGATCTGGTTCGAGGTTAAGAACGCCCTCAACATCATCTTCTGATATAATTGCGACATCTTTCAACTTATCTGCAAAAAGAGAGCTACCAACTGCCCAGCTATCAACGCCAACAACAGGGACGCCTAATGCTAGTACGTTACCAACATAACCAGATGAAAGCATGACAACACGCTGCGGATGAGCAGGTACTTTAATAGGACCATTCTCAGACTGATAGGTTACCATTTGAGGTTCAGTAGTAGCTGCTTCTTGCTGACTATTATTGGCTGCATTGCTACTGCCGTTAGATGTAGCAGCAATGCTATTATTAGTGTTGCCACTCGGATTGTTCGTTGTGTTATTACTCCCGCAAGCGGCGACGATAAGCATGAATACGATTAATAGTGGCATGAATACTTTTCTCAATATAATTCTCTCCTCTTTGAAAAACCTCTTATAATAACTTATAGGTAAGCAAGTAGATACTTTACTGCAAGCTCTTTCATTATCTAACTAAATTTTTCTCATTAGTAAATAGACGAAGTATGGCGCACCGATAATCGCGACCATAATCCCTGCTGGTAAACTTGTCGGTTGAAATAACAAACGGCTAAGTAGATCAGCAATTAATAATAATAGACCGCCAAGCAACAAACTTACGGGCATAAATAACTGATGTCTTGGACCAACAATCGCTTTAGCGATATGCGGAGCCATTAATCCAACAAAGGCTACACTACCAGCAACAGAAACAGCAGAAGCCGCTAATGCGACAGCAGTTAACATTAATGTGATACGTTCTCTATTCAAAGAGATACCAAGTCCAATTGCTGCTGGTTCACTCATGGTGAGAATATTGAGTCGGTTAGCTTTGTACAACGTATACGGAATTAATAGTAATAACCACGGCAGTAACGACCATATATATGGCCAATCGGCCCCCCATATATTACCCGACATCCATTTCGTAATAAATTCAACCTTGAACGGATCAACAGCGGAGAATATAAAAATCATAATGCCAGACAATGCCATCGAAAAGCCGACACCGATTAATATTAAGCGGATAGGCTGTAGTCCAGTGCCTCTCTCATAAGAGAAAATATAGATAATGATCGCTGTAATTACTGCTCCACCGAATGCTGCAAGTGGTAGTAGAAACGTTAAGCTTAGTACTTGTGTTGGAACATACAAGTAAAATAACGCTACACCAATACCAGCACCTGAATGTATACCAATAATTCCGGGATCAGCGAGATCATTACGCGTTACACTTTGCAAAATTGCTCCGGATAGTGCGAGTGCCATGCCAGCAAGCAATGTAACGATAATTCTGGGCAATCTCACTTCGAATAAAGTAAAGCTTTCTTTAAAACTGCCGTCACCGAACAACGTAGGGAATAGACGATCGAAGCCAAGGGCCGACGATCCTGTCCCTATGCCAACAATAAATGTAGCAAGTAGTAGTATCGTAAGGACAAGCATAGTAAGACGTTGCTTTCTTGTTTGACGAGCGAGTAGCATTAGAAGCTGCGACCTCCTTTGCGAACGATAAGTAAGAAGAAAGGAAGCCCCATAATTGCCACGATGGCAGCTGCGGGCGTTTCGTATGGTGAAGTAACAATTCTACCGAGTAAGTCGGCAAGCACCATAAAGGTTGAACCGGTGAAGATTGACATGGGCAATATATATCGATAATCATTGCCGACAACTGCTCGCACCATATGCGGAATCATTAGTCCAATAAAGGCCATATTACCAACAAGGGCGACGGAGGAACCAGCTAATATAACGACTACGGTGAACAAAATAATTTTCACTCTAGTTACCTTCTGGCCTAATCCAGTAGCCGCTTCTTCATCTAAACTTAATAGCGTTAATGATCTCGAATAGTAAAGTGCAATAACAATACCAATAATGATAAATGGCGTAATGATACTTATTTGTGACCATGTAGTACCAATCAAGCCACCTGAAGTCCACATTGAAACTCGCTTTGTAATCTGAAAGTGCAGTCCAATGCCTTCTGTTATCGCACTAAGGAAAGCGGTAATTGCAGCACCAGCTAATACAATCCGAAGTGGAGAGAAGCTGCCGCGCTTGGCAGAACCAATTGCCAGGACTAGCATAACGCTAATACCTGCACCGATAAAACAAACCCAAACCGTTGTAAACGTACTTATTGTAGGGAGTAGCACAATAGATACAGCGAGAGCTAAGTTAGCTCCCGCAGATAAACCCAATAATCCAGGATCTGCTAATGGATTGCGAGTCGTTCCTTGCATAATAGCACCTGCGATGGCAAGTGCTGCGCCAACGAGCATAGCTGCCACAGCACGAGGAATACGGATTTCTTCAAGCATCGTTATTTTCTCGTTGCTGACAGATGTGAATAGAGCATGATATACATGGCTAAGCGTAGTTTCCGCTGCTCCGAACGTGATCGCAACGAGAAATACAATAATAGTTAAGCAAGCAGCAATAACTAATTGAAGAGCGAAAGGTATTTGCAGCCATGATCGCTTCATCATGACTTCCTATTCTCCAAGAAAACCATCAACAAAAAGTTGAAGTTGGAAATCTAAAGTAATGGGGTCGTTGAAGAAGAAATCTGCAGCATTCGCCTCGATCACATGTCCATTGCTTACAGCTGGAATGTTCTTGTATGTGTCAGTATCTTTGAACGAATTGTCAGCCCCATCATTACTTAATACAATGAAGTCTCCCGTATATTCAGGTAGTACTTCTACAGATAGAGCATAGTAACCATCAGCTAACGCCATATCCGCTACTTTCTGTGTCATGCCAAGACCCATTTCCTGATAGAGGATTTCCGTGCCGCGTCCCCAGTTGTTGCCGAACACGTACATTTGTTTTGCAAAGTTTTCAATGACAGTAACAGTTACATCATCGCCGTGTTTCGCTTTAATATCTTGACCTACTTGCTTTGCACGGGCTTTAAAGTCATCTACCCAAGCTTGAGCCTCAGTCTCTTTACCAACTAATTTACCGATTTCAATATGTTGAGATAAGTAATCTAAAGTACCGTAAGTATAAGTAATCGTTGGAGCGATCTCTTTGAATTTATCAAGGTTTGCTGTAGTTGGGGCAGCAATAATCAAATCTGGTTCAAGATTAAGAATACCTTCAACATCTTCTTCTGAAATAATGGCTACATCTTTTAATTTGTCAGCATAGTTAGAGTTACCAGCTGCCCACTCATCAACGCCAACTACAGGAACCCCTAAAGCTAGAAGGCTACCAGCGTTGAAAGAAGCAAGTACAACGACACGTTGTGGATTAGCTGGCACTTGAATGGGACCAGTCTCAGATTCATAGGTTACGAGTTGAGACTCAGTAGTCGTTGGTTCTTCTTGCTGACTATTATTCGCAGCAGCATTGCTAGAATTGTTAGCTGTGCTATTACTAGTATTATTCGTTGTGTTATTACTACCGCAAGCGGCGATGATAAGCATGAATACGATTAATAATGGCATAAATATTTTTCTCAATTTAATTCTCTCCTTTTAGTAACTCATAGGTAATACATATTGGCTTGCCAGTCCTCGGATCAGTTCCGATCTCAGCATCGATATGATAGACTTCCTTCAAAACCTCATGTGTAATAACTTCTTGTGCACTACCACGCTTCACGATATGACCATCTCGCATAGCAATCACATAATCAGCAAAACGAGCAGCATGATTTAAATCGTGTAAAACCATAATGATTGTTCGCTGCTGATTGACATTAAGCTGTTGCAGCAGTTCAAGCACTTCAAGCTGATGAGCCATATCAAGATAGGTGGTTGGTTCATCAAGGAAGATCATATCTGTCTCTTGCGCTAACGCCATCGCAATCCAGACACGTTGACGCTGACCACCTGATAAGGCATCGACACTACGATGTTTATAATCTTTCGTGCCTGTTACCTCGAGTGCCCAATCAATCACATCATAATCCTGTTTTGAAAGTCTACCAAAGCCTGATTGATAAGGGAATCTTCCGTAAGAAACAAGCTCACCTACCGTTAGACCAGAGGAATGTTCTTGTGTTTGTGGGAGGATGGCGAGCTTCTTCGCTAATATTTTTGTATGCTCTGAAGCGATCGTTTTTCCATCTAACACAATTTGACCAGATTTATGCGCAATAATTCTTGTCATTGCTTTAAGTAATGTAGATTTTCCACAGCCATTAGAGCCAATAATAGCTGTTATTTTTTGATCAGGTATTTCCACAGAAAGCTGATCAATAATAGTATGTTCTCCATATGCGACAGTAAGTTCATTGGTAAGCAGGCGAACCATTATTTTCCCCCTTAGGAAGATAAATTGTGAGAAATAAGAAAATTAACAAAAAAACTAATTGATAACGATTATCATTTTCGTTATAATGATATAGAATTATAGTCGACATTGTCAATGATAAATTTTGGATACGAATATAACCTACTTAAATAAGGAGTTAAAATAATGAATAATATAGAACTATACGATATAACGATAATTGGTGGAGGTCCCTCAGGATTGTATTCTGCTTTTTACAGTGGTTTACGTGAAATGAAGACTAAAATTATTGATTTCCAACCTGAGCTTGGCGGTAAGCTGCATGTATACCCTGAGAAATTAATATGGGATGTTGGAGGGATTCCACCCATTCCGTGTGCGCAGTTAATTGAGCGATTAACGAAGCAAGCGATGGTGTTCAATCCAGAAATTGTGCTGGATACGAAGGTTGAACGTATCGAAAAAGTAGACGATCAATTTATTATTCACACATCTACGGGAATGAAGCATTATTCCAAAACCGTATTTATCGCTACTGGAAGTGGAATTTTAAAACCACAAAAATTAGAAATAGAAGGTGCAGAGCGCTTTGAAATTAGTAATTTACATTATACGATCAAATCATTCAAACCTTTCCATAATAAAACGGTAATGATCTCAGGCGGTGGAAACGCTGCTCTAGATTGGGCAAATGAATTAGTAGGCGTAGCTGCTCAAGTGATACTGACGTATCGCAAAGATCAGATGAAGGGGCATGAAGCTCATGTTACGAAGCTGATGGAAAGTAATGTGCAATGCTGCTTCAATACGACCATTACAAAGCTGATAGCAAATGATCAGAAGTCAGCGATTGAGAGAGTGGAGTTAACGAATGCTGATACGGGAGAAAAACAGATTGTAGAAGTCGATGAAGTAGTTATTAGTCATGGCTACGAGCAGGATGTTTCGTTAATGGAGAATAGTCCGCTTCAATTAGCTATGAAGGATAATTACTACATAGCAGGTAATTCGCATTGTGAAACCTCGGTTGCTGGAGTATATGCGGTAGGAGATATTGTAGCCTATGATGGTAAGCTTAATCTCATTGCAGGTACATTCCAAGATGCGGCTAATGCAGTGAATAAAGCGAAAAGCTACATCGTGCCTGATGCCAAGACTAATGGTATGGTTTCTTCTCATAATGAGCTGTTCAAGGAACGAAATAAAGAAATTGTTCAACATATGCTAGTGAGATAAGGGGATAATCAATCATTGAACCTACATCGATTGGAGCACTGCACTGTTAATGTAGCTATAGTAGTAAGTAAAGAAAGAAAGGGCATCAAAAGGTCATTTTTAATGACCTCTGTGATGCCCTTTGCGACAGTTTATAATATATATAGCCGATAGTTGTAGCATTTAACTATTCAGTAACTGTCTTTCACGATAATGAGTAGGTGAGTATTGCATCGTCTTCTTGAACATTTTGGAGAATAGAAGCGGGTCTTCATATCCAACAGAGCGGGCAATATCACCGATCGTTAGCTGTACATTACTTAATAATTCACAAGCTTTTCGCATTCGAAAAGCAATGAGATAGTCCTGTAAACTACTATTCATAACCTCTTTGAATATCGAACTAAGATAGCTACGTTGCAAGCCGATGAAGCTAGCAATAGATTGGACAGTAATTTTATTAGCATAATTTATTTCAATAAAATGAACGACCTGGGCAATGTAGTGTTCTTTGCTATTTTCTCGAAGCTTATAGGCAAGCTGTGAACCACGACATTCTACTAAGATTGATAGCCATAAATAAAGCAAACCCGTTAGTTTCAATTCACGACCAGCTACTACATGTTTAGACTCCATCATTTGATCAATACTGCAATTGAAAAAATCAACTTTATCACAATCATATATTGGTGCTTCATCTGATAGCTCTGCTTGCTTCAATAATGTTGGAGCCTTTATGCCATGGAATCCGATCCAACAGTATTTCCAGGGGGTATCCTGGTCTGCCTGATAGAATGTAATCGTTCCAGGACTTACTAGAAATCCTTGTCCAGCATGTAGATGATATCTTTTTCCATTAACCTCGAATATTCCTTTGCCTTCAAGGATGTAGTGAAATTTGTAATACTCGCGCATGGCAGGACCGAAGGAGTGACCAGGCGTACATTGTTCACGACCATATTGAATTAAGTACAGATCAAGCTGATGAAGATGCTGTGGTAGAAATTCGATCATCGTGCGATAGCATCGATACGAGCAAGCTCTTCACTTGTAAATTCAAGATTTTGCAGTGCGGCAACATTTTCCTCGATTTGACTAACTCGACTTGCACCGATAAGTGCGGAAGTGACTTTACCGCCTCGTAACACCCAAGCTAATGCCATTTGCGCTAAGCTTTGTCCACGCTCAGTAGCAATCTCATTCAATTGTATAGCAATATTTACTTTCTTTTCAGAAATACTATCCTCATTCAAGAAGACGGAATGGCCAGCTGCACGGGAATCCTCAGGGATACCATTCAAATATTTATTCGTAAGTACACCTTGCGCTAGTGGCACAAAAGCGATTGTACCAATGCCTTCTTCTGCTAATACATCCTGCAAACCGTCCTCAATCCAGCGATCGATAATAGAATAGCTTGGCTGATGAATTAAGCATGGCGTGCCTAATTCTTTCAATACTTTTGAAGCAGCGGCCGTTTGCTCAGCATTGTAGTTAGATAGACCAACATATAATGCTTTACCTTGACGAACAAGCAGGTCTAGCGCTGCCATCGTTTCTTCAATTGGTGTATTTGGATCTGGACGATGATGATAGTAAATATCAACATAATCTAGTCCTAGACGTTTCAAGCTTTGATCCAAGCTCGCAACCATATACTTCTTAGAGCCGAAGTTACCATAAGGACCAGCCCACATGTCATAACCTGCTTTTGTTGAGATAATAAGCTCATCACGATATGGAGCCATATCCAGCTTAAGCAATTTTCCGAAGTTTTCTTCAGCAGAACCAGCTGGAGGTCCGTAGTTGTTCGCAATATCAAAATGCGTAATGCCAAGATCGAAGGCACGACGCACCATAGCTCGTCCATTCTCAAATACATCTTTTCCTCCAAAATTATGCCAAAGCCCTAAAGAAATTGCCGGTAAAAGCAATCCACTATTGCCGCAACGATTGTATTTCATATCTGCATAACGCTGTTCATTAGCTGTATAAGTCATCATAATTCCCCCTAAAACTTTTTGTGAGTCTCTTGCGAACAAAAAGTACTATCATAATAAATAAGTATAGACTACCCATTTATTATGAGCAATTTCCAAGCAAAAACATATAGTTAAACGTCTTATTGATATGGCATAATGCACGATTGTTTCACGCTGGAATATTAATACCATAATCTAAAAATTGATTATTTTCACTGATAGGGTGTATCATGGAGAGTGTAAAAAAATTGATATATTTGAATTGTACAAGTTTTGGAATAACGAAAGGAGCTCATTATGAGTCAGTTATTAAGCGCAAAGCGTGACAATATACCACAGTTATCTATTGTTCGCGCCATGGCAATTCTAGGTGTACTAAGTATTCATTCTACCTCCGTAGCAGTAAGTACGGGAATGATAGATTCCAATTGGTTCTTTCTTTATAATTTTGCGAATATCTTTTTAAAGTTCGGGACAACGACATTTATCTTTTTAAGTAGTTTTGTTTTGTTCTACAATTACTATAATAGACCCTTTACCGCAAAATTAGTTACGAGTTTCTATCAGAAGCGATTAATATATATTATAATTCCTTATATATCCTTTTCTCTTTTTTATTTTGCATTGAAGCTTTATCTATATCCAGGAAGCTATCCATTAATTTTCGGGAATGGTTTCTCATTTGGAGAAATGATGCTTGCTTTAGGTGATCGTCTGATGCATGGTACGGCGCATACACATTTATATTTCGTCTATATAAGTATTCAGTTTTATTTGTTATTTCCGTTGTTTTTATGGTTTTTCAAAAAGTATCCGAAGCTTACCCATTGGTTATTGCTTATCGGGATCGTTGTACAATGGGGCTTCTTCCTAGTGAATAAATACGGTTTGGAAACACCTGTTACAGCGCGCGGTAGCTGGTCGCTAAGTTACTTTACGTACTATTTCTTAGGTGCATACTTAGGAATTTATTATGACAAATGGAAACAGTGGATCATTATCGCCAAAGAAAATGTAACGAAGAAACGAGTGTTAGGCTGGATTGTATTTGCACTAATCTGGTTAAGCTCAGGTCTAGGGCATGTTTATATGTGGTATGAAACTAGATTGAAGCTAGATAGCTATAATTCAACAATGTTTGATTTGGTATGGAACATTCATACGTTAACAACAGCAATTATTTTGATGCAAATAGCTTTCATTATTTATAGAAAATCAGCAAATTCGATAGTAAATGTATTAACACGATTAGGTGAAGTATCGTTTGGCGTATACTTGTTCCATCCATTCTTATTGCTGATCTATCGTGCATATCCACCGCAAACTGGAACTAGTATGATTCATCATGCATGGTATGTTGGTGGCTTCCTATTTGCATTAATAGGTTCTTGGATTGTTGTGGAGCTTGTTGTACGCTTTATTCCGCAAAGCTGGGTTATCTTTGGAAGTATTAAGAAAAAGAAAACATTAAAACCGCAAACGCGCGAAAATACGCGTAATATTCAAATGTAGTTTTCCCTATAGAGAAGCATCCATACAATGTCACACGAATAAGCCGCATCCATACTCTCCCTTCTATATGAAGAGAGAGGTGGGTGCGGCTTTTGTATTAGTAACTCCTCGATGTCGACTACGCTACGTCAGCATAATCATCGTTATCACAAGCAATGAAACGAAACCCAGCAACGTGTACGGCACGAGTACACAAGCGATCAAATGCCCGAAACTTAAAATGAAAGTTCAAAAATCGGGCTTTCAGAATCAAGAAGATGAAACGCTACTTGAGAAAGGCGGAAGCTTACGCTATACTTTCCAAGTTCGTTTCATATTCGCCGTCGACTACGCTACGTCAGCATAGTCATCGTTATCACAAGCAATGAAACGAAACCCAGCAACGTGTACGGCACGAGTACACAAGCGATCAAATGCCCGAAACTTAAAATGAAGGTTCAAAAATCGGGCTTTCAGAACCAAGAAGATGAAACGTTACTTGAGAAAGGCGGAAGCGCAAATGTACGTTATTGGTACATGCGAACCGTACTTTCCAAGTTCGTTTCATATTCGCCGTCGACTACGCTACGTCAGCATAATCATCGTTATCAAAGTCCGATGTTTTGAACTACCTCTCGATCCCAGAAGCGTTGTTGGGCTATCGCCTCAACAAACTGCGCCCCCATCGCCTTTCCAGCTGTAGAAGCTTGGATTACACCTGGTTGTTCAGCAATTTGTAGTTGCGTTAATATCGACTCATAGTCTTGAAGTGAAGCGATTGGTTTATATTGCTGATAAGTATCAAGTATGAATGGTTTGATCAGCCCGGCATGCTCCAACCCTCCAGCAATAATCAATCCATCGAATAGGCAAGGGTCTGTATTGAAAAATGTATCCTGTACCGTCCATTCCCCGTTCTCGTGATCAAGTACATTACCTAGACGCTCTCCAACGAAGCGATATTGAACCATACCCTTGTTCAACGCATCTAATACGGGTTGTAGTTGATCAGCTAGCACAGTATCCGAAATAACGATGGCCACTTTACGAGTGCGGGCTGATTTGGGAGATTGATCGACACTTAGCGCAGGTGAGGCCTTCGTATTAAGCTTCTCGGGAGCTTGTTCTTGCTTGTCCACATAAGTAATGCCAATTCGCTCAGCTACATACTGTACAAGCTCTGAGCTGACATTAGCAAACATATCAACGACCTGCTGCTGAACGGATTTACTTTTCACTTTACTCAATTCAAAGGTGAACGCATCTTTTATATGTTGTTTCTCGATCGTACTCATACTATTCCAGAACATCGTCGCTTGGGAGAAATGGTCTTTGAAGCTATCGGCACGTGCTTTAATAACACGACCTTCAACCTTTTCTTGATAATGCTCAAATCCTCCACTCTCTAAAGTAGCCGGTTTGGGTGTATGGTCAAACAACGAATTGCTATTGTAGCTCACATTGCCAACATTGATTGTTTGTCTGCCAAATCCATCGCGCATATTGTTATGGAACGGGCAAACAGGTCGATTGATCGGTAGTTCATGAAAATTAGGTCCGCCTAGACGGATGAGCTGTGTATCTGTGTATGAGAATAAACGTCCCTGCAGCAGCGGATCATTGGTGAAATCGATACCTGGCACAATATTGCCAACGTGGAAGGCAACCTGTTCAGTTTCAGCAAACACATTATCGACATTACGATCAAGTGTTAATTTACCAACGATTTGAACGGGTACATCTTCTTCAGGCCATATTTTTGTCGGATCGAGAATATCGAAAGGGAATTTGAATTCCTCATCTTCAGTAATGATTTGTAGACCAAGCTCGTATTCCACTACATTGCCCATTCCAATGTTTTCCCAAAGATCACGGCGATGAAAATCTGGATCATAGCCTGCAACCTTCTGATACTCTTTCCATATTTGCGATTGTCTACCTAGTAGCGGCTTCCAGTGGAATTTGACAAAATGCGCTTCACCTTGCTCATTAATAAGTCTAAACGTATGTACGCCGAAACCTTCCATCATCCGAAAACTACGTGGCAGTGCTCGTTCAGACATGACCCACATAATCATATGAGCAGACTCTTGATTATTGGCTACAAAGTCCCAAAATGTATCATGGGCGGAAGATGCTTGTGGCATTTCATTATGTGGCTCGGGTTTTACTGCATGAATAACATCAGGAAATTTGATCGCATCTTGAATGAAAAATACAGGCATATTATTACCTACAAGATCGTAATTCCCTTCCTCAGTATAAAACTTGGTAGCGAACCCACGGACATCACGAACGGTATCTGCAGAGCCTCTAAAGCCTGCGACCGTTGAAAAACGAGTGAACACAGGAGTAGTAATCGAAGGGTCACAAAGAAATTTAGCTTTCGTATAGCGTGCTAATGATTCGTATACTTTGAAATGTCCATGTGCTGCGAAGCCGCGAGCATGAACGACACGTTCAGGAATACGCTCATGATCAAAATGCGTCATTTTCTGCCTAAAGTAGAAATCTTCAATAAGCGTAGGACCACGAACACCTGCTTTGAGGGAGAACTCGTCATCAGTAACTTTAAGACCTTCATTCGTAGTTAATATTTTTCCTTCATCATGAACTCTATAATGCTCTAGTTGTTCGTCTTTACGATTGCTCATCTTAATACCCCTCCATATGAGTTTAATAGCTTTAGGGATATTATGGCTAATATAAAAATTATTATTCTACCAAGAAGTAAAGTAGTTAATATTCAACGACCAATAGTTCAGGCCAATCGTATAAGGGGTAATTTCTAGGGATGAACTTTTCATTATTTACTATTATAAAGCAAGAGTCTATAGTTATAAGAGAGTGTGCATCTTATCATTTGGAAAATATAATAAATGTAATGTTAACTAGTGGAAAATGATAGCGACAAGAGGGTCGAAAAACAGCAGACAATAATGTTTACAAATGTATATAAAAGTAGTGTGTTGTATATATGGAAAATCAAAATTAAAAACCAAAAGAATTTGAGGAGTTAGTTGGAGTCTCCGTAAAAACGTTGCAAAGATAGGATAACGAAGGAATTCTGATTGCAAATCGCACGCCAACAGATCGAAGATACTATACATATGAACAGTATCTATCTTATATGGGTAAAGTTAAGACTAATTTTGATCTCAATCATCCATGTCTTTTCTTGTAGAATATACGGTTTACAAAAATACAAAAAAAGATATAAAGGATGAATTTACATGAGATCATACAAAACAGAGATTCAATTAAGCGAATCGCAAATACAGACATTTAATCAGACGATTGGTGTTTGTAGATTCGTTTACAATTTCTATCTTGGTCACAATCAAAACCGTCATAAAAGTGGCGAAAAATTCATGTCAGGTATTGATTTTTCTAAGTGGTTGAATAACGAATTTATACCAAATCATTCTGAATTTTCTTGGATCAAAGATGTTTACGCCAAAGCAGTTAAACAATCCATCATGAATGCTGAAAAAGCTTACAAGCGATTCTTCAAGGGAGAGAGCAAATTCCCTAGATTCAAAAAGAAGAAAAATCAAGATGTAACGATGTATTTTGTAAAAAATGATGCCAAAATGATGATTCATTGTGAACGACATCGTATTAAAATCCCTACGCTTGGTTGGGTAAGCATCAAAGAAAAAGGTTATCTGCCCACCAAACGCGTGATTAAAAGCGGAACGGTATCTCAAAAAGCAGGAAGATATTATGTTACTGTTCTCGTAGATGAAGATATTCAACTACAGAGTAGCGACTTTAACGAAGGAATAGGGATTGATCTTGGCATTAAAGATTTTGCGATTCTATCCAATCAAGAAAAACCAATAAAAAATATTAACAAAACAAACAGAGTCAAAAAACTTGAAAAATCATTAAGACGTCAACAACGTAACCTTTCGAGAAAATACGAAAGTATAAAAAAATCTAAAAACCAAGGGAGGGAATCTGCTACTAGACAAAATATCCAAAAACAAGTTCTGAAGGTACAGAAACTTCATCAACGAATGTCTAACATTCGAGAAAACCACATGAACCAAACGGTTCATTCCATTGTCAAGCAAAAACCACGCTATATTACAATGGAAGATTTGAATGTGAGAGGCATGATGAAGAATCGGCATTTAGCAAAAGCAGTAGCACAACAATGTTTTCATCAATTCAAGATTAAACTAGAGGTTAAATCTAAGCAAGTAGGAATTGAATGGAGGATTGTTGATCGTTTCTATCCTTCTAGCAAATTATGTTCGTGTTGTGGACAGAAGAAGGTTGATTTGAAATTATCAGATCGAATCTATGTCTGCGATCATTGCGACAATATGATGGACAGGGATATGAACGCTGCTATCAATTTGAAAAACGCTAAAGTGTATAAAGTCGCATAAACAAGCGAATATACACATGTACCGATGGCTAGTCGGGAATTTACGCCTTTGGAGTGTTAAACAAACTGTAGTAGCATGCTATGTGCGAGACAGAACACGATGAAAAAGGAACAATCTCGATATGGATATATTTGTCCATATATTGAGTGGCAGATTAATAACTTACATGATTGATAGATTACAGAAACTTCCCTTATTTCAGCAAATGAGTGAAGAGGAACTGCAGCAACTATTACCTTACATATCAAGTGAGTTTTTTCAGCAGGATGTAACTATTATACAACAAGGGCATATCGGAGCAAGACTGTACATCATTGAAGCAGGAACGGTAGATATATCGTTGGAGCAACCGAGCTATATTCATATTGCATCACTTACTGTTGGAGATTTTTTTGGTGAAATGTCTTGTCTTACAGGAGATCCAATTAGCGCAAAAGTTACCGCTAGCTCAGATCTACAAGCTTTTGCATTAAGTAGAGATGGTATGCTAAGTCTAATGAATAGTAGCGCAGTGTTTCGTCAGCATATGATCGAGGCAATGGTTAAACGTATTCAGCAATCTAATGTAAGAGTAAGTGAAGAATATTCGAAAAGCTTATATTTATTAAAGCGCAATGAACTAGATGACCGAGATCGTTACGGTGAATTGGTCGGTAACAGTGAGCATATAGTGAAAATTCGCTCATTAATTAAGCGGTATAGCAATGAAGCGGGGATTATCGTTGTTACTGGTGAGGTTGGCGTAGGCAAGCAGCATGTAGCTAAGCGGCTACATTATACGTCCAGTCGCCAATCAGAGCCGATGATCGCTGTAGATGCCGCGCAGTTTCAATGGAGTGAATGGGATTCACTCGTAGCAGCAAGTCAAAGAGGGACATTATTGCTTGAACATATCGAACAATTAGATCAAGCGACGATTCAACAATTAGTTGAGCGGAGCGGACAAATGCATCTAATTATGACTTGCTGCGAAGACCGAGTGTTAGCAGGCTGCCATATGATAGCGATTGAGCCATTACGTGAACGAGCGGAAGATATACCGCTTTTGGCAAAGTATTATTTGCAGAAGACACAGCATACAGCAACGAATGAACAGCTGTCAGAGTCGATATCGGAAGAGGCACTTCGAATGCTAGCACTTTTCCCATATCTAACACAAAATATAGCAGAGCTGATTGCAATTGTGGAAGCAGCCTATATTGTAAGTGAAGGTCGAACGATTCAAAGCTCACATCTGAAATTCAATCGTTCGCGAAAGCAAGGCACAAGACCGACCGTCGGCTTAGCACTTGGCAGTGGTGCATTACGCGGAATGTCACATATCGGGGTGATTCGCTCGCTACAGCAAGCAGAAATTCCGATTGATATTATTGCAGGAACAAGTGCAGGTTCATTAGTTGGTGGAGCTTTTGCAGCTGGAATGACGGTCAATGAACTGGAAAAAGCTGTGATGAAGCTGAAATGGAACAATATCGTTAGTCCCACCTTTCCCAAAAAATCAATTGTACATAATGATCCATTAGTAGGGTTTATTGAAAGTTACTTAGGTGATATTCAAATCGAGCAATTGTCGATACCATTTGCCGCAGTTGCATCGGATTCTAATACTGGTGAGGCACATATTATGCGTAAAGGTTCGTTAGCGAGAGCGATCGCATCGAGTACAGCTATTCCAGCAGTAATGCGCCCTGTGCAGTATCAAGGGAAAACACTTGTAGATGGTGCCCTTGTGCATCCCGTTCCTGCGGCATTAACAAGAAGTATGGGCGCTGATATTGTCATTGCAGTCGATGTATGCTCACAAGACTTTACGAAAGGTCCGCCTACGAATTTTGTGAAATCCTTGCTCAATACGATTGATATTATGAGTGCGAAGATAGTGAAGGAAGAACTTCAAATGGCTGATGTCGTTATTCGACCTGAATTAGATCATATTCAAAATGGCTTCAAAGATTTCAAACAATATATTGATGCAGGCGAGCAAATTACGAGGGAGTATACCGAAATTATTAAACAGAAAATCCAGCTACTCTTGTAGGGGAAGGTTGAACCTTTATTAGAATAGCATAAGCTTCCGATGTATGCGAAACGAGCGGACCGTACAGACCTTATTTCTGCGATTTTAGCTTACATCTCAAAGTGTTTATAATAAGCAAATTAGCGTACTGTATGTCCGCTCGCTCACGTAATTAAGAAGGGGTTGTCCAGCAGTCAGTTTTCACCGACTTTCTGGGCAACCCCTTTTATTTCTGCGAAATATAGCGACGATTACAGTACTTGCTCTAGGAAACGGATAGCACGGTCGCTTTTTGGTTCATTGAAAAATTGCCCTGGTGTAGCTTTTTCAATGAGCATACCTTGATCTAGGAAGTAGATCGTATCGGCAGCTTCACGTGCAAATTTCATCTCATGCGTCACGATTAGCATCGTCATCCCACTGTCTGCTAAGTCTTTAATAACATTAAGTACTTCTTTGACCATTTCTGGGTCAAGTGCCGAGGTAGGTTCATCGAATAGCATAATTTCAGGCTCCATAGCTAGCGAACGAGCAATAGCTACACGTTGCTTTTGACCTCCAGACAGCTTCGAAGGATAGCTATCTGCTTTATCAGACAAGCCTACTTTGGCAAGCAACTCCATTGCTTTTGCTTGAGCAGCCGCAAGTGAAATGCCTTTCACTTGCATTGGTGCAAACGTAATGTTTTGCAGTACCGTCATATGTGGGAAGAGATGAAAATGCTGAAATACCATCCCAATATTTTGTCTAATTGCAGCTACATTAGCTTTCGGAGCAGTTAGTTCATCTCCGGAAATGGTAATAACGCCACTAGTAGGAACCTCTAACAAGTTAAGACAACGCAGAAAAGTCGATTTACCGGATCCTGATGGACCGATAATAGCAACAACTTCGCCTTTTGCGATCGAGGTTGTAATTCCGTTAATTACTTTATTTTTACCAAATGATTTGGTTAAATTGTCTACATTAATCACTACGACGTAATCTCCTTTCGAGCATACGAGCTAGCGAGGTCAATATTAGTACTAGCACATAGTAGATCGCTGCCACGAGCAATAATGCCTCGAATGAGCGGAACGTAGTAGCACGAACAACATCAGCACGACGCAACAGATCGGCAACACCAATGACCGATACGAGCGATGATTCTTTAATTAGTGCAACACATTCATTCACTAGTGCAGGTAAAATATTACGCAGCGCTTGTGGGAAAATAATCGAGATCATCATTTTACGATAAGGAATGCCAAGTGCAATCGCTGCTTCGCGTTGTCCTTTATCAACGGCCATAATTCCTGCACGAATCGTCTCTGATAGATAAGCTGCAGAGTTTAATCCAAAGGCAAGACCCGCCGCCAATAAAGCTGGAATTTTAAATCCAGTTAGCTGAGGCGTAGCATAATAGATTAGCAGTAATTGGACAAGCAGTGGTGTGCCACGGAAAATTGATGTATAGGCAGTAGCAAACCACTCCAATGGCTTAATACCTGAAATTTTGAAAAGTGATAGTATACTACCAAGAATAAGTCCAAGGACAGCAGACACTAGCGTGAACAATAATGTAACGCCGACACCTTTTACAATATAAGGAACATAGCCTTGTAATGTACTAAAGTCGATAAGTTTATCATTACGAGCTGACTTTGCATTAGCGTCAGGGAACCATTTCAATAGTAGCTCATCAAGCTTACCGCTTTCTTGCATTTGCGCAATAACAGTGTTGAACTCAACAACATAAGGTGATCCTTTCGGAAATGCTATCGCATAGCCGTTTTCGTTGTTATCAGCGGGCAGGAAGTGCATGACTAGCTTTGCATTCGCATTAGTCATTTCAACGGCTACCGCATCTTCTACGATTGCAGCATCAACACGATTAGAATTGAGTTCTTGTATTAGATCTGGTACTTTGTTCAGCTTACGAACTTCGGCAGCACCTTCTATGCTGTTAGCGATAGCTTCTTGAACAGAACCAAGCTGCGCACCGATAATTTTTCCATGTAGTGATTCAATGGAATCAAAGATGTTATCTTCTTTGGAGACGATCGTATTACGTGCGAAGTAATATGGATCAGAGAAATCAACATTTTGCTTTCTTTCCTCCGTTGCAGACATGCCAGACATGATGAAATCAACTCGACCTGATTGCATCGCAGCAATTAGTCCAGAAAAGTCCATGCTAGCGATTTTCAATTCATAGCCAAGCTCGTTCAAAATATGTTTGGCTATATCGATATCTAATCCGATGATTTCACCGTTATTTTTGGCATCAACGCTTTCATAAGGGGGAAAATCTGGTGATGTACCCATAACTATTACTTTTTTCGGTTGCGAAGTAGCCTCTTCAGCAAAAGCAGAAAATGCAGGACCGAAAGAAACAATGAGAAGTACCATTGTTAGTAGAGATACATATAATGTGTGTAGCCTATGCTTGTTCATATTGTCCTCTCTTCTTATGAATTTCAATTATACAATTATAGAGGTATTAGTATACGATGTAAATGGATTTACAAACTGGTATCCTTTTTGTGAAAAAAATGTAATTCCTAGTATGTTTCACAGCATATTATTTATGTGCGATCTAGCAGAATAGTTAGTTGAAGCTTGATAGGATGGAGAAAAAACATTAGGAGGGGATGACAACTATGCAACAAGACAAAATCATGACGAGACTATCTCTTATAGTAGTTATCGCTACAATTTTAAAAATAGAATGCGAGTTTAAATTACTTTGACCTCAATGTAAAGGGGGCGAAGTATTTTTTTGTTTTAGAGGTAGTTCCCTTGAACTTATATAAAGGTAGTTCAAAAAAGTTGAAGTTACTATGCAACAATTGATATAATTTTACTATTAGAATAAATTTCACTACTAAAAGAAATTAAAGGTCGGTAAGCCATCATCGAAAGTACCAATTGATAAGAAAGAAGGAGTGTTTAATTGCTAAAATTATTTCGAGTCTTAAAGCCTTATACGTTTACAATTATCTGCATTTTAATATTGATTCTATTGCAGGCATTATCGGATCTGTATTTGCCCACATTGATGTCAGATATTGTGGATCTAGGTATCAATAAAGGTGATCTCAATTATATTTGGAGCATGGGTGGAGTGATGCTGCTCGTTTCCATCGGGGGTACAATTGTAGCCATATTTGCAAGCTTCTTTGCTGCTAAAGTTTCATCAGTGTTCGGGAAAATTGTACGGAAAAAGGTATTTACTAAAGTAGAAGAATTTTCGTTGCAAGAGTTTGATCAAGTAGGAACAGCCTCGCTTATTACGCGGACGACGAATGATATTAATCAAGTTCAACAAGTATTATTAATGATGTTAAGAATGATGGTCATGGCACCGATGATGTGTATCGGTGGTCTGATTATGGCATTTTCCAAAGATAGTCAACTTTCAATGGTACTATTAATATCAATTCCGGTGTTAGTAGTAACGATTCTGCTAATCATTAGAAAAGGTATGCCGTTCTTCAAAATTATGCAGAAGAAACTAGATCGTATTAATTTAGTGCTTCGTGAAAGCTTAACGGGTATTCGTGTTATTCGCGCATTTAACCGTACGGGCTATGAGCAAACACGATTTACAGATTCCAATGCTGATCTTATGAATACGGCTGTGAAAGTCAATCAAATTATGGCATTTATGATGCCGCTAATGATGCTTATTATGAATCTATCTACAATTGGTATTATATGGTTTGGTAGTCAGCGGATTGATATGGGAGAAATGCTGGTAGGTGATCTGATGGCGTTCATCCAATATGCGATGCAAATTATGTTCTCGCTTGTGATGATGTCGATGATGATTGTGATGTTGCCTCGTGCGCAAGTATCGGCTGCTCGTATTAATGAGGTATTAGATATAGAGCCAACGATTACAGATCATCATGCACAAGCGGTGAGTACTAAGCAAGCATTAGGTACAGTTAACTTTAATAATGTTTCATTTACATATCCGGGGGCTGAAAAACCAGCTATTGCAAATATTAACTTTGAATGCAGACCTGGAGAAGTAACGGCAATTATAGGTGGGACGGGTTCAGGTAAGACGACGATTATTAATCTTATTGAGCGTTTCTTTGATTGTAATGAAGGCTCAATTGACTTTTCAGGCGTGAATGTTAAAAAATGGTCAGTCGAACAATTAAGAGGAAATATTTCACTTGTACCGCAAAAAACGACCATTTTTAGTGGAACGATTGCTGAAAATATTCGTCAAGGAAAGCAAGATGCCACAGATGAGGAACTTCGAGAAGCGGCAACGATTGCCCAGGCGGTTGGCTTTATTGAGAAAATGGAACAAGGCTTTGATACAGTGCTAGCACAAGGCGGAACGAATATATCGGGAGGACAGAAGCAACGCTTGTCCATTGCTCGTGCACTCGTTCGACGTCCAAGCTTATATCTTTTCGACGACAGCTTCTCAGCGTTAGATTATAAGACAGATTCAACACTTAGAGATGCGCTCAAGGATCAAGTATCTGATGCAGCAATGATTATCGTTGCGCAACGGATTAGTACCGTTATGAACGCCGATCAAATTATCGTGATGGATGAAGGCGAGCTTGTTGGCAAAGGGACTCATGCGGAGCTCTTAGAGTCATCAGACGTTTATCGTGAAATTGTGCAATCCCAGTTAACAGAGGAGGAGAGCGCATGAGTAAGAGTGAAAGAGCAACTCACACAGATAATAAACATAGTGCAGGCGGACCTCGTGGTGGCCCAGGTGGTGGCCCTCCGGGCATGATGATGCCAGGAGCGAAGGCGAAAAACTTTAAAGGTACACTCAAGCGATTATTGCAATATTTGAAGCCATATCAAGTACGGCTGCTTGTTGTGTTTCTAACGGCGATCTTAAGCACGATTTTTGCCATTGTAAGTCCTAAAATATTAGGTGAGGCTGTTAATGTTATTTTTGAGGGTTGGCTTGTCAAACAACAGGGCATTGCCGATGGTGGTATCGATTTTAAGATGATTACTTTTCTTCTTGCGATACTAGCCCTTTTATACGTTATTAGTGCGGTATTTGGTTTTATCCAACAGTTTCTTATGGCTAAAGTAGCACAGCGCGTCGTCTATCAGCTTCGAGAAGATGTGAATCATAAATTAGGTAGATTACCACTTAAGTTTTTCGATTCTCGTTCCAATGGAGATATTCTTAGCCGTGTTGTCAATGATGTAGATAATGTGGCGAACACATTACAACAGAGCTTAACGCAAATGATTACTTCCGTTGTAACCATTATCGGGATTATCATTATGATGCTAACGATTAGCCCGTTATTGACGCTAATTATTATTCTTACCTTACCATTAAGCTTTGTCGTGATTGCCTTTATCGCGAAGAAATCACAACGCCATTTCAAAAATCAACAGAAAGAATTAGGCGAATTGAATGGTCATGTAGAAGAAATGTTTACAGGTCATATCATTGTGAAGGCATTCGGTCGTGAGCAGGAATCGATTGAGCACTTTGAGGAAATGAACGATAAGCTTTATCAATCGAGCTGGCGCGCCCAGTTTATGTCGGGGATTATGATGCCGCTAATGGGCTTTATCGGTAATATCGGCTACGTACTTATTTGCGTAGTCGGCGGTATTCAAGTGACGAAAGGCAGCATTAACGTCGGTGGTATACTAGCCTTTATTCAATATGCTAGACAATTTACAATGCCAATTACACAGACGGCTA
This sequence comes from Paenibacillus sp. Y930, assembly GCF_056786375.1. Classification (NCBI taxonomy): domain Bacteria; kingdom Bacillati; phylum Bacillota; class Bacilli; order Caryophanales; family Paenibacillaceae; genus Paenibacillus; species Paenibacillus sp. Y930. The sequence continues at coordinate 426,362 of NZ_JBXCIX010000003.1, read as the reverse complement.
ATATTGCCAACATAATTCAATCAACGATTGCTTCAGCAGAGCGTGTATTCGAATTATTGGATGAGGCAGAAGAACAAAAAGATGTGAATACCAATGTGAAAATTGCAAATCCGCAGGGCGATGTATCATTCCAGCATGTTAAGTTTGGTTATAAAGATGATGCAGTACTGATGGAAGATTTGAATCTTGATGTGAAAAGTGGTCAGATGATTGCGATTGTTGGACCGACAGGTGCTGGGAAAACAACACTCGTTAATCTATTGATGCGCTTCTACAACATTCAAGCTGGTACAATTACGATTGATGGTAAGCCGATTGATCAATTGGAGCGTTCGTACGTCCGTTCATTGTTCGGTATGGTGCTACAAGACACATGGCTATTCAACGGTACAATTCGCGATAATATTGCTTATGGTCGTGCTGGCGCTACTGAAGCAGAAATTATTGCAGCAGCGAAGGCAGCACATGCGGATCACTTTATTCGTACGCTTCCAGAAGGCTATGATACCGTGTTGAATGAAGAAGCATCTAATATTTCCTCGGGTCAGAAGCAATTACTTACGATCGCTAGAGCTATTCTTGCGGACCCAGCGATGCTTATTCTTGATGAAGCAACGAGTAGTGTTGATACACGTACAGAACTTCATATTCAGCAAGCGATGAACAACTTGATGGAAGGTAGGACGAGCTTCGTGATTGCGCATCGTCTATCGACAATTAAAGATGCTGATCTTATACTAGTAATGAATCAAGGTTCGGTAATCGAGCAAGGTACTCATGATCAATTGCTAGCTAGTGGTGGATTCTATGCGGAGCTATACATGAGTCAGTTTGCGAATGGCGGTTCAGGCGAAGTAGAACTCGATTAAAATTTTCGCTTGTGATCACGAACTTATATGACAGATTGGAGCATAAAAACATATGTATGAGATTGAAATGGATCTAGTAGCGGATTGGATCAGTATTGTGAAGGAAGTATTTCGTGGTGGTGGGATTGTTCTTGAGGATGGCTTGACTACAGAGGACGTTGCACAAATCTATTTTTTGCAGAGCTTCCCGGAAGAAGAGGCTAACGCTTTAGCTCAGGAAACGTTGCAGAAGCTGCAAGATATGGAGCAAGTGATCCAGACTCATTTGGAAACGACGATTGTGCCTGATATTCGTCAGCGTACTAGTTATGAAGGGAATCAATTTCACTTCAGCTGGATATTCGATCAAGGGGAACATATTGTTGAAACTCATTCAGAATATCGGATTCCATTAGCATAATTGCACCACTAATCTTTAGGTTCCCATGATAAATGCCCTTGTCAGTAGGAGGTGAATTCCTACTGACAAGGGCATTTTGTATAGTTACATATTAGTTTTGGTTATTCTATTCACTTACGTGGTTGCCTTGTACGTCGATCAGCAAGCGCCATAGCAGAGGCATATCCGGAGCTCCAGGCCCATTGCAGGTTATAGCCACCGCAATCTCCATCCACATCCATCACTTCGCCTGCCAAGTAGAGCCCAGGTACTAGCTTAGATTCCAACGTTCCTTCGATTAGCTCAGTCGTATCGATACCACCTGCTGTTGTTTGCGCATTCGTGAAGCTATTGGTATCGGTCACTTTAAACTCCCAACGCTTCATGATTCGATAAAATATTTCCTTGGTTTTCCACGATAGATCCTGACAAAGCAGGTGAAGCTGTTGATCAATTCCAGCCTCCTTCAGCAGGACGGGAATCAACTTTTTGTTGATGATGCCGATAAGGGAATCCGCAACAGTCCGGTGTCCGAAGATGCCCCAGTGCATTTCTAGAAATTGAACTACCTCTTCCTCCGTACGGTCCGACATCAAATCAACCGACAAAGTCACAGATTCTCCTCTTCCGAGATTATACGCAGCCTTCCTGCTTAGCTGGAGTATTGGTGGGCCGGAGACGCCATAGTCCGTAAAAAGAATTTCGCCATATTCGCTGCGGATGACTTCACTGTTTACGATAATATGGGCATGTCCCTCGAATTTGACGCCGGATAGTTCCTTCAAATGCGGATAATCTAGCTTCAATTGCACAATGCCCGGCACTGGTTCGACTACAGTGTGCCCTAGACGTTGGACAAGCGTGTAACCCGATCCATCTGTTCCGGTCTTCGGAGCGGTAAGACCACCCGCACATAAAAATAGGTATTTGCTGGTATAAATGACCTGCTCCTCTGTCTCCGTTTGACATTTAATCGTGAAGCGCGGATGTTCCGTCGAGACGGTAATATCCAACACTTTATTCTTGAAATATAACGGAACATTTCGATCCTCGAGAGCAAGTCGAAAAACACCCGGCACAGACGCAGCTTGCAACGACATCGGATACATCCGACCATCCTCCAGGCTTACAAGAGGCAGCCCGAGCGAAGCGAAAAAGTCGATCGTTTGGCGGACACCAAATTGCTGCAGCACATGCAGTGGAAATCCAGCTTGATTGCTGTGATACTTGTGCGATAAAGCGACTGCTTCATCCGTACCCGTCGCAGTGGATTCGTTCGTAATGTTACAGCGCCCATTGCCCGTCGTTAATATCTTCTTTCCAATCCGGTCATTGCTATCAATAATTGCGGTATCAATACCTTGATCCCGCGCAGTAACGGCAGCCATTATACCAGCAGCACCTGCACCGATAATTAATAGCTCATGGTGCTTAGCATTCTGATTCTTATACATAGTGATCGATGCATCCCTTTTCCTATAAATTCATTACATTTGCTTAGCGAGCGCCATCGCGGCTACATAACCAGAACTCCAGGCCCACTGCAGGTTATAGCCGCCGAAATCCCCGTCCACATCGATCACCTCGCCAGCCAAATAAAGCCCAGGTACTAGCTTAGATTCCAGCGTTCCTTCGATTAGCTCAGTCGTATCGATGCCGCCTGCTGTCACTTGCGCATTCGCGAAGCCATTGGTATCAGTCACTTTAAATTCCCAATGCTTCAAGATTCGATAAAGTTTCACCTTGGCTTTTCGCGGTAGATCCTGGCAAAGCAGGTCTGGCTGCTGGTCGATGCCTGCCTCCTTCAGCAGGGCGGGAACCAACTTCTTGTTGAAGATGCCGACGAGGGAATCAACAACAGTCCGGTGTCCGAAGTCCACCCAGTGCATTTCCAAAAACTCAACTAGCTCTTCATCGGTCCGACCCGGCATCAAATCAACCGATACGGTTACAGAGTCTCCTTGTGCAAGATGATACGCTGCCTTCCTGCTTAGCTGGAGAATTGGCGGGCCTGAGATTCCATAGTTCGTGAAGGCAATTTCACCATATGCGCTGCTGATGACTTTACCGTTTACGATGATATGGGCTTGTCCCTGAAATTTGATAGTGGCCAGTGCCTTCATATGTGGATGTTCTAGCTTCAATTGCACAATAGCCGGCATAGGCTCGACCAAGGTGTGTCCCAGACGCTCGGCAAGCGTATAACTAGGGCTATCTTTTTCCGTATTCGGACCAGTAAGGCCACCCGCACATAAAAACAGATATTCGCTAGTATAAACAATCTGCTCGCCAGTTTCCGTTTGGCATATAATCGTGAAGCGGGGATGATCCTTCGAAACGGTAACATCCAACACTTTGTTATTGAGGTATACTGGAACATTCCGATCCTTCAGCGCTAGCTCAAAAATATCCAGCACCGATGCAGCCTGCAGCGACATCGGATACATCAAGCCTTCCTTCAATCTTGTAAGCGGAAGCCCGAGGGAGTAGAAAAAGTCAATGGTTTGACGGATGCCGAATTGCTGCAATACCGTCAATGGAAATCCAGTCTGATTACTGTAATACTTGCGCGATAAAGCGGCCGCTTCATCCGTACCCGTCGCAGTGGATTCATTCGTAATGTTGCAGCGGCCATCACCTGTCGTTAATATCTTCTTGCCAATCCGGTCGTTACTCTCCAGAATGGCAGTATCGATACCCAGATCCCGCGCAGTAACAGCGGCTATTAGTCCTGCAGCACCTGCGCCGATAATAAACAGCTTGTGGTGCATAGAAGTCTGATTCTCATACATGGTTGGTCAATGCATCCTTTATCCAATTTTTCGTAAAAGCACAGAAGTGCTTTATTAAATTATAGCATAAGTGTAAGCACCACTGAATTCTGGTTAGAATTCCTGATTTCGCCCCATTACATTAATAATCCTCTACTGCGCTACAATTTATAGAAACTTTATCCGTTCCAAGATTAGCAAAAATCCACAACCTCATTTGGTTGTGGATTTACTAATGGAGCCGGGGAGTTAAACTACCTCTACGGTGAGTGTTACTGGACAATGATCACTGCCTAGTATACGATCCTCAATCGTTGCCTCGATAATCTGATCTTTTAACTGCGAAGAGACAAGGAAGTAGTCAATTCTCCAGCCGATATTACGTTCGCGAACTTTCGGCATAAAGGACCACCATGAAAATTTATCCTCAACCAGTGGATGTAGATGTCGGAAAGTATCTGTGAAGCCATCTCGTAGTAGATTGCTCATACAAGCACGTTCTTCAAAGGTAAAACCAGAATTACCGAGGTTAGCCTTCGCATTTTTCACATCATGATCAAGATGGGCGACATTGAGATCACCGCAAATAATAACAGCCTTATTGGCAGCTAGCTTCGTCACATAATCCTTGAACCGTTGCTCCCACTCTAGGCGATAAGGTAAGCGAGTAAGGTCGCGTTTCGCATTAGGTGTATAGACAGTCAATATATAATAGCTCTCATATTCTAGTGTAATGATCCGACCTTCATCTTCACTATTATCTTCTAGTCCATACCAGACGGATAATGGTTTATGCTTCGTAAAGATTGCTGTACCGGAGTACCCTTTTTTTACAGCATAATTCCAGTATTGCTCGTATGAATCACCTAGATCCAGCTCAATTTGTCCAGCTTGTAGCTTAATTTCTTGCAAACAGAAAAAATCTGCCTGTTGCTCATGAAAAATATCGAGAAATCCTTTAGTAACAGCGGCACGCAAGCCGTTCACGTTCCAAGATACACATTTTAGTTTCATTCTTGCTGCTCCTCAAAGGCTTTAATAATATATATTTGAACTTGAATCCATTGCAAATATTAACACGCCAACAACAAAGATTAACAAAATACCGTATAGTAGTGTACCTAAGATGCTTGTAACTAAACCGCCGATAGCTAAGCCTCTACCATCCTCCTGCTTGCGAGGAATTTCTTTCAATGCCATCGCACTTAATATAATTCCAGCAATCCCGATGAAAAAACCTATATATGGAATACTAATAGAAGCGATACCGAGAATTAACGCAATAATTGATTTTGTATTCGTTTTGGTAGTGCGATATACGATAGGCGGTTGCTGATATGGATTGTTCTGATAATTGGGGTAGTTACCATTTTGCGGTTGCCCATAATATTGATCTTGCCCATTGTACGGCTGCTGATTATTATAGTTAGGTGGCTGTTGTTGATATTGCTGTTGCTGTTGTTGTTGTTGTTGTTGCTGATATTGCTGTTGATATTGTGGTTGTTGGAAATTTTGTTGGTCAGGCTGTTGGAATTGATTATTATAAGGCACTTGTTGATTTTGTTCGTTATTAGCATTATTCGAATATTGTTGATTCGTTTGTTGGTCTGATTGTTGGCTCTCGGAATTGGTCAAGTCGTTATTACTTGTTGGATTTCCGTAAGGGAAATCTTTTTGATTGGATTGATCGCTCATCATTCGCCCTCCTCAAATGGGTCAGAAATTTCTAATATCTATCATAGCAAATATTAATGATGTCAACAATGAATTCATATAGATTAATCGTTAAGCTTTCATCGATCACTCAGTTGCGATAAGATTATACTATTGTTGCTCATAGAAAATGACAATAATCGAAAGAACACAAGTAATGAAGTAAGCTACATGCGTAGCCAAGGAGTGGACAGTATGAAAAAGTTTGTACAATGGTATACCAAATTTCCAGGGGTCTTATTAGCAATTATGTTATTGTTGAAAATAGTTATGTTTCGACAATTCGCCATTCATGATCTATCGCTTTGGGGTGTAGTATCTGATATAGCAGCAATGATCTGTCTGATGGCATTGCCAGCGATCTTTATGCGTGGTAAAGCGAGAACTGCACTACAATATATTATCGCAATGCTGTTATCACTAATATGGTTTGCTACCTCAATATACTATAGCTACTATGGAAGTATTCCTACCTATTTAACATTGACTCATTTGGGGCAAGTCGGTCAAATTAGTGAAAGTATCACGTCAGCGATTGAGCCGTATATGAGTCTGTATTTTGTAGACTTTATTGTACTAGCGATAATGAAGATTATTTGGGGCAGTCGATCAGAAGTTAGAACTCTTTATTGGACGGCAGCAACTAGGAAAAAACGTCCAAAATTTAGAGCATTAATTATTTTTACACTTAGCTTTATTGTTAGCGGTACAATTGTTTTCACTTCGACAAGTATTGAAAATGAGCATGCGCTTGCTAATCGCTTAGGCGTAATTACGTATCAATTTGCGGTGTTAGGACAAGGAAAGACGGATTCAGTAGATAAAATGAGCGAGGAAGAGCGCGCTCAATATTTAGCGCAGATTCAGCAATGGTTTGCAAAGCAGGATAAGCCTGATCAATCCATGTATCATGGTGTAGCAGAAGGTCGAAATCTTATCGTAGTGCAATTGGAATCATTTCAAAACTTTGTGATCGGATTGAAGGTCGGAGATCAAGAGGTTACTCCGAATTTGAACGCATTAATTCAAGATAGCTTCTATTTCCCACGTATGTATCAGCAGATTGGTGAAGGAAATACGTCAGATGCAGAATTTTTACTGAATACGGGAGTATATCCGCTTGGGGCTCCTAATATGAGTAGCTTTGTGGAAGGAAAGATCGTTCCAAGTTTACCACGAACATTGGCTACACAGGGATATGACTCCTATACGTTCCATGTTAATGATGTAACTTTCTGGAGTCGTGATAAAATGTATCCTGCGCTAGGTTTCAACAAGTACTTCGATACAAAAAGCTTTGAAAATGATCATTTCAATAGTTTTGGCGCTTCGGACGAACAATTTTATAAAGTGGTGCTGCAGCAATTTAAGCAATTTCACAAAGATGAGCAATCTTTTTATGCGCAACTACTGACGACATCGAGTCATCATCCCTTTGTTATTCCAAAGGAAAAGCAGCAATTAATATTACCAAGCACATATGCTGAAACACAGCTAGGTAATTATTTGCAGGCTGCACGCTATACAGATGAGCAACTAGGTATTTTCATTCAGCAATTGAAGGATGCTGGTATTTGGGAGCAATCGATTATGGCCATATATGGTGATCACGCTGGCTTGCAAACCAAAGAAAATGATCCAGCTTGGGTTACCGAGCAATTGGGAATTCCTTATCACGGCACAATTAGTCGGATGAATATTCCATTTATTTTATCAATCCCTGGTGTGGAAGGCGAAGTCATTGAGACGGTAGCTGGACAAGTTGATATGCTACCAACGATCTACAATGTTCTTGGTATCGATATGGATGCTCATCAGCAAGCGTTATTCGGTACTGATCTACTGAATGCAGAAACGAATATTATTGGTGTAAGATATTATTTGCCAACGGGTACATTTTATAATGATGATGTATTATTTGTACCAGGTCTGGGCTTCACCGATGGTATAGCGACTGATCTGAATACATTGGAACAGGTTGATATTGGAAATGATTTGCGAGCCGACTATGATTATATATTAGAATTAATGAAAATGTCAGATCTCTATTCAGCGCAGTTGCCTATGAGCAATCCATAATAATAGCATATGAGGGGGAGAATAGTATGGGCAAAGTAACGGAGACAATGATTACGCAATGGGTAGAGCAGCAGCAGGCCTATTATGAGAGTGGAGAAACACGTTCGCTTCAATTTCGCATTCAACAATTGAAGAAATTAAAGCAAGCGATTGTAAAGCACGAGCATCATATTTTAGAGGCACTATATCTCGATTTGCGAAAAAGTAAAACAGAAGGCTATGCTTCGGAACTTGGCTTAGTGCTGTACAGTATTTCTCATATGATCAAAAACTTACATCGCTTTGCAAAGCCGAAGCGTGTGAAGACACCGTTACCACTAATCGGAACTTCAAGCTATATTGTATCGGAGCCTTATGGCTCCGTACTCATTATTGGCCCGTTCAACTATCCTGCATCTCTTATATTAGAGCCATTAGTAGCGGCAATAGCGTCAGGAAATTGTGCAATTGTAAAGCCATCAGAACATACACCCAATGTATCAGCCGCACTTCGCGATCTTATTGCAGAAACATTTGATGCTCAATATATCCGATTAGTAGAAGGTGCCCAAGAAGAGACAAGCTGGTTAATTCATGCGCCATTTGACTATATGTTCTTTACAGGAAGTACGAAGGTTGGGAAAATTGTGGCGAAGGCTGCCGCTGAAAGATTAATACCGGTAACTCTAGAGCTTGGGGGCAAAAGTCCTGTTATTGTGGACCAGACAGCCAAGCTTGAAATCGCTGCGCAGCGAGTGGTCTGGGGCAAATTGTTGAACAACGGTCAGACCTGCATTGCACCAGATTACATACTTGTAGAGCAATCAATCTATGAGCCGTTTATGAAATTAGTGGGAGCGGCTATTCACAAGTTCTATAGTAGTAATCCGCTAGAAAGCGAAGATTATGGGCGAATTGTGAGCGATACTCATTTCTTAAGATTGAAGTCGATGTTAGAAAATGTGGAGCAGCATTACATATACGGTGGTCAGTACGATGAACAGCAACGTTATATTGCACCAACATTTCTCAGTGGAGGGACTTGTAAGCAGCCTACATCGCTGAAGGCGATGCAAGAAGAAGTGTTTGGACCAATCTGTACAGTCATTCAATATGATACATTGGATGAAGCGATCGCATTTATCAAGCAATATGATAAGCCGCTCGCTTTATATGCATTTACAGAAGATGCTGCGGTTGAACAACGAATCATTGCTTCGATCTCATTCGGTGGTGGTTGTATTAATGATACATTGAGTCATTACATTAATTATGAACTTCCATTTGGTGGTGTTGGACCGTCTGGTCTTGGTGCTTATCATGGCAAACATAGCTTTGATCAATTTTCTCATCGTAAAAGTATGTTGAAGCGTACGACGCTGTTAGAGCCTGGTATTTTATTCCCGCCATATAAGGATAAATTGAAATTGCTAAAAAAAGTATTGAAATAGCGGAACGTTATCGGTATATGCAACTTTTTCCTTTGTTGCACGTTATATAGATGTAAGTATTGTGTAAGTAGATCAACTAAGGAGTGTAACTAAGAGATGAGAAAATGGATGACGAGTGGAATTGCACTATGCTTGACTATAGTTATGTTAACAGGATGCAGCTTTGGAAAAGATGGTACAGGCAAAGAAAATGAAGCACGTACATTAAAGGTTATGTATTACGACGAAAGCAGTTTCTTCCAAGAGTATGGAATGCTTTATAGCGCACTTTATCCTAATGTTGAAATTCAAGTTGTAGAATCAAATCAAATTCACAATACACTGATGGAAGAGAATGAGAATGATTATGATAAAGCACTAGCTGCATTTATCGAAAAAGAGCAGCCAGATATTCTGATGCTTGAGCCAACACAGGTAGAAAAATTAGCTACTGAAGGTAAGCTATATGATATAGAAAGCTATGTAACAGATAGTAAATATGATGTAGATGGACTAGCTCCAGGTGTTATTGATTCTATGAAAGGTTATGGCGGCGGTAATTTATACTCGATACCAACAAACTTCTCTACGCAAGTACTTTTCTATAACAAGGATCTATTCGATGAACATAACGTACCATATCCTACAGATCAAATGACGTGGCCGGAAGTTATTAATCTTGCGAATATGTTCCCTAAGGATGGAGAACCATTAGAGCGTGTATTCGGTCTGAAAATGGGCTGGGGTAAAGAGTTGAGCGAAATGGTTAATATCCTTGCTGGTACAGAAGGCTTGAAGGCTTTTGATGAAAATACATTGCAAATGACTGTTGATACACCAGCTTGGGCATCTATTGTAGAGCAAGCGCAATCCGTATTGAATTCAGATGTATTGTTCTATGATGAAATGCTTTATGGTGGCGGCGAAGGCGGAGTAGTATATTTCGAGCAAGACGGAGATTATTATAGCAATAATCCTTTCTTCTCAGGCAGACTTGCAATGAGCGTAGATGGTAACTATTTTGTGAGTCAAATTGAAGATGCAAAAACATATGCTCAAAATCCAGAAGATATTGTAGAAAACTGGGACATTGTAACTGCTCCAGTAGGTTCACAAAATCCTGATGCTTCTGTCTATACAAGATACTATAATTTATTTGCTATTAATGCAGCTTCAACAAATGTTGAGGAAGCATGGAACTTACTTTCATATATTACTGGCGATGAGTATGCACGTGTAAAATCAAAAGTATCCTATGGTAATCTACCACTAAGAACTAAATATATGGAATTAGGTACAGATCGTAACTATGCTGCATTCTACAAGCTTAAACCATTGGATGTAGATATTGATTATAATAAGACTCCTGAAATGTATCAATATGAGTACTACAATGTTTCTACTGAAACATTTAATAAAGTAAATAACGGTGAAATTACAGTTGCGGAAGCGTTGGCAGAATTGCAATTACGTGGTAATGAATTGCTAGCGACAGGCAAGATGACGAAAGAAGAGCAAGAGAAATATTGGGAAGAGCAGAATCAAATGTATATGGAAAGCAATAGTGGAAGTGTAGAAATGGCTCGTTAAGCAACTTTAGAAGAGGGTATTTCTGATGTTGTAACGATAAATAGAGCTTATGGAATAGAAAGCAATAGAATAACGGAAAAGGCTAGCAGATAATAGTATCTGCTAGTCTTTTTTTCGTGATTTGAGTACCTTTTTAAGATGTTAATTTACTAAAATAATTCAATATTACTTAAAAAGTAATTAAAGGAAAAAAAGTAAAAATGAAACATATCAATTGGATATAACGTTATATTAATGTAAGTAATTTAATAGAGGGGTGTAACCAAGAAATGAGAAAATGGCTTAAAAGTGGCGTTGCTCTATGCTTGACTGTAGCAATGTTAACAGGATGCAGCTTAGGATTTGGACAAGGCGGTTCCGATAATGAAAATGAAGCACGTACATTGAAGGTTATGTATTATGACGAAAACAGCTTCTTCCAACAGTATGGCATGCTGTATAGCGCACTTTATCCTAATATTGAAATTCAAGTTGTTAACACGAATGAGATACATAATACACTGATGGAAGAAAACGATAACGATTATAACAAAGCACTAGCTGCGTTTATAGAAAAAGAGCAGCCAGATGTTCTGATGCTTGATCCAATACAATTAGAAAAAATGGGTTCAGAAGGTAAACTATATAATATCGAAAGCTATGTAATAGATAGCAAATATAATGTAGATGGACTTGTACCTGGTGTTATTGATGCGATGAAAGGATATGGCGGTGGTAATTTGTATGCTATACCAAAGAACTTCGCTACGCAAGCGCTTTTTTATAACAAGGATCTATTTGATGAATATAACGTACCGTATCCAACAGATCAAATGACTTGGACGGAAGTTATTAATCTTGCGAAGATGTTCCCTGCTGATGGTGATCCATTAGAACGCATATTTGGCCTGAAAATGGCTCGGAGTAGAGATTTGAATAATATAGTTACTACACTTGCAAGTACGGAAGGCTTGAAGGCTTTTGATGGAAATACATTGCAAATGACGATCGATACACCAGCTTGGGCAAGCATTGTGGAGCAAGCGCAATCTGTGCTGAAGTCAGATGTATTATTTTACGATGATATGCTGCGTGGTGGTAGTGACGGAGTAGTATACTTTAATCAAGATGGTAATTATTATAACAAGGATCCATTTTTCTCAGGTAGACTAGCGATGAGAGTAGATAGCAATTATTTTGTAAATCGAATTGATAATGCAAAATCTCATTCTCAAAATGCAGAAGATATTATTGAAAATTGGGATCTTGTTACTGCACCAGTAGGAGCACAAACTCCGGATATTTCGTATTACGCAAGCTACAATGAACTGTTTGCGATTAATGTAGCTTCAACAAATGTCGAGGAAGCTTGGAATTTCATCTCATATATTACGGGTGACGAGTATGCACGTATACAATCAAAATTTACTTATGGAGAATTAACGCTACGTACTAAATATCTTGAATTAGATACAGAGCGTAATTATGCGGCATTCTATAAGCTCAAACCGTTCGATCAAAATATAGATTATACAAATGTTCCTGAAAGGTATCAATATGAGTACTCCAATGTTGCTACTGAAACATTTAATAAAGTAAATAACGGCGAAATTACAGTTGCGGAGGCATTAGCACAATTGCAATTACGCGGTAATGAATTGTTAGCAACAGAGAAAATGACAAAAGAAGAGCAAGAAAAATATTGGGAAGAACAAAATCAGATGTTTATGGAAAGCTCTAGTGGAGCTGTACAAATGGTCCGTTAAGTAGCTTGGAAAGAGGATGTTTCTGAGATTGTAACGAAAGAGCTAATGAAATAGAAAGCAATAGAATAACGGAAAAGGCTAGCAGATAATAGTATCTGCTAGTTTTTTGATTAAATATTGGAAAAAATGAAACTTTTTACATTAATATAACGTTATATTAATGTAAGTAATTTAATAGAGGGGTGTAATTAAGAAATGAGAAAATGGCTTAAAGGTGGCGTTGCTCTATGCTTGACTGTAGCAATGTTAACAGGATGTAGCTTAGGATTTGGCAAAGAGGGTTCAGATAATGAAAATCAAGAACGTACATTGAAAGTCATGTATCATAACGAAGACAGTTTCTTCCAAGAATATGGAATGTTGTATAGTGCACTTTATCCTAATGTTGAAATTCAAGTAGTTAGCACAAATGAGATACATAATACACTAATGGAAGAAAACGATAACGATTATAACAAAGCACTAGCTGCATTTATAGAAAAAGAGCAGCCGGATGTCCTTATGGTTGATCCAACACAATTAGAAAAAATGGGTTCTGAAGGTAAACTATACGATATCGAAAGCTATGTAACTGATGGGAAATATGATGTAGATGGACTTATTCCAGGTGTTATTGATGCTATGAAAGGATATGGTGGCGGTAATTTGTATGCTCTGCCTACTAACTTCCATACGCAAGTACTTTACTATAACAAAGATCTATTCGATGAATATAACGTACCTTATCCAACAGATCAAATGACGTGGACCGAAGTTATTAATCTAGCCAATATGTTCCCGGCGGACGGTGACCCATTAGAACGTATATTTGGTCTGAAAATGAGTTGGAGCAAAGAGTTGAGTGACATGGTTAATACACTTTCAAGCACTGAGGGCCTGAAAGTATATGATGAAAATACATTACAAATGACGATAGATACACCAGCTTGGGCAAGCATTGTAGAGGAAGCGCAATCCGTATTGAAATCTGAAGTATTATTTTTTGATGATATGCTTTGGGGTGGTGGCGAAGACGGAATAGTTTACTTTGAGCAAGAAGGAGATTATTATAGCAGAGACCCGTTTTTCTCTGGTAGACTCGCGATGCGATTAGATGGCAACAACGTTTTGAATGAAATTAAAAATGCAAAATCGTATTCTCAAAATCCAGAAGATATTATTGAAAATTGGGATATGGTTACTGCACCAGTAGGATCACAAAATCCGGATACTTCCTATTCAACAAATTACTATAATCTGTTTGCAATTAATGCAGCCTCAACAAATGTGGAAGAGGCATGGAAACTCATCGCTTACATTACAGGTGATGAGTATGCACGTGTGAAGTCGAAATCATCTTACGGTAACTTACCAATGAGAACTAAATATATGGAATTAGATTCGGAAAGAAATTATGCTGCATTTTATAAGTTAAAACCGGTCATTCAAAATATAGACTATACAAAGATTCCAGAAAGATTCCAATATGAGTACTACAATATTGCCACTCAAACCTTTAGTAAAGTAACTAATGATGAAATTAACATTTCAGAGGCGTTGGCAGAATTGCAATTACGCGGTAATGAATTACTGGCAACAGAGAAGATGACTCCAGAAGAGCAGGAGAAATATTGGGAAGAGCAGAATCTGAACTATATGAGAAGCTCCAGTGAAGAAATAATGATTCCTTTTGAAGAGGATGAATCGGTAGCGACTGAAGAAGGAACTACTGAGGATGTAACAATAGAGGAAGTTGATGAATAGAAAGCAATAAATTAACCAAGAGGGCTAGCAGATAATAATATCTGCTAGTTCTTTTTGTGGTTTGAGCGATACATGACGTAATAATTTCACTAGCGCCTCATTGAAACTATCATCAAAGTTTCTAACGGTCGGAAAATTTGGCTTTTCTGCAACCTTTTACCTTACTGGTACGTTATGTTAATATAACTATTTCAATTGAGGGGTGTAACCAAGAGATGAAAAAATGGCTTAGAGGTGGAATTGCTCTATGTTTGACTGTAGCTATGTTAACGGGATGTAGCTTTGGATTTGGAAAAGATAATTCTGGAAAAGAAAATGAAGCGCGTACATTGAAGGTTATGTATTATGACGAGAACAGTTTCTTCCAAGATTATGGAATGCTGTATAGTGCACTTTATCCTAATATTGAAATTGAAGTTGTAAACACGAATGAGATTTATAACACACTGATGGAAGAAAACGATAATGACTATGACAAAGCATTAGCTGCATTTATAGAAAAAGAGCAGCCAGATGTTTTGATACTTGAGCAGACACAATTAGAAAAACTAGGAACTGAAGGAAAGCTATATGATATCGAAAGCCATGTAACGGATAGCAAATATAATGTAGAGGGACTTGTTCCTGGTGTTATTGATGCTATGAAAGGATATGGCGGCGGTAATTTGTATGCTATACCTACGAATTTCTCTACGCAAGCACTTTTCTATAACAAAGATCTATTCGATGAATATAGCATACCATATCCAACGGATCAGATGACTTGGACTGAAATTATTAATCTTGCGAATATGTTCCCTAAAGATGGAGATCCGTTAGAACGTGTATTCGGTTTGAAAATGGGTTGGAGTAAAGATTTAAGCGAAATGGTTAATATGCTTGCTAGTACGGAAGGTTTGAAAACATTTGATGAAAATACATTGCAAATGACGATCGATACACCAGCTTGGGCAAGTATTGTTGAACAAGCGCAATCGGTGTTGAAATCCGATGTATTGTTCTATGACGATATGCTTTATGGTGGCAATACTGACGGATTAGTATACTTTCAGCAAGATGGTGATCATTATAGTAATGATCCATTCTTCTCAGGTAGACTTGCGATGCGCGTAGAAGGTAACTATTATGTAAATCAAATTAAAGATGCAAAAACGTACGCTGAAAATCCAGAAGATATTATTGAAAACTGGGATATTGTCACTACTCCGGTAGGTTCACAAAATCCTGATGCTTCAGCCTACACAAACTATTATAATTTATTTGCGATTAATGCCGCTTCAACAAATGTTGAAGAAGCATGGAACTTTATTGCCTATATTACTGGCGATGAGTATGCACGTGTAAAATCAAAATCATCGTGGGGTAACTTGACGCTAAGAACGAAATATTTGGAATTAGATACTGACCGTAATTATGCGGCATTCTACAAGCTAAAACCGTTGAATGTAAACATAGATTATAATAAGGTCCCTGAAAGATACCAATATGAGTATTATCAAATTTCATATGAGGCATTCAATAAATTAAATACTGGGGATATAACTGTTACAGAAGCGTTAGCAGAATTACAATTACGAGGTAATGAATTGCTAGCAACTGAGAAGATGACAAAAGAAGAGCAAGAGAAATATTGGGAAGAGCAGAATCAAAAATATATGAACATGAGCGAGGAGGAAATGCTGCGTGAAGCATCTGGCGAAGCGATAACTACTGAAGATGTGGCTACCGAAGATGTAGCAACTGAGGAAGTTGTTGAATAGAAAGCAATAGGTAACGAAAAAAATCTAGCAGATACATAATCTGTTAGATTTTTTTCGTACTTCGCATAGTACAAAAATGAAATCTAAATGATTAGAGATGAACTAAAGGAATACATTAAGAAGTGAGTGATCATTATTACATTACATGATATGATATTATATTAGAAGGGCATTGCTTAATAAAAAAGCTAGCAACTGACAAAAATAAGCTACTAGCACGAAGGTTTATGTGGTTTGTAAGTAATCCATAAAGATTTGTAATCTTACTGGGATTGAAGCTGGAACTTGATCATGCCCATAGTAACGATATACAGCAATATCTTTTTTACATTGCAAATGATTATATGCTGCGAAAACAGTGGACGGCGGGGTAATATCATCTATAAGTCCAATGGTGATCCATGTGTAACAAGTGATTCTAGGAGCGAGATTCATCATGTCAAAATAACTTAATGTCTTCTTGGCATTCTCTTCTAAGTCAGGTCTACCACTATATCTACGGAAATATTCATTGAGTTCGTAGTAAGGACCAGTAGGTGTCGTATCAATTGCACGCTCAAAATGAGACAAGTAAGGATGATCAGCTACTGCGACAATCGGAACGCTAGAAAGAGCTGCCGCTGCCAATGTGATAGCACCTCCTTGACTACCACCTGTAACAGCGATATGTGAAGCATCAACTTCAGGCATAGCTGCAAGAATATCGATAGCTCGTACAGCATCCATATAGACAGCACGATAATAATATTCATATTTATTTTGGATACCTTTTGTCATCCAACCTGCGACATGACCGTTACTGGAAATGACATTGTCAATGGAACCTGCATATTGTCCTCGACAGAACATGCGCATAACTGCATACCCTTTTAATGCAAGATTAACGACATCATGTGTATCACGGTCACTTACCCAGTTATATCCGTGAAATTCAATTATTCCGGGTAGCGGCGTATCTGTGATAGGCATAGCAAGCACCGCTTCAATCTGTGCATTATTGAATCCTTTGAAAAACACTTGGTATACTTTCATATTTTTTACAGGATATGAAATTTCATGACGCTCATAAGTAAGAGGCACTGTATGGAGCTCTTGAAGCGTCTCTTCCCAGAAGTCATCAAAGTCTACAGCTGCTGTTGCAGCTGGTTTATATTGCTGTAGCTGTTCTAGAGGCATATCATATGGTTGTGGCATTAATCAAAACATCCCTTCTTAAATTTTTTTGTTGTTTCAAAAGGTGAAATGAAGTAAAATTCTAATGTATTGTAAATATCTGGTTCATTATTAAGAGTCAATAAGACTTAAGTCTAGTATACGCTATTACTTTAGAAGGTTACAGTATTTCCCACTACAAGTTAGACTATTAATACGAGCTTACATGTCAGGGAGGTAACTATGGCGAAGGAAAGAGAAGTATATATTGTTCTAACGAATACTGGCACTGTTCTAGCCAATGTTATTTCATATTGTACGAAAGAGCATCTTAGTCACGTATCTATTGCATTTGATAGTGATCTAAGAGAGGTATATAGTTTTGGACGTAAGTACCAGCGCAACCCTTTCATTGGAGGATTTATTCAAGAGGATGTGACAGGACCAGTCTTTTTACGTTCGCAATGTGTGATATACCGGATGAAGGTTTCGCAGCAATCATATGATACGTTAAGAACACAAATCGATCATTTTATCCATTATGCCAATCATTATCATTATAACTTTCTCGGGATGATCGCAGTTTATTTTAATATCCCATGGGATCGTCGGAATCATTATTTTTGTTCACAATTTGTTTCAACCATACTTTTTAATGCGGAGCTAGAATTATTCAATAAAGAAACAACACTCGTTACTCCTGGTGATTTTCTTGATGCACAACTAGAACTTCACTATCGTGGCAGATTAAGAAGTTATCTAGGCGCATTACAGCATCGTATAGGAGATAGCTATCAACCAGCATATAAGCTAGTTCAAAAGTTATGAAAATAACGTTGAACTAGCTTTTTTTATGTACATTTGTTACAAGATACGCTAACATCGTATTGTAAGTAATGAATTGTTAAATATGATGCTTAATTGGACAAGCTATTAGTTATGGATGATCGTATGTATACTATTTTTTCGTACATAAAAAAATGCTTTATGCTTCCGATGCTACTTTTCATTACAAAGTAGTATTTCGGGAAGCAGATGAAAAGTTTTAGGAGGAATATGATGAAAAGTCAATGGATGTTGTTGTTAGCTTTTGTATTTGCACTAGTGATAGCTGTA
This sequence comes from Paenibacillus sp. Y930, assembly GCF_056786375.1. Lineage (NCBI taxonomy): Bacteria > Bacillati > Bacillota > Bacilli > Caryophanales > Paenibacillaceae > Paenibacillus > Paenibacillus sp. Y930. Next base: position 408,036 of record NZ_JBXCIX010000003.1, on the reverse strand, counting down.
TTTGCTGTTATTAACATCACGCCTACTGATGTTAATTTCTTTTTTGGAAAAACGACGGCTCCACTTATTCTTGTTATCCTATTCTCTACATTATTCGGTGGATTAACTGTAGGTGCATTAGGGCTAGTGCGAGTATATGTTCTTCAACGTAAAGTAAAGCAGTATGAGAAACAATTATCCGGTTCTACTGTTGATGAACATGTAGAGCATGTAGAGCAAGAGGAAGTTATTGTGGAAGAAGTAGAGCAAACGGAAACAGAGCAACAAAAAGGTTAGAAATAGTTTGCCTTATTTTGCATATACTAAACGAGTGTGTTATGCTTCTGCGATAGTTGAAGGATATGCTATCATTAAGGTGCCAATCTGTAGTAAAATATAATTAAATGTAACTCTAAAGGTAGGTGGACATATATGTCTAATGAAAACTCACAACAGCCAGAAGTTGAAGCAAAACAGCTTTCGCAAGCTGATCGTGCAAAACAGCTTCTTGCAGCTCGTAAGCAACAGCAAGGTGGGCCTGGCAAACTAGATTTGTCAACTGGTACGAAAAAATTAACTAGCCAAAATACAAAAAAAGTTAACAATCAACGAAAAAAAATGGGAGTTTAATGTTTGCTATCCATTTTCAATGTATTTTGTAAGGTTTAATGATTACGGGATGCCACAAAAAGTCATGATCTTAGATCATGGCTTTTTGTGTTTCGATATCCGCTCTAATTAATGATGAAATTGCTAACAAATGGTTGAATGAAAAACTTGCTCTCCTAGCATAATGTAAGGAAGAGAATGAATTGATGAGCATACTAACGGAGGGTTTACTTATGCAAGCTAGTCAGTCACTTAAAATTTTTTTACTAGCTGGTGTCAAGACAACACCGTCTGCCTTTCATGCACTTGAACAAGCATTAGTTCACCATTTGCATCAGAAGGGCATTACACCAGATATTGAATTGTTGTTTCCATATGGTGAGGCAGAGCGCAGTTTAATGCGTCAGTTGTATGAAGTACGTGCTGATCTTTCAAGAAGGGCAAAGCTTGCGGGTTATGGGGGGAGGAAGGTATGGGAGCGTATTAGCTCATACGGTACGGTTCCAAAGCTATTGTTCATCGGTCATAGTGGCGGTGGAGTCGCCGCATATCAGATCGCAAGAAAGCTTCATGAGGATCAACTGCCGATTAATGCTAAAGTTGTACAAATAGGATCGCCGAAAACGAAAATTATTCCGCAGCTGAAGGAGCGGGTTGGTTATATACATTCCATTGATAATAATGGAAAAGTGAAAGATCCGATAAGCCGTCTAGGAAGCTGGGGCGGTTGGAGTTCCTTTACTCCAAAGCGACCGTTACTACATTGGGATTCGCAAAAATATGCTCCTGGATTTATTGAAGGTATTCATACGATAGGTGGACATGCGGATTATTTTCGGAAAAGTGAACAGTTTAGTGATGAACAGCGTGCGTGTAATTTAGATAAGACCATGACTAGCCTTGATGCTTACTTGAAGGAATGGCTGTAATCCGATACACTTAATAAGTATTGGATACTAGCTCATGATTTCCGTTATCCATCTCATTATTGAGAAAAATAACGAAAACTATGACGCGTTAGGGGTGGGAAATTGGCTAACACGCATACCTATTCAAAAGGTGAGGAAATTGCTAATGCAATAACTCACGGAATTGGTGCTTTATTAAGTATTGCAGCATTAGTGTTACTCATTGTTTTTGCTACTTTGAAGGGAACGGCTTTACATGTAGTCAGCTTTACGATTTACGGTTCATCGATGCTGTTATTATATGTCGCATCAACGTTAGTACACAGCTTTCCTGAAGGAAAAGCAAAAAGAGTGTTTGAATCATTAGATCATTCATGCATATATATTTTCATTGCGGGTACGTATACTCCGATCTTATTTCATACTGTTCAAGGTACGTTAGGTTGGGTTCTCTTTGGGATTGTATGGGGAATTACGGTTATAGGTATCGTGTTCAAATCAATGTTCGCTAATCGATTCTTATTCACATCGACTATTCTTTATATAGTAATGGGTTGGTGTATCGTATTTGCTTGGAAGCCGCTAACTACAAATTTATCAGCTGAAGGGGTAACATTACTAGTCGTAGGTGGTATTTTATACACGGTAGGTACTGTATTTTACATGTGGCGTAGCTTCCCTTATCATCACGCAGTATGGCATCTATTTGTTCTTGCGGGTTCGATCTTCCTTTTCTTTGCCATCTTCCTCTACATTTTACCTGCTTAAGTTACTTCGACATTAGGACAGAAACCTAATGGTGAGGCACAAATAGCTGAAGCGATTTGTGGCATATCCTCTGATAGGTTATGGAAATAACTGGATAGTATATGATTGGATGAAACAGAGCCATGTCGGAATGAGCGTTGTACTTCACCTTTCACATGCAGATAGAAATAAGTTTCATCGGTTTGAGGTGAATGGTAAACTAATGTTGGTAAATGTGGGACGATATCGAATTTGTTCTGTATTCTCCAATGAGTAGGGACGGTAGCGTTGTAGGCTTTCACAAAGGTAGGATCACCTACACGCGGCGCACCAAAGGTGTATACAATTGGAGCATTGAAGCCAGAGTTGGTAGCAATATCGATGGCTGCTAAAGTGGCTAGCGCTCCTCCTAGGCTATGCCCAGTAATGAACAAAGGTAAGTCAGGCTGAAGTAATGATAAAAAATGGAATATTTGCTCGCGTAGAGCTAAGTAAATGTCGGTAAATCCTTTATGGGTATTACCGACATTTTTTGTTGGGGTAAACTCCATTTGCTGAGCTTTAAAATCATGAACCCAGTCAACGGAAGTACTCGTACCACGAAATGCTAAGATGGAGTACCGATTAGAGTTAATAATAAAACCATAGCGATCATTATCAATTCCCATAGTAGACGTAGTAATTGCTCCAACGAGCTTATAATCATCTGGTATAATAAACAGTCCTGTTTCTTTATTGGTAAATTGTACATGTGTTTGTCCGCAAATTGCTGCAAGAAATAAAGCACTAGGTAGATCAGGTTCTTGTACTTGCGCTTGTAGCTGTAGATTAGTCATAGTTATTACCTCCGTCTCTAATGGAGTAAGTATTCTCTATACTATGTCAGCAGATAGCGATGGGTAACTGCACTGTTTAACATTTGCACAACATTCAAATACAGTTATAATGAAAGCGTAGACAGTCATTATAATCTCGTCATAAAAGGTCGTTCAAAAAAATATTCAGGGGGAATGGGATATGTCATTAAAAGTTGGTCTGATCGGCACTGGTTGGTTTGCTGATACACATGCGAAATTAATAGCTGCACAGGAAGATGTACAGCTAACAGCAATAGTGGGTAGTTCGCAACAGAAAGCGGATGAATTTGCTAGTCGCTTTAACGGTGCGAAAGGATTTCAAAATGTTGATGATATGCTTGACGCTGAAAAATTAGATGCAGTATACATATGCACACCACCTTTTGCACACGGACATATCGAAGAAGCATTAATTGAGCGATCCATTCCATTTCTAATAGAGAAGCCACTCTCCAGCGAAGCAGATCTTCCTGCACAATTACTACAGAAGATTGAAGCCAAGCAATTAATTACATCAGTTGGCTATCACTTTAGATATATGGATAGCGCAGACAAAGCGCGGCAATTACTTGCTGATCGTAATATTGCAATGTCGCTAGGCTATTGGATGGGTGGAGCACCAGGTGGCACATGGTGGCGTAGACAAGAGCGTTCAGGCGGTCAATTCGTCGAACAAACAACGCATATTGTTGACTTGCTTCGCTATCTAGTTGGTGAAGTGACGGAAGTATATGCAGCATATAGCGAGGGAATATTAACTAAGCAAGACGCGAACGCGAATGTAGCCGATGCCGGCACAGTAACGTTGAAGCTAGACAATGGTAACATTGCGACGATTAGTAATACATGTGTTATTCCTACTGGCTATGCTAGTGGGCTTCATATTTATACAGATGCGGGTAAATTAGAGATTGGACATGGTGGCTTAAAGGACATAACGACCGCTTCAACGATCGATTACCACAACCAAAGTAATGCTTATGAGAATGAAACAAAAGCATTTTTACATGCTGTACGAACAGGTGATACATCGCTTATTCGATCTACGTATGAGGATGCACATCGTACTCATCTAGTAACAATGGCTGCCAATGAATCTGCGGCTACTGGTCAAGTGATCAAATTACTCTAGGTTATGCTAGTGCTTTTCCACGAACGATTCGTCCTTAGCGTGTAGCGTTGCTGAAATTCAAAATAAGGGAGGTTCACGTCATTATGATGGCGTAAACTTCCCTTATTTCATTACCGAAGTTTCCTTGATGGCAGTGGCTCATCATTGGCATATTCGGTCAATACGGCTTTTGATTTTTCGGATGGTGTTACTTTTTTGTTGCGCAATTTACGAGAAGGAAGCTGAGTTCCTTTTTCTAATTCTAACGGTTTAAGTATATTTAAGCTTAATTTAGCCAAAGATTTATGTTTTTTTCGATGCATAAGGATATCACCTGTCCAGCCCTGTCTCCACAATAGAAAATAAATAAAGCTGGTGACGAGCATAATTGCGCCTAATGTATATATAAAACCAAGCGGATCGTCTTTGAATGGTAGCGTTATGAAATTACTACCCCAAATAGCACCAAATAAAGTAATAGGCAAACAAATAACAGTGAAAATCGTTAATATTCGAATAATTTCATTACCACGAAAATTAGATAATGCATCATCTACCGAAATCAATGTATCAATTTCCATTGCGTAATGATTCAATAAATTATCAATACGATCAAATCGATGCTGCATCCGGACGTAGCTAGTGGAAGCTGTAAGTATCTCTAGAAAAGCTTCTTTCGCCAGCCCTTCTATTTCACGAACAGGTAAATACAAATGACTGAAATGAAGCAGTTCATATCTTCGTTCAATAATATCATCTAGCAAGTCTTTACGATTACGTTCACGCATATCCGCTTCTAATTGACCTAATCGTTCTTCAAACTGATCTAAGCCAGTATCTAAGCTCTCGAGTAAAATGCCGATCATACAAAAGAATGCTTCGGGAGCACTATGACATTGTTCATAGAGGGATACATGATCTAGATTTTGTAATCGCAGCGGAATTCTCGTATCTGTTTGCATCGTAAATAATTTATTAGATGAGAACCAGAAGTGGAAAGGAGTAGTATCTTTCGAGTCCTCAGATAATTGAATAAGAATAGTACCTTGAACGATGACTCCATGTTGTTCAACATGCTGCAACACGATATTGTTAGTGGTACGATCATAACTTGATTCGATCCACTGAGATACCTCTGGATATGTTTGCATCAGTTCATATTTTTCATTAGAAAAGCGCTTATTATTGTGATGTATATTAGATTGAAATTTAGGACGAGGCTCATGAATTACTGGTTTGTGTTGAAGCTGCAGAACATTCCATTCCCAGCCCATCATATAACGAAGATTTCGATGGATCAAATGATCTGCCTCCTCCTTAAACTTTTTATATATTTCTTTCGATATAACCTCCTGAAATAAAAAGTAGCATCGAAAGCATGTGCTTGTATAGATATTCTCTACAGTACATCATAACGTAATGATAAGTGCTATACAACCTAATCGCACAAAATATACATTCTTAGAACAAATCTCTAATATTTCGACATTATGAGTGATTATTCCCTGTTTGGGCAATATTAAATGATATGGATGATTGCTCAAACTAGTAGATATACTGATTGCGCAGCATTAGCGCTCCATAGTACGCGAACTAGCGGACACATAGTACGCTAATTAGCTTAAAACCAACACTTTAGGATGTAAGAGGACACACGATACGCTATTGATCGAATTACGCTGAAAAATCACTAGTGAACGAGTAAATAAGGTCATCTGAGTCCGCGAAAACTCAAAATAAGCAGAAAACGCAGCAATAACGTCCTTACAGTCCGCTAGTATAACGGTTTGGCTGCAATGAGTGGTATAAGCTTAACACAGAATGCAAAGTTGGTTCAGGAAGTTAACACAAGGTTGGGTATATGCATTCGAAGCAACTTTTTGTTCGCATAGAAGTTGTATAAGAGAGTTAACAAAAAGTTTGAGTATATGCTTCGAAGCGACTTTTTGTTCACATAGAAGTTGCTCAAGGAAGCTAACAAAAAGTTTTAGGATATGCTTCCGAAGTAACTTTTTATATGCATAGAAGTTGTATAAGGAAGTTAATAAAAAGTTTTAGGAGGCTGCTTTTATGATCAGCAAAGTATTATTGTTTGAAAGTCAACATGAGGTAGCAGAGGCGCTTCAAACATTAGAAGCCAATGGATTTACGAAGGATCGAATGAAAATTGTTGCTTCGGATTTGGAGCATAGCAAATTACTTAATGCAGAAACCACGATTCATATAGATCTACTCTCAGAAATTGCTTCTGCTAACTCTAATGGTGGCATAGATAATGAAAATATATTTATTACTCCATTCTTCGTGTCTCAAGCTACGATGCAAATTCCGATTAATGGGATGCCTGGTGTAATTGTCGGTGAAGCGAATGAACAACATGGTATGGAGGCGCTTCGAGCATACGGTCTCAATGACGGTGTAGCAAGTACTTGCTTACAGGCATTGCGTCATGGACAGTTATTACTATGTATTACCGACGATGCAATCGGAGGCTCATTGTTTGATAGCTTGTATATGTCCAATTCTGAAGATAATGACTGGCTTCCCGACACCAAAGCAGTTCAAATATTGGATAATATATAATGAAACGAAACCCGGCAACATGTACGGTACGAGTGCACGATCATAAGCTATGAAATACGATCACAACGATGAAACGAAACCCAGCAACGTGTACGGTACGAGTACACGAGCGGACAATGTTTAGCACGAAGCTTCCAATAAAGGTTCAAAAAGTGGGCTTTCGCAAGCCGAGAAGATGGAGCGCTACTTGAGAAAGACGGAAGCGCAAATGTACGTTATTGGTACATGCGAACCTACAATGTTTCTGCAAGAAACATACATCGGAAGCTTATGCTTAACTTTCCAAGTTCGCTTCATCTTCGATGTCGAATATGCTACGTTAGCACACTCATCGTTATCAAAGCCCGCTTTTTGAACTACCCCTAGCGGTCAAGCTTGACGATTTCGGCTAGATCATTCATATCCCCCGAACCAGAGATAATATTCGTTAATAATTCAGCACCAAGCATACTAGATACAGTGCCGTTACCGCCATAACCAAGAATATACATAATATGTTCATCAGCAGGGTCTACACCGAGATAGGGAAGCTGATCTGCCGTTTCCGCAAAGGTTGCGTTCCAACTATAATCAATCTGGAGATCATACTCAGGAAAAAGTTTGCGTAATTCTGCTAACAATGTATTGTTATGAGCATCAACTGATGCATTATTATGATTTGGAGTCTGGATATTTTCATCAAGTCCACCGACAATAATTCTTGAATCAATCGTCGTTCGCAAATATAAATAGGGACGGGCAGTTTCCCAAAGCATATAATTTTCATACCAGCTTGTTAGATCGTTCACAGGATTTGTAACAATAACATAAGAACGGTTAAGGGCAGAATGAAAGAACTGTTGATGAAGTTGCCCAGGCTGATAGCCAATGGCATAGACAATATATTCACATTCAACATTGTGAATGTTATTGACGGTAACTCGATAATTCCCGTTAGATAATCGCTCATGATCACTTACTAACGATTTTTCATACAAGTGACAGCCTTGTTCTGCTAAGTATTGTGCAAGACTTAATATAAACAGATGAGGATTGACTTCGGCATCACCATGTGTAATTAATGCAGTACCTTTTGAAAAGGGGAAATGCTGCTCGATTTGTTGTCTACCCCATAATTCACAAGGCAAATCCAAGCTTAGCAAAGCTTCATATTCTTGCTGAAGCTTAATAATATCCTCCTCGTCAGTACAGTATTGCATACTCGTTCGAGGACGGAAATGAGCATCGCCCACTTGTTTTTGTAGAGTAGAGGCGATACGCTTGAGCCAGTCTAATGCCAGGTAACAGTAGCGATAGTAAATATCTGCTTTCTCACGACCGATCGTACTTCTTAATTCGCTTAACATAATATCATTACAATATTGCAATAAGCCAGTACTAGCCAAGGAACTACCTTCTGCGATTTGATCGCCTTCAAGTAAGACGAAATCAATACCTTGTTCTTGAAGCGTGTAGGCCATTAATAATCCAGACATTCCGCCACCGACAATAAGTACTTTTGTTGTTAAAGATTGTTCTAATGTAGGCCAGTGGGATGGCATGGTATCAAATGTATTCCAATAAAAATCTCCTGTATGAAGCTCTTTCATCATATTCACCTCTGAGCTTAGTATATCCATTATTACATTTGATCTAATACTCGTTTGCGATATGAAGTAGGAGATTGTTGGTAACGCTTTTTGAATTGTTTAGAAAAATAAAGCGCATCTTGAATGCCAACGGAAGCAGATACTTGTTCGATCGTTAGTTCATGTCGTTCCCTAAGTAAACGCTTAGCATTATCTAATCGTAACTGTAACAAAAAAGTGCTAGGAGTAACTCCGATTTTTTGTTTGAATATACGGGAAAGATAAGCACGATTATAACCGAGTGCTTCTGCCATATGTTCGATAGAGACAGGGTGTGTATACTGAGTTGTCAAATAATGCACAATCTGATTATGCAGCTGATATTCATTAATTTGTTGTCGATGTAATCCATGATCAGATGGCTGCTGAGCTCTTCCATATTCGGTCATGATCATATGTAGTAATCCCGAGGCGTATATCGATGAAGTAGAGTGGCTATAACGGAATGCCTCTAAAATATCTTGATAGTAGGAACCGACCGGTTCAACTGGAACATTATTCATTACTTCACAACCAGAGGTGAAACCAGCTATTGTTACGAGTTGTTCTGCTTGCTCGCCTCGAAAAGCGACCCAGCGATAGTGCCAAGGATTATTATTATCGGATTCATAGGAAATTAATTCATTAGGTCGAATAAGAAAGGTATCACCTGCATTTAATTCGTAACGCTTATGCTCTGTAATAAAGCTTCCGCTACCTGAAAGAATGACATGCATAAGATAAAAGTCATATACTTTCGGACCAAGTCGATGGTTCGGTTTCGTATAGCTTTCACCTGCAAACAACACATGAAGCCATTGCTGATTAGGTTCAGTCATATCAGGATTCGAAGCTACACGATACGATTCTTTTGTGCTTTCATCGTCTGCATAATGTTGATTCGGCTTCAGAAGCTCATGAGAGGACTTTTCCATTAGATCACCTCTCCTTTCTTGTCTACATATTATCATGAAATGTGTAGTAAAGTCACATTAATCCATATAGACTTCACTTGCCACCATTTTGTTAGTACTTAAACTACTATATACTGAATGCAATATCACTTAACAAATTTGATGAAAAAGGAATGTGATAACAATGGCAAATATTCAAGAACTAAAAGAACAATTTGTACAACGCTTCGGAACCTCTAATGAAGAAATTAAAGTATTCCATGCTCCAGGTCGCGTTAACTTAATTGGTGAACATACAGATTACAATGGCGGTTATGTTTTCCCAGCTGCCCTAACTTTCGGAACAACATTAATTGTACGTAAACGTGCAGATAAAGGATTAGGTCTTGCATCTACAAACTTCGCAGACACGAAAGTATTGAGTGTAGACGAGGTTGTCTATGATGAAGCGGACGATTGGATGAACTATCCAAAAGGGATCGTTAACGAAATTTTGCAAACCGGAGTTGTTTTCAGTTCCGGTTATGATCTTCTATTCCATGGTGAAATTCCTAATGGTGCTGGACTTTCTTCTTCTGCTTCGATTGAAGTAGTCACAGCATTTGCTTTACTTACATTAGAAAATCAACCAGTAGACACTGTGAAAATTGCGTTAATGGCTCAAAAATCGGAAAATGAGTTTAATGGCGTACAATGCGGAATTATGGATCAATTTGCTGTAGCTAATGGTAAAAAAGATCATGCCATTCTACTTATGTGCGATACGCTTGAATATGATCTAGTACCTTTTAACTCTGGTGATTATAAATTAGTTATCGGTAACACCAACAAACGCCGTGGATTAGTTGACTCTGCGTACAATGAGCGCCGTGCACAATGTGAGCAGGCAGTCCAAGATTTACGTGCTGACCACCCAGCGTTAACATTACTTGGTCAACTCAATATAGAGCAATTCAATGCATCTAAGCATCTAATTAAAGACGAAGTTGTACTGAAGCGTGCACAGCATGTTGTTGAAGAGATTGATCGTGTACTGCAATCGATGACGGCATTAAAAGCGAATGATCTTGTGCAATTTGGCCAATTAATGAATGGTTCGCATGATTCACTTCGTGATCTATATGAAGTAACAGGTTCTGAGTTAGATGCGATGGTTGCAGCAGCTCGCAGGGTTCCAGGCGTATTAGGTGCACGTATGACGGGAGCAGGCTTTGGAGGATGTACAGTTTCTCTTGTTCATCAGGATTCTATTGAGCAATTCAAAGAGCAAGTAGCTACTGCATATACAGCTGAAACGGGACTTGTGGCTGAGTTCTATGTGTGCACAATAGGCAACGGCGTAGAGCAGTTGTAGAGGAAATTCAAAAAGCGGACTTTGATAACGATGTGATACAGGAAGCATATTCGACATCGCATCTGAAACGAACTTGGAAAGTACTAGCGTAAGCTTCCGATGTATGTTTCTTGCAGAAACATTGTAGGATCGCGTGTACCAACCACGTACACTTGCGCTTCCGCCTTTCTCAAGTAACGTTTCACCTGCTCGATTCTGAAAGCCCACTTTTTGAACCTTCATTGGAAGTTAGTTCAAAAGCGAACCTAGATAACGATGTTATCGCAGTTCTGGAATTAATCAGTATACAAAAATGATTTATGCTTCCGATGTACTTTTTGTTAGCTAAGAAGTATATCAGGAAGTAAACAAAAAGTCTTAGGAGATGATCATATGGCAGTTCTAGTAACAGGTGGCGCGGGATATATTGGGTCTCATACGGTTGCGGCTTTGCATGAGCGTGGAGAAGAAATCATTATTCTTGATAATTTACAACAAGGTCATAAAGAGGCGCTTCTAGGCGGTAAGCTTTATGTTGGCGATCTTCGTGATAATGATATTCTCGATAAAGTGTTTACTGAAAACGAAATTGATGCGGTTATTCACTTCGCAGCTAACTCTCTAGTTGGTGAGAGTATGAAAAATCCGGGTAAATATTATAACAACAACGTATTTGGAACACTTTGCTTGCTTGAAAAGATGAAAGAATACAATGTTAAGAAAATCGTATTCTCTTCTACTGCGGCAACTTATGGCGAGCCTGAAAGTGTACCTATCGATGAATACGATCGTACAACACCAACGAATGCTTATGGTGAAACAAAGCTAGCTATGGAAAAAATGATGAAATGGTTTGATGTTGCTTACGGTGTTAAGTACATTTCACTTCGTTACTTTAACGCTGCTGGTGCACATGATAGCGGAAAAATTGGTGAAGCACATGATCCTGAAACTCATCTTATTCCAATCGTATTGGAAGCAGCTTTAGGTAAAAGACCGCATATCTCTGTATTCGGGGATGACTATGCGACAGAAGATGGTACATGTATTCGTGACTACATTCACGTAAGTGATCTTGCTGATGCACATTTGCGTGCAGTTGATGCATTGCGTAAAGGTTCAGACAGCGCTGTATATAATCTTGGAAGCAGCCATGGCTTCTCAGTGAAAGAAGTTATCGATATTGCTCGTGAAGTAACCGGTCGTGAAATTCCAGTTGTAATGGAACAACGTCGTGCAGGTGATCCGGCCGTTCTAGTCGCTTCATCAACTCGTGCACGTGAAGAGCTTGGCTGGAGTCCTGACCGTAGTAATTTGAAGGATATTATCGCAAGCGCTTGGAGCTGGCATGTTAACCATCCAAACGGGTATAACGAGTAACATTATTGCACAGCAGGAAGGAGTATCTTTATGACTACACAAACTACTACAACCGCAGAGCAAGCATTATTACAAATTGAACGTCTTGTACAATTTGCGGATCAGCAGCAGATGATTCAAACAGCAGATATCGATTACGCAAGAAATGCATTATTAGATCTTTTCAAATTCGATGAGCCGTACGAGGGTGAAGTGCCTTCAGAGCAATTAGCATCTCCCGTCGAGATACTAGAAAGCTTACTTGATTATGGATTTGAGATTGGATTAATTCCTGAAGGGACATTAACGTATCGTGATTTGCTTGATGCGAAAATAATGGGCTTATTGATGCCTCGTCCTTCAGAGTTGATTGCTATTTTCAATAAGCTTGTTCAGGAAAAAGGGATTTCAGCAGCAACGGATATGTTCTATAAATTGAGTATTGATAGTAATTATATCCGCATGGATCGTATCGCAAAAAATCCAAGTTGGTTGCATGCTACTAATTATGGCGATCTTCAAATTACTGTTAATTTATCCAAACCAGAAAAAGATCCTAAGGAAATTGCTTTGTTGAAAACATTACCTTCCGCAAAGTATCCGAAATGTTTATTATGTGCAGAAAACGTCAACTACGCAGGTCGGGTGAATCATCCAGCGAGACAAAACCTAAGAACGATTCCGATTGTGCTTCAAAACGAACAATGGCATATACAGTATTCTCCATATGTGTACTACAATGAACACAGTATTGTATTTAAAGGTGTACATGAGCCGATGGTTGTTTCGCATAGCTCAATGGCGCGCTTGCTTGATTTTGTAGAACAATATCCACATTACTTTATCGGATCAAATGCAGATCTTCCGATCGTTGGTGGTTCCATTCTATCGCATGATCATTTCCAAGCAGGTAAACATGTTTTCCCAATGGAAACAGCACCAATAGAATCAAGCTTCACATCTGAGCAGTATCCGAGTGTGAAACTAGGTATTGTACAATGGCCAATGTCAGTCATTCGTCTGCAAAGTAGTTCTAAAGAAGAAGTGAAACAGCTAGCTGCTTCTATTCTTGACCAATGGAAAGCATACAGCGATGCATCTGCAGACATTTTTGCTTTTACGGAAGAGAAAGATGGCAAGCTTACACCTCATAATACAATAACACCAATCGCTAGATTGCTGGATAATGGTGATTTCGAGCTTGATCTTGTACTTCGTAATAATCGTACAAGCAAGCAGTACCCAGATGGTATTTTCCATCCACATCAACATTTACATCATATTAAAAAAGAAAATATTGGCTTAATTGAAGTGATGGGGCTTGCCGTATTGCCTGGTCGCTTGAAGGCAGAACTGTCTCAAATTGCTGATCTATTGAGTAATGATGACGCTGCAGCTATTCAAGCAACAGCAGAGGCGACTCATCCGCTTCATAATCATTCGCATTGGATTGTTGAACTAGCGGAGCAGCATGGTACTAGCTTGTCTGCGCAAGAGGCTAATACGCTTGTACAATCGCAAACTGGTGGGAAATTCCTTGAAGTATTGCATGATGCAGGAGTATATAAACGTACAGAAGCTGGCCAAACAGCATTTAAAGCATTTATTAAGTCGTTGGGCTTTCAACAATAATATGTTTAAGTGATGAATTATTAGAAAAATCCTATTTGTTTCTAACAAATAGGATTTTTTTGTTGTAATTATATAAGGGGTATGGTATTTTTTATGTAATTATGAAATTTCATAGTGATTTATTATACAATTGTCTAAGCTAGTGCTTTCGATGTTACTTTTATTGATAAGAAGTCGCATCCAATGAAGAACATACAAGTTTAGGATGGAGGGGTTGTAATGGCTGAAAAGATGTTACCACTGGATGAATTTCTGAAGCTTGACTCTGATGATCAAGTTGAGAAGTTAAAACGTTGGAAAATGGATTACACGCTCAAAGATATTCGTGAAACGTGGAATTTTAAACATTCTGCACAGTATTATATGCTACTGAAGAAATTGCGTATCTATGAGCGCGTTGTGAATAAGTCTGATAAGTTTTATCCACAACCTGATAATCAGCGACTAGGTACAGATGGCATCTGGAGAAATTACGGAGGTAATAGCTTCAATACACCAGGAGATCATTTTAACTTCCATCTCAATACGAAACTTTCAGGGACAGAACTAGCAGATAAGCTAGAAAGAATTGCTTTTTTCTTACGCGGTGAAGCGAAGGAAGTCGATGTAAAATTCTCCGTTGTTGTTACAGAACAAGGAAATTCTGGAGATTAGTATATTGTACATGTCTACTATAAAAACTGCCTCCGATGACGATGACATCGGAGGCAGTTTTTCGTATTAGTTACGTAGTTTCCCTAATTCTGAGACAATCGCTTCTACTTCACTAATACTGAATTTATCTTTGGAAGTAATCACTTCATATATGTCCTTAATATCTTCATATTTATTCAAGTTATAACTTGAAGCTTGCATCGCCGCAGCAGATGCCATTTTTAATTTGGATTTAATTTCTTCGATCATAATAACCATATTTTCCATTGATGCTTGTTGTAAATCTGCCAATCTAAACACCCCTTCAAGTTTTCAGTTATCACTTATTGTAACATGATTTGCTATATGAAGCTTAACAAATTGAACTGCCTTAGAAAATTCGCTACAATAGCAGTATGCACTGGGGAGCGAATAAAGTAGTTATTATAGAGAGGACATTGTAATGCAACAATTCATGGAGCAACTTTTGACCGAGCCGATTGCGATAGAGCAGGATATCTATGTTAAGGTAATGCAGGATCTCGAGCCTATTCATAGTAAAGGCTTAAGGAAAGAGGATGTTGTATTTGTATGTATTGGTACAGATCGCTCAACTGGAGATGCTTTTGGGCCACTTATGGGCACGGTATTACAACAATTAGCATTTCCACATGTAATCGGCACATTAGCTAAGCCATGTGATGCATATAAAGTAGAACAAGCCGTACAACAGCTTCCATCACATAAATTAATTATTGCCATCGATGCTTGTCTTGGTAATGAGAAAACAGTAGGTACCTTTATTATTAGAGAAGGTTCCCTTCAACCAGGAGCAGCAACGGGAAGAAGATTACCACCAGTTGGGCACTATAGTATTGCAGCAATTATTAATGAAAATGGACCAAAAGCCTATTGGAAAATTCAAAATACGTCGCTGTATACTGTACTAGGCATGGTTGCTACATTGCGACAAGCAGTGATCGATACTTGGGCATTGGATAAGGAGATATAGCATAATGGAAGAACAAGATTTGCTATTAACGTTAGCTACGAATACATATACGTTATTAAATGGTGAAACGATCGCATATTTCGATTCGGCGCCACAACCATCCGAGCATATGCCAACTATAGTTCTGCTACATGGATATTGTGGGAGCTCCGCATACTTCTCGAAGCTTATACCACTGTTAAGCGATCAATATCGTATTCTCGTGCCTGATCTTATCGGACATGGACATTCTACAGCTAGTGCGCAAGCGATCTATACGATGGAGCTTGCCGCCTCTTGGATCGATGAGTGGTTAACTAATATCGGAATAGCTAATATACATATATTGGGACATTCACTTGGTGGTTATATTACTTTAGCTGTTGCCCAGCGTAATCCGGGTTATCTTCGTTCGTTCGGGTTACTTCATTCCACTGCTTTGCCAGATAGTGAGCAGGCAAAAGCTAATCGCGATCAAGCTATTGCGACAGTCCATCAACAAGGCGTAGTAAGCTTTGTATCAGCCTTAGTTGTGAAGTTATTTGCAGCGCCTGAGCGACAAACAGAGTTGTTAGACTACTCGCAGCAGATTGGTACATTAGCGTCATCTCAAGCTGTTATTAGCTATGCGAGAGGGATGCAGCAACGAATAGACCGGACGTCAATAATTAGCAATGCTTCAATGCCAGTGCTACTAGTATCAGGCGGCAAAGATAAAGTGGTTAATTCAGAGGGCACGTTTGCTGGGAGTAATCAGCAAACCCACTGTCATATCATTGAGGAGTCTGGACATATGGGTATGCTAGAGATGCCAGTACAACTTGCAACAATCATTCAACAATTTGTGAACGAACAATAACAGCAGCACCTATTTGGAAGGGGATATACAACACGTGAACGTAGATAATCAGCTAATGGAATTGCATAAGGAGCTTCAGCCATCGTTAATAGCAGGTACGCTATATCAAGCGATTTTTAGCTCTCCGAAAATAAAGGGCGAGCAAATTGCTAATAAAGTTGTGATGCGCCCAATTCAATTAAAAGAAGGTTTATTTTATCAGTTTGAATCATACTATACTAATAAGGTGCTGCATCAAAATATAGCTGCAGCGGAAGCGATCGAAACGTTAATTCCTCTTATTCAAGAACAGTATAAGCAAATTCTTATTAAAGAGAAATCAACGCAGCTTCATATTCTTAGTAATAAAAAAGGTCAGCTTTCTATTAAAAGAAAACGTAATGAAGAGCAAGTTCCTGAGCAGACTATAAAGCCGCATAATCGCCAAAAGCGTCGTGTGCTTGAAGAAGGTACGCCAATTACGTTTCTTGTTGAACTAGGAATTATGACGGCTGAGGGGCGAGTTCATGCGAAGAAGCAAGATAAGTTCCGTCAAATTAATCGTTTTCTAGAAATGGTTGAAGATGTTCTTGAATATTTACCAACTGATCGCACGTTGAAAATTGTAGATTTTGGCTGTGGGAAATCGTACTTAACGTTTGCCCTCTATCATTATTTAACGGTCCAGCAGCAACGTAATATTGAGATTATTGGTCTTGATCTGAAGAGTGATGTTATTCAATTATGTAATGACCTTGCAGAAAGGTTAGATTATAAATCCTTATCATTTTTAGTAGGTGATATTGCTGAGTATGAAGGCTTATCGGAAGTGGATATGGTCGTTACGCTTCATGCTTGTGATACGGCTACAGATGCAGCGATCGGCAAAGCCGTCAATTGGGGTGCATCGGTTATTATGTCTGTACCGTGTTGTCAGCATGAATTATTTCCACAAGTGAGCAATGATATTCTTACTCCATTACTCAGTCAAGGATTGTTGAAGGAGCGTTTTGCGAGTTTAGCGACGGATGCGATTCGTGGTCAGTTGCTTGAAAGTATTGGTTATCGCGTGCAGATGCTAGAATTTATCGATCCTGAGCATACTCCGAAAAATTTATTGATTCGTGCGGTTAGACCGGAAGTATTAACTTTTAATGAACAAAAGTGGGATCAATACGTACAATTCAAACAATTTATCGCTGTTCAGCACACGCTAGAGGGAGTGCTGAAGTCTCGTTTACCGTTAAAAAACTAGTCTAAAGTCTCTTGTATTCATGTAGTCTACTGTTATTGTAATTGTAGTTTTATAAATAGTTTGATATAGTGGGATAAGTTGGATACATAAGTGGGTGAAATTGATGGGAATCACGATGTTAATCGATTTAGGTGTTTTTCTAGTCCTATTAGCCTTGCTAGTTTTTCTTATTTTTACTAAAACAATGTCGATACTTCATCGGGTGTATTTAGCGTTGCATCTTGCATTTATGCATTGGGCATTTTTGCAATTTGTTGCGGATACCACCTCATATTTACCATATAAATTTTTGTACTTACAAGCTTCTTATGCAGCGTTATCGCTAACAGGATTAGTTTCATTGGTATTAACATTGTATATTCTGAATAAAAGCTCCTTCATCAAAACCTTCACATTTAAATTAATATCGCTTCCATGCATAATTACTACTATATTTATATTAATTAATCCGAATGATCTCTTCATAACGTTATATCAAGTTGGTGATTCTGAAAAATTATCTGCATACGGTAAACTATTCGGTTTGGCGATTGGACAACTGTTTATTTATGTTATCGCCTCACTATGTATGTTAATATGGTCTTATAGCAAGTCAGGACAGCGAAGTGTAACTCGTAAACTAAGTAAATTCGCAATTATTGGAATTGGACTTATGTTTATTTTCGGTATCCTTGATCTTGTTGTTAATATTATTAATATTTCATGGTTCAGTCTATACTTCCCGATTTTATCGATTGGCATGATGTGTGCTGCTTCTTACATGACCTTTAAATTGAATCGAATCAATGTAATGGATATTATTAATCTGGCACATCGTGATGTTATGAATACGATGTCGGTCGGTATTCTTGTATTAGATCGAGATAATTTTATCGTTGAGATGAACCAACATGTGCAGGCGATTATTCCATTGCAAATTGGTAGCTTTTTCGATATTAGACGTATTCAAGAACATATTCCTGATACGGATTGGGGTAAGATCGAGAAACAATTCATTATTCGACAACATGATCCTTATTATAAGCTTGAATTTGAAGTATATACGAGAATGCCTAAAGAGAGTCATTTACAAGTTCAGTCTACTCCGATATTGAATCAAAGATCGAAGTTAATGGGCTATATGTTCACGATGCAAGAAGTGACGGAAATTAAGCAATTAGCGGAAAATACGAAGAAACAAAATATATTGCTACAGCAGCGAAATTCCGAATTAATTAAAACTCAAGAAAAATTATATGAAGCGAATAAGAAGTTAGAAAAGATTGCAGTTACAGATGTGCTAACGGAATGTTATAATCGAAGGTATCTTATGCAGTTTTTGGAGTATGAACTACCACGTAATATTACGAATAGAGTACCATTTACTATTATTATTATCGATATCGATTATTTTAAGCTTATTAATGATGCCTATGGTCATTTGAATGGGGATATTGTTCTTGTTCAAACAGCACGTAAAGTGAGTGAAACATTGCGCAAACATGATATATTAGCCCGATATGGTGGCGAAGAATTTATTGTGTATTTACCGCAGCTATCTAGAGCAGAGGCGCAACAAAAAGCTGAGGATATCAAAAATGAAATTGAATATAATCGAATATGGATTGAGGAAGTAAAGGATGAGATTTCAGTAACGATCAGTGTAGGGGTTGTAACGATTGAAGATTATGACCAATTTCACATTACTGATTCTAAAGTTCTATTACATGAGATCATGAGTTTAGCCGATACAGCATTATATGAAGCAAAATACAAAGGGCGAAATCTGATTGTCAATCGTAGTTTTGCTATCTAGAGATTAGGTCGTTATACAACATGTGTAACGACCTATAGATATTACTAGGCAGAGAAGAAAGCAGGGAAGTTGTAATGAAAAGATTGCACATAGATTTAGTGAGTGCAGGCGATGTTATTGCGAGAACTATCTTCCAAGAGAACGGGAATGTATTGCTTGGAGCAGGTGTTGAACTTACGGTTCGTTACATCGATAGACTTCGTAATATGGGCATCGATTATTTATATATTGATGATAAACTTACCGAGGATATTATCCCTGATGAACCGATTTCAGAGGCTACTCGTGCTGTCGCAGTCAATGAAGTATTTAAGACGATGAATGCGTTCAAAGATAATGAACTAGGTAAGGGAAGAATTATTGCTCCTAATATAGGAAAGAACTTTAGAGATGTTTTTGGAAGTATTATGTCCGATCTATCGTCTCGTCCCAATATACTTGTTAATTTGAGCAGCATACATTCGGCAGATTCTTATCTCTTTCAGCATTCGGTCAATGTCGCAATACTTTCAGGGATTATCGGACTTGCGAAAGGATTCAATCGCAACCAATTAGAGGAATTAGGTGTTGGAGCATTATTGTTTGATATCGGTATGACGAAAATGCCTGATAAGGTAATGAAGCAAACAGGGGATCTTACCAAAGCGGAACGTGAATTATTGGAAACACACCCTCGTGAAGGATTTGAAATTTTACGTAAGTATCATGATGTATCATTAGTATCAGCGCATTGTGCGTTGCAGCATCATGAACGATTCAATGGCTCAGGTTATCCAAGACAATTGAAAGGTGACGAAACACATATTTATGCCCAAATTGTCGGGTTAGCTGATATGTATGATGCTTTAATTTCTCCGCGTCCACATCGAAAACGCTATACAACAAGTGAAGCGATAGAGTTTCTCTTTGCTGCAGGAGGAACGTACTTTGACCATGAATTAATTAAATTATTTTGTAGTCATATATCAATCTACCCGATTGCGACTATGCTGCTCCTTAACACTGGTCAGACCGTCGTTGTTGTCCATAATAGCGAATTAGCTCTGCATCGCCCAACGGTAAGAGTATTGAAAGAAGCCGATGGCTCCACGCCTACAACGCCTTATCAATTAGATTTGAAAAATGAGCTTCATATTACGATTGTGAAGGAATTATAAATATGGTAGCTATAGGATTAGGTCATTCGAAGTTTCGTATGACCTATTTTGCTGTTTTGAACGACCTCTAGTAGTATTTGAAAGTAGCGATGATTAAGGTAAAATGAAGAATAGCATGGAGAGTAACCGATTCGATGACTAGTGAGGTAGGAGTGGAAGCTTGTGGATGAGTTTTCTCGAATTCGATATTGGAATGCCAAGCGGCAAGAGCAAGCCCTCAAGGTAAGCTTAGGCGTGAAAGTAGATATTGGTGACGATGCGGCAGTTGTAGCTTTGCCATATGAAGGCCGGCGGAATCAAAGTCAATATGAAACGCTATACACGGTAGATACGATGGTTGAAGATATACATTTCTCAAGCGAGACGACCGATTTTGAGCATATTGGTTATAAGGCATTAGCTGCGAATTTATCCGATATTGCTGCAATGGGTGGAATTCCTTTACATGCACTAATTGCGATAAGTATACCTGATCATTATTCAGCCGATCACGTCATGCAAATATATAATGGAATATATGATTGTGCGAACAGATATAAGGTGGCAATAGTTGGAGGAGATACAACGTCATCACCCCATAGCCTGATCCTCACTATTACTGTTATTGGCATGGTAGAGCAAGGTAAAGCTATTTTGCGCAGTGGTGCTAATGTAGGAGACATCGTATTTGTGACTGGTGTGCCTGGACAATCTGCTGCTGGCTTGCACTTTCTGCAGTATGCTAACACGAGTGAGTATCCAGTAGCACTCGTACAGTCGTTAATTCGCGCACATCAGCAGCCTGAGCCACATATACAGGCAGGAAGATTATTGAATGCATCTAATGCATGTCATGCTTTAAATGATATTAGCGATGGCTTAATAAGTGAACTTGCGGAAATTGCGAAAGCTTCTCATGTAGATATCGTTATTGACGAGAATAACATACCGCTATCGGATTATATGTCCCAATATGCTGGGCAAAGTGGTCAATCGATGTTTGATTGGGTTCTCTATGGTGGGGAAGACTATATTCTAGTTGGTACCGCTAGTCGAGAACAGTTTGCGAGCATTGAGACAAGCTTTCGTGAGCAACAACTACAACTCTACGCCATTGGAGAAGTAATAGCTGGAAATGGTGAAGTCTGGATGGATAGCTGGAATGATGGGCTTCAATTGCAGAAACGGAACCAAATTATGAATAGAGGATACAATCATTTTACATAAATGAGTGGTGATAGATAATGAATATTGAGCTGAAACAATGGGAACTGAATATGACATCACAGCAGCAAACAGAACAACTAGCAAGAACTTTAGCAGAACTGGCATGGGGTGGCATGGTTATTGCGCTAGATGGTGATCTCGGTGCTGGTAAGACAACCTTTAGCAAAGCATATGCAGATCAGTTAGGGGTGCAAGGTATTGTAAGCAGTCCTACATTTACTATTATTAAGGAATATGAAGGTAGAGACTTACCATTCTATCATATGGATGTATATCGACTATCGATAGAGGAAGCTGATGAATTAGGGTTGGACGATTATTTCTATGGTCAAGGTGTAACGGTCATAGAATGGGCTAGTCTTATTACTGACATTATGCCGCAGCACTATTTATCGTTATTCATTGAATATGTCGATGATGAGCAGCGCTTAATTACAATAAAAGCATACGGCGAACGTTATGTTGGCTGTTTAGAGAAATTGATAGATGGGAGCACATCACAATGATGAAACAGCATACGCTGCTAGCGATTGACACTTCAACTGCAACGATGGCAGGTGCTATATTGCAGCAGGGGAAAGTATTAGCGGAAGTTCAGACCGAAGCAGAGCGTAACCATTCTCTTCATATTATGACTAATATCGAGAGCATGCTGAAGGAAGCGAGCATGTCGGTTCGCGATATTACTGCGTTTGTTACGGGAATTGGACCAGGCTCCTATACAGGAGTTCGCATTGCGGTCACTGCAGCAAAGACATTGGCATGGAGTGCGGGGAAGCCGGTTATTGGTGTATCCAGCTTGGAAGGTCTAGCTTATGGCGCATCACTTCAAGCGCAAGTACAAGACCAATTACAGCATAGTACGGCTGTCATTATCCCACTGATGGATGCTCGTAGAGGACAAGTATATACGGCTTCTTTCCAAGCCGATGGCGCGGGTAAGTGGGATCGGCTGCATAACGACCACATTGTATTGATGAATGATTGGTGTCAGTTATTACAAGAGCAGCTTCAACATTATGGGCAAGAAGATGTGACAGAGCTGTGGTTTGTTGGCGATGTGCAGCTTCATGAGGAAGCGATAGAACGATTGACGATCATTGCTAATCAACAGTCGCTGACAGTGCGTAGCTTAACTACTGCGATGTACGGCGAGGCTATTGCGAAGTTAGGAGCAGCGAAGCTGTTACAAATGACGGAAGCGGAGCTTACGGCCGTTCATGATCTTGTACCTAATTACGCTCAACTCACAGAGGCTGAAGTGAAGCAAAATGCTAAGGAGCAGGAAGAGGGTCAAGCATGAACATTATAGAAAATGAACTTATTTTTCGAAAAATGGCGCTTGAGGATATCCCTTTTATTGTGCAAATTGAGCTAGATGCTTTTGAAACACCATGGACGGAAGAGGCTTTTCGTAATGAACTAATGAATAATTTATTTGCACAATATATGGTGATGGAATATAAGAACGAGATTATTGGCTACGCAGGTATGTGGATTATTATTGATGAAGCGCATATTACGAATATTGCGATCCTTACACCTTATCGCGGGTTTGGTCTCGGCAAGAAATTAATTTATGAAATTCAACGTACTGCACAATTTCTAGGTGCGGAAAAGATGACGCTCGAAGTTAGAGTAAGTAATATACGGGCACAATCGCTCTATCGTAAATTTGGTTTCGAGGATGCTGGTGTTCGTCCACAATATTATTCAGATAACAACGAAGATGCACTTATTATGTGGGCACAATTGCAGCAGTCAGTGAATGGAGTGAATGAACTTGAATAATGAACTAATTTTGGCAATAGAAACAAGCTGTGATGAGACAAGTGCTGCTGTTATTAGAGGCGGCAAAGTTATATGTTCTAATATCGTTTCTAGTCAGATCGATATTCATGAGCGATTCGGCGGGGTTGTTCCTGAAATAGCCTCCCGTAAGCATGTTGAAAGCATCACACGTATTATTGAACAAGCAGTAGAACAATCAGGCTATGAAGCGACAGATTTGCATGCTATTGCTGTAACCGAAGGGCCAGGCTTAGTTGGAGCACTATTAGTTGGAAATGTAGCAGCGAAAAGCTTAGCCTTGTCGCTGGGGATTCCACTCATTGCGACACATCATATTGCGGGGCATATTTATGCTAGTCAACTAGAGCATGATTTGCAATTTCCTTCGTTGGCGATTGTTGTATCAGGTGGTCATACGGAGTTAGTTCTTCTCCCTGAAGAGGGTAAATTCATTATTATTGGTCGAACGCGTGATGACGCAGTAGGTGAAGCCTATGATAAAGTTGCTCGTGCTTTGAAACTTCCTTATCCAGGCGGTCCTTATATCGATCGACTAGCACATCAAGCAGATGAAGTGATTGTGATGCCGAGAGCTTGGCTTGAGAAGGAAAGCTATGATTTCAGTTTTAGTGGCTTGAAGTCAGCCGTACTATCGCAAATTAATCAGCATCGAATGAAAGGCTTGGAATTGAATGAAGCAGCATTAGCGCGCGGCTTCCAAGAATCAGTTATCGATGTTGTTGTAACGAAAGCGCTACGGGCAGCCAAGCAATATGAAGTGAAGCAAGTTGTACTATGCGGTGGTGTGGCGGCCAATCGTGGGCTACGTGCTACGCTGCAGCAAAAATGCGAAGAGAAACGGATGCCTCTGATTATCCCATCACCAGGTCTTTGTACAGATAATGCAGCAATGATCGGTGCCGCGGCGCATGTGAAATATAAGCAAGGGGAGTTTGCGGGACTGGATATGAGGGCGGATCCAGGGCTTTCACTAGAAGCCTGGTGAGAGGAAGTTCAAAAAGCGGGCTTTGATAACGTTGTTTATGCTGACGTAGCATATTCGAGATCGAATATGAAACGAACTTGGAAAGTACGGTTCGCATGTACCAAACACGTACATTTGCGCTTCCGCCTTTCTCAAGTAACGTTCCATCTTCTCGGTTCTGAAAGCCCACCTTTTGAACCTTTATTTGAACTTCATTGGAAGCTTTGCACAATTGACCGCTCGTGTACTCGTGCCGTACACATTGCTGGGTTTTGTTGCATAGCTTGTGGTCACGAAGATTATGCTGACGTAGCTTTAACTAAATAAAAAATTAAAAAATGCAGCATACGATAATTTCAATCGTATGCTGCATTTTTTGTTGTTGTGTATATTGTTATCCACATAGTCACAAATGAATGTGGACAACTTCGTGAAACACAGTAAAATTAGGCGATTTTGAAAAGCTGAAATAAATGACGTTGTGTATAAGGTTTTCATCTATAAACAGTGAAAATTGTGGACAATGTGGATAACTCCTGTTAACAACTTCCAGTATTTTAACTGAATCTTAAAAATCCCTTCATAATTGCATTTTCTTAATAGCATTAATGACAGAATTGACTAACAATTTATACACTGTTGTTGATAAGTATGTTGATAACTTTAATTATTAAAAATTAGAAAATAGTTAATATTTTTCCAATTCATACTATGATAGGTGATTAATAATTGTATTTTAGTTTAGTCTTTCGATGAGACTATTTGCTGCAAAGAAGAATATCGAGTTGAATAAAAAGTTTAGGAGGAAACACTTTGTATAAATTACTCATTGTTGATGATGAGCCTGAAGTTACCGAAGGTTTGGAAGAGGCAATTGATTGGGAACGTTATCGTATTACTGGAATATATACGGCAACTAACGGCAAGGAAGCGATGGAATTGTTCGATCGTGTAGAGCCGGATATTGTTGTAACAGATATCAGTATGCCTTATATGAATGGATTACAGCTAACAGAATGGCTGAAAAAATATTACCCATTGACGAAAGTTATTATTATTTCTGGTTATGATGATTTCCAATATGCGAAGCAGGCGATTCATCTTCAAGTAGAAGAATATTTATTAAAGCCTTTTTCTAATGCTCAATTGCTAGAATTGATTATGAAAGTGATCGTGATGATCGATCAACCCAGTTGACCGTACAGCTGCTGGTGTCATTATTGATAAAGCGAAAAAAGCAAAGATTCCTGTCGTATTTCTTAACCGTGAGCCATTAGCAGATGATCTTGCAAAATGGGATAAAGCATACTTCGTAGGTGCGAAAGCTGAAGAGTCAGGTTCAAAGGAAGGTCAAATTCTTGTTGACTATTGGAACGCTAACCCTGACATGGACAAAAATGGTGACGGTACTCTTCAATACGTTATGCTGAAAGGCGAGCCTGGACACCAAGATGCTGAACTTCGTACAAAACACTCTTTATTAGCGATTGAAGAAGCGGGTATTAAAGTTGAATAGCTTTCCAGGAGTACGGGCACTAGATGATGTCACATTGAATGTGCGGCCAGGGACGGTTCATGCACAGATGGGAGAAAATGGCGCAGGTAAATCGACGTTGATGAAATGTTTGTTTGGTATCTATAGTCCCGATGAAGGTGAAATTTTAATTAACGGTGACAAAGTTGATATTAAAAACTCCAATGATGCATTGCGAAATGGAAATGTACAATAGATCGTAAAGTTATAATAAGCCCTCAATGATGAGCCTAGTTGTGCGCGACTGTTGAGGGCTTACGTTATAAAAAACAATTTCAAAAAAATGTTTATATTATTAATGATTAACGCTATAATATATGCAGAACGTACACCAACACCCGCGATATTCACTTCATATTACTGCTCGTATTCTCCACTAAGTTTACTCTGTTTCAAACTCTTATTTTTCAAAAAGTGAAAGCACCCAGCTCATAACATATGTATAAGGCAGTCGCACAAAGTTGATGGTTATAAACTTATTTAGATAGGAGGGCTATTATTGTATAGTCATATTCTTATTGTGGACGACCATCCAGCAGTAGGGATTGGAACGAAGGACATGTTAGAGCGCAATATGCGTGTCAGAGTTAGTTTTGTTCAATCAGCAAAATTAGCACTTGAGTTGATTAGTCGGCAACGAGTTGATATTGTGCTATGTGACTGGCAGATGCCAGTTATGAATGGGATTGAGTTATGCACGCTGTTGAAGGACAAGCAGCCTGATGTGAAAGTAATGCTATATTCTGGTTATGAAATGGAACCACACTTCAATGAAATGATGGATGCAAGGGTCAATGGGTTTATCGACAAAGCTAGTTCTAGTGATGAACTTATTCTATCAATACAAAGTATGATCCAAGGCTACGCTATAGTGCCAATAGAGTTGCTACAACGCTTACGTATTATGGATATACGAGCTTTTCAAAAGCTTATGCAGAAGCAAAACTCCTATATTACTGACAAAGAAAAAGAACTACTGGAGGCGATCTCGCATGGCTATAGCAATAGAGAACTAGCTGACAAATTCCATATTAGCCAGCGTGGAGTGGAGTATCAATTAAGTAAATTATTTGACAAATTAGAAGTTCGTTCGCGTGCAAAAGCTATTACAGTAGCCATTGAACTGGGATATATTCCAGCAAAAACCTCGAAAATGTAATCATATTATGATTACTGCACTAGTGAAACAGCTAGCTTAATGCAAGAAGCTGTCCCATACAGTAGAGTTCTCTACAGTGGAACAGCTTCTTCGTCGTTAAGCCATAACTTCTTCCCATTGCTCGTAGCAAAGATCAAGCGATTCCTTACGATTTGTTATTTCCGCTTGAATTTCTTGAATACGCATATAATCGTTGAAAATGGCTGGATCTGTAAGTTGAACTTCCCAGTCAGCAATTTGTTGCTCTAATTCGGCAATTTGTTGCTCTAACTGCTCTATTTTACGTTGCTTATTGCGCTCTTCGCGTTTCTGTTGCTTCTCAGCTTCATAGGATTGGACAGGGGATGTTGTCACTTGCTGTTGAACTGAGTTTTTATTGTTTTGTAATTTTGCTGCTTCAAGTCGAGCTTCTTCCATTTCGAGTTTTTTCTCCAGCATATCGTCATAATTTCCCAGGAAATAGCTAGTGCCTTGCGCTGATAGTTCGACAATGCGCTCCGACATCTTGTTCAGAAAGTAACGGTCATGTGAGATAAATAGTAAAGTCCCCTCATAATCAAACAAGGCTGACTCCAATACTTCTTTACTGAAGAGATCTAAATGGTTCGTAGGCTCATCGAGAATAAGGAAGTTCGCTTGAGCTAACATTAATTTGGATAACGAAACACGCGCTTTCTCGCCACCACTTAATGCTGAGATTTTTTTCAATACATCCTCACCACTGAATAAGAAGTTGCCAAGTACAGTACGAATACGAGCTTCTTCCATATGCGGATAAGTACCCCATACTTCTTCAAGCACAGTGTTATTATTGTTTAATACATTATGTTCTTGGTCGTAGTAGCCAACCTTCACATGAGATCCGAATTGGATGCTCCCTGTTGTCGGCTCTAATTGCGCGACAAGCGTCTTTAATAATGTGGACTTGCCGATTCCGTTAGGTCCAACTAGTGCCACCATCTCGCCGCGCTGCAATTGGAAACTAATATCGCTGAACAGTGGAGTAGCAGCATTAGGGAATTGCATAGACAGATGATTGACATTCAAAACTTCTTTTCCACTCATCCGTTCTACTTCGAATGAGAACGATGCACGTTTTAGATCACCTTGGGGGCGATCCATCCGATCCAGTTTGTCTAAAGATTTGCGGCGGCTCTGAGCACGTTTTGTTGTAGAGGCACGAACGATGTTTTTTTGAATAAATTGCTCCATTTTTGCAATTTCACCTTGTTGTTTTTCAAAGTGCTTCAGCTGAGTTTCATACTCTGCTTCTTTGATTTCAAGGTAGCGACTGTAATTACCAGTGTAACGCTTTGCTTGGTGACGCTCGATCTCTACGATAGTCGTCGTCATGGCATCAAGGAAGTAACGGTCATGTGAGACGACAACAATAGCGCCGTTATAGGAACGTAAGTATCCTTCAAGCCAAGTTAGTGTCTCAATATCGAGATGGTTGGTAGGCTCATCGAGCATTAAAAGATCAGGTGCTTGTAGTAAAATTTTAGCTAATGCTAATCTTGTTTTTTGTCCACCACTTAACGATGCGATCGGCATATCAAGTTCGAAAGTTCCAAATCCCATGCCGTGCAGAACGCTATTAATGCGAGTATTAATTTCAAACCCACCATTAGCTTTATACCAATCTGAACGTTGTGCATAGCGTTCAAGCACTTCGTTATATCTTTTCTCATCATCGTGCAATACAGGATCGGCAATTTTCAACTCTAGCTCGCGTAGTTCTTTTTCAGCAGCATAAAGATGGGAAAATACCGTTTGCATTTCTTCTATTATAGAGAGATGAGATTGTAGGCCGCTATTTTGGGCAAGATAGCCTAGCTTTGTTTCTTTCGCTTTATGAATTTCTCCGCTTTCAAAACTAATTTCGCCTGCGATGATTTTCAAAAGTGTTGATTTTCCGGCACCATTGACGCCTACTAGCCCAATTTTATCTCTCTCTAATACTTGTACATTAATATTTGAAAGGATTGTATCAATCCCGTAGCTTTTTGTAATATTGGATACTTGCAGTAACATGTCTTGTCCTCCATCAAAATGTAGTAGTATCTACGTCTATTTAACTACTATATAGTGTACCATAAGCTTGTTATTTAATGGCGTAACTTGTGCAACAATGGTACACTAATATCAATTGAAAACTATTTATTTCTTATAGGATTATGCTTTCGATGTAACTTTTCAATTCTATGAAGTTATATCAAGAAGCTAATGAAAAGTTTTAGGGTATGCTTTCGATGCGACTTTTCAATTCTATGAAGTTATATCAAGAAGCTAATGAAAAGTTTTAGGGTATGCTTTCGATGCGACTTTTCAATTCTATGAAGTTATATCAAGAAGCTAATGAAAAGTTTTAGGTGGTTATACTATGCAACAGTTATCGGTGCAAAAACAACAGATGCGGAAACGATTTGCGGAAATCAGAAAAAATGTCGAACATTTGGATGCGTATCAATGGTCCAAGGAGGCTACTGAGTATGCGATTAGTCTAGTTAAACAACATGGCTGGACACAAATTATGGTCTATATCCCATTTCGCAGTGAGCTTCAATTATGGCCATTCATCGAATGGTGCTGGGAGCATCAGATTACTATTATCGTGCCAAAATGCGAGGTGGCGACGCATACGATGCAACTATATCCATTATACAATAAAGAGCAACTGCGCCTAGGGGCGTATCATATATTAGAACCTAATTCTGAGCAGCTTTCGCCAATTGACATAATACCCGAAGCAGTGATTGTACCTGGTCTTGCCTATACAAAGGATGGATCGCGTTTAGGATACGGTGGAGGGTATTATGATCGTTTTTACGAGTTAATGGGACAACAGGAGCTGCAAGTTACTTGGATTGGTATAGGCTATGCACTGCAGATTACAGATCATATACCGATGGAGAAATTTGACATTAAATTGAACATTTTAATTACAAATGAAGGAATTACGAGATGTTCATAGAATGAAAGGAAGTAACGAAAATAGTGGAGTTCACTCATTTTAATGAACAAGGTAGAGCGAAAATGGTAGATATATCTGATAAAGAGGCTACAAAGCGCGAAGCTACGGCAACGTCAATGGTCAAGATGCTACCAACTACTTTACAGAAGATTAAAGAAGGCAAGATTGGTAAAGGCGATGTACTATCTGTAGCGCAAGTAGCGGGAATTATGGCAGCAAAGAAAACATCTGAATGGATTCCGATGTGCCACCCTTTAGCATTAAGCGGAGTTAACATTTCATTCACTGATAATGACATCGACGAGTTGTATATTATGGTGACAGTGAAGATTACCGGGAAGACAGGCGTAGAGATGGAAGCACTTACTGCGGCATCCGCCACCGCCTTAACGATATATGATATGTGTAAAGCATTGCAGAAAGATATGATTATAGGTCCGACGCAGCTTATGAAGAAAACCGGCGGAGTACACGGGGACTTTGAAAGAGTTGAATGATAGCCAGTGCTAGAACTATAGAAAGAGTAAGCTTTAGAAAGAAGGATGGAGGAATTGGAGATGCAATGGAAGGTTGCAATACTTACGGCAAGCGATAAAGGTGCACGCGGTGAACGTGAAGATGTAAGTGCACAGGTTGTCAGAGAACTAGTTGAAGATGAACTAGGTGGCCAGATCGTTGATTATCGAATTGTTCCAGATGAGCAAGATGAGATTATGGCAGCATTGATTGAGATGACAGAATATTATGGAGCAGATCTCGTTATTACGACAGGTGGTACTGGACTTTCAGCAAGGGATGTAACACCAGAAGCTACATTGAAAGTCATTGATCGTGAAGTTCCAGGAATTGCTGAAGCGATGCGAATGGGAGCACTGCATAAGACGAGACGTGCTATGCTATCTCGAGGCATATGTGGTACTCGTGGCAAAGCATTAATTATTAATTTACCAGGCAGTCCGAAGGGCGTATCAGAAAGCTTATTGGCCATTATAGATCAAATACCACATGCATTAGGAATATTATCGGGAGAGTTACTAGAGCATTAGAATAATGCTTGCGAATATACTTTTCATATGCGTGTAGTTGTATGTATATGGAAAGTTTTAGGAGATTAAGCAAGATGACACAATTATACGGACATGATGACAACGCTGTGGATTCACATACTACCATAACAGAAACCTCACTTAGGGAGGTTTCTGTTTATGATGCGATTGGACTAAGACTTGCACATGATCTGACGCAAATCATTCCAGGTCAATTCAAGGGTAGACTATTCCAGCGTGGTCATATGATTACAGAAGCAGATATTCCAAAATTACTTGATATCGGTAAAGAGCATATTTATGTGATGGAATTAGGTTCACTTGATCTCCATGAGGATGATGCTGCTAAGTTAATGGCTGATGCGTTGATGGACGAGCAGTTATTGCGTAATGAACCACATGAAGGAAAAGTAAGCGTCAAAGCTCATATTGCTGGCGTTGCCAAAATAGCGAAAGAAGTAGTCGATGCCGTTAATGCGATTGGCGAAATCGCACTAGCAACCATCGTTACCAATAAAGTGGTGAAGCAAGGAGGACAACTTGCTGCGACTAGAGCAATACCGCTTATTGTATCGAAAGAAAAGATTAAGCAAGTAGAGAGTATTGCTACGCAGTATCGTGAAAAATATGGGGTAGCACCAATATCGGTTGTTCCTTTACCAGCTAGACGTATAGGGTTGCTTACAACTGGTAGCGAAGTGTATAATGGCAGAATTAAGGATAAATTTGGACCTGCTGTACAAGCAAAGCTTGAGGCACTCGGGTCGACGGTTGTGGAGCAACGCTTCGCAACGGATGATCGTGCCAAAATTGTTGAAGAAATTCAATATTTACAAGCTAAAGGTTATGATATGATAGTAGTAACTGGCGGTATGTCTGTTGATCCAGATGATCGTACTCCAGCTGCTATTAAGGCGACAGGAGCGCATATTGTAAGCTATGGAACGCCTATGCTGCCAGGCTCGATGCTACTTATAGCCTATTTGCAGGATATAGCGATTATTGGCTTGCCGGGCTGTGTAATGCATGATCCTTACACTTCGTTTGATGTATTTCTTCCTAGACTATTACTAGGTGAGAAGATCGAGAAGGAAGATGTTGTCGCTCTTGGCTATGGCGGTTTACTTGGCTGCTAAGTTATATAAAAAGTTTTAGATGATGCTTCCGATGCGACTTTTCATAAGCAAGGAAGTAGATTCAAGAAGTATATAAAAAGTTTTAGGATTACGCTTCCGAGGTGACTTTTTATAGCGGGGAAGCACAAGCGAGAAGCATATAAAAAGTTTTAGGAGGAATAGTAATGGGTGGTATAGGTATAACTGGGATTATTTTATTAGTATTAGTAGCATTACTTTTGTTCGGGCCCAATAAGCTACCTGAGCTTGGACGAGCAGTAGGGCGTACACTACGCGAGTTTAAGACGGGCGCTAGTGAGATGATGGATTCAAACGACAAGAAGAGCGAGGATGTATCTCGCGTTGAAGTGAATCAATCAGAGCAATCAGAGAAAAACAATAAGCGGCTACCAGATTAGTTTGGTCCGCTTTTTTCTTGCTTGTTAATCAATGAAGAGAAAAGAGGGAAGTCGCGCGAATGAGTATGCCACGAAAACAATTGGAGCGTTTGGCTTCCGCCAGAGATCGATTGATGTCAGAGGAAGGATTAATGTCGATAGTTGAGCATCTAACCGAGTTACGTAAAAGAGTAGTATATATACTAATTATGATCGTATTAGGTCTTATATTCGGACTTGTTATAGCAGAACCAACGTATCAGTTTTTATTGAACGAAAAGCCAGCATCTGGCACGCTAGTCTTACATACGTTCTCATTCTGGGACGGTATTGGCATCTATATGCAGGTTGCTTTTGTTGTCGCATTGATTGTGACGCTACCGTTCACGGTACTGCAGTTATGGTTATTTGTGAAGCCAGCTTTATTGCCTCATGAGCAACGTTCAACATTGAAATATGTTCCACTTGCCGTATTTATGGCGTTAATTGGACTATCATTTGCTTATTTTGTCGTGTTTCCGTTGGCATTTGGCTTTACAAGAGCAGTTTCGGCGCGGTTAGGGTTAGCCGAAACATTTGGCGTTGTACAATATTTCGATTTTATGTTCAGTATTATATTGCCGATTACTTTATTATTTGAGCTTCCATTAGTCATTATGTTTTTGACAGCTATTCGTATTGTTAATCCAATTCGACTTCGGAAAATGAGGAAGATAGCTTACTTCTTAATGACGGTAATCGGAGTATTGATTACACCGCCGGACTTCATTTCAGATATTCTCGTTATTATTCCACTTATTGTACTGTATGAAATTAGTGTTTGGCTGTCGGGTACAGTGTATAAGAAGCAGCTATTGTCGGATAGTCAGTGGGTAGATGAAGAGGATGAAGCTAGATAGATATCGAAATTTAGGATAGGTAATTAGAAAAGAGAGTGTTTCAATGGTAGATGTAATCTACTACTGAAACACTCTCTTTGTTTGTAATATTGAATATATACAAGGTAGCCTGAATAACTATGGATGAAGTACTTTGTACATATAGTCCAACGATTCATTAATACGTGTACCAGGGTTAGAGCCAAACAATTCTGCTGGTAATACTTCAATATGACCATTTTTCACTGCGTCGACACTATTCCATGCTTTACTAGCTTCCATCTCACGAATGAAGCTATCCTTGACCTCTTCAGGATCAGCATGGGTCATGATGAAAATAGCTTGTGGGTTAGACTCGACAATCCGTTCCATATCAAGTGTTGCATACTGCGGATAACTAGCTAACTGCGGATAATTTGCTGCAATATTAGCCCCTCCTGAAAGTGAAAGAATATCACCTGCTAGTGAACTAGGTAATGCTGCCATAAATGTGCCTGGAGCACCGTATACGATTAGAGCAGGTACAGGTTGTTGCGATTCAGCAGCTAATTCAGTCAGCTTACTATCAATCTCAGTCACTAACTGCTCAGCTTTACTTTGCTTTTGTAGCAGATCGCCAAATATCGTAATTTGACGTTGAATATCTGCAACCGAGTTACCGCTTGTAAGAACAACTTTGGCACCGATGTTTTCGAGCTTTGCAACATCCTTTGCATTCATTATATTGTGAGCGAGAACGACTTGTGGTTTTACATAAGCGATTTGTTCTAGATCAACTTCATGTGTTGTACCAATCTCACGTATATCGTAGGATGATTCCCATTGAAGCGGGACATCTGTCGTTGGACGACCAACTAAAGTGCCTTCAAGTGAGTAGATGATGTTTGTTTCCCCGATGCTTAAAGCGGCAATTTTGTCAGGGACACCATTAACGGTAATCGATCGATCATTGAAATCGGTAACGGTTATCTGCTCCCCTGTTGCTTCATTCGTAATAGCTGGATTAGTAGCTGTACCACAGCCAGCTAGTAGAATAGTACATGTCAGCAACATGCTAGCTAAAAGTTTTGTGTATTTTTGCATCATTATGTCTCCTTCAAAGAATTTAGAAACTATATTTAATGGTAATAAGCTTGTATTACTAGATTTTAACTTTGATAATGATTCTTAATCTCGTTATTAATTGTGACATAATTATGGATTGAAGGAAAGAGACAACTTATGTCTGAATAATGACATCTCATTGAAGCTTCTTAGAAATGTCATAAATCTGTTGACTATTTCTTTTGAAATCATGTAATATCAAATGAGAATGATAATCAATAATGACTTTGCTTAATCAGTTTATGCTTTCGATGCTACTTTTTATTTGCAGAGAAGTTCACCGAGAGGCTAATAAAAAGTTTTGGGGGTATCTATGATCTTTCAAAGGGATTATGTAAGAAAGTTACTTACAGTAGTTGTAATGTCTGTACTACTAGTCTTATTAAGTACTTCTCATACAATGGCAGCGGCAGCGCTTGAGGATGGAGAATATACAATTAATTATGAAATACTAAGAGGCGACACCAAAGATGATTCCACTTCACTTGCTGATGGATATTGGGATAAGCCTGCTAAAGTTATTGTGAAAGACGGTAACATCACAGTACAAACGAATATTAATCAACATGCTTGGGTTGTTGCATTTGCAACACAAAGCAATGGGAAAATGGTTGATGCAAAAGTTGTTTCAACGAATGAAAAGGCTAATTCGAGAGTTGCGGAATTCAAAGTTAATAGCTTTGACGACCTATTATTATCCTCCATGACGGTTGATATTCCGGAGATGGATTACTTACATAGCTATGAGGCTAGATTCAAATTTTATCCAGATTCTTTGAAAACAGTTGGAAAGCCTACAGACACAACTAAGCCAACAGCAACGCCTAAACCGACAGCGAAACCAGCGTCAACGCCTAAAGTAACAGCTGAACCAACAAAAGACACATCGAACACAGGTACGAATCCAGTGAAACCTACGACTTCAGAGAAGCCGCAAGATACGATGACACCGAGTTCGTCTAATAACTCAGTTTCTAACTCTGCAACGCCAGATCCTAATGCAAGCACATCATCTACTGATGATAATATGGTAGATAAGGGCAGTGAAGGATCTGATATTGGTATAAGTGTAAAAGAAGATGCAGCGACGAAAGAAGATGCGGACGTACCTGCAGTTAATGCAGCGGATGATGTTATTGTTGAAACGGCAGAAGGCATTACTGCTAATAAAGCATTAGATGGCACTACTGAGGTTGAAACGGATCAATTTACCGTTGATATAGAAGAAAAGCAAGGCGGTACCATTGCTATTACAATCATTATTATTATTGCGATAATATTTATTGCAGGCGCTATTGCCTGGATGGTTGTCAGTCGTAAACGCAATATATAATTAGAAAAAACAAAAATTATGCTTTCGATGCTATTTTTTATTGTCAAGGTAGTTCATCGGGAAGCTAATAAAAAATTTGAGGAGAATGAATAATGAAAAAGAAAATGGTTAAGCATCTATCAACAGCTGTAGTGGCAGCTATGCTAGTAGGGTCAGTTCCAGCATTTGCATTGGCGGCAGAAGTACCGGCTATTTCTAGTAATCAAGAGACAGCAACAGCAGCACTTGCACATTTCATTAATAGTGATGACACTGCCAAATTATCAAGTATGGCAGCTTATGTATCTGAACCAAAAACATATGTAAAAGATAGCGTTACTTATTTGCGATTAGATGTTCAACAAGTATATAGTGTGAAAATTACAGTTGAAGGTAAAGAAGGTACTAAGGTTGATGAATATGTGAAAACAGTAGAAGGCCGTAACGGTTCACAGGAAGTAACATTCTTCACTCTTGATTATGCATTAACAGATGCAACAGCAATTATACAATCTCAAGCTTCTTACTTTGTCCCTGGCGTATTTACTGAAACTCAAATTCATGATCTATTCATCGTAATTGGTAATGATATCGATGCAGCAAAAGCTGAGCTTGCAACATTAATTGAGCAAGCACAATTAGAAAAAGCTCCAACAGCTGCGCTTCAAACGGCTCTTACCGCTGCTGAAAAAGCAAATAACTATGTAACAAAAAAAGCTGATTTGGAAGCAGCGCTTAAGGATTTAAAAGTAGTACTTAACGAAAATCCAACAGAAGCAGCAGTATATTTCGTTAATAAAAGCGATGCTAGCAAAATTTCTTCCATGGCTAACTATCTTTCCAATCCAAAAACATATACAAAAGACGGCGTAACGTATCTACGTCTTGATGTACAGCAAGTATACGATGTAACTGTTACAGTTGAAGGTAAAGCCGGTACTAAAGTTGCTGAGTATGTTGCAACGGTAAACGGCCGTACTGGTCCACAGGAAGTAACATTCTTCACATTGGATTATGTAGTAGCTGATGTGAAAGCAGTAATTGAAGCATCTGCTTCTTACATGGTTCCAGATGTATTCACTGAGCCACAATCTCACGGTATTGATATCGTCATCGGAAGTAACGTTGATGCAGCAAAAGCTAACCTAGTTAAAGCACTTGCAATAGCGAATGCAGTAACAACTCCTTCTGCAGCACTAACGACTGCAATTGAAACAGCTACAGCTGCCAATAGCTACTTGAAATCTAATGAACAAATCGTTGCAGCTACTAATGCATTAGTTGGAGTCGTTGCGCAAAATGTAAGCTTCTCTGATGTTACTGCTCATTGGGCAAAAGATGCTATTAACTTAGCAGTAGCGAAAAGCATTGTAAATGGTTATACAGATGGTACATTCCAACCAAACAAAAATATTACTCGTGCTGAATTTACGAAATTAATTGCTACAGCTCTTGATTTGCCGGTAGCTAGCAATGAATTAACATTCAAAGATGCTGCAAGTATTCAAGAATGGGCAGTTCCATTTGTGAAACAAGCGGTAAACGCTGGAATTATTACTGGATACCAGGATGAAACATTCCGTGCGAACAACAATATTACACGTGCAGAAATGGCTGTAATGGTTGTTAAAGCATTAAACATTACAGAACTTGCTTCTGCTGATGAGCTAACGTTCAAAGATAGTGATGCTATCCCAACTTATGCGAAAACATATGTAGCTACTGCAGTGAAGCTTGGTCTAGTTACTGGTCTTACTACTGACACATTTGGTCCTAACGGGCAAGCTACTCGTGCTGAAGCAGTAACAATCATTGTACGCGCTCAATAATTTATGCGCTGCTATCGTATACGGCGTGGTATATAACATATGTTATGAAATGAATAGTTTACACCATGAGGACCTCGATTAATCGATGTCCTCATGGTGTATTTATAAGGAGTTTATGAAAGGACGTTATACAATGTTAGGAAAGACGCAAGGTATGAAGCTAATCGCAATTGGTTTGACATTATGTATATTATTCATAGCAGGCTGTAGCTCTAATGGAGTCAAAGAGAATGAATCAGTTAATCGACCATCCAATACAGCAGGCAACAATATAGCGACTCCAAGCTTAGATGATGTTGATTATCGTATCGTATCGACTACTGTTGCTATTACTGAAATTCTTGCCGAGCTTGATCTTAATGTAGTTGGTATACCATTTACTTCCAAATCATTGCCAGAACGATATAGCGGAGCTGTTAAGATTGGTAACCCGATGAGTCCCGATATGGAGCTTGTGAAGTCTCTGAAAGCTACTCATGTGTTATCGGTAACGACATTACAACATGATTTGGAAGATACATTTAAAGGATTAGGAATCGAAGCAAGATTTCTAGACTTTACAAGTATTGAAGATATGAAGAACGAAATTACAAAGCTTGGTGCAGAGTTCAATCGAGTAGAACAAGCGAAGGCGCTTGTTGCAAGCTACGATAAGAAAATTAGTGATATTAAAGCGGATGTTGCAGGTCAACAGGCGCCTAGCGTATTAATATTGATGGGAATTCCAGGTAGTTATCTCGTTGCTACAGAAAATTCATATATTGGTGATCTTGTGAAGCAATTAGGTGGCGCTAACATCGTAACAGATTCGAAAGTTGAATTCGTTTCAGCCAATACTGAGTTTCTTCATCAAGGAAATCCTGATGTTATACTTCGTGCTGCTCATGGGATGCCAGAAGAAGTGATTGAAATGTTCGATGCTGAATTTAAGCAAAATGATATTTGGAAGCATTTCAACGCAGTGAAGAATGAACGTGTCTATGATTTGCCTGAAGATTTCTTTGGAACGACAGGTAATTTAGCGGCAGATGAAGCGTTAGATATACTTGCTGACATGCTCTATCCGGATCGGAAAGGATAATTTAACCTATGAAAAAAACGATTTACTTTGTCGTTGCAGTAGTTTTGCTTGTTGCAGTCGCATTGTATTCTGCGGCAACAGGAAGTATTAAGGTTGGACCTTGGGAACTCATTCAAGGATTAATCTATGGTGGTAATGATCATGTTGATATTATTCGAGATTTTCGTTTGCCTCGTATTATTGTATCCATAATGACTGGAGCTGCACTCGCAGTATCTGGTGTACTATTGCAAGCGGTGATGCGTAATCCACTAGCTGATGCTGGAGTAATCGGAATTTCATCTGGAGCAGGCTTTGTATCTGTATTAATTGCTACATTGTCGCCTACACTTATTTTTTGGATGCCGGCGTTCTCTGTTATTGGTGGGCTAGTAGCATGCTTCTTAGTATATTTATTCTCTTGGCGCTCAGGACTGCAACCATTACGACTAATTCTTGTCGGTGTAGCTGTTAATGCGATGTTCTCTGGACTCAGTCAATTGTTCAACTATCGAGGCAGCTATGCGGTAGGTAATGTCAATCAAGCAGTCAGCTCTATGTTCTCCATGAAAACATGGAATGATGTGGAAATGATTTTGCTCTACAGCTCTATTGGTTTAATTATTGCATTACTGCTTAGTACATGGTGCAATATGTTGTCGTTGCAGGATCGTACAGCTAGTAATTTAGGTTTACGTGTCATGCGTGCAAGAGTGATTATTTCTTTTGTTGCGGTGTTGTTAGCCTCAATTGCAACTGCTATTGGTGGCTTAATTGCTTTTGTTGGTCTATTAATTCCACATATTGCCCGTCAAATGGTTGGGACTGATCATAAGATTCTTATTCCGTTTTGCGCAATACTAGGAGGATTACTTATTCTACTAGCGGATACGATCGGGAGAACGATTATTGCACCAATGGAAATACCAGCCTCTGTTATTATGATGATTATTGGTGGTCCATTCCTAATCTTTATGTTGATGAGGGGGGATCGAGTTAATGGAAATTAACGGAATTAGCTTTCAATACAAAAACAGCGCACAGATTTTAAATCAACTTTCAACTTCAATTGCTCAAGGTAAGATTACGACGATCATTGGACCTAATGGCAGTGGGAAATCAACGTTGCTAGCATTACTAGCTCGTAACAATATGCCAAGTGTTGGTCAAATTTTTATTGATGGACGTGATTTACAGCAGTTGAAATCTAAGGAATTAGCTCGCATTCTAGCCGTTGTGCATCAGCAGAATGAAGCTCCCTACGATCTAACGGTAGAGCGGCTAGTGGAGTATGGACGTCTACCTTATCGTCATATGTTTTCGTCAGAGACGGATGAGGATCGCCAGGCAGTGGAGTGGGCACTTGCGTGTACGAAGCTTACGGAGTTCCGCAGTCGTCGCTTGAATGAGCTATCTGGTGGACAGAAGCAGCGTGCTTGGGTTGCGATGGCACTTGCGCAGAAAACATCGATTCTGTTTCTCGATGAACCAACGACATTTCTCGATATTTACTATCAGATTGAATTACTTGATCTTGTACAGCAATTGAATCGAGAGCATGGCCTAACGATTGTTATGGTGCTTCATGATGTGAATCAAGCCGTTCGCTATAGCGATGACATAAAAGTATTGAAAGATGGCAATATTATTGCTGAAGGTGAACCGGAGACAATTATGACCAGCGAATTAATGGAATTAGTATACGGAGTAAAGGCAATTATTCGCAAGGATGAGGAGACCGGAATGTATATCGTACCTATTGCTACAAATGGATAGGTATTTTTTTTGAGTAAATACTTGAAATCAGACAAGAAAATAGGTAGAATAATAGTTGTTAGCACTATCAGTGGTCGAGTGCTAAAAGGTATTACAAATTGAACCATTCATATAAGGAGGCTTTTTTCAATGATTAAACCTTTGGGTGAACGAGTATTGGTTGAACCAATTGCACAAGAAGTAACAACAGCTAGTGGTATTGTATTGCCGGATACGGCTAAGGAAAAACCACAAGAGGGTAAAGTTATCGCTGTAGGAAGCGGCGCACTTAAAGATGGCGTTCGTGTTGCTTTGGAAGTTAAAGAAGGCGACCGCGTTCTGTTCTCTAAATATGCTGGTACTGAAATCAAGTATGAAGGTAAAGAATACTTGATCATGAAAGAAAGCGACATACACGCGATCTTCGAATAGGCTCGCGATCAAATACACATACAATAAATCAATTGCTTATGCTTCCGATGTAACTTTTGAGTTACAAGGAGTTCATCGAGAAGACAACAAAAGTTTTTAGCTTATGCTTCCGATGCGATTTTTTATTCGCAGGTAGTAACTCACGGAGATACCATAAAAAATTTTAGGAGGACTTAATCATGGCTAAAGAAATTAAATTTAGTGAAGATGCTCGTCGCTCTATGCTTCGCGGTGTAGATGCACTAGCTAATGCAGTTAAAGTAACACTTGGTCCAAAAGGACGTAACGTTGTTCTTGAGAAGAAATTCGGTAGCCCACTAATCACTAACGATGGTGTTTCTATCGCCAAAGAAATCGAACTTGAAGATGCATTCGAGAACATGGGTGCTCAACTAGTTAAAGAAGTAGCTACAAAAACTAACGATATCGCTGGTGACGGTACTACAACTGCAACAGTTCTTGCTCAAGCTATGATTCGTGAAGGTCTGAAAAACGTAACTGCTGGTGCTAACCCAATGGTTATCCGTAAAGGT
This sequence comes from Paenibacillus sp. Y930, assembly GCF_056786375.1. NCBI lineage: Bacteria > Bacillati > Bacillota > Bacilli > Caryophanales > Paenibacillaceae > Paenibacillus > Paenibacillus sp. Y930. The sequence continues at coordinate 366,617 of NZ_JBXCIX010000003.1, read as the reverse complement.
ATCGAGAAAGCTGTTAAAGCAGCAGTACTTGAGCTTCAAGCGATTTCCCAACCAATTACAGGTAAGCAATCTATTGCACAAGTTGCTGCAATTTCTTCTTCTGATGAAGAAGTTGGCGATCTGATCGCTGAAGCAATGGAAAAAGTAGGTAATGATGGTGTTATTACGGTTGAAGAATCAAAAGGCTTCGCAACTGAACTTGAAGTTGTAGAAGGTATGCAATTCGATCGTGGCTACATTTCTCCATATATGATCACTGATACAGAAAAAATGGAAGCAATTCTAGACAATCCATATATCTTGATCACTGATAAAAAAATTACAAACATTCAAGAAATTCTTCCAGTACTTGAGAAAGTTGTGCAATCAGGTAAACAACTTCTTATTATCGCTGAAGATGTTGAAGGTGAAGCACAAGCTACTCTAGTTGTGAACAAACTTCGTGGAACATTCACTTGCGTAGCGGTTAAAGCTCCAGGCTTTGGTGACCGTCGTAAAGCAATGCTTCAAGATATCGCCGCTCTAACTGGTGGTCAAGTGATTACGGAAGAGCTTGGTCTTGATTTGAAAACTACTGATGTAGATGCACTTGGTTCTGCTCGTCAAGTACGCATTACAAAAGAAAATACAATCATCGTTGATGGTGCTGGTAACTCTGCTGATATTAAAGCACGCGTTAACCAAATCAAAGCTCAACTAGAAGATACAACTTCTGAGTTTGACAAAGAAAAACTTCAAGAGCGTCTAGCTAAATTAGCTGGTGGCGTAGCTGTCATCAAAGTTGGTGCAGCGACTGAAACTGAATTGAAAGAGCGTAAGCTTCGCATCGAAGATGCTTTGAACTCTACTCGCGCAGCAGTAGAAGAAGGTATCGTATCTGGTGGTGGTACAGCGCTAGTTAACGTATATAAAGCAGTAGCGGCAGTAGAAGCATTTGGCGACGAAGCAACGGGTGTTAACATCGTACTTCGTGCGCTAGAAGAACCAGTTCGCACAATCGCAGCTAACGCTGGTCAAGAAGGTTCTGTAATCGTAGAACGCTTGAAAAACGAAAAAGTAGGTATTGGTTACAATGCAGCTACTGGCGAATGGGTGAACATGTTCGAAGCGGGTATCGTTGACCCTGCTAAAGTAACTCGTTCTGCTCTTCAAAACGCAGCATCTGTTGCAGCTATGTTCTTAACAACGGAAGCTGTAATAGCTGAAAAACCTGAGCCGAATAAACCAAGCATGCCTGATATGGGTGGCATGGGCGGTATGGGCGGTATGATGTAGTTTTGACCACATGAATGAAAATAGGCTACTCACGAGTTCAATTTGAACTTTGTGAGTAGCCTATTTTATTATGCGTTGTGTAGTTCATCAAGCATTTGATTAAGCTTCTTGTGATTTCACTATAGACCTTTAGCGCCCGACCATACTTTTGTCGTGCACGGTTATGTTTCTGTAGGCGAGTAAATTACTTAGAGAAATCATGGAGCAAGTAGCGCAGTCTTAAGGCGCCTCTGGCAGTGCGTCGATTCCCTTAATATAGCTGCTGCCGTTGTTGCTGGTTTGGTTGCAAGTCTTGCCATCGTCTCCGCAGACGGACTCTCTTAAGTTTCAAAGTGAAGAGGGCATTATGAATTTAGCGCAGCTAACGCAGCTTCATGTCAGTTAGAATCGCTAAAGCTCGCTAAAGCTGCAAGGGGAGTGGGAGTTCTACTGGCAAGAGTTGCTGTCGCCTGAGGTCATTTGCATGTCAAGTTTGTTACTAGCGTTGCTGATCAGCCTGCCTCTCCCTGCTGTCTACGCAGTCTTTTCATATAAGTCCCCCTGACACGGGAAAGTATTCCAAAACAAAATGTAATGAAAACTTTAAGTTTGCGTATGAAGCAAAATCTTAAATATTCCTTTATATTTCATAACTAGTCTGTTCTTTCATGCTAAGATAGGTATTAAATTACAATAGCCTGTCGATTTGAGAAGAAGGAAGGTGATGATTATACATGAAATTATGATCGTCGATGATGATTTTCACATCTGTGAAATTGTTCAGGCGTATTGTGATCGGGAGGGCTTCATATCCGCATGCAGTCATAACGGGGAAGATGCTATGAAGCTGCTTGCATCGTTCGAGCCTGATTTGGCGTACTCATAGCCAAGATCAAGGCTCACCTTCGCAGAGTGTCGACGGGTCGAAGGGAACAACTGCTGGAGTTGCCAGGTTTGACATTGGATTACAACGCACAGTCCGTCATTATGGGTAGTGAAACCCTCTTTTTATCGAAAAAAGAATTCTGTCTCCTGTCCTATATGGCACAAAACGTTAATCGTGTCGTCAGTGTCGATGCGTTGTTTCAGCTCATCTGGGGAATGGAAAGTCTGGATGATACGAGAACGGTCGCTGTACACATCAGCAATTTACGCAAGAAAATCGAGGCTGACCCTGCCAAACCTGAGCGAATTTTTACGATTCGGGGGACCGGATATATGCTGGTGGACAAGGGTGAGTTGCAAGCGCGAACTTAAAGTCTTCTTTACATTTCACAAATTGGCTAATCTACCATGATAAAATACAATTGACTCAAGATCGTCCAACTAGATATGGTCTTCGTGTTGCAACTGAGCGTGTTATCTGAGAGGGGAAAACAAAAGTGAAAAAGAAAATGATCATGATATCGATCATCGTTGCACTGTTTTTTGGCGTACCAACCCATAGTATGGCATTTGACGAATTTGATGGTCTTTCAGCAGATTCAATTGACATTAAATTTTATGATGGAAATTTTTACGTTGCTGAATTTGGTTTAAATAAAATTACAAAAGTATCAATGTCTGGAGAATCAACGCTAGTTTATCAAGAACAAAGTAATAATTGGCAAAAAATTAGTGGTTTCGCATTTAGTGCGAATGGAGATTTATACTTTGCCAGGAATGCAGAGCCGAGCATTTTTCGAATCGCACAAGATGACCTGGGTAATGGGAATCATGTGCAGGTCGTTACAACAAATCCAGCAGGAGGCAATTATTTCATAAGTAGTATGGCGTTTGATTCTGAAGGAAATATGTACTTCTCTGAATTCGATGCGAGTAATATTAAAAAAATATCCAAACATGATTTAGACGAATCTCCTACGAATTTAGATATTACGAAAGCGAGCATTATTGTTGAAAATATATCCGGTAATCCAATATCTGTAAATTTTGACGAAGATGGAAATTTGTATTTTAGTCTTTATGATCAAAAAAAAATTATGAAAATTGATCATACGGACTTGGCAAATAACGCAACAATCAATTATTCCAATGCTGTTCTATTCCAAACCACTTCGGGCTTCGCAGGCGGAGTTGCCTTTGATCAGGATGGAGCCCCTTATCTATTGACTGGCGGCAAAATTAGCGTGCTAAATGCTCGTCCAAAAGCATCAGATGTTCAAGTTGATACAACGGACGGATTAATCGTAGGGAACACATTAATAGGAAGCTATACCTATGAAGATAGAGACAACGATCCGGAAGGGGCATCCTTGTTTCAGTGGTATCGTGCTGATGATGATTCGGGTACCAACAAAACTGCGATTGCCGGGGCAACGGGTGAAAGCTACGGGATCCAAGAGGATGATAGCGGCAAATATATTGGTTTTGAGGTGACGCCAGTGGGCAAAACAGGTGCAACACCAGGAGAACCTGTACGAAGCTTTGTGGGACCTGCAATTGCCGGCGCACAAACAGCGGCAGCATCGGCAGCAACGCTGACACCTGTTGCTGGCGCAGACAATACGATTACGCTGACGGTGAAGGATTCGCTTGGGAATGTGGATACGAATTTTAGCGGGGCGCGTAACGTAACAATTTCTGGCGTGGGGAAAGCGTCGAACGATTCATACGGGAGCTTTAACGGAACAGAGTTAAGCAGCTCATCACAGACGATCAGTGTGAGCTTCACTAATGGCGTGGCTACGCCAGTCTTGGTGCTGAACAAGGCTGTCGAGCAGAACATTGGGTTCAGCATTGCTGGCGTAGCGACTCCTGCGACGAACACGCAGGCGATTACGCCAAGTGTGGGCAGCTTGTCAGCGATGGAACTAATGCAAGATATTACCGCGCCTGCGGTGAATGGCGGACAGTTCGCAGAGCAGCCGAAGGTGACGCTTGTCGATGCTTATGGCAACGTACGAACAGGGGATAACAGCACAGTGATTACCGTATCGAAGAAAGATGCAGGTGCTTGGACGCTGGCTGGAACGACTACTGTCACCGCAAGTGCAGGTGTAGCGACATTCAGTGATCTGGTTGCAACGAATGCGGCGCAAGTGACGGGTGCACAGTTGGCTTTTCAGGCTGACTCGCTTACAGAGATTACGAGTTTAACGGTGACATTACCTTGGTCTTCACTTGCTGCACCAAGCATTACTTCTGTAGCGGCTGGTGATGGACATGTGGCTATTGGCTGGAATGGCATATATGGAACCGTCACTTATGCGGTATATCAACGTGAGGCTCATGGAAGTTACGGAGCTGCAATCGCAATCGTAGATGCATCCGTACTTGAATATGATACTCTCGGATTGACCAATGGTACAACCTACTATTTTATGGTCAAGGCGATTAATCCAGCAGGAGAAAGCGATCCATCTGATGCAGTCAGCGCAACGCCGCAGGTTCCAGCACCAGGAGCTCCGAGCCTGCTCACTGCTGTGGCAGGCAATAGCAATGTTACGCTTACCTGGACCCCTGTGAATGGTTCAACAGGCTATAAGATCTATCAACGGTTGAGTTCCGACTCCTCAGGAGCAGAAGCAGCAACGGTGACGGGTTCAGTATATAGCTACCAAGTGACGGGCTTAACGAACGGTGCGATGTATTATTTTTCCATACAGGCAGTGAACCCAGGAGGCGAAAGTGATCTTTCCAATGAAGTGAGCGCAACGCCGATGACGGTTCCTTCATCCCCGACAGAGGTGCGGGCTGTTGGCGGCAACGGTCAAGCTACAATTACCTTCACGGCGCCTGATGAACAGGGCGGGAGTCCAATTACGGGATATGAAGTGACGATATTACCGGATAATCGAACAGTAACAGGTCATTCAAGTCCGATTACGATAACGGGGTTGACCAACGGCAGGGCTTATACGTTCGTAGTCAGAGCGATCAATAGCGTGGGAAGCGGTAGTGATTCAGTGGAATCCAATGGAGTTAGACCGCAATCACCTCCAATTAATAATGAGTTGCCACAAGTCCCGAGTGAGCCTGCTCCTACAGCGACGGAAGTAGAGGTATTGATTAACGGTAAGCCGGGGAAAGCTGGAATTTCAACTACGACTGAGGACAATGGTCGTACGATAACGATGGTTACGCTTGATCCGAAGAAGCTTGGAGATCTCCTTCAAGCGGAAGGAAGTCGTTCTGTCATTACGATTCCGATTAGCAATCCATCTGATGTGGTAATCGGCGTCTTGAATGGCCAGATGATTAAGGATATGGAAGCGAAGCAGCAGACGATTGAGATTCGAACAGATAAGGCGACCTTCACCCTCCCTGCACTGCAGGTTCAAATCGATACCATCTCTGAACAGATCGGTCGAGACGTGGAATTGGAACAAATTCAAATTGAAATTGAAATATCCGAACCTACAGAGGAACAATTGAAGGTAGTGGAGAATGCGGTTAATCAGGGTGAGTATACACTCGTTGTACCTCCGTTGAACTTCTCCGTCAGCGGCAGTTACGGTGATGTGACCGTTGATGTTTCCAAGTTCAACGCTTATGTAAAGAGAACGTTTGTCATTCCAGATGGTATTGACCCGAATAAGATCACAACAGGCGTTGTGATTGATCCGGATGGAACGGTTCGACATGTACCTACCACAATCGATCTAATAGACGGCAAGTATTATGCAACGATTAATAGTTTGACAAACAGCACGTACGTTCTCATCTCGAATCCAGTGGCGTTCAAGGATGTAGGTGGTCATTGGGCAGAGAAAGCTGTGAATGAAATGGGATCACGTTTGGTGGTTAGTGGAATAGGTGATGATCTGTACAATCCGAATCAAGCGATTACCCGTGCAGAGTTTGCGGTGATTATGGTGCGGGCAATGGGACTTAAAGAGAATAGAGGGGCAACTCCATTCTCTGATGTGCATTCATCAGATTGGTATAGTGGTGCAGTGCTAACCGCACTGGATTACGAACTGATCAGTGGTTATGATGACAGCACCTTCCGTCCACAGCAGCAAATCACACGTGAGCAAGCGATGGTCATGATCGCAAATGCGATGGAAGTGACAGGGCTTAGCGATCAACTTCCTGCTCAGGATTCGAACAAAATCCTACAATCTTATGACGATGCGAAAAAAGTGTCGGTGTGGGCGAGGGATAGCGTTGCCGATGTGTTGCAGGCTGGAGTTATCACAGGAAGAGGCAACTCACAGCTTGCTCCGCAAGCCTTCATAACACGAGCAGAAGTAGCGGTGATCATCCAGAGACTTCTTCAGCAGTCTGAGTTAATCTAACCTATTACATCAGCCACTTTCCTTGACGGTGCTTGGGTACCGCAATGGAAGGTGGCTTTTTGTTTAAAAATATCGAAACATTTACATTAATAATTCATGCCCACAAAGTGCCCACATACTCTACCTACAGATCATACTCACACGGATTTATTGGACTAATTTCTGTAGACAATCGGACAAAATCGCTACAAATAGACTCAAAATACACATAATAACGCCTTTGTCTCATGGGCGGCATGATGTAATAAGGGGATTAAACCCTTATGCATCAAGGGATTTCTCGAGAGAAGTCCCTGTATGACCACATTTTGACCACGAACACTGTAAACACATCATATTGATTTGGAAATCTAGAATCAATATCAAAGAAATTCGATGTTGAGCGACCGCGGTTAATCGGTAGATTTCATCGCCGATGGAGCTGAAAACGCTCCATGAGGTAGGACTGACAAGGCTTTCGAGCTTTGACGAACATCAACGGTAATGCATTTCCCTTCGTGAATTAAGCGACAAACAGGCATTGTTTTATGAAGCTGTTATAGAACGAAATATATCGTTAAACAATGACCACTTCTTAATTAACACTTAAGGAGTGGTTTTTTGTATTGTAACAAACATAAATGAAATAAGGACCTCATTGTGATGCTTGAATGCAATGGTCTAAGTTATTTGCAGAGGACATTTTCATTTAGTGATGATAGTATATAAATAACTTACATATTACGCTCTTTTAGATAGGGGTTTGGATTCATAATGAGGAGTATTCTCCGATTCGGTTCTCGTACGATCTTGCTTCATATAACTGTTGCCATAGTTGTTGGTTTGGTCGCAAGCTATGCTGTTGTCTCTGCTCAGGACCCCCCTAAAATCCAAAGTGCAGAAGGCATTCTGGATTTAACGCAGGTTCATATCAGTAAGAATCCATTAAAGTTACAAGGGGAGTGGGCGTTCTACTGGCAAGAGCTACTGTCGCCTGAGGACATAGAGCTTCGTTCTAATCAGGACGGAAATAATGACCGTTGGATTAGCATTCCGAGCTCCTGGCTAGGCTATCAGTGGGATAATCAGAAGTTGAGTGGTACAGGCTTCGCAACATTTCGGGTAGTTATAGAGCTTAGCGAGCAGGATAGTAAAGAGCGGCTTGCCCTGCGGCTGCCCACTATTTTTCATTCTTATAAATTATGGGTGAATGGTGAACTGTTGGCAGAAGTCGGCGAGGTTGGTCAGGACAAGAGTAGCGTGACACCGCATCTGGCCACGAAGCTAGTATTCTTTCAGCCGAAGAATGATAGGGTGGAGCTAGTTATGCAAGTCGCCAATTTCCACCATAATCGTGGCGGCATCACCAAGTTTATAGAGCTGGGCGGCAGTGATGTGTTAACGGTCAGGACCAATCTGAAAATCGCTGCCGACATGTTTATCACCGCAAGTTTGCTAGTGATTGGTGTGTATCACCTGCTGTTGTTCATACTGCGACGCAAAGACAGGGCTCCATTGTATTTTGGTCTGTTCACCGCGTTATTCGGTATCCGATCCTTGCTGGTCGGCGAGCTCATGATCACACAATTGTGGTCGGCTATTCCATGGGAATTGCAGTTTAAGATCGAGTATCTGATTCTTTGCAGTAGTGGTTATATCATCACTAGGTACTTTGAAAGCATTTTTCCGAACTATGTTTCGCGTTGGTTTCATCTTGCTTCACGGTTTATAACTGGCGCATTCTGTATACTTGTTGTGGTGACCCCTGCACTTATATTTACAAAATTAATGCTGCTAATCGGTGTGATGGTTGTTTTGCATATGGTTTATCTGATGGTTGGGCTGGTCCAAGCGGCTGTGTGGCGAATGGAAGGAGCGCTAATCTTCCTGCTGGTGTCGGTGGTTACTTTAGTTACTGTCGTCAACGATTTTTTATATTACAATGAATGGTCACCAATCGGAATTACCTCTCCGCTTGGTCTGTTGGTATTTACGATCGCACAAATGATTCTGCTTTCTTCGAGATTTACGAGGGCGGCAACGAATGAAGAGAGAATTGCACGTGAGCTGCAGGATGCCAACAACAAGCTGACTGAAATGAATATGAATTTGGAACGGATCGTACAGGAGCGCACACAGGCCTTATCCGCAGCTCATGATGATCTCCGCACATCGTATGACCGCTTGCTTCACTCCGAGCAAGGGAGGAAGAAGCTTCTTGCCTATATTACGCATGATTTGCGTATGCCGCTGTCCAGCATGCTTGGTTATGTTGAGGCTGTGCAAGACATGGTCAAGCCGGAACGTAATGAACAGTATCTGAAGTATATCTGGGATAACACGATAAGAATTAACCGTATGATTGAGGAGTTGTCCTTCTTGTCGCATTTGGAGACAGGACAAATCTCGTACCGAATGGAACCGGTGTATGTGGTACACTTCTTGCGTAGGTTTTATGAACAATATGAGCTGGTTGTGCGTGACGCAGAGTTGGACTTCATACTGGATATCGGAGATGTGGAAGATCAAGGATTGGGCTCGACTGTTGTAGAGATGGATACGCAAAGACTGGAGCAGGCTTTGTTCAATCTGGTGTCGAATGCGATGAAGTTCACCTCTAGGGGTGAACTGGTACGTATTGGACTAGCTGTGGACGAGGTGGATCATACCCGCTATGCGATCATTAGCGTACAGGACTCTGGAATGGGTATTCCTCCAGAGCAGCTCGAGCAAATCTTCGATCGAAATTACCGGTACGATCGACCGGGTGTAGAGAAGGGGATAGAGGGCAACGGGCTCGGACTGGCGATTTGCAGGGAAATCATACAAGCGCATGGAGGGACGGTTCGAGCGGAGAGCGATGGCAAGACAGGGTCGATCTTCTATGTATCGCTTCCTTGTATTTGAGAAGGAGAAAGGTGACGGAGTGATGGACACGCACAAAATTATGATCGTCGATGATGATCCCCATATATGCGAGATTGTTCAGGTGTATTGCGAAAGAGAGGGTTTCCTATCCTCCTACAGTCATAGCGGGACAGAAGCCATGAAGCTACTTAAGTCTTTCGAGCCGGATTTGATTGTACTGGATGTATTGCTGGCTAATGAAAACGGCATAGATTGGTGCAGGGACGCACGGGGCTACACAAATGCGCCGATCGTGTTTCTGAGCAGTCGTGAGGAGGACGAGGTGAAGATCAGCGCATTATCCTATGGCGGTGACGATTATGTGACCAAGCCGTTCAGCCCAGGCGTACTTATGGCCAAGATCAAGGCACATCTTCGTAGAGTGTCGACTGGAAGAAAGGGACAATTGTTGGAGTTACCGGGTTTGACGCTAGATTACTATGCACAGTCCGTCAATATGGGGAGTGAAACTATCTTTTTGTCAAGAAAAGAGTTTAGTCTATTATCCTATATGGCTCAAAACGTCAATCGTGCTGTCAGTGTCGATGCGTTGTTTCAGTTCACCTGGGGAACGGATAGTCTGGAGGACACGAGAACGGTCGCAGTACACATCAGTAATTTACGCAAAAAAATCGAGGCTGCCCCTGCCAATCCTGAGAGAATCATTACGGTTCGGGGGGCTGGCTATATGCTAGTTACTAGCAGTGCGTTGTAGGCGTGAACCTAATGTTACGGTTGGTAGTATGAGCGAGATTACTGCTCTACCTCTAACATACTACAGTCACAATCATTCAAATTAAACCTAAAGATTGAATTTATTAATAAATAGCGGCGTAGGGATTACCTCCTTACGCCGCTTTTGCTCTAGATTATACTTTATTCCAATAGCTTCTAAGATACCGTCCAAGTTGTCATCGGTTACTCCCGTTAACAATAGAACTAACATCAAGCTTAAATTTTTTTCATCTAAGATTTTCATTCTCTCTTCAATTATTATGATTTATTTCCTTGTATTCTATTATGGTAGATTAGCTCATGCATGAAACTTAAAGTTTTCTTTGTAATCCACTAATGCTCCACCTACCATGATAGAATCGACATAAATAATCCAATATTAGTGACAGTATTCGACATCGAAATGAGAGAGTCAGTATGGTAGGAGAAGAGATTCATAGTAGTTACTAGAGAGGATGAATGAATTGAAGAAGGCAATAAAATGGGGCTGGAAGTTAAAATCACGGCTTCTGGCATTGATGCTCGTTATTAGTATGGTGGTGAGCTTACTGCCAGTGGGCTTACTGCCGATGCAGCAGGCGGTAGCGGCTGAATCAAGCGAATTTCAAAATGTTAGTCTAACGGATGGGTATCAAGATGTTAATCCAACGGACTGGTTTTATGATGCGGTCATATATGTCCAGAAGAATGGCATATTCAATGGAACAGGCGCTGATACCTTCTCGCCAAAGGGAACGATGACGCGTGCCATGTATGTGACGGCGCTTGGAAGAATGGCAGGCGTGGATATAAGTAAGTATCCAATCTCGACTTTTGCCGATGTGCAGACTGGTGCTTGGTATGCACCATATATAGAATGGGCGGCTGAGAAAGGGATTACTAACGGCACGGGTGATCAAAATTTCTCTCCTGATGCAACGGTATCGAGAGAACAGATGTTGACGATGACTTTGCGGTATTTCGAAAGCTATCAGATTCCCTATCAAACAAGCACTCACATAACGACGAAGCCGGGCGATCTCGTTAGTGTTTCTTCTTGGGCTGTTGATGCGGTCGTTAAGCTGTGGCAAGCAGGCTTATTCGTTGGGGATGCCAATGGCAATTTCAACCCGCATGCGCAAGCGACTCGTGCGGAAGCTGCTGCTAGCTTTATGCGCAGCAATGCGGTTGTGGAAGCATGGGAAGAGCAGAATCAAGCTCCCCCGACCCCAACCCCGACTCCAACCCCGACTCCATCTCCGACTTCGAATACGGATAATGGTAGCAACAATGGAGGTAATAGCGGTGGCAATAATAACACTGAATATGCGCTAACGTTTGAGAGCAACGGAGGTACATCAGTAGCTGGCCAGACGGTGAAATATGGCTCCAAGGCTGTGGTACCTGAAGTGCCGACAAAGCTAGGCTATACGTTCGGTGGTTGGTATAGCGACAGCAGCTTGAAGATCAGCTACAGCTTCACGACACCGGTGACGGATAGCATGACGCTATATGCAAAATGGACTGCCAGATACACAGTGAGCTTCGACAGTGACGGTGGGTCGGCGGTGGCTGCTCAGACGGTGAACGAAGGCACTAAAGCTGTAGCGCCTGGAGCACCGACAAAGGTCGGATATGTGTTCAGCGGTTGGTACAGTGATAGCACCTTAACAAGCGTCTACGACTTCACAACAGCTGTCGTGACGAGCAATATTACATTATATGCGAAATGGACGATTGAGAAAAAAAATAGCTATACGGTGAAATTTGACAGCAACGAAGGTACGACGGTGGCTGACCAGAATGTGAAAGAAGGCGCCGTGGCTGCTGCGCCTGACGCCCCAACGCGGGCAGGACATACATTCGACGGCTGGTACAGCGATAGCGACTTGAAAAGCCACTATGGCTTCACGGAACAAGTAACGGGTAACGTTACGTTGTACGCGAAGTGGGTAATTAATAGCTACACGGTGAGTTTCGACAGTAAAGGCGGCACGGTGGTAACAAGTCAGTCCGTGAATTATAACGGATTAGCTACTGCACCTAGTACACCAATTTGGGAAGGCTATACGTTCGGCGGCTGGTACAGCGACAGTGGCTTGACCAAAGCCTACAGCTTCACGGCAGCAGTGACTGGCAACATTACATTGTATGCGAAGTGGACGATGAATAGCTACACAGTGAGCTTTGACAGTAACGGCGGTTCGGCGGTAGCTCCTCAGACGGTACGAACTGAGGAAGTGCTGAGTAAGCTGCCTGCCCCGGCAAAAGAAGGAAGTATATTCCAGGGCTGGTTTAGAGACGAAGATTTTTCACGCATTTTCGCGGAAGGCGGCACGGTTAATGCGGATACAACGTTGTATGCGAAGTATATTGATCATGTGAGTAATACGGTAGAAAACATCCCAGGCTACTCGGTGCAGGATGTTCCGCAAAGCTTCACTATCACTGTCAACGCTGTAAGCGGCAGTATGACAGCAGCTGAAGTAAAAGCGGGTATGACATTCATCGACACTGCGAATCCTGACCCCATAGAGCCTGCCGTCACTGATGCGAATGGTCACTTCAAAGTAGCATCCGCAGCTGAAGACGGTAAGTTCGTAGAAGGCAACACCTATGAGCTTACATTAACGGACGATCGCCTGACTTTCCAAGGTCAAGATGCGACGACGCGCGTTTACGTGTTTAGCGTTGCTAAAAAAGAAGTTATGAATATTCCGTTGAATCCGAATATGGTTTATCTGCGCTTCGCGGATATCACGAATATGATGATCGATGGTGCAGAAGTTGGTTCGCCTGCGATCCCGGTCATTACGATGGCGATGGACGGCGGCGGCAGCGGTCTTGCTGAGGCGAATGCAGGTAGTGGAACTTTCCAATATACGGGGGATGCTAGCATTCAAGTTGGTGCTACTGTCGCGATCTATGAAGGTGTTCGCCCCGATCAGCGCACGGTAAATACAACAGGTGCAGACGACGGCGATGTTGCCTATATACAGATCACGGCGATTAACGGAAAGACCTACACTTACGATCATGCGGATATCAAGCAAGTGTTGTTCATGCCAGACACGCTGCCTGTAAGTGTAGATGCGGATACGGATGGCGATCCGAACAATCTTTCGATCACGGTAGAGCAAGTTGCGATGAACTACAGCGATGATCGATATGCGCCTTTTGGTTTGAGCGAACTGACCACCGTTGATATAGGCGATTTTATCGCTTTTTATACGGGTGAATTCACTGAGGAAGATGCGAACTTCGAAGTAATCAGTTATGGACGCATCATCTCGATTATTCCTGCGGCGGAGATGATGGTTATTGAGTATAGCGATGCCAATGTGGAAGACATCAAGCATGCCTTCAATATCTATCAGCAACAAGCGATTGACGGCGATATGCTGTTGTCGGAGGAGGACATCACTCAGCTTGAGAATGAAATTGAGCAGCAAGCGATAGACAGTGGCTTCGTTAATCAAACTGCAAGCTATCTTTCTACTCTGGCGAGGGAGACGGATATATTCAAGACACAGATGAAAGCGAAGGGATTCGCGGCTTCAAGAATCGGAGGCAGAGCATATGTAGAGAATGTGACTGTGAAAGCTTCACTTGGTACGAGAGTGAAGAATATTGCCGGACAAACTTCCGGAGTCAGCGCTACACTTCAAGTCGGAGCAGATATTGTCATTCCTATCCATGAAGAAAGCGATCTCGTCATTCATATGACTGGCACATTTCTTGAGGAGATAAGCTTGAATCTCAGCGTCAATGGCGGTGCGGAATACGAAGAGAAATGCTTTATCTTTTGCGCTACGCTACCTTTCCCGACAGATTATCGGATCACAGTTAATCTGGACGCTTATAGCTATACTGGGCTCAACATTAAGGCGGAGATTGCTACCATCGAACATAATAAGCTAGCAGCGGCGCTGGCAGATTGGGATAGAGCGAAAAATAGCGGCCAGCTTGGTAAAGTATTGGATATTGCGACAGAGATTAAAGCGTTGATTGATGGTGTGCAAGATAGCGGAGTCGATGCTGAGTCCTTGAGAGAACAATATAAAAAAATGATGGAAAACGATACGGAGTGGGTTCCGTTAGTTAAGAAGAAGCTTTTTGAGCAGAGCGTACGAGTTGCTGCTAATCTGGTCGAAATCCAGTTTTCGGCTGAGTTCGTGGTCAGCGCCAATGTGAACATGACGGTCGGGGCTGATTTCAACTATACGACTGCCAAGCGTCTCTCGGCGACTTTGTTGGTGTTTGGACGAGAAGGCCATGTCCATACGACAAGATTGAATGGTGACGGTGATTATCAGTTTACATTCTACGTCATGGGGACGCTCGGCTTGCGGGCGGGCATTCAACTGGAGCTTAAAGCGGGGCTAGGCAGCGTTGATTGGAATAGTATTGGGATTTCTGTTGAACCTGGAGCTTATGTGAATTTATGGGGCTATTTCTATTATCAGCTGAAAAATATAAGTGGGAAACGGTTTACGCAATCATTCGGCGCTCTGTATGTAGAGATGGGCATCTATTTGGAAAGCGCTATAGGCGCCCAATTGGGCGATGGATTGCTCAAAGCCAGCGTGCCGATATATGAGGAAAAATGGCCTTTGTACTCGGTAGGGGAGCAACATAATGTCACTGGCTTTTACTATCCGCAATATGGTACGAGCGAATTGAACATGGCGGGATCCGCGTCATCCGTCGTTGTGCCGGATTCGTTGTTCACGATGAGTGTGTTTGATTTGAAGACAGGCGGCACAAATGCTCGGACGTATCCTCTTTCAAGCTTCGATGTCCAGGTGGATAACCCGAATTTCAGGTATAACGCAACCACCAAGAAGATCGAAGTAGTGGATACAAGCGGTACGGTGAGTAAGGGCAATCTGGTCATCACCTGGAAGGGAGCGCCGCTATCGTTCACGTCTGATCCGATCAAGCGCACGATTCCGTTGACTTGGCGCATTAGGCCAGGGGAGTACACCCTTCAACTGGATCCGCAGAACGGTGAAATGACGGAGATTGTCGTTGCCCGCCCTAACACGGTAATCCGCGTGACCGCACTGGAATATCCGGGGTACACCTTTGACGGTTGGTTCACGGAGGCTACTGGCGGCACGGAGATGACGATTCCGGATATTATGCCAGAATTGGATCTTAATCTGTACGCACACTGGACAACGAACACGGATACACCGTATACCGTTCAGCATTACTTAATAGACCCGAATACTGGGACATCGACATCACCCGACTTTACGGAAATACTGACTGGCACAACCGACACAGAGATTCAGATCGACTCTGACCGATACAGGGAGCAAGGTTATACAAACGGGACGGCAAGCGGTGCTTACATTAAGGGTGATGGCTCGACAGTAGTGAGAGTGGAATATTATCCGACTGATCGAACCATTACCTTCGATGGGGGTTATAAGAGTGCTCCTACAAGTTCGATCACGGCACTGTTCGGTAAGAACATCGCCGTCCATAAACCAGTGCTGACAAGACTAGGCTATACGTTCGCTGGTTGGTCGCCGGAGGTGCCGAGTATCATGCCAACTTCGAACATCACCTATACCGCAATGTGGACAGCGAGAGAGGACACGCCATATCAGGTCGTCTACTTGCTGCAAAATATCGGCAGCGACACCTATACGGTTGTAGATACGGAATCGCATCGCGGGACAACCGATACCGAGGTAAATATGACGAATCCGAGATCTTATGAGGGCTTTACGTTCGACAATACCGTTTCGAGAACGGTGCAGAAGGCCAATATCGCGGGCGAAGGCACAACAGTGCTGAAGTTGTTCTACGCGCGCAATAACTACGCCATGACGATCAATTATAATAGCGACGTCGCGACTAATGTTGTTCCCGTGCCGTTTGGCGCAACAACGGGATTGCACATTGGCACCCCAACCTGGCAGGGACATACATTCACGGGATGGTCGCCAGTTCCACCGACTACGATGCCCACACAAGATGTCATGATCACCGCTGGGTGGACGACTAACAGCTACACGGTGAGCTTCAACAGCAACGATGGATCCCCAGTAGCTGCCCAGACAGTAGATTTTGGCTTATTGGCAAGCAAACCGGATGAACCGATGAAGGACGGTTTCGTATTCAGCGGCTGGTACAGCGATGGCGCGCTGACGAAAGCCTATGATTTCACAACATTGGTGACTGTGAATCTCACGTTGTATGCAAAGTGGATATACAGTTACACGGTGAGCTTCGAGAGTGACGGGGGGTCAACGGTGGTTGCCCAGACGGTGAACGAAGGAGACAATGCTACGCTAGTCGTACCGACAAAGGCCGGATATGTGTTCAGCGGTTGGTACAGCGATAGCGAGTTATCAAGCATCTATGACTTCACAACGACTGTAGTGACAAGCAATATTACCTTGTACGCAAAGTGGACGATTGTGCCCAAAAATAGCTATGTAGTGAGCTTCGACAGTAAAGAAGGTTCGGCAGTGGCTAATTTGACGGTGGTAGAGGGCGCACTAGCTGAGAAGCCTAATGATCCAACACGTGAAGGTTATACGTTCATCGGCTGGTACAGCGACGAAGGCTTGACGGATGAATTTAACTTCTCGACAACAACGATCACGATGAATCTTTTGCTGTATGCGGGATGGCAGAGGAACAACTACACGGTGAACTTCAACAGCATGGACGGCACGCAAGGGGCTGCTAAGACGGTGAACGAAGGAGAAAAAGTTGCGATACCTGTCGAACCGACGAAGAATGATCACAAGTTCGGCGGTTGGTACAAAGATGTTAATATGAGTGAAGCCTACGACTTCGAGACACCAGTGACGAAAAATCTCACGTTGTATGCCAAGTGGATACCTCTTTACACAGTGAAATTCGACAGTCGAGGCGGATCCTCAGTGGGTGACCAAAGGGTGGCATCTGGCGACAATGCTATAGCGCCTGCCGTGCCGACGCCTGTCGTACCGGAGATAAAGGATTTAGTGTTCGATGGTTGGTACAGCGACGAGGGTCTAAGTGAAGCCTACAGCTTCACGGCAGCGGTGAAGGGTGATCTCACGTTGTACGCGAAGTGGGAGGTTCCTCACACGGTGAGCTTCGACGCTGGCTACGGATGGTACAGCCCGCGTTGGCCAGCAGAACATTATAAGGTATTTAAACAGACAGTGGCAAGCGGTGGTAAAGCTACGCCGCCTGACCTCATGCCAGTGTTTGATGGTGGCTTGTTCCGCCATTGGTACACCGGTGAGATTTGGAAAGCCTACGACTTCACGACACCTGTGACGGAAGATCTCACGTTGTACGCAAGGTGGGGGAATCAATATTTAGTGCAGTTTTACACCGGTGACGGAACGAAAGTAGCTGACCAGACGGCGTGGTTTGGCGAAGCTCCTACGAAGCCTGAGGATCCAACCCTAGGAGGTTATGTGTTCGGCGGTTGGTACAGCGACCAAGCTAGGACTATAGCCTACGATTTCACGACAGAGGTGCCGAGGCACGGTGAATTATATTACCATTCGTTGCACGCGAAGTGGATACTGATACGTCCTTAACGGTGTACTTCGACAGCATGGGCGGATCGCAAGTGGTTGAACAGACGCTGGAAAGTGGCGACACTGTCACGGTGCCTGCAGAACCGATGAAGGACGGTTACATGTTCGTCGGTTGGTACCGGGACGTTGAGCTGACTATATTCTACAATTTCAGCAGGGAACGGGTGGAGAGAAGTGACCTCACGTTGTACGCGAAGTGGACGGCGCTACCGTGACTGCAAGCGGGAGACGTACTGAACACGTTAGCGGCAATATAGTCAAGTATCTCTTTCGACAGCTAGTGTACCACACCGGTATTGGAGATCTAGTGACCGTAATGAAGTATGATCCGTACTTACATTAACCTTGACAGATCAGATTGGCGGAACAGCCCACTCCATCGGAGCAGGCTGTTCTGCCTTAAAGTTTTCTTTGTAATTCACAAGTGGTCTAATCTACCATGATAAAATAGGAAGAGAAAAATCGACAAAAATTGTAGTAAATGAACAGGATAGCTGGCGATAGACACTGAAAGAAGGTGACGGTGTGATGGACGCGCACAAAATTATGATCGTCGATGATGATCCCCATATATGCGAGATTGTTCAGGTGTATTGCGAAAGAGAGGGTTTCCTATCCTCCTACAGTCATAGCGGGACAGAAGCCATGAAGCTACTTAAGTCTTTCGAGCCGGATTTGATTGTACTGGATGTATTGCTGGCTAATGAAAACGGCATAGATTGGTGCAGGGACGCACGGGGCTACACAAATGCGCCGATCGTGTTTCTGAGCAGTCGTGAGGAGGACGAGGTGAAAATCAGCGCATTATCCTATGGCGGCGACGATTACGTGACCAAGCCGTTCAGCCCAGGCGTACTTATCGCCAAGATCAAGGCACATCTTCGTAGAGTGTCGACTGGAAGAAAGGAACAACTGCTAGAGTTACCGGGGTTGACGTTGGATTTCTATACACAGTCCGTCAATATGGGGAGTGAAACTATCTTTTTGTCAAGAAAAGAGTTTAGTCTATTATCCTATATGGCTCAAAACGTCAATCGTGCTGTCAGTGTCGATGCGTTGTTTCAGTTCACCTGGGGAACGGATAGTCTGGAGGACACGAGAACGGTCGCAGTACACATCAGTAATTTACGCAAAAAAATCGAGGCTGACCCTGCCAATCCTGAGAGAATCATTACGGTTAGAGGGGCTGGATATATGCTAGTTGCCAGAAGTGCGTTACAAGCGTGAACAAAGTGTTAAGGTTGATAGCCTACTATAAATAGGGCGAAATATTCGTAAAGTATAGGTTTTTTATTATGCTCGGCTTGGGTTTGGAGGAGTTCTTACTCGGCGGAAAAAATGGGGTCACGGCGTTGGGGCATCTCTTGACGCTGTTGACCCTTTTTTGTTCTTTCCGCTAGCTTTGCAAGCGCGAACTTAAAGTTTTCTTTACGTTTCACAAGTAAGCTAGTCCACCATGATAGAATAGAATCACTAAACAAGATCACGAATAATGGAGGAATAAACATGAAACATTGGTTTCAAAGAAGTATGGTAATTGGTCTTGCAATAACAGTTTTACTCGGATTAGGAATTATACCTGTAAAGATTAGTGCTGAGCCTATGCCTAGCTTTGTGGCTGGTGATGGTTCTGAAAATGACCCATATCAAATATCGAGCGTCGATGATCTTATATCAGTGAGGAGACACTTTGGTGAGGGAATCCATTTTATTTTAATGAATGATATTGATTTGGCTTCAGAGTCATGGGTTCCTATAGGACAACCGGATAATGATTTTAAGGGTATATTTGAAGGTGTATTTAATGGGAATGGTTATAAAATTAAAAATTTAAATATAAATAGCGAATCATTGACTAATTATGTTGGTTTATTTGGTTCTATTGGGACATCAGGTATAGTGTCTAATCTGGGAGTAGAAAATGTGAATATTGATATTCAAACAGAAATTAACAATGTAGGGGGCATTGCTGGATGGAATATAGGAAAAATACTGAATAGCTATATGACGGGTACAATAAGCACTCCAGTTGGAAGCGGAATTGGGGGTCTAGTTGGATTCAACAGTGGGAAGGTATTCGAGAGTTATGCGGAAGCTACTATATCTGGTGAAAGTAATGTTGGAGGTTTAATAGGAATTCAACATCCAGGTGGAGAAGTACGTGATAGTTATGCGAAGACTTTTGTGACAGGTGAGACGAATGTTGGGGGCTTAATAGGAGATAGTCACTTTGCAACAGTAGAGCATAGTTATTCGACGGGTAATGTTTCTGGTCAGAATCAAATAGGAGGCTTGATTGGACGCAGTCTTGAAACAACCCAAAGTAATAACTATTCAACAAGTGATGTTATTGCAAATGGAAATGATGCAGGTGGACTAGTAGGTGAATTAATAGGTGGTTCTATAAGTAGTAGTTATGCATTAGGGGATATTACTGGCGCATCATCTGTGGGATGATTAGTCGGAAATTCAACCGGAACTATTCTTAATAGCTTCGCAAGAGGTAATGTGGAAGCATCTGGTGAAAATGCTGGTGGTTTGGTAGGTATTATTAGTCCCCGTATTCCGGGCACAAATGATATGAGCTTTAATTACGCAACGGGCCAAGTAGTAGCTGATGTTCATTATGGAGGTCTGGTAGGTTATAATCATGATGAAGCGGACGTTCAACATAGTTATTATAACAATGAGATCGTAAATGAGATAGATACAGACAAGGGAACAGGTAAGTCGACATCTGAACTGAAAGATATTTCAACTTATGAATTGTGGACAGGTTTTTCTGATATATGGATAATTGATCCATTACGTAATGACGGGTACCCTCAATTGAGAGTTTTTAATAAGTACGTTATATACGATGGTAATGGAAACACTAGCGGAGCTGTATCAAGCGAAAGTATAGGGTATACACGTAAGGAAACCGTAACGGTTTCGAACAATAGTGGTCAGCTAGGTAAAACGAATTATACGTTTGACGGATGGAACACATCAGCAGATGGATCGGGAGTAGAGTATAAAGTAGGAGATACATTCGTCATTACAGACGATGTAACGCTCTATGCACAATGGGAGTTGAAACATTCACCTACACCTAGTGGAAATAGTAGTATTTCAACAATACCATCTAATATAAGAATGGTTACAATCTATGCAGGGCAATCTGGTGAACTAAATTTTGAAGAAGAAATCATAGTTCATATTCCAGTTGTATCCGCCAGTCAAGCTGTAGACATAACGGTAACGAAAATGCTTAATCCACAGCCATTCATTAAAGATAACGATGTGCTGTTAAGTTCAATCTATGATATATCCAAAAACGTCTCGTGGAAATTTGATCATCCGATTACAGTCACCCTGCAGTTTGATCCAAGTAAAGTAAAAGACAATCAAAAACCAGACCTATTTTCATATGATGAAATTAATAAAGTATGGGTAGAGGTTGAAGGAAGTACAATAATAGGTAATACGATTTCTGCACAGATGAATCATGTAGCAAAAATTGCAGTATTTCTAGTAGAGAAAGAAACAGTATCTCAGATTATTTCAAACTTGTCTGATATAACAGGACACTGGGCAGAAGAAAGCATCAAACAGGCGCTAGTCAGTGGCATCATTAAAGGTTATGCAGATGGGACATTTAGACCGAATGGATCTGTTACGCGTGCAGAGTTTGCCGTGATGCTAGCCAATAGCTTGAATTTAAGTGGTGAAGGATCAGAGCTAACATTTACAGATCATGCCGTAATTGGAGCATGGGCAAAGCAAGCTATAGCACAAGTTGTAGAACAAGGTATTATAACAGGATATAACGATGGAAGTTTCCGTGCGAATGCGGATATTACACGAGCAGAAGTGGCAGTCATGATCGCACGTGTAAAGAATGCTATAGGAGCAAATACAGTATTGCGATTTAGCGATGCAGAAACAATACCAGCGTGGGCAAAAGCTGCGGTAGCCTATGTAGATGAGGTAGGTATCATGCATGGGGAGACGGATACATTATTTAAAGCAAACGATGAGACTACACGAGCAGAAGCAGTTACGATTATCTTAAGACTATTAGAGCTAAAATAGCTTCTATTGTTTTAGTAGAGTGAACGGAATATGGTGAAGTTTCAATATAAAACATACTAAAAATAGTAGCACAGACCAAGGCCATAGTTTGTGCTACTATTTTTTGTGCGCCACGCATGGCGCGTAGCTAGGCGGTTAAAGCCCACCATGATAGAATAGAATCACTTTAATTGGTAGATTGAAAGTGAAATGGAAGGACAAGGATTTCGCATCTTGGATGCATTTCGTCGTAATCGATATTGTATATATCGCTTCCTTGTATTTGAGAAGGAGAAAGGTGACGGAGTGATGGACACGCACAAAATTATGATCGTCGATGATGATCCCCATATATGCGAGATTGTTCAGGTGTATTGCGAAAGAGAGGGTTTCATATCCTCCTATAGTCATAGCGGGACAGAAGCCATGAAGCTACTTAAGTCTTTCGAGCCGGATTTGATTGTACTGGATGTATTGCTGGCTGATGAAAACGGCATAGATTGGTGCAGGGACGCACGGGGCTACACGAATGCGCCAATCGTGTTTCTGAGCAGTCGTGAGGAGGACGAGGTGAAAATCAGTGCATTATCCTATGGCGGTGACGATTACGTGACCAAGCCGTTCAGTCCAGGAGTACTCATGGCCAAGATCAAGGCTCATCTTCGCAGAGTATCGACGGGCAGAAGGGAACAACTGCTGGAGTTACCGGGGGTGACGTTGGATTTCTACGCACAGTCCGTCAACATGGGGAGTGAAACTATCTTTTTGTCAAAAAAAGAGTTTAGTCTACTGTCCTATATGGCTCAAAACGTCAATCGTGTCGTCAGTGTCGATGCGTTGTTTCAGTTCATTTGGGGAACGGAGAGTCTGGAGGACACGAGAACGGTCGCTGTACACATCAGCAATTTACGCAAAAAAATCGAGGCTGACCCTGCCAATCCTGAGAGAATCATTACGGTTCGGGGGGCCGGATACATGCTAGTTGCCAGAGGTGCGTTGCAAGCGCGAACATAGTGTTAAGGTTGATAATGTGACCGCGACTGCCGCTAACATACTAGAGCAAGAAGGGGTAGAAGCAAGCTGCTTTAATGTAGTGAGCTGAACCGTATAATATAGAGCGAAATCCGAGGTAGGCATAGTTCCCAGGCAAAGTCAATTGAAAAATAGCGGCGTAGGGATTACCTGAAGTGCTCCCTGTCAAGTGGACAGTGTAAAAAACAAAAATAGTTAGATTAGAAACCTCGGCTCGTTTTAATAGAGCTGAGGTTTTTTTCATGATGCAGCTCGTCGGTATTCGTTAGGTGACAAGTCATCCAAACATTCTGAATAGCGGTAGTTGTTGTAATAGCGAATATAGTTGCTAACGTCTTTGAGAACGTCTTCATAGGTGTTAAACTTTGTAAGATAATAACTTACCGATTTGTAAGTACCCCAAAAGCGCTCAATAGGCTGGATGTCCAAACATCGGCTCACGCGAGACATGCTTTTTATAAATTCGTATTTTACTTGGAGTCGATTATACTCATAAGACGTATACTGGAAGCCTCTGTCGCTTTGGATGAGTGGAGTGACACCAGGATTCTTCTCATAAGCCTTCTTGAGCGTATCCATCACGAGTTTATTGTTGTTAGAATGGCTCAATACCCAGGAAACAATGGAATTATCGTACATATCAATAATCGCGCTTAAATAGGCTTTGCGACCACTTCCATACTTTAGTTCAGTTACATCTGTAGACCACTTTGAATTAGGAGAATGGGCGTCAAAGTTACGGTTCATTACATTTTCAACGACATGGATCGCAGAGGCTTTCACATAATGTGGCCGCTTCTTGCGGATGACTGCTTGGAGTCCAAGCGCACGCATGATTCGATAATAACGTTTTTTGTTATACTTCTTTTTGAGTTTTCTGTTTAACTGAGTACGCATTTGGCGATAACCAAGTATCCCTTTTCTCTTGTCATAACGAAGCTTTACTTCTTCGGCTAGTGCAAGAATGTCACGTTCTCTGGTAGATGGAGTACAATGTAACCACTTGTAATAGGCAGATCGAGCAACTCCTGCTAACGCACACAACTTCGTAATGGCGTACCCTTTTTCGTTGTTCAGTTCTTGAATCGCTTGATACAAGTGTTCTTGCTGAACGAGGGTTAGCGTGTATTTCGTCGCTTGATCTCTGCCAACTTTTTTTCGAAGGCATTCTCCATCTCCAGGTATTCGTTCCGAGCTTCTAGTTCCTTGATCCGTAGCTTAAGGCGTTCGTGCTCATCTAGTTCTTCTATAGGCTTATTACGACCGCAATTGTCCTTAAGCGCATCCTCGCTACCTGCTTGGTATTTCCGAACCCATGCTTAGACTTGCTGATAAGATACCCCGTACTTTACGATCGCTTTCTGATAATCCAAACCATTAGCGATGGTATATTGTGCAATTTCGATCCGTTCTTCAAATGTTGTTTTACGTCCTTTATTCATATGAGATAGCCCTCTTCCTTTACGAGTAGGTTTCAATTCTATCTCACTAGTATACTTGGAAATCCAATTCCTTAAAACACTTCTACTTGAAATGCGATGCTTCTTTGTCGCCTCTTCTACAGAACAATGACCAGATAATACATCATGAATAGCAGCGAGCCTCAATTCCTTTGAGTAGGTTTTCCATGTATTAGATTCCTTTAATCCATCTGCTTTATATTTTCTTATCCAATCATTAACCGTGTGTGGGTTAACACCTATCTGTTTTGCTTCATATGTTGGATTTGATTTGTGCTCTAAGCATCGCTGTACGACATGTAATTTTGTTTCAACAGAGGTTGAACTTCTTTTAGACATTAGAAAAACTCCCATCATCGTAGTAGTAGAAATTTTGTTTTTTCTACTGTCTACTATGATGGGAGCATATCAACTGCAGGCATAGTCGTGTTTTATTTGTTTATTATTATTATTTGAATCAATTTCATAAATATAAAGCTTTGCTACGACTAGCTCCTTAAGGCATAGAAAAAGGAGTACCCCCCAAATCTCGAATAGGTAAAGTAACCACACCATACCAAAAGAGACGAGGAGAACTCCCTATGCCATATATACGAAACGAGAGCTTATTTACCCTGCAAGAGCTTTATGAAATGGAACAAAAAGATCGTTTCCGTGAGATTTTCTCTACCATCGATATTAAGCCTATCTAGCAATTCCTTCTGAATCTTCCTATTCCAGGTTGGTGCGCAAGATGAGCCAAAGCCATGCGTTGGAAGAAATGCAAGAACAGTTGTTAAAGCAAGCCATGGCAGAATCATTCATTACGGACGATACCGTTGCCATAGATGCAACTCATATCGAAGCTCGAGATCAAGCGCCTGCAAAGCAAGAAAAGGAAAAACCCGAACCTAAAAAGCGTGGGCGAAAATCAAAAGCCGAACGTGAAGCTTGGCTCGAACAATAACAAGAAGAAGAGAAACAAAAGCCAATCTTCGAGAAAGAAATCGCTGCACAACTCAGTGGGACGTTCCATATTCTAAGGGATGAAATGCCTCTTAACCCGCAGTGGGGAATCAAGAAAAATAGTGATGGAAAAAACGTCTTCTGGTATGGCTATAAAGGTATCTTGCTGTAGGAACCAAGAGTCAATATATCCTTGGAGCCATGCTCTCTTCTGGGAACATGAATGATGGTAAAGCCGCGATTCCGCTCCTAAAAGGGGTTGCTTTGCAGTTGATGATAGGGTTTGGGGGTAGGCCCCCATGTGAAGCCATATCTTACCGCTGGCACTTTTATCTAGCATTTAAACAGATAATTATGAGAAATACCCACCAAGCCTAAAATCTCTACTTTTCGAACAAGAAATTACATCGTGATTTTCTAGTGATGCAATTATAATAAAAGCAATATAAACAGGGGGGAGGCAAGAGGATTACTGTTTTTTAAAGTTTTTGTATTTTAATAAGAAGGAGGAGGAGAAGTAGCGAAAAACTGTAAGGATTTCGCATATTAAAACCTTAACGTCTACAATATTTAAAGCGTTTTCAATAACATAGTTGTTAAATTAAGTATGTAATTGAAATCCAAACGGGAAATTTTATGTGTAGTTCGCTTCCAATCAATCACCTTGGTAAATCACTCATATTGCAAAGAAATCATACATCATGCTCGTAATAATTTAACACTAATTTTTTAGAATGAGCCATAGGGGAGGAACTCAAATCCATGTATAATAAACTATTTGCAATCGTATTAGCTTTTACATTAATAATTAGCTGTCTACCTGGCACATCTACATATGCTGATGGCACCACTGCCAAGAACCCAATAATTTGGGCGGATGTACCGGATGTTGATGTTATCAGGGTAAATGATACCTATTATATGACCAGCACAACCATGCACATGAATCCTGGAGTTCCTATTATGAAGTCTAAGGATCTCATAAATTGGGAAATCGTCAATTATGTATATGATGTGCTCGCGGCTACTGATAAACAAACTCTTTCAGATGGTCAAAACATATACGGGAAAGGCTCATGGGCAAGCAGCATTAGATACAATAATGGCAAGTTTTATGTAGTATTTGCTTCCAATGATACTGGTAAAACGTATATCTTTCAAACCACCGACATAGAAAAGGGCCAATGGGAAAAGTATGAACTTGCTGGTGGAGTTTATCATGACATGTCATTGCTGTTTGATGATGACGGACGTGTGTATTTGGTTTATAGCGGTGGAGCTATTAAGATTGTTGAGCTTACTTCAGACGCAACAGCGATCAAAGCAGGCGGAATGAATAAAACAATAATTCAAAATGCAAGCGCTCCTGGTGGCTCCGGCGGTCTTGGAGCTGAAGGTTCACACATTCATAAAATTAATGGTAAATATTATATCTTCAATATTTCATGGCCAACAGGGAATATACGTACTCAACTAGTACATAGGGCTGACACTATTGATGGCACATATGAAGGGAAGATTGCTTTAAGATCGGGCAGTAATTCAAGCGGCGCCGGAATAGCACAGGGGGGGATTGTTCAAGCCTCTGACGGAAAATGGTACGGAATGCTGTTCCAGGATCATGGATCTGTAGGACGTATACCTTACATTGTACCGATGACATGGAGTGAGGATGGATGGCCTGTATTCGGAGATGTCAACGACACGGGAATTCCTGCCGTGCTTTCAAGATCATGGGTTTCATCAGATAACTTCGATCAGAGAACAGAGAAAGTTGGTGCTTATCACACAGAGGTAGCAGGAGGAGAAAATGATTATAATGGATCCAATCTATCATTAGTTTGGCAGTGGAACCATAATCCTGACAATAGATACTGGTCTCTTACTGACCGACCGGGGTATGTAAGACTCACTGCCGGAAAAACAAGCATGAGTATTCTTGATGCCAGAAATACTCTTACACAAAGAACCTTCGGGCCTGAAAGTTCAGGAACAATTGCTATCGATGTTAGCAATATGAAGGACGGGGATTATGCCGGAATTGCCGCCTTCCAACGAGACTATGGGTTTGTCGGTGTTAAAATGTCCGGTACTACAAAATCTATTGTTATGGTGAATGGAAGTTCAGGAACAGCAGTGGAAGCAGCAAACATTCCGATTACTCAGGACATCGTATATTTAAAGACTGAACTTGATTTTAAGAATAGGACAGATAAAGCATATTTTTATTATAGTCTTGACGGTGAGCGTTGGGCTTCCATAGGAAACACGCTTCAGATGTCATATACATTACCTCATTTTATCGGCTACCGTTTTGCCTTATTTAATTTTGCTACAAAGACTACAGGTGGTTACGTAGATATCGATTATTTCAAACTAGATGACAAATTGGCAGGATCAAACTTTGATACGAATTTGAAGGGTCTCCAGGTTAATGGTGTACAAGTGAACGGGTTCAGTCCTAGTACCTACACTTTTTCTCTAGATGTTCCTGCAGGATCAGCTCCGCCGCAGGTTACCGCTACTCCAAATGACCCTGGTGCGATTGTTACGATATCACAGGCGACGGCAGTACCAGGAAAGGCTACGGTAACTGTAAGCAGGGAAGGCTTACAATCATCTGTCTATACTATTAATTTTAATACGCCTGTCTTTGTTGCCATTGAGGCAGAAACAGCAGCAGAAAACTCGGAAAACGCCTATGTATCTGGCATCATAAACGACCATACCTGGTCGCTTGTTGACGGACAGTCCACGAAAGCTATGCTATTTGGACCTGACACTGACTTCAGTATGCCAGGTACGGATACAGCTACCTTGGCTTCAGGTTCCAGACTCGGATATAAAATCAATTTTACGACTGCAGGAACATACAATGTTTGGCTGCTCGCAAAGAGCGTTGATTTTAATTCGGACTCCATCCACGTTGGATTAGATAATGAGTATAAATTCACATCCAATGGTATTCAGGCTGTTAGCAACAGTCAGTTTAAATGGGTGAATCTCAGTAATGGTGGTACAACTGTGCCCGGGGGAACTCCTTTGAATATAACTGCTGGCGTGCATGAATTGAACTTTTGGGGAAGGGAAGACGGACTAATCATAGACCGGATTTATTTAACGACAAGCAACTCGACCGCAGATCCTGTCTGGCCCACCATTCAGCCACTTGTACCTACAGCTGCACTTTCAGCAGACAGTAGTGTAAAGCCTGGAAGCAGCTTTACAGTGGCAGTTAATCTGAACAACTTGGAACAAAGTGTTTATGCAGAGGACATCACCCTGTCCTATGATTCCAATGTATTTGAGTATGTGAGTGCGGCAGGTGCCGACAACAATATCCAGATCATTGAAGAGGACAAAGCCACTGTCGGTAAAGTAAGACTCATTATCGCCAATATTGGGGGGGTAACTGGAGCCAGTACACCGGTTCTGAATCTAACCTTCAAGGTAAAGGCTGGTGTTCAGAATACCACCGGAACAATTACAACTACCCAGGCGATGCTTGGTGTGGCTCCAGAAGGAACCGTGATTCAGGCGGCTCTTGGCAGCAAGAGCATTGCAATAGGCAATATTGAAGTGGTTAAAGACAAGTCAGCTTTGATAGCAGCGATTTCGGATGGACAGAGCCTGTATGACAATGCAGTAGTTGGCACACTGCCTGGACAATACCCGCAGGGAGCCAAAGATGCATTCGGTGCTGCCATCAACGCAGCAAAAGCTGTAAAGGATAACCAAAGTGCAACTCAGACCGAGGTCGATAGTGCCGTAACAGCACTTAACAGTGCAGTAGATACCTTTAAGGCAGCAGTTATGAAGCAAGTGTCTGCTGACCTCAACAAGGACGGAAGGATCAATGTAGGTGACCTTGCGATGGTTGCGTACCATTACGGTAAAGACTCTACCGGAGCAGATTGGGCAACAGCCAAGATTGCTGATATGAATAACGATAATAAGATCGATATTATGGATCTTGCGTATGTTGCTTCCAAGCTAGTTGACTAAAAAAATCATACGAAAAGCTATGGATGGGGATGCTTTATACCCCGTCCATAGCTTTTACAAAATGGTATGGATAAGTTTTGGAGAGGTGGCGTTTGTCAATGAAAAAATTATTTAACCTTATCGTTATCATTTCTATTATTTCGTCGCTGTTTACGACTGTATCCTTTGCAGAGAGCCGAGAAGTAATTGACGTAACAGGAGTAACACTGAGTCTTAATCTCACTCCAGGAAATAGTGGACAGCTGACTGCGACAGTGGCTCCATCTATTGCAGCCAATAAGGAAGTAACCTTCTCATCAAGCAATACAGGTGTCGCAACAGTAACTGGGGCATTTTACAATCCTGAAGCAGGAACTACAAGTATAACTGTAAACGCAATAGCTGCAGGATATGCGGTCATTACTGCGACAACAGCAGATGGTAATCAAACAGCGGTATTTAATGTAACGGTAACTCAACCCTTAGTACCTACAGCTGCACTTTCAGCAGACAGCAGTGTGAAGCCTGAAAGCAGCTTTACAGTAGCAGTTAACTTGAACAACTTGGAAAAAAGTGTTTATGCAGAGGATCTCATTCTTTCTTATGATTCCAGCATATTTGAGTATGTGAGTGCGGCAGGAGCAAACAGTAACATCCAGATCATTGAAGAGGACAAAGGCACTACCGGTAAAGTAAGACTCATTGCCGCCAATATCGGAGGGGTATCTGGAGCCAGCACAAAGATTCTGAATCTGATCTTTAAGGTAAAGGCGGGTGTTCAGAATACCACTGGAACGATAGCAGCTACCCAGGCAAAGCTTGGTGTGGCTCCTGACGGAACTATGATTGAGGCGGCTCTTGGCAGCAAGAGCATTGCAATAGGCAGGATTGAGGTGGTAGACAAGTCAGCTTTAGTAGCAGCCATTACTAATGGAGCGAGCCTGTATGACGCTGCAGTAGTTGGCACACTGCCTGGACAATACCCGCAGGAAGCCAAAGATGTATTCGGTGCTGCTATCAACGCAGCAAAAGCTGTAAATGACAACCAAAGTGCGATACAGTCCGAGGTCGATCGTGCCGTCACAGCACTTAACAGTGCAGTAGATATCTTCAAGGCAGCAGTTATGAAGCAAGTGTCTGCTGACCTTAACAAAGACGGAAGCATTGATGTAGGTGACCTTGCGATGGTTGCATACCATTACGGTAAAGACTCTGCTGGAACGGATTGGCCAACAGCCAAGATTGCTGATATGAACAACGATAATAAGATTGATATTATAGATCTTGCGTATGTTGCTTCCAAGATACTCGAATAAGTGATCTGCTCAATCGTGTGGTTTGAAGAGTGTCCTCTATGATGATGGGGGTTTGAGGTAAGCCCCCTTGTGTAATCCTATCTTACAGAGGCTCTCTTTTTTTTCAAAGTTCAAGTTTTTCTTTTTACACACATGATAACGGTCGAAACAAAAGCAAAAGTAATCTGGTATCACTCCGGAGATACTGTCAATTAACATTCGAACAGTTAATTGTTAAAAATTCCAAAAAGTACCTAAAAATTTATACTTTTCAAACAAGAAATTCCATCGTGATTCTAAGGTGGCAAAGTTATAATAAAAGCAATATAAATCAAAGGGGGATAGGCAAAAGAATTACTGTAATCTAGAAGTGTTAATTAATGAGTAGGAGGAGAAGCAGCCTAGCATTGTATGATTTTATGGTTTTCTAATATTAACAAACATAAAATTTAAAGCGCTTAGAAAAACAACTATTGAATTAATAGGTAAATCTTGAATCGCATCAAGTGACGACTTCTAAAGTCTACTTATACAATAATCATTCTATTCTTACGATAAGGAGGTTAGCATGAGAACAGGGAAATTAACTATAGTAATGTTTTTAGTTGCAGTCATGATAGCAGCTTGTATACCCGGAACAGGATATGCAGAAGGGGATACGGTCTTCACTCTGACTAATAATAAAGACAGCGCTTTGCCTGATCAAGCGTTAGTAGTTACGGTGAATGGCAGCAACTTAAAAGACCTCTATGCATATGAAGCTTTGATTACGTTCGATCCTGATATTGTTGAGTTAGATAAGGCGGAATCAAAGCTAGAGGGTTATTTTATACAACCCAAGGTAGATAAAGGAAAAATGACTATAGCGTTCACGAAAATTGGAAAGAAGGCAGGAGAAAAAGGGAGCATAGCTCTGAGTACCATCGCCTTTAAAGGGAAGGCTCAGGGAAATGCCAAAATTAAGCTGGTATCAGTGAAGGCACTGGATCAGAATCTAACAGCTACTGTTTACAGTTATGGAACCACCTTCGACGATCTAGCAGGCTATGATTGGGCTAAGATGGAGATAGAGGCTCTTGTATCATTGGGAATAATTAAGGGAACATCAGCTACTTCCTTTAACCCGGGAGACAACATTACTAGGGCAGATTTCATTAGCTTGCTGGTCAGGGCATTAAAAATTGATGCAGAAGTAGACGGCAGTTTCATGGATGTAAAACAGTCTGACTATTATTACAAAGAGGTAGGGATAGCAAAAAAACTAAGAATTGCTCAGGGAACAGGCGACAACCAGTTCGAGCCGAGGAAAAGCATATCCAGACAAGATATGATGGTGCTGGCCGAACGAGCAATGAAAATTGCTGGTAAAATGCAGGATGAGTCAGTCTCGGATTTAAACAAATTCAGTGATTCTAGTGAGGTAGCTGCTTATGCAGTAAGACCCTTGGCTCAACTGGTCAAGGAAGAAATCATCCAGGGCTACAATGGCATGATTAAGCCCAATGCTACGGCGAAAAGAGCGGAAGCAGCCGTTATCATATACAGGTTATTGAACAAGTAGATAAAATAAGGTGGCATATGGGGCTACACAGGTAAATCCGTGAGGTGGTCGGTGATGGATCTTTAAGATTTACTGTTACCAGTAGTGAAAGGAGGTGTTTACTCTCAAGAGGGGTCAAACGCAACAATTAATTAAATAATGAAGGTGGAGGTTTTTCATAATGAAAAAATGGAAAAAAATTCTATCGATGACGATGACTTTAGCTCTTGCAATCACATTATGCCCTTTAAGCCCAGGTGCGATAAGCGTACAGGCTGCAGAAGCTACGATCACTCCAGCGATTGCTAAAACGCCGGGTAACAATAATCCGCTATTTACTCAAAAGTTTGGTGCCGATCCATATGCAATGGTTTATGATGGTAGAGTTTATATTTACATGACAAATGATATATTGGAGTACAATGCTAACGGAACTGTTAAGGATAACGGTTATGGTTTGATCAATAAGATTACGGTTGTTTCGTCCGACGATATGGTGAACTGGACAGATCACGGAGAAATACCTGTAGCCGGGGCGCAAGGTGCGGCAAAATGGGCAAACAACTCATGGGCGCCAGCAGCTGCACATAAAACGATAGATGGCAAAGAGAAATTTTTCCTTTATTTCGCGGATAGTGCTAACGGTATTGGTGTGCTCACAGCGGACAGTCCGATCGGTCCATTTAGAGATCCAATTGGAAAGGCTCTTATCAATAGAAATACTCCAGGAGCTAGTAATGTTACTTGGCTTTTTGACCCTGCGGTGCTGATTGATGATGATGGAACTGGTTATATTTATTTTGGCGGAGGTATTCCGACGGGTAAAGATGCTGACCCGGGAACAGCACGAATTGCAAAGCTCGGGGCGGATATGACCAGCTTGGATCTGGCTGCTAGTGGCGGAGAAGCTGTGCCGATCAATCCACCATGGTTGTTTGAGGATTCAGGAATCAACAAATACAACGGGAAATACTATTACTCCTATAGCACTAATTTTTCTGGTAATCATCCACCGGAATTCCCTACAGGAACTATTGCCTATATGATAAGCGATAATCCTATGGGCCCATATACCTACGTGAAAACAATACTGCCCAACCCTGCAACATTCTTCGGTGTTGGAGGCAACAACCACCACGCCATGTTTGAATTCAACGGCGAATGGTATATCACATATCATGCTCAGACCGTTGCAAAGGCAATGGCTGAAAGTGGGACGGTACCAGAAATGGGAGGGCAAGCACATGGGTATCGCAACGCACACATCAATAAGGTAAGCTTTGATGATAAAGGTGTCATCCAGAACATTACTGGCGATTATAAAGGTGTTCCGCAGCTAATAAATTTAAATCCCTATACGAGGGTAGAGGCAGAAACTATTGGTTGGAACGGAGGAATATCCACTGAAACCACTACTCAACCAGGAGCAATGGTAAGCGGAGTAAATCTGGCAGTTAGCAACATAAATAATGGGGATTGGACAGCTGTATCCAAAGTTGATTTTAGTGATACAGGCGCGGGAACCTTTACAGCAAACGTTGCAAGCGGTTCCAATGGCGGGGTAATTGAGTTGTATCTTGATAGTGCTGATGGAAAATTGATCGGTTCGCTACCAATTTCTAATACAGGCGGAGAAAATATTTGGAAGACAAAGACAACAAATGTTTCTGGTGCTACAGGAGTCCATGATGTATATATGGTATTCAGGGGAGCGTCAACAGGTAATCTCTTCAAGGTAGATTATTGGCAGTTTGGGAAAAAGAGCGAAGCTCAGGATCTTGCTGCAATCAACGTATCAATCGATAAACAAAAGATTGATATTGTTTCCGGGACCAACCAGGCAAGCATGAAAGTTACAGCTATATACACCGATGGAACAAGTGCAGATGTTACTGCGCAGGCAGTTGCAACACCGGTACAAAGTGGTATTTTAAGTATCAGCAACGGGTTAGTAACCGGAATAGGCTATGGTTCAACAGACATCAGCATCAGCTATGGCGGAAAAACTGATACAGTCCATATGTTAGTAAAAGATTTGAACAGTGAATTAATGGTAAAGCAGATTACAGTTAACAATCAATCGGTTGCACTGGATTCTGGCAGAACAGCAACATTTAAAGTAACAGCAGAGTATCTTGACGGACACACTGAAGATGTAACAAAAAAAGCAACCTATAGCAATCCAAGTCCGAATATTGCAGATGTTTCAGACGGTACAATAACGGCTAAAGCCAGCGGAACAACGAGTGTTGCTGTAAGCTTTAAGGGAGAACTTGGCGATGCTGCAACAGCGCAAATTACTGTCACTGTCAATACGCCTGTCTTTGTTGCCATTGAGGCAGAAACAGCAGCAGAAAACTCGGAAAACGCCTATGTATCTGGCATCATAAACGACCATACCTGGTCGCTTGTTGACGGACAGTCCACGAAAGCTATGCTATTTGGACCTGACACTGACTTCAGTATGCCAGGTACGGATACAGCTACCTTGGCTTCAGGTTCCAGACTCGGATATAAAATCAATTTTACGACTGCAGGAACATACAATGTTTGGCTGCTCGCAAAGAGCGTTGATTTTAATTCGGACTCCATCCACGTTGGATTAGATAATGAGTATAAATTCACATCCAATGGTATTCAGGCTGTTAGCAACAGTCAGTTTAAATGGGTGAATCTCAGTAATGGTGGTACAACTGTGCCCGGGGGAACTCCTTTGAATATAACTGCTGGCGTGCATGAATTGAACTTTTGGGGAAGGGAAGACGGACTAATCATAGACCGGATTTATTTAACGACAAGCAACTCGACCGCAGATCCTGTCTGGCCCACCATTCAGCCACTTGTACCTACAGCTGCACTTTCAGCAGACAGTAGTGTAAAGCCTGGAAGCAGCTTTACAGTGGCAGTTAATCTGAACAACTTGGAACAAAGTGTTTATGCAGAGGACATCACCCTGTCCTATGATTCCAATGTATTTGAGTATGTGAGTGCGGCAGGTGCCGACAACAATATCCAGATCATTGAAGAGGACAAAGCCACTGTCGGTAAAGTAAGACTCATTATCGCCAATATTGGGGGGGTAACTGGAGCCAGTACACCGGTTCTGAATCTAACCTTCAAGGTAAAGGCTGGTGTTCAGAATACCACCGGAACAATTACAACTACCCAGGCGATGCTTGGTGTGGCTCCAGAAGGAACCGTGATTCAGGCGGCTCTTGGCAGCAAGAGCATTGCAATAGGCAATATTGAAGTGGTTAAAGACAAGTCAGCTTTGATAGCAGCGATTTCGGATGGACAGAGCCTGTATGACAATGCAGTAGTTGGCACACTGCCTGGACAATACCCGCAGGGAGCCAAAGATGCATTCGGTGCTGCCATCAACGCAGCAAAAGCTGTAAAGGATAACCAAAGTGCAACTCAGACCGAGGTCGATAGTGCCGTAACAGCACTTAACAGTGCAGTAGATACCTTTAAGGCAGCAGTTATGAAGCAAGTGTCTGCTGACCTCAACAAGGACGGAAGCATCACTGTAGGTGACCTTGCGATGGTGGCATACCATTACGGCAAAGACTCTACCGGAACAGATTGGGCAACAGCCAAGATTGCTGATATGAACAACGATAATAAGATCGATATTACGGATCTTGCGTATGTTGCAAACAAGATACTCGAATAACGGATCCACTTATGCGTGCGGGTATATTTATCTTATTAGTTACGTAAAAAACTGATTCTAGTAATGCCCTATTCCAGAAATTTAGAAATCGATAATAGGGATAGGGCATACTAGAATAGGTGGTATTGTTGAAAGAAGGGCTGTCCCAAAAGTGATATGCTCCCCATACGGTAGACAAGTGAATTTAAAAAAACCCTGTCTCACGCAGTTCAAATCCAGATGCACTTTTTATATATATCTTCGAATTGAATAATTCTATAGATGAGAACAAAGTAGCAAATGTCCTGCATACGAGTCATGTGGTGTAATGACTATTAAATTGCTTGACCACTTCTTAATATTTTATTAGGGAGTGGTTTTTTATGCTTTTAAAGTTTGCGTGTAAGGATTTTTTAGACGATAGGTGTGTTTAGCAGCATCAGACCGGAGATTTTCTTTGTAAAATAGAAGAAGACCCTTCCGGCAGGATAATGTCCAGCCAGAAGGGTCCATATTTTTCTGTTTACGCTTTTACTTAGCTAGATATTCGATGAATCTTACAAAGACGGTTGCTACTTCGGCACGGGTAGCGGTACCTTTAGGGTCAAACAAGTTCTTACCCTTGCCTGTTACAATGTCGATGCCTTGTAGCGCCTGAACAGCCTCCAATGCCCATGAACTGATCTCGCTTTCATCCGCGAAGGACTGAGCTTGGTTTTGAGGAATCTCATAGCCCTTGTAGTTCATGTAGTTGTACAGTATCACTAGCATCTGTTCGCGTGTCATCGATGCATTAGGATCAAACAGATCTGCGTTTATACCGTTGACTATGCGGTTTTCAGCCGCCCATCCGACTGCCGCCGTGTACCACTGTCCGTCCGCCACGTCGCTAAAGCGAGAATTCATGTAGTCGGAACGGTCTACGTTCTCAAGATTGGCCAGTACCTGCACGAACATCGCGCGAGTCATTGAGGTGCCCGGTGAGAACGTCGTGGATGACGT
Organism: Paenibacillus sp. Y930; assembly: GCF_056786375.1. Lineage (NCBI taxonomy): Bacteria > Bacillati > Bacillota > Bacilli > Caryophanales > Paenibacillaceae > Paenibacillus > Paenibacillus sp. Y930. Next base: position 329,989 of record NZ_JBXCIX010000003.1, on the reverse strand, counting down.
GCCGTCGAACAGACTGAATGTGTAAGCGGAGTTTACGTAGCTGTAGAACCAGTTGTTATCGTTGACATCATTGAAAGGGTTGCTCGACACTACGATGAAGCCTAGTTCAGTGTCGTCATCGAACACAAGCTCTGTACCCTCATGGATGTTCAGCGATATGCCGTTGTCGCCTGGTAGTGTCACTTCGGCGCTCTTGTCTGCCGGAATGGTCACCTTACCGTTTGAGTCTATAGTTGTGCCTTCAGGCACCTCAATCTTCGTCCCGCCCTTGGTCACAATCTCGCCACCGCCAGGCAGGGTAATATTGCCTTTCGTGTCTGTAATCGCTGGCTTATCCTGCGGTGTGTTTACTGTGTAGGTCGGCTTCGACGATCCAGTGTCTGTCTCGGTGCCCGTATTGCCGGTGTTGTCCGTATTGTCAGTGTTCCCGCCAGAAGGATCGGTCACAATAGGAGTCGTCTTCTTCTTCGGCGTCGCCGTCACACTTATCTCCTCACTGTCGCCCTGCGCGTTCACCGCGACGACTTTGAAGGTGTAGCTTTGGTTGTTTTTCAACTCCGTGAAAATATAATCGGTCGTCGTATCACCCAGTATGATCGGCGTCTTGTTGTCATACCAGACCTTGTAGCCCAATATCTCGCTGCCACCGTCGTCAGCCGGAGCAGTCCAGCTCAATGTGACCCGTCCGTCGCCCGCCGTCGCTTTTAAGCCGATCGGAGCACCGGGCACGTCTTGTTTTCTCTGAGCAAACATCCAATCAAAGACGTCTGTGTAGTCATTGTCCCAAGCCGGCAAGTTAGAAGACTGTGATGCCGGAGCAATGCTCCAAGTCCCTATAGTAATCTGGTTGTAAAGAACCGCCGCTTCTACTTCGTGTGCTATATAGTCTTGCATGACAGGGTCGTTTTCTGGATTTGGTCTCTGACTTGGCTGATCAAATTGATTGAATGGCCACGTAAGAGCCTCATTGCTCTCAAAACGAGAAGCCCTTGCGTTGGTCATTTCCGGCATATTGTTATTTATGAAGTTATTGAGGTTAGTCTGGTATCCTCCAACGTTATGAGCATTTACAAATATCCAATAGGCCAGGTCTCTGTGGGCTTCGTTATCGCTCGCTTCGGGTGAGCCGAATACCGGGGCCATAGGTGCACCTGCTGCGAAGAAGCCAGGATATGTGTTAATTAAGGTGTTCGTATACGCTCCACCCCATGAAAAGCCCGCCACATAAATACGGTTAGGGTCTACTAATCCGCTAGCCACTAAGTCGTCAATAACTTTCTTAACATCGTCTGATTGTGGAGTAGAAGTCCCATTATAGGAAATATTCAGAATATGGCTAGCATAATTAACAGGATTTTTTCCCATATTCTTCATCAGAGCAACCGAACCGTTAGCAGATTTCATAGACGCTTTTTGGTCGAACTGTGCCTGTGTGCCGCCGCGTGACATACCGTGAGTATAGACATATAGCGGCATTCCTTGCAACTCTTCACCTTCTTCATCCTTGTGAAGGTAGAGCGCGTAATTGACTGAATCGCTCGTATGTGTTGTAAACTTGTCAAGGATTGGATTCACAACATTTTCTTGTTTAAAGACGACGTAGATAAGCGGTTCGCCTTCAGTTAGCACGATATCTTCGTTTTGAACAATGTTGTAACTTTGCCTTGTCGAGTTGCTACTGCCATCCAGCGTTGTACTACCGCCGGCTTCTGTATAAAACTCAAACTCAACTACGATGTAACGGCCACTTGACAGTCCGTCTTGATAATCCGGTGAATTGCTTACCTTCCCAAGATAGCCGCGCACTTTCGGTTCGTCATTGGCGTATACTCTTGTGATCTTGCGCGTTCCTTCAAAGACCACTGAGTTACCGACTAGGGTCGTGTTTCTAGCTGACCCGGTAAACAAGCCCGGATGAAGTTCGGAACCTAACGCTTCTTTCCCTTCGCCTAAGTCAATGATGACAGCCGTTGTGTACTCGCCACTAGCAAAGTTGTCATTCCATACGATAAAAGGAAGCTGATTAGCGGCTGGATCATCTTTAAATGTCACGTGAATTTTATGATCAGCACTAATATTTGTTAAAGAAAAAGTATTATCGTTGGATATAGTCACAGCCTCGTCATCTACTGTTACGGTATCTACAATTTTGCCGTGATCAGGGGAAATTGTATATGTTTTGTCTGAGCCAGGAACGACTCTCAGAACATTGCCGAGTGCGTTCGGCGTTATTGTGCCGCCCGTATCTGTCGAGAGGGTGATTGAAAATCTAGTGTCCACTTCATTGGCTAGAGTGAGCTCCAAGCTGTCTGCAAATGCAGCATGGCCACCGAAACCTGTGTCCGGATTTCCGAAAGCTGAAACGACTTCATAGCGATCTCCACCATTTTCCGTCGAGTTATTGATATAAACCTCGAAGGTAAGTTTGCCTGGCTCCAAGGTCAAGTCACGTTTTGGGATTCTCATTTCCACGATGTATCCTGTGTCCGTGATCTCAGTCCACGCAGCTCTGTCGGTATGGGACTGTCCTGAAAACACGCCCGTTGAACTGACACGCCATTGGTTGGAAGCGCTGGATCCTGCGCCGACATAAAACTCTAAGCTGTCGTACGTATGATTCGAACCGGGTCCCTGATATAGATCACTATCCTCTACAACTACGCGAGCATACACGTTTTCATTGTCCCAAAGAACCTTTACTGTGCCCGTAGCATGCGGTCTTGGGTCATCTGGTACAGTGCTTTTGTTGATCGGATACTCCATTGTCTTGTTCCACAGTGGGTCGTTGGATCCGATCTCAGGAGTTCCGAACATGGCGGTCGGACCATCAGGCAGCACGCCTAGTTTACTCTGTACGAACATCCAATCAAAGATGTCTGTGTAGTCAGGTAAGTTAGGGGACTGTATAATCGGAGCTATGCTCCAAGTCTCCTCAGTAAACGGATTATCCATAGTAATCTGGTTGTAAAGAACCGCTGCTTCTACTTCGTGTGCTATATAGCGAAGTAGTGGAGGATCGTTCACCATATTTGGTCTCTGACTTGGCTGATCATATTGATTGTATGGCCATGTAAGAGCCTCATTGCTATCAAAACGAGAAGCTCTTGCATTGGTCAAATCATCAATATCGTTGACCATGTTATCGACGTTACTTGCTCCAGAGTCATAAGTGTTGACAAATAGCCAGTAGGCCAGATCTCTGTGAGCTTCGTCTGCGCTCACCGACGGCCAGCCAGATGAAATGCCCAAAGGAGCAGCTGCCGCGAAGAAGCCAGGGTAGGTGTTAATTAAGTTGGTCGTAACCCCGCCACCCATTGAAAAGCCCGACGCATAAATACGGTTAGGATCTACTAACCCGCTAGCAACCATGTCGTCGATAATCGCCTTAATATTGCCTACTTGCGGAGCAGAACCGTCACTATAGGAAATATTCAGAATATGGCTGGCATATTTGTCAGGATTTTTTTCCATTCTCTTCATCAGAGCAACCGAACCGTTAGCGGATTTCATAGACGCTTTTTGGTCGATATGTGCCTGTGTACCACCGCGTGAAAAGCCGTGAGTATAGACATATAGCGGCATTCCTTGCAACACTTCACCATTTTCATCCTGGTGAAGGTAGCGCGCGTAATTGACCGACTCGCTGCTCGTATGTGTTGTAAATTTGTCAAGGATTGGATTCGATACATTTTCTTGTTTAAAGACGGCGTAGCTAAGCGGTTCACCTTCAATTAGCATGATATCGCCGTCTTGAACAATGTTGTAATTTTGCTTGGTCGAGTTACTGGCATCCAGCGTTGTATTACCGCCGACTTCTGTATAAAACTCAAGCTCAACTACAATGTAACGGCCACTTTCCAGTCCGTCCTGATAATCCGGTGAGTTGTGTACTTTCCCAAGATAGCCACGCACCTTCGGTTCGTCATTGGCGTATACTCTTGAGATCTTGCGCGTTCCTTCAAAGACTACTGAGTCACCGACCAGGGTCGTGTTTTTAGCTGATACGGTGAACAAGTCCGAATCAAGTGCGGAGCCTAATGCTTCCTGCCCCTCACCTAAGTCAATGATGACAGCAGTTGTGTACTCGCCACTAGCGAAGTTGTCATTCCATACGATAAACGGAAGCTGATCAGCGGCTGAATCATTGTTAAATGTCACGTGGATTTTATGATCAGCGTTAACATCTGATAAAATGAAAGTATTATCGCTAACAGTCACAACCTCTCCATCTACAGTTACGGTATCCACGATTTTTCCGTTATCAGGGATAATCGTAAATGTTATGTCTGAGCCAGGAACAACTCTCATCACATTGCCGGGTACGTTTGGCGTTATTTTGCCGCCCGTATTTGCCGAGAGGGTGATGGAGTGTCTAGTGTCCACTTCATTGGCTTCAATGAGCTCCAAGCTGTCTCTAAATGAAGCATCGCCATTAAAACCAGTGTCTGGATCTCCGAAAGCGGAAACGACTTCATAGCGATCTGCGCCAGTTGCCGTCGAATTATTGATATTAACTTCGAAGGTAAGTTTGCCTGGCTCCAAGGTCAAGTCACGTTTTGGGATTCTCATTTCCACGATGTATCCTGTGTCCGTGATCTCAGTCCACGCAGCTCTGTCAGTATGGGACTGTCCTGAGAACAGGCCCGTTGCACTGACACGCCATTGGTTGGAACCGCTGGATCCTAGGCCGACAAAAAGCTCTAAGCTGTCGTACGTATGATCCGCACCAGATCCTTGATATACATCGCTGTCCTCTACAATTACGCGAGCATACACGTAGTCAGAGTCCCAAAGGATCCTGGCAGTACCCGTGGCATGGGGTCTTGGGTCATCGAGCACAGTGCTTTTGTTGATGAGATGCTCCATTGTCAGGTCCCACAGTGGGTCATCTGACCCGAGTTCGGGAGTTCCAAAAATGGCGGTCGGCGTTTCGTTCGCTTCTGAGATCTCGTTGTTGTCAGTGTCAGCGGCAAAGCTGACAGGCATTAGCGACGCCACCATTACCAAACAACAGAGGAACGCGAGCATTTTGCTAAATCGTTTTGACATAAATGAAAACCCTCCTTATTTTTCGATACGGTGCGCCAACGGCTTACCCGCATCGTATTCGGACACCTTGTCGATTTGACAAGTATCCAAATATATATTATAGATTTTTATCTTTTCTAGAACACTTTTATAATATAATCTATCAAAATATGAAAACGCTTACTATAAAAATTATCTAAAAATAATCAACTGGAGAAAGCCATTGAAGACCATAAAGGTACTATTCTCATGATTTCCATTATATACTCCTTTCAAATTTTATGTTTTAGCAAACCAAATATTGAAAATGTAATGCTAGATACATAGCATCATCCTTTCATTTATTGCAATTTCGTTTTAGCATAGATTGAGTATAACAAAAAGGTTTTAAAAATAACATCAAATTATGGATATCCAAAATAACTATTTTCCGATTGCATACATAAGTCTTTAGGCTCATTAAAAATGCTATTTCTATAAGTACTTAGACCTATATTAGTAACTATGATCTTCATCGCACCTCCTAAAAAAGGATAAATTGCTTGCTGTTGATCGTTCTTTGTAATGTATCAATACTCATCTGTTCAAAAAATGCAGGTTTATTTCCCCAAATATGAGCGACAATATCGTTTTTATATGTTGCAACAGGAGAAGATAATCATGTTCATTCTGCACCATTTTCCTTATAATGATAAGGTATGTCATTTTTGAAGAGTTACAGAAGCATTGTGGGAATAATACTTCATTACATGAACATTTAATAATAGTCACTATTCTAGTTATAAAGAGAGGTAACACTATGATAAAAGTTAATAACTTATCCTTCTCATTTCCGCAAAAAGAGCTATATAAAAACATTTCATTTACGTTTGAAGAGGCACAACATTGCGCTTTTATAGGAACAAGTGGCAGTGGGAAAAGTACATTGATAGATATACTGATGGATCCAGAAAGGTATATGTTCGAGGGCATGTTAGAAATAGACCCGACTTGCAAAATTGGGCATGTAAGTCAATTCTCACAACTAGACAAAACTAAAGAAACAACAGTTTTTGAATATATCGGGGAAGAATTTATTAAGATACAAAATGAAATAACATCTATTTGTACTGAAATGGAAACATCATCGGATATTGATTCGTTATTGGAAAAGTATCAATTAGCTTTAGACGCATTTGATTCAATCGGTGGGGATGATTTTGAAAGCAACATTAATAAGAAACTAAATCTAGCAAACCTCATGAAGCTAAAAGATCTTAGGGTATCCGACCTGAGTGGTGGGGAATTCAAACTTATTCAAGTGATGAAGGAGATGCTTAGTGGTCCAGACGTAATGATTATGGACGAACCAGATGTGTTTTTAGACTTTGAAAACCTAAATGCGCTTAAAAATCTTATTAATTCTCACAAAGGAATACTGCTTGTTGTTACGCACAACCGATATCTATTGAATCATTGTTTCAACAAAATTATACACCTTGAAAACACGGAGATCCAAGAGTTTGATGGGCGATATATTGATTATAACTTCTTATTACTTCAGACTAAAATTGAGTTACAAGAACTCACAATCGCTGATAATGAAGAAATTGAGAGAAACGAGAACATAATCGTTAATCTTAGAGCTAATGCAACTTATAATCCAGCAGCATCTAGAGGGAGAGCATTAAAAGCTAGAGTTAAGGTTCAAGAAAGATTGGAAACGCGTAGAATTAAAGCGCCATTTGTTAATATTAAGCAACCGAATATTAGTTTTGGTATCGATAATGAAATTGAAGACACCATTGTTGTAAATGTCAATAATTATAGTGTTGCCTATGATGATTTGCTTTTAGACAATGTTAACTTTGAGATAAAATCTACTGATAAAGTAGCCATTATTGGTTCAAACGGTACCGGGAAAACGACTTTACTCCGAGATATCTTTAAAAATAATCATGATTCAATTGAAATAAATGCTGATGTTAAAGTGGCTTATTTATCTCAGAATCAAGGCGAAATGCTAAAGGATTCTAATACAATACTAGAAGAATTCATCGATGCCGGGTTTAAAACTTATGATGAGATTAGATCGTATATTTCAAACTATGGCTTTGAAGGAGAAATCGTTAATCAAAAGATAGAGTCTTTATCTGGTGGAGAAAAAAACACGCTTCAGTTGGCTAAAGTTTCTGCCAGTAAAGCAAACGTATTGCTTCTTGATGAACCGACAAGTCATTTAGACACTTATACACAAAAAGCATTGGAGAAAGCCATTGAAGACTATAAGGGTGCGATTCTCATGATTTCTCATGATTTCTATTCTGTTGTAAATGGTATGGATTATGTTTTAATCATTGACGAAAAGACGATTAGAAAAATGAGTATACGAAAATTTAGACAGATGATTTATGCTAGTCATTTTAATATGGACTATTTAGAAACTGAACAAAATAAAAAATCAGTTGAAATGAAAATAGAATTGGCATTAAAAGATACTGATTTTGAAACTGCAAAAGTATTGATTGATGAGCTAGAAGAGCTGATTAAGTTGCTTTAAATTCCAACCCTCTGATTGAAGCGATTAAGCGGTAAATTGAATCAACGATGGAGCTAAAGCTCCATGCGGAAATCTAGACTGTAAAGCCTTGTGGGGCAAGGGTTTCTCATCGGAGAAACTGTAGACCATGCCAATAGAGAGAAAGTAACTGTCATGAAGTATGATCCGAATTTGTAATAAAGTAAGACTGTAAGGGAGGCTGTAACATAGCTAGCCTCTAAGATATGCAAAGGGCTGCAATCCATTTTGGATTGCAGCCCTTTGCATATATATTCATTTTTTGGAAAGAGTTTACTTCCTTATAGCACATTTTCGCGAATTTATTGCCAACGAAATGGTAGAGTGTTCAGTTTATCTCATGCGCTCATTTAATGACATAGAGCGTGATGTGAACAAGATTAGAGAATATATGAAGAGCATCTCTATAAAGTTCGCTCAATCTCACCGTCAATCAATTTGAAGTGAACATTAAGTGATGTTCCGCCTTGAATATGTTTTGGAACATTGGATACATCAAGTAATTCATTTAAATGAATAGATTTTTTTTCATTTGCTTCAAATGTGGTGCTATATGGACTAGCTAAATTCATAAGCGATTCCATACGAGTACCATCATGAGATATAGCATTAATGCCACTTGCTAAAGTTTCTTGGTACAAATTAATGAGTATTAGTGGTAATAATCTATATGCTATTACAAATAAAACTGAAGCGAATTATATTAAGCATAAAAGAAAGATTCACTGTTTCTCCATGTTTATTTACTAGGAGGCACGACTGTTAATCCTCATCTATTCGTAACATAAAGAAATCAACTTCGTTTTCCGGCTCAATTGCTGGCATATAAGAGAAGCTAAGAAACCCTTCGCTATTAAACACTTTAGAATAAATGGACTTCTTAGCAACGATTTCATGTTCAATTCCAGATTGTAAATCCAAGGAAAAAATAGAGTCAATGGAATATCGATAATACAAAGTACCATTCCTAATAAAGGGGGAATCAAAAGACATATCACGTTTTGGATCTTTCACTTCATGTACAATTATCCCTGAATCTCTGTCCATGACAGATACTTTACCTGTTTCGGTCCAAACAAAATATTGGGAATCGGCGGTGAAATCCACTTGGCTCACATTATCGACCATCACTTTGGGTTCCGATTTATCATAGGGATAGAGTACAATTTGGAACATTTTTTCGAGATCTTTATTTTCTGAAAATACGGATTGATGTATTAATATTCCGTCTTCAATTGGTCTTTGTAGAATAAAGAAAGTACCTTGGGGCTCATTTTTTTCATTGAGTTCTGCCACGGCAATTAAATTATGAACTTTCTCTTTGGAATTGTATGCAAAAGCGGAACTGGTAACAATATGATTTTCAATTCGTTTTTCTATCCATGTTATGAGACCATTATCAATTCGGAGTACGGGTGGAGAAATTTCATCTTCGGCCACTCCTGAACGAATTTCTCGAATTTCTCCCGTTTGTAGGGATAACGCTTTTAATGACCATGCTGTATCGATCTGTCGTTCATAGATATGTTCGACCCAGAATAGAGTTTCTTCACTGCCTACAAGTGAATTTATTACTTGTTTTGAAGGAGCGGTATAGACGGTTTTCCATTCATTATTATTTTTATTGACTACAACAATATGACTGGTTGATTCGATGTTTGATTCTATGATCTCAAAGGCTATTTGCTTCTCAGCAACATAGCTTGGTGCAACAAAAGTATCGGCAAGCATGTCATGACCCACTGTGAAAAGTTCAAAAGGTATGTTCTCTTCAATTTCGCTACTGCTTATATCCTCATGAGTGGGTTTATCAATAGAACTTGGTAAAGGAGAAGACGTTTCAGAAGGGGTAAGAATAGGTGTTTCATCGGGCATGTTCTCTCCGCGATAAGAATTTATTAACAATGAAATAACTACTATTATAAGAACTCCTGCCACAAAAAAAGAAACAGTTTTTTTCAAGAGGCTCACTCCTTATTAAACGTAAACAACACATTCCGTTTATGATACATTTACCAAATAATTGCCTTACTGAAATGTTCCTGGTTTACATTCCATACACCTCCCATAGTGTACCATTTATTTCCTAATATATCTCCCCGAACACCTTGGTCAAAAGGATCAGTTACACGAACTCGGAGGCTAGAGTCACTGATTGCATCAGAAAGGTATCGTAGATTTCCATGTAACAATTATTCTTGAGTCTAAAGAACTATATATTTTAACGAAAAATAGTTATTTTAGCTATCCATAATTTGACGTTTTTTTTAAAACCTTTTTGTTATACTCAATCTGTGCTAAAACGAAAATGCAAAATATAATAAATGAAAGGATGATGCTAAGTATACAGTAAACCATTTTCAGTCTTTGGCTTGCTAAAACGTTAAAGTTGAAAGGAGTAGTTTAATCCATGTTGAAGAAAAGGTTTGTAACGATTTGTATTACTCTATTTGCTCTGGTATTTTTTATCCCTTCGGTCTTCGCAGCAGACGAAACACCCGATGAAAACACTTTACCGTTTATTCTTCTAAATAAGAACTTTGCTTTTGAAGAACGTACGGATGTTGTCATTATTGACGCAGGAAAAAATGTAAGCGATTCCTCTCTAGCTATATCGGACTTTAGTGTGCATGTGAAATCTACAAGAAAAGTAGACTCTGATGTCGTGATCTATGACGGACCCCGTGTAGTCACGGATGTTTATACTAGTCAGGTAAATGATTCAGGATCTCCTTCTGATACCGGACAGTATATTGTGATTGATTTTGCTGACGTTGGATGGGGCGACGGCGGTACAACGATCGATAACGGCTACACTTTAGATTTGCAGTATACGATCACATATAACGGCAGCAAAATGAACTATGTGGACGGGTCCTTCATCGTACCGACATTCGTCCAGACTGGTGTTGTGAGCCCTGTCCTAGACAAATACAAATATGATAATTATGAGGGGCTGGATTACAGTTACTTTCTAAACGAGGATGAAGAAGGGCCGCTGCCTCTGGTCGTATTCTTCCATGGTGGTGGACAGGGTAACGACATCTATACGCCAATTAGATTCAGTAATGGCGGCACAGTATGGGCCAATCCTGAGAATCAAGAGAAGTACCCATCTCATGTTCTGGCACCTCGTAACGCAACGACTGTCGAAAGTATACACAAAGTTAAGGCTGTCATTGACCGGATGATCGAGGACGGAAAGGTTGATCCGAACCGTATCTATGTTACCGGTTTTTCAATGGGCGGAGGCTCTACATGGACCTTCTTGCAGACATACCCTGATTTCGCTGCAGCGGCTGCACCTCTATGTCCTGCCGGTGGGCCGGGCAATGTGGAAAATGCATTAAAAGTTGCCAATTTGCCTCTGTGGACTTTTGTTGATGAAGAAGATTTCTTATACAACTTGGTAGTAAACAATGATAAAACCTATTCGCCTTACTGGAACGATTCCTTGTTGACCATAATACCTTTTAACCAATTGAATGATCCTCCTTATAACGGTCACAGATTTGATGGGCACTCCGTATGGCTTCCAGTCTACAACGAATACGTACATGAGGAGCGCGGCATGCTTATTGACTGGTTATTCTCTAAGAGCAAAATTCAAGGGGTAGCTGATGTAGTGGTCACTACAGCAATTGGGGTAGCACCTGTTCTGCCTGAAACGGTGGCTGTAAATGTAAATCACAGTGCTGAAGGAGTTGTTATTGAAGACCGTTCAGTTGTGTGGAATGCCATTGATCCACAACTCTATAGCACGTCAGGAGTATTTGCGGTAGAAGGTACGATTGAAGGTGCCGTTGAGAAAGCAAAAGCTACGGTGACAGTTACCTCTGTGAATACCAGCTCCGCAATTCTGTCAGGTCCTGAATTGGTGCAGTTTGGTCAAGAATTCGATGTGATCTACAGTCTGCAAAACTTGAAACAAGCCGTGTATGCACAAGACATTACAATTGAGTACGACGCTGATAAACTGGAGCTAGCAGGTCAGCCTGTATCGGTAGATTCCAATAAGTTTATTATTGTGGACACGGATAACAAAAATGGAAGTATTAGAATTCTCGGTATACATGTAAATGAAAGCATAAATAATCCAAATCAGAATCTCATTAAACTTAACTTCAAAGCTAAGGCTACAGCTGGATTAGCGAATATCGAGGTGACGCTGCTAGTGCTTTCCGATGGTGAAGGAGAAGAGTCAGAAATTGAAGGAGATGCACATACGGTAAAGATTCTCAAACCAGTAGTATCGGGTGATTTCAACAATGACGACAGAGTAAGCGTTGGTGACCTGGCTATACTTGCTAAAGCTTATGGCAAATCCTCTGATAGTCCAGATTGGGATCAAGTGAAGAATTATGACATTAATAATGATGGCATAATCGACATTGAAGACCTTGTCAGATTGGCTCGTCTCATCCTGACTAAATAATTGATCTAAAACAGACCAAGGGTACGCCTAGGCTTGATGAGGTTAATACCCTTGGACCTGTTCCTCGCTATTTTTATTTTTATGTACAAGGGAGACGATTCGAGTGAAGATTCAAAAATTACCGTTGCTGCTGTCCATGCTTCTTCTATTTACGTTAATGCCGATTATGGCGTACGCTGAGCTCAAGCCCACTTTCTTATTGAGCAGCTCCTTCAGCAATGTACAAGTTGGCGACGAATTAGTAGTCACTGTTGAAGGCCATAGCGAGAAGAACGTTTTTGGATATGAACTTCGTCTATCCTACGACACTAAGGTATTGAAATTCCGTCAAGCATCTACTACTTGGGAGGGTTTTACGGTCCCCCCAATCGTGGAGAACGGGAAAATTACATTCGCGCATACTAAGGTTGGCGATGCAACGAGTGAGAACGGAAATATACAATTAGCCTCGTTGCAATTCGAAGCCATTGGGCAGGGCGAGGCTTCCATTCAATTAACGCGCATCAAGCTTGTTGACAGCGCGGGTAACAGCACAACTTCGGAACCAAATTTGTTGTTGAAGGTCAACATCCCGGTTATCTATCTTGACACGAAAGGCCACTGGGCCGAGGAAGACATTGTAAGGGCGACGAAAATGGGGTGGATCAAAGGATATCCAGATGACACATTCGCTCCAGATAATCAGGTTACTCGGGCTGAATTCACTACAGTGCTTTCAAGAGCGCTGGATCTGTCTTCTGCTTCATCTGACCTTGCAAAGAAATTTAAGGATCATGAGCACATTCCGGATTACGCAAAATCCCATGTATCACAATTCGTTGCTGCCGGATTGGTGAAAGGGTATGAGGACGCAACATTTAGGCCGTCGCAATGGATTAACCGTTCTGAGATTACGGTCATAATGATGCGCGTATTAGGGTACGAAGACAAGATGAATTCGAGTCTTACGCTCGCCTATGATGATGCGGATCAAGTTCCTAATTGGGCTTATCCGGCCATTGCAACAGCTACGGACATAGGTTTAATCAATGGAAGGGGCAATAATAAGTTTGCTCCGGGCGGTTACACGACCAGAGCCGAAGCTGTTACCTTGATTTTGAGAATAGTAGACCATCTTGCCTCAACGACCAAAGTCAACTGACTTTCATTGGTCCAACAATAATAGCCTGATCGTAACAAGATCGACTCTCGGGAGGATTGATCTTGTTACGGTTCAGGCTATATGTCATACGAGTGTTCACAAAATAAGAGACCTTTACAAAGGGTACATTTTACTTTTGGATGGTCTCTTATTATTTAAAGCAGATAGGTATGCCTCAATCTAATACTTATTCTAAAACAGGTTTTACCTAAACGACGGTGTCTATCCCTATCATACTTCATATTGAATATGTATAAAATACAAGTTCATTCAGATCCATTTTCGTTATAATGACGAAAGTATGTTTACGTTGAGAAGAGGTAGACAAGCATTATGGAAATAATCCTTCCATATAGAATGGACAATCATTGGCATTACCGTAATAAGATGGAGTTCACATTCTCCCCTGAAGGGGATCTCGGAATGCATGAACAAGGGAATTTTCGCAAGATCATTCCACTGGAAACATGTCTGATTGCAGGCCGCAATATGGTTGATGGTATGTTGGAAGTTAGCGCATGGGTAAAAGAGTTCGGCCTTAAAGGTTACAATAAAGATACACATGAAGGACTACTTCGTCATTTGATGGTACGAGAATCATTTGCGACCGGTGAAATGATGTTGGCATTGTTTGCTACAGAAAAGCCTGGTGGTGGATTGGCGACTGCAGTCGAAAATCTTGTCTGGCGGATCACGAGGAAGTTCCCGAATGTGAAAAGCCTTCTGTGGCTAGTGAACACTGACTGGGCAGATCGCACATAATCCGAGGATACGCATCTGTTAGCGGGTCGTGATTTCATTTACGATGAAATGGCAGGCTATCGTTATCGTCTTTGGTTCGATATATCCATCGATAATGTGCCGTTGCTTAGCCTCCACGTGTTACAACGTGCTTTAGACCCTTTAAATTTTGTTATTGCAGTGTGAATAGGAACTTACCATTTGAAGAATTAGGCACTTCTAAGTTAACTATACTTATTGAGAAGGTGGCGGTCTCCAATTAGAAAAAGGTATTTTCATAGAGTTTAGATAACATCTTTAGATAATTGACTCAGATAGTGATTGGTCCTTTTGAAGTAGGTGACGGCAATCTTACTTGTAGATAAGGCTCGAAGTATAGTCGAAGTTTATATTAAACTAGGAATGTCTGCGGTAACTTGTACTCTTCTAGCGGTGAAATACAAATTAAAAATAGTACTTTTGGCTAGACACTATTTTACATTATCTTCACAATATTTCTGCTACATTTAATCTGTACTAAAACGTAAAAGCAAATGAAAGAGGCGATGCAATGGATTAACTCACTTAGAATCAAATCAATTGTCTACATGCTAGTAAATCTAATTTCTAAAGGAACAGTGTACAGTGTTTAAGAAAAAATGACTTCGATATTCAATATACCTTCGGTCTTCGCAGCAAATGAAGTGCCGGATGGAACCTTGCCGTTTATTCTCAAAAATGAGAGCTTTGCTTTTGACGAGCGTACGGATGCTTTCATTATTAATGTGGGCAAATGTGTAAACGGTTACATTCTGTCTGTATTGGACTTCAGTGTGAATGTGAAAGCTTACGAACACTTATCTTTTGGCGAATATGGTCATAGCTTTTTTTAGGATTTCATTTTCCTCTTCAAGCTCTTTAATTCTAGATTTGAACTTTTTGACCTCTACGACAGAGACTTGTTCATTGCCTACTTTAATCTCTTTACCTACATTAACCCATTTGTAAAACGCCGTTTTGCTTAGACCATATTCACTCATAATTTAAGTTGCTGTTTTCCCTTTACGATGAAGTTCAACGATCATGGCTTTGAACTCGTCACTATATTTTCCTTGCTTGGTTCCCATAGTTGGACACAACCTTTCAATATTATTTTATCAGTCCTCTTTTTTGTGTCCACAACTTTATACTAGCTCCAAAATACTTGAAATAGAGACTAATAGCTGAATAAGTATGATTTAGTGTTTGATTCAAGAAGTATACAAATATGTTAAAGGAAAGGAAAAAAATATGAAAAAGATGAGAAAGTTATTGTTTATTTGTTTGGTGGCTGCTCTTCTGACGGGGACTTTTACGATGCAGGCCTCGGCTAACACCGATGATACCGCTCTGAAGACGGTCATAGATAAGTTCGTGGCGCTTGATGAGAATGTTTATACCCCAGCCACATATCGACTGGCCAAAATGGAATACGATAAAGTAAAGGATCTAATTGACGATCCAAACGCCACGCTGAAAGAAATCAACGATGCAATCAATGCTTTAAGCACACGTATTGTAGCACTGAGAGTCCGAAACGGTTCTGAGTCACTGTGGAGAACCTATGAGGACTACTTTGAAATGGGCAACATTTATAGTGGGGCTGGTAACTTAGATCCGAGTAATACTCGCGGCTTGTTGACATCTACCCACTACAACTCACTCACGGCTGAAAATGTAATGAAGCCCGACAACCTTTCCACTGGAAACACTGGAACGTCGGGTACTTTTAGTATTTTCGAGGGGTCGAACCATGCTTCCGACCAACTGGTTAGACAAGCACAAGAAAACGGCATAAAGGTGCACGGACACGTACTGGTGTGGCACGGCCAGACTCCCAACTGGGTCAACGGTGGTACTAGTGGCAACTACACAAGATTACAGGCCAGAGAAAACATGGAGCGCTTTATCAAAACCGTAGTCAAGCACTTCGACACCTATTATCCCGGTGTAGTCGCAAGTTGGGATGTCGTCAACGAGGCGTTCGTTGATGGAGTGTCAAGCATACCTGAAGGCGCCAATTGGAAAGATTATCTTCGCCAAGGAAACCAGAGCGGCTGGTATAAGGCCTACAGCAAAGACATGTTAGAAAACGAAGATCCGAGCGACTTCATCTATGATGCATTCGTGTTTGCCCGTGAAAATACTGACGCCAAGTTATTCTACAATGACTTTAATATGTATCAGGATGGCAAATCGAAGTTGGTCGCGATGATGGCTAAAGAACTCAACGAGCGGTACAAAAATGAGTATCCAAACGATCCTCGCCAGTTAATCGAGGGTGTAGGTATGCAGTCCCACAACTACATTATGGACACCCCCCCTTCCAGCGTGGAAAACGGAATCCTTAATCTCCTGTCCGCTGATGTCGATCTTGGCATTAGTGAGCTTGATCTGTTTGCCTGGTTTCCGTATAACGGCGAGCCAACAAATGGTTACATGGATTTGAGAGATCGTGGGATTGACCATATAATCGCTTCGACAGGCACAGAGGAAGAGAGGAATTACTGGATTAATCGTGGTATAACCAACGGCTCCGAGATTGAAGCGATACAGGCGGAGGTTTACGCCGAATACTTCCAAGTCTATAAGAAATACGCAGCTAATATCGACCGCGTTACAAGCTGGGGTCTTAACGACAGTCAAAGTTGGAGAAGAGGTCACAATCCGCTAATGTGGAACAGTGATTTCTCCCCGAAGGACGCTTTCTACGCTGTGTCCGATCCTGAGGGCTACCTGGGCGTTGACCATAAAGGAGCGTATTTAACCGGTCCGGCATCTGTTGTATCAGGTACGCCATTTGATTTAAACTTCAATATAAGTGCAGTGACCGATAGCGATTTTCAAAAAGTATATGGGCAAGATCTGACGATACAGTTCGATCCCGATGTACTGACATTCGTAGAGGCGAAATCACTGACGGAAAGTTTGGTAGTTATTGAGTCGAAAGAGGTGTCTCCGGGGAATATTAGATTCCTGACAGTTGCGCTTGGTGAAGACCAAGTGATTCCGGTCAATGGCAATTTTGTTAGTTTCACATTCGTTTCCAAACCTATCACTGTACCAGTTGAAACTGCAGTAGCGGTTGGTAATGTGATCCTAGCTAACGGTATAGGTCAGGAATTGCAAATACCGGGATCCGCCTTCACATTCGACGTAACGATTGAACCTGTCGATAGGGCTGCCCTTAATACGTTAATTAGCTTAGCGCAATCCAAGGTTAACGCCGCAGTAGAAGGCAAGGCCGACGGTCAATATGTAAACGGATCGAAGGCATTACTGCAAACGGCGATCGATCAAGCCCAAGCCGTTGCCGATCAAGCCCCGGCAACTCAACAGCAGATCAATCAAGCTGTAGCCAACTTAACATTGGCCATTACAGCCTTCGAGTCATCCAGAATCTCCGCCGATGTCAACGGTGACGACAAATTAAGCATCGGAGATTTGGCGATTGTGGCAGCTGGGTATGGCAAGAAGTCGACCGATAGTGACTGGGATAAATTTAAAGCTAGTGACGTGAATAAAGACGGTATAATAGATATCGAAGATTTAACAGCAGTTGCGAGGAAGTTATTGGAGTAATTACGTAATCGATATCGAAGGCCTTGTCGCATTGGCACATCTTATTTTAAATTAATAATTGTTTTAATATTACCCAAGGGTATCACCAAAGCTTGATGTGGTCGATACCCTTGAACCTGTCCCAAGTCTATCCATTTCTATATACAATCTCTACGAACAAGGGAGACGATTCACTTGAAGATTCAAATAATGCCTCTGATGCTAGCCATGTTTCTATTATTCGCCATGTTGCCGACCATGGCGTACGCAGAGGATAAACCCACTTTCTCACTGAGCAGCTCCTTTAGCACTGTAAGAGTTAACGATGAAGTAGTGGTTACTGTTGAAAGCCCTAACGCGAGGGACGTTTATGGATACGAGCTTCGTCTATCCTACGACCCGGAAGTATTGGCATTCCAACAAGCATCCACTCTTTGGGCAGGATTCACGATCCCTCCAATCGCCGAGAACGGTGAAATTACATTCGCGCACACTAAGATAGGCAAAAACAAGGGGGAGAGCGGAAATGTGCGCTTCGCCTCATTGCGCTTCGAAGCCATCGGAAAAGGCGATACCATCATTCAATTAACGCGCGTCAAGCTGGTTGACAGTGGGGGTATCAGCACAACTGCAGAACCAAGATTGTTGTTGGAGATCGCTATTCCCTCGAGTTATCCGGATTACTATCTTGACATTAAAGGCCACTGGGCCGAGGAAGACATCGTAAGGGCAACGGAGTTGGGCTGGATCAACGGATATCCGGATGACAGATTCGGTCCACAGGATGAGGTTACTCGCGCCCAATTCACCACGATGCTATCAAGGGCGCTCACTTTGTCTTCTCAATTAGAACCGGCGCAGACCTTTAAGGATCATGAACGCATTCCCGAGTACGCAAAACCCCATGTTTTACAAGCGGCTGCGGCCGGATTGGTGAAAGGATACGAAGATGCAACGTTCAGGCCGTCGCGATGGATTACTCGCTCCGAGACCACGGTCATGCTGATGCGCGTATTAGAGTACGAAGACAAGATTGATTCGATTCCTCCACTCGGCTTTGATGATGGGGACCAAGTCCCAGCTTGGGCTTACACAGCCATTGCGATAGCTTCGGACATGGGCATAGCCAAGGGAACGGGTAATAACAAATTTTCTCCCGGCGGTTATACGACCCGAGCCGAAGCCGTTACCTTAATTCTGAGAATATTAGACCGTATTGCTTCATCGATTACAGTCAACTGATTTCGATTAGATCCAAACCGCATTAGCCTGTCTATACACAATGAAACGATTCCGAGCAGGATCGCTCATTTGTGCAGACAGGCTTTTTATTTAATTTCAAAAAATACAGCTTGGGCATATCATATGGGTTGTTTCGGATGCTAAATGTCCATTGAGCATGGTTACATAACAAATATAAAAGTGACAACTATTATCTTTGAAACAAATCTAAAAACTAATAACTAATCATTATATACAAAAATGATGAATTCCCCCACAACATCTCAAAAGTACAGTGAGCAACACATGTTGAGTGTTGCTCACTGTTAGTGCGAAAGGACAATTAATATCGGAGATGTATTGGCGGAAATAGTAAAGAGGGGCGGAGAGCCCCTCTTTTTTTTGGCCTAATTCAGTATTGTAAAGTACCGTATCTCTTCTTTATCTGTATAGAATCCAACGGATTCGTATAGAGATAAAGCTGATTTATTTGTAGTTAATACCATGAGCTTAGCGTTTTGTGGCTGATGGGATTTGAGATATCTTAAAGCTTGTGTAAGCAAATACTTGGCAATACCGCGTATTCTCCATGGTTCGCGGACAAAAACATCCTCTATGACACCATGGTCTGCTTCTTGCCATGCCATCAGTCCGCCAACAATAGCGTCTGATTGACGTATGACCATGGATGTCCATAGTTTGTTATTCTTATATTCAGACAACCTATTAAGTCCTAGTGGAGTGTGAGGCCAAACTTCAGCTTCTACATCTAGGTAATCTCTTACCTCGCGAGAGGACTCCATCTTCCAGTAAGAAAATTGAAACTCCTCTTGTAGCTTTAATTCAGGAATCGGTTCATTCAAGTCTCGATTCATGCGATATAAACTATTCAGATGAAGGTATCCTTTTTGGATGAAAAACTGATTGTTTGCTGTTTCTGTCGAATCGTTACCAACACATAGTATTGTTCCATATTCTTTAGGTAAAGTTTCCTTTAATTGTTTTGCTCTTATGAAAAGATATTGATAGACGTTGTCGAGCAAAGTAATGTCATTTTCTCTTTCGGGAATGGTTTTAAGATTGACGTATATGGAGTGATTGTTCTCTTTTGAACGATCGGGAGGTACAACGTTAATGATGCTAACTTGCCCCTTAGCGACCATTTTCCCATCTTCAAATGCGCAATAAACGTTACTCCAATTATCTTCGTCCCCGACCCACCAAAATGTTGCATTTTCTCTTGCTGTTACTGATTGGTACAACTCGCCAAGCAAAGGCATGTCCCCATTTTCGAAATTACGAATGAAAATTTTTGTTGATGATTGGCTCAAAATAATACCCCTCTCAATAATAGGGGAATTTCGCAGTTTAGAGGGCTAGCTATGCGAGTTCCCCTTAATAAATTTGCCCTTTGCTATCATTTGTTTACTCACAATAAACGCCTCCTTTAACTTTTATTACCATTGATATTAACATACCTTGACCATTGTATCAAACATAATTTACAACTATAATTATTTTCTCCACCACGAATGTTATCGCTGTTCAAACGCAGTTATATTTATTGTTCAAGAACCGATAACAGTGCTGTTTTCTGTTGGTCAGGAAAGACTAATAGTTGAGGTGTATTGGCGTATACAGCAACGGAGCGGGTAAAGTCCCGCTTCTTTTATTGACCATTAGTTCGATTGAGGGCGGCTATAGACAGTCGTCCTTTGTTTTGCCTATACCCAGTACCTGACGAAAGCGATACTGCTCCTTAATTTATTTGGCAAATATGTCTATTAAGAGACGCACTAGGGAGAACTATAAAATGATTAGTTACCAAATGCGGGATAAGGTTACTTGTATGAAAGAATGAGGTCAAGGTATTGGGGGCATACTTTCTATGAAATAAATAGATGAGATGATGGGTAACTATTTGAGCAAGTTATGCTGTTAGTCCCTGTGCGTTGCATAGTTATTTATTGATAAGGTACATAAAATGTAGTTAAATTATGGGAGGATTAACGATGGAAGCGAATTACAAAGGTACCAATAAGTTAATTGCTGGGATTGTATTCGGCGTTATTACATTTTGGCTTTTTGCACAGGCAATGGTAAATGTAATACCGGCAGTTCAAGCAGATTTAGGGATTTCGCATGGAACAATAAATATTGCCATTAGTTTAACAGCATTATTCTCAGGGTTATTTATCGTTGCTGCTGGTGGAATCGCAGATAAAATTGGGCGTAAGAAAATTACTTATCTTGGATTAATCTTAAGTGTTATTGGTTCGTTATGTCTTGTTTTTGCACAAGGATCTGTCTTATTAATTATCGGGCGCATTATTCAAGGGCTTTCCGCAGCTTGTATTATGCCAGCAACGATTGCTCTAATGAAGGCTTATTTCGAAGGAAAAGACAGACAGCGCGCTCTTAGTTACTGGTCCATTGGGTCTTGGGGAGGTTCAGGTGTCTGCTCATTTGCAGGTGGCGCCATTGCAACGTATTTGGGATGGAGATGGATTTTTATCTTTTCTATAGTTTTTGCCATTCTTGCTATGTGGCTCATTAAAGATACACCTGAAAGCAAAGGAGAAGGAAGCGGAAAGTTTAAGTTTGATTTCAGTGGTTTAGCAATCTTTATCGTCACCATGATTGCATTAAACGTTGTTATTACATTTGGTGCGGATTTGGGCTGGACAAGTCCAATTACGATTATTCTTGCCATCGTTACCATTGGTGGAGCTATTGTCTTCTTCAAGGTTGAAAAAGGGAAAGATATCGCACTTATTGATTTCTCTTTATTTAAAAACAAACCATTCGCTGGAGCAACGTACTCTAACTTTTTGTTAAATGCGATTGCTGGAACACTAGTTGTTGCAAATACGTATGTTCAAGTAGGTCGAGGGTTCACGGCATTTCAGTCAGGGATGCTTTCCATTGGCTATTTAGTCGTTGTTCTTGCGATGATTCGTGTCGGTGAGAAAATTTTGCAAAGAGTAGGAGCAAAGGCACCCATGGTTTGGGGTGCTCTTATTACAACAGTTGGTGTAGCGCTTATGGCTTTAACTTTCTTGCCAGGTTTTATGTACACCGTTGCCGTATTTATTGGGTTTGTTTTATTCGGGCTTGGACTTGGTATATATGCTACACCATCTACAGACACATCAGTTTCCAATGCACCATCACATAAAGTGGGTGAAGCGGCTGGTGTTTATAAAATGGCAAGCTCACTAGGCAGTGCGATAGGTGTAGCCATCTCGGCAACGGTTTATAGTTCAATAGCAGCGGTAGGAAGTATAGAGCTTGCGGCATCAGTAGGGATTATCGTAAACGTAATATTCGGAATCCTTTCATTACTTTCCATTCTGATCATGGTTCCAAAAGATGCTGGTAAACCGTCAGATGATCATTCGAAAAAAACATATCAAATGCCAAATAAAGCGGCTAACTAATAAATTAAGGAGACGAAAATAATGAAAAGTGAACTAATGAGCATGTTAGAATCACGCAAGGAAGAAATAATTTCTATACGCCGCCATTTGCATGAGAATCCAGAGGTTTCATTTAAAGAGGAGAAAACAGCTCAGTATATTACAGATTTTTATAAAGGAAAAGATGTGGATATTCAAACGAATGTTGGAAACGGTTATGGCATTATCGTTACCATTAAAGGTGGTAAACCAGGCAATACGATTGGTCTGCGAGCGGATTTTGATGCTCTTCCCATTACAGAAGAAACTGACGTACCGTTTAAATCAAAAAATGAAGGTGTGATGCATGCATGTGGGCATGATGGACATACGGCTTACTTGTTAGTGTTAGCTGATTGCTTCATTCAATTAAAAGACTCTATTCCAGGAACTATAAAAATCATTCATCAACATGCTGAAGAGGTTCCGCCGGGTGGAGCAAAAAGTATTGTCGAGTCTGGTTTAATTGATGATTTAGATGCCATCTATGGAATTCATTTATTGCCAATGGGTCCAGCGGGAACAGTAGGATATCATGCTGGATATTCCTTCAATGGACGAGCATATATGAAATTAAAAGTACAAGGAATAGGCGGCCATGGCTCATCTCCGCATCTAGCTAACGATGCGATTGTTGCTGCTGCTTATTTTGTTACTGCTGTGCAAACTATTGTAAGCCGCAGATTAAATCCATTTGATATCGGTGTCATCACCATCGGATCTTTTGACGGAAAAGGTACATTCAATGTAATCAAGGATAGTGTGGAGCTTGAGGGCGATATTCGTTATATGAATGTAAAAACAAGTGAAACGATTGCGAAAGAGATTAGACGTATTGCAAGGGGGATTGAAGAAGAGTTTGACGTTACATGTGAGCTCACGTACACACCAGATTATCCACCTTTATACAACGATCCAGAGCTTACAGCTAAAGTAGCAGAAAGCTTACAAAGCATGAACGATAAAGACATTAAAGAAGTAAAAGAATTTCCAGCATTACCTCCATCTGAAGATTTTGCTTACTATGCGGAAAAATTCCCTGCTTGCTTCTTTTACATTGCCTGTTCACCTAAAGGAGTAGAACAGCCTTACTTCAATCATCATCCGAAATTTGATATTGACGAAGATGCTCTTATCGTAGCTGCTAAAGCGGTTGGACAGGTTGTATGCAGTTATTACGAATTAGACTAAATAAAATATCAAGAGTTTCCATGAAAGGAAGACCACATAGTGTGAAAATGAGAGACCCTTCAAGAGTTCATTGAACTTTTGATAGGTCTCTCATTATTTTTGATATAGTTTTTTTAATCATGAATTGGTGGGTACACTTCAATCTAATACTTCATCTAAAATATTCTTCACTAAAAGACGTACTTCATCTGTTGAATTAGTATGCATTAATTGGCTTCTTAGCTCGCCTGCGCCTCTAAATCCACGAACATAGATTTTGAAAAAGCGAAGTAATGGTTTAAATAGACGTGGATGGTTTTCTTCTGAATATTTATCGTGAAGATCCAAATGTAAATGAAGTAAATCGAGAAATTCCTTCGCGCTATGTTCTTTAGGTTCTTCTTCAAAAGCAAATGGATTTGTGAAAATGCCGCGGCCAATCATGACACCATCAATGCCGTATTGTTCTACTAATTTTAATCCTGTTGCGCGGTCAGGAATATCTCCATTAATGGTTATCAACGTATTTGGAGCAATTTCATCGCGTAATTTTTTTATTTCAGGGATGAGTTCCCAGTGTGCATCTACTTTACTCATCTCTTTTTTTGTGCGAAGGTGAATGGAAAGATTCGCAATATCTTGTTTCAATATATGTCCTAACCAATCGCGCCACTCGTCAATCTCAAAGTAACCCAATCTTGTTTTAACACTAACCGGTAATCCGCCTGCTTTTGCTGCTTGAATAATTTCTGCTGCAACTTGTGGATGTTGTATTAATCCAGCACCTTTTCCATTGGATGCGACGTTTTGTACTGGACATCCCATGTTGAGATCGATACCACGAAAACCAAGTTTTTTCAGATCAATACTCATCTGTTCAAACAATGCTGGTTTATTACCCCAAATATGAGCGACAATCGGTTGCTCATCTTCTGTGAACGTTAATCGATCACGTGTACTTTCATTTCCTACAGGATGACAATAACTGTCTGTACTTGTGAATTCCGTGAAAAACACGTCAGGTTTTGCAGCTTCACTAACGACGTGACGGAATACCACATCTGTAACATCTTCCATTGGTGCTAATATAAAAAATGGCTTCGGTAAATCAAGCCAAAAATTTTGTTCGTTACTCACATTATCTTCTCCTTAAACTTTTCAGTTGTACATCTTGACTATGCATCCAGCAAATGAAAAGTCGCATCGGAAGCAAGGGCTTAACATATAAAAAGGATATAAGCCATAGCAAAGATCTTTACCCATTATACATAGTATCATTTTTTTTCGTTCGATGCACAGAAACAAAAGAGTTCGGCTTTAAATGCTATGACAAAGATGCACATGATGGGCTTCTTTGTCATATGCTTGGATAATTCTATGTCCAGATTTTGACCACGAACACTGCCAATACATCATATTGACTTGGAAATATAGGTAATTTGTATTCTGTAGGGTTAGATCCTAGTCAATATCAGCGTATTATACGCCCGATGTTTCCTCTAGATGAGCAAGCTAGTTCTAGAGTGTACCACTTTCAATAGATATCATTACAAGGAGGAAGACTAGATATGACATACGTACAATCAATAGCTAATTTAGAGGAAGCTAAACATTATTTAGCAGGGGGAGTAGCTAGCACATTTCACTTCCTTTCCTAGCTCTGATATGAAAAAGACGATACAAAACTTTCATGATCAAGAAAAGGTGATTCCAGGCACTGGTGGTCAAAGTGAAAATAGCTTGGATGATATTATTTTGGTCCCGTGGAATGACAGTGATGCGTTAGAGAAAGTACTGCTAGAGGAGCATATGACTTCACCTCTACTTAGACCATATTTGTTCAACATATATACTGCTACTACAAGGTTAGCAGATGCGATTATAATTCCGTAGCGTCCGCAACGATTGTAAAGTAAGAATGCCTTTCCATTCTTCTTTTGCATGCAACCACTCATCTTCGTATTGATACCATGTCCAGTTGGGCTCCCAAGCACCGTCCTCGCCTTGGTTACCGATCAGTTCATCCAACTCAATGGATATCACATCTGCATATTTCATATAATACTGCGATTTGGGAGAGGCAGCAACCTGCAGCGGCTTCGCTCCATAGCCTTCACGTTGCCCCGGATCCGAGACGACGCAGTTGTCAAGGAAGAGCTGCATTTTTCTTTCAATTGTTGCACGATGTGTTTCATCCAACCGCTCACTTAGGTGCAAGAAGCAGAACAGCTCATGCATTTCCTTTAATTCGCAGCCAGTCAGTAAATAATCGATTGCAAAGCGGACCAGAGTATCGAGTTTCTCATATGGCACCTGTAAGCGATAGTCCAAGAAAAAAGCAACGATATCTGCATTAGGATTACCCCAATTTTCAGAAAAGACACCGTATTTCCACCAGACTGCGCGAGGAGCGTTCTCAGCTTCCTGAGGTATAATGTCCCACCCATGCCGATCGTCTCGATATGAATTAACCAGAAAGGTAAGAGCCTCGTGAACTATCACATTTTTCATATCCGAAGAAGAAAGGGCTCCCAATATATCAAGCGCACGCGTCGTAGCCAAAGCGGATGATTCCTTGCAACGCAGATCGGGTTCCAGTCCATTGCCAAACCCGCCGTCCGAATTTTGAAACTTAATGAGTTCGTTAAGCACCTGCTCGTAGGAAGAAGATTCGAACTCATGTTCATAAATCGCACGTTCAAGTGGTCTTGCATGTTGCTTCATGAATTGTCTAGCCGACTCCAGACACAATTGATTAAGATGTTTCATTCATGTACCTCCCAGAAAAATCAAATCTGATTTATTTAATAAGAATAATCAATATTAGATATTCCACTTGTATGGAATACGTAGAAGAAGCAAGGCATGCGTTGGACAACTCTAAGAGGGAGTAAAGTATTTATAGGAATTAAAACGTGAAAACTCTTAAAAATAGGGAAAATCTACTATTTAAGGGTGACAAAAAACCGCCCAAAAGCATGGTTGGGATGATGTAAGTCATTGCTCAAAACTTTACTATATCAATGTTTACGGGTTCTTTCGAAAGCTCATTTTCTGTTTAAATCACAGATTTATTGTCTTAGATTATTTTGTTTGAATAAGAGGGCTGCAAGGAAGAGTACTTACAAGATCTATTTGATCTTGTAAGTAGTAATGGGAAATCTAGTGCATTTCAGTTAATAATCACTCGAATCCATAAGGTTGAGGGGGATTCGGGTTTGCTAATAACAGTATTTATTATTAGTAGTTGGTATAGAACCAAGAACAATCCTTATACTGGATCATTCTTAATAATATGTTTGCCTGCAGCGACAAGCAGTGCTACTGAGCTAACAAGTAATAAACTTAAAATGATAATGTATGTCATTTACTTATTCACTCCTTTCACTATGTTTTTCTTGTTGTAATCTAGTTTGGCCAGCATCCTAGATTTTATTAATTTAATCATAGCAAAATAGATAATTTATTGAAATATGGGTTGATGCTAATAATAGGAGATATTTGAAGGTTCTATGACGTAAACTTGACAACTTGGTTACTTATACACTAAAACATACTTTTTGCTAATAATGATCGCTACATACGGTCGCTATATATGTACACAAGATAGTATCGAGAAACAAGAAAGGTACGATCATCAAGTTCTCTAATTAATAGTATTACGACTCTTAACTAATCCTTAACATGACGATGACACAGCGTTAACACATTGAAATTATAGTAGTTGTATAGACGTCTAGACAAATGCAAGGGAAGGAGAATATTTTGAACAGCTTAAGAATGAGTTTGAAATTACATCCCAAATATGGCTTATTAATTATCGTTCTATTAGGAACATTGTTTCCGATTTATTGGATGGTAAAGATGGCAATGCAGAAATCAGAAGATTTATTTACGGAAGTATCATTATTGCCTAACTCCCTTACATTGGAACATATGATTAGCATTTTCATGAAAGAAAATTATTTCCTTCCATTACTCAACAGTTTCATTATTACAGTAGCATCGTTAACGATTGTATTGGTATGTGGCTTGGCAAGTGCCTATGTATTGGGACGAAGAAGCTTTTCTATTGCGTACAATAAATCACTGCTTATATGGATATTGCTTGTTAGAGTGCTACCACCAATCACTTTTGCACTGCCATTATACATATTGATGAACGAATTAGAGCTATTGAATACGAAAATCCCTATTATTCTAGCTCATATTCTAGTGAATTTACCGCTAGTTATTTGGTTTATGCTTGCATTTTTCGCTAGTATTCCAGATGAAATTGAAGAGAGTGCAAGAATCGATGGTGCTTCAGAATTTACGATCTACTACAAAGTAATTTTACCGTTGGTGTCTCCAGGAATTGCAGCGATAACGATACTTTCGTTTATGGCTTCTTGGAATGAATATTTGTATAGTGTTATTTTCATTCAAAGTCCAGGAGATTTTACGATCCCACTGAAGCTTGCCACGTTAAATAGTGAGCAGGAATTAACTGAGTGGGGCAAAGTTGCAAGTGGTGGCATTGTATCGATGCTTCCTGTGCTAATGATCGCAATCTTCATGCAGAAACATTTAATGAATGGTTTGACTGCTGGTGCAGTAAAAGAATAGAGGAGGATAAGAAAAATGAGAAAACAAATTGCAATAATATTAAGCACGATTATGATGGTTTCGATCTTCACAGCTTGTTCAGCAAAAGGCCCGGAGAAGCTGGTAATCGCTGCACGAGGTGGCTCACATGTAACGGCAATGGAAGCTGTAAAGGAAGCGTTCGAGAAGGAACATAATGTGAAAATTGAAATTATTGGGCTTGAAGCTGCAGATTTGAAACAAAAAATATCACTTGATTCTAAAAACAAGCAAGGTGCTTATGATTTGCTAATGGCAGATGATCCTTGGATGCCTGAGCTTAGTGAAGGTGGAATTTTCGCGAACTTATCCGAGCTAGGAGTAGAAGCAGATGCTGATTTTGAAGAGTCTTCGATCGCATTAGGAAAACATCCATATGCTACTGGTGATCTATATGCATTACCTTTCTCGGGAAATGTGCAACTCTTCTTCTACAACAAACAGTTGCTAGAAAGTAATAACTACGATGTTCCGCAAAGCTGGGAAGAGGTTCTTACAATAGCTAATGAAATTCATGCTGCAGATGATGTAGCGGGATATGTTATTCGTGGTCAGCAAGGCAACCCAATCGTTTCAGATTACTTACCAATTTTCTGGGCATATGGCGGTCAAGTGTTTGATGCAGATTGGAAAGCACAAGTAGATTCTGAAGAGGCAAAACAAGCATTGAATACCTATATTCAATTACTTGCTGTAGGTGCAAATTATGAGACAACTGATATTGTTAGTTCTGTATCTGAGGGACGTGCAGTGATGGCATTAGGCTGGCCTTCATGGTTTATTAAAGGGGAAGAGGCAAGTGCAGACTATGCTGCTATTCCAGCTAAATCAACTACAAATGCAGAGGCAGCTGCAACTGGAATGATTGGTAACTGGATGATGGGCGTAACGGCAAATGCGAAGCAACCAGAGCTAGCAGCCCAATTTTTAACGTTCATTACGAGCAGTGAGATACAGAAGGCAATGGTTGAGTATGGCGGAGTTCCTACTAGAAAAAGCGTATACCTAGATCAAGAATTAGCTGCCCAATATAAGCACTTTCCAACACAGCTAGAAGCATTGCAAAACTCTGTAGCTAGACCAAGAACAGCGAAATGGTCTCGTGTAGAAGAAGCTCTTGGTACTGAACTATCAGCAGCTATTGCAGGAACAAAATCAGTCGAGAGCGCACTATCTGATGCGAATCAAGCAATCAATCAGATTATGCAATAATTTCCCTCACGATATGAAGGAGTGTTAGAGAATTGCATAGTAAACGTCGCTTTCAGTGGGCTATGCTGGCCCCAGTACTATTTCTGCTAACGGGTTTAACGGTGTTCCCAATCGTTTATACGGTTGCCAATAGCTTTACGGATTATTACTACTTAGCAAGCGAAGCTAAGCAATACATCGGAATAAGTAATTATATTAATGTCTTAAAGGACGAGGTATTCCAACAAGCAGTCTGGAACACTACCAAATTCATGCTGCTTGCTGTTTCGATTGAAACGATTCTCGGACTAGCTATTGCTGTTTTGGTTGAAAGTGTTAAGCGAGGGGTAAAAATTTTGCGGGTATCGATTTTGATACCCTCTTTATTACCACCTGTTACGGTAGCTTTAATATGGCAGATGATGCTGAGTAATCATAATGGAATCATCAATCATATGTTGTCTTGGTTTGGATTAGATCCATTTAATTTTTTGATGGATATTAGAATAGCGTTTTATGCAATTCTATTTATAGATATTTGGCAATGGACGCCTTTTGCTTTCTTACTAATCTATGCAGCATTGCAGGGGGTTCCCAAATCTCAATATGAGGCAGCTAAAGTTGACGGAGCTAATTCCGTAAGCATTTTCAAACATATTACACTTCCTAATATTATGCCTGCTCTGTTGTTTGTTATTTTACTGCGTATGATTGATACCTTTAGACTGTTCGATAAGGTTAACATTTTAACTGGTGGTGGACCTGCCAATTCAACAACTACGATAACCCAGTATATTTATCGACAAGGTGTTTATAATTTGCAAATTGGTTATGGTTCAGCAGCATCAATAATTATGGTTGGACTCGTACTTGTATTTTCAGTCTTTTATATTAAGCGATCAATAGGAGGGGCTCAGCATGACCTGCGTCATTGATTTTTTGAATGTAGGCTTTGGTGAAGCAACGATTATTAGACATACGAATGGTAATCAGAGTTTTTGTCTTGTTGTTGATGGTGGGGATGTTAAATCTTGCACTAATCCACGTAGAATAAGTTTGGCACAATATGTTCGAGAGCATAACATTGAGAAAATTGATGTGCTTGTCATCACTCATTTTCATAAGGATCATATTGGTGGGGTATATGAGGTTTTAGGTAATGTTCCGATTGGAGAAATTAAGATTCATCTGATGTTACCTGAATTAATATTGGAAAGTCGTCTCATAGACTATTCAACGCCGATGCTTGCTTCTTTATCGTTGTATATTCAAATTGTTAATAGAGCAAGAGAACTCAATATCTCTATTAATATCGTGGAGAAGCCTACAACATTTCACGAACAAGATTTGTCTTATAAGCTATTAATGCCAGATATGAGCAAGCTGAAACAACTGAGATTAGAGCTGAATGAGCTAGATATGAGCTGTCTTGTAGAGCAGATGGAGCGCTTGAAAAAAATTGACCGAATGCTCAATTCTACGGCAATGGCAGTTATTATAAGCTATAAAGATGAATCGATTGCGCTACTTACTTCTGATGTGGAATTGGACTTTTGGGAGCCTTATCAAAAGGAGCTTGAAAACATTATGGTCGTACAAGCTCCTCACCATGGTGACAGACATCAGATTTCAGGGGAGTGGCTTAATAGCATAAACCCACAAGCTGTTATTGTTAGTGCTGATGACGAAGGAACGTATCAGCTTCCGCATAAAGAGATTGAGGAAATGATCTCTGAGCATTGTAAGGCTAAGCTATATTATACGGAAGCTACAACAACGACTCATCGAATTCTTCGCATGGATGCAGAGCAATACATAGTGGAATTAATACAATAAGGAATTGTGATGATATGAATTTAGATCAGTTAATTGATGAAATAGAGACGTGGGTAGACAAGGCGGCTGCTTATCAGAAAATCGCCATTGAGGACAATCAGTTCCAAGTAAGTACGAAGGGTTATGCGACTGATTTTGTTACAAATGTAGATATAAAGTCTGAGGGTATTTTGATTGATTGTATTAGGCAAGCTTATCCGGAGCATAGCATTCTCTCTGAAGAAAGAGGGAGCTATGTCAATGGGAGTGATTACTTATGGGTCATTGATCCTATCGATGGCACAACCAATTTCATTCATCATTTTCCAATATCATCAATTTCGATCGCCTTACAACATAACGGTATTACTCAGGTTGGAATGGTTTATTCGCCGTGGCTCAATATGAAGTTTTGTGCAACTAGACAGGGCGGTGCATATTTGAACGGGAAGCGTATCTCCGTATCCAATACTAATCAATTGGAACAGAGCTTATTGGCTACTGGATTTCCCGGAGGCGGCCATTCAGAGTACATTAATCTAAAATATTTTAATAGTATGATTAGCCAGGTTGCGGGCATTCGACGTACGGGCAGTGCGGCGCTAGATTTATGTTTTGTAGCCGCCTCGTATTTTGACGGCTTTTGGGAATTCAATCTCAATGATTGGGACATGTGCGCTGGTGCGTTAATTGCAGAGGAGGCTGGTGGAATAGTTCAACGGTTAGAAATCAATGATCATTCTCTTATCCTTTGTAGTAATAAAGAGTTATCTGATGTTTTAAAGGTAAGTTTACTTATACAGGAATGATATTATATAAAGCGGGGCTAGGCATAATGGGAACCTATCAGATGATTAAACTAGACATAGAAAAAATGATCGACAATAAGCTCTGGAAGGTCGGACAAAAGTTACCTTCTGAATACGAGCTGGCCAAATATTTCAATGTGAGTAGGGAGACATTGCGAGCAGCTATTAAGTTGCTAGAGCAGGAAGGTAAGTTGCTAGTAAAGCATGGAGTAGGTACTTTTGTCATTAAGCCGCTTCCGATTATTCCGAGCCGCCTTGAGATGCTGCAAAGTATTGGTACTATGATTAAGGCGGCAGGTTTGAATGAAGAAGAGAACAAGGAAATGATCGGGGAAGTACCATGCACCAAGGAATGGGCAGCTGCACTGAACATTGCAGAAAACAGCATGGTTATTAAGTTGGAACGAATGCGATATGCCGATGGTGAGCCAGTAGCTTACTCTATTAATATATTGCCAAAAGATTTAGTTGGTGATGCGTTTGAACGTGTTGATTTCTCTGGCTCTTTATTTGGTTTTCTAGAGGATAAATGCAAAATCAATATTGCTAGAGCAGATACAGAGCTACTTGTCCCTTTAAAGAAAGATAAGTATGTTGCGAGACTGCAAATAGATAAGGAAGAAGAGACGCCAGTCATTCTTATGAAGCAGCTCCATTATAATGAAAAAAATAAAGAAGTGCTCTATTCCTTTGACTATTTAAGAAATGATATGTTTAATTTCTGGATTCGCCGAGAACGAAAATAATAAATTGAAAACAAGGAGTGGTAACAGTGCATAAGCCGTATTTATGGTTTGTCAAATTGTCATCAATTACATTTTGTTTCATTATGTTATTATCTTTCACTTCAGCAAGTGCCACAGCAAGCACTATTGTAATGAACGCCAATCAATATAAAGCTTTTCATGATACTTATGATGAAAGTGATCCAGATCAAAAGTTTCTTAATGCACTCGCTCAAAAATTTTACAATGTTGAACTTGATTTTATGGTAGATAGCAACAAAAGCACTTATTCAGGTTCGCAATACCCTAGCTACTTGCAAGGTAAAGTAAAGCTTTATGTAAAACATGATGCAGCGGCTTCGCCAAATACGAGAGATTTGTACAAGTACTTTGAGGATGTTGTAGCTCAAGTAGAACAAAATGGCGGCAGTTTACATGGTGATGGAAAAAGCATCATTATTAATTTGGATATGAAAATTGCAAATAGTCCGAACTATGCGGATGTCGCAAGCTCACTGCAAGCGATCTTTCAGCATTATGAGGGATTAATGAGCTTTGGTTACGTAGGAGATCGAAATAGCTACAGCGAAGGAGCAATTACGATTTGTCTATCGGGAGCCGAAGAACTGAAAGATGCATATTTTCAACTGATTTCTAACTCAGGAGGAAAACTGCTAGCTTTCAAAGATGAAGTTTATAGTACAACGGATAGCAGATATAGTAACGTAAATAATTACTTCCCAACAGAAGCGGACATTTATCATCGTTTCTATGCAATACATTGGAAACATATCGAGAGTGGCTTTGACTTATTAATGCCTGGTAATTGGTCACAAGATGATCAAGATAGACTAGAGCAGATGATGTCTCTTGCATCTGAACAAGGATATACGATTAGATTCTATAGCTTGAACGGTAATGAAGGTGCTTGGTTTTATAAGTTTCCCTATGGTGATGGCGAAGCAGCACAGCGCTGGACGCAATTTGCCTATATGAATCATAAACTTGGAACAAATCATTATGTTTCTACGGATTCATATGAGGTGATAACGAAAGTTTATGATCAGTTTTTCGTACCGATGCGAGACTATAATTATAGAGTAGAAAAACAAGGTGGTACACAAAATGGACAGGATCCATCTGTATCCATTACTGATGATGGCAGAATTGTCGAGATCCATAAAGGAGAAGGTATATTTAACAATAACTTATGGTATTCAGTCGGAATGATTGAAGGAAATGGTTATATTCAATGGGTAACAAATGAACGTATTAATCCAGGTGGTAACAATAAAAATGGAGTACAGCCGAGCAGTGATGTGACGAACATTAATGGGCAAACGATTGTTGTCCAGGTGAATCAGACGGATGGTTCTGGTTCAGGACTATGGGCTAATATCGGTAAGTTAGAAACTAACTCTACTATTACATGGCACACTAATGAAGCAATTAAGCTTGGAAGCCAGCAAACTGAAGGTTCTTGGCCACACATTGCGATGGAAGGGAATAAAATTGTACTCGTCTATATAAACGGCGGTAAATTACATTATCAGACAGGGACTGTGAATGCCTCAAATTATAAAATCGAATGGAATGTTTCGGGTACGATTAATAATTATAATGGTGAGCATCCCGATGTAGATATTCAAGATGACCAGATTATCGTTGTATATCGTAATGACAGTCAATTAAAATACGCGACAGGTACGATGGCATCGAATAAGGTCATTTCATGGAATGGTTTCGGTAATATGCAGGGTCAAGATGGCAAAGAGCCTACTGTTACATTTATAGATCAGAATAAAGTGATTGAAATGCACAGCAGCGAAAGTACCGGGTTAATCTGGTATAACATTGGTAATATACATGGCACGAGTATTGAGTGGATTCATAATTATGTGTGGGATTCAGGTGCATCATCAAAACCAAGCGTCGCTTATCATCCAGAGAATAATTTGTTAGTGGATGTACATAAAGCTAGCAGTAATGATGCGTTATGGTATAATACAGGACGGATTAATTTTAATTAACTCGTTAAACATTAAAAGGAAGTTCTAGCTATTAAGTTGCTAGCCGAGAATAATAACACACAGAAAAAAACCTGATTGTGGTGTTTCCCTACCAATAATCAGGTTTTTTTCTGTGTGTCTACAGTGAAACTTTACGCCTGCTTAACTTACTTTTAACACTAGCATGACCTTGTAACTGTATAGTTGAGTTAATTAACGATATGCAGGAGAGGTGTCTATGAAGTTAACCAGGGAAGAGAGATCGTGGATTTTATATGATTGCGGGAATTCGGCTTATTCAATGGCGGTTACAACGGCGTTATTACCGATTGTTTTTGGTATGTTCAATAATGTAAACAGTAGCATGGATCTAGGTTATTTCAATTCGTTAGCAAGTATCATTATTGCAGTTCTTAGTCCGATATTAGGTACATTAGCCGACTATAAGGATAAGAAAAAGCGCTTCTTTCTATTTTTTGCTCTAGTAGGAATTCTGTCCACGGTATCGCTCGCTTTTGTTTCGCCTAGTAGCGGCCAGTGGCAGTTGCTCATACTATTTTATGTTTTATCAGCAATCGGCTTTGCTGGATCTAATATATTTTATGATTCGTTTCTAGTAGATGTAACGAAGGATGATCGTATGGACAAGGTTTCTTCTAGAGGCTTTGCCTATGGTTATATATCTAGTGTTATTCCCTTCGGGATTAGCTTAGCATTGATTTTCTTTATGGGCATGGATAAAGCAATTGGCTATCAAATCGGCTTTATTATTACGGCATTATGGTGGGGACTACTCACGGTTCCGATGGTTAGAGATGTACAGCATCGTTACTATATTGAGCCTGAACCTCGTCCAATCTTAAATAGCTTCAAAAGGCTAGCGGACACGTTCAGAAAAATTCGAAGCTATAAAGTAGTGTTTGTATTTCTAATTGCTTACTTTTGTTATATTGATGGAGTAGATACGATTATTAAAATGGTTGTGCCCTATGCCACAGCGGTGCTAGGTGCTGATACGCTTGATACATTTACGTTACTAGGTATATTATTAATCATTCAAATTATTGCTTTTCCATGTGCTATACTATATGGGAATTTGGCGAAAAAGTATTCCGCAAGAACAATGATCATTGTTGGTATTATTACGTACATCGTGTCTTGTATAGCTGCATTTTTCATTTCGTCAGTATGGCATATATTTATTCTTGGTGCACTCATTGGTTCAGCGCAAGGTGGCATTCAAGCATTAAGCCGATCATATTATGCGAAAATTATACCGAAGGAAAACTCTAATGAATTTTTTGGATTCTACAATATTTTCGGTAAATTCGCAGCTATTATCGGGCCGTTTATTATGGCGATGACGACGACAGTGACAGGTAACGCTAAGTTTAGTATTTTATCAATTATTCCGCTATTTATTATTGGATTGATAGTATTTCTGACGCTGCCTAAGGAACAGAATAATAGTATTGAAGTGATAGGATGATGTAATCTTGATTCATAAAGCAGACAAAGATAAATACTTAATTGTTGTATCCTATGATGCATTTTCAGAGGATAATTGGGAGATGGCAAGTAAGCTTCCCAATATGGCAGCCTTAATGAAAAATGGTGCTTATAGTACGAAGCTGAAAAGTGTATACCCTACGTTGACTTATGTTATTCATACAACGTTTGTGACAGGCGTCTATCCCAATAAGCATGGAGTATATCATAATAATCCGCTTCAACCCTTTGTCGATGCGGAGAATCAGCGTTGGTTCTGGTTCAGAAGTGATATTAAAGTACCTACAATATATGATGCCATCCAGAAGCAGGGGATGACATCGGCGGGGCTATTATGGCCAGTGTCGGGGAAAGCTCCGATCAAATATAATATTCCTGAGATCCGAGCGATCAATAATGAAAATCAGGCGCTTAAAATATTGAAGAACGGTAGCCCATTGTACAGCCTCAATATGGAACTGAAATATGGACGCGTTCGCCAAGGCATTCAGCAGCCTTATCTTGATGATTTTACAACGATGTGTGCCGTTGACACGATCAAGCGTAAGAAACCAAATTTACTTCTGATGCATTTGATTGATCTTGATGATGCTAAGCATGTTTTTGGCACTAAGGGTCCTCATATTGAGGAGGTCATTCAGCGTATGGACAATAGGCTCGGTGATTTGATGAGAGCTGTTGAGGAAGCTGGTATCAAGGAACAGACAACGTTTATTGTCGTTGGAGATCATGGACAGAAAGATGTTCGATATAAGGTGCATCTTAACACTTTATTGAAAGAGCATGGGCTGATCTATGAGGAAAACGGGGAGATGAAGTGGAGAGCATATGTGCAAGGAGCGGGTGGAGCTGCTTATTTACATCTCAAAGTCGGCGATGATGAGGCTGAAGCGTTAGCCGTGAAGTTGATTAAGCAAGCCTTGCAAGACAATGCTTATGGCATTGAGAGTATATTAACGGGAAATGATCTGGATCGTTTTCATGTAGATAGCTCGCTGCGATATATGCTGGAAGCTAAGGTCGGCTATTGCTTTGAAGATGATTATGATGAGCCCATCCTAATAGATTTAGAAGAACAAGGGAAGGTCTATGCTACACATGGCTACTCTCCGAACAAGCCTGATTATACAAGCGTGTTGGTTGTATCTGGCGAGGGCATAAAAAGCAACTATTCGTTTGGCGATGCAGAGGTCGTTGATCTAGCACCAACGATGGCGAAAATGTTAGATATTAACTTTGGACCATGTGATGGTAGAGTATTGCAAGAGATTTTCATAGAGTAATCGATTTTTATGTCAAAATAGCTTATAGCATATTTTAAAAAAGTAGCACAAACCAAGACAATGGTTTGTGCTACTTTTTTGAGTAGAAGTGAAGCATAGATCATGACAGCAACATGACTATGTATATGACACAAACCTCCTTTATCGCGAATACATATTACATAAGAAGTGAAATTTCGGTGAAATTCATTTGTTTTTTTTCCTCAAAACGAGCAGAGAAATAAGGAAAAAGACGATGGTTATGCCAATGAGGTAGAAAATACTAAACAAAGTAGACATATGACTATCATTAATTTCATAAAAGACTCCCATATCGAATTGAAATGCTTCTTTCATTTCAGTAGAAGTATTGGCAAAAGCGTCAAGTAGAGGCGTATCCATTAATAACTGACGGAATAATGCGGCTGAATGGGAAACCGGGAAAAATTTTACGATCGTTTGTAAGTAATCAGGTAAACTACCAATCGGAATATAAATGCCAGCTAAAAAACCAAGAAGTGTCCCAATGACAGTACTAGCTGCAGCAAAAGCATTTGATGTTTCAAAGAATGAGACTAGCAATAGAACCATCGATGCACTCGATAAAACAGCCAAAATGATGACACCAACTACTGCAAGCATTTTGTTAAAAGGTAACAATGCTTCCCCAGTGATGAAAAAAAAGATTTCTGCTGCAATAAATGTGAATAAACACATAATAAAACCAATAATCAATGCACTGAAAATATAGCCTCCGACTAACTTCGCCCGTGAAATAGGAGAGGAGTAAAAGTCCATATATGTCTTATTTGCTCGATCTTCGACAAGAATTCCGAAAGAACCTAATGTCGTTGTTAACGATGTGACTGATAAAATTCCTGCAATGAACCAAGATTTGAGCAGTGCTTCTTTCGATGGGAAGTCAGGAATGTTTTTTGAAGTTAAATCACCCAAAAATATAACGTATAAAGCAATAAGAATAAGTACGGCAAGTATTGAAAAAAAGACTGCTGTTTTATCTCTAAAGTATAAGAGGATATTGCGTTTAGTGAATGCCATCATCGTTTATCACCACCATATTCATTAATCGTAATGAACACATCATCTAAACTAGGTTTTCGTACTTCGAAGGACGAGATTAGATCAGAGAATTTGTTCAAAATTGGAATCGCATCCGTTGTTTCCACTAGTGGGAAGTGGATGAGTGATTTTTTAATTTCAAATTTGTAATCTTCCGCAATAAGTCTTTTTTTCAAATCTTCTTCATCATTCGTAGTACATATAAGTTTATGGGATGAATACTTGTTTTTTAGTTTTTCTGGGGTACCTTTTGCAATAATACGCCCATTCTTCATGACGACGACATAATCCGAGCTCGCGGCTTCCTCGATATAATGGGTTGTCAAAAACACGGTCATTTTCGTCACACTTTGAAGCTGGATGATTGTTTCCCAAATGTTTTTTCTGCTTTGTGAATCAAGACCAGTCGTTGGTTCGTCAAGTACTAAAATAGTAGGGTTATGAATAAGCGCTCTCGCAATATCTGCCCTCCGTTTTTCGCCGCCTGATAATTTACCATAGGGTCGCTTTAGGAAAGAATTCAAGTCTGCTATGGCGACAACTCTTTTAATTGCTTCTGCTCTTTCTTTTCTAGACATTCCATAAAACGATCCACGGATCTTTAAATTCTCTTCCACAGTGAGTAAGGAATCCATTAGACTTTCTTGAAAGACAACACCAATTTCTTGGCGAATTTTAGAATCTTCATTTCCGACGGTATAGCCATTCACTTTAACGGTGCCTTTGTCTTGTTGTAAGAGCGTCAAAAGAATAGAGATGGTTGTCGATTTTCCAGCACCATTCGTCCCTAAAAAAGAGAAGAGAGTACCTTCCTCGACGTAAAAGCTAACGTTGTTCACCGCCTGGACTTTTCCAAACGATTTAGACAAGTTATCTACTTTAATTATTTTCTTCATCTGATATCCTCCTTTTTCTGAGTCCGTATTACGGAATTTATTTTTCTTGCAGCCGCTTGGTCCCCAGTAAATAGGATGAAAATTACGATCGCATATATCAATAATCCGATCGCTAGTACATAAAGAATATACGTAGTTTGGAATGGAACCATATTGAAAAATACGATGGCCACAAGCAGAACGATGATGACAGCCAAAACCTCCAATAATCTGAAAACAAAAGGACTTCGGATAGGTAATAAATGGGTTAAGTAAATCAATGACATGATGCCAATAGAAATAAATAACATAGTGACGGCTAGTTGTTCATCAAAAGGAGGGAAAATAGTTAATAGACTAAAAAAGAGATAAAAAATACAGCTAAATGTGAACGAAATACAACCGGATACAATATACTTCATAAATTCTTTCATACGATTTCCCCCTTACGTTAAAAACTTTTCTTTAAATGCTTTGACATAATGTCTGTTGACAATTATTTTTTCTCCATTTGTTAACATAGCCTCAAATTTTCCGTTGAATAAAGCGCGTACGTTATCAATATGTGTTGTATTGACAATCAAGTTTTTACTAATGCGGATAAAATGTGTTCCGCGTACTAATTGTTCAAGCTCAAATAATTTCAAGTTACTTTCATACACTTCTTTCTCATCATAAAGAAATGATTTATTATCGACAGACTCGAAGTAATATAAATTTTCCGCAGCAAGGGAATATGTTCTAGCATCTCTCTTTCCAGTTAACATAATTTCATAGTGTTTAAATTGTTCAATCAAACGTTCAAGCCGCTCATCGACTCGGGGACATTTAATTATAATTTCAATCTCATTGTAATCTTCAGATTCGTCAATTATTAAACGAATAATGATCACGCCCTTTTACAGAATTCCTATTGACTGAATAGTAACACTAGATTGAATGAGGAACAACGTTTCAAAAGTAACTTGCATTTATAGATAGATGAGTTGCAGTTTTTTGTGAAAAACGTAGGTTATCTTTCAAAATCATCAAATTAAATACCCATAAATAGCACCTCTTTTTGAAGTTCACGGGTATTCTAATAAACAGCAGAAAGACGGAATCAGATTACCATCATAACGATTTAACTAAAACTAATAATTGGATGAGCTACATATGGCTCTTCTAGAGACGCAATTTCTGCAGCTGTTAACTTAATAGATAGAGCGCCTACTGCACCTTCGAGATGAGATATTTTCGTAGCACCGATAATAGGAGCTGTTATTGGTTCCTTCTGCAGCAACCAGGCAAGTGCGATATTAATACGTGGAACGCCACGTTCCTTTGCAATTGCTGCTAACCTCTCCACAACTAATCGATCGGCATTAGCGGTTGCATCGTATTTAGATTTTTGTGTTTGATCGGTTTCGGAACGATGCGTTGTTTCTGACCAGTCACGAGTCAATCTTCCTGAAGCAAGCGGGCTATAAGGAATTACCCCGATTTTCTCTTCCTTACAGAGCGGTAGCATTTTCCGTTCCTCTTCACGATAGATGAGGTTTAAATGATTTTGCATCGATACAAACTTCGTCCACCCATTTTTCTCCGCTACATGTAGAGCCTTATGGAATTGCCATGCATACATAGCAGAAGCGCCGATATATCTTACCTTCCCAGCCTTCACCACATCGTGTAACGCTTCCATAGTTTCTTCGATAGGTGTATTGTAATCCCAGCGGTGAATTTGATAAAGGTCGACATAATCGGTACCAAGTCGCTTCAAACTTTTATCGATTTCACTCATAATTGCTTTACGGGATAGACCAGCACCATTTGGACCTTCATGCATTCGAAAATGTACCTTTGTAGCAAGTACAATTTCATCACGATTAGCATAATCTTTTAGCGCACGTCCAACGATTTCTTCGCTTGTACCATCTGAATAGACATTTGCCGTATCGAAAAAATTGATACCAAGATCAAGAGCTTCTTAATAACAGGGCGACTTTGCTCTTCATTAATTACCCATGGGTGAACCCATCATTCTGTATTATTGTTCAAGGGGAGAAGGAAGTATTACTGGCAGAGGAAAGCTTTAAGTATGGCGCTTCGGATTATATTGTGTCGTCTGTTGGCTTACCGGTTAAGGGGCAAGTGATTAAAGCCTCTTCCGACGCTCCATACTTGGCACTAAAGCTTGAATTTACCCCAAGTCAAATTTTAGATGTTTTAAGTGATTATAATATGTTAGCAAACACGAAAAGAAATGCGAAGCGTGCTATGTATGTTAGCAAAGTCGAGCCATCTCTACTAGATGCAGTAGTCAGGTTAGCTTGTTTATTAGACAATCCGGAAGATATCCCGGTACTTGCTCCATTATTCACGAAGGAAATTCTCTATAGGATTCTGCGAGGTCAGCATGGGGATGCGCTGGAACAAATGGCAATAGAGGGTAGTTATGGCTATCGAATTAGAGATGTTATGGAACATATTATACATAACTATGATAGAGCTTTTCGCATTGAGGAGCTTGCGGAAATAGCGAATATGAGTGCACCGTCGCTTCATAGACACTTCAAAGAAATCACCGCTATGAGTCCGATTCAGTTTCAAAAAAAAATTGAGACTGCAGGAAGCAAGGCGCCTCTTATTGTCTGAGTCAACAGATGCCGCTGATGTTTTGGTGAAATAATGAGAAAAGTAGTACTTATTCAAATGGAAATTACTAGATACACTTACTAGGCTTAGATCGGACTCTGTTAGATGTAATTCAATAGATCATGTCGATGCAATCGGAATAAATTTTCTAATTGAGAGAAGTTATCCGATGATTGATCATCTGTCTCAAGCCAATTACGCCAGTTACCATCTGGATTTTGCTTGATAAAGTAGTTTATTTCAAATCCTTTATTTAGAACTGGAATAAGAATAGATTGCTTCATTAGCTCAATTCCTTTCACACAGCAACTTCAACTCTCGAATGAACCAGATGCACGTGTAGGACACAAAACGGCGGATTCCTCAATCTTTGGTTATAAGACACATATTGCAATGAATGAAGAACGTATCATTACGGCTGCTATCGTTACAACAGGTGAAAAAAATGATGGGAAGCAATTGCAAACCTTGATTACTAAAAGCCAAGAAGCAGGCATGGAGTCCGACGGGTGCTATTAATTATCATCTTTCACAATATTTTGGCGAAATGATATTGGAATAAATAAACAGCCTTAGCCGGTTGGGCAAGGCTGTTAGACTGTAGGCAAACTAGTGTTTACTAGTTTAGC
Source organism: Paenibacillus sp. Y930 (assembly GCF_056786375.1). Classification (NCBI taxonomy): domain Bacteria; kingdom Bacillati; phylum Bacillota; class Bacilli; order Caryophanales; family Paenibacillaceae; genus Paenibacillus; species Paenibacillus sp. Y930. The sequence continues at coordinate 287,492 of NZ_JBXCIX010000003.1, read as the reverse complement.
CAGTATCCTAGATTTTGTTAATTTAATCATATTAATAGTATGACTACTCTTAACTAATCATTAACATGACGATGACGCAGCGTTAACACAATAAAATTATAGTAGTTGTGTAGACGTTTAGACAAATGCAAGGGAAGGAGAATATTTTGAACAGCTTAAGAATGAGTTTGAAATTACATCCCAACATGACTTATTAATGATTAAAATCTGTTTATTTACATATTTAATTTCATTATCATACAATAAAAAAGGTGGTATGAAATTTTTAAGAGAACGATCACTCAAGCTTGTTATCCCCATATTTTTGGTTTTCCTTTAGTTACTCTCCCTCTCCATTATTTATATCACATTTATTGTTTCCCTCGCTACATATGGAATTAGAATTTGGTATCCCCTTGATTATTGGGAAGGTTTTTTGGGGGGCATTCAAGCAGAGTATGCTAATTTTCCTAAATATGCTTTTTACTTTATTGTTGGTATTTTAGCATATAAATACAAATGGTTTAGTAATTATCCTAAGAAAAAGGGATTGATATGGTTATGTGTCGGTATCGTTTTATTTGTAGCATCAATTGCTGGAAAGGGCATGTTTGATGTTGCAATGGCATCTGGAGGGAACAATTTGAATGCTTTGATTTGGTCAATTTGGGACAACTTTCTTTGTACATCTTTAACGATTGGACTAATGGTGTTATTTAGAGAAAAATTCAATGTTACTAATAAGTGGCTTGGCTTATTATCGCAGAATACGTTTTCTGAATACTCCTTTATTTATTAAAGTTAGCATTCAACTTATATTGGCTGTTATTTTAAGTTTTCTTGTTAGTCATTGGAGCAGAATGTTGATTAGATGGGTAAAAGGCACAGTATTCAATAAGAGAATTAATATTAAAGGAAATATTGGAGGAACATATGAACAAAAATAATCAAGAATTGCATGTTGTAATTGGTAGAGGTGCACTAGGTAAGGCTGTGATACAAGAACTTAATGGGAAAGGAAAGAAAGTGAGAAACATTGTAACGACTAAAGATGGCTGGTCTCATCCGAATGTTGAGACGATAGTAGCCGATGTATCAAACATTGAACAAGCTAAACATTCATTTGAAAATGCAGATATAATTTATCAGTGTTCTCAACCATCTTATACAAAATGGCCAGAATTATTTCCAGATCTTATCAAGGGGGTTATAGAAGGTGCAGCTTTTAATAATGCTAAGTTGGTCGTAGGGGATAATTTGTATATGTATGGTGAAGTTTTGGCACCCATGCATGAGAGACTACCCTATAACGCTACTACCAGGAAAGGTAGTGTGAGAGCTAAAGTAGCAGAAAATCTTATAGCGGCACATACTGCTGGGAAAGTAAAAGTAAGTATTGGACGTGCTTCAGATTTTTTTGGTCCACATGTGCTCAATTCTGCGGTCGGAGAACGCGTGTTTAATAAACTGGTGACTGGAAAAAAAGTAGTATACGCGGGGGATCTGGATGCATTACATACCTATTCGTTCATTGAGGATTTTGGAAAAGCACTAGTGATATTAGGGGAAAACGAGGAAGCACTTGGAGAAGTATGGCATATTCCAAATGCTAAAACTGTAACGACACGAGAGTTTTTGGAATTGGCATTCAATACGATTAAGAAGTCACCGAAGCTTAGCACAATGGGGATTGGAATGATGAGATTTGGTGGGTTATTTATACCGGAAGCAAAAGAAAGCATCGAAATGTTGTATCAGTTCAATAAATCTTTTGTAGTAGATAGTTCAAAATTTGTTAAACAGTTTGGCGATATTTCAACACCACTTGATGAAGCAATTTTCAAAACGGTTGAGTGGTATTTACAACGTCATTACTAATGGAAGATCAATTGAACAGTTAGACTTATAAATTTAATAAATAGAAAGAGAGGAAAACATATGTTTAGACCAGTAGCAATTGTTGGATATGGATGTATTTTTCCACAGCTACTCGTAAAGTATCCTAGAGTCCTTGCTAACAATCGGATAATCACAGGATCCAATCAGCTCTGGGAAGCCGATATCAAGTATGGCTGGATCGATGGAGAACATCGTTTTTTCTTCATCATGTGTATCATAGATGTGTTTGACCGTGCCATCATTGCTTACCATATCGGATTGACATGTGAAGCCAAACACTTGGTTCAAATCATGCAGGAAGCGCTGAAGAAGCGAATGCTCATTAGCAAGGAAGACAAGCCTGTTATACACTCTGACAATGGCCCACAGTTCATTAGCCATCTATTTGAAAAGGCTAGTGTCTCTAACGGAATGATCCATGAGCGCATCCCACCAAAGACACCAAATAGTAATGCACACATCGAATCCTTTCATTCTATATTGGAGTTGGAGTATTACCGACGCAATGAATTTGAGACTTATCCGCAAACGTACATGATTGTGACTGCATTTATTCAATATTACAATCAAAGACGAATCCACGGTAGCATCTATGATCTATCTCCCTATGAATATAATATATGGATACGATAGAGATGCAGCCATTGAACCATTAGTTTTTATATTCCATCTGTAATTTTTTAGGAGAAATATTGTATTCCTTTTTGAACAGTCTATAAAAACTAGAATAATCAAGAAAACCACATTTCAAAGCTATATTTTCTATAGAAATTTGATTCTCTTTAATCATAGTTACTGCATAAGCTAGACGTTTTAGTGATACATAACGGTAAAACGATAGGCTCATGTTTTTGGTGAAATAATGAGAAAAGTAGTACTTGTTTAAATGGAAATGACTAGATATACTAACTAAGCTTAGATCGGACTCTGTCAGATGTAATTCAATATGTTCTAGTATTGATAAGAACCTTTGGTCTAGTTTATTATTGTTGTTGAGGCTTGGTTTACTACTAGCCGGATCGAAGATAATTTCAATACATTGAAATAATAAGTAATTTGTTGAGAAGGAAAAAATATCTTTATCCATCTTTACTTTACTATTTAGCTCTTGAAGTAACGTAACAATATGTTGAAACTTTTTGGAATGTAGATGTAACACATAAGAATCCTGTGTCTTGTGATAAACAATATTTTCTTTCATAGATGGTGAGCTAGCAAGAAAGTCATCCAATAAATGCTCGCTAATGCTAACAATAATTCGCTCATAGCTAGAAAAATTTTTAACAGTAGCTTGATGAACGGCATAAGGAGGGATAACGACAACATCACCTTTCTTGAGTGAATAGGTCTTACCCTCACAGAAAAATTCACAATCCCCCTCTAAAAATACAAGTAGCTCCATTACATCATGTCGATGCAATCGGAATAAATTTTCTAATTGAGAGAAATTATCCGATGATTGATCATCTGTTTCAAGCCAATTACGCCAGTTATCATCTGGATTTTGCTTGCTAAAGTAGTTTATTTCAAACCCTTTATTTAGAACTGGAATAAGAATAGATTGCTTCATTAGCTCGTTTCCTTTCATTCAGCAACATTTACAATATTTTTAGCAATATGCGTCAATTTTTTTCGATAAATTGTTGTTATGATAACAGTATACAGCAAAGTAGACTTAGATAACGAAGTAATGCAGGAAGTTTAATCGGCATCGAAGATAAAGTGAACTTGGGAAGTGCGGGACACATGTGCCAATAACGTACATTTATTTGTCATAAGTGAGAGTTAAATGGAAACCATAGGTATAACAGCTAGCAGAAGACAAGCAATAGATTGATCTAGAGGTTATTTATAGGGGAAAATTTTTTGTTACTGAGAAGCATTTCTGGAAGCTACAAAAAAGTTTTGGGAGGCGTAAACGATGGGAGTTAACGTAAAACAACCTGATTTGGAAGTTAAATCGAAGAATATCATTGAAGTTGATGGATTGAAATTTAAAGATCTGAATAATGATGGGAAGCTAGATCCATATGAAGATTGGCGTTTAAGTCCGCAAGAACGTGCGGAAAATCTAGTCTCCTTAATGAATATCGATGAAAAGGTCGGTATGATGCTTATTAATACTCGTCAGATGGGACTTACTCAAAAAGATAAAAGTATGACAAGTTATAATGGTGTGTTAGATGAAGGTATTGTGGAAAAGGGCGAAAGTATTTTTGCTATTACTAAAGTAATGGGCACGACGCATACGATCGAAAAAATGAATTTGCGACATTTCATCTTGAGAGATAACTGGAGTCCAGCTCAAATGGCGGAATGGGTTAATGCAATGAATGAATTAAGTGAGGGAACGCGTCTTGGTATTCCTTGCTTGATCGCTTCAAATTCAAGAAACGAAAATACAGAATTCATCTTTGGTATGAATGATGCAGCTGGGATTTTTTCCACATGGCCAGGAACTTTAGGACTTGCAGCAGCGGCGAAAGGTGATATTAAAAATGGCGGTGATGCATCGCTTATTAGTCAATTTGCTCAAATTGCACATGATGAATGGGATGCTACTGGAATAAGAAAAGGCTATATGTATATGGCTGATACCGTTACAGATCCTAGATGGCAACGTACATATGGTACGTTTGGTGAAGATCCAGAGTTTATTGCTGATGCCATCGGTCGTATTATCGATGCTTTTCAAGGTGAGAGATTAGGTAAGCATAGTATTGCGATGACAACAAAGCATTTCCCAGGCGGAGGCGCAAGGGAAAATGGATTTGACCCTCATTATAAAGAAGGAAAGTGGAATCTATATCCAACACCAGGTAGCTTGGAAAAGTATCATTTACCACCATTCCAAGCAGCGGTAGATCATGGTACATCATCGATTATGCCGTATTACTCTATGCCTAGCATCAAAAAGAGTATGGTGCAACAATTTGAGGGAGAAGATATCCCTTACGAAGAGGTTGGTTTTACATTCAATCATTATTTCCTTAATCATATACTTAGAGAGAAGATGGGCTTCAAAGGCTATGTAAATAGCGATAGTGGTATTACGAGCAAAATGAGCTGGGGTGTTGAAGAACTAAGCGAGGCGGAGCGTTTTGCTAAAGCAATCAATGCTGGTACAGATATGGTTGCGGATACGAATGATATTGAAAATCTAAAAATAGCGATCAACAGCGGATGGATCAGTGAAAAACGTATCGATCAAGCCAATGTACGATTACTTACGGAAATGTTTGCTCTAGGACTATTTGATGATCGTACGTATGTGTCAACGGAAGGTGCTGCATCAACAGTGAATAATCCAGCTAACTGGGAAGCCGCTTATGAAGCACATAAAAAATCAGTAACCATTCTTAAAAATCAACAGGAGACATTACCTTTAACAGCTGAAAAAATGGCAGGTAAGAAGGTTTATGTGGAGGTGTTCCACAAAGATGCAGCACGAGCAACTTCTTATACTGAAAAAGCAAGGAAGGAATGTCAAGAACTTGGACAATTCAATTTAACCCTTAACTATGAAGAAGCCGATGTTGCTATGTTGTTCTTGAATCCTCAATCGGGTGCTTACTTTAATGCAACACCAGGGCTCTTGGAGCTTGAAATATGCGAGGACAAAACTGAAACTGCGTTAGATGGTTCTTCGTATCAAGAAACTACTTTGCTTCGTATGGAACATCTTAAGGAAATTGCAGAAAATATTCAAAAACGCGGCGGAAAAGCAATTATTAGTGTCAATGTTACATTGCCGTGGATTGTTGGAGATGTAGAGCCTTTGGCAGATGCATTGATCGCTGGATATGATACCTTCTATAAGGCACAGTTTGAGGTTATGGCGGGCAATAGCCAACCAGTAGGTGTGCTGCCGTTGACATTGCCAGCGAGCGAAGCAGTTATTGCCGTTGATGCCAATGGAGACTGTATATCGAGAAATGATGTAGCCGGCTATGACAAGGACAAATATATGCCTGAAGGATTACGTTATGCATATGAGGATAGTGATGGTAACATCTATACACTTGGTCACGGACTAACTTATTAAGAACAAAAAGCTCTGTAATAACAGTAAGAGGTCTCTCGAATTTCGAGAGACCTCTTTGCATTTACCACGATCCATTCCGCTTCAGCACTTTTTCTACCTTTTGCAAATGTGCCTGCATCAGCTTGCTAGCAAGCTTTACATTTTGAGCAACGATCGCCTCAAAAATAGCTCGATGCTCGTTCAGCAGCAATGTACTAGACGATTTATCCTCAAAAAACCACAGCTGTCTGGTTTTGCCCATTGTCGCAGTAAGTTTGCTCGTTAGTGAGCTCATTAATGTATTGAGCAGTTCATTATGTGAAGCAGCCGCAATCGCTAGATGAAAATCAATATCTGCTTGTTCGCTCATTTGAGTATGATCAAGCTCCACAGCCTGCTCCATCGACGATATAATATGCTGTAGCTTTGCTACATCCTCATCGCTACGATGCTCAGCAGCCAACGATGCTGAACCGCTTTCTAGCCAAATCCGAACTTCTAAAATTTCTTTTATATCATCTGCTTCCTCAAAAGGATCGCGTGAGCTACCTTGTAAAGTAGGGAGTACCTTGCTGACAAATGTACCGCCACCATGCTTAACCTCTATCCATCCCATTGCCTTTAATGCACTAGTCGCTTCACGTATCGTCGAGCGACCTACTCCGAAGGAGGTGCTTAAGTCTACGACTGACGGTAATTTTTGGCCTGGCTGCAGGCTGCCATCCTCGATTTGTGATAGGATTACGCGTTGAACAATTTCATGTCCTTTTTCTGTTTCTACCTTTATCGATTGCATAGCTTTCCTCCAAAAAAATTGTATTGACTATACTGTACAACGTAATTAAGCTATAATCAACACAAAGTCATCAGATGACCTGTCTACTTTAATGATGGAGGGATTGTTCAATGTTGAATGAAGCTATAGGTAAGCAGTTGCGAGAAATTGTCGGAGACAAGTATTTTAGAACGGATCAAGAGGCGTTAGTCGCTCATTCTTATGATGGTACGCCAATGCTGCAGGGATTGCCTGATGGGGTTATCTATCCAGAAACGACAGAACAAGTATGTGCAATTATGAAAATTGCCAGCAATCATCTTATCCCTATTATAACAAGGGGATCAGGTACTAATCTTTGTGGAGGTACTACACCATCACAAGGTGGAATCGTTATGGTTATGCACAGGATGAACAAAATCATTGAAGTAGATATGGAAAACTTAACGGCAACGGTTCAGCCGGGCATCATTACTGGACAGTTTATTACACATGTTGAAGCGATGGGACTGTTCTATCCACCAGATCCTAGCAGTATGAAAATTTCAACAATTGGCGGCAATATAGCCGAATGCTCAGGTGGACTGCGCGGACTGAAATACGGTACGACGAAGGATTATGTGCTAGGCTTAACCGCAGTATTACCGAATGGCTCTGTTATTCATACAGGTGGAAAGCTGACGAAGGATGTCGCTGGCTATGATTTAACTAAGCTGCTTGTTGGCTCCGAGGGAACGCTTGCTGTTATTACGGAAGCTATTCTCAAGCTCATACCACAGCCGAAAACGAAAAAAACGATGATTGCGATGTATAAAGATATTTATGGTGCGGCTCGTACTGTTTCTAGCATTATTAAGCAGCAAATTATTCCGGCAACATTGGAAATATTGGACAATACGACGATTCGTGTCGTAGATGATTTTGCCAAAATCGGATTGCCGCTGGATATGGCAGCAATACTTATTATAGAACAAGACGGTGAGCCAGAAATGGTCGAGCGTGATATTGAACAAATCTTTAACATCTGTAAGGTAGAGCAGGCGGATCGGATTGAAATTGCTGCAAATCGCGAGGAAGCAGAGAAGCTACTAACGGCACGCCGTAGTGCATTTACTGCACTTGCTCGCTTGCGTCCGACGACCATTCTTGAGGATGCGACTGTGCCACGCTCCAAAATTGCCGATATGGTGCTTCGAACAAATGCTATAGCGCAAAAATATAATGTAAATATTGCGACGTTTGGACATGCTGGAGATGGAAATTTGCATCCTACGGCAACGACAGATGCACGCGATCATGAAGAGGTGCATCGTGTTGAGCAGGCATTTGCCGAAATCTTCGAAGCTGCGATTGAGCTAGGCGGGACAATTACAGGGGAACATGGCGTCGGTGTTGTGAAAGCACCTTATTTGGAATGGAAGGTTGGAGCAGCAGGGATTGAAGTAATGAAAGGGATTAAAGTAGCGTTCGATCCGCTAGGTATATTGAATCCTGGTAAAGTATTTGCCAAGGAAACGAAGAAGAGAGTGGTGGTCCAACATGGCTAGTACACTAGGTAAACCTAATATCGAGCATTCCAATCCGCTAGCTCGCACACTTTTAGAAAAGCTCGATTATGATCAGCTTACCAATTGTATGCGCTGCGGCTTCTGTTTGCCTGCTTGTCCGACGTTTAAGGAAACGGGGATGGAGCCAGCATCACCACGTGGTAGAATTGCGTTAATGAAGGCAGCTGTTGATGGACTAATGGTGCCCGATCAGCAGTTTGAGGATCAGATGAATTTATGCTTAGGCTGTCGTGCTTGTGAACCGGCATGTCCTGCTGATGTTAAATATGGTCAATTAATTGAGCAAACGAAAGAAGCAATAGAGGAGCATGCGACGCATTCCCTACCTGTAAAAATAATGCGTAAAACATTGTTTAGAGCTGTGTTTCCGAAGCGTGGAGCTTTGAAGCTACTCGGGGGCTCGCTTGCACTTTATGAAAAGTCAGGGCTGCAAAAGGTTGTTCGGAAGACCGGGATGATGAAGCTATTTCCAGATCATTTGGCAGAGATGGAAAGCATTTTACCAGCAGCTAGCGCCAAAGGTGTAGTAGAACGATTAGGTACGTTTTATCCGGCCAAAGGTGAAGCGATTGCCAAGGTTGCGATGTTCCGTGGCTGTATTATGGATGTAATGTTTGCCGATACGAATGTTAATACGGTTGAGCTATTGGCTGCGGCTGGCTTTGATGTATATATTCCAGAGAGTCAAGTATGCTGTGGTGCACTTCATGCCCATAGCGGTGAAATGAATGATGCTAAAGAGCTGGCTGCAGTCAATATTGATGTATTTAAGGCGCTTGATGTCGATTATATTGTATCTAATGCAGGGGGTTGCGGTGCATTGTTGGTTGAGTATGATCATCTGATGAAGGAGGATCAGAACTATAAGGAATCTGCAGCATGGTTTGCTACTCGTGTCATTGATGTAAGTACATTAGTCGTTGAAAAGGGAAGGATTCCACAATTTGACCAGAAGCAAGCAGCAGACCGTTCAGATAAAGTAACGGTAACCTATCAAGATTCCTGTCATTTGCGCAATGTGATGAAGGGGGCGAGCGCTCCTCGGACGTTGATGAAGGGAATTGCTAATGCTGAGTATATCGAAATGGTAGATGCAGATAGCTGTTGCGGTTCAGCAGGGGTATATAATGTGGTGCAGCCGGAAATGGCAGGAGCGATATTGGAGCATAAAATGGAGCATGCCAACCAAACATCCGCTAGCTATATGCTAACGAGCAATCCTGGTTGTTTATTGCAAATGAAGCTTGGCATTGAAAAGCATAAGCCCGAGCAACCAATGAAAGCGATGCATATTGTTGACTTTTTACATGAACGAATGATACTCTCAAAATAGTTAGAAAATTTTGTGTGATTTTTCTTTTGAATGACCTCTATGAGGTTAATAATAACTAGAGTAGGTAGATTATGAGTCTAAATGACAACATCCTAATTAAAATTCGCGAAATGCGAGATAGTCTTACGCCAGTAGAACGAATGGTTGGGGACTATATACTGGGAAATACTGAGGAAATTCCTCACCTATCGATTAAAGAGCTTGCTCAAAGCAGTAAAACGAGCGATGCATCTGTGCTCAGATTTTGTAAAACGATGGGGTATAGTGGCTACCGAAATTTTATTGTGAGCATATCTGCTTCTCTAGGTTCTCGCGATGAGGATCCAAAGGCTCAATATACGGATATTCAGCCAGGCGATGATCTGTCGACAATTATTTCAAATATATCTCTCAATAACTGCAAGTCTATTGAAGATACGCTTAGCGTAATTGATCGTAAAGAAATTGCCCGAGCTGTAGATTTATTATGTCATAGTAAGCGCATCGTGTTTTTTGGTGCAGGTGCTTCTGGATTAATATGCAAAGATGGGGAACAGAAATTTACGCGAATTAACAAAATGTGTCATGCTTATACCGATAGTCACAGTCAGCTTACTGCAGCAACGCTACTAGAGAAGGATGATGTTGCCATTTTCATCTCTAATTCGGGTATAACGGTTGAAATTATTGATGCTTTAGAGATCGCGCTCAAAAACAAAGCAAAATGTATTGCTATTACTAAATATAATAAAAGTCCGTTAGCTGAACAAGCAGATATTGTACTCAGCATTTCGACACCCGAAATTACGATACGTAGTGGCGCTATGGGCTCACGTATTGCGATGCTCACTATTATTGATATATTGTTTGCTGGTGTTGCAAGTGCAGAATACGAGCATGTTAAAAAATATTTAACGAAAACGCATAATATATTAACGAAAAAGCTGAGATATTAGATGAATATCTTCGGCACAATGAATAGGGATGCCCCAAAAGTTGGTTATTAACTAACTTTTGGGGTGTTTTTTATTTAGTTTTATGAACCCTATTGTAAGCGCTTTATAAACGATGTATAATAATGCTTATGAAACTTTATTGGAATAAAACATCGAAATATTAAATCTTATTGAAATTTTATTTCAAAAACTATTGACTAGATGTAAGCGCTGTATTAATGTGTATCTATAAGGTATGTGAATAAATCTAACATTCCTCGTAAGAACAATTTCATAATTAACTAACATGAGGAGGATGAATATGAATGATTACTTTGCGGGATTGACGACAGAAGCAGTTAATCCAGAAACATTCATCATTGATGATTGTACGACAGAGCAAATGGTACAGCTAATGAATGTGCAAGATGCTATGGTGCCCGCAGCTGTAGCCAAGGAAATTCCGCATATTGCAAGGGCGGTAGATATTCTACATCATAAATTATCTAATGATGGCAGAATGTTTTACATAGGAGCTGGCACTTCGGGGAGATTAGGTGTACTAGACGCCTCCGAATGTCCTCCGACCTTTGGCACTGACCCTAGCTTAGTTCAGGGGTATATCGCAGGCGGTGATGTTGCATTGCGACAAGCTGTTGAAGGATGTGAAGATGACGCTGAAGAAGGTATCGCTTTAATCGAAAGTATTGGGGTGACGGAAAAGGATGCAGTAATCGGAATTTCGGCAAGTGGTAGTGCGAATTTTGTTATTGCAGCTTTAACGAGGGCAAAGGAGCTTGGAGCGGCAACAATTGGTGTTTGCAACAACAAGGATTCCAAGTTTGAACCGATTGTCGATGTTTGTATCTCACCTGTAGTAGGGGCAGAAGTAATAAGTGGCTCTACTCGATTAAAGGCTGGTACCGCCCAGAAGCTAGTGCTTAATATGCTAACTACGTGTACGATGGTCAAATTAGGTAAAACTTATAATAACCTAATGGTTGACCTGAAGGCGAGCAATATTAAGCTAGTCGATCGTTCTGTTCGCATCATTATGAATGCAACGGATGTAGATTCATCAATCGCCAGAGTTGCACTGGAAAAGGCATCTATGAATTGTAAGCTAGCAATAATGATGATTAAGACGGGGTTAGATGCAGTTAAAGCAGAGAAAGCGCTCAACGAAAATGAAGGACGCTTGAAACAAGCGATGAAATCCCTCAGTAAGAGCGGTGAAAGTGAGAAAGCTATTTTGTAATTAAAAATCGAGGGGGTACTATCTATGAATAAGAAATTTCGCGTAATGACTCTATTTTTGGCAGTAATAATGGTTGTTTCACTATTGGCGGCTTGCGGAAGTAAAGGGAACAACGCACCTGCTCCAACTGATTCTAACAAAGGCAACACGACAGACAATGCTGGAAAAACAGAAGAGCTGGAAAAGGATACAATTGTTGCATTATTACCACCAGCATCAGCTAACTACCAAGCTCGCTTTGGTGATATGGAAAAAGAATTCAATGCATTATATCCACATCTTACATTAAAAATCGAACCATCAAGCTGGGAAGATATGACACAAAAACTTGATACTCAAGTTAATGCTGGTTCTCCACCAGATATCGCATGGGTTGGTTCAGCTGGACTTTCTAAATATGCTGCTCTTGGTATGTTGTTAGATGTTAACAATGCTTTATCTGCAGAGATGAAAGCGGATTATGATGAAATTCCTTTGAAAAGTTTCCAACTTGGTGATGCACAGTACGGCGTGCCTGCATACATGGCTGTTCACTCCATTGGTGGTAACAAGCAGTTTCTAGAGGAAGCTAACATTGATTGGAAATCCGTTCAACAAAATGGTTGGACATTTGATGAATTCCGTGAAGCGATCAAAGCTGGTGTAGTGAAAGATGCTAAAGGCGACACTACTCGTTATGGTTTTGTCTTCGCAACAGCTGGTGTAACTTCTAAAGACTATTTGAGCATTATGGCTAAATCTGCAGGCCTTCCTGAATATTTTGATGAAAACTTGAAGTTCTCTTACACAAGTAAAAATTTCTTAGGTCTTCTAGAAGCGATTCGTACAATGGTTGATGACGGTTCAATGCCAAAAGAGCTAAGCTCTATCGATGCTGGTAAACGTTGGAATATGTTCCTAACTGGTCAAACAATGATTACTGGTAAAGGTCTAGCAAGCTTTGAAAACTCTGCACGTTTGAACAATGAAAAAATTAAAGCTAATGACGGTTCTGCAGTAGCTGAATCTATCGAAGCAGAATATGTTCCACTTCCTGTACCATCATTTAACGGTGCTGACTACATTCCGACTACTATTGTTGATGGTTACATCGCATTACGTGGTAAAAAGGAACCAACGGATGAGCACACTAAAAATATCGCTTTAGCTATGTACTACCTATCTTCTGGTTCTGTAGCTGCAAACTATAGCAATGAATTGTTCTTGACTCCAGTTACTGAAACAGGTAGAAATGGTGAAGTTCTAGAAGTGTACCCTCGTAGCGAAGCTAACGTTACAGCAGACGGAATTATGATGTCTAAAGCAGTTGCTGCACGTACAGACATTCCTACTGATCTTGCTGCTGAAGCAATCAAAATCGAAACTGAGGTTATCATTCCGAAATTACAAGGACTACTAGCAAACGAAATTACACCACAACAAATGTTTGATGCTGTTAAAGCTGCTGCAATCAAATCCTTCGGTGAAGATGGAGTAGTTGTAGACTAATCTATCGTAGCTTAGGATGCTAGTAATAAGAGCTGTACGTCAAAGCATGTACAGCTCTTATTATAAATACGAAGAAGTGTTATTGATCTAAGAAGAGAGGTGCGACCTAATGAATCAAACATTACCGAGAAGAAAGAAATTGAAAGTCGAAAGTGATTCAGGATGGGGATATGCTTTTATCGCAGTAGCACTTATTGCATTTGCTTTGTTTACCGCATATCCAGTCATCAATGCGTTCATTATTAGTTTGCAGGATTACAAACCACTCGGGTCCACTTATGTAGGCTTAGAGAATTTCAAAGAGTCCTTAATAGATGGACTTTTTTGGAAGGCACTTAAAAACACAGGGATTTACACATTATTAACCGTTCCATTAAATATCTTTTTGTCATTTGCAATAGCAGTATTAATTCTTCCATTCAAGAAAAGAACACAAACTATATTTAAAGCGATTTATTATTTGCCGGCAGTAGCATCAGGCGTAGCACTTGCAGTAGTATGGCTTTGGATTTTTGATCCTATGAAATCAGGTATTGCCAATCAAATTGTTATGTTTTTTGGTCTAGAGAATCAGAACTGGCTTGGTTCCAGTGCAACAGCAATGTTATCACTTGTAATAATGTCGTGGTTATCTAGTCACGGTACAGCCATTATTATTTACCTAGCTGCACTACTTGGTATAGACAACAGTTATTATGAAGCAGCTGAGATTGACGGTGCAAACTTCTTGCAAAAGCTATGGTTTATCGTCATTCCTTTCCTTAAGCCAACAACGCTCTTCTTACTAGTTACAGGTATGATTGGATCTTTCCAAGTGTTCCAAAACGCTTATCTAATGACAGGCGGTGGACCAGACCATGCAACGACAATGGTAGGATTGTTAATATTTAACAACGCGTTCACATATTTCGAATTTGGTGAGGCAGCAGCACAATCTCTAATGCTTGCAGCAATTATTGGAATTATTTCATTCATTCAATTTAAGTACTTAGGCAAAGACATCGAATACTAGGAAAAGGGGTGAAATAGATGGCTTTATTCAACAGCAACTTTAGAAGCAAATGGCAGTTATTTTTACGTAATGGTCTTATTATTACGTTTCTAGGCCTGTTTGCGCTTGCAACCATTTTCCCTATTTATTTTATGGTTATTTCATCCTTTGGTGATCCAATAGAAGCTGGTGCGATGAGTTACTCCATTTTCCCGGGCAAAATATCGTTTGAATCGTATAAATTCTTTTTTAATTTTAATGATCATACCTATGATTGGTTGTTAAATTCACTAATTGTAGCAGCTTGTATAACTATTTCGAACGTTTTGTTCGCTACATTGGCTGGTTATGCCTTTGCAAAAATGAAATTTAAAGGTAGAAACGTTCTATTCGCAATTTTACTAGGATCTATGATGATTCCTGGACAAGTAACGCAAGTACCACTATATATTTTGATCGTTAATGTTTTCGAATTACAAAATACGTATGAAGCATTAATTATGCCGAGTATCGTAACGGTATACAATATTTTCTTAGTTAAACAGTTTATGTCCTCTATTCCTAAGGAAGTTATCGAGGCAGCTAAAATCGAAGGATGTTCTCAACCAAAGATTTTCTACTACATCATCCTTCCACTATCCAAAACAGTTATGGCTGTTTTGGCAATCCTTACGTTTATGGCAGCTTGGAATGATTTCTTCTGGCCATTCCTAGTAACTCAAACGATGGATATGCAAACGATTCAGGTCGGCTTGAAAAATTTCCGCTTTGCGAATACAACATACTTCGCGCCAATGATGGCAGGTGCAACGATTTCAGCAGTTCCAATGTTTATTCTATTCTTCAGCTTGCAAAAATACTTCCTTGAAGGGGTAACAGTTGGAGCGGTGAAAGGCTAATGGACAATCAATCAAAAGCAGATGTGAAATACGTAGTTGGCCTAATGTCTGGTACATCGGTAGACGGTATTGATGCAGCGGTAATCGAAGTGGCTCCAGCCGATGAGGGAGACCGAGCAATAGCCGTTCGTTTACTAGCCTTTGAAAACACCCCATTTCCTGAAAGCGTTAGAAATCAAATATTTGAGCTGTTTCATCAAGCAAACGCTACCATTGATAAAGTAGGTGCGATGGATATGTGGCTTGGAGAATTATATGCTGATGCCGCATTATCTGTTATTAAGCAAAGTGGGCTTCAGCCTTCGCAAATTGCTGCAATAGGCTCCCATGGTCAAACGATATATCACGCACCAGAGGCGCATTGGGTGGATGGATACAACTTGCACTGCACTGTACAAATTGGTGATGGTGCTGTTATTGCAAATCGTACAGCCATCGCTACCGTAACCGACTTCCGCGTTGCAGATATGGCAATGGGAGGACAGGGGGCTCCATTAGTACCTTTTACGGAGTATTTATTGTATACGAATGAAGCGCAAACATTGCTTTTACAAAATATTGGTGGGATCGGCAATATAACGGTTTTACCAGCAAATGCATTACCCAGTGATGTGTTTGCCTTTGATACAGGTCCAGGCAATATGATTATTGATGGGATTATATCAGAGTTATTCGAACCGATGACAATGGATGTAGGTGGGGAAATTGCTGCTCAAGGTACGGTTATTGATGAGCTGCTGTGCTGGCTCAAAGAGGATGAGTATTATACGCAGGTGCTACCGAAATCAACAGGTAGAGAACGATTCGGCAAGCAATATGTTGCGAAAATATTAGCAATGATGAAGGCTAATGACTGGAAATCGGCTGATGTTATTGCGACAGCTACATACTTGACGGCATGGAGTATCGCTGATAGCTATGAGCGCTATATTGCTCCGAAGCATCGTGCTCAGCAACTACTTATTGGCGGCGGTGGTAGCTATAATAGCACGTTACTACGTAATTTAAAACAATTGTTTGCACCGTATCAGGTGGAAGTACTAACGCAGGAAGATATCGGTGGAAACAGTGATGCTAAGGAAGCGATTGCCTTTGCTTTACTTGCTTATTACACGATGGAAGGGTTAGCGAATAATATTCCACAAGTAACGGGGGCATCAGCACCTGTTGTTATGGGGAAGATTTCTTTGCCGCATCATCGCCCAACGACAGGAGGCTAGCAACATGCAAATAAGACCTTTTATTGAAGAAGATAGCTCTGCGGTAGTAGAGCTTTGGAATAAAGAAGCAACGAAATATAACTATAAGCGATTTACCGAGCTTACGTTTCGTGAAGTCTTTATCGATCATAACTATTACGATGAAGACTGTATGTGGGTAGGTTGTTATGGTGAGAATATAGTCGGCTTTGCAGCAGGATGTAGTGGAGATGACCTTCCACTTGGTGATGTTGCCGGCTATATTACTATGGTTATCGTTGATAGTGATATAGCTGAAGCGAAGCATTATGAAGCTTTACTAGAATGCTTAGAGGAAAGATTTATCGCGCTGGGGAAGAAACAAAGTGAGGTTTTATTTTTCAATCCAGTGAAGCTCAAATGGAATATTCCTAGTAACCCAAGTCACGAGCATAACAATGCACCTGGTATAAGTAAGGATAATCCGTTATATGATCGCTTACTAGCACGAGGTTATGTCGATCGAGCAACGCAATGTGGGATGTATTTACCACTCGGTAACTTCACTATTCCTGAGGATATTGTAGAAAAAGAAAAAAAGGCAATAGGGTTAGGGTATCATATTACATTATTTAACCCTTCTGTTCATACTAACTTGGAGCTTTTATTGAGTGAATTGCAAAACCCTCAATGGGAAAAAGACGTTATATATTATGCGAAGCAGGATGTCCCGATCGTAATAGCTGTTCAAGGAACCGAATGCGTTGGATTCGCAGGGCCTATTATCCGTGAGGATAATGGTCGAGCATTTTTCAGTGGGATTGGCATTCATCCAGAGCATGAGGGATGTGGTCTAGGTAGTATACTTTTTTTCCATATGGTTAAAGCTTTTCAGCATGCAGACTGTCATTATATTTCATTGTTTACGGGAAGCAATAATCCCGCCATTCGAATTTATCAAAAAGCAGGTTTTACTGTAGAAAAGGAATTTTCTATACTGCGGAAGGAGCTTAAACATGAGTGAGAAACTAACGATTTTAGCAATTGGAGCACATGTCGGTGATGTCGAGCTTGCGTCAGGCGGCGTACTTGCTAGTCATAGCTTAAAAGGAGATCATATCGTAACGTTAGCTTTAACTGCTGGTGAACGTGGTGTTCCAGCTGGACAGGATATGAAGGAATATCGCGGGCAAAAGTTTCAGGAAGCTGAGCAATTTGCGACCATGCTTGGCGGGGAAGCGGTAGTATTTGATTATTGCGATGGCGAGGTTCCTGATACTCAGCAAATTCGTATGGAGGTTTGTGATGTTATACGTCGCGTAAAGCCGAACATTATTATTACACATTGGAAAAATAGTATGCACAAGGATCATGCACTTACACATCATATCGTCAATGATGCACGATTTTTCGCAAGCTTGCCGACTTTTGAACGAGAGTATGCTGCACATTTCGCAGCAAGATTGTATTACTCCGAAAACTGGGAGGATGCTGTAGAGTACGTCCCTTACGTTTATGTGGATTTTGATCAAGCGGCATATGATCTATGGATTGATGCGCTTAGCAAGCACTGGTTCGTAACGAATAGCAAATCATTTAAGTATATGGATTACTATAAAGCATTAGCGGTTGTACGTGGCTGTGAAGCGAGAAAAACGTATGCCGAAGCGTTTATGGTAGCTCCAGAAACGATGAAGGTTAGACAGACTAGTCTTTGGTAGCTGTTCGCACAATGATATCTATTAGAGGGAGTGTTTCTTGTATTCATATAAGAGATATTCCCTCATTTTATACCTTTTCATAACGAGAAGCCTAATTGGAAGCTATGAAAAGTTTAAGGAGGCAGCGAATTATGGTGTTAAATGGAATAGATTCTATTTTGAATTATCGTCATTTATTTGAAGGTAAGCGTGTAGGGCTAATTACTGCACCAACAGGGCTTACAAGGGATTTTGAATCGACGATTACGATTTTACATGAAAACTTTCAGCTTGCTGCTATGTTTTCTCCAGAGCATGGTGTAAGAGGTGATCTCGATGCAGGTGCTTTAGTTGATACGTATATTGATCCCTTTACAGGGGTTCCTGTTTATAGCTTATATCGTAAAGACTCTAAGCGCTTAACAGCTGAAATGCTAGAGGAAGTAGACATTATCGTCTATGATATTCAAGATGTTGGCGTGCGCTATTATACATTTATTTATACGATGCTGTATGCGCTAGAGGATTGTGCGAAGGCAGGTATACCATTTGTTGTACTCGATCGTGTTAATCCGTTGAATGGTACAACCGTTGAAGGCAATATTTTGCAGCCTGGCTTCAAATCGTTTGTCGGTAATTATGAGCTAGCTGTTCGCTATGGTTTAACTGCAGGTGAAGTAGCGACGCTGGCTAATGATCAAATGAACTGGAACGCTACGTTGCATGTTGTTCGTCTGGAAGGCTGGGAACGTAGCATGTCCTTCCCACAAACAGGCTTAACATGGGTTCATCCTTCCTTAGGGATGCCTCGCTACGAAACGGCGTTATTATATGTAGGAACTTGTTTATTTGAAGGTACGAATTGCTCGGAGGGCCGTGGTACGACATTTCCATTTGAGATGATCGGTGCTCCATATATTAGAGATCAGCAATTAGCAGATGAGTTGAACGCAAAAGGTCTCGCAGGGGTTCGCTTCCGCCCTGTACATTTTAAGCCTAGTGCATCCAAGCATTCAGGCGAGCTATGCGGTGGTGTACAAATTTACATTACAGATATCGAGGCGATTAAGCCACTTGATGTTGGCGTTACGATGCTATTTACGATTAGAGATTTATATGAGCAGTTTTCATTTTTACCGCCTGTAAAGGAAGGCTCGCGTCCATTTATAGATTTACTCGGTGGGGATAACATCTATCGTAGGGAGCATGTTCAAGTGCAGGAGCTGCTTGAGCAATTTGCCGAAGAAAGCAAACAATTCGCGCAAATGAAGCAGCAATACCATTTATACAAATAGAGGATGGAGTGAGAACTGATGAAAACAATCGAGCAGATGACTTTACGTGAAAAAATCGGACAAATGATTGTTACGGGCTTTCCATCGACAGAAATGTCACAAGAGATGCAGGAAGTAATTGAGCACTATAAAGTAGGGAATGTCATTCTATTTTCACATAATATTGAAAATAAATTTCAGCTAGGTGAACTTGTAGCACAATTACAGCAATCATTCACGAAACATACTGATATTCCTGGCTTTATTACGATTGACCAAGAAGGCGGACGAGTGACACGGATGCCGAAGGATGCGACCAATGTTGCTGGTGCGATGGCGATTGCTTCATCTGGGAGACCGGAAAATGCATATGCTGCAGGTCAGATAACGGCTCGTGAGCTGAAGGCATTAGGCATTAACTTTAACCTTGCACCTGTTATGGATATTAATAATAATCCGCTCAATCCTGTCATTAATGTTCGTTCCTATGGTGATAGTGTAGAAACTGTACAGCAATATGGAATTGCGATGATGAAAGGGCTGCTTGACGGCGGCGTAATGTCATCCTTAAAGCATTTCCCAGGACATGGCGATACGAATGTAGATTCCCATATCGGACTCCCTACCATTGATAAGTCACTTGAAGAGCTGGAGCTGTTGGAGCTACGTCCATTTGTAGCGGCGATTGAGCAAGGCGCACAAGCGATTATGAGTGCTCATATTTTGTTCCCGCAAATTGAAAAGTCTGGATTACCTGGCACGATGTCGTATACGATTATTACTGAGTTATTGAAGGAAAAGCTGGGCTTTAAAGGGCTAGTTGTATCTGATTGCTTAGAGATGGATGCGATTAAACGGTACTATGGTACAGCACAAGGAGCGTTAGGTGCAATTAAAGCAGGGATTGATCTAATCTTTATTAGCCATTCTGCTTCAATTGTGAAGGATGCTGTTCATCTCATTGAAGCCGCTATAGCAGCAGATGAGCTGGAAGAAGCAGTTATTGATGCAGCTGTTAGTAAAATATTAGCTTATAAAGCTCAGTATTGCGAGGTCGAGGCTCTAAAATTTACTATTGTAGGCTGTGATGTACATCGCCGCGCCAATGAATTGATGCGCACGGAAACGATTAGTGTTGTTAAAGGTGAAATCGAGCAGGTTCGAGCTGGAGATGAGCAAGTATTGATGATTGGTACTTATTCGTATCGCAGTGATATGGCGTCGAGTAGTGTCAATAAGGATGATAGCTTCGCCCAGCATTTGGGAGAGCATTTTGATGTCGCCTATGAAATTATTGATATTGATCCGAGTGTTGAGCAAATTGCGGCCGTACTAAGTAAAGCCGAGCGCTATAACCATATTGTTATCGGGCTATTTAACGGCCGTGAAAATAAAGGGCAGCTGGAGCTCGTGAAGCGAATGATCGCATCAGGCAGTAAAGTAACAGCTATTACACTCGGCAGACCATATGATTTATCGTTAATTGATGGTTCATTTACTGGAATTGCAGCATTCGAATATTCGGTTAATGCCTTCCGTTCAATTATTCCTATATTAAGTGGTGAACATCAGCCAACTGCACAAATAACGATTCAGCTGTAGAGCAATTGGATAATAAGGAGAAATGAAATATGGCATATGTCGTTGGGATTGATGGAGGCGGTACGAAAACAGCTGTGACGATCGCGGATGAAGCCGGTGACATTGCATTAGCATTTACTGTGGGAGCGATTAATATTAATGGTGGTGATCGAGCAGCTATTACAGCATCGTTCGTAGCGATGTTCGAGCAAATAAAAGGTTGCTGTAGCTCGCTCGAAAATATTGCACATATTTGTATTGGCGCTGCTGGTGTCAGTAATCCAATCGTTACAAGCTTTCTTGAGCATAATGTACGTGATAATGGATATGCTGGTCAGATAACGATAACTGGTGATCAAGAAACGGCATTATATGGTGCGCAAAATGCGATGCAAGGAATTATTGTTATTGCAGGCACAGGTTCTATTTGCTTTGGTGTAAATGAGCAGGGGGAAAGGCATCGGACAGGTGGCTTTGGTCATCTCATTGATGATGAAGGCAGTGGTTATAGCATTGGGCGTGATCTACTATCTACATTAGTACAGGCTGAGGATGGGAGAATAGCTGGAACGATCATTCCAGCTCTTGTCTATGAGCAGCTAGGGATGCGAACGGTGCAGGAAATTATCGGCTTTGTCTATGATAAGCAAACGACGAAAAAGGATATTGCGAAGCTAGCACCGCTTATGACGCTTGCATGTGAACAGAGAGATCAGTATGCGCTTGAACTTGCCGAGCGCTGTGCCAATTCCTTATATGAGCTGATCGTTCCTGTTATTGAACGATTGAAGCTAACCGATAGTCCAATCGCGATTGCGGGTAGTGTACTGCACAAGTCTTCTTTTGTACGTGAGGCATTAGCGCGAAAGCTGGCTCAAAGCTATCCGTCAGTGAAGCTAATGATGCCGATTAAGGATGCGGCGTATGGTGCAGTATTAATGGCAATGGGCAAGAGGTAGTTCAAAAAGCGGGCTTTGATAACGATGATTGGTTTCGTAGTGTATTCGACGTCGCATCTGAAACGAACTTGGAAAGTACGGTTCGCATGTACCAACCACGTACATTTGCGCTTCCGCCTTTCTCAAGTAACGCTTCACCTGCTCGGTTCTGAAAGCCCGCATTTTGAACCTTCATTGAAAGTTTCGGGCATGTCCGCTCGTGTACTTGCACCGTACACATTGCTGGGTATGATCACGATGAATATGCTACTGTAGCATATTCGACGTCGCATCTGAAGCGAACTTGGAAAGTATAGCGTAAGCTTCCGATGTATGTTTCTTGCAGAAACATTGTAGGTTCGCGTATACGCAATCATGTACACTTGCGTACACGCCTTTCTCAAGTAACGCATCAATAAGCAGGGGGTGTTCCTATACGGGAACACCCCCTGCTTATTATATTGCTCAACGATTAGAAACGATCGGATATATAGAAGGTCGCATTTTGCTTAGGGAATAATGCTTGTAAAATACGAGAAGCTTCATCTCCAACAATAACTTCCTCATTTCCATCATTAGCTGCCTCATAACCCCAAATAATATAAGATATTAATTGAATCTCATCGACGACAAACGGTATATACGTAGCGTCCTGCGCGCTTACTTGAGAAATGGTTAGCTTTTGCTGCTCATAATCCAAATAAATATGCTCATCGGCGCTATATAGATCAAGATGAAGCGATTGCGTCACAGTATGCTCATTACGCTGAAGTCTAGCTTCTAATTCAGGCTGTAGCTTATTGAATGTAGAAGCGAAGCTGATTTTTTTCCACATAGCGATGTCGATCATATGCTCCGTTGCCGCCTGCTCCTTGAAATAAGCAGTAATGCGATGATCTTCAGCAAGCATCGAGAAAATTTGCTGTGCCTGAGGGCTTCGCTGGCATAATGCTAGTAATAAATCTACAACATCTTCTTCAGCTTCTGGTAGATAAGCAAATTCATGAATGAAAAGGCTATCTTTATTTGCCTTTTCCAGAATGCCATATGCAACAATGTGGTTGTCTTTACGAATCAGTAAGCAATCATTATTTTTCCAAAGCGGCCATTTAATTAGATCATCCCAATACGCTTCATCACGAATAACGGTATAGGTGCGCTCATTATTAAATTGCTCGTAGATAGCACGCAAATCGTCTAAGTAAGCAGGATCAAATGGAATGATGTCTAAGCTAGCATTGCTCGGAGCTATTGCTGGACGTGTGATAGAATACGCTTTTTCGGGAATTAGCTTCCAGCCAACCTTTTCATAAAAGGTATGAATGCTTGCGAGCAACAGGGTAAGATCATAATCTTCATTTTTCATCCAATCCGTTTGAGCATTGAGTATTAAGTGGGCTAGTCCCATGCCGCGAAAGTTAGGGTTTGTGCCAACGCTACCCATCGCTCCAATCTTTAGACTAGCGTTTCCGACACGAATATGAAGCGGGAAAATTTGTACACTTGAGGCAACCGTACCATTAACGGTGGCAAACCAAGTCGTAGCGGCATCGTATGACGAATCGAAATCCATTCTTTCTTGAAAAAAAGCACGACCTACCGAAAAAACATCACCTAGTATATCGTAAATAGACTCAAGCTGCTCCCGCGTAGGGCTTTGCGAAACAATAATTTCTTGCTTTGATGTCGTCATCTGTTATGTCCTCCTATAAAAATGAATGTAGATAAAGTATGCTATCTTGGAGTCATTATAATATAAAGGATGTCATATTGTAATATAAACCTTGAAAATAATTACCTTAATTACTATAATTATTATGAAAACAATTTTCTGATCGTAAAGGGGAGTGTAATAGTTGATGGCATCAATTGAAAGTCATAACCATTATGTGATCGGAATTGATATTGGCGGGACGAAGACTCTAGTAGCTCTTGTAAATAGAGCTGGAAGCATTTTGAATCAGATAGAATTCAGAACGTTGCCTGAAAACGGTGCAGATGATACGATTGAAAAAATTCATGAGGCGGTTCGTTCATTGATTGGTGATATTCCTCAGGATGGTCAGTTAAAAGGGATTGGCATTGTCTCGGCTGGTGTAATTGACTCAGAGCGCAAGACCATTGTCTATGCTGCAAATCTTGGATGGAGTAATAAGGACGTAGGCTCTGAGCTTGAGAAAAGCTTTAATGTACCTGTTATACTAGGTAATGATGCTAATTTGGCGGCTGTTGCAGAATATGTGTGGGGTACGAACAAGAGCGTTAAAGATTTAATATATATTACGGTTAGTACAGGAATCGGAGCTGGCATTGTTAGTGACGGTCGGCTAGTGCAAGGAGTTACTGATAGCGCAGGCGAGTTTGGTCATATTATGATTGATCTTAACGGTGCTAAATGTGGCTGTGGTAATGTTGGTTGTCTTGAAAATTATTGCTCTGGTACAGCGATTGCTCGTATTGCTAACGAGCGATTGCCAGCGAAGGACAGCGCTTGGACGAGTAAAGATGTACTAGATGCTGCGAATGCAGGTAATAATGACGCACTCGACATCGTGAAAACTGCGGGCTTCTACTTAGGCAATGGAATTGTGACGTTGATTCATCTATTTAATGTTTCGCAAATTATATTAGGTGGCGGCGTAATGAGCAGCGACAATATTATTTATGAGGAAGCAAAGAAGATTATTGCCGAGCGTTGTCTGCCGGAAATGTATAAGCAGGTAGAAGTACGACGTACTGAGCTTGGTAAAGAAATAGGTGTGCTTGGAGCAGCTGGATTATTTTACATGGATTCAACAAGTTAATTGAGCATTATGCTTACGGAGCAACTTTTTGTTGGTATAGAAGTAACAAAGAAAGAAGACAAAAAGTTTTAGCGTATGCTTTCGATGCTACTTTTTGTTAGCAGGACGTACTTCAAAGTAGATAAAAAAAAGTTTTAGGAGGAGTTGCCTTGAGCTTAATGCAAGCACTAAGGGAGCAGTTCGACCAGATGTCACCAAAGGAAAAAAAACTTGTTAGTTTTTTGCTTGAGCAGCCAAGAGAAGCTGTGCAAATGTCAATTACAGAGCTAGCAAAATTATCGGGAAGCAGTACTTCAACAATTTCCAGATTTTGTCGCTCGTTTCATGCAGAAAATTTTACAGAGTTTAAGGTTAAGCTGGCGATGGAGCTATCCGAGGAGTCTATGACTAGTACATATCAGGATATTGTTGCAGGGCAGTCGCTAGATCATATTGTATCTGCAATTACAGCTAACAATGTTCGATCGGTTTCGGATACAGCGAATCTGCTTGATTATGGACAGCTGCGAGGGGCGATTGCTGCCTTGCATCATGCTAAGCGGATTGATCTTTATGGTGTAGCTACCTCGGGTGTCGTCGCCGAGGATTTCTATCAAAAGCTAATACGAATTGGTAAAGCGGCAGCTGTGTTTTCAGATCCACATATGCAGCAAACGTCTGCAGCGTCACTCGGTCGTGGAGATGTAGCGATTGGATTCTCTTATTCCGGAGAAACATCTGAAACAATCGAAGCGATCATTAGTGCTGCTGAGCAAGGAGCGACTACAATTTCAATTACGAATTATGATGCGAATAGATTAGCGGATATTGCTGAAATCAGCTTATTTATCTCATCCTCTGAGGCAGGCATGCGTCGGGGAGATATGGCTTCGCGAATGGCCCAGTTGCATCTCGTTGATATACTCTTTGTTGGACTTGTTAGTGAATATTTTGATATATATGTACCACGATTAGAACGTTCTTATCAGAACGTAAAACGATTTACCGACAAAAAAGGAGGAAATTAATAATGAAAATTTTAACGTTTAATACAGAAGAGCAAATTAACGAAGTAGGGGCAGCTATTATTGCAAGTGTTGTACAAACTAAGGCTGCGGCGGTGTTAGGCTTAGCGACAGGCGGTACACCAGTTGGCATTTATAAGCAATTAGTAGAAACGCATCAGCGTGGACTAGTCAGCTTCAAAGATGTAACGACATTTAACCTTGACGAATACGTTGGTGTTGCTCCAACTCATCACCAAAGCTATAACCACTATATGAACGAAAACTTATTCAATTATGTTGATATTGACGCTACACGTACAAATATTCCATTAGGGCAAGCGAGTGATTTACAGGAGGAATGTCGTCGTTATGAGCAAGCGATTGAGACGGCTGGCAGCATCGATATTCAGTTGCTTGGTCTAGGGCATAACGGTCATATTGGCTTCAATGAGCCCGCAGCTAATTTATCAAGTAACACGCATGTTGTTGAGTTAGCTGAAGCGACAAAGGTTGCTAATGCGCGTTTCTTTACAGATGAGGAAGAAGTACCGAGTTTAGCGATTACGATGGGCGTTGGTACGATTTTGAAAGCGAAAATGCTGCTACTAGTTGTGAAAGGTGAAGATAAGGCGAAAATTGTTAAGCGTGCGCTAACGGGCCCGATTACGACAGATTGCCCGGCCTCATTGCTACAAACTCATCCTAATCTAGTTGTTCTATTGGATACTGCTGCAGGGAGTTTACTATAATGAACAGCGTTTGTATTAAAAATGTGAATGTTGTATTGCCACATACTGTACATGAAAATAGCTGGGTGCTCGTGGAGGAAGGTCGCATTGCCGCTGTTGGAGCAGCGGATGCAACGCCTCCAGCATATCAAGTAGCTACTCGTGTGCTTGATGGCGACGGTGGTTATGCTGTTGCTGGCTTTATTGATATTCACGTACATGGCGGTGCAAGCGGGGACTTTATGACTGCGAAGGAAGAGGAGCTTCATACGATTACTCGCTTTCATATGGAGCACGGAACAACGACGATGCTAGCGACAACGGTTACTGCGTCGCGTGATGAATTGACGGAAGTGATTGATACGGTTGCTGAGTATCAGCGTAAGCCAATGCCATATGCTCAGCTTATCGGTGTTCATCTTGAAGGTCCATTTGTTAATCCGCAATGGAAGGGTGCGCAAAATGAGAACTTTATGGTCACACCACAGTTAGAGTGGCTCAATCAGTGGGCTGAGCAGTATCCCGGTATTGTAAAGATGCAGACATTAGCGCCTGAGCTAGAAGGGGCTATACCATATATTGCTGCACTGAAAGAACAAGGGATTGTTGCGGCTTGTGGTCATACGGATGCATTATATGAAGAGATCGAGCATGCAGCCCGACATGGCTTAACGCATGCTGTGCATACATTCAATGCAATGCGTGCGCTGCATCATAGAGAGCCGGGTACGGTTGGAGCTGTGATGCTGAACACAAGCATTACAGCTGAAGTTATTGCAGATGGACAGCATGTTCATCCAGCGGCTATTAAACTATTAGTACAAGCTAAAGGTGCCGATCACGTTGTACTTGTTACAGATGCAATGGCGGCAGCAGGTATGCCTGATGGTGAATATCTACTTGGCATATTACCTGTTATCGTAGAGGGCGGTATTGCTCGCTTGAAGGAAGGCGGCAGCTTAGCAGGCAGTACGCTCACGATGATTAAAGGCTTCCAATATCTTATACAAGAGGTTGGCGTATCGATAGCGGAAGCTAGTCGGATTGCAAGCCTCAATCCAGCTCGTGTGATCGGAATAGATGAGCAATATGGTAGTCTTGAAGTAGGTAAGCGTGCGGATCTATTGCTGCTTGATAAGGAGCTGGCGATGAAATCGGTCTATATTGCTGGAGAGCAGACTTTGATAACGAAGTGATACAGGATGGTTACTAGGCATCATAAGATAATTATTATAATATAATGAATAAGGAAAACTAATCTTCTTATTGTGCAAAAAACACAATGCTAGAAGATATAGGTTTCCTTTTTTTTATTGTTAGCTATATTAGTTTATATAGATTCTAGCGGCTTTTTCTAAAGAAAGGCGGATTAATTAGATCAATATCACTCCAGTACACGTATATATGCAATAGATTCATCATTACTAATGAAGAGGTGTATATAGGATGGCAGAGTATCAAATGTCTAGTCTAATAGGAAAGAACGTTCAGCTTGATAGAGGTGGACCAGAGTCTAGAGTAGGGCTTGTATTAGCAGTCGGGGACGATTACTTGGTGTTGTTAACTGTAAATGAGGGAATCGTTTATTACTATCTTGATCATATCAAAAGTATTACACTTGTAAAGAATGAATCCTCACAGGATGTGATAAAGCCAGTATCTCGACTGAACTTTGTAAAAACTGGAACGATGAAAGATGTCTTTCAATCGATGAAGTACAATCGAATTCAAATCAACCGTGGCGGTCCTGAAAGCGTCAAAGGTGTATTAACTGAAGTTTACGATGATTATATTACGATCGTATTAAAGGACGAAGTTCTTCTAATCCTCTACTCTCATATAAAAAGTTGCAGCTTCATTAGCGCGGAGAGTTCGGAAGAAAGCAACAAAGATAGCAACAAAGATAGCAACAAAGATAACAACAAAGATAACAAGCAAGATAGTAACAATGCGAGCAAGGGTAGCGACAACCAAAAAGATAATAAAAATGGCAATCAAAAATCTAGAAATAATAACAAGAATAAAGCTAGCAAATATAATAATAAAGTGAAAAAGTAACTATGTAGAAACCAGACAAGTTTTGTTTAGCTTCGTCTGGTTTTTTTATTACATTCAATTCTAAAGTAAGACTGTAATACATATTTAACGCAATTGTTGAAATGAATTGGTTTATTACACTCTATTTTGTGTACAATAGCAATATCACATCTAAAGGAGCGTGCAATATGCAATCAATTACAGGAAAAGTAGCATTAATTACAGGAGCAGGACGAGGTATTGGACGGGCAACAGCAATCGCTTTTGCACAAGAGGGGGTTCACGTAGGTCTTGTTGGGCGTACGCTGGAAAATTTACAACAAGTAGCCCAGGAGCTTCAGCAATATGATGTAAAGGTAGCGATAGCTGCGGCAAATGTTGCGGATTTGGACTCAATAACTTCAGCGGTTCAGTCGATCAGAGATGAGCTTGGTGCAATTGATATATTAGTAAACAATGCGGGAATTTCAAAATTCGGGGGCTTTATGGATTTAACGCCAGAAGAATGGACTAATATTATTGATGTGAATGTAAAGGGTGTATACTACACAACACGCGCTGTATTGCCTGAAATGATCGAGCGCAACAGTGGCGATATTATTAATATTTCATCAACAGCAGGTCAACGAGGCGCACCAATTACTAGTGCATATACAGCTTCCAAAGCAGCCGTTATCGGGTTAAGTGAGTCATTAATGTTAGAAGTACGTAAGAAAAATATTCGTGTGACGACATTAACGCCAAGTACAGTTGCAACGGACATGGCTGTTGAATTGAATTTAACAGACGGCAATCCAGAAAAAGTGATGCAGCCTGAAGATTTGGCAGACTTAATGGTTGCCCAGCTTAAGCTTCATCCGCGTGTTCTATTAAAGCATGCTGGTCTTTGGTCCACGAACCCTTAATCGTAGCGGTTAGGTAATTTTGTACGTCATTAATAACAATCATTTATAAGTTAGGGGATATGCCCGTAGTCAGTTTTATAATGACTATGGGCATATCCCCTTTATTTGGCATTCATTTCGAAGTGAAGGGCTATACGTCTCAAATTGGCAGTAAGTGATGATAATGAAAACGGTTTACAATTGATGGTTAAGTCGATATAATAAAGATATGAACGCGTGTTCATAATAATTTGTAATAGATTATCTAGCTTGTGAATGACATATTCATATAAAAAACTACGATAGATCACATTGAGGAGGCACTTCATGAGTAAACAGCGAGTAATCGTCACTGGAGGCAGTGGCTTAGCGGGAAAATGGATATTGAAGCATTTTGTTGAACAAAATTATGAAGTTATTAATTTAGATATAAAAGCTCCCGACGAGCAGATCTGCCGGACAATTATTACAGATCTAACGGATTTGGGACAGGTTCATAATGTTCTTTCACAATATGCAGGTGGACATCGGGAAAAAGTAGCTGGCATCGTTCATTTTGCTGCAATCCCACAAGCGTATACACATCCGAACGAGGTGTGCTACCGCAATAATGTGATGACTACATACAATATTCTTGAAGCGGCAGCAAATTATAATATCGATAAAGTTGTTATTGCATCAAGTGAGTCCTCGTATGGTATTTGCTTTGCAAGTGAATTTTTTGAGCCGAACTATTTACCGATGGATGAACAGCATCCTCAGTTGCCAGAGGATAGCTATGGATTATCGAAAATTGTAAATGAAGTAGCAGCAGAAACATTTCATCGTCGTAGCGGAATGCAAGTGGTTAGCTTCCGTCTAGGAAATATTTTAGTACCCGAGCGTTACGCGGCTGTGAAGGCACGCTTTGATCATCCAGAGGATCGCCTCCGCATTTTGTGGAGCTATATTGATGCAAGAGATGTAGCATCTGCTTGTCAATTAGCGATCGAGACCGATGGACTCGGAGCAGTTGCTTTGAATCTAGCTGCAGATGACATCTCTTCAGATCAGCCAACTGCGGAATTAGTGAAGCGCTACCTGCCAGGTGTAACTGATATTCGTGAACCGCTTGAAGGTAGAACGACGCTTCTATCGAGTGCTAAGGCGAAGCGGTTGTTAGGTTGGAAAGCAAAATATAATATTATGGAGCAATAGAGGTAGTTCAAAAGTGAAAACCCAGCTGTCAATCTACATCGGCAGCTGGGTTTTATTTTTATTCATTACATTGCTACCGTGTGAAATTCCTAGGTTCTTGGAATGAATATTTATTGGCTAACAGTAGGGAAAGAACCATTTAAAGGGAAATCGCCTATTCAGTTATAAAAAACAAAAATATATAATGTAAGATGGAGCAGCCTGAAAAGTCATGAATAATGATCTTTTTAGGCTTTTGTTTAACCATTTTTGAGAAGTCATTTATAGAACATGTCAACGTATATGAAGGTTATTGAACTTGGCGGAGGAGATAAACAATGATTTACTTTATTAATATGATGATAGCTTTATTATTCTCTTATGGTCTATTCGTATTCAAAAAATATTATGATCAGCAAAAATACTCATCGATAATTTATTCTATTCATCGAAAAGAAATTGTAATATTCCTTCTATCTACAATTTTATTATGTGGAGTAAGTATCTTTTTTAGTTATGACTTTATAAAAAGTGGAAAAGCATTTCTAACGATACTAAACAGTGAAGTTTTAATTTTCGTACTAATATATATTTCTTGGATCGACGTTCAAAAGCATCTAATACCAAATAAACTATTGCTATTCTTATTCGGATTCAGATTAGTAATAATGATAATTGAGCTAACTCAGTATCCTGATCAGATGGAAATATTGATTATCTATCCAGTAATGGGAATGCTAATAGGTGGAGGTATGTTATTCATAGCTATGTTAGTTTTACGCAAAGGTGTCGGAGCAGGCGATGTGAAAATGTTTGGTATTATTGGTTTTTTTGTAGGTAATTACTATATATTAAATGCAATATTATTTTCATTCGTGTTCACAGCACTTGGAACAATTATTTTACTAGCTTTGAGAAAAATTAAACTAACAGATAGCATTCCAATGGGACCTTTTGTTTTGCTAGGTGTAATAGGAACCATTATTTTATATTTGTAGTTTACTTCGAGGTGTTATTCATTCGCTGTTAAGAATACTGCCTGAATCATTAATCGGAAGAATGATATTGCAACGATAGTTACAGTAAATTGAAAGGGAAAGTAAAAACCCCAATTTAGACTGGATATAGAGCCAAATTTTGTTGTAATTCCCTTTGTTTTGAATTAATATGAGTATAACAGTTAACAAAATTTGTATGATTTTATATTAAATATAATAAGGTGATTCTATGAGCAGCATACTTGTAACCGGAAAAAAAATCGATGTGTTATTTTCTCAAGGACAAATAAAAGAAAAAACATGTAACCAGAGACCACTGATGTTATTGGATATTGTATCTTTTATTGATGAAATTCCCCCTACCTATACTGTGATATTGATTACTGACGAGGGATTATCAAACAATAACTATCAAAATATCGAACAGCTGGAATTATTAATGAAAAAATTGAATCAACTTCAAAGTACGAAAGAAATCCTAGTTCACATAATCAGTAGGAATATCCAATTAAAAAGAGAGATATCAGATATATCGACGAAATATAGCAATTTAGTATTTGAGTTTCATCCATATACGAGACCAACTATTACTAGAATAACTGAGATATTTAATAGTTTTAATAAACTCGGTGTGAATTCGGTGAAAGTACCTGAAAATGAAAAAAAATCAGAAAAAACTATTGATTCACTGCTAACTACCGAGAAAAAACTGTCGTTATTCGAAAGATTTCGGGGGAAAACAAAAAAAACAGAAGAAAAAGCACCGAGAAATTTACTAGACAAAGAATTTGAAAAAATAAGTCGAGTGATGAGTAGAATTATAGCAGTTTCTGGTCATAGAGGAAGTGGAGTAACTAGTTCATTAGTGAATATAGCGAGTGAAGCTAGTAAACGTGGCTTATCTACGATTATCATTGATCTCGATGTTGATTATCGAACGACCAATATGTACTTTGATCGATTTCATGAGCAGACTAAAAGAGATGAAATCATTAATGGTTCATTATTTCGTACGTTAGCTAGACCGCAAGACTATATGACTACGGCATATCATTTAAAGGAAGAATTATGGTTAACTTCACTTGGATACTCCTTTAAAGA
Organism: Paenibacillus sp. Y930; assembly: GCF_056786375.1. NCBI lineage: Bacteria > Bacillati > Bacillota > Bacilli > Caryophanales > Paenibacillaceae > Paenibacillus > Paenibacillus sp. Y930. The sequence goes on along the minus strand of NZ_JBXCIX010000003.1, from coordinate 254,979 downwards.
TAAACTTCTATTCGATCAATATTTTCATTCTGCCAAATTAATTTCTCTCTTAACTGTATTACGAAGTAAATTCAATCTGATTTTATTAGATATGCCTATAGATGTGATGGGGAAGTTTCAAGAAGCGCTCATTCATATTGATACGGTTGGTTTGTGTGTCTCTAATAATATTCATTCTGTAATTTCTACTTTGAAAAATATGGATGCTAAGTTAAACACTAATACGATTGCATATTTGAATGCGAAATCAAAGGTCATCGTAACGAAATATAATGATCGATCTCGTTTCCAGAATGAAATATTTAATCCCGAGGAGGTTAGTAAAGTATTAACATCAGGGTTGTTAGATAACTATCAATATGACGTTAAAGTTGCAGGTTTTGTTCCGTATTCGAATGAGTTTGATTCACAGATAGAAACAGATTTACCAATTATTTATACTAGTAGGGATCATGAATTAGCATATGGAAACATACTTCTTAGATTAATGGAGGGAACGAAATAAATGGATTTGAGCAGCTTAAAGAATACAAAACCTAACAGAAATCTTTTTAAGAAAATATCTGCTTTTGCATTTGCGCTATTTATTGTTATTGCTTCCTATTTGTATCTAGATAATGCCAGTAAAGAAGCTCAAAATGTCGTTCAAGTTATACGTGTTAAGAGTGATGATGGTATACCTGCCTTTACGCCGCTTACTAAGAAGAATATTGAGACGTATAACTTAATTGAAAAAGAGTATACCGAGGATATGATATTAGCAAGTGAGTTAGATAGTATTTTAGATCAACTTACAAAGTACTATTTGAGGAAAGATAATCTAGTGTATAAAGATCAATTAACAGATGTAAAACCGCTTAAAAATGAGTGGTTGTATGAAGTAGAAGAAGAGAATGAAGTCGTAACATTACCTTACAATTTTTTGGAGGTAGGTGGCGATATATTAGTGCCGGGAGATAGAGTTCGTATTAGGGTGTCGTATGACTATGAGCAAACGGAGAGTAGTGGCGACAATCCTAATATGCAATATTCTTCGACTACTACTGTAAGGGAAACTGAGGTGCTATTTGATAGCATTGTCATTAAAGATATGTTGAATGCAGATAGTCGTTCAATATATGAGGTTTATAAAGAAGTACAGAAGCTCAATGAAGGTAAGATGCAGGAAGTAATGAAAAGTAAGGAATTTATAGCAAGTATTAAGCCAAGAGCATTATTACTGGAAGGAACAAGTGATCAGATTAATACTTTTGCCCAGTACTTAGGCTACGAGAATAAATCATTTCTTATTACAATATTAAGTCGTAAAAGTAGTGTGTTAGTTTTGGATCAGCTACCAACCTTAGAAAATGAGGTAGAATCATGGATCGAAAAAAAGAAGGATTAGGAAATATACTAACAAAGGTTACAGCTAGAGATCTCATTGATATCGAAATAGTAGATAGTACATTAATCTATAGTGTCATTAGTTTCATCCCTGCTTGTGATGGTGTTGACAATGGGATGCTAATAAGTAATTTAGCATTTTTGCTTGCTCAAAAAGGTCTAAACACTTGCATTATTGACCTTAAAGTTTTTTATCCAAATCTCTATTATTATGTCGATGTAGTGCCACCCAAAAAAGGTGACGGACTAATTAAAGTGTTGAAAAGTGACAAAATAGATATTCGTGATGAAATTCAAAAAACAAAATATGATCGACTATTTCTCTTATCCCCTAGTCCACAGGATTTAATGGAGGAATATTTCGATTTTGATTTCGACCATATCGAAAGAACAATTAGTTCCTTGAAACAAATGTTTGACATCGTCTTAATCGATGTGCCGAACAATCCGCCGCTAGAATTTTGTTTAGGAGCAATGAAGTTTTGCCATATTGGATTTCTTACAGCAACAGAGCGAATGGAAGCTATTGTGAATATGGTGAAATTGCTTGATTTTGCTAAAACAGTTGGCATAAGTACAGCCAAACTAACGAATGTTATTATGATGAATTTACAAGGTATTGACTATGATTTTAATGTATTCAAAGAGAATGGATTTAATATTGTGGCAGCACTACCTTATGTGAAAGATGGAGTAGCCCGCGCGAACAAGGGAGACCTTTATGTAAAGGATAATCCATTATTCAATCGTCAATTCATGAAAGAAATAGGTCGATTAGCAAAACAGCTTGCTGATCAATAGAAGGGAGGAACTGCGAAATGCTTACGCGAGGTAAAGTTAGTGATATGCAGCAAAGAGTATTTCTTCAGTCGCAAAATCAAGACGGAGTAGAGTCAGCGAGAAATAAATTTACGACGATTACTTTTGAAGAGGCATTAGAGCTATGTCAGAAGTACATAACCAAAGTGACTACTCATGCATTTAGACGTGAAAGTGATCCCGTTCGCAAGCGAGAATTGACTAAGTCTTATATCAATGAGTTTGTTGATTCTGAACAACCTATCGTTGAAGGTTATTATGATCTGAATTTATTAAATAACGCCTTAACAAATGAAATCACCCACTATGGCCCAATTACAAAAGCTATGGAAGATCCATTAATCGATGAGATTAGAGCAAATGGACCCGATCAAATCTTTGTTGAAAGTGGCGGAAAGACATTGAAGTGGGATCAGCAATTTACCGATCGAGAGCATATGGAGAGAATTATCTCAAAGTTGATTGGTATATCTAAAGTGAGACTTACTCCCAAAATCCCGATGGTTAATGCTCGAACAATTGAAGGATATCGAGTGAATGCTACTCATGCTGAAATATCGCCTTATGATAACCCAGCGTTCGTTATTCGTAAGTTCAGTAAGAAAACAATCTCTCCTAGAGTACTTATTGAGAATGAATCCTTCTCCGTTAATATGTATCGGTTGTTAGCGCTTATTCCAAAGTCCGACTTATCTTGGATTACTGTTGGTGCAACAGGAAGTGGCAAGACAACGCTCAATGAGATATTAGTTAAGGAAATTGATCCGTTGTCACGTATTATTACGATTGAGAATCCGTCGGAGATGCGTCTACAGCAACGAGAAGGCAATAGCATGCATGGTTCGATTATTAATGATGTATTGCAATATGAATCGGTGTCAGAGGATGACGATGCAAGTCCAGCTACGATGGAGAATTTACTAATTAATGCAATGAGACAGTCTCCACATTGGATCGGACCTGGAGAGTTAAGATCACCAGGAGAATTTGCAACGGCTTTGAGAGCGGCACAAACAGGCCATTACTTCTTCTCGACGTTACATGCCGAGGGAGATAAGGAAGCCATTTATCGATTCCTTACTGCATATCTGATGGTATCCAATGAACCTGCTGAATTAGCACTTAGAAATATATGTAGCGCAGTTAAATTTGTTATATTTCAAGAAAAACTAGCTGATGGAACACGTAAAGTTACCGCGATATCTGAAGTGATTGGGTCAGAAGGGTTAGAGCCAATTATTAATCCAATCTATCGGTTTGAGTGTGAGGATGTATCCGAAGAAGTTCACAATGGTGTGAATAGAATTAAAATTGTTGGAAGGCATAGACGAGTAGGGTCGATATCTAGCTCCATTCAACAAGCTATGCTGAAAGCGGGGATTAAGAGAAGTAGATTTGAGTTCTTTACGAATGAACCTACGGAGCATGAAGATGAGGTGTATACATCAGATGAATACAACATTAATTATTAGTATACTACTTGGTTTGGCGATGTTCAGTGTAATTAATGTCATGTTTAATGTTCAGTTCTTCAAAGGTTCTCTAAGATTTTGTTTGGATATTGTGGATACGATTGCTGAGTATCTTGGTAAATATAATACAAAGCGATACGTAGATCGGATCAAAAAAGAACGAATACTCAAACAAAAAGAAAATGTATACGCCAAATATAATCGATTAATTGAAGGGTTAATATTAGATTTCAATTTACCGTTCACGTTAGAAAGCTTTACTTCTATACTCTGTATTATGTTCGCAGTCATTGTATTGATAATCGTAGTTTTGATGAAAAGTATTACACTATCTGTAGTCTTCACCATTTCTTTCTTCATTGGCATACTAACTTTCTTCGTTATGCAATCCCGCTCTATTAAAGCAGAACAAATGGAAAGCATAATGGATGCAGAAGATATTATCTGTCCTTTGGCTCGAGAAGGCGTGCTCATTGCTATTAAGAAGGTAATGGAAAGCGATGAGTATATTAGTTCTAATATACGACCTTACTTCCAGCAATTCATTGATAATTGTGAGAACAATGGCTATAGCTTCAAGCAAGCCATAACAGTACTTAACCGACAACTTGGCACTAAGTTTGATAATTTCACTAAAAAAGCAATTGTATTTGAGTACAATGAGCGCAACGGAATGGCAGACATATTTCTCGATATCGTCGATGAAAATGCGGTGTTACGAGAGATTAATATGAAGAAAGATCGTATATTCCGTAGAATGAATCGTGATTTTTTACTTAAAACTTGTATCATTCTATTATTCTTTCTATATGCACTATCTGTAGAAGACTTCCGTGAGTTTATGTTGTTCACAAGCTACGGGAAAATAATTAATACTTCATTAATCAGTCTGATCTGTATAAGTTTCGCTCGTACACAAGTACTACAAGGCAATCTTGGTGAAGGGGGAAGCAGAAGATGATTACTATATCTAAGTTTATAGCCATGGTATCGATTTTCTATTTAGTGAAGGTATTGTTGTTTCCCCTTTTTAAGCCAATTAGTAGAAATCAGAAAAAACGTGCAAGACTATTTATGAAAGAACGAAAGAAAGAACTATCCAAAAAGAAGTATAAACAATGGAAACAGAGATTTGCAGTAACCTATGGCAAATATATTCTTAGTTCAGGTGAAAGGCTGCGGCTTCACAAAATGATTGATCGTCTTGATCTATCGATAAAACCTGAGGAAATTAGATTGAATCAGCTCATATATGTAGTCGTTGCGCTATTGGCGACGATGTTGATGGTCAAAGTACATGTGCTATTAGGATGTGGAACAGCAATATTTATTATTCTAGGCTGGCTGTATCCGGTTGAGGAGCTAGAGAAGAAGATTGATAAGAAGAACAAAAATATTGCCTTGGATTTTCCGATGTTCTACAGCATGGTTTACTATCAATACGCTAAGTCGGTCAACATTCATTTGGCGGATGTGATTAAAGATTACTTACCCAATGCAAACCCTGATATCGGAGAAGAATTAGGAGTAATGCTTGATAATATTGATTTTGGTGAAGAGTATGCTTTAAAGCGTTTGAAAAAAAGAGTTCCTGTTTATTACATCATTAAATTTTGTGACATTATGGAAACACGACTTAAAGGTTATGATAATGTATCTCAAATGTCATATTTGAAAAATGAACTTGATAGTTTTCGAGTTAACGCACTAGAAGACGAATTGTTAAGAAGAGAGCGTGCCAACGGTCGTATTCAAATGGTTCTCATCGTAGTACTTGGTATTTATATCGCAATCTATTATACATTCACGATGTTAAGTTCAATGCAATTATTTCAATAAATTAAAATGGAGGAATTGAAAATGAAAAAGCTATGGAAACAATTATTGAGTGACGAAAGAGGAGAATTTGGAATCAAACAAATCGCAATTACGGTTGCAATCATTATTGTTATTGGTGCAGTGATTGTTATTGTACGTGGAGAACTTGATGAGTGGATCGATTGGATCTGGGATAAATTCACAGACATGATTGATAATACGATTAAATAAGTAGGGGGTCATTGTGTGCAAGGGATAGCAAAAGCCATACTCATTACAATTGTGAGCTCGATTATTATTGTGCTCATAAACAATATGTCGTTTTTCTTCCCTTGGTATTTGACGTTAATCTCAGAAACTTATTATGTGTCACAAGTTGCTGCTAATGATAACTACTTATCCAGGGCCGATTATGAAGACATACAATCTAACTTGGAAGATAAACCCATATTCTCGAAGCGACAAGCTGAAATTCACATCTGGGTTCATAAATCAGATAACTATAATTATTCATCAGATACGGCAATTGCTAGTACTGACGCTAGTGACTACAGTAACTATACGTACGATTCAGATAAACCATACCGGCAAAGAGGAGAGCCAATATATATTAAGATTGAAGCCGTCTACCCTTTAACAGTTACGCTATGGGGTAAGGAATATTCAAAAGATATTCCAATGTCCTTCGAAATGACAACGGTTGGATTGAAGCATTATAAAGATCTTCCTTACTACTAGAATGAATAGGATGGTACGGTTGTGAGAATCTACGTAATCTCTATATTAGTTGTTTTGCTTGCGTCTATTGTTCTTCTGCCGATGGTAGAAATGGCTATTGTGTATCGAGAGAAAATAGTACTAGATTCGGCACTTAGAAATTCAAGCAAAGTTGCAAAGGATATCTCTCTTCAACGAGAAGCAATTCAGAATTTAGATGCCGAGATTGATGAAGAAGTTTTCATAACTTACTTCTCTGATACTTTCGAAGATGTTATGAATGTATATAATATTTCGACGATTGGTAACACGATGACGTTTACTTCTAATGACGGGAAATACGATTCGCTTACTGTAAATTTAACATTTGATCGTGAAATGAGGCTAGAAGGCGTAGTGACATCAGTTAGAGTGAAAGCTAACGCTACCTATAATTTCAAAACAAAATTAATGCAATTAGCTCAGGACATGAATCCTGCAATTGATTATCAACTAGAATCAGAACGTGAATATAAATTAACGGTAACCAATTGAAGAGAGGGACAAAGCTATGGATTATATATTGATTTCTTTTCAATCAGGAGATAAAGAAATGATTGATCTTCGAGTTCCACTCTTTACGACAGTAGAAGAACTTTTATCCATATTTCATGAAGTGTTAGGAACGCCTAATCATCGTGAAGCCATGTTACAAGCGGAACCACTAGGAAGAATTCTTAACAATAATCGGACATTAGAGCAAGAAGGGGTTACGCACGGCTCCCTACTAACGCTCGTCTGAGAAAGGATATTGAACAATGGGTAATATTTCTAATGGTGGTCTTATTATTCAAAGTAAGAATAAAATATTTCTTACAGATATTAAGCATTATACCGGTACGAAACTAGTGTCGATCGACACGAATGAAACTAGTGTAACCAAGATTAACGGTTTAATGTGGTATATGAATGGTGATGGTGAGGCTGTTTATTATAGCGACCAAAGAAATGGGCATGTCATGTGTAGACTATTTCTTGATACGATGCATGAAGAGCTGCTAATGGAGAAACCTTGCTGTAATCTTGTCTTGCAAAAGGAATGGATATATTACATTGATGAACGTAGTCAATATGTGCATCGTTGTCTGCACAATGGAACGAAAGAACAAGTAGTCATAGAGGAAAAGGTTTGGAGCTACATATTCTATAATGACAAGATTATATATTCAACGGCGAGAGGAATCCAAACCTGTAATGAACTAGGTAAATCTCAAGAGTTAGTTACAGATGCAACAGGATATAGTCTTATACTAATTGGTGATATTATTGCATTCTCCAATGAAAACAATAGCAATATGTTAACTATGATGAAATTGGGTGAATCAGACCTTATCATAGTGGAAAGTATACAAGCAGCAAGTCTAAATACAGATGGGGAATATATTTATTGTACAAACGCTTTAAATAATTGCAGTATCTATCGTGTAGATCCGATGAGCTTGCGAAGTATACGAATATCAGGTGATAGCGCTGATTATTTGCACATTGTTCAGAATATCCTCTATTATTGCGCCAATCGTGAGTGGTATCAACTACAACTCGGTGGAGGAGAAGCTAGCAAAATCATTCTGTGAGGTGCTCATATCGTTGAATATTAACTTTAGTCGTCAACCCCGGTTTCTTCCGGATATTCCGCAAGGAACATTGGACATTCCTAACCCGCCTTCGTTAAATGAGAAGCCGGAAATTAGTTGGTTTGGCTTATTACTGCCACCATCTGTCATGCTAGTCATTACATTACTTATTATGATGACAACTAATTCTATATTTATGTTAATTTCAATTACGATGACCGTTATGACATTAATTGGCTCGCTAGTCGGAGCAACAACTCAAATCAAAAAATATAAGAAGAAAAAGCGAGAACGTGAACAAAAGTATCTTCAATACATTGCAGATACAAGAAGTGAGCTCGCTATTGCGAAGGAACAGCAAACGAAAGCTATGAATGAAATGTATCCAGCTCCCGCAGAGTGCCTTAATAGAATCAATCGGACAGATAATAAGTTATGGGAAAAGACTCCTAACCATACTGATTTCTTATCATTAAGATTGGGATTAGGTAGTGCTCCTTTAGAACTGAAAGTGAATTATACAAAGCAAGCCATCATCCTAGAAACAGACCCTCTACTTATGGAACCTCAAAGAATCGCACAAGAATTCGAAAAAATACCCCAAGTGCCAATCACAATAAATTTGCTTGAAGCTGGAATCTGCGGTATCGCAGGGGAAAGTGCAGCAACAAGAGATTTGTTGGAATTAATGCTTCTTCAGATCGTTACACATCATGGTTATGACGATGTTAAAGTAGTTCTTCTTCTGTCGGAAGATAATGTAGACAGATGGAACTGGTTAAAGTTTTTACCGCATATTTGGGATGATAACTTCAGTTTGCGTTTCTTATTATGTGGTAATGCAATGGCACATCAAAGTCTATCCTCATTTTTCAATATGTTGAAAGAAAGAGAAATGAAATCTAAAGGGGGAAGAGTACTTCCTCATTATGTATTTATAGTAGAAGACCCAACTTTACTGGAAAATGAGCAAATTAGTAAATATCTCTATAACCATTCAGCTGAGATAGGAGTATCAACTGTATTCATCTCTCAGCATACATCGTATCTTCCTATGAATTGTAATGTGGTCGTCAACTTACAAGGGAAAAATGCGGAAAAAGCGGATAGACGATCTGGCGAGAAAATTGTATTTATCCCAGATACTGTACAATCTCTGCAATTGGAGGAAGCTGCAAGGAAACTTGCGCCTCTTAAAATTAAAAACACTAGTGCCAATTTCAGTCTTACTACTTCGATAACATTATTAGAAATGATGCAAGCAAAACAAGTCGATGAAGTGGATGTAACATCATTCTGGAATAAAAATAAGACCTATATGGGTATGAAAGTGCCAATAGGAGCACGAGCGGGCGGTTCAGCTTTTTTCCTTGATATGCATGAAACTGGGTTTGGTCCACATGGTTTAGTAGCTGGAACAACGGGATCAGGTAAGAGTGAATTATTGCAAAGTATTATTATTTCTCAAGCGATACATTTTCACCCTCACGATATAGTCTTTGTTCTAATTGACTACAAAGGTGGAGGCATGGCCGATGTATTTAAAGGGATGCCTCATCTGGTTGGGACGATTACGAACTTAGATGGTAATCAAACGACAAGGGCGCTTCTATCTATTAAAAGTGAATTGATGCGAAGACAAAGAGTATTCTCACAGTATGGAGTTAACAATATCGATAAGTATCAAAAGGTGTACTACAGCCATACCATTCAAGGTATGCCGGCAATTCCTCACCTAATAATGATTGCAGATGAATTTGCTGAATTAAAGCAAGACAAACCAGACTTTATGAAAGAGCTTGTAAGTACAGCTAGGGTAGGTAGAAGTCTTGGAGTGCATCTTATTCTAGCTACACAAAAGCCAGCAGGTGTTGTGGATGAACAAATCTGGAGTAACTCTAAATTCAAAATTTGTCTGAAAGTACAAGATGAAGCTGACAGTAAAGATGTTATTAAAAGACCAGATGCAGCATTTATTAAAGAACCTGGTAGAGCATACATCCAAGTTGGAAATGATGAAGTATTTGAACTGTTCCAGTCGGCTTATTCAGGTGCTAATTATAATGGTGAAGGTACGCAAGCGAAAGAACAGAATCAACCAAAGCGAGTGTTTCAACTTTCTTTGAATGGTCTGCAAGAGCAAATCTACCCATTATATGAAGAGAAGATTAAGGATGATAATGTCACCACGCAATTATCAGCAATGGTTGATCATATTACAAAAGAGGCTCGAAAAAAACATATCGAAGCTCTTTCAGGACCATGGTTACCACCGCTGGAAGATAAATTATATTTGAATGACATTATTGCTGAAGTGCACAATCATAATCAGGATGCGAATGAGAATAGAAATCTTCTTTCAATTCCAATTGGTATATTAGATGATCCACGATCACAGTTACAACATACATTAAATTTGAACTTTATTGAGGATGGAAATCTATTTGTATACGGGATCTCCGGTACCGGTAAAACTTCATTACTACGTACGCTATGTATTGCCGGTAGTTTGCAATATTCACCCAAAGAACTTCATATATACATTATAGATTTCGGAGGCGGTAGCCTAAGAATGCTTGAGCAACTCCCTCATGTTGGCGGCGTAGTTACGTTAGAGCAAGAGGAGAAACTTCAGCAATGTGTATTGTACTTATTCCGGTGCATAGAAGAACGTAAAGCATTATTCGAGAAATCCAAACAAGATAGCTTTGAACATTATAGAAATGCTGGATATGAGTTACCTGCCATATTTGTCATGATTGATAACTATTTTGCATTAACGGAAACCTATGAAAATATTGATGAACGTATCATATTACTAGCTAGAGAAGGAATTAAATATGGCATTTATATTATTGCAACAGCCGTAAACTCATCATTGGTAAGATATAAACTTTCTATCAATTTCAAACAAGCGATATGTTATGAACTTTCTGATCCATCTGATTACAATCAAATTGTTGGTAGAACCGAAGGATTGGTCCCATCCAAATATCCAGGTCGTGGTTTGATTAAAGGTGATATACCATTAGAGTTTCAAACCGTTATACCGACATATGAGAATCGCACGCTAGATGAAGTCATGACTGAAATTGCAGAATCAACAGATACGAAAGCTATTCCAATTCCTATGATGCCTAATCTATTATACTTATCAGATATTCAACATTCTAACCAGTCTCAACTAGCTATTGGGCTAGCTCACAATGATTTACAGACGGTATTATTGGATATCAATACAACATCAGTAGTTATGGTTTGTGGAGATTCAGAAACAGGGAAAAGCACAATATTGAATTCATGGGTGAAGTCACTTCATAACCAAAATGAGAATTTGAGAGTATATGCACTAGATTCTAGTTCAATGGGGCTCTATCCCATCATGAATGAAGCTTACGTTACAAACTTAGCTGAGATTGAAGAAATGAATGAATTGGTAGAACAGATAGCCGCGTTACTAACGGACAGAAAGTCGCAAATGATAGCCTATCGTAATGCCAAAAAAGATCTCTTAGAGCTATATGGAAGTTGGGAACCTATACTATTTGTTTTTGATGATTTCGCTAAATTTACTGATAATAATATGTTTGAACTGCATGAACTATTAGAAAGATTAGTGAAAGAAGATAAAGGGCTAAGAGTAAATATTGTAGCTGCAGATACGCCATCCAATATGAGTTCCAATTGGGCCTCACTGGCCAAGAAGATAAAGGATGAGCAGACTGGAGTATTACTTGGAGCAATACGTAATCAAGATTTATTTGATATCCGACTACCATATGAAGTCCAAGAAAGAGTAAGTGAAAAGGGGGATGGATATTTTATTGTCAAAAATAAATATACAGGCATGCGCTTTGGTATTTTACAAGATGCACAATAGGTAAAGGAGGAGTGAAGTTGTGTATGATGCTGTTGCAAGATGTCTTATAGCAAGCGGTAATTTAAACGATGAGATAAGAAAAATCGAACAAATCAAAACCAATATAGATAAATTATTCTCTGGATCCTCTTCCTATTGGGATGGTGATGCACACGATGCATTTATGGATCAGAAAAGTAAAGTTGCTAAAGGCTTCACAAAATTAGAAGAAGCAATGAGAGAGAGCTCTAGAGAAATAATAAAGTTATCTAGAGCTAGTGCTGAGGCTTTATATGCTCGTGAACTTCTAGAACGTGAGCGAGCAAAACAAGAATTAGAAAAGAAAAAAAATAAATAAAAAAAACTTTGAGAGGAGGTGATATAATGTCGAGCCAAATTAGATTTGATTCAGCTAATGCAACTTCTGCTGCAAAAAGCATTAAAGCAAAGGCAGAAGAAGCAAATGGGACTATTCAAAAATTAACTAAAGAGATTAACGCACTTAGTTCTTGGTGGGATGGTGAATCTCAGAAAGCATTCGTAGACCAATACAATGAGTTAAAGCCTAGCTTTGATAAAATGGTTGAATGTGTTAAAACAATTAGTTTAAACCTTACAGAAGTTGCTCGTATTAAAGACGAAGCAGAGAAGCAAATGGCAGCAAAATTACGTTCGAAATAATTCAAATGGATTGGCAAAGCAATTATACTTTGCCAATCCATTGAATTTATTAATTCATTTGGTAGGAGGATCTACAAATGTTATTAACTGAAAAGAAATTTTGGGACTTACTTCAAGAGCATGTAATAGATGGTCGAATTAATGATCCTCAGTTCAATTATATAGAAAACTACAAATATAAAGAGTTAGAGTTACATGTCTATCAGACGAGTAATGATAGCTATTTTGTCGTTACTACTTATTCTTCTGATGATCTTTACGAAAGTCTTTCCTTTTTGAGAGACATGATGAATCCAGAGTTTGATAGCTTATACTTATTTGTTCAGAAGTATGCTCAGTACAATTCAACTTACATTACAGGCTATGGAATGGCAGGCGCAATAGCCCAAATACTTTCTCTGTCCATAAGGGAAGTTAATGGAGTAGTGTTCGAATCGCCTGGAATTCAAGGTCTTATAACTATGCAGATTCTCGAGAATCCCTCGATTTATAATATTATCTCGGCTAACGAAGCACTTACACTCATAGGAAATCAATTAACAAATGTTAAACATGCATCGACTATAGATGATACAAGTAACTATATGTTTGATGAACATGGCAACATGCTGCTAACAGAACCTACAGAGTTATATGGAATTATGCAACAATTCAACAGTTCAGATTTCATGAACCATAAATTATCTCGGAAATTAGTTTCTTTGCTCACGAGCGATGAATCAAAGCAAAGTGGAAAACTCATTAATGAAGAAGTTCAATTTTATTATGAGATGACGAATATAACAATGTCACTAATGATATCAAACATGCCCAAATTACTTGAATTTTCAAGAGTTGAAATGTTATCGATGATTACGATATGGGAAAAGGAAATGACAGATATAAAAGACGATTCTATATTACTAGACTTGGATGAATTTATGGAAATAACGAATAAAGCAATTGAACAATTACAGTCTTTTATTATAGATATTCAGGATAAGATGCAATTTTTAATAACCTTTACATTGTTTAAGTCGAATAATCAAACAGAAGATGGAGATAAAATAGTGCATATCTTGAATAAACTTGAAGTAGGGCTTCAACATCATTCCATGGAAACATTAAATGTATTACAGCATAAAATCAATAGCATTATTGATTCAAAACTAGAATTATTGAGGTGAGCCTATGAAAAAACTACTATTAAGTAAGAGAGTGAAAAGTGTTGCCCTATTGTTGCTTATAATGCTTATCAGTACAGCATGCTCTAACAATAAAGAGGACAAAAAAGCGTTAGAACAGGCATTGTATGAGAAGTACGGCGAAGAATTTGTGGTGAAAAAGTTAGAAGGTGGATCAGGCACCTATGATGATAATACACTAAAAGGTACTGCAGCACTGAAAAGTGATCCGCGTCTAGCATTTCCAGTAGAGATCGCAAAGGATCATAGTGTTGTGTACGACCAATATTTGAATGTGAGAGTAGCCGAAAATATTCGTGGAGATATAACGGAGAAGGCAAGAAAGTACTGGGATTCAGCAAAGGTAAGTGTTAGTAATGATACGCTATATGCTTATCCTACGGAAACAGATACAGATATGAGTTATGAACAATTTTTGGAATATCACCCATACAATGAGTTACTTGTAACCATATTTCTAAATAATGAAGACTATATGGATGGAAATGGGGATATGGATGAGGTTAAAGAAATTGAAAGTTACAGGGCTCTAGTTAAGGATTTTCAAGAAGCAAAGTATTTAAGTTCAGGTATATATTTTGTCTATTTATCTAATGAAGCATATCAACGCTATGATGAAATATTTGAGGAGAAATTATATCCAGATAATATATATAGAGAAGAGACAAATCTAAAGGGTAAACGGAATTATATTACACGTAACTTAATAAAAATTGATAAGGATGGGGAAGTAAATCTTAAGGATTCAGAAATACATGAAGTGTTTGAAAAATGGAAAGTAGATAGATTAGCTTATCTAGAATCCAAGGAATAATTCATTTATTTTTTGTTAGATATAATTTAATAAGGATTTTTCGTGATTGTGGATAATCATGTATAAAAGGAGGTACGAGTATGAATAAGATTGATGATATTATATTTCAACAATTGTCTCAATTGGTATATTTAGAGGTAAAGAGTATTGATCAAGAGAGTGGGAATATTAAAGATACAGATACTTTGAAAGAAATAGATTTTAAGGACTTTATTGATTACTACTTAGGTGAAAAAGGATTGCAAGAATTGAAAGAAAGATATCCAGACGAATGGACTGATGAATCAAGTGCTACGGATGGATTAACTCCCTTAAGTGACGCTGAGGAAATTGAAAAAATGCTATTAGAATTAAAAGAAAATCCAAATGTTAGTGATTGGAAAATTACAAATATCCAACCTAATACGTCAACAGGCTTTGCGGCATTCACTGTCGAAACGGGAGCTGACGATAAAATTGTTGTTTTCAGAGGAAGTGAAATGCCTGAAAGTTTAACGGATTTTAATAGAATGATGGATTGGGTAAATAATTTTCTAAGTTCCGGTACTACTCGTGATCCGCAACAATTAGAGGTAGAGAAGTACATGGAAAAAGTAATGAATCGATCAGATATAAATGGAAACATCTATTTTACAGGTCATTCCCTTGGAGGAAATCTAGCAGCATTTGCAAGTATGATTCTTGATGAACAATATAGAGATCAATTAATGAAAGTCATAACTTTTAACGCACCAGGTTTTACAGATAGATTGATTAAAGAGTTTGAAGATGAAATCAATGACATGGTTGATAAAGGTCTGATTAAAGAATATCGATCAGTAGGCGATATCGTTCCTTCGCTTTTTTACAGTCTTACAGATGGGATTTATGTAAAAATGAAAGAGTATAGAGCCGCTGGTTTTGGAAGTCATAGTATGCTAAGTATGGAGATTGATGAGGCCACGGGAAATATAGTGCTTGCTGAGAATCAGGAATTTTCCGAAATTCCCAAACTGATGAATGTTATATCTCAAGGGTTTTCAGCAGGATTATCGCCTTATCATGAGTTTGTATTACAACAAGTTAGTGCATTATATGCTGGTGAATTAACCATGAAAGGGGTATTTAAAGACGTACTGAAATTGTATCCACCTTATGCTACATA
This sequence comes from Paenibacillus sp. Y930, assembly GCF_056786375.1. Lineage (NCBI taxonomy): Bacteria > Bacillati > Bacillota > Bacilli > Caryophanales > Paenibacillaceae > Paenibacillus > Paenibacillus sp. Y930. Next base: position 239,472 of record NZ_JBXCIX010000003.1, on the reverse strand, counting down.
TCAGCATATTAAAGAGTGGAATAGTTACATGTTTAATGATTTTATACCGTATGCCCTTGAGAGTATAAGGGATTATGTTCTTGTTCCGTTCTTAGCTGGAGCGTCCATTACCTTCGATGCAATTAAGCAGTACTCGAATGAGTTTAAGAAATGGGCTACAAATAGCTTTAATACATTTGTTGATAACTCAAAACAATTATTTACAGACTTAAAGGACAAAATGGTAAGTGGATTCAATTCTATGATGGATAAGATAGATGATATTGTAGATAAAACCAAGGAAAAACTAGCAACATGGAAAGAAAAAATAGTCTCTGCCTTGTTAGCGATAAAAGATGAGGTTGAATTAGTGATTTCTGAAGCAGTAGATGACTTCAAGAAAGAAATTAAAGAACGAAAAGTTGAATTTTTAGATAATGTAAAAAAAATATCGAATAATGCATTGAATAATGTAACAAATACTACGATAAAGATGGCTCAAAACATGGCGGTAGGTGCAACTTTATACAAAGGGACCAAGAAGATACTAACTGACATGACAGGTTTATTAAAGTTAGCAAAAAATATACGCAATGAACGAGATGATGTTTTATCTTATTTCAAGAAAGGATATAAAAAACAACTAGAATATATGCCTCAATTTGCACATCATTTTCCAGAATCCTCTGTTATTTCTGCTCGCATAGCAGTTGAGAATAAGCATGATATAGCTGTCACTTACTTGAATCAGCTAGATAAGCTACTTACTCAGTTAGCGACGAATGTACAAGAGGCGAATGAAACCTATAAAGCGTTAGAAAGTACGGTGAAAAAATCATTTAGGTTGTCGCTTAAGAACGTCACGTTGCTCAGATAACAAATTATCGTAGAAAGAAGGATGAATTGAACATGAATAAGAAAAGGATTTACCTAAGGAGTGTATGGCTTGGATTGGCATTACTATTGTTGTTAAGTAGTGTACCCGCATCTGCTGCTTTCTCACTACGTGTAGTTGTAGATAATACGAGAATCTGGTTTCCAGATGCAGAGCCATTTGTTGATAAGAATCAACGTACGATGGTACCCGTTCGCTTTGTAAGTGAAAAGTTAGGAGCCAAAGTTAATTGGGATTCAGCGAACAATAAGGTAACGATAACCGAAGGTGCGAAAAAAATTATATTAGAGATTAACAAAAAGGAAATTCGAATTGATGGTAAAACAGAAAAAATGGATACTGCTGCAGTATTAAAGGATAATCGGACATTCGTACCGATTCGCTTTGTCAGCCAGGCATTAGGAGCAACGATTAAGTGGGATCAAGCGATAAGTACCGTATACATAACAACAGGCAAACCAGTTGTGGAAACTAACGGTGAAACGAAAACTGTAGGTGAATTTACTGTACCTAAGAAGTTTGTTGCATATGAAAAAGAATATGGGGATCAAGATGCTGTGTTTTTTACCTTGAGTTACTTTTTTAGAGATTATGAGACACAAGTGAATGAATTAGCAGATATATTAGCTCAGAAGTTTAGTGATGAAGTGGTTGAAGAGGTCGTGAAACATCTAATGAAGAAAACAGAAGATGGTGTGTATCTAGAGTATATGGCTATAGATATCAACATATCTACAAATGAATGTATTATTATCAATGAGTCAAGAGAGGATTCAGTTCAAATCTATTATCTTTTACCTAAAAAATAAATCAATCAAAGTTATTTTTGTAATAGGTAACTATTAATTGAAATTGGAGGATGAATGTGAGAAGGATAACTTTGTATGGAATTACTTTTGTACTTCTCCTGTCATGTTTTTTTGACGGATATATAAAAGTTAGTGCTGCAACTCAACAAATTGAAGAACAAATTAAGCAAGCGAACGATTTTTTGAAAGATAAAATGAATTTTGAATCTAATGTATTTAAGAGCACATCATTTTCGGGAAAAGCAATCAATGACAAATTAATTCTGGATGGAGGATCTGATTTTGGTCACTTACCTGTCTTTGTATATGGTAAAGCAAGGGATGGAGCGATAGAAGGAACGAAGTATGGTAATGATGATCGTGTAGAAGATGATCAAGGTGATTTAAGAGCTATAGGATTTTCCATTCGAGATAAACCTTATCCTAATCCAAGCTTTCATATTGATAGCGTAGATTATGTTAGGAGATGGATCAAAGAACCTTGGGATCTGCCTACTAATAAAAAAACCAGTATAAAGAAAGAACTAGCTTCTGATAATAAAAATGATACACATACATCGCAATGGTTAGACTATCAACCTAACACTTTTGCTTCTTCCTATAGTGTAATGAATCAGTGGATGTCATCAGCTGCCTTTTTACCAGATACAATTGAATCACTAACAGGTGATCGTAAATTATTTAATAAAAGCATCGAAAATGTGCCGAATGCGATTAAGTCCAATCCAGAAGATTATATTTATATGGTACAGCCACCCACTTATAATTCATGGGGGATTGGGATTGCCTTTTACTATTATGGTGGTAATGGTGCAGATAGTATAAATAAGCCGAACTATTATTTATACTATGAATATTTTAGGTATAAGCCATTTATGTTATTGGCGAATGATATATCAGCAGCGTTCGAAAAGTTGCCAACCAATGCTAATGCGGGTGATAAGGTTGAACTATCTATCGTTTTGAATTCTACATTCAAACAGACACAAGATACAGATTATCTCTGGACGATTAAGCCAAGCAATGGTGAATCATTACAGGTAACTTATTCAGGCCATGGAGTGTCTGACAAAGGCAATATAACACTTCCTACTGAAGGAGAAAGATTGTTAAAGGCGAGCTTTCTCATGCCTAAAAGCGATGTAAAAGTTCAATTTAACGTGAATACCACAGAAAAAAAACCAGTGGAAAGTAATTTTACTAACAATAACTTAACAACAACCATTCGTCATCTTGAACCAGGACCTGCTCTCCAATCAGAAATAGAATTAGATTATAATGTTCTATCGAAGCAATTTGCCTATAAGATTAATGGTGGAAATAATATTTCTGCCTCGATAACTAAACAAAATAATTGGACTTGGACAAGCAATACAACAGGTAACTTAGATGTTGATTCTGCAAATAAGGACTTATTTCGTAATCTTACAATAAGTAATAATCCAACGATTAATGATGATATGCTCACTATTAATCGTACTCCTGTTGCAAATTTCCAAGTATTGCGAACTGATTTTGGTGATGATCCGGTACAAGGGAAATGGTTAAGTTGGTCTAAGCCATCTATAGCCAAATTAAGATCAGGTCAATTCTTATCTAGTGGATCTATTATGCGAAATTATGAAGCTAGTAATCGACGTTGTTGGACAACAAAAGATGATGATGGAAATGAGTCTGAAGAATGCGAAACCTATACTACAACTGGTTCAACAAGTAGTTCATTTCCTAATAAGACCGATATCTTGAATGTTGGCGTTAAGATTTATAACGGGATGAAAGAGTTACCCGATCTCACTTATGATAATAAGATCGAAGGAAATTCAACGAATACCGCTCTGAAAAAGTTATATTGGAAGAATGAAAAATATCCATATAACGTAGTAAGATGGATGGCACATGAGGATGTATCGGGTAAAAAGTTCAATTGGACACCTGTTACAGGGCAGTACATAAGATCATTTACTCATCAAGCAAGTGGTGAACTTGAATGGAAAGTGAATTCATCATTAGTAAATGTATATAAGAAGAGCAGAGATGCTGCAAGCAAGAAAAACAGTGCCCAAAGTGATTATGATATGGCAGTATTTGCGACGGATAAGGAATTACAGGAAAACCCGTATCCTATTAAATCAGGTTATTACTTTAATCCTGGAGGTGAATATACATTTACGATTGAAACGGAGATGTATAAACAATCTACGAGTGCAACGAAGGATCATGAAGAGTTAATCAATAGTATTATCGATTCAATCAGTTATGAAACTAATCTTGTTTACATTAATAACAATAAAGACGCTGTTAATCTAAGTAACAAAAAACTCTCACAAAAAGGGAATATTCCGATTGCTGAAACAGCTGTTATAACTAGAGATCAACCATACGGTGTGAATGGTATTAAGTTATTTCATGTTGATGAAAAATACACGAAACAAACGAATATTATGACTGCAACCCACGAGCGTAATGGAACTCTCAGCAAAGAGTGGAAAATGGTACTGGAAGGATATACTGAATCCAAAACTCAAAGTAGTAATATACAATATGATTATGCTGAATATGTGAAGTCAGGTCAGCCGACCATGTATCGTGTTAATGAATCAACGACTGTTACAATAAAGATTGGTGCAGAGAACGGTTCTAAGCTATACACGCATTCCAATATGCCTAACGGAACGTACAATATTCGAGTTCGAATAGATGATGTTTCTTTATCTGGTAAAAACTATGCATATAAGACATTGCCGACAATTAAAGGACTAGATCTAGGTAACAGCAATGATATAGAAATTACGGTAAAAGGTTCCATGTATGATGATTTGAACAGCTAATCAAGGCTCAACATAACCATTTTAAAATATCGGTAAATTTATTAAAGGCGGATGATGAAAAGTCATTTTCATCATCCGTCTTATTTTTTTACTAACTATCTATTACATGTATTGAGGTGAACTTATGAAAAGATCATTCAGTAAGAGAGTGATATTTGTTGTTCTATTGTTGCTTATGATGCTTACTAGTACAGCATGCTCTAACAATAAAGAGGACAAAAAAGCATTAGAACAGGCGTTATATGAGAAATACGGTGAAGAATTTGTCGTGAAAAAGTTAGAAGGTGGATCAGGCACCTATGATGATAAAACGCTAAAGGGCTATGCAGAATTAAAGAGTGATCCTCGTCTAGCATTTCCAGTAGAGATCGCGAAGGATCATAGTGTTGTATACGATCAATATTTGAATGTAATGGTTGCAGAAAATATACGAGGAGATATAACGGGGAAGGCGAGAAAGTATTGGGACTCGGCAAAAGTAAGTGTAAGTAATGATACGCTTTACGCCTATCCTACAGAAACAGATAAGGATATGAGTTACGAACAATTTTTAGAGTACCATCCATACAATGTTTTACTTGCGACCATATTTGTGAATATTGAAGACTATATGGATGAAAATGGGGATATGGATGAGGTTAAAGAAATTGAAAGATACAGAGCTCTAGTTAAGGATTTCCAAGACAAAAAATATGTTAGTAGTAGCATCTATTTTGTCTATTTATCTGACGGTGCATATCAACGTTTTGATGAAATTTATGAAAAAGAATTATACCCTAACAACATATATAGAGAAGAACAAAATATGGAGGGTAAGTTGAATTTTATTACACGTAACTTAATAAAAATTGATGAGAATGGGGAAGTAAATCTTAAGGATGAAGAGATTACTGAATTGTTTCAAAAATGGCGTGTGGATAGGATGAAATATCTAAAGTCTAAGGAGTAAGCCAAGATGATTAGTATTAGATAAAGGAATTATATATCCAAAGTGATAGGGAATTATCGAGGATAAGGGAGGTAAGAGAATGAATGAGATCGACGATATTACATTTCAGCAATTATCGCAACTAGTGTATCTAGATGTTAAGACTGAAAAGACAGAAAAAGAAGGGATTTCTGATTACGATACGTTGAAAGAAGTCGATTTTAAAGACTTTATTGATTACTACTTAAGTGAAAAAGGATTGCAAGAATTGAAAGAAAGATATCCTGACAAATGGACTGATGATTCAGGTGCTACGGATGGATTAACTCCCTTAAGTGACGCTGAGGAAATTGAAAAAATGCTATTGGAACTAAAAGGGGATCCAATTGTTAGTGACTGGAAAATTACAAATATCCAACCTAATACGTCAACAGGCTTTGCGGCATTTACTGTTGAAACGGATACTAATGATAAAATTGTTGCTTTCAGAGGAAGTGAAATGCCTGAAACCTGGAAAGACGGTACTGCAATAATGGATTGGGTTAACAATTTTCTTAGTTCAGCTACTGATCGTGATCCGCAACATTTAGAAGTAGAGAAATATATGAAAAACATGCTGCAAGACTCACAAATCGATGGAGGTATTTATTTTACAGGTCATTCACTTGGCGGTAATTTAGCTTCATTTGCTAGTATGGTACTTGATGTAGAGCTTAGAGAAAAATTGCAAAAAGTCATTACCTTTAACGCACCCGGCTTCACCGATAGAGTTAGACGAGAATTCGACGATGAGATTAATGGCATGATAAATAATGGCATCATTAAAGAATATCGCTCCGTTGGTGATGTGGTCCCGTCATTTTTGTATGTACTTACAGAGGGGATCTATATAGATGTGAAAGCACATAGATCCGAAGGACTTGCTAGTCATAGTATGCTATCAATGAAAATTAATGAAACTACAGGAGAATTTCAACAAGCTGATATTCAAGGTTTCTCCAATACTCCTAAGCTAATTAATGTCCTAACTCAAGGCATTTCTTCTAAAATATCACCGTATAATCAATTTTCTTTACAACAAATAAGTAGGATCATAGCAGATCAATGGTCGATTAAAGATTTATTTCGTGATTTAAAGCAACTCATATCATTGGGAAATCTCTTCGAAAATAGAAAAGAATGGGGAGATTATTTAACGAATGTATTTATTCCATACGTTTATGATCAATTAAAAGTTGTAACTACAACAGCGATTAATGAATCTGCTGCATTCATTAAACAGAAAGCTATTGAGTGGAAGGCGAAGATTATTTCAAATGTAGCTCAAATCACTTCCAGTGGACTAGAAAAAGCAAAAACAGCAACGGTAAAAGTGGCTCAGACGATGGTAGCAGGTGCAATGGTATACAAAGGGACCAAGAAGATATTAACTGACATGACAGGTTTATTAAAGCTAGTAAAAAATATACGCAATGAACGAGATGATGTTTTATCTTATTTTAAGAAGGGATATAAAAAACAACTAGAATATACCCCTCAATTTGCACATCATTTTCCAGAATCCTCTGTTATTTCTGCTCGCAAAGCAGTTGAGAAGCAATATGAAGTGGCAGTCACTTACTTGAATCAGCTAGATAAGCTACTTACACAGTTAGCGACGCATGTACAGGAGGCGAATGAAACCTATAATATGTTAGAAAGTACGGTGAAAAAATCATTCAGGATTTCGCTTAAAAACGTCACTCTGTTGAGATAATAAATTATTGTAGAAAGAAGGATGAATTTATATGAATAAGAAGAAGATTTACCAAAGAAGTTTATGGCTTGGAATGGCGTTACTATTGCTGTTAAGTAGTGTACCTGCATCTGCTGCTTTCTCACTACGTGTAGTTGTAGATAATACGAGAATCTGGTTTCCAGATGCAGAGCCATTTGTTGATAACAATCAACGTACAATGGTACCGATTCGCTTTGTCAGTCAAGCATTAGGAGCAATAATTAAGTGGGATCAAGCGGTAAGTACTGTATACATAACAACAGGCAAGCCAGCTGTGGAAACTAACGGTGAAACGAAAACTGTAGGTGAATTTACAGTGCCTAAGAAGTTAGTTGCCCATGAAGATGAATATGCTGGTCAGGAAGCTGTATTTTTTACATTAATTTAGTGGGAGGTGTTGACTATTCACACAATTAATTACGATAGAAAAACATTTGTATCGATAGAGAACGCAGACAATGGTGAAGTTACGAGTGAGACAGTATTTAAGTATAGACAACAGGATCGAATGGTTTGGGCGGATTATTCAGGTGGTGAGATACTACTAGGTCACTTAGTTGGAACGGTTGATGATAGTGGAAAACTTGATATGAGATATCATCATATTAATGAAAAGGGTGAATTAATGACGGGTGTATGTAGTTCAACCCCTGAGCTACTAGTTGATGGGCGAATAAGAATTTATGAAAGCTGGCAATGGACATGTAAAGATCAATCTAAAGGACAATCAATAATAGAAGAAATAAAAACATAGAAGCGGTATAAATAAACTCAAGTATTTTACAGGGCTACTGCAAATGTCACACTCAAATCCACTTTCAAAAAAAGGTGGATTTTTTTGTCGCGCCTATTTACAAATGATAATCACTAGTGTACTATTTAACTCATACACTAACATGCGAAAGGCGGTATATTGTGAATCAAGTTGAAAATAACAAAGATAATATTATTTTAACGGTAGACCAGCTGACTAAGAAAATCGGTAAGCAAACACTTGTCGATCAATTAAGTTTTCAAGCTCGTAAAGGTGAGATTGTTGGTTTGCTTGGTCCAAATGGTGCAGGTAAAACTACGACGATTCGAATGATCGTTGGACTGATCAAAATGACGAGTGGCGATGTGTTCATTCAGGAGAAAAGTATTCGGAGCCAATTTACAGAAGCGATTAGACATGTAGGGGCAATTGTCGAAAACCCAGAGTTCTATTCTTATATGACGGGTCTAGATAATTTGAAGCAATACCAAAGAATGTCTGAAGGTGTTACCGAAGAAAGAATGCAGCAGGTAGTAAAGCTTGTTGGACTAACTGATGCGATGAACAAGAAGGTGAAAGCATATTCTCTTGGCATGCGTCAACGTCTAGGAATTGCACAAGCACTGCTGCATAATCCGAGTATCCTAATTCTCGATGAGCCTACGAATGGTCTTGATCCAGCTGGTATTCGTGAGATGCGTGATTATTTGAAGCAGATTGCAGCGGTAGAGGGGATCGCAATTCTAGTATCAAGTCATCTGCTATCTGAGATGGAGTTGATGTGCAGTCGTGTCGTAGTTATTCAGCAAGGTAAATATGTAACTGAGCAATTACTAGCGGATAGTGCTAGTCCTATCTCAAATAATGAGGGTGTTAAGCTAATGATTATCGTTGATAATACAGAATTAGCAGCCTCAACGATACATTCCTTACCATCGGTTAACGTGCTAACTGTTAATGTGGAAGCGCAAAGTATAATTCTACAAACGAAGAATGAGGCTGTACCTAGTATTGTACGTGCTCTTAGCGAGCAAGGCGTCGGACTATATCGGATAATTGAAGAAAAACAAACGCTTGAAGATGAATTCTTGAAATGGACTGGAGGTGGCCAAATTGTTTAGCTTTATGAAATTGGTACACAATGAATCACAAAAACTCTATAAGAAAAAAAGCTTTTTCATTGCATATGCGCTAATAGCAATTATGGCAATCACTGCAGCAATCATCATTAATCAGACGATATTACGAGAAAATATAGGTGTAACTGATTATGTGAATCTCATATTAGGTCTAAATGGATTTGGCGTAATTGTTGTATTGATTGCTCTGATTTTTACTTCAAGTATTGTAACGGTCGAGCATCAGCTTGGTACGATTAAGTTTCTATTAATACGTGCTCATTCACGCTCCACTATTCTAGCATCAAAATATGTAACATTAATTTTTTATATCATTGCACTAATGTTATTTACTACAATCATTGCATTAATTATGGGTTTATTGCTACTTGATACGTCCAATCTTTCTATAACGCTTGTTTTGCAAAATATTGCGAGCACATTTATATACACGATGATATATGCAACGCTAATGTTCATGTGCGGAGTCTTAACCAGATCAATGGGAGCTACGATTGGTATTGGTCTAGCACTCACCTTCTTAGAAAGTCTTTTTGTTATGTTGTTATCTCGATATGAATGGGCAAAGTATACGTTATTTCTAAATACAAATTTATCAGCTTATCTTAATGATGGAGCACCTATGGAAGGTATGACATTAGGTTTTTCAAGTATAATGATTGCTCTATATTTGGCACTGTTTCTAGCGATTTCATTTACTGTATTCAACAAACGGGATATTTAATCAATGCTGGATTTCCATTGACTTAGGGAAGGGAGTGCAACGTTATATGGCAATCGAATTTGATAATAATCTACCCATTTACTTGCAAGTGATGGATTATATTAAGAAGCAAATTATTGCGGGTCATTTGAAACCAGGGGATAAAATTATATCTGTTCGCGAAATGGCTACAGAGCTGCAAATTAATCCGAATACGATTCAACGTACATTTCAAGAGCTTGAACGAGAGCTGATTGTTGAGACTAGACGCGGATTAGGAAGATATGTAACAAGTGAGGAGACTAAAATTATGGAGATCAAAAAAGATATGGCAAGCAATCTTTTAGATCATTTCATTCAAGGAATGCAAGAGCTAGGCTTTGATAATGTTGATATTGTTAAAATTGTAGCTCATGCAGTGAATGAATCCAATGATGAACAGGAGTGAGGAACGAATGAAACCTTTATTAGAGTTTCGTGATGTCGTAAAGAAATATGGAGCAAAGACGGCAGTCAATCAGGTTTCTTTCCAAATACAACCTGGTAAAATTGTTGGTCTTCTTGGTAGTAATGGTAGCGGAAAAAGCACGATGATGAAGATTGCTGCAGGTATTACACATCCCACTTCAGGTCAAGTCCTCATTGACGGCATAGCAGTTGGCATTGAAACGAAGGTTATCACTTCTTTCATGCCTGACAGTACATTAACAGAAGACTGGATGAAGGTAAAAGACGCGATAGCGTTCTATCAGGATAATTATGCTGATTTTGATCCAGCGAAAGCGAAAGATATGCTAGATTTTATGAAACTGAACAATAATGATCGGGTGAACACATTATCCAAAGGGATGAAAGAACGTTTGCAATTGACATTAACCTTATCTCGCAATGCTAAGCTATATATGCTAGACGAACCAATCGGCGGGGTTGATCCAGTTGCAAGAGGGAAAATATTAGATGCGATTGTTGAATATTATAATGAAGAGAGTAGTATAGTTATTTCTACACACTTACTCCAAGATATTGAACGAATATTTGATGAAGTGATTCTTGTGAAGAACGGTAAGCTGCTTTTGCAAGACGAGGTTGAGAACATTCGCATCAATCAGAAGAAAAGTATTGATGAACTGTTCAAGGAGGTCTACGCAGAATGTTAAAACTGTTTAAGTATAATTGGTTGCGAAACAGTACTACCTTCTATGCAACGATCACTGTACTACTTCTATTTCAAGCAGCATTAATGATTTCCGTAAACTACTGGAATGCAATAGATAGCTTAATATTCGCTTTGAGCGTGTTCGGTTTTACTACTGGAGCTCTATTATTGTTTATTCAAGTTAGTAAGACCTACAGTAATAACTTGAAATCTTATAATCGAAGATTACTGCCAGTTTCACCATTGAAAGAAATAGGTGCATTATTGTTGCTGCAACTCATATATGTTGTAGTGTTTACTGCCATTCTAGTAATGGTGTACTCGATTCTGCTTCCTATGATCTCTTTTATCGATATGAATTATATATGGAATACGTTTGATAAACCATTACTAACAATGGTATCTCTAGTCTATGGGTTATGGGCATCAATTAGTTCAATCATCTTTGTAATGCTTGCGATTGCAATTTCTTTCTGCTTCAAGTCGAGATATCGTGTATGGATTGGTATTGTATCGTTCAGTATTATAGTCGGAGTGATCTCATATATTTCTGAACTTCTCTTTGGTAATAGTAGTAGTGCTGGGACAGAGGGGATTTCTACCTCACAAGAAATAAGCTTCTTCGTATACCAAGGTGGGACGAAATGGGTTCCTTTTGAAATAGGTTTTGATGTTATTACGACGCTGTTGGCTATATATGCGATGACCTATCTAATGAACAAGAAAATAGAGTTATAACCAAAAATTCCTCCTTCATAATATACCACCTCTCATTCCATGTATCATTTTCAAAAAAATGTTCGGTTTATGTAATGAGAGGGTATGGAGGAAGTAGGAAATTTATTATGAGTTATGCTAGTAGAAACTTAATTGCTTGTTAATGAAGGTAAGGGGAGAAATAGCAAATTAAGTGGCATATTGCTACCAGGTGATACTAAAAATATTAAAGTCACGGATTCCTGCTTATTGCCAGTACGATGTAAGAAACCAGCTTCTGTAGGCCCTTGTAGAATGCTATTACTTAGAATTTCTACTACTTTATCGTTAACGATAAATGATCCGCCATAATGTCCGCCACGAGGATTCAAGACAATCGCAGTATTAGGTGCAACATCAAGCTGTAGCTTGTATAATACTCCGCCATTACCCCAGTTCGTTACGGATTCACCTGTTATAGCATCAATACCTTGTAGCAACTGATCATAAGCTTTGTCGCCTTTGTCACCTAAAATTAATTTATCAGCACCATTTGCGCCAAGAACTTTATCTGTTGTGATCACTCGATTACCATTGGCAAAAGTACCACGAACATGTTTCGTATCAAGTGCACTTTGCTGTAATGTAGTAAGTGCTGTGATTGCATTGGTTCCTTTTTCAGTAGTCATTAATGTGAATTTCAATGGAAGTTCTTCACTCACCGTGTACTCTGCGAAAATGGTCATCGTTTGATTCTTTTTAAGTGGACTCAGTAGTCCATCTGGAATAAGTTCTACAGATTCTCCAGGTTGAATTTCTATTCTTTCTGCAGGTTGATTATCTAATAGTTGTCCAAGATAGCGTTTAACGGCAGTTTTACCACTTGTAGTTACATATGTTGCAGGACCAGCGGGTGCGAAATTATTTATATCGATATAAGCAGTTTCGGAGTTTTCATTCGTTACGATGAGATGTAATTCAAGATCTTGCTCGGCGCCATTTTGTTTGTGAATATTGAATCTTACTCTTCCACTAAGTGTATCCGTATAATCAATAGCAGGACCTAATAACAGCTCAGGACTATTTGTACGTGTAATCGTAATATCTTCTGGTGTTATCGTATAAGGAATTGGAGCAATACCTAAAGCAAGACTAGAATCGATAGGAAACTTGTTACCGATACTTGTGAAATTTAGATAGAACTGATCTTTGGAATACAATACTTCATCTACTACTGTAATATCTTTACTCGTCGTGGAACTAAGGCCATCTCCATCTTGAACGGTTAATGAAATCGTATATTTTCCTGGAGTAAAGAAAGCCGGTTCATTACCAGTCCAACTGTTAAGTCTAATGGCTGTATCATCTGTACTTTTATTCGTGTATATGACAGGCTCACCTAATTTATAAGTATCTTTATCCGTTACAAATGCTGCGATAGGAGCTTCATTAGGTTTTAATACGTATATAGTTACCGTATATAGATCACCCCAAACACCGCGCTCATCCTTAACTCTGCGAGTAATTACGTGCTCTCCTGGCTCATTATAGATTGTTTTTTTACCAACCCATTCTTCGTCTACAATAGCAAAACCGTGAAGGCTTGAGGAATAGTCAGTGATGGTGACATTCGTTTGACCAGCGATAATCGCGTATTCATTAACAGTAAAATCAGCTCCTGGGACAGATTCCCAATCGAGTGTTACTGTTTTTCCCTTTACTGATATTTTACTACCAGTCATATCTGCCCAAGTTCGAATAGAAACCATTAAGTTACCATCTTTCGTGTAGGCAGCTCCAGCTGATTGGAATTTTCTATCGTTATATGTAGCATCAGAAGATCCTTGCTTGAATGAAATTTTACTATTTTTGTTAGAAGCAGTGGATGATTTTGTTGTTGGATCATAACCTACTTTGAAACCGTATAATTTGGAAATTGTTTTGAATTGAATATAAGATACTCCTTTAATCACACTAATCGGTACATCAGTAGTAGTCTTCTTACCATTAAAGGTAATGATATTACTACTCATGGTGAATACAATTATATCTCTTCCAGTTGTTTCAATATTGCTATCAGCATAAGCAACTTGAGGGTTCCACAAGCTTAATGCACCTGATAGCATTAGTGAAATAATTCCGAGTAGTGTTAACGATGTTGTCATAGCGTTAAGTAATTTTCTCATCATAGTTTCTCCTTTTTTTGTTGGAATAGTAGACTGATTTTTTTACCATTTTTTTCATCCATACAGTATAACGATGTAAGGTGAATAATAGTTGCGGTATAGAAATAAAAATAACTAGAGCCTCGCTAGTTAGCATTAGCTAACCAGCGAGGCTCTAGTTTGTCATTCTAATTAAAGGCTCTTAACTTTAATTTACTCTTGGATAGTCTCAGTTGTTTCTGTTGACTCAGTTGTTGTGTCTGTTGTTGAATCGGTTGTTGGTTCAGTTGTTTCAATTGTCTCAGTAGAATCTTGATTGTTTGTTAATGAAGGCAAAGGTAGGAACAGCAGATTAAGTGGCATATTGCTACCTGGAGATACTAAGAACATCAAAGTTACTGATTCCTGTTTGCTTCCAGTACGGTGCAAGAAGCCAGCTTCTGTAGGACCTGTTAGAATGCTATTGCTTAGCAGTTCTACTACTTTATCGTTAACAATAAATGAACCACCATAATGTCCACCACGAGGATTCAAGATGATCGCAGTATTAGCGGCAACATCAAGCTGTAGCTTGTACAATACTCCGCCATTACCCCAGTTCGTTATCGCTTCACCTGTTATAGCATCAATACCTTCTAGCAACTGATCAAAAGCTTTTTCGCCTTTGTCACCTAAAATAAGCTTGTCAGCACCATTTTCTCCTAGTACTTTATCTGCTGTAATTACACGATTACCATTCGCAAATGTACCGCGAACATGCTTCGTATCGTGCTCACTTTGTTGTAATGTAGTAAGCGCAGCAATTTCATCTGTATCCTTTTCAGTAGCTACTAATGTGAATTTCAATGGAAGATCATCACTTACTGTATATTCAGCGAAAATAGTCATCGTTTGATTCTTTTTGATTGAACTCAATATTCCATCTGGAATAAGGTCTACAGATTCTCCTGGTTGAACCGCGATTCTTTCAGAAGGCTCATTATCTAATATTTGTTGAAGATAGCGTTTTACAGCCGTTTTACCACTAGTTGTTACATACTTTGCCGGACCAGCAGCACCGAAATAATCTTTATCGATATAAGCTGTTTCGGTATTTTCGTTCGTAACAATAAGATGTAATTCAAGCTCTTGATTGGCGCCATTTTGTTTGTGTATATTGAATCTTACTTTACCACTAAGTGTATCGATGTAATCAATAGCAGGGCCTAACAGCAGCTCAGGGCTATTCGTACGTGTAATTGTAACTTCTTCTGGTGTTATCGTATAAGGAATTGGAGCAATACCTAAAGCAAGACTAGACTCGATAGGGAACTTGCTACCGCTGTTTGTGAAATTTAGATAAAATTGTTCTTTCGTATACATTACTTCATCTAATACTGTAATTTCTTTGCTTACCGTGGACTTAAGTCCAGGTCCATCTTGAACGGCTAAAGTAATCGTATGTTTACCTGGGGTAAAGAACGCAGGTTGGTTGTTACTCCAAGTGTTTCCAGTGATAGCCGTATCATCTGTACTTTTATTCGTATATATGACAGGTTCACCCATTTTATAAATATCCTTATCGGTTACGAATGCTGCGATGGGAGCTTCGTTAGCTTTTAGTACATTGATAACTACATTGTATGGAGCACTCCAAATACCGCGCTCATCTTGAACCCAATGCGAAATCGTATATTGTCCTGGTTCATTATAGACCGTTTGTTTGCCAACCCATTCCTCTGCAATGATTGCATAGCCGTAAGGACTTGAGGAAGAATCAGTAATTGTGACATTCGTTTCACCGGCAATGATGTTCTTTTCATTAACGACAAAATTAGCTGCTGGTGCTGAATCCCAGTTAAGTGTTACTTGTTTCCCTTTTACTGATATTTCACTACCAGTCATATCAGCCCAAGTACGAATAGGTACCATTAAGTTACCGTCTTTCGCATATGGTGCTCCAGTAGCTTTGAAATATTTACCGTTAAGGGTAGCATTAATAGAACCTTGTTTGAATGAAATTTTCTTGTTTTTAGTAGAGGCAATTGATGATTTCGTTTTTGCATCATAACTTACATTGAAACCGTATATTTTTGCAATCGTTTTGAACTGAATGTAGGAGACACCTTTAATAACACTAATGGGAATGTCGGTAGTTGTATTAGTATTGTTAAAGGTAATCTTCTTACTGTCCATTGTGAACACAACAGAGTTTTTTCCAGTTGTTGCAAGATTGCTCTTAGCATTAACTACCTGTGGATTTAACCAACTTGTAGCGCCTGTTAACATTAGAGATAACATGCCCAATAATGCTAATCTTGTTGTCATAGCTGTAAGTAATTTTTTCATTTTGTTTCTCCTTTATGTTGGGATAGCAGTTTGTTTTTTTTCTGCAAAGTTTCATCCATAGAGTATAACGACATAATCAACCTAATAGTTGCGGTTTAAATTCATAAGTTATAGAAGTAGCGTAAAATATCGTGAAACACCGATTAACTTTTACAAAGTAACCATATATTGGATGTTTATAATGCCATGTTATAAATAATTATAGCTTGGATCGTTAGCATTAGCTATCGACCCAAGCTATAATTGTTTGTTTTAATAGATTAACTGTTAGTTAATGAAGGGATAGGTAGGAATAGAAGATTAATGGGCATATTACTACCGGGTGGCGCCATGAATGTTAAATTCACTGTTTCTTGCTTATTACCGGTACGGTGCAGAATACTTGCTTCTGTAGAACCTACTAAATTACTGTTTTTTGGCATTACTTCTACTATTTCATTGTTAACGAGAAAGGCCCCGCCATATTGACCACCTCGAGGATTCAAAACAATGGCAGTTTTGGGTGAAACTTCAAGTTGGAGTTTGTATAATACCCCGCCATTATCCGAATTAGTTACTGGTTTGCCTGTTACAGCGTCAATTCCTTGTAGCATCTGATCATAAACTTTGTCGCCGAAAATTAATCTATCTGCACCTTTTGCTCCTAGAACTTTATTTGTTGTAATCTTGCGGTTACCATTTTCAAATGTACCGCGAACTTGTTTCGTATCATTGGCAGTTTGTTGTAATGTTTTAAGTGCAGCAAGTTCATCTGTGCGTTTTTCAGTAACCAATAATGTGAATTTTAATGGAGAATCTTCAGGTACCGTATATTCAGCGAAATAGGACATCGTTTGATTCGTATGCATTGCGCCATTCCCAGTTCCAAAAAGTTCATAAGTTTTACCTGGTAAAAGTGCTGATTGAGATGCTGGCAAATTATTTTTTATATCTTGAAGATAGTATTGTGTAGCTTGTTTACCACCTAATGTTACATAAGGTGTAGGACCGGCTCCAACGTAATGATTTTGATCGATATAAACAGTTTCGGTATTTTCATTTGTTACCATGAGATGCAACTCAAGATCTTGTTTTGCACCATTTTGCTTATGAACATTAAATCTTACTCTTCCACTAAGTGTATCTGTATAATCAATTGCTGGGCCCATAACAAGCCCTGGACTATTCGTGCGTACAATCGTTACATCTTCAGGTGTTATCGTATAAGGAGTTGCAGCAATGCCTAAAGCAACACTAGAATCGATAGGGAACTTTTCACCGATTGTTGTGAAATTTAGATAAAATTGATCTTTCGTATACATCACTTCATCTAATACTGTAATTTCTTTACTGGCCGTGGAAGTAAGACCTTCTTCATCAAGAACGGTTAAAGTAACAGTTTTTTTACCGGGAGTAAAGAACGCGGCCTCTTTACCAGTCCATTTGCTATAGTCAATTCCATAATCGTCCTTACTTTTATTCGTATAGATAACAGCCTCACCTATTTTATAACTATTTTTATCCGTTGTGAAAGCTGCAATAGGGGCTGTATTAGGTAAATGAACCTGTAAATACACGGTATATGGATAGCTCCATACACCTCGTTCATCCTTCACTCTACGAGTAATTTCGTAATTTCCTGGTTCATTATAGATCGTTTGTTTACCAATCCATTCTTCAGCTACAATATCAAAACCGTATAGGCTTGATGAGTTGTCAGTGATGGTGACTTGTGTTTGACCAGCAATGATCTTGTATTCATTAACATTGAAGTAAGCTTCTGGTGCTGTATTCCATGTAAGTGTTACAGTTTTTTCATTCACTAATACGTCACTTCTTGTCATCTCAGCCCAAGTATTGAAATACACCATTAAGTTACCGTCTTTCGTGTAGGGAGTTCCAGAATAGTATTTGCGATCGTTTACTGTAGCCTCATCGGATCCTTGCTTAAATGTAATCTTACTGCTTTTATTAGAAGCAACTGAAGATTTCGACTTTGAATCATAACTTACTTTGAAGCCATATAACGTGGCAAATGTTTTGAACGGGATGTAAATTGTATTATCAACAACAGTAATAGGTACCTTAATCTTGGACTTTGTACCGTTAAAGGTAATTTCATTACTACCTAACGTAAATACAATCTTGTTTATTCCGGATATAACATTATTGCTGTCAGCAATAGCCACTTGAGGATTCAACCAGTTTGAAGCGCTTGTTAACAATAATGATACGATGCATAATAGCACTAACTTTGTTGTGCTATATTTAAGAAGTTTTAACATGTTATCATTCCTTTTCATTGGATTTGTACAACATATACTTATACCATTATTTTTATCCATACAATATGACGACAAAAGGTAAATAATAGTTGCGATGTAAAATGTAAACATAAAAATAAATGTAATATCAAGTGACATTTGCATAGTAGATATTAAATTCAAGAAACAAAAATGCCCTATAGCAAGTCCAACACTTCAAGTAACCTTGAAAGATGAACGCTATAGGGCATCAGTCTAATATCTTACATCACAAATATGAATCGAAAGCTTATTTAATTAAGCTTGTTAGAACATTATCGATCATTTGAGTATTTGCAATTGGACCAGTATACAACCAACTGGACTCTGGACCGAATTCATATACTTGACCGTTTTTCACAGCTGGAATTTCACTCCAGATCGAATCTTGTAATGCTTCAGAACCGGTAGCAGTATCACTGTTAACTAGAATAATATGATCGGCATCAAGTTTTGCCAATGCTTCTAAGGAAACAGAACGCCAAATACCAGTGTCACCTTCGGAAATCGTTTGAACTAGCTCAGGAACTGCAAAGCCAAGATCATTATACAGCACATCACCGCTAGATTGATGATCGTTAACGATCCAGAACGTTTTGCCCACTAACCAAATAGCCGCTACGGATTCATCTGCTTTAATTGCAGTAGCAAGCTGTGCTTTCGCATCGATTGATTTTGCTTCATAAGCGTCAAGAGCAGCTTGGGCTTCTGTTGATTTGTTAAGTACTTCGCCAATGGCTAACAGTGATTGACGCCAGTCACTGTTAATTTCAGCACCTAGAGCGTAGGTTGGAGCTATTTTGGCGTAATTAGCATATTTATCATCAGCGATTAAAGTTTCATCTCCGATTAGAATAAGATCAGGAGTATAGCTAAGTACAGCTTCAAACGGCAGATCATAAGGGATAAGCGGTACAGATGCAAGCTCAGATTGTAAATACATCATTGGAGCTTCACCGATAGCCCATTGAGCTGCTGGTTGAACATCTAATGCTACAAGATAATCTTCTAAGTATGAAGCGATAATACGCTCAGGCTTAGAAGGTATAATAACTTCATGACCTAATGGGTCAGTTAAAGTACGTTCTACATTGTCTTCAATTGCCTCATTTTCTTCAGTCACCGCATTGTTTACGGGTGCTGTTTCTGCAGGCTGATTGGAGTTACTTACATTGTTATTACCGCATGCCGCTAACATAGCTATAATCATGATGGCACACAATAGTTGGAATACGTTTTTCTTTCTATTTGTTAATGACACTTTTTCTTCCCCCTAAAATTGTCTAGTGATGCTGTGAATAGATAATGATACTCAATATCAATAAGCTTAATTCTAACAACAGCAGTTTATTTGTCTATATCTATAAGTCATTTATTTCATGCACAAAATGACATTGTTGCATATCATCATGATTACGAGATAGAAACAGATGCTCTTGAAGCTCTAATTGCTTATACAGAGAATAGACATCATTAGCATGGAAAATACGTTTGTCGATAAAATAAATTCGATTCTGCTGGTAGGCAGGTAAGCTTTTCCACACAGAATGATTCATCATCTCATTCACATAATCTTTGCTCTCTGCATCAAAGGGGTAGCTAATAATCATATGATCTGCCGCATATAAAGGTAATTGATCTAGCGGAAGCTCTAAGGGAGAATCTTTACCTATAATTTGCTTTTTAATCAAATCAGGAGCGCTTAATCCTAATCCCTCGTATAAATTATAGCCACCACGGCCATGAAGTTCATTCATTACCCAAATATTACGACTAGGGGCGAGCTCATATAGACCAACTGTTTCATTGGGATGTATAATAGTTTGAATACTTTGTTTTACCCTCTGAGCTTGTTGCTTGTATTTGTCGATAAATTGTTCAGCTTCTTGCTCGCGCTTAAGTGTATGTGCAAGCGAACGAAATCGCTCAAAAGAATTGCCATAAGGTATAATGATAGTCGGAGCTATTTTCGTTAAATTATTCAATAAGGTGTTACCAAGCCATTTGGGTGCGATAATAAGCTCAGGGTCTAATGCAATGATGCTTTCTACCGAACTTCTACCAACATCAACGACATCTTCTAACATTTCTCTTAATAAGTACAATCCCTGTAATCCATAGAAATATGATGCCCCTACAGGCTTTATTCCTAATGCCAGCAAGTTTCCGATCCAATCATAGACAATAATTCGCTTAGACTTGTCCATATAACCTTTGGGGGAAATGCCTGTCATTTGCTTGAATTTTCTACTCAGATATAGACCGTTTGAGTATCCCACATTCGCTGCAATTTCATTCAGATTGAGGTCTGTAAGCAGCAGTTGTTCTTTGGTTTTATCTATTCTGATGTTAGCCATATATTCTGAGAAGCCTACTCCGGTCTCTAATTTGAATATTTTAGAGAAGAAGCGCGGGTGAAATCCGGTGAATTTGGCCATACCGTCTCTTGTAATTTCATCTTGATAATGCTGATGCATATAAGTAATCACTTGCTGAATCGTTTCTCCATGATGTGTAGAGTGTGGCGAAGCAAGATTAGAGTTTTGTTGATGGATGGAAGGCAGAAGCTCATAGAGCAATGTTTGCTGTTTGAATGACATATGTTTCTCTGTAGAATGGCGCAGCTCCAACAACTCTTTGGCGACTTCAATAAACCGATAATAAGATATGCCGTAGATAGGTCCATCTTCACGCCAATATTGTTTGGATTCTTCATAAATGATTGGCTCGGTTGCATCAGCTTGTACAAGCTTTAATATTTGAAAAGATATAATATATACAACTAAGTCATGTTCAGCCATCACGTTAAATTGCAAGTAACAATCACGATTGCAAAAAGTTGCTGTACCAGGATAAAGCATGACCGTCTTATCATTAATAAGTAACTCAGACTTTCCTTCAACGGTTAGAATAATACTATAGGCATCGTTCCATTGACGTTTATGTGTTTCTGTTGCTAGCAAAGTATGTTGCGTGATTTCTTTATAAGAATATAGATAGTCCAATTTCGGATAACTCCTCTCGTATCAAAGTAACAATATCATTTGCGCCAAAATCAATAATGCTCTATACTTTGTTGTTGTGAATATGATAATCACTATCAATATAAGAATGAGATATAAATAGTACTTATGTCAACGTAATTATGTTACAGAAAAGAGGTTCTAGATGATTAGACGATTTTTCAGTTACTATAAGCCTTATACCCGTTTATTTATTATCGATTTTGGTTGTGCCGTTTTAGCTGGTTTACTGGAGTTAGCCTTTCCGCTAGCAATAAGTGTATTTATTGATAAGTTATTACCCAATGAGGAGTGGAATCTCATTATATGGGCTTCCGCAGCATTATTAGCATTATATGCGCTCAATACTTTTCTACTTTATATCGTAAATTATTGGGGACATGTACTCGGAATTAATATTGAAACGGATATGAGAAAAAAGTTATTTGCCCATATTCAGAAATTATCGTTTCGCTTTTTTGATAATACGAAAACAGGTCATCTTATTGGTAGACTGACGAATGATATGAACATGATTGGTGAAGTTGCCCATCATGGTCCTGAGGATTTATTTATCGCAGTAATGACGTTAGTTGGTGCGTTTGTTATGATGCTATTATTTAACTGGAAGCTGGCAGTAATTACATTTGTTATTGTTCCATTTATTATTGGTGTTGTAATCTACTTTAATAAAAAAATGACGAAAGCGATTCATCAGCTCTATAGTGATATTGGGGACTTTAATGCACGAATTGAAGAGAATATAGGTGGTATTCGAGTAGTTAAAGCATTCTCTAACGAGAAATTTGAAGAAGAACAATTTGAAGTTAACAATAATCGTTTTCGAGTTACGAAATTATTATCCTATAAACTTATTGCCAAAAATGGTTCGATCAGCTATATGATGATGAGACTCGTTACTTTATTCGTAATGGTATTTGGTACTTGGTTTGTTATTAAAGGAGATATGTCTTACGGATCTTTAATGGCATTTATTCTATTAACGAATGTCTTCTTCAAACCTATTGAAAAAATTAATGCCATTATCGAGAGTTATCCTCAAGGTATAGCTGGGTTCAAGAGATATATCGAGCTATTAGATACGAACCCCGATGTTGCGGACGCACCGGATGCTATTACATTGGACAAGATGAATGAGAAAATTGAATTTAAGGATGTTTCATTCGGTTATGACGGAAAGCAACCGGTACTTAATCATATCGATTTGACGATTGCAAAAGGAGAGACTATTGCTTTTGTTGGACCATCTGGTGCGGGTAAAACAACCATTTGTAGCCTGCTTCCAAGATTCTATGATGTAGATCATGGTTCAATTTGTATCGATGATATAGATATTCGCCAGTTTACCCAGGATTCTCTACGTAAGCAAATCGGAATTGTGCAGCAGGATGTATTTTTATTTTCAGGTACAATCCGTGAAAATATTAAGTACGGCCAATTAGATGCTGATGATGATGCAGTGTGGGAAGCGGCGCGACGTGCCAAGCTAGAACAATTGATCGAAGGACAAGCTGATGGTCTAGATACTGTTATTGGTGAACGTGGAGTGAAGCTGTCAGGTGGTCAGAAGCAACGATTAGCGATTGCACGTATGTTCCTCAAAAATCCTCCGATATTAATATTGGATGAAGCTACTTCGGCATTAGATACGGAAACAGAATTAGCTATTCAGGAATCATTAGCTGAGCTATCCAAAGGTAGAACGACACTTATTATCGCTCACAGATTAGCGACGATTAAGGATGCAGATCGTATTGTTGTTGTGACTGAAGAAGGAATAACAGAGCAAGGTAGTCATGACGTACTTCTATCTCAAGATGGCGTATACCGCCGTTTACATCTAGCACAATTCGGAGGATAACATCATGGTTAATGATGTCAAAGATTCAGCAGCGGTCAAGGTTCAATCAAGACCAATCGCAGCGATAATAACACTTATTGGTGGATTAATTGCAATAGTCGTTGCAATTGCGATATCGATATCGATTGGCTTCGCCGAGATGCCTCTTTCTACAGTATGGGATGCAGTTTTCCACTATAACTCAACAATATTAGATCATAAGATTATTCATACTTTGCGTTTACCTCGTATCCTTGCTGGGGCGATGGTAGGTGCTAGCTTTGCGGTCGCGGGTGCGATCATGCAAGGGATGACACGTAATATTCTGGCAGATTCAAGCTTATTGGGTCTTAATGCAGGAGCTGCATTAATGCTTACAATAAGTTTGGCCTTTTTCCCATCAGCACCATTTCACATTATATTACTATTCTCATTTGTAGGAGCGGGGCTTGGTGCTTTTCTGGTATATGGTATAGCAGCTATGAACCGAGGTGGTGTATCTACTGTACGACTTGTGTTGGCAGGAGCGGCGATTAGTGCATTATTATCTGCACTAAGTGAAGGAATTTCGCTCTATTTCAAAATAGGTCAAGATATCGCTTTTTGGTATGCTCAAGGTGTGTCAGGTGTAAAGTGGGAGCAGCTTGAGATGTTATTGCCATGGTTCATTATTGCGATGGCAGGGGCAATCTATTTTTCGCGATCCGTTACCATTCTAGCACTTGGCGAAGAGGTTGCGAGAGGATTGGGCTTAAGAACAGGATTCGTACGATTAGCATGTGCGATTATTGTTCTTATGTTGGCAGGTGCATCTGTGGCACTTGTTGGTTCCATTGGTTTTGTGGGACTTATCATTCCACATATCACTCGCAAACTAGTGGGATTAGATTATCGACTAATTATTCCATGCTCTGCTGTACTTGGAGCGTTACTTATTATACTTGCCGACCTATTAGCAAGAGTGATTAACCCTCCATATGAGACACCCGTTGCGGCTATCGTTGCGGTCATTGGGGTTCCTTTCTTCTTGTATTTGGCTCGTAAGGAAAGGGGAGCGATCTAAGTGGGACAAGCGATGAATGGTGCAGTTGAATTGAAAAAGAAACGTAGTAAAGCGACTATACTGATAACATTTGGCATACTTATCATGATTTCTTTCATCCTTAGTATGAATACGGGGTATATGAAGATTGCACCAATTGAATTATTCAAAACATTATTTGGTCAAGGTACTGCTCAGCAGCAATTAATACTTTTTGATTTTCGCTTACCAAGAATTGTAATATCTGTATTAATCGGTGCAGGGCTTGCGGTGTCAGGTTGCATTATGCAGTCTGTATCACGTAATGCATTAGCCGACCCAGGAATACTCGGTATTAATGCTGGTGCTGGTTTGATGGTTATGATATTTGTTTCCTTCTTCTCTGTAACGAGTACGGGACATATTTTCTTACTGCCAGTTCTTGCTTTCGTAGGTGCTGGACTAACCGCTACAGTAATCTTTATTCTGTCATATCAACGTAACCAAGGAATTTCTCCGAATAGTTTGCTACTTACGGGGATTGGTGTTGCAGCGGGAATTAGTGCAGCCATGGTTATCCTCACGATTCGATTAAAGCCGGATCAATATCAATTTGTAGCTTCATGGTTAGCAGGAAGCATATGGGGAACCAATTGGAAATTCGTTATAACATTAATGCCATGGGTATTCATTCTCATTCCTTATTTGATGTACAAATCCAATGTATTGAACATTATTAGTTTAGGTGAGGAACGTTCGATAGCACTGGGTATCTCTGTCCAACGGGAACAGATCAAGTTGCTTGTAGCAGCTGTTGCACTTGCAGCAGCATGTGTTTCTGTAAGTGGAGGGATAGGGTTTGTTGGCTTAATCGGGCCTCATCTAGCTAGAAGATTAGTAGGTTCGCAACATAATATATTACTACCGACAGCAGCGTTAGCAGGATCATTATTAGTCATTGTCGCTGATATGCTCGGAAGAGTCATTATGGCACCTGCGGAGATAGCGACAGGAGTAGTTGTAGCAGTAATCGGAGCTCCATACTTTATCTATCTCCTTATTAAGATGAAGTAGCAAAATTGGTGATTTGAATCACATGCTATTAATGTAAACTGATTTATACTGAAGGTAATGATGAGGATAGTCACTAATACAGCTTGAGTACTATGATTTCAATGAAGCAGGGAGGAATAAAGGATGAAAGTATTTAATCTAGAAAGCCATTTGCAGGATCAGGACAAGTATATGAATCCTCTTACCAGTTTTGAGAAAACAAAGGTAGTCCAGATTCAACTTAAGAAAGGCAACGGTATTCCGGAGCATAGTGCTAATGCGGATGTACTTATCGTAGTTCAAAAAGGCAAAATAGCATTTAATGTTGCTGGGGAGCGAGTCGAGCTTACGCCTAGCAATATGTTATATATGGAGCCGAAAGAGCAGCATAGTTTGCAGGCACTAGAAGACGTGGAGCTATTACTCATTCGTGTTGAGAGATAATCATCTCATTTGTAAAAATAATCATCTCATTTGTATAAATAAAACATCTTTCAGCTTGATTAGGTTGGTGTATCAACTTAATCAAGCTGAAAGTCTGTTGTAGAGGAAATTCTAAAAGCAATCTTTGTTAACATACACTTTGAGCATATACCTTTGAAAGGGTTTATAAAATTGTCGTCCCACCCCGAATTCTACGATTATCCACCAATTCAACTGCTTCCTCTATTGTCAGAAGTTTAGACTTTGACTCGGACATAAGCTACCTCCTGTCGTTATATTTGTGTATCTTTCATATATTGTTACTACTTAGGTTCCAAGATAAGAGAGACCTAGTGGCCCGAATATATCTGTTGTTTATTAAGTTGGTTAATGACCTAAGAATTAACCGAATTTTGCGCTAATTGGTATGGAATATGTGAACTATTATTATAAACTCGTGCTTAAGGCTACTAGTACTTAGAGATATATGGGTCTATTGGAACGCTTGAAAAGACTGAAGTCACAAGTATATAAAAATTTTTTATGGGAAAATAGGAAAAAAGAAGGAAATTCATTGAGAGCATAGAATGTAAATAAGCAGAGACTGCAAAATATTTCATAAAATGACAAACCAAATGTAGGAAAAAAGGCAAATTCGTCGAAAGGCGGAGACGCAAAGCCACGGGTCTAATTTATCGAGTGAAGCTCGATGAGATGATAGCCGGGTCGCTCAAGGCAAGTGGTTTTTTTGCGTCCAAAATACGTGAAACGAGGGTACATAATGTTGAAATGGAAGCAAGGGGTTAGGACATTAGTAGCGTGTTCAGTAGTGGCAATTGTTTTCGTATTGCTAGCAACGAATACGAAAATAAGTGCAGCTGCTATCCCGAATTTAGAAAAAGCTACGGATGTGCAAATTTCAGGAGATGGAATGATTTGGCTAGAAATTCAAGATGCTGGTCAGAAAAAGCTAGTCTATTTTAATACAGTAACAGGAGAGAAAAAAGATATTACAACGGGTAGCCCTACAGTCGATGCACCGTATTTATCTAGTGACTATATTGTTTGGGCAGATAAGGGTGATGAGCCTAATGCAACGATGAATTGGGATATTATGCGTTATCAAATATCAACAGGAACGAAGACTAAGCTTAATACGAAAGCCGGACAATATTCTAACCCAACGGTGGATGCTAATGGAGCGCTATGGTATGACCGTACGAATTATGGGTTTATGATGTACTATGATTTCTCTACGGGAAGAGAATCTAATATTGGAGAAGGTCGTTTTCCAGTGTTAGTTGAAGGGGTGGTCGTCTATAAGCATGCTAGAGACGGCGGTGTAAGTCTATTAAAGCTCAAAACAGGAGTTAAGCGCCCGCTTATTATGCTAGGTGGCTCTAACCATATAGATAGTTTCGTATTTAATGGCACGCATATATTGGCGTTGCAGCGTAATGAGCAGGGTGAAAGCAAATATGTATCGATGGATGTGCTTAATAACACCTCTTCAGCTAAGGATGTAACGGAGTATACAAGCAAACAGCAAGAATATGCAATGATGGCGATAAGTGATACATATGCAGCATTTATAGAAAATACGAATGGCACCCCTGTATTGAAAACGGTTGAGCTGAATAATGGTAAGGTCTCCACAATTTCTATATCTGATGCAATGGGAGGCTTGATTGGTATAAATGGCTCACAGTTATTTTATAGCAAGCCAGATGGGGGTTTAGCCTCTATGAATCTAGCTACAGGCAATAGTAATCCATCTCCACCCGATCAGTCTGGAACTGATAGTGACGCCGGATTACCAAATGGATCTGATCAGGAGGAAGAGCAATATAGCATAGTTATTAATGGAGAAGGTGGGGAGTTGGCAACGGATGATCAGCGTGTCGTTGTCACAATCGAGCAGATCAGCTTTCCAGCTCCAACAAAAGTAAGTATTACGCAAAAACGTTCGAACCAATATTCGTTAATTGATGCAAACGGTCATGCACTAGAACTTGCGAGTGGGGTTTGGCAGCTCGATGCAGAGCAAAGCTTTATGAAAAATGCACTGCTTCGTATGAGTCATTCACTGCATTCGTATTCGGGCAATGAGATCGATAAGCTCGGCATTTATCGCTGGAACGCGACAGTTGGCTATTGGGAGTATATCGGTGGAGCCAATCAAGTTGTAGCAGGATTCACGCAAGCTTCAATTGCTCATACAGGTACTTACGCGATTATGTATCGCAGTATTAGCTTTGACGATATACAGCAGCATTGGGGACAGCATGTGATTGAAACATTGGCAGCTAGAGACATCATTAATGGTGTTAGTGCAACGAGCTTTGCTCCGAATCGGTCAATTACTAGAGCGGAATTTACAAAGCTACTAGTAGGAGCGATAGGGATAGAGGAAGTAGTGGCTGAGCAATCATCGTTCAGTGATGTTTCACCTCAAGCTTGGTATTATTCATGGGTTGAAACAGCTGCTGCAGCTGGAATTGTACAAGGCTCAGGAGACAAGTTTAAGCCTAATGATGCGTTAACTCGAGAAGAGATGATGACGATGTTAGTGCGAGCAGTAGGCACGCAGCTAGGGGAGCAAAATACTAGTAGCAATGAAACAGAATTAGCAGAATTCAAAGATAGCGATGCTGTTAGTGAGTGGGCAAAATCTTCTGTGGCAACAGCTATTCGCTTGAATCTCATCGAAGGTAATGCTACAGGACTGAAGCCATTACAATTAACAACAAGAGCAGAGTCAGCTACAGTGATCTATCGCTTATTGCTAGTGTTAGATCAACTTTAATAAGAATAGAATGAGGAGAGATAAAGTTGAAAAGGAAAATGACTAAAGTTGTGTTAATATGGGCGCTAATGATGGCGGTGCTGTTCTCAGGTATTCCGATTTATCCACCGCTAGATTCGGTATTGAACAATAAAGCTGATGCCTCTACCAATATGCGAATTGAGCCAAGTGAGCTGCCTGTCGAGGGCAATGAGACGACAAGTATTCGCTTTAGCTTCAATGCAGCAGATAACGGGGAAGATGAGCATGATACTGTTATTATGGTTTGTACGCCGCAAAGTGATGGAGGCTCACCGATACCAGGGAGCATCATTAAGCGAGAGATTTACCCTACGAAAGCAGGCAATCAATATATTATTCATGAAGTAATATGGGATGGTACGATCAATGGTCAAAAGCTGCCAGAGGGTCGATATACCATATGTATATCCCCTGCTGACTATACAGGAAACAGTGTGTATTATGGTCAGATGGCGAGCTTTGAGATGGTTGGCACTGAGCTACTTAAGTCGCCGACATCTTTGCAGGCAGTAGCTTCTAGTAATGGCAGAACTGTTATTAGTGGTACAGCAGCAGCAGGAGCAACAATTGAATTAGAATACACGACAGCGAGCAGTACGGAGGTCAAGCAGCTAGGGACGACAACAGCTGGTGCGAATGGTGCTTGGTCGCATCAGACATCATTGACTGCTGGGCAAATAGCTTATATTACAGCTAAAGCTAAAAAGAATGGCATTACTTCTAGTCATTCAGAAATCATCCGTGTCATGAAGGTTATTACACCATCCTTCCCGATGACTTGGGAAGCAGCGGCGGGATACTTCTACAAGACGGATTCGATCGCTGAAAGCATTCAAATAGCGGAGCAAATCGCTGTATGGAATGGAGTAACAGATGATGTCTGTAATGGACTAGATTGTTCTAATCCAATTAGCAATCTAAGCTCTATATTATTAGTCAATCCGGAAATAGAAGCATTACCAACGCAAGCCGATCTAGCGCAATTTACAACGGATGCTCTAGATGCGAGATTACGCATAGTCAATCCAAGTGGGACAGCGCCGATTGATATGGCCAGAGGAGATTTTGTATATACATCCCCTTACTTTGGACTAGATGCGTTAATGCCACTAAGCTTCAATATCTTATATCTAAGCCGTAATTCCAATGAAGGTACGAGTGGTTTGGGGTGGCTGCACTCCTACGAATGGTCATTGACGGAAGAGGATAGCAAGATCGTTTTACTAGAGCCAAGTGGTTCTCGTTATGAATTCCTTCCATTATCGAATGGGAAATATCTCACTCCAAAAGGAACGAATTGGAGCTTAACTCAGCGATCTGGCGGAGGACATCAGCTAGAAACGGCATATGGAACAATCTATTATTTTAATAGTGCTGGAAGTCTAGAGTCTATACGAGATATTAATGGTAATGAGATTCAATTGGGCTACCAAAATTCATTGTTAAAGTCAGTGACAACGAGTGGTGCTTCATTCCAATTGAGCTACGATAGCGATAATTTGCTAGTATCGGTAGTCGATCATGCTGGACGTAGTCAACAATTTAATTATGATGCGAACGGTGATCTTGTACAAATTATCGATGTTGACCAAAGTACGACGCAATTGCAATACGATAGCGAGCATCATCTTATTAGTGTTACAAATGCTAATAGCTCTGGGACGTTATCGGTGACGTATGATGAGGAGCTGCGTGTTAGCGGCTTAACGGATTATTATGGTGAAACGACACAAATGGATTACAATGGAACGGTTGCACCTGTTGAAAGGGAGCAGGAAGCACAGGAGCCAGAGGATGGACCTGTAAGCATTAATCCGAATAACGGGAGAGATATTGCAAGCTCCAATAAAGTATTACTTTCGGGTACTATGCACAATCTTGCCAATGCGCCAGAATATACAATTGTTGCTGGTATGCAGCCTGTTATTGCGAATTACATCGAAGGGCAATCACAAGTGATTACATCGGCCATTACTAATTATAGTAATAGTGCCGTAGATTGCAGCTCATGCACAATAAGTGAACTACAATCGTCGATCACTGCGAGCAATCTTAACCCAGTAGTCATTAAGACTGGCTACTTGAATCTAGAGGAAAGTGTCACCTTCGGCAGCGCAAGCAAACCAGTTATTCTTATTGCTGAAGGCATGAACACGAACAAAGATATTACTGTAACGATTAACGGTAATTTAATTGTGAAAAATGGACTGAATGCCAATACGAATCTGCAATTAATCTCCAAGCAAGTAAGCAATCAATACGGAAATATTTGGTCAAACGGTGCTATTCATCTTAATAACGATTCTGTTATAGATGTAGCAGATACACTTTACACATCAAGCCTTACCTATAATAGTGGATTATTGAATGTGAAGGCAAAACGTATTGTTGTAGCTGGTGAACTGCACATCAATACGAAAGTGGAAATGAATATCGAAAGCGAGATGTCGCTAGGTGGATTAGTTTCCAATAACGATTTGGCTAATCTTACGATTACTGGCGGAGATCTCTTCGTTCGCAATAACGTAAGCGTGAATAATCAGCTTAATATATCTACTGGCGGTGTATTTGCTATTGGTGGTGATATGACGCCGAATAAAACACCAGAGGTAGCAACAGGTGTTGGATCTGGGAAAACGATATTAACCTATCCACCAACTAACGTTAACGCACTTACGCGAGCATCTACATCTACGTCTAGTACATCAGCGTCTACTTCATTATCAGCTTCGTTAGCTACTGCAAATATTACGTCTTTGAAGGATGCATTAGGACGAACGACAAGCTTTACATGGAATGATCGCTTCTTATTGCAGTCTGCGACATTACCAGATCAGACGAAGCTTAAGTACAATTATGATTACGGCAACCGTCTACAATCACTAGTAGATGGCAATGGCGTTCAGATGGCAGTAAATTATGATGAACGGGGTAATTTACAACAATTTGTCAACGGTCAAGGCCAATCGATCGTTTATCGTTATGGACATGACAATCGGATTGCTAATATGACAGATGCTTTAGGTCATAGGCATCAATATCAGTATGATACAGTAGGAAATATGGTAGGAACGACAGATGCGCTTGGTCAAAGTGAGCGTATTATTAGAAATGCCCAAGGTGCTCCAGTCTCATTAGAGGATGCGCTTGGGGCTACAACTGTGATTACGAATGATTCATATGGCTATCCGATTAAAGTGAAGGATAGTGAAGGACATATTCAAACGATTACACGGGATGATCTTCATCGTATTATTACGATTGATGATAGTAATGGTATCGTCCAGCACTATAGTTACGATACTAAGGACCGTGTCATTTCACATACAGATGCTTTAGGACATGTTGTGGAATACGAATATGATAGTTTAGGTAATTTACTTACAATGACTGATGAAGCGGGGGAACAAACATCCTACAGCTACAACGTAGATCGTCTCCTTGCGAACACGAATGCTGAAAGCATTACGAAGGAATACAGCTACGATGCAGCAGGGAATGTGATTCAATATGTAGATGGCAATGGATCACAGATTACGTATCAATATGACAGTATGAACCGCTTGGTAGAAGCAACAGATAGTCTGGGATCGACAAGCACTTATACGTATGATGCGAATAGTAATCTGTTAACCTCTACCGATGCAGAAGGTCATGTAACGCAATATAGTTATAACAATGACAATCAGCTGTTGACGACGACAGAGCCTAATGGCGCGCGTACTACACTGAAATACGACAGCTTAGGTCAGTTAGTGAAGGAAACAAATGCATTAGGAAATAGTACATGGTACGAATATGATGCAATAGGGCAGCCTAGCTCAACAACAGATGCATTAGGTAGCATTACTCGTTATGAATATGATGCAGTAGGAAATCGTACAGCTACTATTGAACCGGATGGTTCAGTCTGGGAAACAGAATATGATAGCCGTGGCTTAGAACTGAAAAGTATTGATCCTCTAAGCAATGAAACAAGCATAGAGCGTGATCTATTAGGCAGAATGATTGCTCTTACCGATGCAGAAGGAGCGATCACTCGTTATAGCTACAATGAATTAGGACAAAATACACAAGTTATTAATGCTCTCGGTCATATGACAAGCTATACGTATGATGAGCTGGGCAATGTAACAAAGATTGTTGACGCTTTGGGAAGCGAAACAGAGTTTAATTATGATGCGATTGGCCGTCTTCTGTCGGTACAAAATGCACTAGGTGATGTAACCTCTTATCGCTATGATGCGAACGGTAATCGGATAGAGCAGAGTAATGCAGCAGGGGCGACGACAAGCTATCAATACAATGAGTCGAATCAGCTTGTTCAACGTGTAAACCCACTCGGTGAAGCATTGTCCTATCAGTATAATGACAACGGTCAGTTGCTTTCGATGACCGCTGAAGATGGTACGACAACAGGCTATAAATATGATGAAGTAGGTCGCGTGATCAAGGCTATCTATAGCGATGGACAGCAAACAAGCTATAGCTATGACCTTATTGGGCGCCGCTTAGCCATGACAGATGGCTCGGGGACGACACGTTATACGAATGATGCTCTGAATCGATTGACGGAAGTCATCGATGCACGAGGAAATAACATTCGCTATGAATGGGATCAGATGAATAATCGTACCCGTGTCATTTATCCAGACAATTCATCGGTTCGATATGGATATGATGTGCTGGGTCGAGTGACAGAGGTAAGGGATGCAAGCAGTGGTCTCACCACGTATACCTATGATGCGAATAGTAGAATGATAGAAAAGCGTCTACCGAATACAGGAGCATCCAAGTATGAATATGATGCGCTGGGGCAGCTTAGTCGCTTAACACATTATTCATCAGGTGGAGAAGCATTAGAGCAGCTAAGCTATACGTATAATGAAGTAGGCAATATGCTGCAGGAGACGCGTCAAGCAAGTGGTAGTGATGAGGATCGATCACAGGAAGGTGCTCATGAGCTAGAACAATCCAATTACGTCTATGATGCTTTGAATCAATTAATTGAAGTGCAAGCACGTAACGGGGCAACAACAAGCTATCATTATGATGAAGTTGGAAATCGGCTTACGAAGTCTGCCGTTGAAAGTAGTATGACAACTGTAGAAACGTATACCTATGATCTAGCGAATAAATTAACATCATGGACCAATGGAGAACAGTCCAAGAACTATACGTACGATCAGCGTGGTAACTTGCTAGAGGTTAGTGGTGTAGCCAGTGTTACAGCCTTAACTTCATTGCAGGATGCGCTAGTGCTAGACGAGAATAATAACATAGAGAGCCTTATTGAAGAACCTG
Organism: Paenibacillus sp. Y930; assembly: GCF_056786375.1. Taxonomy (NCBI): domain Bacteria; kingdom Bacillati; phylum Bacillota; class Bacilli; order Caryophanales; family Paenibacillaceae; genus Paenibacillus; species Paenibacillus sp. Y930. The sequence goes on along the minus strand of NZ_JBXCIX010000003.1, from coordinate 205,542 downwards.
AGCAGGTGATAGAGGAAGCTGTAGAAGAAACTATAGAAGAAGTTGTAGAGGACGCTGTAGAGGATGGAGCAGTAGCAGAAACTGTAGAAGACGGAGCAGTAGTAGAAACCGTAGAAGGATCGCTAGAAGGTGTAGCTGATGCTGAAGGGAATCCGGAAGATGAGATCGTTCAGGATGAAGAACAGGTTGAAGCTACAGAAGGCGCCGGGAACATCGAGGAAGAAGATGCCCAGTCTACAGAAGGAATAGAGGAAGATGATAGAGATCAAGCGGAGTCTATGGATGGACTTGAAAGCGATCAAGCAGAGAATGATAATGCCATCACAGCAACAAGTCTGCTAAGCGCAACATCAGGTATTCTAGAGCAGTACGAGTGGAGTGCAGATAATCGTCTTGTCCGTCAAGTGAATGAGCGCGGAGATACAACGACATATCAATATGATGGTGACGGTAATCGCATCTACATGGGTACGCTCGTAGGTAGTCGAGATGGAGCAAATCAGTATCCAAGCAGTCATCTAGAAGGGCTACGAGACGGATGGGAGCCCCAATATAAGCAGGAGCAACGAGAGCTTTATTTTGCTAACGATGTGACACTACCATACGTTGAGCCGCTGATGGCAAGTAGTGCGAATGAGCAGTGGAGCCAGCGCTATGTATATGGTGCACAGAATGAACGTATAAGCATGAGCTATAAAGCAAGTGGCGATGCAAGTAATGATTGGGAACCGACATCAGGGGCAAGCGGAGCGAATGCAAGTGCTGCCTACACAAGTCTTTACTATCTAGCAGATGTAAGAGGAAGTGTGATCGGCTTAACGAATGATGCTGGAACGATCTCAGCTCGTTATCACTATGATGAATTTGGTAGTATGAAGGATAGCTATAAGCTAGACTTGAATTATGCAGGTCCAGACAATCTATTCGGCTATACGGGACTTGCGTACGACTATGCAAGTGATCTGTCCTATGCTCGGGCGAGATATTTTGATTCAGGAGTAGGTCGTTTTATTAGTGAGGATACGTATGAAGGGGAACTGAATAATCCGCAGAGCTTGAATTTGTATACGTATGTCGAGAACAATCCATTGATTTATGTGGATCCAAGCGGGCATATTCCTACTCCACTACAAGCTGCTAATATGGCACAGGATATATATACTGCAACTCTCGATAACTCAAGAAACGTTACTCTAGGCGGAAATTGGAAATTGGAGGATGTTTACACTAATAAAGAAGGATTGAAAATAGGAATTTATTCTAGAACTACCTCTGATGGAATGATAGAATATGCATTAGTTAACAAAGGTACAACGACTGGTGGTGATTGGATAAATAATCTTCAACAACCAATGGGTATGTCTACTGATATGGTTGATTCAATTAAATATGCTGTTTCTTTTGTAAATAATAAAACAGGTTATGAGGTTACTATGATCGGGCATTCTAAAGGAGGTGCAGAAGCTACTGCAAATGCTTTAGCTACAAATACTAATGCTTTTACTTTTAACTCGGCAACACCTAATGTACCTGTATATGATTTGCTTTATGAAGTTGACAACAAGCAAAGATGGGATGAATATACCGCAACTATGGTGCATTATGCTGTTAAAGGTGATGTTTTGACTGGTACAATGGGTACTCCTCCTTACGGAAATACAGTGTATCTACCAAATCAATACCCCACAAAATGGTGGCATAGTGGGTCTAGAATCATCAAAAATGGAATAAACAATCATTCCATGAGATCAGTAATTAATGCCTTAATAGAGAAGGAGGGCTATAACTGAAAAATACTTTAATTATTCCTATAGTATTTATTACGATTATATTTGCTATAACTGTAGGTCCATGGCTGTTAATTTATGTAGGACTGTTATTTGAAGAAAATCCTCCTAAACCTAAATATACTTATGGAGAGTTTCCTTTTTACTTGGAGTATGAAATCAATGGTCAGATCAAAATTGTAGAGGATACAATTATTGTTAAATACAATGGGATTGGTTTAAGTGAAGGGACTGGTAAGTATATAAAATGGAAACAAAGTTTAGCAAGCGGGAATAAAGAAATCGTATTTTTAAACGATGGTGATATAAAAATAAAATTCCCAATTATGGATAGCGAACACTACATCAAATCTGATTTTAAAGCTTTGGAAAATAACACTATATTCCCAGATGCAATAAGGGAGATAAAATTTGGGAACGGTATTACTACTGGAATAATATCAAGAGTCGAGTTATATGATAAATATAAAATTAGACTGCTCAAATTGGAACATAGTAAACCGATTAAAAAATAGGTTATAAACGGAAGAGTTGTAAGTAAATAATCAATTAAATTTCATTCAGAGCGAATAAAAACGATGATGTCTATTAGATGTCATCGTTTTTTTCATTTGTGCTATCTCTAGGCTTCAATTAAGGTGATATTTAGGCAGTTTAACTGCCTAGAGGACTTGGACACTAAGAGCGTACATATACGATACCGCAACACACTGCAAAATGTCGCAGATGTAACTATCGGCTTGGTTTTTCACTGTTTAGGGAAGGATTTGAATATTTCTACTAATAGCTTCTTCGTCATTCGTATGTATTGCACATCTTTAGCTTGAAGAATAGCAAGCAATTCGTCGATAGCAGTATCTTTCTCATCAAGGTTAGCCTGTTGAACAGGCATATCACCTTCAAACAATACTTTAGGCTCTACATGTAATGCATTAGCGATTTTTTCGAGATTATCTAAAGAAATATTTCGTTCTCCACGTTCAACACCGCCAATATACGAGTAATGAAACCCACATAGTTCGGCAAACTGATCTTGTGATAATCCCTTTATTTTTCGATAATGACGTATATTAGAACCGACTACACTACGCAAATCTACCACAGGGGGTAGTCGAGATGGAGCTAATCAGCATCCAAGCAGCTATCTAGAAGGGCTAAGAGAGGGATGGGAACTCCAATATAAGCAGGAGCAACGAGAGCTTTATTTTGCTAACGATGTGACACTACCATATGTTGAACCGCTGATGACAAGCAGTGCGAATAAGCAGTGGAGCCAGCGCTATGTATATGGTGCACAGAATGAACGAATAAGCATGAGCTATAAGGCGAGTGGCGATGCAAGCAATGATTGGGAACCGACATCAGGGGCAAGCGGAGCGAATGCAAGTGCTGCCTATACAAGTCTTTACTATCTAGCAGATGTAAGAGGAAGTGTGATCGGCTTAACGAATGATGCTGGAACAATCTCAGCCCGCTATCACTACGATGAATTTGGTAGTATGAAGGATAGCTATAAGCTAGACTTGAATTATACAGGCCCAGATAATCTATTCGGCTACACGGGACTTGCGTATGATTATGCTAGTGATCTGTCTTACGCTCGGGCAAGATATTTTGATTCAGGAGTAGGCCGTTTTATTAATGAGGATACGTATGAGGGGGAATTGAACAATCCTCTGACGTTAAACTTGTATACGTATGTTCAGAATAATCCGTTGATTTATATAGACCCAACAGGGCATTGGAATGAAAAGCTTGGATTTAACTATGTCATTAATGAAATGAAGAATATGTGGTCTATTTCAACAACTAAAGCGGAGCGGGATTATTGGAGTAATGAAGCAGAAATAATAAGATCACAAGCAAGAAAAGCTGGATATTCTAATTCAGATATTATGTTAAGTACAGATAGTATGATACCGATGGAAGAAATAATGAAACGAGCGCATCAAATGTTCCCAGTATTAAGTGCTATTCAAGGATTTACTGAAGGCGTAGCAAGTTATATTGAGAATCATCCTGGTGAAGGGGTAGCCATATCTGCATCATTTGGCTTATTCAAAGTAGGGAAGTTAAAAAAACTTGAAAATGGTCTAAACTTTACAGTTAAAGCTACAGAGAGAATGGAGGAAGCTGGAAGGTTTGTACCTGTACAAACCCTTATTTCTACAATAAAATATGGCGTGAAGGTTGCAGACCCGAGAGGTAGTACTGCTAATGCGTATTACGCAGTAATGTATATGAATGGAAAATCTTATAATTTGAAAGTTATTTATGATAGTGCTACAAACACAGTAGCTCATTTTCATTTTCAACGAGAAGCACTTGATGGAGTTTTACCTGAGATAAAGTAGGGAGAAGGCATAATGGAACAAAGAAGTGATAGAGAAAGATTATACTGGTTAATAGAATTGCTGAATGCAGGGGAAATAGAACTTGATAACTTTTGTAATGAATTTCATATAACCTATGATCACGACATTGATTATGCTACCTTATCTGACTCAGAGAGAAGGGTATTTAGGGAAATTGCATATGAATCTGCAAGATATTCTGGCAATGAAGAAGATCATAATGATTACCCTGGAGTGTATTCAACTAGTTTTGTTGTATTAGACAAGGTACGCAACGCAGTAAACACACTTAATATTAGAAAGTGAAATAGTTATTGGATGACCACATGCGAGTGTAACAACTCCATGTGGTTTCTTTTTGTTCAAAGAAAATAAAAAAAGAAGACGGCTTCTTAACAAACCGTCTTCATTCGTCTGAAGTAATATGCAAATCAATAATCTTACGAATATCTTCAATATTTAAAGCCTCAGCAATCCGTTCAATATGACCAAAGTTAATATTCTGACGCTTATGATTAGTCAATTCACTGAGTGTAGCATGTCTAATGTCGGTCAAGCGTGAAAGTTCGCGAAGACTAATGTCATGTTCCTTCAACAAGTCAGCTATTTTCAATACAACTTTTTTGGCCAATATGCATCCCTACTTTATAATCACTTATTACAGATACAACAACATATCAATATGATGGTGACGGTAATCGAATCTATATGGGGACGCTCGTAGGTAGTCGAGATGGAGCGAATCAGTATCCAAGCAGTCATCTAGAAGGGCTAAGAGACGGATGGGAATCCCAATATAAGCAGGAGCAACGAGAGCTATATTTTTCTAATGATGTGACATTACCATACGTTGAACCTCTGATGGCAAGCAGTGCGAATGAGCAGTGGAGCCAGCGCTACGTATATGGTGCACATAATGAACGAATAAGCATGATCTATAAGGCGAGTGGCGATGCAAGCAATGATTGGGAACCGACATCAGGGGCAAGCGGGTCGAATGCAAGTGCTGCCTATACAAGTCTTTACTATCTAGCAGATGTAAGAGGAAGTGTGATCGGCTTAACGAATGATGCTGGAACAATCTCAGCCCGCTATCACTACGATGAATTTGGTAGTATGAAGGATAGCTATAAGCTAGACTTGAATTATGCAGGCCCAGACAATCTATTCGGCTATACGGGACTCGCGTATGATTATGCAAGTGATCTGTCCTATGCTCGAGCGAGATATTTTGATTCGGGAGTAGGTAGGTTTATTAATGAGGATACGTATGAAGGGGAATTGAATAATACGCTGACGTTGAATCTTTATACATACGCGCAGAATAATCCTTTGACTTATACTGATCCAAGTGGACATAAGGTTTGGCATTAGAATTGTTGGACATAGTCATGGTGACAATGTAGCGATTACCGCAATAAACTTACTGGCGGAACAAGTCATCTTGGATGCTGACTTCGCCTATTGAATTATACATGATATTAATAGAGTATTGGAGTGATAACTATATTGAACAGGATAACAAAAAAAAGTACTATCTGATAGCATCGAGCATCATCAATTTAATGTCACTTATTTGGTTTGTATTAGGAACAACTTCCAATTTCAATAGAGAAATAGATTTGGTTACAACTGTTTTGTTTTTCTGTTTAGTAATTCCTTCAACCCTTCTGTTAACTGTCTCAATATACTTAATCATTGTTGTGAAAAATGAAAGTATGACTATTTTCAAGTCTTTTCTGAGCAAGATTTAAATCAGTTTACAGTTGATAGAAAATTTGAATATTCTATACAATTGGTTAATCTATTCCAAAAAAAAAGTTACTCTAGACTCTAATTAAAAGATACTGAAAGTAAAAAGGATATTTACATTCCATTAGATCTGCCAACATAAGATATAGGGGGATTGAGCTTAGATAGAATTTTCAGCAAATTAGAGCCAACATCTGATATGAATATTTATAAATTAATCACTACTAATGACTCTCCGTTTCCAGAAATTAAGTATCATATTTACGTACGAGAAAAAGAAGCCAAAAGAATAATTAATTCTAAGTCAGACTTATTCTGAATTGAACAATGGTTAACATCGTTATGTTGCTTAAATTTGGAAAATAGGTAAAGGAGTAAACAGGAATGATAAAAATACACACTCTAGTAAGTGATGATCCAATCATGGTGAATGCAGATTCACTTATTGAAGCAAATTTGGATGAATACAATCTGCACAGAGCTATTTTAAACAATTATCAACTAATGAGATCGAGTCTTCGCAAAGCAAATTTGCGAAATGCTGATCTTAGTAGTGCAAATCTTTTGAAAGCAGATCTTACCGAGGCATCGTTAATTATGTGTACATTGAATAATGCCATTTTAAATGATGCAAAACTAATCAATACAACTTGTTTATATGCTTCATTTAAAGATGCAAGCTTGATTAATGCAGATTTTACTAATGCAAATGTGAGTGATGCCGATTTTCAGGGGGCATTGTTATTTGGTACTATTCTTAACTGTGAAGCATTGGGGAAATCTAACCTTAAAGGGGCTCTCTTTAATGATTTGACAGTTTGGCCCGAAGGATTTTTTCCGTTGAATCACGGAGCAATTTACAAATCCGTTAATGCTAATTATTGGATCGACTTTAAAAACGAGTAAAAGGATGAAATCCGTGTTGGATTTCATCCTTTTACTTTTAGTTGAAGCTAGTTAGAAGCGACCGTAGAAGGCGTCGCGGTAAACCTCTGCTAATTCAGTAACAAGTGGTAATTTCGGGTTCGCAGTTGTACATTGATCTTCAAATGCACGGTCTGCCAAGTAATCCACGTGAGCTTCGAAGTCCTTAGCGTCAAAGCCTAATTGCTGGAACGATTCTTCAATACCAAGCACACTGTTGAGTTTGCGGATAGCATTTATTAAGCTGTTTACACCTTCTTCAGTCGTACGAGCAGGTAAACCAAGAATCTGTGCAAGTTCAGCATAACGCTCATCTGCTACGAAGTGCGAATATTTCGGGAATGAAGCAAATTTGGTTGGTTTTTTCGCATTGTAACGGATAACGTGAGGCATAAGGATAGCATTTGTTCTTCCATGTGCAGTATGATATTGTCCGCCCCATTTGTGTGCAAGGCTGTGGTTAATTCCAAGGAATGCGTTCGCAAATGCCATACCAGCAATCGTAGAAGCATTGTGCATCTTCTCACGAGCAACCGGATCACCCTCGAGTGCTGATTTTTCAAGATACTTGAAGACGAGTTGGATTGCCTTAATCGCAAGACCATCTGTGTAGTCATTTGCCATGACAGATACATAGGCTTCAATAGCATGTGTCAGAACGTCCATACCGGTGTCCGCTACTGCTACCTTAGGCAGAGAGTATACGAATTCAGGATCAACAATCGCTATGTCTGGTGTCAATTCGTAGTCAGCCAAAGGATACTTCGTGTTGCCAAGATTTTTATCCGTAATAACCGCGAAAGATGTTACCTCAGAACCAGTACCTGATGTCGTTGGGATCGCAACAAATTTAGCTTTTCTACCTAGACGCGGGTATTTGTAAATCCGTTTGCGAATATCCATGAACTTTTGTTTTAGACCTTCAAAATTAGTATCCGGATACTCGTAGAACAGCCACATTGCTTTGGCAGCATCCATTGGAGATCCACCGCCCAGGGCAATGATACAGTCTGGTTGGAATCGATTCATCATCTCTGTACCACGATCTACAGTAGTTGTAGATGGATCTGGTTCTACCTCAGAAAACACTTCTATTACTACTGGTATCTGACGTTGACGAAGGTAATGCTCTACTCTTTCCACATAACCTAGTTTTACCATCATAGGGTCAGTGATAATAGCTACACGGCTAATATCCGGCATTTTTGATAGGTACTGCGTTGAGCCCTTTTCAAAGTAGATTTTGTTTGGAACCTTGAACCATTGCATATTCACAGTACGATGTGCCACCCTTTTTACGTTAATTAAGTTCACTGCTGTTACGTTTGAAGAAGTAGAGTTACGACCATAAGATCCACAGCCTAGTGTTAGTGATGGTAGGTTCGTGTTATATATATCACCAATAGCACCATGTGAAGACGGTGAGTTCACAATAATACGTCCTGTTTGCAGACGGTAAGAGAACTTCTGGATAACCTCTTCATTGTGAGAATGAATAACTGAAGAGTGACCCATGCCGTTAAAGGCTACGACTTCGGCAGCACGTTCAATACCTTGATCAGCATTTTTTACTTTATAGCATGCAAGTACAGGACTTAGCTTCTCTGCAGACAACGGATAGTTCATGCCTACACCTTCAAGCTCTGCTACTAGAATCTTAGTGCCTTCTGGAACCTCAATGCCAGCCATTTGTGCGATTTTAACTGCGGATTGACCAACAATAACAGGGTTAACAGCACATTTTTCTGTATTCATAACACCAGCTGTCAATTTTGCAGTTTCTTCTTTATTAAGGAAGTAACAGCCATTAGCGATCATTTTCTTCTTCACTTGATCATAAATTGGTACTTCAATAATAACTGCTTGCTCAGATGCACAAATCATACCATTATCGAATGATTTAGACAGAATTAGGTCAGTGACAGCTTGATCAATGTCTGCACTCTTTTCAATGAAGCAAGGTACGTTACCAGGACCTACGCCAAGAGCCGGTTTACCGCAACTATATGCCGCTCTTACCATAGCAGATCCACCTGTGGCTAGAATTAAAGCAACATCTGGATGATTCATAAGTGCATTTGTCTTATCCATAGAAGGCTGCTCGATCCATTGAATACAGTCTTCCGGTGCACCATTCTTCACAGCTGCTTCAAGTAAAATTTTCGCTGCTTCACGACTGCAATTTTGTGCAGATGGATGGAATCCAAAAATAATCGGGTTACGTGTTTTAATTGAGATAAGTGCCTTAAACATCGTAGTAGATGTTGGATTTGTTACTGGAGTAATACCCATTATGATCCCTACAGGCTCTGCAATCTTCTGATAGTTTTCATACGGATTATCCTCGATAACACCTACAGTTTTTTCATATTTAATGCTGTGGTAAATAGATTCTGTTGAAAACATATTTTTAGTGATTTTGTCTTCGTATATTCCTCGTCCTGTTTCTTCAACAGCCAGCTTCGCAAGATACATATGCTTGTCGAGACCTGCAAGAGCCATTGCCTTTACAATGTTGTCAATTTGCTCTTGATTCATATCCATGAATTTCTCTTGTGCCTTTAAAGATTTGTCAATCACAGTCTGGATATACCCTTCAGCACTCTGTTTAATGTCCTTAACCGCTTCATTCTTAACCGCCATTTCTCTCACGCTCCTAGTTGGAAATTTGTTTTTGTTCTTACTCAAATAGTACCAATTCCAACTACATAAATGATGTGAAATTTTTCACAAGGATGTATGACAGCTTTGTTACACAACCGCTTACATTGTTAAATTTACATTATACATATGTCTGAATTGTTAATAAGAGGATAATCGATATCATTTTTCCTTAAATTCCAGCAGATACTTAATGGTGATTTACTGTCAAACGGAATATAATTCTACATACATGCACTGCCTAGAAGGGCGTGGCAGTGATATTACATAGACACCGAAGGAAACTTATTGGTATTTATTATCTAATGAAGCGTCAAGCGAATTATCAGATGCCTAATCTTCCAGAACAACATGTTGGATGATATACTAAAAATTAACAGCGAAAGCACGAGGTTTATTAACTAGGATACGTCTATGTTGAATAATCCGTTGAGGTATGTTAATCCCAGCAATAATAATACTTCTTCTTTTTGCATTTACTGTAGGTCCTTGGTTACTAATCTATGTAGGACTCTTATTTGAAGAAAATCCTCCTAAACCTACATATACTTACGGAGAGTTTCCTTTTTACTTGGAGTATGAGATGAATGGTCCAATTATAATTGTAGAGGATACAGTTATTGTTAAATACGATGGAATTGGTTTAAGTGAAGGTACTGGGGGTATATAAAGTGGAAACAAACCTTAGCTAGTGGAAATAGCGAATATAATACCGTATTCCCTGATGCAATAATAGAAACGAAATTCGGAAGAGGTAAAACTACTGGAATAATATCAAAAACCGAATTATTCGATAAATATAAAATTAGACTTCTTAAATTGGAACATAGCAAACCAATTAAAAAATAGCTTGTTAAAAGAAAAATTTATAAAAGTTGGAGATTAAGCTAGGTGATACTACTCTGCTAGTATTGGTAGATTTATTAGTGAGGTTAAAGTAATAAAACTTTTATATCACAATAAAGGGAGATGAGTTAGTTAATGATTATTAACTCAAAGAATAAGCATGAGTTTGAAAAATTAGATTTACATGATGCCGAACTATTAGATATAAACTGTGATTATCGCAATCAAACAGTATTAATTTCTACTATGCTAAATATACCGAACCAAAAGAGTAGTATGTTAAATTTAACGTTTAAAGATCTATCTTTTTTTTCGATTAGTTGTCAACAACCTTGGGGAAGTGGGTTTTATTTTTTTGAAGCTTCAATAGATGATTGTTTAGAGAACAATGTTAGTCTTGAAAGTGATTGTAGTAAAATTAAATTTTTAATTATATTAAACTCTGGTGATGAGATTAAAATTGAATCATCGTGTGTGGAAGTATTTTGCTGAAATTAAGGTAAAAGTAGGGAGTATAATTACAGGGGGAATATTAAAAGTGAGTAGATTATCTCCATATTCTGTTACAAAGTTAGGTTTCGCTTCAAATGGAGAAAATCTATAATCTTAATACTCATTATTGGGAACCTAGTTAACATTATATTTTTTTTGTTTAACATGACAATGTTGTCACCTTCCTATTCGAAATGTCACCTAAAACGTACGACAAGACGGCAGTTTAAGCGTAAACTTAAGCTACAATTAAGTTCATATGAATGAATTGAATAAACAATATGGGAGGGGGATTTTCATGAAAAAAACAGTTGTTTTTATGCTAATCGTACTAGTTATTTGTTCGGCCATGTATTTGACATTCAAACGGGAATTTGATCAGTTCAATCCACTGTATACGGAGGAATATGTGTATGCAGAAATTACTAAACCAGCTGGATACGAGAAGAAATATGACCGCTACAGATATAATCTGTCTGGCTACACAAAGCAGGGTGATAAGCAAAAGGTTACATTCTCTTCAAGCAAAGAATTAGAACAAGAGACCTATGTGAGAGTGCTTGCTAAGGGAGCATATACGAAGGGATGGAAAGTAATACAGAAGGAAGATATTCCTGCCGATGCTTTGAAATAAGTATCTGTTTGCAAAGACAATTAAAGAGCATAAGTGCGGTCTACCGTACTTATGCTCTTTAATTGTCTTTGTAAAGTATTTGTGATTGTAATCATTACTGTCTTTTAATAAGCTTTAATAAATCTTCGCCGCTAAATTTTGATAAGCCAGCGTTCACTCTATGGTATACTGCGGTATCGGTCTGCTTAGCCCCTTTGGACTGATTAATACCTTTCTTTATATTGAAGGTGTGTTCAATGCCAAGTTCTTTACTTATCTCAATTAATTTATCATCGTAGCGTCCGTACGGGAAAGCTACGATATTAGGCTGTTCCCCTAACTCCTTAACGAGTAGCTCATGCGCAATGGAGAGATCATTTTTTATACGATTGACATATTCTTCTTCGGTCTCATCTTCTTTCAAACTAACTAATGCTGCCTGCTTATATGTACCAGGGTCAAGATAAAGATGGTGATTATAGGTATGGCTGTAGAAGCTTTGACCGTACTGTTGCATCTCACGCATTTGATCCCAAGTTAGATGGGGAAGTGTTTTCTCGTTAGGTTGATCGGTATGTTTCACAATAATGAAGTTAGTAGCAGGTAGTTCGAATTTTTTCAATATAGGATATGCGATACTGTAATAGTCCTCGTAGCCATCATCAAAAGTAATGAGTACAGATTTCTTGTCTAGTTCAAGATTGCCCTCCATATAATCAATATATTGTTTCATCGAAATAACATCATACTTGGAAGCAGCTAATGCAGCCATATGCTCTTCAAATACTTCAGCGTTAATAATTTTCGGGTCCTTACTATAACCAAAATCATGATACATAAGTACGACGACACCTTTGTCGTGGCCTTTAAAATAGTTATATGCTGCTGTTGAAATACTAACGACAAATAATAGTGAAATAAAAATTAATATATACTTCTTCAATTGTCTTCCTCCATATAATAGATTGAGCTATAATGACTAATCGCTGTTCCATTCGTATTATGTTGCGGTGAAGCTACAATATTATTGTACTATAGCTTGATTATGAATGAATATGTAAATAAGAAGAATTATCGGAAAATTCATGAACAGACAAAAGTAGCAATAAAAAAAGGCAGGTTTCCAGAAAAACTGGAAACTTGCCTTTTTGTTTATTTACTAATAACACCACACGCAATGCGAGCTCCAGAATTACCAGCTGGATCGGTAACATAGTCATCAGCATCTGCATGTATGACAAGTGAAGTACCTTTCTTCTTAAGCAATGAATTAGCTTCACCTTTTTTAAGTGTAACGACACTTGTAATGAGTTCCACATCGATTGTACCATCACTCGATACTTCGACATTAGGCAAATCACCGTTATGAAATCCATTGGGATTGTTGAATCCATGCTGATGGTTGATGGGGTTGAAATGTGAACCTGCTGTCTTAAAGTCAGGCGGATCACATTGTCCATTTTCATGTATATGGATGCCATGCACACCAGCAGTTAATTGTGTAGCTTGTAAGTGAATTTTGACATTGTCACCATCTTGTACAAGGCTTGCTGTTCCGATACTAAGTCCATCGGTATTAATGATAGATATAGTTATTGTTTTTCCCTTCGCACTGACGCCAGTTGTATTGATACACAAACTTACGATGAGCAAGGATAGCCCAATTAATATTTTGTTCATAAAACCCTCCATTGTAAGTGTTTATTAAGTTGTTAGCATATGTTGCCCAATAGAATAATTAATATTCCAAACGCTGTTGAGTTTTAGTATGATTAGAATATATAGCAACTAGGCACGTACACTAGTAATAGCGGACTACTCTTTATAAAGACTATATTCGAATTAACTTTTTACTCGTAAAAACTCACAACGGTTTTGGGGGGAATGGTGATGAAACAAATATTAGATGATGATGCAACGGCACTAGCAGAAAAAATTAAAACTGGGCAGTATAGCTCATTAGAAGTTACCAATGCTTATATCGAACATCTTGAAAGAGCGAACAAAAGTGTAAATTTTGTAACGGCTGACCGCTATGATATTGCCAAGCAGGAAGCGATAGATGCAGATATAAAATTGAAAAATAATGAAGCAGTAGGTAGATTGCATGGTGTTCCGATTAGTATTAAAGACTGCTTCCATGTTGCAGGAATGGCAACGACAGGAGGGCTGATCCATCGAAAAGATAATATCGAGCCCGAGGATGCTGAAGCAGTAGCTTTGTTGAAGCGAGAAGGTGCGATCATCATCGGTAAGACGAATACGCCTACACTTTGTTTCTGTCAGGAAACAGAAAATAAGCTATATGGTCGGACGAATAATCCTTGGGATCTTTCGCGCTCGGTCGGTGGTTCTAGCGGTGGGGAAGGTGCGTTAATTGCTCTTGGTGGTGCAGCAGTAGGATTAGGAGCAGATATTGGTGGTTCTATTCGCTTTCCGAGCCATAACAATGGAATTGTCGGTTTCAAATCAGGTGATAAGCAGGTTAGTGCTGTCGGTAATTTCCCCCATGTGACAATTCCGGAGCAGGATCGTATGCTAGGTATTGGTGCGATGAGCAAATCAGTACGTGATGCCCGTCTTATGAATGAAATCTTAACAGCTGGGAAGCGGAAATTCGTTGATCTAGATGCTTATGAACTTGTAATGCCTTATAAGCAACCCAATATTCCACTACATGAAACAACGGATCAACTGATGGAGCAATTACGTGCCAAATTAGCGGCTGATTATAAAGTAAACAGTGAGTTGCCTCCACTATTTGATGATTGTGCGCTTATTTGGCAAGAATTAATGAGTATAGATGGAGCCAAGCATGTAGTGAAATTATTAACGGAAGATGGTACGAAGAAATATCCTTTATGGGAGTTCGTGAAAGAGAAGGTAACGCGCCAATCTGACCTTCATCCTTATCTTTCTTGGGCGTTAATAGGTGCTCGAATGTTTCAACCATCGGAAGATCGACTAGCAGAAATCCGCAAGCTGTTTGCTGAAGGAGATCAGCAGATCGCTGAGTATTTCAGCAATAAAATACTCATTATTCCTGTCTACCATGAAGCAGCGCAAAAGCATGGTAAGTTGTACAGTGAAATATTCTCGATTCGCAAATCATACAAGCAATATATGCCTTATATCGCTTATGCCAATGTATGGGGACTTCCATCGCTTACGATGCCAATCGGTACGGATGAAGCAGGTATGCCAATTGGTGTGCAGCTTATTTGCAACATCGGCAATGAAGATGCTATTTTCCAATTAGGAGAATGGTTAGAGGAAGAGATGTATCGTTATAAACGTTGTACTACTTACGACGCCTAGAGGTAAATCTCCATTAGTGTAACTCCAAATACTACAACTAAATATGAGTATAATGAAGCATTTACTACTTATTCTACTGACTAAAGTTTAATTTGTTTATATCTCTATCATAAATGGTTATCATAATGTGATAACCATTTATGCTTTTTACGGAAGGAGGTTAGTTCTATGAAATGGAAAAAACGGTAATATACTTATCATTACTAACTGCATAACATTATCGTTATTTTTTTTCGTTCGCAATGTGCCAAAACATGATATTTAGATAGATATATTATTATGATGAGCAACTGGAATTTGAAAATAGCATAGATTATCCCAATATGAGCTCTGATGTTGCAGTATAATAACTACGACATCAGAGCTTTTTTTCTACGTTAGATAGTGACTACAAACTAAACTTTAAGCGGCTCATGATTAAAGGAAGGTGTTTCAATTTGTATTGTTGAGTGCTCAATTGCGAATTTATTTGCAATTAGAGCTAGTGCTTGTTGTAATACAGCATGTTGATCAGCATGCTCCTCAATCACGATATGACAGCTTAATGCATCAAAATTTGAAGTTATCGTCCATATATGCAGGTCATGTACTTCTAGCACATATGGTAGCTTCTGCAATGTATGTAGCACTTCCTGCTGATCGATATGCGATGGTGTACCTTCCATTAATATATGAACCGTTTGCTTCAATACTCCCCAAGCACCACGAAGAATAAGTAGGGCAACAACAACACTAATGATTGGATCGGCATAATACCATTTAAATGCTAACATAATCAACCCTGCAACAATGGCACCGACAGAACCAAGGGCATCACCGATAACATGGAGATAAGCACTACGCATATTAATGTTATTTTTCACATCGCCTTTTCTCATTAGAAAGTAAGCTGAGAGCAAGTTAGCTAATAAGCCAATACAGGCGATGAGAATCATAGAACCACTAGCAACGGTTGGTGGCTCAACAAACCTTTTGAATGCTTCTACGATGATAATTCCGGCGACAAGAAATAGAGTGGCACCATTCAATAAAGCTGCTAATATTTCAAAGCGATGAAATCCATAAGTCCGTTTGGGCGAAGCTGCTTTGGCAGCAAACCCAAATGCGATTAAGCTCAATAATAGCGAGCTAGCGTCACTAAGCATATGTCCGCTATCTGATAATAAAGCAAGGCTGTTTGTGATTAAGCCGCCGAAAAACTCAAGAATCATAATAGTTGAAGTAATAATAAGAGCAATAATTAACCCTTTACGATTTCCTTCGATATCGCCATGATGATGGTGCAGCCCGTGGCTATGATCATGACCATGATGCTGGTCGTGCTTATGGTCATGTTTATGATGGTGATTGTCGTTATGTTGCTGTTCATGACCATGTTTGTGGTCGCAGCTACGATTTGTATCATTATGTACAGAGTTTTTAGTAGTCATTATATATCCCTCCTAAAATTTCACTTAAATGACCAATAACATATGAGCATATATTCATATGTATAGTAAAGCATAGTTATATTAACTAGTCAATAATATTATTGATCTTGAATACCGCGCTAGTGTTTACAAGTAGCAGTGACATCATTCCAATATTCCTTGATATGTAATATAATTGAATTTGAGTATATATTTATATTGAATTAAGGATATCTTCGCTGGTATGAACATAAGATAATATGAACAGTTAAAGGGGGGAAGTATGTGAAGAAAATTGAAGTGACCAATGTAACGCCGTTATCTGCGTTTAAGGTAACGATTTATTATTCTATTATTCCATTAGGATTTATGATGCTAGTAGGCATTCTTTTTACTATTATCGCTTCGGCAATTGGTCAACGTGGATTACTAGCAGTAGGTATTCCGTATATTATTTTACCTATTATTCTTATTTGGGTATATGGTCTGTTTGCGATGCTAATTGCGTTAGTTTATAACGGCTTAGCAAAGAAGTTCGGGGGCTTAGTTGTCACAGTAAAAGATGTGGAAAATGCTCAGCCACAAATGTACTACAACAATAATGACTACAACAATCAAAACAATCAAAATCATCAGTAATACCGGACCTCATTAACAGCTACAAATAACGCGATATACAGTTAACTTTAATCATCTATACATATGTATACGAATAAGAAAGAGCGACTCATTATGAGTCGCTCTTTCTTATGAAAACTTAAGCTCTAATGTCTAAGTTTTTACCTAAATTAGGATCAAGGCTACCTTCTAGCACTTTAGTGAATAGCTGCGAAGTAAGGTCTTTACTAAGGTTCAAAGACTTTTTTAGCAAGCCAACTTGTAGTTGAGCTTGCACATTAGCAAGACTATTAGCGGTTGATGCTGCTGCAATATCCAATAAAATCACCTCCTAAAACTTTTCATTAACTGCCTGATGTACTTCTCGTGAATGAAAAGTATCATCGAAAGCATAGGCTAAAACTTTTCGTAACATCTCGACGTAGCTTATCCTATTTATCGGATAATGAAGAGGATTAGATTAGTGTGAACAGCTAAATTAACCTTTTACTGCCCCTGCTACTACACCTTTTACTATATATTTTTGTAAGAACATAAATGCGATAATGGAAGGTAGTACTGCCCCACATCACATCGATTATTATATTAGTTGTAAGTTCGCTTACCATTTTGCTGGTTACCCGGTAAGTGATAAGGCTGAACAAGCAATGATTACAACAGGTGCAGACGCAGCACTTCGTATTTCCAAAGATTCTCCAGTAGTAGCAGAGACAATTGAATTCTTTAACTGGCTATACACTTCTGACTACGGTAAAAGCTGGTTCTCGGATGTAGCGAAAGTTATTCCGCCAATTCAAGATGCACCACTTCCTGATCTAGATATGATGAAACAAATGGAAGAGATTTTGAAAGATGGTCAATCAGGTGAGCTTTCTGTTAACTATTCATTAGATACATTCCACCAAAAATTCGGTGGAATTATGCAATCTTATATCGGTGCAAACAAATCAAAAGATAATGTTATAGAAGAAATTCAACAGGCATGGATCCAATTTGGCGCTGCTAAGTAGTAGAGCAAGAAACAGCATATACTATTACAATTATAGTAAAATGTAATAGTATACATAAAAGTGAATGCGATTACATTTGCAACTGGATTAACAACAATGTATATTATTAATATAAACATTATTTATAAGGTGGTATTTAATGAAAATAGATATTTCTCAACACTCATTACCTGTATATGAAGCATTAGCGAGTAATGTGCGAATCGAAATGATTCGAGTACTTGCAGTTAAGTCTATGAATATTAAAGAACTTGCGGACGCCATGGGTCTTAGTAGTGCGATTATGACGATGCATGTTAAGAAGCTTGAGCGAGCAGGTATTATTAAGTCTTCTATGCAGCCAGGTAAAGGTGGAGCCAAAAAAGTATGTACACTGGTTACTGACTCGATCGAAATCATATTCCCTCCTAAAGTTGAAACTGTATTTCGCGATTGTCATGTAACTGAAGTATCTGTAGGTCATTATACAGACTTTGAAGTAACACCAACTTGTGGCTTAGCGACATCGGTTAAAGTATTAGGTATGTTTGATGAGCCACGTGCTTTTCTAGAGCCTGAAAGAGTGAACGCCAAAATACTATGGTTCGGTCAAGGGTTTGTAGAATACAGACTAGCCAATTATTTGAATAAAAATGAAAATCCCCTTGAGTTAGAAATATCAATGGAAATTTCATCGGAAGCACCGTTTGCTAACGAAAACTGGCCGTCAGATATTACATTTACGTTGAATGGCGTAGATATTGGAAAATGGACAAGTCCTGGGGATTTCGGTGGTGACAAGCAACGTGGTCGCTATACACCTGACTGGTGGTGGGATGAAATTAATCAGTATGGTTTGCTGAAGATGCTGAAGATTAATGAAGAAGGTACCTTTATTGATGGTATGAAAATTTCTGATGTGAAATTATCTAGCCTTGATCTTGATCTGAAGCAGTGGAAGTTCCGTATATCTGTATTGGAAGATGCGGAAAATGTAGGAGGCGTAACACTGTTCGGAAGCGGATTTGGTAACTATAATCAGGACTTAGTGTTTAAGCTTTATTATGATCGCCGACTAACAGAAGCGGAAATAGCGGAGGCTACTAAAGCTGCTAAAGCGAATTAATACGTATTAGAGGTAGTTCAAAAAGCTCACTTTTGAACATGGATTTTTATAGATGAAAACACAAAAAAACGCATTCTACCCCACTGTATAGTGGAAGGGAATGCGTTTTTTGTATAGCGTGCAAATGGTTAGTAACGATTAATTTAATTAAAGAGCCAGATCAGTCTCTTCAAGAGGAAGAGCAGATTTCTGAACGGGTCTACCTAGATCTGGAAAACCAGACGGTGTCCAAGTTAAAGGTTGAACGCAAGTATGACGGTTAGGATCATACAATGGGTCGCCAACAATCTCCTTGTAATTACGAGCATGATATACGATCAAATCCGTAACGCCGTCTTCTGCTACTGTGAAGCTATTATGCCCAGGTCCGAAGATAGACAACTTTTCATTGGTCCCAAAGATAGGTGCAGGTGACTTATTCCATGATAGCGGATCAAGTAAATTACTATCTTCATCTGCCCAGAGTAAGCCCATACAATAATGATGGTCAGTTGCACTAGCAGAATAAGTCATAAATATTTTACCATTACGCTTCAATATAGCAGCACCTTCATTAACGAGGTAGCCGATTTTTTCCCATTCATATTCAGGAATTGAAATACGAACTTGATTAGCTGAAAGTGTCCAAGGATTGATCATCGGTGCTATATATAGATTAGAGTTACCTGGAATTTTAGCATCTTTTTGAGCCCATACATAATAACGTTGACCACGATGTTCAAAGGAAGTAGCATCTAATGAAAACGATTCCCAATTTGTTGTCACTTGTCCCTTTTCTATCCAAGGACCTTCTAGTGGATTGATTGCATCACATTCTAATGCGAACATACGATGATCAAATAATCCTTCATTTGTTTCAGCAGTACGTGCTGCTGCGAAGTAAATATACCATTTGTTATCGATGTAATGAATTTCAGGAGCCCAAATATTCGCGCTCATGGGACCCGTATCATATTTGCGCCAGCATACGAAAGGCACTGCCTCTGCAAGACCACTAATCGTGGTAGCACGACGCAGTTCAATGCAATCATAGCTAGGAACTGATCCAGTAAAGTAATAATAGCCGTCTGAATGTTTGTAAATCCATGGATCAGCGCGTTGGGGAATAATCGGATTTATATACTCCGTTGTTAAATTGTTAGTCATACAGTCCTCCTGACTATAAAGTTAATATAAACATTAAGTATTCATAATAATATTAATATTACATAAACTGATCTTTTTGTCTAGTAGGTTTTTAAAATTCACATAAAAAAAAGCATCTTAACAGTGGAATAATACAATGGATAGCACTATTTTTAAGGGAAACCTCTTGAAATGGCGAAGGCTGTAGGTTAAACTAATTCGCATATAGGTTAATTAGTTAGTCTATATATTAATGATTGTATTAAAAACTATGGTGGGTGAATATAATGAGCAACTTTATTAACAGTGAAATTATTAATAATGAAAAGTTACTTGTTCAATACAAATGTGAAAAATCTCAAGGAATGGGTTATGACAGTTCAATATATAACAATCATGCAATCGCTTACAGTGAAAGTGTATTACCTCAACATGTGACCATTGAAGGTAGAGAGGCTGTAATGCTCACTGGTGGAAAACATGGTAATAGCTATTTACAGCTACCATCTACAATGTTATCAACTGTTAATGACTACACAGGCTTGACAGTAACGAGCTGGATATATCTATTGCCAGGGCAAAGCGTATGGGAAAGATTATTCGATTTTGGGGCAGGAGCACAAGGTCCATATTTGTTCTTAACGCGTAATTTGCGTGGTGTTTGCTTTGCTGGTCAAGATATTGCGATAGATCCGAATAAATCATTGCCGACTGGTGAGTGGATTCATATTGCGATGACGATATCTGGAACAGAAGGTGCTACGGCAAGCAGTGCTGGCCCTATCCTTTATGTGAATGGTGAAATGGTTGCTGACGGTTCAATAAGTCAAACAGCTAGTGGAACGTATTTGAAATATAGAGAATGGATCGCTTCCTTTGATCATTCCGATAGCTACAGTCATAACTATATTGGACATTCTCAATTTGATGCCGATCATAATTTTCATGGTGCATTTGCAGATTTTCGTGTATATAGCTGCGTATTGTTGCATGCGGAAATCGTAGATATGATGTGTGAATCATTAAGTGATCAACAGCTTGTCGATATTGCTTCCGAGCAAAATTTGGCATTGAATAGCGTGATCATAACACAATCAATAGAGCTACCCACATCTATCCTTAATGGGCAAGTACGTATTGATTGGACATCTTCGAATCCAGCCGTACTAGAGCATAGCGGCGAAGTGAATGCTCATTTATCCGAAGCATATGGTGTAACGTTAACGGCGAAGTTGATTCGTGGACAATCATCGATTGAGAAAACATTCGAACTATCAGTATTGCCAACCTCTACCATTCCGTATGAAATTATTGTAGATACTGTGAGTAAAGGTGTTGATGTAAGTCCAGTTATGTATGGGCTTTTCTATGAAGATATTAATAATGCAGCTGATGGTGGGATATACGCAGAACTTATTCGCAATCGCTCATTTGAATCGTTTACGTTCGATAGCTTCTCTCATGTATGTGGGGAGAATGCTCACTCTACAGGTAGAAAGCGTACACCGCTTGAAGGCTGGTATGGTGATCTTGAGCTCGTAACAGTTGAGCAAAGCGGTGGACTGAATGAGTATTTCAACATTACAGATATAGATGTGAATAACACATACATAACTGTAGCGCCGGAAGCAACCTTGTTCAATCGTGGGTTTAATGATAGCAATCATCACTGTGCGATGTCATTCATAAGCGGAGAAAGCTATAACTTCAACATATGGGCTAAAGCAGAAGCGGCTGGTTCTATAAAGGTACAACTATTAGATGATGTAGCTCAACCAATTAGTGATCTATTAATAATTTCAATAGCTGGAGACGGTCAATGGCATAAATACGGCGTATCGCCTCATTTTGAGCTTGCAGTTAACAAAACAACACTCGGTCAACTATCACTACAATTCAATCATACTGTTTCTATTGATATGATTTCCTTATTTCCGCAAAATGTGTGGGGTGCTACAAGTGAATCGGGTTCATCTACTGCTCAATTCAATTATAGAGGTAACTCTAACTATCGTCTTCGTAAAGATATGGTCGTAGCGTTGCAAAATATGAAGCCGAGCTTCTTGCGATTCCCTGGCGGATGTATTTCAGAAGGGTCTCATGTGTGGGATAACGTCTATGATTGGAAGCATTCTATCGGTGATGTTGAAACTCGTAAAGAGAACTTCAATGTATGGGGCTATATGATGACTTTAGGATTAGGTTATATGGAATATTTCCAGTTAGCCGAAGACTTGAATGCAACTCCGCTACCGGTTATGGCATGCGGCGTACTTTGTCAGGCTCGTTCAGATTATGCTAATCCGGCCGGGGGAGCTTTAAGAGATTATTATATTAAAAACTTTACCGATCTTATTGATTTTGCCATCAATGAGGACTTTGAACATAATGAATGGGCGCAAATGCGTAAGGATATGGGTCATCCAGCACCGTTTGATCTTCGCTATCTAGGTGTCGGCAATGAAAACTGGGGAACTGAATTCTTCGCTAACTTTGAAAAATTTAAAATAGCGATTGATCAATATATGGCAGACAACTATCCGTCCCATCCACTGACGATCATTTCTACTGTAGGTGCACAAGCAGATGATGACGCGTATCAACAAGGCTGGAAGTTTTTAAGTGGCGCTTATGAAGGATCGGAGCTTATCGCATTTACTGACGGTTGTAGCAGTACGGAAGAGCAGATTACATGGTATGAGCAACAGGATCATTATATGGATACGATTGTGGATGAACATTATTATCGTTCTAATGATTACTTGCTGCGCAATGCAGATCGCTACAATTATTATTATCGTGCGGTTGATGCCAATGGGCAGCCAGATGAAGTGAGGACGTCCAAAGTATTCGTGGGAGAATACGCATCTAATGATAAGAACACATTAGCAGGTGCAATTGCTGAAGCAGCGGTAATGACAGGATTCGAGAATAATGCTGATGTTGTGCGCCTTGCAGCTTATGCACCGCTATTTAACAAAGTGTTAACGGATGGAACGTATCGCTGGACCCCAGATTGTATTTGGTTTGATGATGAAAGTATTTGGTTCACGCCGAACTATTATGTACAGAAATTGTTTGCAAGTTACCTTGGAACGCAAGTTTTGTCTAGTCAATATTATACGTATCGCAATGGTAAATCTATGCAACTCGCACCGCAAGGTGGCATTCAGTTATCGACAGTTGGGGCAACATTGCTATTGAAGTATGTCACTGTAATCTGCAATGAAAGTAACCATATATTGTTCGAACAGAATTTCACTCAACCTTTAGATGACAAGTGGCAATGGTTATCAGCTCATAAGCAAGGACAATGGCTAGAGGGAGAAGGCTTGCTATTAGAGGCATCTGGGAACGGGCGAACAGGGATCTTCTTAGATGAACCAACTTGGAGCAATTATCGTGTTGAAGTTATCGCTGAAAAAGTAAATGGACATGATGGAATATATGTAGGGGTCGGGTTAACGGCTGCTAATACGTCCACTGTAAATGTGCACGAATATGTGATCGGAGAGCATAATCGCTCTACTGGCTTGAAAGTATACAAGCAGGGGATCGAAGCCTATACACTTGGAGACTTCTCTTCTAGTTCAATGGTTGGTAATATGCGTGCGGCGTACGATGAGCAAATGCAAGAAGGTCATACTTATCATATTAATGTCAATTACGGTGGTAGCAACGGTAAAGAATTAAGTTGTACACATTCGTTTTCATCTAATGAGTGGGATCATCAAGTAAGTCCAGAAATTGCTACATTGCGTTACAAGCTGGAAGCTTATAATAATGAGATTTTCTATTCTATTACGCGTGATGAAAAAGCTATCTATATGAAACTAGTTAATGCCGACGCTACGTCGAAGCCTCTGCAAATAGGTTTTGGAGAAGCTGCACTGAAAGAAGAATATCGTTGTATTCAATTGACTGGAGATACTAGTCTACTTCACACACCGAATGTGAATAAGAAGGCAGCTGAACTCATTACTCCATTAGAGCAAAGATTAGTTATGCAGGACGGTCAAGCAATATTAGAAGTACCAGCACATTCTGTGCAAGTACTAATATTGGAGCTGACATAATGCGCGCTAGTCGTCGTATTCTTATCATACTACTACTTATAACAATACTAGCAGGATGTAGCGCAGCAACACAGAAAACGGATTACTCCTATTCAACGAGTAATCCAAACTCACTTTACTATAGTAATCCGATCGTATTAGAACGAGCGGATCCTTGGATATATGAGCATAGTGATGGCTACTATTATATGATTGCTTCTGTTCCAGAGTATGATCGATTGGAAGTGCGTCGTGCTTCAACTATTACGAGCTTGGCGTATGCTGAACCGAAGGTAGTTTGGGAAAAGAATGAAACTGGCATTATGAGTAAAAACATATGGGCGCCAGAAATGTATAACATAGATGGGAAATGGTATATCTATTTCTCAGCTGCTAGAGAAGGAAGTGAATTTGACCATCGGATGTATGTATTGGAGAATAGTTCAGCTAACCCACTTGAAGGGGAGTGGGAGCTGAAAGGCCAAATCCGTACCGGCTATGAAGTGTTTCAAATCGATGCCTCCTTGTTCGAGCATCAAGGAACTTGGTATATGATGTGGTCAGGAGCGGGAGCGAAAGGTAATTCTTTGTATATGGCACCACTTGAAAATCCATGGAAGATTGCAGAGAGCAGAATTATGCTTACTGAACCAGAATATGACTGGGAGATTATTAATGGTGCTCGTGTGACGGAAGGGCCACAAGTGATTAAGTATGGCGATCGTATATTTATTACGTACTCGGCGAGTTTCTGTGATGCGAATTATAATATGGGTGCGCTAAGCGCGAATGTCGATAGTGATCTAATGGACCCTGCTTCCTGGGAGAAGTCCCTAGAGCCTATCTTCGTGTCAAATGCTGACGCCAATGCTTATGGACCAGGGCATGGATCATTTGTTCAGTCACCTGATAGCTCAGAACTTATTCATGTCTATCATGGCGTAGATGGAGCTGGCAAAGAATATGGATGTGACAAAGCTAGAAATGTAAGAATTCAACCTTATCAATATGATGAACAAGGTCAACCAGAGTTAGGGGAGCCTGTATCAAGAGGGTATACGATGCCATCTCCTTATGGTGAAGCTAGATTTGAACTTGAACATTACTGGGAAGGATCAACTAAAGCAATAATGACCAATGAACAAGCTTCTAATGGCCAGACCGTGCAGTGGCAAAAACGTGGACAAGCAGTAACGATTGATGAAGTCATAGCACCTACTACGGGAATTTACACATTAACGGTTGCCTACACCAATAATGGAAATGCAACGAAGCAAAAATTGATAGTTAATGGTCAAAATTATGCTATCGATCTAGTAAAATCGAATGAACTAAGAAAAGTAAGCATCGTTCTCTCGTTACAAGGGGGAGTCAATAGCGTTGTATTACCATTTAGTCAAAAGCAAGTACAGCTTGATTATATGGAACTGGCCTATGTAGACTTGTCTGTTAGTAATGGTCAATTGTTACAAGGGATGTCACTTAGTCGTACGTCATTACTTGACAATATAGCAGTACTTTCCGAGAATACGGAGTATTCCTATGAGCTACCAGTTGAAGCTGGTCGTTATACAGTAGCTATTGCTTACAAGAATGCAAATGATACACAACTATTAAAGCTAGAAACGAGAAATTCTAGTACAATATTTAATATATTACATAACGATGTTAATAAGTGGGAATATACATCAGTGGAAATTGATCTAGAAACGAATGAAGAGATTAAGCTTTATGTTAACGGATCAGCTGAAATTGCCTATATTCGACTGTTAACGGCACTACCAGAGGGTGAGGAGTTGTCATTCCGCAATCGACAGACGGGGAATATGCTACAGCCTAATAACGGCTCTAAGAAGTTAGGCGAAGGATATCGTCAATATGTTGAGACCCAAACGGCTGCTCAGAGCTGGACGGTGGAGTATGCGGAGGACGGTAGTTACTATATTCGCAACACAATAAGTGGTCACTATATGACGGCTTCTACAGACGGTATTGTTCAACTAGAATTACTACGTACACCTGCACAACGCTGGAATTTCCTGTATTCAGAAGAAGGAAGTTATCTATTACGCAATGTGGAGACTAGTATGCTGCCGACAGCTATATCAGCTGATCCGAACCAGTATGAGAATCTATCATTTGAAAAAATTAACGGTGAAGATTGGCAGGTTTGGCTTGTGCAAAGTTTCTAATAAAAAAATATAAAAAGTTATCGTTTATGTATTGACTAATCGTTAATAAATAAGTAATCTATTAACATAGACATGAACGATAGACTTTTACGCTTTGATAACGCTTCCTTTCCTGTCTTGAAATCGGCGAAAGTTCTTTCTTTGTAATAGGTGTAAGCGATTGCAGTTATGCTGTAAATTGAATGCCTTTACAAAAGAAAAAAAGCAGAAAAAATTGCGAAATGCCAATCATCGTTAATGTTAATGTTAATCAGCTAACATCAGGGGTCACACATCAACAGTTTCTCCAAAAAAAGAACTTTATAGGAGGTAAAAAAATGAAATTTGCAAAATTCAGCAAAATGATGTTTGTACTACTTGCAATAATACTAGTATTGTCAGCTTGTTCTGGTGGCAGTGGTGGCAGCAACAATGGCAATACTGCTCCTGTAACAAACAATGAAGGTAATACGAATGACAGTGCTACTCCCCCCGAAGATAGTGAGACCGCTCCTGTAGTAGAAGATTTCGGTAAAGATGTAACTGGTGAAGTAACCATGTGGGTATTTAACGAAAATATTTTCGAAGAAGTAGCAGCAGCATTTATGGCTGAATATCCCAATATTCAAGTAACTCCTGTATTTGTACCTTTTGAGGACCTACACAATAATTTACAAACGGCTTTATCAAGTGGTACTGGTGCTCCAGATATCGCTGAAGTAGAAGTTGGTAACTTTACGCGTTATGTAACGGGTGGCGTACTAGAAAATCTACTAGCTGAACCATATAACGCTGGTCAATATAAAGATCTAGTACCTGCATACAACTGGGAGCGTTGGATGAGCCCAGATGGTAGTGAATTACTAGGTATGCCTTGGGATTCAACTCCTGGAGTATGGTATTATCGTGCTGATATTATGGAAGAGCTTGGTTACCCGGACGATCCAGCTGAACTTGGTGAATTCATTAAGGATCCAGAAAACTTCCTTGCCCTTACAAAAGCGGCAACTGCAAATGGAAAATACTTATTCGAATGGCGTGACGGTCCTATCCACTGGGCTGGTGATGAAATCGGATATTTCGATGATAACTTAGAGTGGATTCGTGATAATGACAAGCTAGTAAATATTCTTGATTATACAAAACGTGGTAACCAAATGGATTGGGCACCACATCTTGCTTACGGAACTGACGAAGGTAAACCACTAGTACAATCTGGTCAATTAATCGGTATGGCTCTAGGTTCTTGGGGTGCACGTGACCTTGAAACGAACTTCCCGGAATTATCTGGTAAATGGAGAGCGACTAACTTACCATTCGGTATTAACTTCCCAATCGGTGGCTCAAGCTTTGTCATTCCTTCGCAATCAGAAAACAAAGAAGCAGCATGGGTATACCTACAATGGGCGATGCGTTCTGAAAATGCATGGAAAATTTGGACGAAACATTCTATTCAACCTAGTTACACAGACATTACACAAAAAGATTGGTATGCCAGCCATACTAGTGAATTCCTTGGTGGACAAGAAGATTATAAATTCTATGAGCAACTAGCTGCTCAAACTCCAACAAAACGTCTTAACCCGCTTGATGGAGCTGGATGGGGTATCTGGGTACCTCGTATTCTTGACGCACTAGATAATAATGTTGATTCTCGTACAACATTGCAACTTGCTAAGGAAGATGCAGAATCTATCCTTGCTGAAGATATTGCGAAGTTGAAAACAGAGCTAGGAAAATAATGGCCGAATAGTAATGTAATCCGGATCAAGTCGCCCCGACTTGATCCGGGCTATTTAACAGAGAAAAGATACGTGATTATGATTGGGGGGACACAGCTTGGTCCGTTTTTTGAGGAAATATACAGGAACCATATTGATAATCGTTGTATTGACGTTAGTTGCACTGTGGTGGGCTAACAATAGAAGTTTCGATCAAAATGTTATGAACGATGTAACGCGCCATACTGAAATAAATGAAGAAACATTGTTAGAAGATGAGAACTCATCTCAATTGTTAGAGCAATCCTATTATAAATACTATTATGGCTATGTTGGTCAAGGATACTCAGATGTACCTGATATACATATTACAATCCCTTCTAATGAATACAGTGCAATTAGTACGGAAGGTTATCGTATTGAACAGAATTTGGATGGTCAATATGGAGCTGTTGTTGCCCTGCAAGATGAGAATAGTTGGGTAGAGTATGAAGTTTCTATACCATCTGATGGTTTCTATCAGATCGGGATGGATTATTACGCACTTGAAGGTAAACGTTCCGGGTTAGTAAGAAGTATTCAAGTAGATGGAGAATATCCGTTCTATCAAGCAAAACAAGTGGAATTCCAACGTATGTGGCAAGAATATGGAGAACCTTGGTACGACAATCAAGATAATGAGTACAATCCGAAGCGTGAAGAGGTATTCGGATGGCAGTATCGTGATTTTATCGATGCTGAAGCAAAGGTAGCAGAAGGCTTCCGTTTCTTCCTAAGCAAAGGTGCACATACGATTCGGGTTGAAGCAATCCGTGAGCCTGGTGCCATTGGACAATTGCATATTTATGCACCCAAAACAGTGCCTAACTATGCAACAGTATCGGACATTAATGCTAACAATGGCTATAAAGAAACGACAGGAATTAACTTGAAGTTTCAAGCCGAATTATCGACGCTAAGATCAGATCCAACTTTAAAACGAATAGAAGACCGTGAGCCTGATACGGAACCATTTAATAGTAGCGCGAAAGTTCTTAATAGTTTTGGTGGAATGAGCTGGCGTGATGGTGGTCAATGGGCAGAGTGGGAAATTGAAGTTCCTGAAAGCGGTTTATACAATATAGGAGCACGTTTTGGACAATGGTTCCTGAACGGATTCCCAGTACAACGTAAAGTTTATATTAATGGTGAGTTACCGTTCAAAGAAATGAATTCGGTGGCATTCCCATATAAACAAGAATGGCAAATTAGTAATTTGAGTCAATCGAATGAGGAAGATTATTTATTCTATCTAGAAAAAGGAACGAGTACGATTCGTATGGAGGTTCAAGTCGGCGATCTTGGAGAAGTACTTGAGCTTGTAAGTGATACGTCTCAGAAGATGTCATTACTCACTCGCGAAGTCATTCGAGTAACAGGTACGAACCCCGATCCGAATGCAGATTGGAAGCTTGAGCGTAATATTCCTAACATTGTTGAACGACTAGAAACAATGGCTTGGAATATTGAGGATGCCATTACACTATTAACTTTATTCGGTGTAGAAGAAGGTAGCTCGGAGCTAAGTACATTATATGAAGCGAGAGGCGTATTAGTGGATATGTCCAAAGATACGCGTTCTATTCCTGCCAGACTTATACAATTCCGTGAATTGCAATCTGCGCTTGGACTATGGGTGAATAATCTAAGTAAACAAAGCTTATTGCTTGATTATCTTATTGTGAAGTCACCAGATCAAGAGTGGCCGCGCCCTGCTGCACCTATTATTGTTCGTGTCGGAACGAGTATTAGCGACTTAGCACTTACATTCACGAATAACTATGGCGGTGTTGGTACAGTTTATGATGCGGATGAGGAAGTATTAGATGTATGGATTGCTCGTGGTCGTGATTGGGCTGATATTATCAAACAGATGATTGATGAAGATTTCACACCTGAAAGTGGTATTAAGGTCAATGTGAATGTTATTCCTGCCAACCAAATGCAGCTATTAATGTTAGCTAATACATCTGGACTGGCACCTGACGTTGCCCTTGGTGTTGAGGGAGAAGTTCCGATAGATTTTGCAGTTCGTAATGCATTAGTTGATCTTGGGTCCTTCGACGATTATGAGGAAGTTGCCGCTCGCTTCAGACCAGGTGCTCTAATTCCTTATAAATACGATGGCGGTAACTTCGCAGTCCCAGAAAATCAAAACTTCTTTATGTTGTTCTATCGTAAAGATATTATGGCAGAGCTTGGTTATTCAGAAGATGAAATGCCAGAAACTTGGGAAGATGTCATGGAACTTATTCCGATCTTGCAACAGAATGGTATGGATTTCTTCTATCCACATGCTATTAATGATACGAAACAAGCGATTAATGAATTTGCTCCGTTCTTGTTCCAGCATGGTGGAGATTTCTATGTTGAGAATGGAAGTAAGTCTGCACTAGATTCACCAGAAGCATTGAAAGCAATGAAGATGTGGACTGGTCTGTTCACGAACTACAAAATTGAGAAGCAGGCCGATTTCTATAACCGCTTCCGTTCAGGTGAAATGCCAATAGGAGTAGCAGATTACTCCACATATATTTTATTGTCTACAGCCGCTCCAGAGTTAACAGGTTGGTGGGGAATGAAGCCAATGCCTGGTATTGAACAGGAAAATGGTGAAATTAATCGATCTACAGGTGGTCTTGCACAAACAGGAATTATTTTCAAAAGCTCTGATCGTCAAGCAGAAGCTTGGGAGTTCTTGAAATGGTGGACGAGTGCAGATGCGCAGGAACGATTTGGTTCTGAACTTGAAGCATTGCTTGGCGTTGAAGCACGTTGGAATACGGCTAACGTCGAGGCATTGCAACGATTGCCTTGGCAATCGCAAGATATTGAAGCGATTCTTGAACAGTGGGAGTGGTTCCGTGAACGTGAAGTTGTTCTTGGTGGATACTACACAACACGTTACATCGCTAATATGTGGAATGAAATTGTACTGAATGGACGTATTGTTCGTGAATCAGTTGAAGATGGTGTGAAAGAAATTGATAAAGAGCTATCTAAGAAACGTGAAGAATTTGGACTTGATCGAGCTGGCGAAGGAGGAACAACAGAATGATAACTGAAAAGACAACAACAGATAGTAGCGCAATCGCTGTTCGTTCTGAATCCCGCTTGAAGAGTAAATTTCAACTATTCTGGGCAGATGTGAAGCGTAGTAAAGTATCACTACTGTTCATGACACCGTTTCTACTATTGTTCACGATGTTTATCGTTGTACCTATTATTATTTCAGTAGCTTTGAGCTTCTCATACTACAATATATTAGAATCACCGAAGTTTATCGGTTTCTCTAACTATAAACTACTGTTTGTTGAGGATGATATCTTCATGCAGGCAGTAGGGATAACGTTGAAATTTGCAGTAATAACTGGGCCGATTGGTTACGTAATGGCGTTTCTACTCGCTTGGCTCATAAGTCAGATTCCAACGAAATACCGCTTTTTCTATACGCTTTGCTTCTATGCTCCATCTATTGCGAGTGGTACAGCGATGTCCGTTGTTTGGCTTTACCTCTTCGCTGGGGATCGCAAAGGTTTGCTCAATAACTGGTTAATTAATCTAGGGATTTTCGATGAACCATTTCTGTTTCTACAAGATGTAAGGTCGATTGTACCCGTTATTATTATCGTGTCGCTTTGGATGAGTATGGGGGTAGGCTTCCTAGCCTTTCTTGCTGGTTTGCAAAACGTACCGAAAGATTATTATGAAGCAGGCAGTATCGATGGCATTCGAAATCGTTGGCAACAATTATGGTATATTACGATACCATCTGTAAAACCACAATTATTATTCGGTGCGGTTATGCAGGTTGTTGCTTCTCTCCAAGTATTTGACGTAAGTATACAGTTGGTAGGTTTACCGAGCCCATTGTATGCAGGGCATACGATACTTACTCACTTATTCGATTACGCATTTATTAGGTTCGAGATGGGTTACGCATCTGCTATTGCGGTTGTGCTGTTCCTATTAATGATGGGACTGAATAGACTTATCTTCAACATACTAGGGAGGGATTAATGAGTGTCTCGCATTCAATCTATGAGCAGAAGAATAGACTGGGGTGGCATAATACTCTATAGCTTCCTTACAGTATTAGGACTTATTATGTTATTGCCATTAGTGTATTTGGCTTCGACGGCTTTGAAGCCAATTAGTGAATTATTCTTATTTCCACCAAGATTTTTTGTAATGAATCCAACGCTAACTAACTTCCGTGATCTATTGTTAGTTACAGGAACGTCTAGTGTTCCATTTATTCGATTCATTCTCAATAGCTTAATTGTTACTGGTGGTATTGTTGGTGGCGGTGTAATTATTTCGGCACTTGCCGCTTATCCACTTGCCAAACATGATATGGTCGGCAAGAAATTTTTCTTTGATATGATTGTAGCTTCCTTGATGTTCTCTCCAATCGTATTGCAAATTCCACAATATTTGATTATGAGCAAATCAGGACTAATGAATACGTATTTTGCACTCATTCTACCGTACTTGGCAGCTCCAATAGGAATGTTCTTAATGGTTCAATTCCTTCGTCAAATTCCGGATGCTTTATTAGAAGCAGCACGTATGGATGGAGCTTCAGAGTTGAAAATCTTCTGGGTAATTGTTATGCCGATGCTGAAGCCAGCGATTTCAACATTTGCATTATTCAGTTTTATCTCTGCATGGAACGATCCATACCCAGCAATGGTGTATACGACAAGTGAAAATATGAAATCATTACCGCTTGCCATTCAAACTATTCAAGGTGGAGCGGGGGTTGTTGCCCGAGTAGGTACGTTTGCAGCAGCGAGTTTCTTAATGATTATACCTACTTTAATTGTTTTTATTACAACACAACGAATGGTATTGCAGACAATGGCGCATTCAGGGTTGAAGGAATAGTTCATGCTTCCGATGTTACTTTTTATTTGCAGGAAGTAACTCAGGGGGGCAATAAAAAGTTTTAGCTTATGCTTCCGATGTTACTTTTTATTTGCAGGAAGTAACTTGGAGAGTCAATAAAAAGTTTTAGGAGGACAGCTATGAAAAGTTGGAAAAGCTTACGAATCATAGTGCTGACGATGCTAGCCATGTCCTTATTGTCTTCGACTGCCAGTGCGTCAACACCTTATGATAGTTATACGATTAATTCACAGGGTAACGATATTCGTTCTATTGCAGGCTTTGTATATGAAGAGTCAATTAATGGACTTGATCTGGAATCTGGAGCATTTGAACGTCCAGAATCATTACACATTACTTCAGATGGTGATATCTATATTGCAGATGCTGGTCATAATCGCGTTGTACAACTTGATAACAAACATCAGTATGTTCGAACGATTGGTGACAAGGAAGGTCCTGGTAAACTAGGCGAACCGAAAGGCGTCTATGTGAAAGAAGACGGTACAATCTATGTTGCTGATACGGCAAATGGACGTATTGTTATTTTTAATAAAGAGGGTCAATTTGAGAAGGAGTTCTTAAAACCAGTAAGTCCACTTATCGGTTCAACATTCTCTTATTCCCCATCTAAAATTATTCTCGATAAACGTGACTATATGTATGTTGTTAGTGATGGTAATACACAAGGGTTAATTCAACTGGATCCGAACGGACAATTCAAAGGGTTTTATGGTGCTAACCATGTTGGGTTCAGTTGGTCAAGAGTATTCCTTCGCTTACTAGCAACAGAGTCTCAACAAGCGAAGCAAGTAACGCTTCGTCCAGCAGAATTTTCAAATCTTGATATTGACGAAGAAGGATTTATGTATACGACAACGATTGGTGAACAGGTGAATCAACTGAAGCGTTTGTCTCCTGTTGGGGTAGATACACTGAATATTGGTATCGAGCGTCAGTATGGAGATTTCTATAGCTCAGGACCATTTTCTATGCCTTCGTTTATCGGTATTTCTGTTGATAAGTCAGGAATTATTACTGCACTAGATCTTCAGACAAGTAAAGTATTCCAATATGATAAGTTGGGAAATTTCTTGTTCGCATTTGGTGGAATAGGTGAACAACGTGGCTTGTTCACGACACCAGCTGATCTTGCTCAAAACAGTAACGGAGATATTTATATAGTCGATCGTGGACGCAATAGTGTCGAAGTGTTCCGTAAAACACCATTCGCCCAGCTTGTTCAACAAGCTTCAACATTGCATGTTGAAGGTAGATATGAAGAAGCGGAAACGATGTGGCAGGAAGTTATTCGTCAGAACAGTAACTTTGAGATGGCTTATCAAGCGATTGGTAAAGCACTTTACAAAGCTGAACGATACAAAGAAGCAATGGAATATTTCGAGCTGGCAAGTGCTAGACATGATTATTCGTTAGCCTTCAAGGAATATCGCAAGGAATTTATTAAAGCGAATTTCACGATTATTGCAATCTTAATCGTTATTTTATTTGTTGCTTTAAGAATATTCATTCCACGACTACTTCGTCTTATATCTCGTAAGGTGAAGGAAAAGTCGCAAGTAAGCGTTACTCGTCATGGGAAGGAAGGTGAGTCGATATGAATCCATTTGTGATGATGCATCGAATCATGTTCAAACCATTTGATTTCTTTGAAGACATCCAAAGTCCAGGAATAATTCGCATTCGCCAAGCGGTAGTTCTCGTTTTCTGCGCTTACCTTGCTAGAATTATTTCTATCTATGCACTTGGCTTCGCTTATGAGACACGTGAAGCTTATCAAATCAATATTTTGCAAGAAGCGATCTGGATAGTTGTTCCTTGGTTAACGTGGTGCGTAGCACATTGGGCAGTAAGTGCCATTCTCGATGGAGAAGGGAAGTTCAAAGAGATTGTCTATGGTAGTGCTTTTGCACTTGTTCCATACATTGTGTTCATCGTTCCTGTTACGCTATTAACTCAACTACTTGCAATAGATGAATCCGGGATGATTAACTTCTTCACTTTCGTCATCTATGCGTGGGTTATCTGGCTATTCATCTTAAAGGTGAAGGTGCTGCATAACTTTGATCTATCTAAAACATTATTTATCGCATTTCTAAGTATAGTGGCAGTATTCATCTTATGGTTTATCTGTGTATTGCTGTTCGGTTTGGCCAATCAATTCCTCAATTTCTTGCTTGATATGGTTAAGGAATTAAGGCTCAGAGGATAGGAGGAGCGTATTAATGAAGCAACGTACCATTCAATGGAAGAAGCCAGTCTCAATATTATTACTTGTTATCATGTTGCTTGGTCAGCAGATTATTCCATCAGCTAGTAGCTTTGCTCCTTCTGTTAATGCAGAGCAGTTAAGTGGCGAGGAAGCTGTTGAACCAGTTGATAATGGAGCTGTAATAGAAGAAGTTACTACGGAAGAGCAGGGAGCAATCGAAGAAACTGCTGAGGATCAAGCTGAAATAGAAGAAGGCATTACGGAGGATCAAGCTACAGCAGTTATTGAGACCGTCAGTGGCACTGTTGCTCCAGTCGTAGATGCAGCAGCAGAGGAACTTTCGAAAGTAACAGCTATTCATGAAGTATTAAGTAATAGTAAGTTCACATTGTACTTGGATGAAAAAACAGGGAATGTCCGTCTAGTCGACAAAGCGACGGGAACTGAGTGGTTGGGCGCTCCACAGACGCCATTGACAATACCGCCTAATAACAAGAAGTATATCGACTCACCGCTGCATCTTCGTTATACCGTCGGCTCGGACATCACATCAACGTATTCCTTGAAGGATGCGACAACGACGACAGCATATACGATACAAGACGATCAGATCATATTAGATATTAATTTTGTTGCTGAGGGAATTGCCTTGCAAATGTATTATTTGCTTAGCGAGCGTGGACTTGTCGTACAAATTCCATTTGAAAGTATTAAGGAGACTGGAACTGCTAGATTAACAAGTCTTGAACCGTTGCCGTTCATGAATGGGGCATTAGAAACGGATGAAGGAGCCATGTTCTTACCGGATGGTTCAGGCTCATTACTTGAATTCCGTACAGCCCACGAGACATATCTTAAAGGATATTCCGAATACATTTACGGAAATGATGCTACGTTCAGATCTCAAACGAATGATATGTTAGCGGATACGTACACTCGTGCGAATACACCACGTGAAAGTATTGCACTTCCAGTGTTCGGCATGTATCGCAATGGCGTAGGTACATTAGCGATCGTATCGGATGGACAATATGAAGCGAAAATTAACGGTACGCCAGCGGGCATTCGTGCCATACCAATGTATCGCAGTTCTGTAGAATTTATGTATCGTAAAAATGATGTTATTTTCATCGGTAATTCTGGGCAAATTCCATATTTCCAAGGTCAAATGATTGCAGGCGATCGTAAAGTAGAGTATGTGCTACTGGAAGATGAGGAAGCTAGTTATGTTGGCTTTGCAAAAGCATATCGTGACTACTTAATCGAGGATCAAGGGCTGACACCAGTTGCTGATCAATCCCCTTCATTATCACTAAAGCTATTTGGTGGTATTGAGCGAGAAGAGATTATTGGAGATACATTTATTAAAATGACGACCTTTGCGCAAGCGGAGCAAATGATAAGTGAGTTGCAGCAAGCAGGGGTAACGAATATTGATGCAACGTATGATGGCTGGACGAAAGGTGGCCTTTATGGCACGCAGCCATCGCATAAAATTGCGAAACAGCTTGGCGGTAAAAAGGGACTAGAATCATTAGTTGAATTTACAAAAGCAGCTAATGTCGATCTTTACCTTCGCGCCAATTATGTGAGACCATTTGAGGCAACAGGTAAATATAGTGAACGTAAAGATGGTATTCGTGGTATGGATCGCGAACTGTTGGAACTAACACTTTATTGGCCAAGTGATCGCTGGTCGCGTGGTAGTTATAGCTTCCACCTTATTAAGCCCGAGCGTGTACTTAATGAGTATGTGAAGGATCAAGTGTCAGATTATGTGAACTATGGCGTTACTGGTGTTCAGATGCAATATATGGGTGAGATGATCTACTCTGATGAAGATAAGGATTCCATTACTGATCGCTCTGTAGCAGTGCAAGCATGGATAGACTCCTTACTTCTAATGAAGGAAGAGGTTGGTTCAACAGCAGTAGATTACGGTAATGCCTATACCTTTGGGCTGATTGATCGGATTGATG
Source organism: Paenibacillus sp. Y930 (assembly GCF_056786375.1). NCBI lineage: Bacteria > Bacillati > Bacillota > Bacilli > Caryophanales > Paenibacillaceae > Paenibacillus > Paenibacillus sp. Y930. Next base: position 168,440 of record NZ_JBXCIX010000003.1, on the reverse strand, counting down.
ACGCACCATTATATTCAAGCGAATATACGTATACCGATACAGCAGTTCCATTCTATCAACTGGTCATCCATGGCCTAGTACCTTACTATGCCAGTCCAATCAATTTACGTGAAGATGCGCAAGTTGATTGGTTGAAAGCTATTGAGTATGGAGCACTTCCTAGTGCAGAACTGACTGGGGAAAAAAGTAGTAATCTGCATCGTACAGCTGAAACTAGATTGTACAGTTCCTATGCACCAGATTGGATCACCGCTATTGCTGATGAATACAAAGATTTGGAGCCATTTTATGATGCTATTGCTGGTGAGCAAATGGTTAATCATGAACAACTACAAAGTCGCGTATTCCGCACAACGTATGCCAATGGTGTTGAAGTGATTGTGAACTACAATTCAGATGCTGTGACAATAGATGGAGCAAACATCGAAGGTATGAACTATACGTGGATTAAGGGGTGAAGGAAATAGCATGAAATTCAAAATGAATATGAGAATGAGACATATATTAGAAGGCTATTCCTTCATCGGCATCTGGATTATCGGGTTTGTGGCATTTATGGCTGTACCACTAGGGCAATCGATCTATTACTCGTTTCAAAAGCTAACGCCAAGTAAAGCTGGACTTGTAGCTGAGAATGTTGGACTGCAACATTTCCGCGCAGCATTTGCAGTAGATGTTGAGTTTCTACCTTTATTACAGGGCACATTTACGGGGATGGTATCACATGTACCACTAGTGTTGATATTTTCGATGGCGAGTGCTTTATTATTAAATCGTCATTTCCGTGGTCGGATGATCTTTCGCGGTATATTCTTCTTGCCAGTAATTATAGCTTCAGGTACGACACTGAAAAAGCTATTGGAGCAGGGAGCTGCCAATCTTCCAATCTTCATGAATTATGATTTGTATCGGATGTTACGACTTTTCATCCCAGGTGATATTTTAGAAAGTCTATTAATGTATGCCGATTCATTGACGATGGTTATGTGGGACGCAGGTGTACAAACGCTAATCTTCCTTGCTGGTTTGCAAACTATTTCTCCATCGCTTTTTGAGGCGGCGAAAATGGATGGGGCAACGAAGTGGGAAAGCTTCTGGAAAATTACATTTCCAATGATTATGCCGATGATTCTAGTTAATACATTGTACACGATGGTAAGCTCATTTACGCGTGCAGATAATGGTGTTATGGACTACATTAATACACGAGTGTTTAGTGATAACAACTATGGATATGCGTCGGCATTAGGGTGGATTTATTTCGTAGTTATCTTCATTATGATTGGTATAGTGTTCTTATTGTTTAGAAAAAGTCTAGCTTCGATGGAAGGCAGGTAATCAAAATGGCGAATGCGCAGTTAACAGATAAAGTGAAAATCAGCGATAAGCTAGATCCTGCTGTAAAGTTTACTACCATCAAGCGCAGTAAAGATATTTTAGGAACGATTCTCTACTATTTTATACTGCTTAGCTTATCTTTTGTATTTTTATACCCGTTGTTATATATGGTCTCCAAGTCACTCATGCAGAGTTGGGATGTAGCAGATGCAACGGTTCGCTGGATTCCACATGAATTCAACCTTCATAACTATAAAGTTGCGTTTACAGCGATGAAGTATTGGCAAGGTTTTTTGAACAGCTCGATCATTTCATTCGGTAGTGCTGCCTTGCAAATTATTTCATGTTCAATGATCGGTTATGGCTTTGCACGTTATCGCTTCCCGTTATATGGATTATGGTTTGTATTGTTAATATTCACATTCCTAGTACCACCACAAACGATTGTTGTACCGCTTTATATGTTCTTCAGTGAGCTTGGTTGGATCAATACGCATCTACCGTTTATTGTACCAGCGGCATTCGGTCATGGACTACAAGGATCGCTGTTTATTCTAATCTTTATCCAATTTTATCGTCAGCTGCCAAAAGTACTTGAGGAAGCGGCCAAAATTGATGGAGCAGGTGCAGCCCGTACGTACTGGCAAATCATGTTCCCATTAGGTAAACCGGCGATGGTCACCGTATTCCTTTTCTCTATCGTATGGCATTGGAATGATAACTTCCAGCCAAGCTTATACTTGAGACTTCCGCCATTCTACAACTTGGCACAGCGGATGAATGGTTTCTATGGTCAAGCAACGATGACTGCAGATCAGATGGGTTCCAGTGTTTCGTCAAGTGCAATTGGGATGGCGCCGACAGTTATGAACCAGATGATGGCTGGCGTAGTATTGTCGATTATTCCAATACTTATTTTATATCTTATCGTGCAGCGTAACTTTGTAGAAAGTGTTGAGCGTGCAGGTATTGCAGGTGAATAGTGCGCTCCGAGAATCAATCGGAGATCGCTCCGAGAACAAATCGCTGTTCGGAGATCGCTCCAAGAACAAATCGCTGTTCCAATCGCCGTTGGCCTCGGATTTATTGTAATAAGGGATAGCGGTATAAATCCGAGGACAAAAACGACCGCATACCACTAGCGATTGGTTCTCTCCGCTGTGACTAGGTAGAAAAAAGCGATTAGTTCACTCCGCTATGACTAGGTAGAAAAAAAGTGATTAGTTCTCTCCGCTAGAGCGTAGGGAAGGGATTAGTTAAAGATATGAAAGTTTTAGGAGGAGCTATGAACAAAACGTTAGTTTCCGCTGTAAGTGTACTTGCGGCTGTTATGATGATGACTGCTTGTAGTAAAGATAGTCCGGAGAATATTAATAAAGAACCTGTTACTGAGCAGGTAGTTAACGATAATAATGAGAAAAATCAAGTAGATGAAGAGACTACTGAAGATCAACTCGCTGAAACTGCACCTGTCGATGCTACTGTAGAAAAGGGTGGCCCTATGTTTGCGAATGCATCCGTACATGATCCGTCCGTATTATTTGCAGATGGTACTTTCTATGTATACGGCTCACATCTTGGTTCTGCAAAAAGTACTGATCTTATGAATTGGACGCTGATTGGTACTGGAGTAACAGATGGGAATCCGTTAATTCCGAACGTGAAGGAAGAGATGGCTGAAGCGCTTGAATGGGGGCAGACGGATACATTTTGGGCTGGCGATGTCATCCAATTAGCAGACGGTAAATATTACTTCTATTATAGTGTATGTAAAGGTGATTCACCGCGCGCTGCTATCGGTCTTGCTGTATCAGATTCGCCTGAAGGTCCGTTCACCAACCTTGGTATGTTTTTGAAATCTGGTATGTGGGGTCAGAAGAGTGAGGATGGAACGATCTATGATGCTACGGTTCATCCCAATGCGATAGATCCAGCGGTATTCTTCGACAAAGATAATTTACTATGGATGGTATATGGCTCGTACAGTGGTGGTATCTTTATAATGCAGCTTGACCCATCAACGGGATTACCGTTGCCAGATCAAGGCTATGGTAAAAAGTTGCTTGGGAAAAATCATGTACGTATAGAAGGTCCGTATATTCAATATAGCCCAGAAACAGATTACTATTATATGTTTTTATCCTATGGTGGATTAGATGCAGTTGGCGGATACAATCTGCGTGTGGCACGTTCCAAAACACCAGATGGACCGTATCTTGATTCTGATGGCAAAGATTTAATTGATGCTCAAGGTCCAGCCGGTTCTTTCTTTGACGATCGTGCAATTGAACCATATGGTGTGAAAATGGTAGGGAATTTCATGTTCCGTCGTGAACTCGGAGAAACTGGTGGTGGAATTGGTGCTGGTTATATCTCACCAGGACATAACTCTACCTATTATGATGAGAACAGTAAAAAGTATTTCAACATATTCCATACACGTTTCCCTTATCAAGGTGAGCAGCATGAAATCCGTGTTCATCAAATGTTCTTGAACGAAGATGGTTGGTTTGTTATGGCTCCGCATCGTTATTCAGGCGAAACGATTGGAACGTATACGCAAGAGGACGTTACTGGAGCATTTAAGTTAATTAATCATGGACGTGATATTACTGCTGAAGTGAAGGAATCTGTTGTTGTGGAATTAACGGCAGATGGTAATATTACTGGCGCCGTTACTGGTAGCTGGAAATTAAGTGGTGAGCATAACGTTGATCTTACCATTAATAATGTAGTATATCGTGGTGTTTTCTTACGTCAATACGACGAATTAACGAAGCAAGAGGTAATGACGTTCAGCGTGTTATCACTTGAAGGTGTATCTCTGTGGGGCTCGGCGGTAACTAAGAAGTAATCATTATTATTCCATTTAACGATTATCATATAGAAGAAACGCCTAACCTTAGTAGTAGCAAGGGGTAGGCGTTTTTTGTTGTATGAATCAGCAGGCTGCATATCAAATATAATCAAGTACCTTCTTATAACTTTTTACAACCGAACTTCTCGTCCGCTCTCCGCCGACTCGTAGATCGCCGACAAAATCTTGATCATGTCGACACCTTGGTCTGGGGTGAAGATTGGCTTCTCGCAGAACACATGCTTTCCATTTTGCAGGGCTGCAATCGCGATTTCCGAATGGTAGAGGTTTGGCAAACTGATCCCGACGATCTCAATCGACGGATCGGCAATTAGTTCGCGATAATCGTCATATACCTTCGCTCCAGGGAAATCCTTAGCCACTTCACGGCGTTAGAGATCACTTTGCGAACTTGTGGATTATAGTAAGTTGGATATCTTTCGTTTTCGAAAACCTTATATCTCGTCAAGCACTGATTATGGTAAAGCAAAAAGTGATTATTTGAGTACTGCATAAACGACCTTGGGAAATTTTTTGCTTAAATGTTCATAATTCCATACTATATTTTGTATAGTTGCTATTTATTTTATCGGTAATATAGGTTATGATGTAAAAGTATCTTATATAGAGAAATAATTTCAAAGAGATAAAGGAGAATGAGAAATGAAAAAAGTATTAATCGTAAAAGCAAATAACCGTCCAGCATCTGAAGGTGTTTCAAGCAAGATGTATGAAACATTTGTAGCAAATCTTAAAGGTGTAGAGGTATCAACATTTGATGTATTCGCTGAAGATATGCCATATTTCGGTCAAGAATTCTTTGACGCTTTTGGTAATGCACAAGCTGGTACATTAACGACTGAAGACCAACGTCTTCTTGCTGCAAAACAAAAAGCAATGGATGCTCTCACAGCTGCTGATGTAGTAGTATTCGCATTCCCACTATGGAACCTAACAATTCCAGCGGCACTTCAAACATTTATTGACTACACTTACCAAGCTGGTTATTCATTCAAATACAACGAACAAGGTCAACTTGTTCCACTATTGACTGACAAAAAAGCTATCTTCCTAAATGCTCGTGGTGGAATTTATTCTTCTCCAGAAGCGGCTCCTATGGAGATGTCTGTTAATTATATGCGTAACGTTATTGGCGGAGTTTACGGTTGTGAAGTTATTGATGAAGTAATTATCGAAGGTCATGCTTCTGCTCCAGCACAAGCAGAAGCGATTGTTGCGGCTGGTCTTGAGCAGGTTAAGGCGGCAGCAGAAAAACTTTCTGTTGCAGTAAATGCTTAAGAGGAAATTCAAACAGTGGGCTTTGATAACGATGAGTGGCTAACGTAGCTTAGTCGACATCGCATCTGAAACGAACTTGGAAAGTACGGTTCGCGTGTACCAATAACGTACACTTGCGCTTCCGTCTTTCTCAAGTAGCGCTTCACATGCTCGATTCTGAAAGCCCGCTTTTTGAACCTTCATTGTAAGAGGAAATTCAAAAAGCAGGCTTTGATAACGAAGAGCATCTATTCACAAGCAATGTGCTTGTTGAACTAGATGCTCTTTTTTTGTTGGGAAATCTGTCTACAATACGTAATCATTTATGCTGCCGCCCAATGTTTCGTTGTTCTCGGTAGCAAATAACTATAGACAAAATGCGACATTTCTTTGTAAGCTTAACTATAAGCGGAAGTTCATAAAGCTCGATTTTTGAACTGACACTATAAGAATGCTTCCGAAGGAGAAATACGAAGTGAAAGTTATTTTTATCGTCAATGAACAAGCAGGCGGTGGTAAAGGCGCGCTTGTTTGGAAGAAAATTAAGTCGCAGCTCACGATTCCTTATATCGTTCATATATCTGATTATTCTGGTCATGTTGTTCATCTAGCTAAGCAATATACGCTAGAAAAGGAAGAATCTATTCTATTATTAGCAGTTGGTGGCGATGGAACGATTCACGAGGTCATTGAAGGATCTGCTGGCAATGATCATATTCAAATAGGAGCAATGAAAGCTGGTTCAGGCAATGATTTTGCACGGGGATACTATATATTTGAAAAAGTTTCTGATGTAGAGAATTATTACTACCATCACAACTCAGAGCTCAAAGCGATGGATCTTGGTCAGATTACATTAGAAGATCAATCATCACATAGCTTTGTCAACAATTCAGGCATTGGTTTTGATGCTTTTATTACTACGACTTTGAACCAATCCCGATTAAAGCGTTGGCTCAATTATGTGAAGCTAGGCCGACTATCCTATATGATTCTCACAATTTGGGCGTTGTTTACTTTCAAACGATTCAATGCAGTTATTCATAGTGGAGAGCAAACGCATCGTTTCCGTAATGTTTGGTTTATCTCGATCTGTAATGGGCCTTACTTTGGCGGAGGAATGAAGATTTCACCTTCTTCTAGAAGTGATGATCAGCAATTAGAATTGACGGTTGTACATGATTTATCGAGAATAAAGCTATTACTAGTATTTATGAGCGTATTTTGGGGGAAGCATGTGAAGTTTCGTGAAGTGGAAATGTTACAATCCGATCAGTTTTCACTGCAGGTTGACGCACCTACAGTCAGTCATGTTGATGGAGAATTTCTTGGGCTTGTATCTGCAGAAAAGACGATTACTTGCCAATTGGATCCACGTAAATGGTATTTGGCTAAATGCTAATACAATAAGATATGCTACTAATTACTGATTGTTTATCAATAAAACACGAAAAATATGCACAATCCAGTATATTACGATTGCAAATTACACTTAGAATAGCTATAATTTCTCTTATGCCTATAAATAGGCAGGTGTTCTTAATTATTGCTCACTGAGCTTATTGAGAATCACTCTATCAGGTTATATCCTGTAAATATACATGATAGGTGGTCAATTAGAAGATGGATTATCGTATTTTATTGTATTATCATTACACTGCAATTGAAGATTCTGAACTATTTGCAAAGGAACATTTAGCCTTTTGTAAGTCATTGGAATTAAAGGGTCGGATTCTTGTAGCGTATGAAGGAATTAATGGAACAGTGTCGGGAACAGTTGAGCAAACAAATGCTTATATGGCATATATGAACGCTCATCCGCTATTCCAAGGAATGGTCTTCAAAATAGACGAATCAGAAATACATGCTTTCAAAAAGATGCATGTGCGTTCACGTCCAGAGCTTGTTAACTTAAGCTTGGAAGATGATATTAATCCACTAGAAGTTACAGGACGTTACGTAGCGCCTGCTGATTTCTATGAGGAAATGCAGCAAGAGAATACGATTGTTATTGATGCGCGTAATACGTATGAATTTGATGTCGGACATTTCGATGGAGCTATTCGCCCAGATATTGAATCATTCCGTGAACTACCGCAATGGATTAGAGATAACAAAGAAATGTTAGATGGTAAAAAAATCTTAACCTATTGTACCGGTGGTATTCGTTGTGAGAAGTTCTCTGGTTGGTTAGTTCGAGAAGGATATGAAGATGTTGGCCAGTTACATGGCGGTATCGTGACCTATGGTAAAGATTCTGTCGCGAAAGGTCAATTATGGAATGGTCAATGCTATGTATTTGACGAAAGACTTGTAGTTCCTATAAATCAGGTTGATCCAGTTATTGTCGGAAAAGATCATTTTACTGGTGAACCTTGTGAACGATATATTAATTGTGCTAATCCCGAGTGTAATAAACAAATTCTCGCTTCAGAAGAGAATGAGCATAAGTATTTGGGAAGTTGTACTCCGGCATGTGTAGAGCATCCACACAACCTATATATTGCGAGACATAACCTATCTGCAGAAGAAGTACAACTTAGAATGAAAGCATTGCTGCAAGAAATAACTCAATAATAATAAAGCTTACGTAAATTCCATTGTAACTACAACAGAGGTGACAAACTTCGTTGTAGCGTAAATGTTACGTAAGCTTTTTTTTGTTAATGCTGAGGTTGAATTTGAGAATCATGCCAATCTTTCAACTTTGTAATCTGATGGTTCTACTGTCCATACCATAAATATATGTTATCTGATATTATGATCATAACAGACATTGAAAAAGGAGGCATATGTATGAAAGTAAGGAAAGCGATCATTCCTGCTGCGGGACTTGGAACTCGATTCTTGCCAGCAACAAAAGCTCAACCGAAGGAAATGCTTCCGATTGTGGATAAGCCTACATTGCAATTTATTATAGAAGAAGCAGTTGCTTCTGGTATAGATGAAATTCTGATTATTACAGGTCGTAACAAAAAATCGATCGAAGATCATTTCGATAAATCGGTTGAGCTTGAGCTTGAGCTAGAGGCGAAGGAGAAATTCGATCTACTTGAGGAAGTACGTCAAATATCGAATATGGTTAATATTCATTATATAAGACAGAAGGAACCGAAAGGGTTAGGGCATGCGATTTATTGTGCGAAAAGCTTTATCGGCAATGAACCATTCGCTGTGTTATTAGGCGACGATATTGTATACAGTGAAACACCATGCTTACAGCAGCTAATCGAAATATATGAATATTACAATAATACAGTGCTTGGCGTACAACAAGTGAAGCAGGCAGATGTGCATAAATACGGTATTGTTGATGGTGAAAAAAATGATGAGCGTGTATATCGAGTTGATAATCTAGTCGAGAAGCCAAATACTGAAAATGCGCCCTCTAACGTTGCGATATTAGGACGTTATATTATTATGCCCTCTATATTCGCTATTCTAGAAAATACTTCACCTGGTGCCAATGGGGAAATTCAATTGACGGATGCATTGAATCAGCTTGCACGACATGAAGCGGTTTATGCATATGAATTTGAAGGGCGCCGTTACGATGTTGGAGACAAGCAAGGTTTTCTAGAAGCGACTGTTGAGTATGCACTACGGAGACCGGAGTTGCGTGGCCCTTTCCTTGAATATCTTAAAGCGATCGTTCGTCAGCATGATAAGGTTCAATGATGAGCTGATATTATGTTAGTTCAACTGATATTACTATCATCGAAATGCAATAATCGATGAAGCAGTATCTTTTTTTTTTTTTTTGATAGGAATATCGAAAAAGCTCGAAAACACTCGAAAAATGTTCTGAGAATGTCGGAAATGTTCAGAAAATGTTGAGAAATGAGTGCTACACTATAGAGTAGCACATATAAATTAATGCAACCTAGAAAACTTTTGAAGAAGGTGTAATAGTTGTTAAAAGAGAAAAATAAGCTGATGCTAATTTACGGCGGATTAGCAATTTTACTAAGTATTGTATTTCATATATTGAATCGTGTAACAGGTGTGATGCATTCAATAATGGGGTCACATTATGGAGCTGATGAACGTACATACGGGCTAACTCTTAATGCGTTATTACTCATTCCGATAATATTATGGGTGATTGCATATATCATGTATCGGAAGAATAATTATAATGAAAAAATAGCGATATTCAATACGATATCATTAACATTCTCTAGTATTTCCATTATTTCAGGTGGCGGGGGAATGGTGGAATTACATTTTTCCATATTCATGGTCATTGCAATTATCGCTTATTATGATCGAATTAAGCTTGTCGTTATTATGACTTCAATCTTTGCAGTTCAGCATCTCGTAGGTCTACTTTGGTTGCCGGAACTTGTATTCGGAGCGAAGAGCTATAGCTTTGCCATGATATTGATACACGCTATATTTCTTGTTGTTACTTCATCCGCGACAATTAGACAAATATCCGTTAAAAATCGTGTGCTTCAGGAAATAGAAGTGATTAAGCAAGAAAAAGAAGAGCAATTGGATGCATTGCTTATAAGCTTGGAACAGTCGGCTAATCAATTAGGGAGCTCTACGTCAATGATCTCTCAGCAATCGAGTCAACATATGCGTTCTAGTACTGAAATGATGGTTTCATTCCAAGAGGTAACTAGTGGATTAGAGAAACAAAATGATTCAATTTCAGCGATCAATATTGATCTTGATGCAGTGAAGGAACTTATGGATCATAATTCAGATGCATTCCAAGAGCTTAATGATCGAACGAATACGTCGAAACAAATTATGAATGATGGATATATTGCTATGGAATCGTTGAATAATCATATCGATAAAGTGTCAGATGCGATTAAGGAAGCTTCTCACTCTGTTATGGCGCTAGAAGAGGCGTCACAACAAATTGATGATGCGATGACACTCATTAGTCAAATTTCTGATCAAACGAAATTACTTTCGCTGAATGCTTCGATCGAGGCAGCAAAATCGGGTGAAGAAGGTCGTGGCTTTGCAGTTGTTGCACAAGAGATAAGGAAACTAGCAGATCAATCACAGCAAGCATCTGATGAAATTAAAGTAGTTCTGATGAATATTACTCGAGAAACGAAAAATACGATGATGAATATCCACACAGGTGAACAAGGGACAAGCGAAACAGTACAATTAGCTCATAGTACAGTTCATGATTATAACAATATGCAACAGCATAATGAAGAGATGCGTAATATCATTGAAGAATTGTATCGAGATTCGCAGCAATTACAAGCTAAGACAGAGCATATTTTCTCTGAAATATTGAATATGTCTGCTTTAACGCAGCAAGGTGTCTCATCACTTGAACAATTGTTTGCGACAACAGAGCAGCAACAAAATGTAACAAGAGAAATTGATACGGAAATCGGCGTTGTTAATCAATTAGCGCAGCAGTTAAGTGGTCAGTTCAAAAGTAACTAATGCCATAGCCATAATAAAAAACAAACAAAAGCTAGATGATCAACGGGATCACCTAGCATTTGTTTGTTTTTTCATGACCTGTTAATGGCTACTTTTTATTAGAAACTATTGCAGCAACAAATAATTACAACTAACAAGATGAATAGCACCAAAATAAATGCAAAGCCATTATTTCTTCCACCAACGATTCCTGACATATAACATGCACCTCCTCAAGTAGTGACTACACTAATAATCTATGCATCATCGTAGCAAAAGGTCTGGGTATATCTGAAGAATTGAAAAGATAGGCTGGAGCGGAAATGTTGATTGGGATGAGTCTATTAGGCGCTGGCCCAATCCAAATCACTTGAATTACATATGATATGGTGTACCTTAACTTAAAGGAGATGACAGTTATGAATTATGCTGCTAATGTTTCAGGTGGAGCTAATCATTCGTACGGCAATGTCGGAGGTTGTGGTGGATTTAACATAAGTTGGATTCTTGTTCTATTCATCCTTCTAGTAATTATCAGTTGTGTTTGCTAATACGCGCTGCGCGGGCCTCGAAAAAACCTATGGGTGAGAAATCACTCATAGGTTTTTTTCCTATTGTGAATACTTCCGATATAACTTTCCATCTAAATGATGTTACTTTCGGAAGGCAATGAAAAGATTGAAGAAGTTGTTATATAATGAAAGTAATACATTTACAATAGAAAAGAAGGTTATTACTAATGAACACTCAAAAAATTGTTCCAATATACTTATTATCTGGATTTCTAGGAAGTGGCAAGACGACTTTACTTACACAGATTGTGGAAAACGCACAGGCTGCGGGTTTAACACCCGCTGTATTAATGAATGAATTAGGTGAAGTTAACTTTGATGGACAGCTTGTGAAACGGGATGTTGCGATGGCAGAAGTGCTTGGAGGTTGTATTTGCTGCAGCATGCGTGGAGATTTATCATTGGAGCTTAATCAACTACTACAACAGTATTCTCCTGACCTTATTATTGTAGAATCTACTGGTGCAGCACATCCGATGGAAACGATTGATGCGATTACGGAAACGTCGATGTACAAGCATGTAAAATTGCAATCTGTTATTACTGTTGTTGACGGAGAACATTTACTTGATCGTTCTAGATTAGTAAAGGATGCTACATATCGCTTAATGCAGGATCAAATCCGTTGCGGAAGCTTAATTATATTGAATAAATGTGATCGTCTAGATCCGGAGAAAGTTGTTGAAGCTGAGCAAACGTTGCGAGATCTTAATGAATATGCAGATATTATTACGACCGATCATTGTCGGCTTAATCATTGGCAATGGTTATTGGAGGGCGCGCAGTTAGAGCAACCACAGTCATTACAATTATTAAGAGAGCATCATCATGAACATAGTGATCATACGCATGTTATGGCTTATACGCATTACTGGAAAGGTCAGCCTAATAGTGAGATATTTGAACAATGGCTTGCAGATTTGCCAGCAAATATTTATCGGGCAAAAGGCATCGTTACATTTCGTGATATTCCGAGTAGATTTTTGTTTCAGTTTGCTTATCGCGAATCTGATTTTATGCGAATTGATCCACAAGGTGGAGTGCATGATGTTGCAGTGTTTATTGGTGAACACTTTGATAAAGCATGGCTCAAGCAACAATTAGTATTACTTGAGCAAGAGGACTAGGCGTACGGAAGGAGCGCGGATAGATTTCCATGTCATCTCATGGTGATTATACTTAACTCAATTGGGAATACTTAGCTACAGTATGATAATGACAACTAAGATTACTGGAGGAAGGTTACTAATGAAGAGAGCATGGAATATGAAATTTTCAATGTTAATTATCGCGCTTAGTTTGTTATCACTATGTTGGTTAGCTCCGAGTATAGGAGCTGCAGCTAATGATATTAAAAGTAACGGCGCAACTACGCAACTAGAGGGAAAACAAAGTAATAGTAGCGAGGATCAACAGCAATCTTCACATCAACATAAACATAAACATATGAGTAAGGAACAATTGCAGGCGCATAAGTTGGATAAGCTGAAAAGGCTAGCTAATTACTTCGAGATTGAAACAGAGGGGAAATCTGCGAAGGAATTAAGAGTTGAAATCGAAAAGGCAAAGAATGAACAACCTGAGAAATGGGAAATGTTCAAACAAAAATTTCGCGCGAAGAAGCTAGAGGAAATTCGTGAATTTGCGAAATCCCAAGGTATTTCAATTGAAGGTAAAACGGAGCAACAATTACGCGAAGAACTTCATAAATTAAAGCATTATATGAAGGAATGATTGTGAGAACTAATTAGAATATGTGATGGTAGATAGATTACAGGAGCGAATTCAACGTAAGCAGAAAAGCTAATGTTGAATTCAGCTCTTTTTGTGCTTGAATAAGAACCATTCATCGAGTATGATAAATATATAATTTGTTAAGTAAATTTATTAACTAAACATAATCGTGATGATGACAGACGATATCTAATATAGAAAGGGGTGATCATATCGCTACTATTCGCGAAATCGCACAACTAGCTGAAGTGTCGACAGCAACAGTATCTCGTGTGCTCAATAATGATACAACGCTTAGTACAAGTGTAGAAACTCGTGAGCGTATATTTGCAATTGCTGAGGAGCTAGATTATAAGCCACAAAGATTGAAGAAGCTAAAGCAAGAAATGAAACGCTCAACATTGCAAATTGGCTTGTTGTTCTGGTCAACAGCAGAGGACGAGAAGGATGATCCATACTTCGCCGCTGTTCGTAGAGGGATAGAAATTCATTGTGAACAGTTGGGGATATCCATTACGAAAGTCATTCGCGGGGATTTTACAACGGCAATTGAAGAAGCAGAGGAACTTGATGGCTTGTTAGTTGTAGGTTCGATTGAAGTGCAAGATGTACTGGATATTTATCCTCATCCTGATCGAATAGTGTTCGTCAACCATGGTGAAGAGTTATTAGATTTTGATTCTGTTCATCTCAATTTTGATGGAGCTATTCGCACATCGTATCAATATTTAACAAGTTTAGGTCATGAGAAGATCGGATTTATCGGTGGAGTAGAGTGGGTTCATTCTTTACGTGACCGTCATTTGTTAAGACGCTCTGAGGAGCATCGTTATGTTGCTTATACTCGGATGATGCGCGAATATGGGCATTATTATGCTTGTGTGGAGTGGGTGGATGATTGGTCCTCGCAAGGTGGATACGAAGCAATGCAACGTATACTCATGCGAGGTGATCGACCATCTGCTTGTCTTATCGCAAGTGACAATATGGCAGTTGGGGCATTGCATGCGTTGCATGAAGCTGGGATATCGGTACCGCAAGATATGTCGATCATTGGCTTCAATGATATTGAACTTGCAGCATTTGTTAATCCACCATTATCAACTGTACATGCTCATACGGAACTATTAGGCGAAACCGCAGTGAAGATGCTCGTTGAGCGAATGGAAGGTCGTAATGTGGCGATGCAAGTGAAGCTGAATACGACATTTGTGGAACGGAATAGCTGTATGAACAATAATAAAAATTAAGTTTATGCTTTCGATGTATTTTTTATTTGCAGGAAGTATATCTAGTAGTCAATAAAAAATTTTAGGAGTGTAAAATATGATCTCATATAACGACGTAACAAAAGTATTTCATCTACAATCGCAGGACACTAGCTATGCAGTTAAAATTACGAATCAAGGTCATATTGCTCATATTTATTGGGGACGTAAAGTATCGGGCGAGCATCTAGATGGTTTGTATCAGATCAATATAAGACCTTCATTCACGCCAAGCACTGATCTCGAGCAACTTGAATATTCATTAGATACACTACAACAGGAGCTACCTGCTTATGGTGATTCTGATTTCCGTACGCCGGCTTATCAATTTGAGCTGCCAAACGGTAGCACGGTTACTGATTTCCGCTATGAGTCTTATGAAATTGTGAATGGTAAGCCGAAGCTTGATGGTCTACCAAGCGTATATGCTGAAGCTGATGATGAAGCTCAAACCTTATTCATTACACTTCGTGATCAACTAACGAATGCAGTTATTGTGCTATCCTATACGGCGTTCCGTGATTTCAGTGCTATTACACGTTCTGTACAATATCGTAATGAAGGTACAGATGTATTGAACTTGAATCGTGCGCTAAGTATGAACGTAGATATGCCAAGCTATAACTACGAAATGCTTCAACTATCTGGTTCATGGGTGCGTGAACGCTATATTCATCGTCGCAAGCTAGAGCCAGGGATGCAATCGATCGAAAGTCGTCGTGGGTCAAGTAGTCATGTGCAAAATCCATTTATTGCGCTAGTTAGTGAAGGGGCAACGGAGCAACATGGCGATGTATACGGCGTTAACTTTGTATACAGTGGTAACTTTATTGCTGGTGTTGAAGTAGATCCTTACTTGCATTCTCGCCTATTTATGGGGATTAATCCATTCGATTTCAACTGGAAACTTGAAGCAGGTGAATCATTCCAAGCGCCAGAAGTTGTAATGGTACACTCTCATGAAGGTATCGGTGGCATGTCACGTCGTTTCCATGATCTCTATCGTAGTCGTCTAACTCGTGGTGAGTTCCGCGATAAAGTTCGTCCAATTCTAGTGAACAACTGGGAAGCAACATACTTCGACTTTAATGAAGAGAAAATCGAAGCTATTGCACAAGCAGGACAAGAACTCGGTATTGAGCTATTCGTACTTGATGATGGTTGGTTCGGCAAACGTGATAACGATACGACTTCACTAGGAGATTGGTTCGTTGATCGTAACAAACTGCCTAATGGACTTGGCGGGATCGCGAAAAAAGTACGTGATCTTGGATTAGAATTTGGTCTTTGGTTCGAGCCTGAGATGATCTCACCTGAAAGTGAGTTATATCGCAATCACCCAGACTGGTGTCTACATGTAGATGGCCGTCGTCGTACTGAAGCTAGAAATCAGCTTGTTCTTGATTTTTCTCGTGAAGATGTTCAAAACTATATTATAGAGACGATTTCTGAAGTGCTTGCTAGCGCCCCAATTACGTATGTGAAATGGGATATGAATCGTAATATGACGGAAATTGGTTCAGCTCAACTACCAGCAGATCGTCAACGTGAAACGGCTCACCGTTATATGCTTGGACTATACAATGTTATGGAGCGTATTACGACAGCATTCCCGCATATACTATTTGAATCTTGTTCTGGTGGCGGTGGTCGTTTTGATGCAGGTATGCTATATTACATGCCACAAACATGGACAAGTGATAATAGTGATGCGATATCTCGTCTGAAAATTCAATATGGTACAAGTATCGTATATCCAGTAAGTTCGATGGGGGCGCATGTATCGGCAGTACCGAATCATCAAGTGAATCGCATGACTTCGCTTGAGACAAGAGGTAATGTAGCGCTATCTGGTAACTTTGGATATGAGCTTGATCTATCTAAGTTCTCTGATGAAGAGAAAGAGCTTGTGAAAGAGCAAATTGAGCTTTGTAAAGATATCCGTCCAATCGTTTCATTCGGTGACTTCTATCGTCTATTAAGTCCATTTGAAGGTAACGAAACGTCTTGGATGTTCGTTTCTAAGGATAAGACCGAAGCTTTTGTTGTATATGTGAAAGTATTACAAGAACCTAACGGTGCAATTGGTCGCTTCCGTCTTCAAGGGCTTGATCCTAATAAGACATATCGCTTAGAAGGTCAGAATGGCGGCGTATTTGCCGGAGATCAATTGATGTATGCAGGTCATCCTGTTCCTCAGTTCTTTGGCGACTTCCAAAGCTGTGTATATCGTCTAACTGCGGTTTAATAGAAACAAGAATAAAGGTATGTGTGGAAAGTGCCGCCGGCGCTGAAACTCATACCTTTTTTCCATTTCGTTAACTTTCGCTAAACGATAATAAATGAATTTCATAATAATTATATTGAGCTTGACGTTACGTCAACCTTTATAATGAAGACAAATAGATCATTTGGAGGCGGATGCTATGTATCGAATCGGACAATTTGCCAAATTGACAGGTGTGACAGAGAGAACATTACGTTATTACGATAAGAAGGGATTATTGAAGCCGTCCTTACGCGAAGATGGCGGATATCGTTATTATTCAAAGGAAGATCTCATTCAACTCCAAAAAATATTGACGATGAAGTATTTGAATTTCTCATTAGAGGAGATAGCAGATACTTTGGCTGACGAGAAAGTATCTATGGCTGAAGTGTTCGATCAGCAGCATGAATGGCTTGTGAAAAAGCGAGATGAGCTTAATGGAATTATTGCATCCCTTGATCGGGTGAAAAAGATAACTTCGCAGGTTGATTCAATTTCTGCAGGGCTCCTGCTATTAATGATTCATAATTTACAGAACGAGAATAAGCAACGCGAGCACTTGCTTACACATTTACCAAGAGAATTAGTGAACGTCATATTTCAAGATGATCAACAAATGGAAGAGAAGCTTGAACTAGAAATGACAATGGTGATGCTACTATCGCAAATATTGGAGCTTCAACTACAAGGTATATCTCACACTTCCGAGGAGGCTATTACAGTTGGATTATCGTTATTTAGTATGATTGCGGATATAACGATGAAAGCGACAGAAAATATGACCGAGGAAGAAAATGAGAAGTTGCAGCTGTTCGAAAAGGGTCGCGATACACTTGATCCAGCGCTGTTTCCGAGTATTCTAAGTAAAGAAGAAACAGATTATATCGATAAGTTAATGGAACATGTAGATCGCATCTATCATGCACAGGTAGAGTCGAAAAACGAGCAATGGGTAGTTCAACGCGCAGACTTCGATAACGATGGGATGCGGAAAGATTAATCGGTATCGAATGATGAATAGAACTTACTCTATTAATAAAGGCAAGCTCAAATTCTAGCGAAAATGAGCTTGCCTTTGTCGTTATTTGTAGAGATGGTTAGTCTACTTGTCGCTTGATGCTTATGACACGAATCGTCATCATTCCTGCTGGTGTCGAAAGCTGGATTTGCTCATGTAATGGAACAAGTAATAGCTGACTGCCAACAGGTGAAAGCAATGAAATCTTTCCTTGCTCGGGGTCAATCTCATCTGGTGCTACAACACAATAGGTATCGATAAAGCCATCTTCTACATATTCAATTTCAATAATTGTATTCAGCATTACAAGCTGTTCTTGAGGTGCTGTGGGAAGGGTAAGCAGTTTCTTGATTTCATGCATATATCTTTCTAGCAATTGTTCGAGATCTTTGGAAAGACCGCTATGCTTTAATATATATTTCTCTAGTTGCTTGCTGCGTAGTTCTTCTATAATGACCAGTTGCGCTTCATATTGTTGCTTCTGCGCTTCCCATTCTACACTATGGTTCATAGTAGATTACCTCCCCGATACTTACCATATACTGCAATAAATTAACATTACTTGCTTGTGACATATTCAATTCCTCCTTAAAGTTGTTGCTGTACCTTTTAATCCTTTTGCGTTAGTGATTCTAGCTTCGCATAGATTGGAACATATTGGAAGATTAAACTTTAGCATTAAGAGACCCTCCAGCCAGCGTGAACGGGGGTCATCTTTAATGTTATCAAATTAAGAAAATAAGTCCATAAGACAATTTAGAAGGTCAGAGGTCTCTCATAATTACAGTGTTTTTGGAGGGATAACAACAGTAATTGATTCCAATTGCATTTAATTTTCACATTTTTCATGAAAAATTATAAATGAAATAAGCCTTTTTTGTGAAGCAGATTGTTGTTAATTAGTAAACGGAGGACTGTAGGCGTGACAAGGGATTTCGCAGATTTATTGAATAAATACGAGTGAGCAAGGTCATGAAAAACACAACATTCATCTTCATCTAATCTTCATCTATGTAAAAATCCTAATGAAAATGCGCTACAATGCTATGCTATAATGCTTAACATACATTACCTCATGCAACAAAAAAGATTAGTCGGGAGGACTTATGTTAAAAATTATAATGAAAGTAAGCAGATTAAGCCTGCTAGCAATTGTAGCAATTGCCCTACTTACTGTAGTTCCATTTTCAGTATCCGCAGCAGATGAGCGAGAAGTTGAAAATGCGAAAGTGATCATGAATGGTAGTTCCTTTGAACTTGAATCTCCACTACATATGGTGAACGGTAGAATGTATTTACCTATTGGGTTAGTAACAAAATCATTAAGTGCTTCAGCAAGCTGGGATTCTAATTCGC
This sequence comes from Paenibacillus sp. Y930, assembly GCF_056786375.1. NCBI lineage: Bacteria > Bacillati > Bacillota > Bacilli > Caryophanales > Paenibacillaceae > Paenibacillus > Paenibacillus sp. Y930. Next base: position 149,344 of record NZ_JBXCIX010000003.1, on the reverse strand, counting down.
AAGAAGCAACAGTAGTTACCAAAAGCGATGATGAGGTAGTATTTGGTGACGGTGTACCAACCGTATACTTTAATGATCAACGGTACACGATTGATGCAGTACCATACCTGTATGATAGTCGATTATACGTTCCAGTTCGTTATCTAGCTGAAATTACACATGCTACGACGGTTTGGGATAATGACAAGAAGGTATTGACGTTAACGAGTGTACCACTTGAAGTCGTAAGTGATGAAAATTCATTAGCAGTCATTAGTGCCAAGCATAAATTGACGCAAGCAGAAGTAGTGAAGCGCAATGGATTTTCCTCGAAGAATCAAATTAAGAATGGGATGAAGCTAGCAGTCATATTGCCATCCATTCTTGATAAGAAAGCAAAAGAATATACAAATGAAGAATATCAATTACTTGCGAAGATCGTTCAAGTTGAATCAGGCTATGAATCCTATGAAGGACAACTAGCAGTAGCTAACGTTATATTGAACCGCGTAGCGAGCTCTGATTTCCCAGATACGATTAAATCAGTCATCTATGCAGGCAGCCAGTTCCCACCAGCCCATAATGGCTTACTTGCTAAGGCAAAGCCTAATGCAAGTGTATTACAAGCGACTAAGGATGCTTTGAACGGCAAGGACAACGTAGAGGGCGCCGTATACTTCTTCAATCCGAAATATTCCACAGGGTCTTATTGGTCTAGTCTTACTGTAGTAGATACGATTGGTAATCATCGATTTGCTAAATAACGACAAAATTGTCGTAAATGAAAGAAAATGGTTGAAATTAGAGTCAATTCCAACTATAATGATGCTAATAGTTCTAAAGTAATAAATTAGCAGCGTTAAGTAAGTGATCACCTAATATCATAATAATAGAGTAGAATAAATAGTACATTAGAACAATACTAACAGTGAAAAGGGGTGCCATTGGCACCCCTTTTTGGTTATTAGCATGCCATTCATAGCCTATCAGTGATTAATTAGTGCCTAACATATTGAATAAGCGCACCATCGTTACAATTGTTTGCTCGTGAGAGTATTTCCCTAGTGGATCAAATTTGGTAGCAGATACCCCGCCCATAATCGATAATTCAGCAGCTTGTGTGACAGATGAACGAGCCCATGTAGAAATTTTCGCATCGTCACTAAAGACTGGAGCATTGCCACCCTTCAAGTTCCCCTCAAGATAATTGTATACTTTCATTAATAATGACGCAGCTTGCTCTCTCGAAATGGTTGCATCCGGTGAAAACTTACCGTTGCCTGTTCCATTAATAATGTTATGCTCATAAGCCCAGATGATTTCCTGACTGCCGTCATATACATCGGTAAATGGCGAAGTTGCATCAAAGTAATTATAAAGGTCAATCGTTGGATCCATTGCTGTAAGAAGTCCTACGACGTAGGAGACAAATTGTTGTCTAGTAACAGATGCTGATAGATCATAGTAATACGGATTGAAGTTAAGCAAACCGTATTTATTAGCGTCTTGAATGCTTGATTGTGCCCATGAATGAATTGGCGCCTCAGGTTTACTCATAACTTGGATATCAATCGTACTATTATTAGAGTACAAATATCCATCAACTGTAATATAGGTATAGCCCTCTTTATGAGCAGTTACTACTCCGCTACTGTTAACGCTAACGATACTTGGATCAGAAGATTTGTAGCGAGTAGCAGTTCCATCTACTGGGAACTGCATATTCTGTCCTGGTAACATATATCGAGTTGAAGCATTGATGTATTTCGATTGCAATTGAACCAATGAAGTTGTATAGGACAGTGAAGTTGATTCACCCGCTAAAGTATGCAAGCCAGTAATTTTAACAGTAAACTTATCCTCATCTTCATAAGAGTCAATATTACCTGGACGGAAAATAATTGCAAAATTAATACCATAACCACTCAAACTAACATTGAAGAAATCACCAGCGTAATCACGATCAGTAGAATCGAAATTCCAAACCTTCTGATCGCGCTCTCGAGTTAATGTAACTTTGATGTCTGATACATTACTCTTATCATATATATCAGTATGTAAGGAAACTGACCAAGGATCAGATGGACGTAATATTTCTGTTGGGAAAATACCAGCAGATGGCCATGCGATATAATCATACTGTACTTCATTAATATCGCGATCCTTGTTAAATGAAGACATCGATGAATAGGAACCATAAGCAGATGATGAATCAACTACAAAACCAAACATTGTTTTCTGCATTTGAGGATTAAGAATCCAACGACGATGTCCTACAGAATCCAGATTATTATTTCCATTGTCAGACATATATCCATAGAATACAGTGTCATACAATGTATCTCGTCCTGCTGAGAGGTTACTAGATCTAGCAGAAGTTGATGCAAGTTCATAGAAAAATTCGCTCATATCATTTGGTTTGTTGGGGTAATGGGTTAAAGATCCGTTTTTGGCATTAATAATAGCACCTGCTTGTTGTTGCTCGGCAATCGAGTAGTCAAGTGTAATATCATCTGGTAAGCCAGCCAAGTATCTTGCAAAATTAGTAGCATTTAACCCATCTAGTAACATATTTTGAGACAGCTTGCCGGCACTATATGGAGTAGATAGTTGTGGAGTAACTTCGAACAGCTTTGATTTGTCGATGTCCAAAGGTAGATATTGACGCCACTTTTCGAATAATTGTTGTTCTGTTCTTGCTGATACTGCATCTTGTACATTACTAGAAGCGCCCAACGCTATCGATGGACAGACTAGCGATATTGCCAAAGTAGCAGTAACGCTGATAACAGTAACTTGATTTAAGAAGAGTTTCATGTTCATCACTAGGAATTCCCCCAAATATAGAATAAAATAGTAAGCTTTGAAAAATTGAATTAAAGCGTAGCTAATAGTAGTAATTGTACAATAGTTTTGAGGTGAACAGTATTTTATGTATAACAAATACTTCCTTAGCTCATAATAAACTGGAGAATTATTACAAAGGGGGTGATTTACGATGATAAAAATAGTAAGAAATACAGTAATCATGATGTTTGTAATGGCATTAGCGCTAGTGTCCATTAAAGCTACCGTTTCCGCGGGCGTCGATTCTAACGGGATAATTACCAATAAAGCTACCTGCGAGTTGAGAATGGCGGAGAGAGAGCTGTGGATCGATCATGTGCTATGGACGAGAAATTTTATTGTTAGTGATCTAGCTGATCTTGACGACAAGTCAGACGTATTAGCGAGACTAATGAAAAATCAAGATGACATCGGGAATTCAATTAAGCCTTTTTATGGCGATGAAGTTGGCGATAAACTGGCTAAGCTTCTAAGAGAACATATTGAAATAGCAGGACAAGTGGTTGGGGCAGCCAAAAGCGGAAATAAAGCTGATTTTGAAAAAAGTAATAAGCTATGGTATCAAAATGCGGATGCTATTGCAGCGTATTTAAGTTCTATTAACCCCAATTACTCAGAAAAGGCATTGAAAGATATGATGTACGTTCACTTGCAATCTATTACAGATAAAGTTGTAGCTAGATTGAATAAAGATTGGAAAGCAGATATTGTTGCATTCGATAAGGGCAAAGACCATATGGTTATGTTCGCAGATATGCTTGTTGACGGAATAATTAAGCAGTTCCCACAAATGATCAAATAGCGTTATCACGTACAAATAGGGACTTGTCACATTGACAAGTCCCTATTTGAGTTATTCCATAATGCCAGCTACCTCTGCATCAATATTCGTAAATGCAGGGATGAATTTGAATTCTTCAGTAATATAACGTTGACCTTCTGGTGAGCTAACCATCCAGTTAAGAAATGCTTTCGCCTCTTCTTTTACAGCTATAGGAGGGTAGATTATTGGTAAGTATAAGATTTTGGGGGAGCCGAAGGCTTTCCCCTTTTTAATTCGCGCCATAAGTTAGTCAATAATAAAGGGAAATTACTGCTGTACATGCCGATTGCTCTTGAAAGTTAAAGAAAGAACCTCTATGATGAAAATATGATATTGATAATCATTATCATAAACTTAGAGCGCTTTGAGGGGGAAATGGCATGACTAAAGTTATTATTGTTTATTCCAGCTTGACAGGTAATACGGAAGAAATGTCTGAGCTTATTGAAAGTGGAGTGAAGGCAGCTGGTATAGAGGTTGTACGAAAAGACGCATATGATGCTAAAGCAGCGGATTTGCTACAATATGACGGTATTATCATTGGGGCTTATACGTGGGGGGACGGAGAGCTGCCAGATGAGTTTCTTGATTTTTACGAGGAGATGGAAGAGCTTGATCTGAGCGGGAAAAAGGCTGCTGTATTTGGATCTGGTGACACCTCTTATGCCGACTATTGTGGAGCAGTGGACATCATTGAAAACAAATTGCGCGAGCTTGGTGCAGATATTGTTCATGAAAGCTTGAAGTTTGAATATAACGCTTCGACTGAAGAACTTCAGCAAGGTAAAACAATTGGATATGAGATTGCAGGCGTATTGTGTGAAGGGTAACAATATGCCGATTGCACCGTTGATCTAGTAATACCAGTTTCTTTCATAATTCTTTCATTGAACAATGTTATATTATAATCGATTGTTTTCATCATAGATCTTATGAGTAGACATCATGATTTTTAATTTATAAATGGGAGTGAATGACTTGAATTCATGGAGTAAACGAGCATTAACGGTTATGCTGGCATTGTTATTAATTTTTATTGATATTCCTCGATGGGTAGTACCAGCGGGTTCAGTAGTAGAGGCAGCAGTAAGCTTTGCTGGAGGGAGCGGTGAAGCAGATGACCCATATCTAATTGCGACAGCAGAGCAACTAGATGCGATAAGATCGGGTCTAGACAGCCATTATAGGCTAATCGCGAATATTGATTTAAGTGATTATCACGATATGGGTGGTTGGGTACCGATTGGCTCATCTACAGATCCATTTACAGGAAGTCTTAACGGAGCAATTTCCGGTGATGAATATGGTGAAGAAGGATCACATCAGATTAGTCATTTATATATGGATAACTCAGTACTAAATGAGGAACAAGCATTCATCCATACGATTGGTTCTACTAGTTTAGTGAAATACGTTGATTTTGTGGAAGTAGATTTAAAAACAGGAGAAAAATCTGCTGTACTTGCTGTAACTAATAACGGTGAGGTTATGAATGTTAATGTTTCGGGTGAAATTATGAGCAATGATAATTATGTAGCGGGCGTTGTTGTATTTAATGAGCGAAACATGAGCACTATCTCCTTTACAGGTCATATTGAAGGTGCTAGTTATGTGGGAGGTATCGTTAGCAAGAATAATGATCATCTCGTTAGTTCAAAGTATAACGGGACAATTGTAGGCGAATTATACGTTGGAGGTTTAGCAGCAATTAATAATGGACGTATGGTTGGTAATACGATGTCAGGAAACATAGTTGGAATAGATTATGTGGGTGGTATAGCAGGTGAAAATACTGGAGTATTATCGAACGTTTGGTATTTCAATGGTGTGATCTCTGGTGTAAGCAATGTCGGTGGAATAGTGGGCAACAATAGTGGGGAAATATCCGGAGCACAAGTATTGGATCCAGATGATCGAGAAAATCTTCAAGATCGCGAAGTAAATGGTCAGAGCTATATAGGTGGAATTATTGGGTACCAAGATCAGGGTAATATGAATAGTTCAACATTCTATGGTGCGGTTAATGGTGATGAAAGTGTGGGTGGCTTAATCGGTCAACAAGCTGGAGGTTCAGTTAGTAATGGAGAATTTAAGGGCGCGGTCACTGGTGTAGATGATGTAGGGGGTGCAGTAGGGAATACTAATGCTGGATCCGAGATTAAAAATGTTATTATTCATGGAAGCATTATAGGAGAAGTGAATGTTGGAGGCTTGGTAGGGAAGCTGAAAGATTCAAGCCTTACGAAGGGTATATCTCAATCTGATGTGAAAGGTATCCGTGATGTCGGTGGATTAGTAGGCAGTAATGATGATAGTCAAATTTCTCAGAGTACGGCAAGCGGTAATGTTACAGGAGAAGAAGATGTTGGTGGATTAGTCGGTGATAACGATGGCGACATCACAACGAGTAGTGCTACAGGCTCAGTAGTAGGTCAATACTCTGTTGGTGGCTTGGTAGGCGATAATGATAATAATGATTTATCCAATAGCTATGCTAATGGGGATGTTACAGGTATAGATGAGGTTGGCGGCTTAGTTGGAACGAATATTGAGGGTAGTATAACGAATAGTTACGCTATTGGTGTCGTAAATGGAGCTCCTTCAGTTGGTGGCTTAGTTGGTTTTAATGTTGAGAATGACGAAGTAGGTGTTGTGACAAGCAGTTATTATGATCTTGAAACGTCAGAACAGCAGGATAGTGAGAAAGGTTTGGGACTATCTACAGTACATATGAAGCTAGTTACCTCATATGTAGATTGGGATTTCGATACGATATGGAAGATTGATCCTATAAATAACTTTGGTTATCCTTATCTTCAAGGAATGGATACATTTTTAACCTACTCGAGTAATGAAGAAGCTTCTGCTGAAAACTTATATGATAGTAAGCACTATTACTTACATTATTTAGGGATTCTAGAAACTGTTAATGATAACATTTATGGTTGGAGTAGGCATGGATTTACTTTTAACGGCTGGAATACGGAATCAGATGGTACTGGCGAGCACTATGATGCTATTGATTATATATATTTTATGGAAGATACTATGCTATATGCACAATGGGAACCGAGTGCTCCTGACACTACGATTGAAACCGCACCTATAGCCATTACTAATGCTACAACTGCGAACTTTATGTTTAGTGCTACACCAGCGAATGGTGATGTATTTGAATATTCATTGGATGGTGCTGCCTATGTTGAGAGTGATAGTCTGTTATCGTTAACCGAGTTAGCAGAAGGCACGCATACGATAGCAGTACGTGCAGTTAATAATGGAGCTATTGATCCTACTCCCGCGACGTACACATGGAGGATAGATACAACACCACCAGTCATTACATTGAAAGGATCAAATTTGATTACAATAAATACTGGTCGAATATATGATGATTCCGGCGCTACAGCTGCTGATAATTACGACGGTAATATTAGCGGAAATATCGTTATTCGAGATGATGTAGATACTACGAAGTTAGGCGAATATGAAGTGAGGTACAATGTTGTTGATGCAGCCGGAAATGAAGCGGATGAGGTTATTCGCACAGTTCGTGTCGTTAGAAATACATCATCTAACGTATTATCGAGTAATGCTGACTTAGCAGTGCTAGAGCTTCGCAATGGAGATGAGTTGCTAGCACTAGATTCAGTATTTAGCGCATCCAAGGTTAGCTATGGGTTGACCACAACTGCTTCTGAGCTAAAGTTAAAGGCACAAGCAGTTGATGCATCAGCAAGTGTAAGCTATGGTCAAACAACGATTGTGTCACCAATCAAGCTTGCTCTGCAGCTGGGAGACAATATCGTAACTATACTCGTGCGAGCAGAAAATGGAACTGAGAAGCGTTATACGGTAACGATTACGCGTGTAGCTGAAGAGCAAGTGGCTGTTTGTTCATTTACTGATCTCATAGGACACTGGGCAATGGCAGATATTTGTGAAGCGTCAAGCTTAGGTATCGTAGAGGGGATAAGCTCAACGCTATTCGTACCGAATGCAGCGATAACACGTACAGAAGCAACAGCCCTCTTGTTACGAGCACTTGGCATCGAAGTAGAGGCATCACCAGAAGAGCTCAACTTTAGCGATGCGGGAGAGATTCCAGCTTGGGCAAGAGATATTATTGCTACGTCCGTAACGAAGGACATCGTAAAGGGGTATCCGAATGGAACCTTTAGACCTGATCAAATAATAACACGAGCAGAGCTAACCGCTTTAGTTGCAAGAGCGATGAAGTGGGAATCGAATGCTGTAGGGACATTGCCATTTAAGGACAGTACAACTATACCGACCTGGGCAGCTGGATATGTACATTCGGTTTATACTAGAGGTCTAATCGAGGGCAGAGCAAGTGAGCTATTCGATCCTAATGGTATAGCCACGAGAGCAGAAGCAGCTGTTATTATGCTACGTTTATGGAAACTTAATCAGGAATCATAGAAGTAAATACTCAAGATTAGGAAGCCGAAGGGCTTCCTTTTCTATTTGTAGCAGCTTGCCTCTCTCACGTTCGTTTAGCAATATATTGTCGTAATCGTAATAAAATCAACATAACAATTGTATTATAGATTAAATGAAGTAGAAGCAGAGTGGTGCTTAAAGCTTTATAATGGGGTAAAGGGGCAAACATATGGAGGAATCGTTGTGGAAAGGAAAACCGTTCAATTTCGGCTTTCCTAGCTTCACAAAATATGAAATTACGGAGTCTCGTATTGTCATTGAAAAAGGTGTTTTCACAAAACGCAGAGATGAAATTCGACTGTACCGAGTTAGAGATATTTCTACTAAAAGGAGTTTGTTCGAGCGAATGATAGGCATTGGAGATATTACCGTGTTTTCATCTGACACCAATCATTCGGAGTTTAAGCTGCGTAACATAAAACAATCGAGTCAGGTGGCTGATATGTTAGGGACAGCGGTAGAAAAATCAAGAATTAAGCATCGTTCGCTTGATGTAGCGGGTTTCGTTGAATAAAAAAATATCAATTGCTTTAGACAACTAGAAACACCTTCAGTCATTAATCATGTCGTAAACGATGATTAATGACTGAAGGTGTTCTTTGTTGAGAACAAAACTAATCTGCACGATCTACACGATAATTACACAGGATAGACAGTTTTGTGATCGGCAGAAATCAGGACTTTATTTTCTTATTCAACTAAGCTTACATTTCCTTCTGAGGAATAATACCAGGTCTAAAGATTACCCTCTACATGAAAGATATTTAGCTCATCTTGAAATTTTAATAAAGTGGCTGCGGAATCTTTGTCACTTCTAAATGAAATTTCCCATCCATTAACTACTGTTAATATATCGTACTCCGTAGTTTCATAAAACAGTCTACTGCCAACAGTATGACGAACATATAACATTTAATTCGCACCTCCAGGTAGATCAATTAAGAGGAAAAAGGAATCCTGTTTTGCTCGTAATGACAGTTCGTGAAGGTCTGTAATACGTGCATCATCTCTTCTTAGCAAAGTGATGTCACCATTAAGTGAAACTTCTCCTTCAATAACGAATATATAAATATTTCTTCCTTCTGATTGCTTTAATTGTCCGAATGCAAATTATCTTCATCATAATATGGACCAAATGAAAAACTAAAATTACTTTCTAGTCATCCATTTTCCTTAATAACCATATCAAACAAAAAACATACATCGCAGAATCATGGTGAATGGAGCATTTAGTTATTCACTTACAGTTAGACAGCTTTATAGTACTTTTCAATTCATGTAGAACTATAACTGCCTGTGCAGAAGCAACTGGCATTGAAGACTTTGGAACAAAGAGTTTGGGCTTCGAGGGAACCTTTCTGCTTTAGTCGTTTTTTGCACACGTTATCGCCGCATCGCCACTGGCTGTACTGCAATTGCAACTTTAATTGTTGCTTGCTTTGAAATGCTATTGTACTTTGAAGACATTTTACTCTATGAGAAAGGCTATGCGCTAGAGGCTTATGACTACTCATACTGTGGGACAACGACGAATCATTTAGTTGCTTTATACACAAAAAAAGGACTCCTTTTCTCAAAGGAGTCCTAGACTGATGAATATTTACATTTTGAATTTAAGAATAGATTGTTGGAGTTCCTGAGCCATCTTACTCAAAGCCTCTGCTGATGAAGCCGTTTCAGCCATAGAAGCACTTTGTTCCTCTGTAGCTGCTGCAACATTTTGTGTATTACTTGCAGCTTGTTCAGCGATGTTAGAGATATTCTCAGCGAGTGAAACCATTTCTTGAGAGCTTGTATTTACTTGATTCACAATGGTTGTAACTTCGTGAGTCTCATTGTTTACTCGTCCGATTGAAACAACAATATCATTAAACGTAGAGCCTGTTAATGATACCATCTCAATACCTTCTTCAACAACTACCTTACCTTGAGCCATTGCTTTAACCGCGTTGGCAGATTTATCTTGAACTTGCTGGATTAATGACGTAATATTTCCAGCTGCTGTTGCTGATTGTACAGCAAGCTTTCTCACTTCATCTGCAACAACCGCGAATCCTTTACCATGCTCACCGGCACGTGCTGCTTCAATTGCAGCATTTAATGCAAGTAGGTTTGTCTGTGTTGCAATATCTGAAATCAACTTGACGATATTACCAATTTCATTCGTACGGCTGCCTAACTCATCTATGATTACAGATATAGAAGAAACGGTCTCGTTAATTGTATTCATTTGCTCCACAGTTTTTTCTACCACGGTATTACCTTGTGTTGCTTTTTGATTCATTGTTGAAGCAAGGTCAGAGACGTGTTGGATAGAGTCGGCTGCTTGATCCATACCAAGAGAAATATCTGTAATTGCTTTCGTAAAATCACTAGCACTATTTACTTGTTGCTCCCCGCCAATTGCAATTTCTTGCATAGCACGAGAGATATGTTCAGCAGTACGCTGCGTTTCCTCAGAGCTGATAGATAGCTGATTAGAGGTCGCTGCGACTAGCTCTGAATTTGTACCTACCTGACTAATAATCGTGCGTAGATTATCAGACATTTTGTTGATGGAATTAGACAAAAATCCAATTTCATCCTTAGACGTGAAATGGATGGTATTCGTTAAATCGCCCTCTGCAATACGATCAGTTACAGCTACTAACTTACGAAGTGGTAAAGTAATGGATCGAATAATGAAAACGACAATTATTGTGCTAACAATTATTGCAACGATTAACACAAAAATCATTGTATATAGTGTACCTCTACTTGCAGCTTCAATTTCGCTTATATCGATACTACCGACAATGGTCCAACCTGTATAAGGATTTTTAATCGTAATTGCTTTTTTCTTAATACCTTCTATAGAAATATAATCGATAATTTGAGTTTCTTGACCATTTAATTGCTGGATATATGGATCCTGAACCTCACTACCAATTTCAAGACTAGGATGTGTTAAATATTTATGTGTAGTATCTAAAATCGTTACGTATCCATTTTCACCGATTTTAATGGCGTTAACATCATTGGCGAGATTAGTTAGGCTTAGTACGACACTAACAACACCACTTTCATCAGCTACGGCTTTAGATGGAACAACGATAACTTTACCATCCTGTGAAACGATAGGACTATTAATTAGAACTTCACCTTTGTTAGCCAATGCATCTTTGTACCAGCCACGTTCACGTGGATCAAAGCCATCGGCGAAGGTTTGTTGGGGTGAGTTAAGCAGTATTCCTTCAGTTGTAGCGAATTGTACATGATCATATTCGTTCTTTACTGCCTTAATTGGATCAAAGATTTGATGCAGCATAGGACTTTCCCAGCCAGATACCATATCACCTGTTACAGTGTCAGATAAGTAATTCAAATCAGATATGCTGGCCTCGATTAGAGAATTTAACTCTCTATTGACGTTACTAATTTCTTTTTCCGTATGGGTAATGATTAAGCTAGACATGTCTTCTTTTGCAGTGAGATATGAAAATAATCCAAGTATGATGAGTGGAATAATTAAAATACCTAAAAATGAGACATATAGTTTATTTCTAATCGTTAAGGAATTGCTGAAGAACGATGTATTCCTTATAGAACTTAAAAATGAGCCCTTTTTCTTGCTTGAACTTAAATTTTTTTTCAATGTGATATCCTCCTGATTTCTATGGTGTTCATTTGGTTTGCGCTATGGAATTAGTATCTAATTCTCTAGCCTCATCTTGATATGTATAAATTAATGGTCATCGATGAGTTTTGATGAATAAAAAGTATTAATAGTAGGTATTAAGTTTGAATTGTCAATCCAACTTTTGGAGTGTATTTCATTTGTCATAATAAATCAATGAAAAAACTGTGATCTTATCATATTTAATGATAATTATAGTATGATTATGGAAATATAAATGGAAATATTGTGAATATATTCGTATTAACATTGACTTATTACTTGTCTATCATTAAATTTATCAAATGTCACAAAAATAATGTAATAGTTTAGGGAGAGAATGTGTAAATGAAGAAAAAGACAAGCACGATGTTAAAACGTGTATTAACAGGAGCATTAGCTATCCAACTTTTAGTGGCTGGCACTGCAACATCATTGGTGACTGCCCAAGAAGGTGTTCCTTACTCTAATACAGGAGTAAAAACCCTTTATCCTGAAGGTGCAATTACCCCAACTGGTACTTGGAATTTAGGTACTCGTGCAGGTGATTTTGTGAATGTTGCGGGTATGCGGGGAATTGATCCAGCGACGAACCAACTTGTAGTTGGAGATTATGAGCGAATAATGCAAGCATTCCTTAATATGCAGCTAATCGCTGAATCTGAAGGCGCCACTCTTCAAGACGCAACACGTCTTATTGTTTATGTTACAGACATGTATCGCTTTCGTCCGCTAATTAATCAAGTTCAAGAAGAGCTATGGGGAGCAGGTCCTTACCCTCCACGTTCCATTGTAGAGGTTGATCGTATGAATCAAGATGATATTTTTGAGGTTGAAGGTACATTCTACGCCCCTATTAATAGTGAAAATGTAGTTGATAAAGAGGAAAAAGAAAAGCCAGGTAAAGGAAATAAATCTCCAAAAGACCCTAAAGGTCCAAAAGGCCCTAAGCATAAAAATGAGTCTAACGGAAAGTCTAACCCAAATAATAAGCAAGCAGTAGCAGAAGATGATAATTATGAAGCGATCGAAGCATCTACAGAGAACGTTTCACCGAATGGTGTTATTACGTTGTTCCCTGAAGGAGCTATTACACCTACTGGTACTTGGAATGTGGGCACACGTGCTGGAGATATGGTTTATGTAGCAGGTATGCGTGGTATTGATCCAGAAACGAATCAGCTTGTAGATGGAGATTATGAGCGAATAAAGCAAGCCTTCCTAAACATGCAGCTAATCGCAGAGTCTGAAGGAGCTTCTCTTCAGGATGCGACTCGTATCGTGGTTTATTTGACTGATATGTTCAGATATCGTCCGCTAGTGAATCAGGTTCAGCAAGAGCTATGGGGAGATGGTCCATATCCTCCACGTACGATTGTAGAGGTTGATCGTCTAAACCAAGATGATATTTTTGAGGTAGAAGGTACGTTCTATGCACCAGAAGATGGTGAGTTAATCGTTACTGATGATCCGAATGTTTCACCAAATGGAGTTAGAACAATATTCCCTGAAGGGGCTATTACAACAACAGGTACTTGGAATCTTGCAACTGTAGCAGATGATCACCTATATGTAGCAGGTATGCGTGGTATTGATCCAGCAACAAATCAGCTAGTACAAGGTGATTATGAGCGCATTAAGCAGGCCTTCCTAAACATGCAGCTGATTGCTGAATCAGAAGGTGCTACATTACAAGATACAACTCGTATTATTGTTTACTTAACAGATATGAATCGTTATCGTCCACTAGTGAATCAGGTTCAACAAGAGCTATGGGGAGATGGTCCATATCCTCCACGTACAATCGTAGAGGTTGATCGTCTAAATCAAGATGATATTTTTGAAGTTGAAGGTAATTTCTTCTTGAATTAAGTTGGAGTGAAAATGTCATATCTTAAGTATGTATAATTAGATACTTATGCCGTGAAAACATCTTCAAGCTGGAATTCTAACAAAGAATTTTAGTTTGAAGATGTTTTATTTTATATTGCTTTAATTTACTTCAATTTAACTCTATGCGGTTAATGATATTGGTTTGCAACGGGTCCTTACCTGATAATTGATATACAAAACCTTTATAAGAATGGATATATAAGAATCACCTACATACACTCCCAAACCCTTCATATGCTACATTTCACCACCTACATGTATCACTACTTGCAGGAAAAGCAATCCTTACCACGATTAAGAGAAACTACGAGTGATCGTCGTAAATCAATGAACTCAGGGATCTAAGAAATGAAGATAACTTTCAGAGAGTAGCCTTTACTACCGAGACCAAACCTATCCACTGGCAAATCTGTGAAACCAATTCCGAAAATACAATTTCGCGCAGCCCATCTCTTTGTTGAATTTGAGCATGTAAGAATAATTTTAGGTAGGCGAGGGTCGTGCTACTACCATATCTATTGTAAAGGAATGTTATGAGTTAGTTTTGATTAAATTGAAAATTATGGATTATTAACATAGCATAAATGCAACACTAGTGGCAACGCATCTATTAAATGATTAGTATTAGACTAATGACCCGAATATAAAATAGTGCAAAAGTAATAATTTGTATGTATTCCTTGAAAAGTATTAAATTCAACTTATGATTTGTCGATATCATAAGTTGAGGATTTAATCCTTACATCCCAGCTGGATGGAAATAAAAGATAGAGACGTGGAGGAAATTATTATGAAAAAGCTGTTTGTTATCGTTTTTACCGCATTTGCACTCATTGTTACAGGATGCTCCCAAAACAAAAGTGATTCAGCGAATGAACCTACACCTATTGAAGTTGTGGCTGACACAGAGGTCTCTCCTACGCCGGAAACCTCGGCAGAAGAAACTGCGACACCTGAAGGAGCAATCGCGCTCAAAGAGCAAAGCGTTATGTCTGGCCTTGCTACGATCAGTATTCCTGAACAATTCATCATCATGTCCGATGAGATGAAACAAGTCAAATATCCTTCCGGAAACGCTCCGAAAGAGGTCTATACGAATGAAGAAGGCACCATTAACGTTGCTTTGAGCGAGACTGGCAGTCCGATGAACGAGGAAGACCTTGAAGCACTTAAAGAAGAGATGGTCGCAATGTATCAACCCGTTGCAACAGAGTGGATGGAGGATGGCATTGTTGAAATGAATGGTAAGAAAGCAGGGTATCTCTCTTTTGTAGTTGAAGTTGAAGGAGATAATGCTAGTATTTACAATTCTATGCTATTTACCGTTGTTGACGGCGAGTTGGTCTTAGTTAGCTTCAACTGCTTACAGGAGCAATTAGAAGAATGGAAGACAACAAGCGAAGAGATCATTCAATCTTTCAAAATTTCTTAATTTACAATGAATGGGCGCAGTTTATAAAGTAGATTTGGTAGTGTCCGCTTAAAGTTAGAGTGTTTATTATGTAGCTAATCGGCTGGCAAGATTTCGGTATTTTACTGGACTCTTGTCAGCTAATTTTTGTTTAATCCGTTCATTGTCAATTATGCTCTCACCCATGATTGGTGATCATGCGATCCTTGATCTGAATCTATACATGTATAGAAGAAAGTAATCTTACCAGCTCGTCAACTTTGTCCGCATAGCTGCTTTTAACCACTGAAATTTTGCTGTACTATTCCACAAATTCGTACTTTTCAGTAAAAACTTTTACTTGATTTCGACCAGCTCTTTTGGCAGCATACAGTGCTTCATCAGCTTTTTGAATAAGCTGATAGATTGATTCATCCATAGCTCCTGTCGTTACGGATACTCCAAAACTGGAGGTAACTGATACAACTCGTTTATTTTCAACTAGAGGATTGTGTTCAATGCAAAATCTAAGGTGATTAGCGAAGTTTTCCCCTTCAACTAATGTATATCCAGCTATAGCGAGTACGAATTCTTCACCACCATATCTAGCAAATAGCATATCTTCTCCAAGCTCAGCCTTACATATTTGAGCCACATGTACTAGTATTTGATCTCCGGTTTGATGTCCAAAAGTGTCGTTCACTTTTTTGAAAAAATCAATATCAAATAGAATAAGCGTATACGATGACAGATTACCCTTTACTTTCATTAAGTCTTGCTCACTTTGTTGGAAAAAGGCACGACGATTGTATATTTGCGTAAGCTCATCATAATAGGCTTGTTGCTCTAACTTTTGTTGTAATGTATGTAGCTCTGTTATATCCGTAAATATAATTAGTAAGCCAGAGTTATTATTTGATTGCTGAAGCATAGAAATACGTAGCTGATAAATATAATTAGCTTGATGAATCGTAACATTCAATTTATCTGATATCGTATCTAATTGAACAGGGAATGATTGATCCGTTAGCATATACCAAACGTGATCAAATGGCTGCCCTAACGTTGATCGATCCAATGCAGTAAACATATTTTTACAAGCATGATTATATTCGATTAATTGATAGCTATCATTAAGCACAATTACACCATCATTCATACTATTAAAGATTGTTTCCTTAGCAACTGGCATAATTGATAACATTCGAGAGCTAGTAATAGACCAAAGGTACAAAACAGAAGAAAACCAAATAACCATTGGTACAGGATCGATACCATCGGGTGTCACTCCTATGAATAATAAAAATGCAGTCACTACTGGAAGCAATTGACCACAGATGAGGGCAAATAATTGAGGTTTATATGTACTAACTGTTTCCTTCCAACGTGAAAGTAGTAATAAGAACGCAGCTAACATACAGCTAAAAATGTAAATATTATGTACAACAAACCATACCCCATATTCAATCTCACTATATGGAGCCCCAAGAACCGAATGGATATCATATAATCTATAGTAAAAATGATGGAGTTCATTTGTTACATTGATGAGTAAAGTAAGACAAGGCATGATAAGTAAAACGATTATTCTTTTTTTTGTTAATTTAAATCCTAAATATTGCATAACAAACAATAATCCTAATGGAGGGAAAAATGGCAGCCCAACATACTGTACAACATTCCAAAATCTAAGCTGTTCTAACGAAGTGGATGTTAAGCTAAAGGCATAGCCAAAGCAATAAATCATTGAAGTTAATGTATTCCACATGAACAATTTAGCGATATTTGTATAATGATGTCTCTTCCAAAAAGTATAGACTAGTATAGACAAATTCAATACACCCGAAGTGCAAACTAATGTTATATATGCCTCTAGCTTCGATACCAATAGTTTTACCCTCTTTCAAATATTATGTCTTTATCATATTAACATGTAAAATGTCTATATCATATTAACATGATTAAAAAAGCTTATTATTATATTCATAGTATAAATTACTTTCAACAACTACATATATACAATGTAGCAAAAAAAATTAGCCAAGCTCACAACCAGTCCGCATAGCTGTTTTTAACCACTGAACCCCCACCGTCACGCAGTCAAACCCACTCTAGTCGGTCGCCTCGGCTAACTCTTCAGTTTGCAGGTCGTTTGCACTTGGAGCAACTAAGGCTAGGGGTTCACTACACCATTCGTCTGCTCCGTCCGTTTCAGTCCACCCCCTCAGCCCCTTCAAACTCAGCGACTACAGAGGCATATAGCACATGAGAAACACTCGAAAAAGCGTCTACAGCATTACAGCATAAAACGCATAAGCACATACACATATCTCTGTATAGGTGGGAACGAGCTTGCATAAAAAGCATAAAATACATAAACAAAAAAGAAATATCTTTATTTTTTTAGGTGGGGTTGTTTCTTTGGGGATAGCGTTTGAACTTAAAAGGTTTATGATTTTTATGCTGAATCGACGGGAGCGGAACTGAGGTTTAAGAAAAGCCCTATGCAAGCTTATGTTGCTTATGCAACTTCGGTGGGAGCTACTTCGGGACGCTGTAGTAAGGGCGAGTGTACTGTGTAGTGGCTGTAGTTGACTTGCAAAAGGGGCTGACCAAGACCGAAAGCTAGATACCAAGACTGGAAGCAAAAGCTGAGTGTGAAATCTGGAAACACTTTCAAGTGAAGGCTATCGTGTACTACACCAGCGTTGGCTGTACGACAAAAACGCAACTAGCCATTACACCGCTGTGCCACGCTTGTAGAAAGTATCATGCGGAGTATCCAACCCTAAAGTAGCAACCTTAGCGATAAAAGGGGTAGCGTTTCTACTAGCGACCTGCTTTTCGATAACATCGAAGGCTTTTCTGTGTACACTTTAGCTACGTTCATACTGGAGAAGTGCCTTTGGAATAAGGAAACTATCTTTTGAGGTCTCGCTGTGTACTGCTTAACTACAGAAGGATGTCAAGCGTGAGGGCTTTCACTAGAACAGAAATTGTACCTTACCGTAATTGCGGAGTATTTAACTCTCTACCTCATTGTGTTTTCTGATAAGGGGAAGAGTGGTCCACTTATTTGTAATAATTGCAATAAATATAAAAAAATGGTTTAAGATATCTTTTGTGTATGTTATAGTTTTTTTGAGAGAACTTGAGAATAGGAGGGGTAACATGGCATTTGGTATTTTACCAATTCCAGAAAAAATAAAACAGAATATTAACCAGGTTACAAAGGCTGTTACAAATACAGTTAATAATGCTAAAAGTGATATTACGGCTACAGTGAAAAATCTTGCCGTTGACCCTTTTAAGAAAGCATTAAAAGATACTGGTATTACTGGTTCAGCAATTGGTTTTGGCACTTCTATGGCAGAATCGAATAAAAATAATGTACCTCTCGGTAAAGCTGTAGTGAAAAATGTTACCTCGGCTCTCAAAGGTGGAGCAATTGAGGTAGCAGTACGAACAGGATATAACATGATTGAAAGCTACTATTCTCCCAATGGTGCTCAGCAAAAGTATATAACTGGTCAACAATAAATCCACATAACTTGAGATAATAGTCAGTAAATTAAAAAACATATCTCAAGTTCTCTTAATATTCGGAGGAATTAATTTTGGAAAAAGAATTTATATACAATAACGAAGAAATGCCGATACATAAAGTTGAATTACTTGTTAATGAATCGAGAACTGAACTTACTCCTATTAATGATGGAGAATGGAGATGTATTGAACAAATATCGTCCCCTTTCGAAAAATTCTTCTACATTATTAATGATTTTTTTGTGATCCCAGATGATTCCCAGCAGTTTGTTATTGATAATGATACTATTACATCAATATGCAAACAAAATATATTTAATAATGAAATTGTTATAAAAGATCTGTTTTGTTGTTTCGATATTGAGTTTAATGCTGAACAGAACAAATATCTACCTCGTCAAAGAACCAGCGTCATTAACGATCTTCGAGAAGTATTTTATGTTTGGTGTGACTTTTCAAATGTAAAATATGATTTTATTCTTACTTTAGAGATATACAATAAAGAGAGTATTTTTGATATGATAAACGTGATTATAAAAAAGTCGAGTCTTGATAAACGTTATGATAGATCATTTTTCTGTTGTATATCATCAAGTTACTTTAATAAAGCTGATACTTGGAAAATCAGGGCTAGAGTTACTTATACAAATACAAAGGATATTACTATAAAGTTTAATAAAATTACAACACAGACGTATTCGAATCAGTTATACACTAAGTAAATCAGTATTTGACATTAGATGGAGATGACAAGCTGTGAAAGAGATTGATAAGAATAAAGTTATTAAGCATTCTTTGTGCATTGTTTTTTCGGTATTAATAGGTTTATATAAAGTAACTCAGCAAACAGGTGCTCATTTTTGGTATGGTATCATATTTTTGAGTCTAGGAGTTGTGCTTTGTATTGACTTATTCGTTCATATCCTGAGGAGTTTACGTAAAAAGTAAGCATATAAGACATGTCATTAAAATAATATTATATTCCATCATATTGAGTCTGCCCTTGTGGTGGGCTTTCTTTGTGTATACAGATGATGCGTTGATATAGTTGCAGGCATAACAGCCCTTTAAAAATAATCTTACCAGCTCGTCAACTTTGTCCGCATAAATGTCCAAGTCCCCACATAGTATGTATAAGCCAGTTAAAAAACAAGGTGTGAGGGGATGATTTCATGCGTCGTATGACATGGATCGCGGCAATTATACTAAGTATGGTACTAGTGTTATCTGCATGCGGGACGAAAGATGCCGAATCCGTGGTAAAGGATTTGGACAAATTTTTGAATAGTATGGAAGGTTACAGTGGCACAGGCACGATGACCTTACATAATGGTCAGCAACCGCAAGTGTATCAGGTGGAAGTTTCTTATGCCAAACCAGAGGCTTACCGCATTAAGCTGACAAATGCAGACAAAGATATTACGCAAATCGTGCTTCGCAATGATGAAGGTGTGTTCGTATTAACGCCAAAGCAAAACAAAGTTTTCCGCTTCCAAAGTGATTGGCCGCAAAAAAATGGCCAAGTATATTTGTACCAAACATTAGTACAAAGTATTCTACTTGATGGTTCCCGTCAATTTACAACGACAGATGATGCTTATGTATTTGATGTTATGGCGAAATACAACAGTACATCACTTGCAAGACAAAAGATTTGGTTAAGCCAAGATGATTATAAACCGATGCAAGTAGAAGTTAGCGACACGAACGCGACTGTACTTGTAGACGTGAAATTTGATACATTCGAGTTCAATCCGACGTTTACTGAAGGATTCTTCAAGACAGAATCTAATATGCAGGCACAATCTGGCGATGTAACTGAGCAACAACCAACAACGGTTGATCCAAATAAAGATGATGTAGACACACTTGCTCCTGGTGATGATGGCGTAGGAGTTGAGACAGGTAATGTGGACGGTGACACTAGTACTGATCCAAAAACTGGAGCTCCTACTGAACAATCTACAACGGGTGAGGAAGGTCATGGCACAGATTTGAGCGAGGATGACGATGCAACGAGTATCGCACCAACAACTCCACAATCATTTACGGTTATGGGACCCACACACACACCATTAGGTGTTAACGAGAAGGATATGACAGATATTGAGTACGCTGGCAATCAAGGTGTGATGACACGCTTTGCAGGTACCTATAATTACACATTGATTCAAACGGAAGCGAAAGATATGGCAACAACATTAGTCCCAGGAGATTTCGTTGATCTAGGCTTCACGATAGCTCAGCTTACATCTGGTGATAATGTGCATACATTATCTTGGACGTACTTTGGTAATCAATACCGTCTAAGTAGTGCGGATCTACCAGAAGTTGAAATGATTAAAGTTGCGCAATCCGTTCTTGCTGAAGTATCCAAATAAAGTAGATAAAGCTAGCTTAAAGATCGAAGTATATCTTCGATTCAATGAGCTAGCTTTTTGCTATATAATGAAGAAAGACGCTTATATCGTATCAAAATCATAGTGAGGTTCAACCGCACAGATTAACATTGACACGTTACATGACTAGGGGTAACATATCAACTATTAGTGCCGATTAAACATCCTGCATTACTACGTTATCAAAGCCCGTTTTTTGAACATCCTCATAAAATGAAAGTTCAAAAATCGGGCTTTCAGAATCGAGAAGATGGAGTGTTACTTGAGAAAGGCGGAAGCGCAAGTGTACGTTATTGGTACACGCGAACCGTACTTTCCAAGTTCACTTCATATTCGATGTCGAGTATGCTACGTTAGCATACCCATCGTTATCAAAGTCCGTTTTTTGAACATCCTCTAAAGGTAGGTGGAGTAATTGAGTGCGTTTTATCGTCCTACATGGGCCGACATATCATTAGATGCGTTGCATCATAATATAGAAGCAGTAAAATCACAATTAAAAGAAGGTACACGATTATTAGCATCAGTTAAAGCGAATGCTTATGGCCATGGTCTAGTAGAAATTTCAAGAGCAGTTGAACGCTATGGCGTCGATTATTTGGGAGTTGCCTTTCTTGATGAAGCGTTGCAGCTGCGTAAGGAAGGGATTCAATTACCGATTCTTGTGCTTGGCTTTGTAGCTCCAGAGCATTTGTCATTAGCAAGGGAGCAGAATGTGACAATTGCTTTATATCGGGAGGATCAACTTCAAGCCGCTCAAGCTATGGAGGCAATAGCTGGCAAGCGATTGAAGGTTCATGTGAAAATCGATACGGGCATGGGTAGACTTGGCATATTGGGATATGAGGAAGCAATCTCATTTATCGAGCAGGCGATGGCTATTTCAACTATTCAAGTAGAAGGGATTTTCACACATTATTCCAAAGCGGATGAAGCGGATAAATCTTATACTTCACTTCAATATGATCGTTTTCATGCGATTGAAAGCCATGTTAGAGATGAAGGCTGGGATATACCGATTATTCATGCTGCCAATAGTGCTGGGGGAATGGACACTCCACAGTGGGCTGGCAATATGGTTCGTCTAGGAATAGCGATGTACGGCATGTATCCGTCAGAGGAAGTGAATAAGGATCATATCGCATTGAAGCCAGTGCTTAGCTTAAAGACTAAAATTGTATATGTTAAGGAAGCTCCAGCCGATTGGGGAATTAGTTACGGCGCACGATATGTAACGGATGAGCCAGAGTGGATAGGAACATTGCCAATTGGTTATGCAGATGGCTACAGTCGCATGCTGTCTGGTAAAGTAGAAGTATTATTACAAGGTGAACGGATTGCTGTTCTAGGTGCAATTTGCATGGATCAATGTATGGTGTCGCTAGATAAGTTAAAAGCATATCCGCTTGAATCGTTGCTTGATCAAGAGGTTGTCCTTATTGGTCAGCAAGGCGAGCATACGATTTCGACTGAACAGATCGCTGCATTATTAGGCACGATTAATTATGAATTGACTTGTATGATTGCAAGTCGTGTACCGCGTCGTTATATCGAACAAGGTCAAGTGATTGCAGTATCTAATGGTATATAATCAATCGGAGTCCGCTCCAAGAACTAATCACTGTTCCAATCGCCGTTGTCCTCGGATTTATTGTAAAGGGAATAGTGGTATAAATCCGAGGACAAAAACGAACGCTATCGCTTTTTCACTAGTGATTAGTTCTTTCCACTATGCAAGTGGAGCAAATAAGTGAAAAGTACCTTTGTTAGCTCCGAAACTTGATAGATGATGCATCTTAAAAAGTTGCATTTTCCGTAATTAGTGAAATTGGATGATTTTATCAATAATAATCTATAGCTTATAGGCACCATTGTAGTGTAATATGAGAGTACTATGGAAAAATAAATCAATAATATATGTAAAGAGGAAAAATTTACATGTAGTTTTTAAGCAAACATAATGGGTAAAGTATTATCCCGATCCTTTCCATATATCGTTGGATATAGCATACTTGATATATTCATTACATATATATGATCAAGTATAGAAAAGTTATATTTATGTCATAATGTGTAGTAAAGTGTTGGAAAAGTTTTGGAGGTGCGAATTCTGTGGCCAATATTCATAATACAAAGCGGATAATGATCAGTTTGCCCGATCAATTGTTAGAAGAAGTTGATGGAATTGTCGCAACTGAAAAATCAAATCGCAGCGAGTTCATTCGCCAAGCAATGAAGCTGTATTTGATCGAGCGCAAAAAGAGACAAATACGTGAGAAGATGCAGCGTGGCTATATGGAAATGGCAAGAATTAACTTGAATATTGCTTCAGAAGCTTTTCAAGCGGAGGAAGAAGCAGACCATACTTTGGGTCGTCTTGTTAGTGGGGTGTAGAGATTGATCGTAAAACGCGGAGATGTGTTTTTTGCTGATTTGTCACCAGTTGTTGGCTCTGAGCAAGGTGGAGTTAGACCTGTTCTAGTTATACAAAATGATATTGGTAATCGCTTTAGCCCTACAGTTATTGTTGCGGCTATTACTGCACAGATTCAAAAAGCAAAATTACCTACTCATGTTGAGATGGATGCTGAAAAACATGGGTTCGATCGTGATTCAGTTGTTCTTCTTGAACAAATTCGCACGATTGACAAACAACGACTAACGGATAAAATTACACATTTAGATGATGAGACGATGCGCAAGGTTGATGATGCATTATTAATAAGTGTAGGATTAATTGATTTTTAGAATAGACATATTAAGGGAAATTAGTTATAATGAAAATAAAACCTGATACAAATATGTGAAGAACGCATACCTATCTATCGATACCGATAGTGGCATGCGTTCTTTTTTGTTATGTACAGGTGGGTGTATGCTTCCGATGTACTTTTTGTATACGAGAGGTTCATCAAGATGTAACAAAAAGTTGGAGGAGGAATGATATGTTAAGAAGTAGAAAGCTGTTTGTCACGTTACTATCAGCTATCATCTCGGCAGCGTTAGTATACGGATTATATCTTCTGCAATTTGAACGTATTCAAGCAGAGGAGCAGATTGAAGTTGTTGTACCTGGCCAATTTATTGAAGCAGGGCAGATGATTAAGGAGGAACAATTGCAGATGTTGTCTATACCAATTTCATTAGCTACAGCAGAAATGGTGTTCAACAAGGCAGATGTTATTGGACAAGAAGCGATCGTTCCGCTTGGTAGTGATGAACCCGTATTGCAATGGAAGCTTAATCGTTATGCACTTCACCCGAATGAACATGAGGCGACCTTCCAAATTCCGAAAGATTATATCAAATCAGTATCTAATGGTATCCGTGCTGGAGATGCGGTCTGGATCTACAGTTCGGGGGCAGAAGCTGCACCAACAAAAATATTTGAGCAAGATATTATCGTTGCATCAGTGAAAACGGGATCCAATCTTGAAGTAGCTGCTCCAGATGAGGAAGGGAAAAATGCGCTAGTTCGTGGCAACGCTGAACAAATGTATGCCTCAAGGCGCATTGCTAACGGCATGATTGAATACATCAATGTCAATCTTACAGAAGAACAGTGGTTGTATATTGATAATCTTTGTCGCACGGGTGATGTTAAGCTCGTTATTGCTTATCATTCTTTACCGCAATTGGTGAAAGGACAGATCAATGATGAATAGAGGTAACGGCAGTGAGCAGCATGTAGGCCGAGTGTTATCATTTATTGGCACGACACCGAACATTGGCACGACGGTATGTGCACTTGCTACGGCATATCGTATCGTTGAAGTCACAGAGTGTAAAGTAGCATTTCTATGTATGAACTTCAAATCCTCAAAGCTACACCGCTATATGAACATTCCCCCAACGCAAGCAACAGTCGATGAATTACTCCCACATTTACGTACCCATTCACTCACCTCAACTATGCTTATGAATGCGATGACAATATCATCATCAAGACCGCAATTACATCTATTGCTTGGCAATCGTTACCGAGAGATGGCGGAATATTTCAGCGATGAAGATATAGGACAACTAGTAGCTACCGCCAAGGAACATTATGATTATGTCATTATTGATTGCAATGCGTATTGGGATAATGCCGGAAGTCTATGCAGTATGCAACAAGCAGATGAGATTGTGCTAGTTACGACAAATGCGCTTTCACATTTTCAAGAAGATACAAAAGGCTGGTATGGAACAATGTCTCATTCACTAGGACTAAGCGATAAGAGTGTTCATGCCCTTGTCATTAGACAGAGTAAACAATATTCAGGATTTACAACACAAGAAATTGAAGCGGAATTGCAATTGAAAGTCATTGGAGATGTACTGTTTCCCACGTCCTTATTTTCCAGCTTAGATGAGGGCGCGCTAGATTACTGGCTAACTGAAACTTCGGAGGGGCGCAACTGGTTGGTTGGATTATCGATTAACTTACTGCCTGAGCAATATACATTGAAAAAGCAACGAGCATGGAAAAGTGTGCAAATGATATGGCAACGTAAAATGAAGTCATCATTAGCAAAATAAAAAGTTAAGTGCTGCTTCCGAGGTTACTTTTCATTAGCAAGTTGTTCATAAGTAAGTCAATAAAAAGTTGTAGGAGTGATTTCATATGACGGACAATGAGATTAAACGATTTTCAGCAATCGAATTTATGTCTCGCCACAAAGCAAAGGTTGATTTTGAGCCAAAAGATAATGGATCATCCCTTCAATTTCAAACATTATGCAATGAGATGCGTAGTTTTTTGAGTACGCCGCGCGGCCTCAGTGAGGAGGAAAGAAGAGAATATAGTGAATCATTAAATCAAGCAGTACTTGGATTTCCAGCAGCAAGGCAGTATATATTGAACATTATTACAGATCGATTGTTAAAGCTTCATATTAATGAAATTGAACATTATGAGCATCCATATCCCTCGCTTGCTGAAGCAATATTTTCCGAGGTGGTGGGAATGCATGTGTTAGAAATTATTATTAGAGATACGGATGGGCTTGAGGAAATTCAAGTGGTAGGTACGAATATATATACGATTATACGTGGTGAAGTAAGCCTTTCTCCATATCGCTTCGAACAATTGAAAGAGGTAGAACGAATTCAACAAAATTTGGTGCTATTCAACAACGATCATATTAATATGCGCAAGCGGTGGGCGGAAGTTATGTTGAGAGATGGTTCACGTGTAACCATTACAGGGCATGGATATACTGCGCTTCCGACGTTGACGATTCGCTTCTACACGCTCCGTAATATTCCCCTCTCGCAATTAGCTGCTGCTCCTTATCGAATGATGTCTCCGAGTATGCTTACTATTTTCCAATTAATACTGAAAAACCGTTATAATCTGGTGCTTATCGGGCCAACGAATACTGGGAAAACAAATTTACTGAAAGCCTGCATCGCAGAGCTGCCAGCTGAAGAAAGATTGGTAACGATTGAAGGTCGTTATGAAATGATGATTAGTAGAGATTATCCGAATCGTAATATTATCGAATATGAAATTAATGAAGATGATTATTTGCATAGCTCGAATCAAGCTTTCAAGCTAGCTCTGCGGCAATCTCCACAGCGTATTATTCATGCTGAAATACGGGATGATGATGCGAACATCTATGTGCGCGCCTGCACTCGGGGACATCATGGAAGTATGACAACCGTACATGCTAATCAGTTAGAGGATGTTCCCGAAGCGATTGTTGATATGTGTATGCTTGATGGCAGGGGCATGGATGCTAATCGTCTAGCTAAGCGAATTACCCAGTTCGTGACAGAGATTGGAATTCAACTTCAACTTGTTAATGGGAGACGTATCATTACAAGAATAGGAAGATTGCACTGGGATAATAATGATGTTCGCGTAACAGATTGGGTAACGTATGATCCAGAGCAAGATCAATGGACGATTCATTGGAATTATATACGTCAGGAGCTACCTCATATTGAGGAAGGGGTAGGTTAATGATTTTTCATGTGATGACGCTAGCGATTGTGGGAGTATTGTTTATTTTACTTATGTATATGATCGAGAAATTAATACTGATCGTCTTCACAAGACAGCGTCGTAAAAGTCGGCTTACGCCAGTAATGACAGCTCCAATATTACATCATCGATCATGGGTACAAAAATTAGTACACAAGTTAACTACTTATCTCGATCATCTGCTACAAACATTACGATTATCGATTAGTGGAGAACGATTCCTTCACTGGCTACTAAGTATAGCACTTGTAGGGGGCGTACTCGGCTGGTATCTGTTCGGTTCGATGAAGGGTGCCATATTATGCTCGGCAATGGTTGCAGGAATACCATATATGACGCTCAGAATGCTACTTATTCATCGCCAGCTAGAGGCACAGATTGATTTCCTGCCAGCAATAGAACTATTCTACCAATGTTATCTTATAACAGGAGAACGTCAGATCAAAATAGCGCTTGCCAAGGTCATTGAAGAGAATAGAATTGCTGGACCGATGAAAGGGATATTTGAGCAGCTATATCGTAATTTGTGCGTGCGTGATAATGACGAGGAAAGCTTAGATATTTTCGCTAATTCGCTTGGTCATATATGGGCAGATTATTTTGTGCAAATGATTAAGGTAGCGTTGCAGGAAGGCGTTACAATATCAAGCAGCTTAAAACAATTGATTCAAGATATGAGAGCTGCAAGGCGGGCTAATGAGCAGGAAAGACATCAGCTATTAGAAATAAGAATTGCTAACTTTACACCAATATTATTTCTGCTCTTATTTATCGTTATAAATTTCAAGTACAATCGCGAGCAATCGTTATATTACTACTTTCATGACCAATCAGGCCGCGAAATGATACTGCATATGATTACGATGATCTTTCTATCGTTCCTTATGGGGATTTATTTATCGCGTAAGAAGATGGGCTAGGCTGCATAGCAAAATGGGATATGCTTTCGATGTGCTTTTCATTAACTAGAAGTATATCGAGCAGTTTATGAAAAGTTGTAGGAGGTGTGAGATGTTTGAATTCCAATGGGTTAACTGGATATTATTTGTGGCTCAAATTATTTTTGGAGCGATCTGTATCGGTGCATTACTGCAAAGTATTCCTTCATCATCTCGTAGCCACACCATCGAACGAAAGTTGTGGGGATGGCATAAACGCGAGCCTTCTCTGAAGCTACTTCGCTTAGTAAGGATAGACGAACAGCTAGTTCGGCAAAGCAAACGGGCAATATTATGGGCAGGATGTGGGATTGATTATTCAATTGTAGCCTATATGCTCTGGCGACAAGTTGTATTATGGACAGGTTATATCAGTATGGCGATATTTCTACTATCAATGCAATTTATTCCCTTACATTGGAATACAAATCGAGTGGTCATATTGTTCATTATACTAGGTGTTATCGTCACCATTCATTTGGATGAATATTGGCTAAGGGCTTATCGGCAGTTAAGAGCCAACTCCATTACGAAGGAAATTTATGCGATTAGCGGTCAGCTTCTCTATTTTGCAGATTCTAAGCTACATATTCATACCAAACTGCGAAAATGTCTACCTTATAGTCGATTGCTTCGCAAAGATATGGAAATATTGCTTGCCGATTGGTATCACGATCCGATTATTGCCTTGCAACGATTCAAGCGCGCGATCGGTACGGAAGAAGGAATTAGTTTTGTTGATACGATTGATGCGCTCAGGCAGCATAATAATGAAGACTTTTATACATTGCTGAGAACGAGATTACTAGATTATAAGGATACGATCGAGTTAGCTAAGGAAGGCCGCAAAGAAACTGCGTCTTACGTCCTCTTTGTCATTGCTGGCATACCGATCCTCTACACCTTTCAAGTATTTATCTATCCGTGGGTGCAAGAAGTGAATAAGCTACTATCGCTAATGAATTAAGGAAGTTCAAAAAAAGGACTTTGATAACGATGGATATGCTGACGTAGCATACTCGACATCGCATCTGAAACGAACTTGGAAAGTACGGTTCGCGTGTACCAACCACGTACACTTGCGCTTCCGCCTTTCTCAAGTAGCGTTTCACCTGCTCGGTTCTGAAAGCCCACTTTTTGAACCTTTATTTTAAGCTTCGAGCGAGAGAATGTCCGCTCGTGTACACGTGCCGTACAAGTTGCTGGGTTTTGCTTTGTGGTGTACTTGATACAGCAGATGAAACTAAACTATTGAAAGGAGGTGACGGGATGAAAAATATTTTGATGACGGTGATGATGTTAATTGTAGTTGTGATTTTGTTCAACGGTATTATTTCGAAGGATGGAACAGGAACGAAGGCTCAAATCCAATCACAAGGTAATGCTGCTAATTTACAAATTGGCACGATAACACCGTAATGCGGGTTATAGCTTGCATGCTAGTTAGTAGTTGGAAAGCTACAATTAATCTACTAATTACTCCTCGAATGATCGAATTGAAAAAAAGAGGGATGTTTATGAAACAAATGGTAGTCACCTGCGCACTACTGCTTACGATGCTCGTCATTTACTTAACGGTGATTCAAGATGAGGATGGAGTGAAGGAGCAACTCGATCAGTCTGATACGCAGCTGACCAATTATGTGAGAGGGATTGACGCATGAAGCAAATATTAGCATTCATTATGTTTTCAACTATTATTTGTTGGATGATGTTCTCTCCCATTTACAAGCATGTGCTTATAACAAGACAAGCGATCTTGCAGCAAGAGGTCGATTATTTATTAGAGGTTGGTGCTAGTGGGCAATATGGTTATATTAGCGGTAATATGGTTGATCAGTCGAAGCGAAGATTAGCGAGATTCGGTCTCAAGACTGAGAAATTACAATATGAGGTTTCAAGTACGGCAGGTCAACTATTGCTTAATGATGGTTATCGGGTAGGTAGGGGAGAAGGTATCGTACTTTCCTTATCCTATCCCTATGAGCGGCTAACAGCGATTGATGCATTAATTGGCATCGAATCAGTGCCCGAAGGGCAATTAATGCGGGCTTATGGCCTGCGGATGAGTGAGTATGTGGAGTAGAGGTGAGCGCTCATCTATAAATTATTAATTATTCCATTGATGCTAGTCATCTGGCTTATGATGTACTCCGAGCAGTTGGATCATGAACTATCGATGAAAGCCTACTACAAAGGCAAGCAAGCTGTTAATCATGCAGCGCATGCAGGAGCATTACAGCTAGATGAGCAGTTGCTAAGTGAAGGGATATTTACAATTGAACGTGAATTAGCATACAACATGGCCTCGCAGTACTTGTACGCTAATTTACGATTAGATGAAAGTGGAAATCCAACAGATCAGTCTTTTCTAAGGGAGCGAGTGGAGCTTCTTCATTTTGAAGTGTTAGATGCAACTTTGGCATATCCTTATGAATATAGTCTTAGTGAGTACGGCTATAGCACTACGTTCGATCGACCAGCAGTTGTCATTGTTATTAGAATGAAATATCCGCGTATATTTTCAAGCAATAATCCTGTAGAATGGAATATAATTGGGAGCTCACAACTAGTTTTCCAATAATATAATGCAGGAGGCAACGGATAGATGAATCGTGAACTTACTCAGAAATTACATAAAGATTATATTAAAGCATCTAAGCTTACAAGCTACATTACTCACGGAATATTTCTATTACTTATTATTGCTGCCTTGATCGTTATTATTATGAACGATTGGACTATGATTCCTATTTATATTGCAGCCGCGGTCTGGATACTCTCATTCGTTATCTTTACGTATGTCGTTCCAATTTATGAATATCGTAGCTTTTCATTCGAAGTGTTTGATGAGGAGCTTGAAATCCAATCTGGAATATGGTTTCGCTCTAATATACTCGTACCGATGAATCGCGTGCAACATGTTGAGGTTGGAAGTGGTCCGATTATGCGTAAGTATAAGCTTGCTAGCTTAAAAGTTGTTACGGCGGCCAAGGAACATGAGATCAGCGGCTTACATCAATCGAATGCAGAGGCACTGAAACTTCAGATTGGCGAATTAGCGAAGGTGGATGAACTACATGACTAATCCACGTAAACTATCACGCCTAGATATTTTCTTTGGATTTCTGCGGACGATTAGAGTATTTATTCCAATTGTTTTTGTTGCATCCGTTAATAGTGGTGAGTTTAAGTGGCTGTATACATTATGGGGGCTACTAGGCGCTGTCGTTATTGTAGTCTTTTCCTTGCTGTACGGATGGTTAACATGGAAAAAGTTCAGTTTCTACTTAGAATCAGATCGCATTGTTATTATGCGCGGAGTATTCAATAAGGAAGAAAAGGTCATCTATTATAATCGAATTCATTCTGTAAATGTACAGCAGCCACTGCTTCATCGGGTGTTCAGTGTTGCGAAATTGCAAATAGAAACTCCCGGCGGAAAAAGTGGTAAAGCGGAAGGTGAGTTAAGAGTATTACCACTTACGCAGGCTATTGAGTTACAACAGCAGTTGAAACATTATGCTGCGATCATTCGCGAAGGTGGCGTAATAGCTCCATTGCCTACAGAGAAAGAACGTAGTAGCAATGCTAGTATGGGGCAGCCAGATTTGGATGCTGATCGTTCATTACAAGCTAAAAGCGAGCAGGAAAGTGCTGCTCGGCAGCTACCAGTAACAGGACAAATGGAAACCGTCCATCAGCAGTCGGTAGCTGAACAGATGGAAACTGCTTATTCAGCCAACGCTCATAACATGCAAGAACAACTGGATTACAATATGAAGTTATCTGTAGGACAATTGCTAAAAGCTGCTCTCACTTCATTGAATTTGAATTACGCGATCATTTTCATTGTGGGGATATTCTCATTTGCCGATGATTTCATTAGATTCGTAGTTCCTGAATTTAATTATAATCAGTACTTGGATGATTATAATGGCTTATCGTTCAAAATTATTATTGTTCCAGTTATAGTAGTAATGCTATTCGTGTGGCTGTTGTCTATTGCATTGTATGTGATAAAATTTGGAGACTATCATATTACACGTAGTAAAGAGCAGTTATCGATTAAGTATGGACTACTGGAGAAGAAAAGTTATGTCTTCAATGAAGGTAAAGTTCAAGCAATTATTATGGATGAAAATCCAATTCGCCAACTATTAGGCTTTGCAGAGTTAAAAGTTCAGGTCATTACATCCGATGCGAATAAGGAACAGCTTGTTATTCATCCTTTTGTTCGTAAGAAGGATATGTCAGCCATTATTGAGCAGTTAATACCTAGTCGCAACATCAAGATTCAGGAGAAGCTTAGTAGTGTTCCTATTCAAGGTTTGATAACGTATGCGTTATTACCAATGATCATCGTAACTGTTATTTGTGGAATTAGTATTTGGCTATGGCAATACACTGGGTTATGGATGCTGTTATTGTACCCAGTAGTGATGTTGTGGGTTAATAGCTGTAGAGTTTCTGCGGGGCTATGGCTTGAAGATAATGAATTAGTGTTGCGTAACCGATTTATTACTCGCACGACTTATTTCGTAGCTAGAAAACATATTGTAACGCTGAAGGTAAAGGAGTCACCACGTCAACGTAAACTTGGACTAATATCGATTAGTACAAAGGTGCTCGGCAGTGTATTTTCTTATTCTGTTCGAAGCCTTCGTCGTGAGGATATTGAGGCAGTATGGAATTGGTATAGTCGAAGTAAGTAAGTAAGTAAGTAAGTAAGTAAGTAAGTAAGTAAGTAAGTAAGTAAGTAAGTAAGTTGCGAGGCGCACTTTGTGAATCATTGAAGTGCGTCTATAGCTGTTGAATAGAATAGTGATTTATTTTAGTATAAGCATATAGTATGATTATTAAGTAAGGGGAAGTTCACAGCAGTTAGAGGTAGCTATTAATTTAGGAGGGTTACGTATGGATGAATTTACAAAAAAACGTATTGGAAAAATTATGGATAAGTATATAAGTAACAAAATACCTGCACATTTGAGCAATCAAATAAAATTGGCTTACAAAATAAGAGGAAACAATGTTACTTTAATAGAAGAAAGACCAGCATTTCGAAGTGAGCAATGGGTGCAGCGAGCTATCGCCCAATTCAGACTTGATCAGGACCAATGGAAGATTTATTGGCAAGATAGCAAGGACAAATGGCATTTTGTAGATGATTATATGGCTGATGAGAATTTTGAAAATCAATTAGAGATTGTTGAAAAAAATGAACGTAGAATATTTTGGTCATAACGATGGTATTGATCGCTTATATGGGGATTGATATTGGTCATTGTCGCAGTAATTTAGTACAATTATTACACAATAACCGTTATACTATAGGTAGATAATGATTATCATAGAAGGGTGTGCAGAGGTATGAAATTAATCGTCGAACAACCAGCAGCAAGTTGGTACAAATCAGAGATGGAATTACAGCAGGGAGATCATGTTCGTATCTATGTTAGATTAGGCGGCTGTGGTAGCGTTCATCCTGGACTATCATTAGGAGTAATGAAGGATCAACCACGTGAGATTGGACTATTGGAAGAAGTAGAAGGTGTAAACTTCTTCATCGAGCAGGATAATTTATGGTATTTGGAAGAGAAGGATTTGACGGTTTCTTTCGATGCACCCACTGAAGAGATTAAGATGAGTGTACAATAGTCAAAGCTTAGTATGTTTTGTGTATGCTGTTCTACTATAGATGTTAAAAATCTCGCTAAAACTGTATCACAGTTCTAGCGAGATTTTTCATATTATACGCCTGAGTAGGCCATGAATCCACCATCGATCGGAACAGTAATCCCTGTGACGAAGCCAGATGCGCTATTATCGCAAAGCCATAGCAATACACCTAATAAATCATCTGGTTTACCGAAACGTCGCATTGGAGTATGTGTAATTATTTTGTTAGAGCGATCCGTTAGAGAACCGTCTTCATTCACAAGTAACTTATGATTCTGTTCGGTAAGGAAGAAGCCAGGGGCAATCGCATTAACGCGAATACCTGCATCAGCCATATGAACAGCTAGCCACTGGGTAAAGTTTTCAATAGCTGCTTTTGCTGCACTATAACCAGGAACCTTTGTCATAGGAGACGGAGCACTCATTGAAGATAGGTTAATGATCACTGGGTTTTCTACGGTAAGCATTTGTTTTGCAAATACTTGCGATGGAATAAGTGTCCCAACGAAATTTAGATCAAGCACTTGACGAATGCCATCTGGCTGCAGATCAAAGAATGATGATACATTGGGATTATTCATATCCTCCATGGAGAATGTTTCATTCGTCGTATTCGCACTTGCTTGATTACCGCCAGCTCCATTAATTAGAATATGACATGGCCCAAGTTTTTGCTCAACGACTTGGCTTGCTTCAGTAACGCTTTGTGTATCGGTTACATTACAAGGTACGCCAATAGCAATGCCGCCTTGCTCAATAATCGTTGCTACAACACGTTCGATTTTTTCAAGAGTACGGCCTAGTACGGCTACCTTCATTCCTTGACGAGCCAGCTCAATGGCCATTGCTCCACAGAGCACCCCCGAACCGCCAGTTACAACCGCTACCTTATTAGCAAGCGATGGATGAATCGTTTGTTCTTGATTAGTAGACATGATCAAATCTCCCCCTAAAACTGTTGTTTTATTGAACTACATCTTTGATGCGTAACGATAGGCGTCCCATAGCCCCCACAAATGCATAATCCCTAAGCCACGGTCATACAGTCCGTATCCAGGACGACATTGCTCTCCCCAAATATGTCTGCCATGGTCTGGACGAGCATAGCCCGTATACCCGATATCATAGTAGGCCTTCACAATACCAGCAATATTAACAGTACCATCCTGAGTGCGATGAGAGGTTTCGATGAAATCACCATTTTCAGCTACACGAACATTACGAATATGTGCAAATGGAATACGGTCGCCGAATTCATGTATCATCGATACGATATCATTGTTAGGATTGACGCCCAATGAACCGCTGCAAAGTGTAAGTCCATTAGCAGGATGATCAACAAGCTTCAAGAAACGGCGTAAATTTTGTTGGCTTGTAATAATACGAGGTAAGCCGAACAATGAGAAAGGAGGATCATCGGGATGGATCGCCATTTTAATACCTGATTCTGCTGCAACAGGAATAATTGCTTCAAGGAAATAAGCTAGATTACTCCAAAGATTTTCTTCATCAACAGCTTGGTAAGCTTCCAAAGTAGCCGATAATTGTTCTAGACGTTCTGGCTCCCATCCAGGAAGTTGGAATGTTGAGCTGCTTTGAAAATAAGTAACAAGTTCATGCGGTGTTAAATTTGCCACTTTTTCCTTTTCGAAGAATAGGGCAGTCGAACCATCTTCTAGCTCTTCAAACAAGTTCGTACGTAACCAGTCAAATACAGGCATGAAATTATAGCAAATGACTTTTACACCTGCAGAACCTAATTTGCGAATCGTGTTTTTATAGTTTTCGATATATTGATCACGCGAAGGTAAGCCTAACTTAATATCCTCATGAACATTAATGCTTTCAACAACATCGATATGCAGTCCAGCAGCATCCGCCAGAGATTTAACTTCTTGAATACGTTCCATAGGCCATTCTTCGCCAACAGGAATATCATGAAGAGCCCACACAATACCTTCTGTACCAGGAATTTGCTTAATATGTTCTAAAGGAATAGGGTCATTACCCTCACCAAACCAACGAAATGTCATGCGCATAATAAATCCTCCTAAAACTTTTCATGATACAAACTTAAGAAACTACCTCGCGAATGAAAAGTAGCACCGAAAGCATAAACTTAACTTTTCATGATACAAACTTAGATGAAATAATCAGGATACTTTTGATTCAGCATAGCGAAATCATCTACACCGCGGTTAAGATGCTGCTTCATTACTTGTATCGCGAACGTAGCGTCTTTTTTCTGAATAGCTTCGAAAATTTGACAATGCTGCTCGTAAATTTGTTTCCAGTCATTATTATCGAGTAGACGTAATTTACGACTGCGGTCCAGATGAATGGTAAGCTGGCTCATCGTGTTCCAAGTATGAATCTTGTTCACTCCAGCAAAAAGAATGAAGTGGAATTGCTGATCTAAAGTGAAGATATGATCGCTATCTTCGTATTCTAACAATGCTTTTTGCTTCGAAAGATTCATTGCTAGCTCATTTAGAGATGATTCGGGAAAATCGTTGCAAGCAATCTCAATAATTGCGCATTCTAATTGTAGTCTCATAAATCTAGCTTCCTCTACAAGTGAACGATCAATTAATGACACGAGCGTACCACGTTGTGGTAATACTTGAACGAGTCCTTCTTGTGCTAATCTAACAAAGCTTTCACGAACAGGAGTACGACTTACATTGAATTGGATTGCCATCTCATTTTCAGAAAGAGAAGTTCCTGGTAAAATTTTGAGTGTAATAATTTGTTGTTTCAATGCTTCGTAGACCTGATCACGAATAGAACGTGTATCGCTTGATGGTTTGGATATAATGAATCACCTCCCAAAACATTTTAGTAACAGATTGATTTACTTACTGTGATTAATAAGTAGCTTCCAAAGCAGAAGCTAAAAGAAAGTGCTTACATTAATACTTACATACTACCATACAAGTTAAATGTTGAGAAGATGCTAATTAGTGTTGGCTCAAAATCATAATTAGTGCTTTTATCTCGTCAAGCACTAGATAACTGCGTTGAACCTTACCATATTGTTAAAAGCTGTAGTATTGAGTTGTTTCTACTAATACGATCAACAAAAAAACTTTCAGTAAACGTTAAGTTAAAATGTTCAAATTATTGTATAAGAATTATTTTAGTTATTCATAACTTAGTCACACGATGCAAATTGTTAGGCGTTATTCTACAATAGTTGTTGACGAAGTGTATAGGTAATGATAAGTTTATATATGAGAATGATTATCAATATAAACTTAATTATTCAACTCGTTGAAACTATGAACGAGTTTTATTATTAGTAACAACTGAGAATGATTATCTATCTGAGAGAAGAGATTAGAGGGAAGACATGAAAGTATGGCATTTGGTAGTTATTCTAGTGACCCTATCTATCATATCACTGTTTGTTGGTGTAACTGATATCTCTATATTTGAGCTCTTTAATTTATCGGAGAAGCAACTCCAAGTGATGACAATTACTCGTATACCTCGTCTAGTTAGTCTTATTATTGCTGGTGTAAGTATGAGTGTTGCGGGTCTTATTATGCAGCAGTTAAGTCGCAATAAATTTGTCTCGCCTACAACTGCGGGTACAGATGATTCTGCCAAATTAGGTATTATGGTGGCTATGCTAATGTTTTCTTCTGCATCAACGATGGAGAAGATGCTTATTGCCTTTGTATTTGCTCTGGCAGGTACGTTTCTATTTATGAAGTTACTCGAGAAAATTAAGTTCAAGGATGCGATTTTCATTCCGCTTGTTGGCTTAATGTTCGGTAACATTATTAACTCAGTTACAACGTTTTTTGCATATAAAAACGACCTCATTCAAAATATTTCATCTTGGCTACAAGGAAGCTTTTCAAGCGTCATGTCAGGTAGCTATGAATTGATTTATATTAGCGTTCCACTACTTATTGTAGCGTATCTATATGCGAATAAATTTACAATTGCCGGTATGGGTGAAGATTTTTCAGCCAATCTAGGTCTTAATCATAAACGAGTAGTAAATATCGGTTTGATTATTGTAGCACTTGTATCTGTTGTTGTTATTCTAAGTGTAGGTGCGATACCATTTCTGGGATTAGTTGTACCTAACATCGTCTCCTTATACATGGGCGATAATTTGAAAAGATCACTAGTTCATACCGCTTTAATGGGTGCGATATTCTTGTTAGCTTGTGATATTATTGGAAGGATTGTGATCTACCCGTATGAAATTCCAATAGCGCTAACTGTTGGAGTTATCGGTAGTATCTTATTCCTTTACTTGCTAATGAGGAGAAGAGTTTATGAAAGTTAAGTTGATGATATTATTAGGTACGATGATTGCTATTATTATTGCTTTTGTATTTTTAGATCTTCCACATAATTGGGATTACGCATTACCGCGCCGATTGAAAAAGGTGTTTGCCATTATTATTACAGGTGGTGCAATTGCCTACGCGACGCTAATTTTTCAAACGATGACGAATAATAGAATTTTGACGCCGAGTGTGATCGGTCTAGATTCTTTATACTTATTATTTCAAACATTTGTCGTCTTCGTATTTGGTTCTATGAGTTTCCCTGCAGTAAATAAATATATGAACTTCGGTTTATCTACGGTGTTTATGATGTTGTTTGCTGTGGTACTATATCGCTTATTGTTCAAACGAGAAGGTAGAAACTTATTCTTCTTATTGCTAGTCGGGCTCGTAATGGGCACTATGTTTGGTAGTATATCTACCTTTATGCAAGTTCTTATCGACCCGAATGAATTTCAAATTCTTCAAGGGAAGATGTTTGCAAGCTTCAATAATGTGAATTCTGATCTGCTTATCTTAGCAACTGTCATTATTGTGCTGGTCGCATTATATTCCATCAGATATAACAAGTATTTAGATGTTATGTCGTTAGGGAAAGAGCATGCAGTGAATTTAGGTGTACCCTATGCAAAAACGGTACAAGGAATGCTGCTTATTATTGCAATATTGATCTCAGTAAGTAC
This sequence comes from Paenibacillus sp. Y930, assembly GCF_056786375.1. NCBI lineage: Bacteria > Bacillati > Bacillota > Bacilli > Caryophanales > Paenibacillaceae > Paenibacillus > Paenibacillus sp. Y930. Next base: position 110,761 of record NZ_JBXCIX010000003.1, on the reverse strand, counting down.
GGCACTTGTCGGTCCAGTTACATTTCTAGGCTTGCTCGTTGTCAATCTTGCTTATCATTTCATGGGAAGCTATCGTCATGCAGTATTAATACCTGCATCGATTTGTATAAGCGTCATTGCACTTGTTGGTGGTCAACTGCTTGTTGAACGTGTGTTCACTTTCAGTACTACCGTAAGTGTGCTAATCAATTTTGTAGGTGGTTTGTACTTTATATACTTGTTGCTAAAGGAGGCTAAAGCATGATTGAAGTAAGTAATGTTACCAAAACCTATGGTGGCAAGGCTGTCGTAGATAATGTTTCATTGAACATCCCAGAAAGAAAAATCACTTCGTTCATTGGCCCTAACGGAGCAGGTAAAAGTAGTTTACTATCTATAATAAGCCGACTTCTAACGAAGGATAGCGGTACAGTTACAATTGACGGTAAGGATGTGAGTGATTGGAAAACGGGAGATTTGGCGCGCAAAATCTCGATTCTAAAGCAATCTAACCATATCAGCATGCGTTTAACCGTTCGCGATCTTGTCAGTTTCGGAAGATTTCCTTATTCACAAGGTAAATTGACGAAAGAAGACTGGAAATTCATAGATGAAGCCATTGATTATATGGATCTAAATTCATTAAAAGATCGTTATCTTGATCAATTAAGTGGTGGGCAGAATCAAAGAGCATACATTGCGATGATTATTGCACAAAATACAGAAGTAATATTACTTGATGAGCCACTTAATAATTTGGATATGAAACATTCCGTTCAAATTATGAAAGTGTTAAGAAGACTTGTTGAGGAGCTCGGTAAGACCATTGTTATCGTCATTCATGATATCAATTTTGCTTCTTGTTATTCTGATTATATAGTTGCTTTGAAGGATGGAAAAATTGTGCAAGAAGGTCCGACAGCACAAATTATTGATGGACCTGTATTGGAAAGCATTTACGATATGAATATTCCAATAGAAGTTATCGATGGCAATCGTATTGGTGTGTATTTCAAATAATAGATAAAAAGGGTGGAGAAAAGTAATGAAAAAGAATTTATCAATGATGATGTTAGTATTAGTAATGGCTATTGTAATGGCGGCATGTGGTAATAATACAAACAATACTGCAAATAACGGAGCAACTGGTGGAGCAACTAATACACCTACAGCTACTCCAGAAAATTCTACAGAGCCAGCAGCAACTAGTGTTAAAGTAACTCACTTACTTGGTGAAACTGATGCACCAATCAACCCAAGCAAAGTAATTGTATTTGACTTTGGTGTACTTGATACCTTGGATCGTCTCGGTGTTGAATCTATCGTAGCTGTTCCACAAGATTCACTGCCTGCATACCTTGAAAAATATGCAAGTAGCGATTATATGAACGCTGGTGGTTTGAAAGAGCCTAATTTCGAAGCAATTGATGGTGCCCAGCCAGATCTAATTATTATTTCTGGACGTCAATCTGATGCTTACGAAGAATTGAGTAAAATTGCTCCAACAATCTACATGGGCGTTGATAACGCTGACTACTTAAACTCATTCACGAGCAATGTTAATACACTTGCTACAATCTTCGGTAAAGAAGAGCAAGCTGCTACTGAATTAGCTGCAATTAACGAAGTTATCGACAATGTTAAAGCTAATGTATCTGCAACGGATAAAAAAGGTTTAATCGTTCTAGCTAATGAAGGTAAAATTAGTGCCTACGGTCCTGGTTCTCGCTTTGGTCTGATTCATGATGTGCTAGGTGTTCCAGCTGTAGATGATAAACTTGATATTTCTACACATGGTAACGAAATTACATTTGAGTATATTGCTGAGAAAAACCCAGGTTACCTATTCGTTATCGACCGTACTGCGGCAGTTGGTGGAGAAGGTAATGCAAAAGATACTGTTGAAAATGATCTTGTGAAAAACACTGATGCATTCAAAGAAGGTAAAATCACTTATCTTGATCCTCAATACTGGTACCTATCTGGTGGCGGATTAATCTCTGTTGAGAAAATGGTTACAGATATTGATGCAGCAGTAAAATAATAGAATACGTCCATTGAACAGTTCCTAAAGCAATATTATTGCTTTAGGAACTGTTATTTTTTTGCAATTGAGAAAAAGTAATAGTAAAATAAATAATACCGTATATGACAAGTGTACTCGTGGAAAGATAAGGAGAGTGCGTAAAATGTCCAAAGGAGAGCTATTCAAACGAGTTATATTCATTACCATTGGTGCAGTAATGATGGGGGTTGCACTTGAAAAATTTCTAGTCCCCTATAACATTATTGATGGTGGAATTGCTGGTATTTCGATTATGCTGTCGCATCTTACCTCACTGCCATTAAGTATTTTATTGTTTATTATTAACATTCCATTTCTCATTTTCGGCTACAGACAATTGGGCAGAGGCTTTGCATTTTCTACGTTATATGGCATTGCAGTTATGTCGATGACAACGGCGCTGCTCCACAATTCTGGCCCGTTTCCGGATGATAAACTATTAGCAGTACTATTTGGTGGTATGGTGCTTGGTATGGGAGTTGGGCTCGTTATACGCTATGGAGGTTGCTTGGATGGGATTGAAGTAATTTCCATTTTAATATCGAAAAAGTTCAAAGTTTCGGTTGGTAATATTATTATGGTATTTAACGTAGTTATATTTGTTATAGCGGGCTTTGTATTCGAGTGGAGCTCAGCGATGTATTCGATGGTTACCTACTATATAGCGATAAAAGTGATTGATATCGTTGTTGAGGGCTTGAATGAATCGAAGTCGGTCATGATTATTTCTACGAAATATGAAGAAATATCTCAACTAATCGTTGATCGTCTAGGTCGTACAACGACGCTATTACATGCATCGGGTGGTTATTCTAAAGTGGATACGAAAGTAATTTACTGTGTCGTCTCACGTATTGAACTTTCCAAATTAAAGTCGCTCGTGCAAGTAGCAGATTCCAATGCATTTATGGCAGTTGAATCTGTAGCAGATGTAGTAGGCGGCAGCTTCAGAGAAACGGCACATTAATATAAGAGGATATTCAAAATCTCCGACGGTGATCACGATGATTATGCTGACAGCCGAATATTTTGAATTTTTATTGTAATTAGGGGATATCTCGAATTTTTATGGAATAATGAAAGAGGTTGATACTGCATTCAAACTATGCAGTATCAACCTCTTATTCGTTTAACGACGTTATTTCATGATGATAGTAGATCGATTACATTGAACGATGTAATGCTGCTGGCTTCGAATGACCTTTATCGTTGACGCCAAATAGAAATAATAGCGCTATTAGCATTCCAACTGCTGCTGCGTAGAACAGGTAGGAGTAACCAAGTAGGTCGACAATAAGACCCATTAATGGCGGAGAAGATAATGCAGCTAATGATGAGGCGATGTAGTATATTCCTGTACGAGTACCGATACTACTCTCCTTCCCTAGTGCAATAACGAATGGATAGGAGTTAATGTTAATTAATGCCCAGAAAATACCGCCTACGAGCAGTAGTACTCTTAATGTAAGTAAAGAGTCAACATAAGAAATAGCAGAGAAAACGATAATAAGTCCGATAACGCCAAACATGATCGTACTCTTTTTACCGTATTTATGGCCTAAGTAGCCTGCAGGTATAGCGGCTGCAACAAATGCTAACGAGAAAAAGGCCAGCGAGAACGATGATTGTGTATCTGACAAGTTAAGCTCTTTTCTTCCGTATAGTGTAAATAATGCTTCGATTCCTTGGTATGAGAAAAACCAAAAATAAATAGCACCTAGTAGGAATAGCGTTGGCAATGTCCATTCTTGAGAGTAAGTAGATAGATCTTGTTTCGCTTTTGCCAATAGTACATGAGCTCTTCCCCATACACGTTCATGATTGACTACTGCTTGCTGCTGTGGAATTTGTGGAGTATATTCAATCGCATCCCGACGCTCACGAATAAATACGATTAGAATAACTAAGCTCATTAATGTAAGAACAGAAGACGTTAAAAAAGGTAATGCAATATGCTGATCATAAAGTGTAGAGCCTACAGTAAAGGCAAATATTGAACCAATACCACCCATAAGATTAATAATTCCATTTGCTTGTGTGCGTTTGCTTGGTTCAGTAATATCTGGCATGAGAGAGACGGTTGGTGAACGATAAAGGCTCATCGATAAATTCATAAGTACCATAAATAAGATTAATAAAGAAAAGCTTGTATGTATCGGTATTAAGGCACAAAATATAGCTGCAAGTGGCATTCCTATAAGAAGATAAGGCATTCGTTTACCGATTTTTGTATCGGTCTTATCACTTTTCTGGCCAATGAGTGGCTGGAGAAATAAACCGAAATAATTATCTATCGTCATTAGAAATCCAACGAGCGTCGCACTTTTTACGATGTAGTTATCTAGAAATAATGGGACGAAAGCATTATATAATCCCCATGTTAGACTAATACTGAAAAATCCGAAGCCAAGCAGCCAAGTTTTTTTCATAGATTCAGCCCTTTCCGTGTAAAATTTGATGAAGTCGGTCTGGATAATCGGTAATAATACCTGATACACCAGCAGCAACAAAATTCTTCATTTCTTGTTCGTTGTTAACGGTCCACACATTGTAGATTTTATCATTTTGCTTTGCCTCTTCTACCCATTCTGGCATTACTGCATAGCGAGGAGCATGTAATGCATCTGCTTGTAATGATGCGGCATAATCCCATGGGCGATATAAGCCTTCCATATAGAGAATTCCTGTAGCAATCGCTGGATCAAATTGCTTGCAAAGTGCTAATGAGTAGTGATTGAAGTTGGAGATAATGACATCATCTTGAAGTTCGTATTCGTAGATTTTATCAATCACTTTTTGTTCAATTCCATGGTAGATGAATACGCCACTTTTGATCTCAATATTTAATTTAAGCTGAGATTGCTTGGCAAGCTTCATCAATTCATCTAAAGTAGGAATCTTTTCAGCAGCAAAGCTTTCAGCGAACCACGAGCCAGCATCAAGCTGTTTAATTTCAGCTAATGTTACATCTTTTACATACTTATCTACACCTGTTGTACGTAGTAAACTTTCATCATGGATGAGGACGAGTTGACCATCAGATGTCATCTGAACATCGGTCTCAATTCCAGTTGCGCCAAGCTCAACAGCCTTCGCAAATGAAGCCATCGTATTTTCCGGGCAATAACCGCTTGCTCCGCGGTGTGCGTAATTCATTGTCATTGGTATAATCTCCTCAAAGATAGAGTTTGTTACATGAATCGTACCATATACAATAACGCTTTCAAAGTTAAACTTTTATTAAGTTAGTGGCTAGTAGCAAGCAGATAACATTTAATAAAATGATATGAAAGAGGAGCGAATATGATGAGTGAAATGGTATTAAAAAATGAAACAACACCCAGCAACGTGTACGGTACGAGTACACAAGCGGTCAATGCCCGAACTTCAAATGAAGGTTCAAAAAGTGGACTTTCGAAAGCCGAGCAGTTGAGACGCTACTTGAGAAAGGCGGAAGCGCAAGTGTACGTAATTGGTACACGCGAACCGTACTTTCCAAGTTCGTTTCAAATGTGATGCCGAATAAGCTACAAAGCCAATCAACGTTATCAAAGTCCGTTTTTTGAACTGTACCTTCAAATGAAGGTTCAAAACATTCGCTTGTCAGCACCAAGAAGATGACCCATAGCGAAAACGAGTAGCACAGTGTACGTTAGTGGTACACGAGCACACACAGGCTTTCGATGGGGAGGCATATTCGCCGTCGAATAAGCTACGTTAGCATAATCATCGTGATCACAAGTGGATGTTTTGAATTTCCTCTCATGTATTTCTTCCTAAATAGTGGCGATACTATTATGGGAGGGATCACTATGAATGAAGTATTTGAACTTACATATCGGACACTAATTGCTTTGTTGGTCATGTTTACACTTACGAAGATGTTAGGTAAGCGCCAACTTTCAGAAATATCATTGTTCGGATATATCTCGGGCATTAGTATCGGGAATCTAGCTGCTTATATCGCGCTAGAAAATGACCGTGCGTGGGGTTTAGGCATTATTGCTTTAATTATATGGGTTGGTGTTACAATGATATTAGAATATTGGACCCTTAAAAGTAAAAAGATGCGTACCGCCGTTGACGGTAATAGAAGGATGCTTATAGCTAATGGTATCGTGCTTAAGGAAGCATTACACAAAGAACGATATACGGTAGAAGAGCTACTTGAACGATTAAGAAATAAAGATATCTATAAGATATCCGATGTGGAAAGTGCATCGATAGAAGCCAATGGAGATATAAGTGTGTTTTTGAAGCAAGACTTTAATCCGCTGACGCCCAATATGCTAGGAATGAAGATTGCGACTGAGAAAGAGCCGATGACCTTGATTGTTGATGGTTCAATGGAATTAGATATAATGAGGCAAAATGGTATAACTGAGGGCTGGCTTAAGAAACAATTGGACACTGTTAATTTGAAATACGAAGATGTATTTATTGCTCAGTACACGATAGATCAATCACTATCATTATTTACACTTGATCATCGAACGATTGAAGTGGATTTGCAAAGTGAGCAACAGCAAGCCGAACAAATAAATTTAGAAGAGATTAAGATAGGCTTGCTCCAAACAATCGCATATCTCGAACAATTGGCAAAGAAGAAGCAAGGTTAATCCTTAATTCTTCTTTGCTTCATCTGTTTTTGAAGCATAAAACTATATTAATAGTAGAAACACAATCAAAGTAGCTATTTATTTCTGTAATCGTTCAATGATGTCGGCATAATTAACCCATTGGCAAATTGATGCTGTACGAGAATATTGAATTGCTTCAAATAGGGATCTAATGGTTTGTCACCCCAAGCTGCTTGTGCGAATTCATCCATATAGAACATAAAATTCAAATTAGCAGATATATGCACTTCTTCAACTTCCGGAGCAAGCTCAAACACTTTATTAGCGATCGTTTGTTTGAAGCGATCGGTAAGTTGTGTATTATCATTAACGGATATAAAATTTTTGAATGGGTTATTGGTGATCGTATTAGGCGCTTTATTATCGAATGGCGTTGTATCCTGCCTAATATATTGTTTGGAGATGGCATAACCCCGGCCTGTATTATCAAGGACAAGAGCTACATAGGCATTTTTGTCAGTTAAAAATACTCGAACAGCCCCTACACCGCCAATTGAACCTAATGCATCTGATATTTTGGGGTTATAGTGAACCGTAGTATTGACATGTTGTTTATCATCGGGATGATTCGTACCGAATGTTATGAACTGTCCTTTTTGTGCTTGCTTAGCTTGTGAGCTACCATAATCTGAATCATCTAGTTTTTTGCTATAGCGTTCAATTTCACTACTGCATCCAGCTGTAAGTAGTAATAACACGAAGCAAAATGTCGATAGTAGCCTCATACTTCTCATCATACACTCCTCCAAGCGATTGTTAGATATATAGCTATTGTTTCATTAAATGAATAGAAAATATTCATCGACTTGACATACATAATTGACCGTTTGTAATGGAAACGTTAACTAATAGCATAAAAAGCAAGAAAAGGGTGTTAAAATCAAGTCATATAATTCCATATACTGAGGTTTCATAAGGTTGTGGCGGCTTTAAGAACAATTTGTGAACTTCCTGTGGAACATTGACAAAAGGTTGTCACAACTTTATATTTAATAAAGTGATTTAGAATGCAATAATTGTGAAACATCTGTGTTGTGTTATACGCAGCAGACTATTTGCCACATACATAAGGCTGCTGTGAAAACGTCAAAAGTGGGGTTGATTAATAATGAAACGGTGGCAATTTGTAAAACGCCTAGCGCCTCTGATGGCCTTGTTGGTGCTTGTGCTATCAGCTTGTGGAAGAGAGGATGTATCAACGCTTAATCCTCAAGGACCTGTTGCTCAAGAACAACTTAACTTGATGATAATTTCTATTACCATTATGTCGATAGTTGTTATAGCAGTGTTTGCGATTTCAATCTATGTATTGATTAAATTCCGCAGACGTAAGGGTGACAATACGATTCCTAAGCAAGTGGAAGGTAACCACAAATTAGAAATTATTTGGACAGTTATTCCAGTTATTATGTTAGTTATTTTAGCTGTTCCAACATTGACATCCGTATTTAAATTGTCGAATGATTATTCAGAAGACCCGGATGCATTACATGTTATTGTAACTGCGCATCAGTATTGGTGGGAGTTTGAGTATCCTCAATTAGGTATTAAAACAGCTCAGGAGCTAGTAGTTCCAACGGATAAAGTAATTTCGATTACTGCATCTACAGCTGATGTCATTCACTCCTTCTGGATCCCGGCATTAGCGGGTAAGATCGATACGAATCCAGATGGAAACGTGAACAAAATGTACTTTGAAGCCCCAAAAGCAGGTGTTTACTTAGGTAAATGTGCTGAACTATGCGGAGTATCTCATAGTTTGATGGATTTCAAAGTAAAAGCAGTTGAACCTTCTTCATTCGAACGTTGGCAGAGTGCAATGACTGGTGCGGTAGCATTACCAACTGATTCGGAAATTGCAAGTGCATTTGAAAGCAAGTGCTTAACATGTCACGCAATTGGTCAAGATGGCGGCTTCAGTATGTATCCTAACTTAACGGGTATTGGTTCTCGTGAAAGTGTTGGTGGTATTCTCATGAACGTCGAAGAGGGCGAAGCAGAGTATACATATGAAGACACTGTATATAACAATCTATACAAGTGGATTAAAGATCCAGAGAAACACAAACCAGGCAATCAAATGTCTGACACGTACACACTTACTGAAACAGAGCTTGAAGGTATTGCAGAATACTTGACTAATCTAAAGCTTGATTTTGAGTAAAACACAATCATCGGTGTAAAAGGAGGTACCTACCTTGGCTCATGCTAATGCGCATGCGATTAAACGTCGTACAGGTCTTATGGACTGGCTTACAACGGTTGATCATAAAAAGATTGGAATATTGTATTTAATCGGGGGAGGATTTTTCTTCCTAATAGGTGGACTTGAAGCGATACTTATTCGTCTTCAATTAATGTTTCCACAGTCTGAAGTAGTATCTGCACAGTTTTATAATGAGTTAATTACGATGCATGGTACTACAATGATATTTTTGGCGGCAATGCCGATTATATTTGCTCTAATGAATGCTATTATTCCATTGCAACTAGGGGCTCGTGACGTTGCGTTTCCATTTCTTAACGCATTAGGCTTCTGGACATTTTTCTTCGGTGGAGTTTTACTTAATGTGAGTTTCATTGCTGGTTCTGTACCTGATGCAGGTTGGACAATGTATGCTCCATTATCTGGAACCCAATATACACCGCATCACGGGACGGATTATTATGTCGTTGGATTGCAAATTGCTGGTATCGGTACGCTAATTGGTGGTATTAACTTCTTAGCTACGATTATCAATATGCGTGCTCCAGGTATGACATTTATGCGTATGCCGATGTTTACTTGGGCTTCATTCATTACATCAGCTCTAATTCTGTTTGCTTTCCCAGCTCTTACAGTTGGTCTAGCAGCACTAATGTTTGACCGTTTATTCAGCGGTAACTTCTTCAACCCGGCCGCCGGGGGGAATGTCGTATTATGGGAGCATATATTCTGGATCTTCGGTCACCCAGAGGTATATATTCTAATTATGCCGGCATTCGGTATTATTTCCGAGGTAATATCAACATTCTCTCGTAAACGTCTTTTCGGATACAGTTCAATGGTATTTGCAACGATATTGATTGGTTTCCTAGGCTTTATGGTTTGGGCCCATCATATGTTTACAACTGGTCTTGGACCGGTGGCAAACGCCTTGTTCTCCGTAGCTACGATGTTAATTGCAATACCAACAGGTATTAAAATTTTCAACTGGCTATTTACAATGTGGGGCGGTTCCATTCAATTCACATCGGCTAGCCTTTATGCGATCGGCTTCATTCCAACGTTCGTAATGGGTGGAGTTACAGGGGTAATGCTTGCAGCAGCTCCTGCTGACTATCAGTATCATGACTCTTACTTCGTCGTTGCCCATTTCCACTACGTAATCGTTGGTGGTTTGGTGTTAGGAATTTTCGCAGGTCTACATTACTGGTGGCCAAAAATGTTCGGACGTGTACTGAATGAAACACTTGGTAAAATTACGTTCTGGATATTCTATATTGGATTCCATCTAACATTCTTCGTACAGCATTTCCTTGGTCTAATTGGTATGCAGCGCCGAGTATGGCAGTACCTAGATGGTATGGGCTTCAATAACATGAACTTCATTAGTACAATTGGTGCAATTATGATGGGTATTGGTACAATTCTATTCCTAATCAACGTTGCAGCATCATTCAAAAAACCAAGAGGTTGCGCGAACGATCCATGGGAAGATGGCCGTACACTAGAGTGGACGATTCCTTCTCCAGCACCTGAATATAACTTTGCTCAAACTCCACTAGTTCGTGGCTATGATGCATGGTGGCATGAAAAAATGGAAGGTAATACAGCAATGACTCCAGTTGAACCAATTGGACCAATTCATATGCCGAATTCTTCTATTCTTCCATTTATAATGGGTATTGGCTTTTTCGTTACTGGATTTGGGTTCTTGTACTCCGAGGATTGGGGTAGTCTAGGATTCATTTCAGTTGGTCATGCTATAGGTATTATTGGCTTACTTATTGTATTTGGATGTATGGGACTTCGTTCATTGATCGACGATCATGGATTCCATATTGAAAAGGATGAAATACTTAAGGATCAGGGGGTTAAATCATGAGTGCACATTCACATGTAGAAGATCAGCTACCTCATGAGCCAGAAAGAGCTACGCTCGAAGGTCGTAATAAGATTACTGCCTTCTGGTTATTCCTTGGCGGTGAGACTGTACTATTCGGTACATTATTTGCAGCATATTTAACACTACGCAATGAGATTAATGGTGGTAAGACAGGCGATGAGCTATTCGACTTCGCTCTAGTTGCCATTGCAACAGCGCTACTACTTACATCAAGCTTAACGAGTGTGTTCGCATTACAAGCGATGCATGCGAATAACAAAAAATCATTAATTAATTGGCTAATTGCAACAATGGCTCTAGGTCTTGCTTTCCTAGGCTTAGAAATTTACGAGTTCGTTCATTACGCTGGTTTAGGACATACATTTACAGCTAGTGCATTTAGTACATCGTTCTACACATTAGTTGGTTTCCATGGTGCTCACGTAGCTTTTGGTCTATTCTGGGCAGCATCGATTCTATACCAATTGTCTAAACGCGGATTGAATACTACGACAGCACCGAAGGTTTATCTATTCGGTATGTACTGGCACTTTATCGACGTAGTTTGGGTATTCATCTTTACAGTTGTTTACTTGATGGGAAAGGTAGGTTAATAAAATGGCGAGTAGTCCAACGGCTTCTAAACATTCAAACGCAAAGCGAACGAGATCGGAAGGTCCCAAAAAGCATATCATTGCGTTTATCTTCTCCATTCTGTTAACATTCACTTCTTTTGCACTTGTAATGGCTGGAGAAATGAATACTGATTTCGTCTACATCATGCTAGTTGGTTTAGCCATTATACAAGTATTCATTCAGATGGCTTTCTGGATGCATATGAAGGATCGCGGTCACATGTTTGCCATTATTGCAATATTGACCGGTGTCGTAGTCGTATTTACTTGTGTCATTATGGCATTGTATTGGACTAGATGGTAGAATGTAAGTAATATCTAATTAAGTGGAAGAGGGTCCTTAATTGGACCCTCTTATTTTGTCGCTAGCGTCGTTGGTTTGCATAGGAGGGAGCACTGACATGTTCGGATTACAATATTTTAGTTTTCAAGCGGTATGGAGTCCAATGTTTCTGTTTGCTACAATCGCAGTCATTATCGCGTATTTGTACATTATAGGACCTTGGCGTGAAAAGCATTTTCCAATGGAAAAGAAAGCATCTGGTGGACAAATCGCTTTATTCATCACAGCTGCAATACTGTATTACATAACGAATGGTGGACCATCGAGCTTATTAGGACATATTATGTTCTCGTTCCATATGGTGAATATGGCGATTTCGTATTTGATCGTTCCCCCAATGGCATTAGCAGCCATTCCATCTTTTGTTTGGAAAAAAATATTTTCAGCTCCTTTTTGGAAAAAGTTCAAGCTTCTTATGCATCCGATTGTTACGCTAGTTATGTTCAATATGACCTTCTCGATTTACCATCTCCCAGTAGTTCATGATTATGTCATGACTCATTTCACAGTGCATCGTATATATTATGTTGTGATGTTAATTATGGCATTTATGATGTGGTGGCATGTTATAACGCCTGTAAAAGAGTGGAGCAAGCTTGCTCATGTCAAAAAGCTGGCCTATATTTTTGCTAATGGTGTATTACTTACTCCGGCATGTGCACTTATTATTTTTAGCAATGAACCATTATACTCGATCTATAGTGATCCTAATGTATGGGTCCAAGCTATGGGGTATTGTATACCAGGGGATACTAGCTATCTTCTTACCAAATTTGAAGGTCCACAATTTTTCAATATGTTTACAGTCGTTGAGGATCAACAATCTGGTGGCATTATTATGAAATTAATACAAGAAGTTATGTATGGTATATTGCTTGGATTTGTATTCCGCGATTGGTTTAACAAAGAACATAAGCAAGATGATCTTGATGCAAAGCTGTTGAATGATGCATTGTTAATCAATAATAAATAAGATTGACTAGGGGAGGTCAAACATTGGAATCAACCGAATTTGCCATATTACCTGCACTTAGTACCTTCTTTATCGCGCTTAGTGCGATACTAGTTGCTATTGGCTGGAAGTTAATATTGAATAAGAAGCGTGAAGAACATCAAAAAATGATGTTTTGGGCAGCAATAACTGCGATTATCTTCTTCATTATTTATGCGTCACGGACTATTTTTGTTGGTAATACAACATGGGGTGGACCAGAAGAGTTGAAGACGATCTATTTAATCTTCTTATTCTTCCATATTACGTTAGCAACAGTGGCGGCGGTTTTTGGTATCACCACATTGACACTAGGCTATAAGAAGAAGTATTCAAAGCATCGTAAAATTGGTAGAGTAACGGCAGTTATTTGGTTTATTACCGCTATTACTGGTGTGACAGTATACTTCTTACTCTATATATTTTATCCAGGTGGACATACAGAACCATTTATTGATGCATTGTTCAGACAATAGGTAGATGAAGTAAACGCTCCATCTGCTTTTCGAACCTTATTGTAAGATGAAGTTCCAAAAGCAGACTTTGATAACGAAGTAGTGCTTTGTAGCATATTCGATTAACACGAGATCCGATAATATTCCTTTGTGGGAATATTATCGGATCTTTTTTTTCGTCTAATCCAGTGTATTTAGCCGACTCGATTAGATATGTGCGTTCTCATATTTGGAAATTAAATCAAAAAAGTATTGACAGTATATTACACCGTGTATATACTGTGTATATAGATATATACAGTATATACACTCTACTTCAAATAACGGATTGGAAAAAGTAATGTTTATGCTTTCGATGCTACTTTTCATTGACGAGAAGTATATTATGAAGCGAATGAAAAGTTTGGTTATGCTTTCGATACTACTTTTTGTTTGCAGAGAAGTCCATCGGGATGCGACAAAAAGTTTTAGGAGGATGTTAGATGAGTTATTGGCAAGGAGTACGATTTCTTGTGCAGCAGGATATGAAAAATGCCAGATGGAAAAACTTAACCTTTTTAATTTTCATATTATATGTAGCACTATTTACTTACACATCTTTTAGTGGGGCTGTTGTGGAAGGGATAGAACTTGATTCTTTTTTTACCGAGTATATTTTGCTCATCGTTTTCTCAGCAATAGGATTAGTAGCAACACATCTTTATTCATTAGGTGATATGAAGCGAGATTTGCTAGCAGAGCGTCTTATCTACTGGCGGACGTTACCGATCAAGCAAGATCAAATTGTTTGGTCAAGAATTATCGGAGTTACGTTTTACTCGATAGTATCAATCATCCTCTACTACGTATTAATAATTATGGCGATGGTATTATCCGATATTTCATTTGACTATGTCCCTCTTATGTTACATGCATTACAATTTCTAGCGATATCCTTAGTGTTGAATTTTATTTTGCTATATTGTGAAATGGTGTTCTCGCTGAAAACATATTCAATCATATGTTGGACTTATCCCTTTGTATTTCTAATTTTAGTCGTACTGTACTATGTAGTAGGTAGTTATAGTCTAATTGAAGCAATGGATACATTAGCGAAGCAGCAACCTTTGCTCACATCGATTGGAAGTTTAGTCGTAATGGTAGGTTCGATCTGGTTAGCGCATAAAATGATTACCCCAAAATTCCGAAAGAGAAATATATGATTACTATTAAAGCAGGTGAATATTGATGCGGCTTCCAATACAGATTAATGAACAAAGTGCTGAGCCGCTATACTATCAAATTGAGGTACAACTTAGAGCGTTGATCATTAGCGGGACATTAGTTGCAGGTACACTACTTCCGTCTATAAGAGAATTAGCATCTCAATTGAAGTGTAGTGTTATTACTATTAAACGTGTATATAGTGATCTTGAAAATGAAGGTTTACTTCGAACGAAGCAAGGAACAGGGACATATGTATCATTAGTTGAAGAACAATCTCGAGAAAACCAGAAACAATCTGTCGTAGTTGAAGCGATTGAACAGCTTTTTGAAGCAGCGAAGCGTGTGCAATGTTCTAAGGATGAGCTCGAACAATTACTTAAGGAACGAATCGAGCAGTATGAGTTGTAAAGCTTATGCTTTCGAAGTAACTTTTCATTGCTAAGAAGTTACTCGAAGTAGTTATGAAAAGTTTTGGGAGGATAGAGATGGAGAAGCAAGCGATTGTCGTTGACGATATGAAAGTTAGAAGAGATAGTTTCACGCTTGGTCCACTGCAATTAACGATTCCAGAAGGGTATGTTACCGCAATTGTCGGTCCGAATGGATCAGGTAAAAGTACTTTATTCAATTGCTTGATGAACTTTATGAAGCCTGAGAGCGGAACGATAACGATTTTGGGTCACCAGCTAGGATTAGGGAACGATGATGAACTTAAGCAAAGAGTAGGCTATATGAGTGAATTACCATCTACCTATGATGAATTTATGAGAGGCTCAGATAAAGCAAAATTCAATGCGAAATGGTATCGTAACTGGAATGAGACGACGTATCAGGGATTACTATCATTGCTCAATGCGAAAGATGATATTCAATTGAAAAAAATGTCCAAAGGTACGAGACGTAAGTTCGATCTATGTCTAGCCTTATCCCATCAGCCGGATCTATTAATACTAGATGAGCCATCCTCAGGACTCGATCCGATTGCTTGGAAAGCAATGATTGAAACATTACATCAATATATGGAATCAGGTAGTAAGACCATATTAATGGCAACACATATTGTTGATGAAGTAAAACGGTTGGCGGATTACATTATATTCCAGTATAATGGTAGAGTACTAGGATTTTACGAGAAGGATGAATTACTACAAAGTTGGGCTACTTATTTTGTAGAAAGTACAGATAAGCAATTAAGTGAGATTAGACATGTTTCAGGATACGTTTCGCATAAAAATAGTAGTGGTCAACATCTTGAAGTCATTGTCTCTAAAGCATGGGAAGCAGAGCAATGGTTTATAGAGCGAGGCATTAAAATTCACACAAAGCAGCTATTAGAACTCGACGACATATTGCTGCAGCATATCAATCAGGTTGGTCATTTTTCAAATTAATGTAGAGGTGGGAAAATTGTGAATCCATTAGTAATTAACAAAGTATACAAACAGTATGCTGACAAAACTGCAGTTAACGGAGTACAATTTGAAGTTGGTCGTGGTGAAATTTACGGGCTATTAGGAGCCAATGGTGCTGGTAAAACAACGACAATGCGTATGATTCTTGGACTAATTTATCCGGATCAAGGACATATTCAATATAATGGAAAGCCATATGACAAATCACTATTGAACAATATTGGCTATTTGCCTGAAGAGCGTGGTCTGTATCCGAAAATTAAAGTTAGTGAGCAGCTAATCTATCTTGCACAGCTGAAAGGGATGTCAGCGAAAGATGCTGATAGTAGCTTGAAGGAATGGTTGGAACGTTTCGGTGTTCCTGAAAATTACAATAAGCGTGTTGAAGAGCTATCCAAAGGTAATCAACAAAAGATTCAATTTATATCAGCTATTATTCATAAACCACAATTCCTTATAATGGACGAAGCATTCAGTGGTCTTGATCCTGTTAATGTAGAACTATTGAAGGCAACAGTGAAGGAATTACGTGATGAAGGGGCAAGTATCGTATTCTCCACTCACCGTATGGAGCATGTTGAAGAGCTATGTCGCAATATTACAATATTACATCGTTCGAATGAAGTAGTAAAAGGCAATGTGAAAGAAATTAAGAGTCAATTTCCAAAGGAAAAAGTGTTACTTACTACAGATAAAGAAGTAAAAGGACTTGAAAAGATTGAAGGTGTCAAAGCCGTTCATCATCATGAGAATGGCCTTGAAATTGAAATTGAGCGCGAAGATGCTGCGAAACGTATACTGCATCATGCATTATCACAATCAGATGTTCAACACTTCCAATTAAAAGAACCTACTTTGAACGAAATCTTTATTAGATCGGTTGGTGAAGCAAATGAATAATTTCATGACAGTAGTTCGATTTACATTATTCAATAAATTAAAAGGTAAGCCATTCCTGATTTCTACCCTTGTATTTCTAATTATAATATCAGCGGTTATTCATATTCCATTTATCATTACTCAGTTCGACTCAGAAGATAAAGGGAAAACGATTGGCTACGCTCAAAGTACGGATAATGAGTTAGCAGCAACAACAGGTAAGCAGCTACAAGAGTACTTTACTGCTACTGGTAATAGTGGCTTCGAATTCAAAGGCTTTGCATCCACAGGTGATGCTACTAAGGATGAAGAGCAGCTGAAGAAAGCATTGAACGACGGTGAATTATACAGTTACATCGTATTTGGCGAGAAAACAGCTAGTGGTTTCCCTCAAATCGTGGTGAAGAGTGAGAAGCTAATGGAGTTCTCGATTGCCTCTCAGATTGAGACAGGACTTCAAGTGATTAGGCAGCAAACGATTCTAGCAGAATCTGGTCTTACGGATGCGCAATGGGAACAATTGAAAGCTCCTATCGTTATTAATTCTGTGCAAATTGGTACTGGTACCTCAGTTGAAAGTGAAGGTAAGGATGCAACAGAGCAAGGTGTGAATATGGGGGTAATCTACTTCATTATTATCTTCCTCTTCATGGCGGTTATGATCTCAGGACAGATGATCGCTTCCGAAGTTACTGCTGAGAAAAGCTCTCGCGTAATGGAAGTATTGATTACAAGTGTGTCTCCTCTAACGAGTATGTTTGGTAAAATTACAGGTATGTTTTTACTTGTCCTATCTCAGCTAGCACTATACATTGGCGTTGGATTAATCAATCTTAATCTACCACATAATAAAAATGTACTTGCAGGACTCGATATTGATTTGTCACTAGTTGATCCAATGTTACTCGTATTTTCAGTATTGTATTTCTTAACTGGATTCTTCTTATTTGCAACACTTTATGCAGCTTTAGGTTCTATCGTAAGTAGAACAGAAGATTTAGGTCAAGCGGTAATGCCGATGACATTTATCTCATTGGCTGGTTTCTATATCGCGATCTTCAACATATCAACACCAGATAGCATGCTTGTGAAGATCTGTAGCTTTATTCCATTGTTCTCACCATTCGTTATGGTATTACGTATTGGTCTAACAGATACGCCAATATGGGAAGTGCTACTATCACTAGGTATTCTACTCGTTACGATCTACTTGACAGTTCTAATATCAGCAAAAATTTATCGTACTGGAGTATTAATGTACGGCAAACGTCCAAGCTGGAAAGAGCTTCGTAAAGCGATGAAAGCTTATAAGATTTAATTGGTGTAGTGAATTACTCGGTGGGTAATTACAGTTTTAACCTTTACCCACAGAATGAACGACTACTAGGAGACCTGCATACATCAATAAAGAAGGATGGTACAACATGATAGAACAATTTTTACAAGAGTTGCAAGATTCAAATCCGATATTACAATTCATTGGGGTTATGATTGTGGCAATGATCCCATTTCTCGAAGGATATTTTGCAGTACCTGTTGGGATTGCGATTGGATTCTCTGCAGTGATGACGATAGTAGCTGCAATCGTTGGTAACTGGATTTCAGTTATGGTTGTTATCCTAGCCAGTGATCGTGTTAAGCAGTGGCTACAAAGTAGAAAAACATCTGAACGTAAACAAGAAAAGCAAAACAAACGTTTAGAACGAGGACAGAATCTATTCCATAAGTTTGGTGTTCCCGGAGTGTCACTCATTGGTCCGTTGTTGATCGGGGACCATCTAGCTGCTTTAATATGTATTGCCTCAGGTGCATCGAAACGATATGTGATTATTTGGCAAACGATTGCTATTGTAGTATGGGCTGTTGGAATGGGGATTTTAGTGCTGTTAGGAATTAATATTATAAAGTAATAATAAAGTGTACCCTATAAGATAGAGACTTTGAAAAAAGTCCATTTTATAGGGTGTTTTGTTTATTATATCCTCTATTCTTCGACTATTGACGATTCATTAAGCTGCCGGGCAGGATATTATAATTCATTTAGCGAATACCATTAAATAAGGAAAGTTCGCGTACACAAGTCTCGAAGTACACTTTTATGTCAGCGCTTTCATTCTTGCTAATTGTTATAATCATGAGCTATAACGTAATATTAACGGAATTGAAGGGGGATATAATGTTACTAGAAAAGGTCAGAAGTAAAATAGGTGGGATATGGGGACATAAAGGTGTCTTTTATCGAAAAAGTATGATTTCTATTTTACTTGCTGCAAGTATTCCAGGATTTATCACTGGATTATTTATATATCAAATTGGTGTGAAGCATATGGAAAAGGATTTAAGTGCTTTACATCATCATCAAATGACGGAGAGAGTTTCCAATATTGATGATCAACTGAATTATTTGGAATTAAACCTTTCTAACTGGGCATTTAACCCACAGTTTGGTTTTGGATTAAGTAATTTGGACTTTGTTTATTATTTTCAGGATACGTGGAATATTACAAAATCTCTTAATATAATGGAAGGTTCCCATCCATTAGTGAAAGATGTAGAGCTATATTTGAAGCGCACTCCGCCAATATTGTTTAAAACGGAATATTATCAAGTTTTTAACGATGAGTTAATACATAGTTATGAAGAAATATTAGCCGATAAAAGAAGAGTATATTGGGATTATACGAGTGGAGATGAAGCCGAATCACCATTAATGCTTATACATAAGGTTCCAGGTGAGAGTAGCAGCCCAATAGGAGCATTAATCGTAAAATTAAATAGGGAAAAGGTCATTAACTTACTACGAACGATGACCCCTTACAATGAGGGAATAACCTTTCTTATGCAAAATGATGGTAAGGCAATACTATCGGACCAAAATTATGAATTAGACTTACAGAGCCAACTTACAGCACTAATTATTCAGGGTGATCAGCAGAATGGAAGTTTGGTGTATGAATACAAGGGAGAAAGTTATACAGTTTCCTATGGGATTATGAAAAGAATTGCTGAGGAATGGATTTACGTATCAGCGTCGCCAACATCGGCAATCACGTCACCAGTAGTCGTCCTATCTAAATTTATATTGATCATAAGTGGTAGCAGTATATTAATAGGCTTGCTATTGTCTTTCATAGTTTCAAATCGCATGTATTCTCCTATTGTTAGATTAATTAGATATATTGATCCAGAGCGTCTCAATAATAAAAGCGATAAGGATGAATTCCGCTATATTGAATCGATATGGTCCAATGTTGCCAAGCAAAGTTTACTATTGAAGCAAGAAGTCGCTTCGGCACAACCTATGCTGCGAAACAGCTTTCTTATGCAATTGTTGCAAGGACATCTGCAATCTCTAAGTGAAGGCGATTTGCTCAATAGAATGCGGAGCTTGCAATGGAAGGTAGATACACATTCCTACTATTTTATTCACATCTATCTTATTGGGATGGATTCATTAGACAATCAAATGACATCAAATGATGAGGGGCTTATTACGTTTGCCGCCTATAATATAGCCGATGAGTTAATCTCTGGTCGATTTAGTCAATGTCATGTCATGAACTTCCATGACTTATCAGTAGGGATTTTTATTATGGAGCCTACAGGGTATGAAATCCATGATACCCTCATTGAGTTTTGCAAGGAAATGACTGAGCTTGTTAATCAACTCTTAAAATTGCAAGTCATTACTACCGCTAGCCGTGAAACAACTGAAATTAAAAAAATGGCAAATACATTTATGGAGCTTGAAAGAGCGGCGAGCTATCGACAATTCCGCAATCAGAATCAAATGATATTATTAGAAGCATCACCGACGGATTTTGCTTTAGATGATATTCAATATCCTTTCGAGCTTGAGTTAGAAATATTACAAGCTCTACGTGCAGGAGAGCTGCATGCAGCAGAACAGCTATTGCAAAGTTTTATGGAAACGGGTGCAGGGGATCAACAAAGAGAACGTAATGCACAGCAAAATATTTTACAGCTGCTTGGAAGCATTCAACACATGATGATGCAATCTGGTGTTAACCCAGATAAATTATTCAAGGGGGAAAATATGTACAGCAAGCTTTCACAAATTCGTGATCCGCAGCAAATGCTCAGATGGATTACAAGGAAAGTTGTTCTACCTTATATTGAGGAAAGAGCATCTCGTGTCAATGTGCAGCAGCAGAGTACAATTAGTGAGGTATTGAACTTTATTCATCAGCATTTCCATGAAGATATTTCGCTAGACCAATGTGCTGACCAAGTAGGGATGAACTTCTATGCATTAAGCAAACTATTTAAGAACATAACTGGAGTTAACTTTATTGATTATGTAACTGATCTTAGAATAAATAGGGCAAAAGAATTACTTCGTCAGACTCCGATGAAGATCAACGACATTGCAACAGAAGTAGGATATCAGCAAAGGTATTTTAATCGTATTTTCAAAAAGCAGGTTGGGCAAACACCTAGTGAATATAGAGAATCCACTTCTTAACAAAAAAATACCAGTGAATCAAAAAAGTGTTCATGCTCCGAAAAGCCTTGTAAATCAAGGCTTTTTTTATGCAAAAAAATATAATTGCTCTGCTACTCAATGTTCGAGATACTACAATCACAAACAAACAAATGGAACGTGGAGGAGGAATCGATAAGTGAAAAACAATATGATAACAGAATCGCTAACGGCTGAACCGGGAGTACCCCAGCAACTTGGTCCTCCGCGCTGGCTACTTCGATTAAAGAGAGATCGCTGGCTTTATCTGCTATTACTGCCAGGTTTGCTTTACTTCTTAGTATTTAAGTATTTGCCAATGTGGGGAGTATTGATTGCTTTTCAAAATTTTCAACCTTATGTTGGGTTTTGGAATAGTGAATGGGTTGGGTTTGAACATTTCAAAATCTTTTTCGCAAATCCCGATTTTTTAAGGCTATTAAGAAATACGATGATACTCGCAGTATATGATTTAGTTTTCTTTTTTCCGGCACCTATAATAGTTGCCCTGTTATTAAATGAAATACGTATTTCAGTGTTCAAAAGGCTGATACAAACAATGATTTATATTCCGCATTTTATTTCAATGGTTATTGTAGCAAGTATGACTTATGTGTTCTTAACGACACAGGGCGGAATAGTAAATGAAATTATATTTAATGCAACCGGCGGAAAAATTAACTTTTTAGCAGATCCAGCATGGTTTAGACCGATGATTATTTTACAAATAATGTGGAAGGAAACAGGTTGGGGAACGATTATATTTTTAGCTGCGCTGTCTGCAGTGGATGTAGAGCAATATGAAGCAGCAATTGTGGATGGGGCAACGAGATGGCAGCGGCTTTGGAATGTTACGATTCCGTCTATCCTTCCGGTCGTCACTATTTTATTAATACTTCGGTTAGGTAACTTTTTAGATAATGGGTTTGAACAAATCTTCTTAATGACCAACTCGCTGAATCGAACGGTTGCAGACGTATTCGATACCTATGTTTACTTTGTCGGAATTACGCAGGGTGCATTTAGCTACAGTACCGCAATTGGATTATTCAAATCAGTTATAGGTATTATTCTAATTTACGGAAGTAACTGGATAGCCAAACGTATGGGACAAGAAGGCCTATATTAACATAAGGAGGTGCATGCTCTATGCTCAATAAGCACGATCAGATTAGCGAACGATTTTTTGATATTTTTAATTATGTCTTTCTAGCTATATTTGCTTTGATTACGCTGCTTCCTTTTATTTATATTGTAGCAGGTTCATTTGCAACAGAAGCAGAATTGGCGGAGCGTGACTTTTTCTTAATTCCTAGAGATATCTCGATAACTGCGTATCAGTATATCTTTTCAACAAATACCATATTTCGCAGTATGGGCGTATCTATCTTTATTACAGTCGTCGGAACATTAACAAATTTATTTTTTACTTTGACTATGGCGTATGCGCTTTCACGCAAAGAGCTGATGGGTAGAAACTTTGTTATGAATCTTGTCATTTTCTCTATGCTCTTTAGTGGAGGGATGATTCCATCTTATCTTGTTGTTAAAGATCTGGGCTTAATAAACAGCTATGCTGCCGTTATTTTACCAGCAGCAATTAGTGCCTTTAATCTAATCGTAATTCGAAACTTTTTTCAAAACTTGCCGCCAGGCTTGGAGGAGTCAGCTAGAATTGATGGCTGTACAGATATAGGTGTACTGTGGAAAATTGTTATTCCGCTATCGATGCCGATCATTGCAACCTTTGGTTTATTCTACGCCGTAGGACATTGGAATAATTTCTTCTCAGCATTACTGTATTTGAATGATCATACGAAATGGCCGCTTCAGGTTATGCTTCGCGAAATCGTTATGCTGTCGCAGCTAGCTATTGGAGATATGAGTGCTGATCCCAACTTTGTTAAGCCGCCAGATCAATCTGTGAAGATGGCAGTTATTATAGTAGGTACGCTACCAATTTTACTAGTATATCCATTTTTGCAGAAGCATTTTGCCAAAGGTGCTTTGCTTGGATCTATCAAAGGTTAGTTTATCGCCATGCGATATCTAAATATATGTACTATCATTTTTATATTAAAGGGAGGAAGTTGAAAATGATTGAACAGAAGAAGAGGGTTAATGTAGCAATTATTGTAGTAATGCTCGCATTAGTAAGTGTAATCTTTACGGGCTGTGCAAAAAATTCTGGTACGCCTGAGTTGACTAGTACTGCTACTCCGACTAAGGAAGCAGAAGCTAACACACCAATTGAGGAAGCCGTATTGCCACCTCTAAAGCTAGAGATTATGGTACCTGCTTTCAGTACAGAATTGCCGGATCGCAATTCCCCGGTCATTAAGGCACTGGAGGAATATACAAACACAGAGGTCCATATGCAATTTGTACCAAACAGCTCGTACCCGGATAAAGCGAATATTACGTTAGTATCTGGTCAAATGCCCCATTTAATGGTACTTGATCGCAACTCTGCAAGTTATATTAATGCTGCAAGAACAGGGGCTTTTTGGGAAATTGGATCTTACTTAAAAGATTATCCGAACTTAAGCATGGCAAATGAAATTATATTGAATAACTCCTCTGTTGATGGAAAAACATACGGTATTTACCGTGGACGTGTTCTTGGAAGAATGGGCGTAACTGTAAACAGAGATTGGCTTGCCAATGTAAGCATGGCTGCACCGACGACAATTGATGAGTTCTATGAAATGCTAAAGGCGTTTAAAGAAAATGATCCCGATCAAAATGATCAAAATGATACTTATGGTATGGTAATTACGAAATATGCTGGACCATGGGATATTATGCAAACTTGGTTTGGCGCTCCGAATAAATGGGGTGAGGATGCTAACGGTCAATTGCTGCCAACGCATCTATTCCCAGAGTACAAAGAAGCACTGACATTTTTCAAAAAACTTTACGATGAAGGCTTAGTAAATGATGATTTTGCTGTTATGGATCCCGCAATATGGAGCGATCCGATTATAAATGGTAAAGCAGGGGTTATCGTAGACGTAGCAGACGTTTCTCGCCGTATTGATAATTCAATGCAAGAAAAAGCGAACCGCGATGTTCCATACACGGATGTCTTCCAAGCACCAGTAGGTCCAAAGGGACATCACGATATGCCTACTTCAGGCTATTCCAATGTCATCGCTATTTCAAAATCATCCGTTAAAACGGAAGATGATTTGAAACGCGTATTACACTTTTTAGATCAGATTGGTGATCCAGAAATGCAATTATTGCTTGGCTACGGTATTGAAGGAAGACATTATGAATTAGTTGATGGTCATATTAAAGCATTAACGACTGCAGAAGATACTTCCCTTATTAAAGAAATGGAAAGCATGAATCAAATGCTGACATTTATTGGTCCATTAGCACCTACTATTGAAATGACAACGATAAACAAAAAAATTGATGAAGTTCAAGCTGCGAACGTGCAAATTGTCGTTGGAAATCCAGCAGAGCCATTAATCTCTGAAGTGTATGCGAAGCAAGGACAACAGATGGATAACATCATTGCAGATGCTCGTATTCAATATATCGTTGGTCAAATTGATGATGCAGGCTTAGATGCAGCGATTGAGCTATGGAAAAAGAATGGCGGAAACGAATATATCGCTGAAATTAATGAGCTTTACGCAGCATCTAAATAGTATAAATTAGTATTAAGAAGCCCTTCAGCGCATTTATTGAAAATGCACTGAAGGGATCATTTTATCTGATGGGAGCGGTGATAGATGCATACAGAAGTAAATAAAAATTATTTTGAATTAATACAAATCGATGTTTCAGAAGCAGGACCACATTGTAAAGTACTTGTTGGCGATTTAGATGGAGATGGAGCTATGGAGCTACTGTTTGTTCAGGCAGACGGAGGAATCGATGATCGCTATGTTCCACATCAGGTTCAGGCTTTGACCGCTTATAAATTGAATGGTGAAATAATATGGCAGGTTGGAACACCGACGGAAGATGCTGGTACTTTAGGTTCAGATTTCCCCGCCCAAATTTATGACTGGGATAGAGATGGAGCCAATGAAGTTCTTTGCGTAATGAACAAGCAATTTCTTGCGCTTGACGGGGCTACTGGAGCTACGAAGCGAGCATTGTCGCTGCCAGGGGATGAGGCGCATGATTGTATTATTGTTTGTAATTTACGTGGAACAGAGAAAGCTCAAGATATTATTTTGAAGGATCGATACCGTACATTATGGGCAATGGATTATGATTGGAATGTGTTGTGGAGCTATGAAGGTAATCCAGGTCACTATCCTTGGGTATTTGATTTTGATCAAGATGGTAAAGATGATGTTATCGCGGGATATGATGTACTTACACCACAAGGGGAATTAAAATGGTCAACGCTGCCACTTGAAGACCATGCAGACTGTGTGTGGGTTGGTGATGTATTGGGTCGTGGTAATCAGCAAATCGTAATTGGTGGTAGTGTTACTGTCATGTATGACATTGAAGGTAATGAGCTTTGGCGTCATGACGGTTCCATTGAATCTCAGCATATTGCACTGGGCAAATTTAGAGCAGATTTGCCAGGTCTGCAAATTGCGGGGCTAGATCGTATTGTTCGCGGAGATATGGGCGGGACAATGACTGAAACCGGGAAAGACGGTATTTTCTTATTGGATCAACACGGTCAAGAGTTATGGAAGGAAGAGCGTACAACAAACGGTTGGCTAACTATTATTGAAACGATGCGTCAATGGGATGATAGTGGAGTAGATTATATTTTGGCATATCGAAGAGGTGGAGGCGTTTTCCCAACATTGTACAATGGTCATATGGAGCCAGTAGTTTCTTTCCCTGTAGACGGATATGTTGTTCATGCCGATCTAGTTCAGTCTGGCTTTGAACAAATTGTTATATACAATGATGAAAAAGTAGTCATTTACAGCTCTGTGCAGCTTGATATTAATAATCAGCCTGTTTCGAAAGGCTTGATAGAGAGTAAGCGACTATACGCATCTACCTTATATCCAGGTGGTGAATATGTATGATACAGCAGGTTGAAAAGCTGCTTACATCAGTTGGTCGAAAGTATATGGAGGATCAGCCTCCTGCTTCCTATCAATTTCGTGTAATGAACTATGCTGGATTTACTAGAGGCAAAGATTTTAGATATGACTTAAATATGATAGAGGCATTACCTGAGCTACAAAACAATCAATACGTATATGCTTGGTCGAAGCTATGGATGGAAGAAGCGCAGGAGCTTCCGTTTAGTCTTAGTTGTTATGGTCCGACACAAGTATTCCTGAATGGCGAAAGGGTTCATTATGCCAATATTGAGGAGGAGGTTTTTCCTGAACGGCGCAGTTGGTTCAGGTTATCGCTCGGGAAAGGTTGGAATCATTTTGTTTTGCGTTTTATGAAAACAGAAACGGGCTGCGGTGCTAAATTCGGAACTGGCTCTATTAAAGGATTACCACTGCATTTCATTATGCCGTCCTTAGAACGAGCGGGGGGCGAAGGCTGGATTTTTACGGAAGCTCTCACAACGGAGTTGCCATTTATTCCGTCTACAGAGAGATCAGAATATGAGGATGGAATAAGCTGGTATCCAAATGCCACATGGTCTTCTAACGAACAAGAGTTGACTGCCATTAAGCGGATATTTACAAATGGCGAGCAGGGTAACTATGCGATTGCTTGGACAATGATCTCGAAGGAGAATGATAGTCCTGTTCATTTGACAGGCCGTTATAAAGGCGAACTCCAGATTTTTATTGATGGACAGCTACAATTTCAAGCAGAGTCTGTTGGTGAAGGTGAGCATGATTTTGAGTTTACTGCAGATATAGCTACAGATCGAGCTCATTCTTTAATGATTCAGTTACAGTATAATGCAATGGGCTGGGACTTCAAGTTTAATAATGAATATGTAAAGTTGGATTGTCCTGTCTCCGTTGAAGGAACGTCAGAACATTGGCTCTATAGCGGTCCTTATGTAACGATAGATGAAGCGGTGCGAGAACAAATTATTGAATTATCTAATTTACATACTACAAAGAATGGATTAGATTATTGGTATATAGATGCGCCTTTTAGTAGAATTCGCCCCTTCGTTGAAACGACTCATTATGGCAAATGGAATTACCCGTTAGGTGTAACTTTATATGGATTATTAAGTACGGGGAAAATATTATCTATCGAATCGTTTGAGTCGTATGTGCAAAATCATATTGAACTATGCACGAAATATTATGAGTATGCCAAATGGGATTGTAAGCAGTACGGAGCCCCTGGAATAAATCAGCAAATCGTGCTGATGGACAGTCTGGATGATTGCGGCTCTTTCGGAGCTACGATGCTGTTTACTATGGAAAATTACCCTTTAATAGGAAGTGTATCCGTTGCTGAGCGAATAGCTGGCTTTATTACGGATGAGCAGGAGCGGCTTCCAGATGGGACCTTATATCGCTTAAAAGGAAGTACGGATTTTATGCAGCATACAATGTGGTGTGATGATCTCTACATGAGTGTTCCATTTTTAGTTCGATACTACCGTTATACACAGAATATCCGATATATAGATGATGCTGTACATCAAATTTTGCAGTATCGTCATTACTTATACCGAGAAGAGCTTCAAATTATGCATCATGTTTATGATATGAAATTTAATAAGCAGAATACGGTCTCTTGGGGTAGGGGGAATGGCTGGGTAATATTCTCACTTGCAGAGTTATTAGCGGAATTGTCACCGCAGCATGAGAAATATGGTGAGCTGCTTACGATGTTCAGACAATTAAGTCAAGGCTATCAACAGCTTCAAGGGGAAAGGGGAATGTGGCATCAAATAGTTGATGATCATGATTCCTATGAGGAAACTTCCTGCACGGCGATGTTTATATATGCATTGGCAAGCGGAGTGCAAAATGGCTGGTACGATAACCCAATTCCATATGTTGAAAGTGCATACTATGGATGGGAAGCACTCGCACAATATGGTGTAGATGAAGCGGGGAATATATTGGGTGTATGTAGAGGATCAGGATACTCCTATAATTACGAATACTATAAATATGATCTTCTGCCACGCTTGAATGATACTCATGGAATAGGCATAGTAATGCTCGCGGGTATTGAAATCATTAAACTTCGAACATTTTTATCGTAACGAACAAGAATCTAGTAAACTTTGCATATGTTGCATTAGAATGAATTATCAATTGGTTTTGAGGAAAACTCTAGATATTAAAACAGCATAAAGAACATGACAAAATCAATAAAAATTCCCCTGTCATAAAATAAGAAAGTCTATCAATAAATCGCCCTACGTGATCATGCAGAATGCGTGTATCTACGGGGCTTTTGGCTTAGCAGGGATAATAACAGGGTTCTTTGATCTTTTATCGGGTGGGAATACTTATTGTTGTAGGAAATCTTCGGTAGAATTTACTTCACAGTACATACAGTTAAGGGCACCGACAAACGCATAATGGACCTGTTCAGCTGGTACTACCTTGCCTTGATAACATTGATTTTCAGATCCTTCGGTTATTATCCGAAAATTCACGTATTCAATGGAAAGACTTAGGTGAACAAATTCATATGACGGGACAAGCCGTTGGAAATCGTATAAAAAAACTTGAGGAAAGTGGTGTAATTAAAGCTTACTCTCTAATCATTGATGAAATGAAATTAGGACTTACGTATACAGCGTTTGTCATTATTTATATGAAAACAGCAAACCATGATTCATTTATAAGATTAATTAATGATTGAGATGAGGTAGTGGAAGTTCACCGAGTATCGGGAGAAGGCTGTTACCATTTGAAAATTAAAGTTAACTCTCATGAACAATTGAATCTTTTTCTGGATAAAATTCGTTGACTGCTACATGAAAAATGGCATACTTATCAGTTTTTGGTTAGGAGGAAATCATCCATTCCGCAGTGTCATGTATAAATGCTTGATCTGCGGAGCTTTAACTCTGGTGTTCTAAGTTATTCATTCCTTATTTTGGATATGTAAAATAATTATAGTAAAATCTTTAATTAGTTCAATGTTATGTAAGCGTTTACTTTATATAATCTATTTAGAAAGGAGGACAAGGAAAAGCTCACAGAATAAGACACAGGATAAGTTATGTACTGCAAGTGAAGCAACTTACAGCTGGTATGTAGACAAGTTGTGTCAAATCTAATTATTTGAGGAGGATGATTATGTTTAAGTTCAAAAAGACATTTTTGAGTTTAGCGATTGTAGCTTCAATGAGTTTTGGCTTGATTGGTGCATCTTCAAGCGCAGCGACAGACTATTATCAAAATTGGACCGATGGTGGCGGAACAGTAAATGCTACTAACGGAGCTGGCGGGAATTACAGCGTAAACTGGAGTAATACCGGTAATTTTGTTACAGGTAAAGGATGGAATGTTGGTTCACCAACTCGTACAGTCAATTATAATGCTGGCGTTTGGGCGCCATCAGGAAACGGATATTTGACTCTTTACGGGTGGACAAGAAGCTCACTCATAGAATATTACGTTGTGGATAGCTGGGGCACTTATAGACCTACTGGAACGTACAAAGGTAGCGTGTACAGTGATGGTGGCACCTATGACATATATACTACTACTCGCTACAATGCGCCTTCCATTGACGGTACACAAACATTTACTCAGTACTGGAGTGTACGACAGTCAAAAAGAGCGACAGGTAGCAACGTAGCTATTACTTTTGGCAACCATGTTAACGCGTGGAAAAATGTCGGTATGCATCTTGGCTATAATTGGTCTTACCAGATCATGGCGACAGAAGGCTATCAAAGTAGTGGTAGTTCTAACGTAACGGTATGGTAAGCGGTAAAACAAGGAAAATTGCGAATGCTTGATGACTTTCATTATATAGAGTAAATTTTTTATTTGGTATTGCTAAGGCCTGCCGGTCTCACATCCGGCGGCCTTATATATTTCAAACTATAACTCTTCCTCTTCATTTAAAGGAGATATATCAATGAGAAAATGGTTAGTTTTCCTTTTCATTTCTATTATATTAGTTACTAGCGCATGTTCAAAAGGAACGGAAACAAAGAATACTACAAACAATGAAAACAATGAAATACATGAGACGAATGAGAACTTTGTGCTCGTCGCAGGCGGGACTTTCGTGAATACTAAAACTAATTTCTATGAAAAAGATGTAACAATATCTGACTTTTATATAAGTAAATATGAAGTGACTCAACAAGAGTGGAAGAATATAATGGGCAGTAATCCTTCAGAATTCATAGGCGAAAGTTTACCCGTAGAAATGGTAAGCTGGTACGACGTCATTGAGTACTGTAATAAAAGGAGTATACAAGAGGGGTTAAAACCTTATTACAATATAGACATGAAGAAAAAAGATCCGGAAAATAAAAGTGAATACGACAATATGAAATGGACAGTAACCATCAATGAGGGAGCTAATGGCTACCGTTTGCCGACCGAAGCGGAGTGGGAATATGCTTCGAGTGGAGGTCAGATGAGTGAGGGGTACACATACAGTGGAAGTGATGAAGCTGATGAAGTAGCATGGTATTGGAAAAATGCTGGCGATAACTACTTAACTGGAGATTGGAATTGGCCTATCATAGAAAGTAACAATAATCAAACAAAAGTGGTCGGCTCAAAGGAACCCAATGAGCTAGGACTTTATGATATGTCAGGTAATGTAAGGGAATGGGTATGGAATTGGTATGAAGATGTGGATATTAAGGAAGGTTTATACCGAGTTGTAAAGGGTGGCGGCTGGATAGGAGATATCAGCAACAATGAAGCATCTTTTCGAGGCAAGTTCGAGGCAAATGGCTTTGGTCCTGATCAAGGTTTTCGTGTAAGTCGAAGCGATTGAAATGAGATATCTAACCATTATGAATGAGGCAAAGAAAAGCCTTGATAGCAGCAGAAATGCTGATTTATTAAGGCTTTTTGGTATCCCCAAAATTATGAAACTTAGGAGAGATGTATTCGCACTGTATTATGAATAAAGGCTAAGCAAATATAGCATACTCTGATCGAAATCTACGAACGGAACACTAAGTTTGCAAACTGGGAACATATCACGCTCCGTAGCCAGACGTTATGATGTAAGTTAAAGCTGTTAATTGGTGAAAAGGAGTGTCACGTGGCAGACGATCGGTATTTACGGCGATACTGGGTCGGCGTTAAGTGTACGCTCTTCTTGAATTGTCTCATAAAGTGAACCTCGTTCTCATAGCCGCAACGCTCTGCGATTGTCTTAATATCCTGAGTGAAATTTTCCAACAAATAAATGGCGTATTGGAGCCGATTATGAATAATATCGTTGATGATTGTCACGCCGAATATTTCTTTGTACAGCTGTTGAAAATGAGACCTGCTCATATTCATACTCATTGCGAGCTCATCGATGGAATACGAAATTGAAGGTGTATTATAGATCATGTTTCGGAGATTAATAAATTGTTCGTAATGCTTACTAATCTGATGATTGGAATCAATACGGGTATGCATTTCGCTAAGCTTCATAAGCAGGCAACGTACGGTGGCGTCCATAATCTCGCGTTTGTATGGGCCGTTATGTACATGCTCACTTTGCAGCTCGCTCACCTTTCTAGAAATATAAAAAGGATCGTGAGCAGTCATGATCGTATCAAGCGGAAGTCGAAGCTGCTCGCAAAGCTCGTCTATTTCATCGGAATCAAAGTGGAACCAGTCATGCACCATCTGCTGCTCAAAAACTTTATAGTATTGTTTGCTACCTCTATCAAACAGAATATAGCTGTTTTGTTCTGTGACGATACGTTTGCCCTTCGATTCGACCTCTATCCTGCAGCGGAAGAGCACAAATAAATAATCGCCGGAGCCATCTGGACGATCGATGCTGAACCCTTCTTGATGCGTAGTATTGTAGCCACATCTTTTAATATCAATCAAGATAATCCCTCCACATAATTGGACAATAAATCAGTTAATACCTATCATACATCATTTACGATTGCGACATAAAGAAGGAAAATAAGATTGTATAACAATAATATTATGGATTATATTTCAGTTGTGAGGATAAGTGATACCTATAGTAACTAACGTGGACGTGAATAACAATTAGTGGAGGAGATTCATATGAGTGAGACAAAAGGTAAGCTTAAGATTTATACGCAGCAACGGGGGGCGGAACTCGGCGATTTATTCGGCATTTTCTTCGAGGACTTAAACCATGCGGCAGACGGTGGGCTCTATGCGGAATTAGTCCGCAATCGTTCGTTCGAGTTTGATCCGATCGATCACCCGGATTTCCATGCGCTGACTGCTTGGGAGAAAGTCGAGAGAGGTGGCGGACAGGCCGAGCTCCGGATCGAGGACTCGCAGCCGATCAATGACCGTAATCGACACTACGTCGTAATTACCATTGATAAAGCTGGTGCTGGAGTCGGCATGGCGAATGCAGGGTTTAATTCGGGAATCCCGATTAGGGTGGGAGAAGACTATCGATTTTCCTTCTACGCGAAGCGTGATGAAAGCTTGAGTGAGCCGGTTCGCATTGCGATTGAAAGCAAGGCAGGAGTCGTTCACGGAGAAGCGACTGTTGTGGTGGACTCGTCTGAATGGAGTAGATACGAGGCGGTTATTTCAATTAATGAAACAAATTTCAGCAGTAGGCTGACGATAACGACAACTGGAGTAGGTAAGCTGTATATGGATATGATCTCGTTGTTCCCGGTTCAGACGTTTCTAGGACGTACAAACGGGCTGCGGGAAGATATTGCGTCTTTACTGGCTGAGTTGAAGCCGAAGTTTATACGTTTTCCAGGTGGTTGTCTCGTACATGATGGTTCACTTAACTCGGATGATCGCGACTCGATGTACCGTTGGAAGAACACGATTGGTCCAGTTGAACAACGTCCTTCGAGAAGAAATAATTGGCGATATAATCAGACACTTGGTTTAGGCTATTATGAATACTTCCTGTTCTGCAAGGATATTGGTGCGAAACCGATTCCCATCTTGCCAGCCGGGTATGACCCTCACCATAAGCGGATCGTACCGATTGATGAGCTGGGACCATGGATCGATGATGCACTTGATCTGATCGAATTCGCGAATGGCGATTCATCAACGAAATGGGGAGAAATCCGTACTCAGCTTGGACATGCTGAGCCGTTCGGACTTGAATATATCGGTATTGGCAATGAGGAGGTCGGTGAACCGTTCTTCGAGAGATATACATACTTCCACCAAGCGATCAAGGCAAAGTATCCACATATTAAGATCATCAATTCAAGTGGTCCTTTCGCTGCAGGAGGGGAATATGAACGGGGCTGGAAATCGGCAAGAGATAATCAATCGGATTTGGTAGATGAGCATTATTATCAGTCGCCTGAGTGGTTTCTGGCTAACTTTGATCGCTATGACAAGTTTAAGGCTGATGAGCCGAAGGTGTTTCTAGGTGAATACGCCTCATGGGGCAATACGTATTATAATGCGCTCGCGGAAGCGACATTCATGATTGGCTTGGAACGCAATGCCCATGCGGTTGGACTTGCCTGCTATGCGCCGATGCTATGTAACGTTGATTACGTGAACTGGAAGCCAGATCTAATCTGGTTCAACAATCATGAGGTGTTTGGAACAGCGAACTATTATGTGCAGCAGCTGTTCATGCACCATCAAGGCGACCAATTACTCCACATAGAAGCGAGCGGCTTCGAGGAGCTGCAAGCGACCGATCTGAAGCCCATTAATGGGGCAATTGAGTTTGCTGCGAACGCTAGCAGTGTCAACTTCTCGGACGTACGCATCGTAAACAACGATACAAGCGAAGAACGATCTTTCGTCGGCTGGACGGCCGAGCTGTCGGATACAGAAGAAGCTCGCCTCGAAGGCAAGGCGAAGGGCTCAGCGCGACTTGGTGATACCGATTGGACGAACTATACGCTATACATGACGGCTAAGAGGACGAGCGGAACGAAAGGATTTGTCGTGTACTTTGGCCAAGCAGATGACCAAAACCAATTATTCTGGGAACTCGGCGGCTGGCAAAATCAAGATTCGATGATCAGCTCTCGTGTGAACGGACGAAGCTCTTGCTTAACTCAAAGCTTGTTCGCTGTCGAGACGGACGTCACATATGAGCTTGCGCTTGAAGTATCGGGCAGACAGGTGCGCGGCTTCATCAATGGTGAGCTCATTCATGATACGGTTGATAAGCTACCATCTCTCCAGCCGCTCTACTATTCTTCAAGCGCAGATGACGCAACAGGCGACACAATCGTCAAGGTTGTTAATATGCAGGACGTTGCTGTAGCTGCGGATATTGCTTTGGAGGATTTGCAGGAGGCAGGCGAACGCTTTGTCGAAAGTTTTGAACTAGCAGGACATTCGCTTGAGGATGAGAACAGCTTCGATGAGCCTCAGAAGATTGTACCGATTCAGCACGACTTCTCGTACGAAGGTAGCGGCTTTTCTCATCAGTTTCCGGCTCAGTCGATTACCGTATTCAGAATCAAGATGCCAGCGGTATAGTCAGAACATGCACATAAGACAACTCGTTAATTAAAAAATGTAATGCCGAAAGCAGGTGGCTCCTCGAATTCATCAGGAGTCATCTTTTTGCTGCGTCTATGACAAATGGGAATGAACCACAAAGTAGCGGTATTTTTGCACAATATGAACATACAAATGCAAAGGGAATATTGTTAAGCTTTTAGTATCAACTATATTGGAGGTTTAGCGATGCTAAAAGTAGCTATTATTGGTTCGGGTGCTATTTCCAGCGCCCATATTGAAGCGTACCTACAGTTTCCTACCCGTTGTAAGATTGTAGCTATTGTCGACATTTATGAGAAAAAAGCTTTAGAACAAATTCAAAAATTTGGGCTTGAAGCAAGTGCATATACCGATTATAAAGATATTTTGGCTGAAGATATTGATGTAGTATCCATTTGCACGCCGCCCTATACACATGCTTTTTTGGCTGTTGAATTTCTTGAAGCTAACAAGCATGTATTGGTCGAGAAACCGATGGCTTCCTCATTGGCGGAATGTGATCAGATGAATGAGGCTGCTCAAAAAACGGATAAATTGTTGTCTATTGTTGCGCAAAATAGATTCAGAACGCCCATGATGAAATTAAAGTCGGTCATTGATAGTAGTCTAATGGGAGAAATCGTACATGTACAAGTTGACTCCTTCTGGTGGAGAGGTCACTGCTACTATGATTTGTGGTGGAGAGGCACCTGGGAAAAAGAAGGAGGAGGGCCAACGTTAAATCATGCTGTACATCATATCGATGCCATGCTCTGGATGGTAGGCTGTCCGAGCCAAGTACAAGCCTTTATGAGCAATGTATCGCATGATAATGCCGAGGTAGAAGATTTGTCGATGGCTATGCTTCGTTTTGATGGAGGCGCTCTTGGTCAAATTACAAGCTCAGTTGTTCATCACGGTGAAGAGCAGCAGTTAATTATGCAAGGCAAAAACGCCCGAATATCTGTCCCATGGAAGGTGAAAGCTTCTATCTCTACTGAGAATGGATTCCCCAAACCGAATGAGGAGCTTGAGAACAAGCTTCATGAGCTGTATGAGAGTTTACCAGAGGTCGCTTATGAAGGGCATACGGGACAAATTGATAACATGCTTTCAGCTATTGAAGGAGCATCAGAAGTACTTATTGATGGAATGAGTGGTCGTCAAACATTAGAGCTGATCACTGCGATCTATAAGTCAGCAAGTACAGGCGAATTAGTACAATTGCCGCTTCAGCCTAATGATCCTTTCTATACGAGGGAAGGCATTCAAGCAAATGCAACCCATTTCTATGAGAAACAAACTTCCATTGAAAACTTTCAAGCGACATCCATTACAACTGGTAGTAATTATAAATCTTAGCTTAGGCTTTCGGTGCTACTTTTTATTTGCGAGGTAGTAGCTCTAGACATGATCATAAAAAGTTTTAGGAGATGATTATTATGCAGAAAAACAACGGTATGTATTACGCACCAGTAGGTAAGAGCAATCAGGTATGTGAACCAGGACAATTTATTTTTGCTGCTGCGGCTTTAGATCATGGTCATATTTATGGGATGTGTAATGGGCTTCTAGAAGCAGGCGGCCAATTGAAGTGGGTATACGATCCTGATCAAGAGAAAGTAAATAAATTCATAGAAAAATACCCAAATATTCGTGTTGCGAGTTCGTTAGAAGAGATACTGCAGGATCAGGAGGTTAAGCTCGTTGCAGGAGCGGCCATTACATCCGAACGTTGTGCGCTTGGACTACAAGTTATGGCAGCAGGCAAAGATTATTTTACAGATAAAGCCCCGTTTACAACTATGGATCAGCTCGAATCTGCTCGTTCGATGGTACAAGAAACAGGCAGAAAATATGCGGTTTATTACAGTGAGCGGTTGCACAATGAAAGTGCAGTCTACGCGGGTCAATTGATTGAGCAAGGAGCGATTGGACGAGTGCTGCAAGTGTTAGGTCTTGGACCGCATCGCATTAACTTGGCGCAAAGACCAGAGTGGTTTTTCCAAAGTGAACAATACGGCGGCATACTTTGCGATATTGGGAGTCACCAAATCGAACAATTTTTATACTTTACAGGAGCAAAAAATGCGACTTTAGCTCATAGTAAAGTCGCAAACTATCATTATCCTCAGTATCCGGGATTCGAGGATTTCGGCGATGCAACGTTCATTGGCGATAACGGAGCAACTGGTTATTTCCGGGTGGATTGGTTCACGCCAGAAGGTCTAAGCACATGGGGAGATGGACGAACGACGATTTTGGGTACGGATGGATATATTGAATTACGTAAGTATGTTGATATTGGAAGAGAAAGCTCAGGCGACCATGTATATCTCGTCAACGGGGAAGGAGAACAGCATATACATGTTGCGGGAAAAGTTGGCTATCCGTATTTTGGTCAATTAATAGTAGATTGTTTGAACCGTACGGAGTATGCAATGACGCAAGAGCATGCGTTTAAGGCGGCTGAACTTAGTTTAATTGCACAGCGTGATGCATATCGCATTGTGTAATTAAACTAAGGCTTAATGTGTAGCTAATCCTATAAATAATAGTAGAATTTCGCAGTTATTTGTACTGCTGAATATTGTTAAGCCATCGGTTGCGATAGTGGTGCGGTGTCGAACCGAAATGGTTTTTGAATTGCTTGATGAAGTGCGAGCAATTCGTAATTCCTACTTCCTCGGCTATGCGTGCAACGGCATAATCACTGGACATAAGTAGTAGCAGCGCTTGCTGCATTCTCTTTGCTGTAAGATAATCAGTAATGCTGCTACCAGTGGCGTCTTTGAATAAGTGAGATAAATGATGCGCAGAAAGATGTAAATCGCGGCTCATGCTCTCTAGACGCAAAGGCTCTTTGAAGTTGTTATCCAACCACTCCATTATTCGTTCAACCTGATGTGGTTTTCGTCTTTCCTTTTGGTCAGAGGGGCTTAACGCATTACTTTCCCAGATCCGCTTGAAAGTTCGGAAAAATGAAATCAAAAACAAAGAAAATTCCTCGAAATATCGGTCTTTGGACAACTCGGAAATATTCTCATCCAAACTATGTAAAACAGTCGCTAGCCGCTCCATTTCGACTTGGTTACACCAAACTGAAGCGGGGAGATTGCCTTTATGTATATACTTGAAAAAACTTTGTAGGGCAGGCCATTTTTCAAAGTAAGCTTCATATAAGGAAGGCTCAAAATGAACGATTGAGCGTACAAACGGAACATCCTCACTAATATTCATCTGAACGTAATGTAATGTGTATGGCTGAAATACACAAATTAATCCCGATTTTATTTCATAGCTTTTTTGATCGACAATGAGAGTGCCGTTGCCTTCATGTATCATTAGAATCTCGACGCCCTGATGGGCATGAAATACGCCTTGAAATTGCTTCTCATTCATACTTTTGCGCTCATAAACGAAATAGAGGGGAATACTGTGAAGATCGACATTATGAATAGTAGACA
Organism: Paenibacillus sp. Y930; assembly: GCF_056786375.1. NCBI lineage: Bacteria > Bacillati > Bacillota > Bacilli > Caryophanales > Paenibacillaceae > Paenibacillus > Paenibacillus sp. Y930. The sequence goes on along the minus strand of NZ_JBXCIX010000003.1, from coordinate 72,601 downwards.
TTCTGCATCGCTCCTATACTTCTAATATGTTCGACAGTCATCAGCATAATCCTCGTATATCTTTCACTTTAAGCGGAAGTTCAAAACAGTAGACTTTGATATGTAACAAGCTGCTCCATTAGCGAAAATAGCTAGCGGAGCAGCTTGTTTTTTGTAAATTGCATTATTGAATGAAAACGCTTATCATAAAATTGAATTAACATATATATCAATAAATCAATAGAAAAGTTAATTGGTGGTATAGGAGTGGGAAATACTATATGAAGGAACGACTTCAGAAGCTCAGCCTGATTCAACAAATTATGTATCTTATTTTGTTTATGCTAATCATTCTCTTGAGTTCTTTTATCATTTCTAACAAAATTGCTGAGCGCACTGTCGAGAATAAGGTTACGGAGTCCTCGAATAAAATTATATTGCAGATCGAAGAAACGATGGCGAGCTTTTTTAAGGATATGGACGGTATTTCTTATTCATTGCTTTACAGTCCGACGATCCAATCGTATTTGAGTATGAATGAAGATCTAACAAGAATTTTAATGAATAAAGAAATGTTATCTGTATTTTCCAGTACGCTTGCTTTGAAGGAGAACATGATGGGCATTCAGCTCTATGACAGGGAAGGTCAGATGGCCGCAAGTGCCGGACAAGCTTATTCCCCAGTAATGAAGCGAAAAGTGTCTGATATCGAATATTCGGTCGTTAATCCTAATCAATTGAACGGTACATATTATACGATTTCCGTTCCGGTGTATAATTTGCAAAACAATCGCGTACTTGAGGATTATCGAGGGATGTGCGTATTCATTATGGACGTCATGCACTTCAAAAATATACTTAGCAAATCAAAGCTTTCACAGAACTCTAAACTGTTGCTTGTCGATCAAAACGATCAAATAATAACGGGTACAGATGAGGTAAGCACGGAAGAACTAGTTCAAGTAGAAGTGTTGCGCAATGATAATCACTATATTGTTCAAGATATTACGCTGGCCTACAATAGTTGGAAAATCATTAGCATCATCCCCAAAAAGGAGCTTCTGGCAGATCTGAACATCATTAAGCGCTTAAATATTGTTACGTATATCATTATATTCTCGATATTCTGTTTGTTTTTGCTCATATTCTATAGTCGTATTCTGAAGCCTGTTAAAGCTTTACTAGATTTCGTGAAAAATTATGCGAGAAGCGACGGTCAAAGTAGGTTTAATGTCGTTTACCACAATGAAATCGGAGTGCTTGCTAATAACTTGAATCAGATGCTTGATGATATCGATACATTAAGTCAAGATGTTCAAAATGTGCAGCTGAGGATGTATGAAACTGAAATCGTAAATAAACAAATGGAGGTCTCGACTTTACGCAACCAAATAAATCCTCATTTCCTATATAATACGTTTGAATTGATCAGAGCGATGGCTTTATTTCATAAAGTAGAGGATATCGCACATATCTCCACATCTCTGTCGAGTATGTTCCGTTACTCCGTAAAAGGAGACAATATTGTATTTATTCAAGATGAGATTATTCATATACAGGAATACGCCAACATTATTGAGTTTCGTTTTCGAGGGAAAATTAAAATTGTCATTAACGCTGATGAAAGCGTCTATAAAGTCAAGATATTAAAAATGCTACTTCAGCCTTTAGTGGAGAATGCAGTATTTCATGGGCTGGAGAAAAAGATCGCTCCAGGAATAGTTAATGTTAGCATTGTCAGGATTGGAAAGAATATGATTCGAGTTACGATCGCAGATGATGGTTGTGGAATAGAAGCAGACCGTCTCCAAGAACTGAGGGTTTCATTGCAGCAATTAGAAACATCCGGAAACCAGTTGAATGATGTTAGCCAAGGCATTGGGCTAGCTAATAGTTATCGCAGAATTAAACTATTTTATGGAGATCAAGCGGATTTGACGATCGACAGTGAATGGAAGAAAGGGACCACTATATGTATTACAATACCTACGGATATGGGCATTAAAGAGATGGGGGAGGCCAATGTATAACGTATTGATTGTTGACGATGAACCTTGGGTTGCATATGGAATTGCGAATTTAATAGATTGGGAGAGTCTCGGATTCACTATTATTGGAGAAGCGCATGATGGTTTGACTGCGCTGGACATTATTATAGATAAAAAACCGGAACTGGTTATTTCTGATATTCGGATGCCTGGACTGGACGGAATCGAACTATTGGAAAAAGTAAATGGGCTGAAATTAGAAACAAAGGTTGCCCTCATAAGTGGATATGCGGATTTCGCTTATGCCCAAAGGGCGGTACGCTTAGGAGCATTCGATTATTTGTTAAAGCAGATTGAAAAAGACAAGCTACTAAGTATGGTTGAGCGGTTTAAGGTGGGAATGCTGCAAAAGAAAAAGGCAACGCAGGAGAAGGAATTGCCACTAGATGATCTGTTCGAGTTTTTGGAATCGGATAATAATTTTACAATCGGAAATTTTCTGTCTAACAGAGGGCTAGCATTTAATTATCCGCATTACCGATTTCTTTGCTGCAGATATTCTTCCTCAACGATATCTCTTTTCTCTGAACAGAAGTTGCAGGTGAATGGACTGCAGTCTGTCCGGATTCGCACAGGACATAACAAAGTTTCGATGCTTATCAATTATGATGAAAGCAAGCACCCCGTCAAAGTAGTGGATTATATCACGGATAACCTAGCTGGTGTGGAGTTCGTTGGGATCAGTAGCATCGGATTATATTCTGCACCGATTGCCAAGCTTTATCAGGAATCAGATATCGCGATGTTCACGACTAGCTTTCATCGTGGGAAACAGACCTTATATTACGAAGCACAAGAGCTTCCGCCAGAGATTCGTAAAATAATTCTGAATCTGGAAGTGTCCATCAAAGAACAAACACGAGAGAAAATCGAAACCCTTCTGAGTCGCTTAGGAGATGAGTGCAATAATCAATTTATAAATATCGATCTTATATCCTCGATCTATAATCAAGTCGTTTCACTTGTTTACAAATACCATGGGCATTCGGGCAAGATCAACGAAATTTCCCATCTCCATTATGAGTCTATCGCCCGGTCATACGAATCAATCAAACAACTCTTCGATGGGTTGAAAGCATTCTTCAATCAATTGAGCGGAGAAGAAGTATATATCCCCAATGAAAAAGCAATGAAAATTATCAAATTTATTGACAGTAGCTTTACCGAGGATATTTTGTTAAGTGAGATTGCCAAAGACTTCAATTTTAGTCTCGGGTACGTGAGTACTTTGATCAAGAAAGAAACAGGGGTAACCTATTCAGATTATATTATGTATAAGCGATTAAATACAGCTAAGGAGTTAATGAACGATCCAGATCTTTCGATTCAAGACATTGTTCATAGAGTGGGGTACAAAGATTATTTTCATTTCAACAAGCTATTCAAAAAGCACTTCGGAATTACGCCAAGTAAGTTTCGTAAGCTATAAATGGTAGCCTTGATATCGATTACGGTATTTGGAACTCTATAAAGGAAGGATTTACACTCTTATGAAGATTAAGAAAGAGAAATTGCTCGTCTATGCTTTTCTCATAATTGCTATGATGTTAGCAGGTTGTACTTCGAAAGGAAATAACGAAGGAGTTAACTATTCAGCGAAAACTGCATTGCAGGGCAACACTCAATCGCAGACGTCATCCAAAGTAGTCTGGTTCTCGACGGTAGACTTCTGGAATCCGCCCAAAACATGGAGCACAGATCCAAAGACTGTAGCAGGTGCGATTACGGAGCAGACCGGACTGACGTTCGAATTCAATATTCCAGCGCAAAGTGGTGCAACGAAGCTGAACCTGATGCTCGTTTCGAAAGAAGATTTGCCTGATGTAATGACATTAACTGATCCGATTTTGGTAGGTAAATTAATTGAGACAGGGAAGGTTTGGGATCTGGACGAGTTCCTTACCCAATATGATCCTGAATCACATATTCTCGAAGAATTTCCGGCCGATGTGAAGGAAGTCATCGAGGCACGGGATGGTGGATTCTACGCTTATCCGAGCCACATCAACTCGTCTGATGCTAGAAGGGTATATCAACTTTCCGAGCAATATTACAGGGATTTGCTAAGCTATGGTTATAACCAAGGTATTATCGTGAATCAAAATATACTGAAGGAAGCGGGCCTGACGCTTGATGACCTGAGGACAGAAGTAGGATTGCTTGCAGCCTATCAGAAAGTTAAAGACCTGAACCTTGAGATTGATGGAGCGCCTATCATTCCTCTACTAGTGGATGGAAAAGCCTATCAGGAGTATTCGACATTGAGCTTCCTCCAGGATACATTCGGCGCAATGCCAGTTGATAAGCAGGGTAACTATCGGGATGTCATTCTGGCTCCAGAAACGAAACAAGCGTTGGAATTTCTCTATAAAGCCCAACGGGGAGGTTACTTCGATCCAGGTCAATTAACGGTAGATAATGCAGCGGTGAAGGCAGAGATTGCTACAGGGAGAGTATTCACATTTATCGGAAACATGGCGAATAATGCCTACTTTAATAACGATTACTGGACATCCTCGGGCGCGATTTTATCTGACAATGGGACGATACCAGTTCTAGGGAAGAGCTTTCGGCCAGATGGCGGCTGGATGAAAACCTTTATCTCTAAATCTACCAAAGAGCCAGAAAAACTGGCGAAATGGCTTAGCTTTATGACTAGTAAAGAAGGAATGCTCTTACATAGCTTCGGAATTGAAGGTGTCGATTACACTATTGACGATAAAGGTCTAGTGGTGAAGACGGAACAAGGGATTAAGAACGCAACCGACTATATGAATACCGGAGTTTTTGCTTTCTGGCCATTTCATCATAACGCATTTATCTGGAGCGTTTCCGCTGGGCCGACCGAAGAGACGGATATGTCTGCCATAACTGTTTACCGGGCATCTAGCGCGTATAGCCGAACGTCCGGCATTCAAATTTATAACACGGCGCCACTTATAATACCCGGTGACTTGTTGCCTGTAGATAGTGATCTAGCCAACGATGAAATGAAAATTAAAGCCTATAAAGAATCGCAAATTGCGATCATCATTATGGCAAAGAACGACGAAGAGTTTAACAAACAGTATGAAGAGATGATCGTTCAACTGAAAGTATTAGGAATTGAAGCGATCGATAAGGAAAAGGATAACTATTTCAAACGGAAATCAAAGGGATATGGAGTCGAGGTAAAGGGGATAAATTCTTGAATGTAGACTTCGCAAATGCAGGCACCACAGATGTGACTACAATAATAAAACCCAAATTTGTATGTTGGGTTTTATTTGGAATTCTCTCTCAATATATGAACTAAACACCAAACAACAAAAAACCAGCCATATGAAAGCGCTTTATATAATTTATACTGGAATAAGCGTATACTATACGGAGCCATGAATACAATTAATGGCAAGAGGAGTGACCTAATGAAACGAATTCCTATGATGCTGCAAATGGCACTGATTCTGTTCTGCGTTATGGCAATTCCGACAGCAATTCTAACTTGGTATAGCGGTACACAAATTCTACATAATTCCGAGGAAGCGATCGCAGAATCCTCTTTGGCAGGACTGAATGCGAATCGTGAGCTCAATAACAATGCGCTTAATAATCTTGCTCAGGATGCGGTGCGGCTTACTGTAACTAGCATATTTAATCAAATCCGTAATTTTGAGACCTTTGCTGAGCTTAACTCAAATTATAGCAATGTAAGCAGCGCACAGGCGATATTGCAGGAGCTGAAAAATTTGAATCACAGGGTGGATGGCGTCTATTCCTCTTACTTTTACTTAAATGATTCCGATTATGTTGTCTCAACCGACAAAGGAATTACGATGTTGGATCAATATGATTCCACCGACTGGATGGAGGAAGCTATTGCTGAAAAAAGAGGGATTAGCGGTGTATGGTTTCCACGTAAGCTAAGCTCGGGGATCAACGTTTTATCTTATATGCTGCCACTGAATAGTCTTTCGACGACGACAAGTGGGACTATAGTCGTCAATTTGCGAGAAAGTCAAATGGGGGATTACTTGAGTTCATCAGAACAGGGAGAGCATGACTACCTGCTCATGACATCAGATGGCACTATTATTTCACATGATAACAAGGACTTGCTGTTCACCGATGGCAGCAAGCAGCCATTTATTCAAGAAATATTGAATAAGGGAACGACGGAGGGCTATACATTCCATGAATTCGAAGGAGAGCGCTTGCTGTACACATGGTCCCGCTCGGAGCCGCTCGGATGGATGTATGTTAATATTTATTCGATGGATAAGCTGATGATCAAGACTGATAACTTGCAGCGCAGTATTGTTTTATTGACGATGATTATCATTTTTGTTGGTACAGTACTGATCGCCTTTCTAGCGATATGGCTGTCCAAGCCGGTGCGTGAGCTGGTTAGGGCGGTGCGTGCGCGTGGTAATCCGGGGGGGACGTGTAAGAATGAACTCGCTTATCTTGACGCAGCTTTCAGGCGAATGGAAGAGGAAGAGGAGGGATTACATAAGCTTCTTCAAGAGCGTGAACAAGATACTCGTAAACTTGCAATTTACAATCTGCTGCGCGGCGATGTTTCCAAACAGATCGCGGAGCTGTTTCCAGAATCGAATTACCTAGTTGCTATTGTATCTATTGATCAGCATAGGCGGTATGTGAGCAAGACGAATCGAGAGACACGTAGCTACAACAGACATCTACTTATCTCGCAATGTGAGAGTCAATTTCCAGATGGTATACATGCGCGAAGTGTATATAAAGGTGAGGGCTGCTTCGCTATTGTAATTAATTATGGGCAAGATGAATTGGAAAATAATTTGGATAGGATCAAGGGAGTTCTCGTCACGATCCGCGAGATAGCGACCGAACTGCTTGGCAACTCCGTGACTATCGGTGTGAGTAGTCCGACAGAGACGAGTTCAATGATTTCTGACCAAGTGGTGGAAGCGATGGAAGTTATTAAACATCGCTTGATCGAAGGGAGTGGCGGTATTACTTTCTGGAAGCAGGGAGCCGAGCGTGGTAAAAAATACATCTATCCCTCGAACAGCGAAAGGCGTATTCTCAATTATTTAGATATTGGAGATCTAGGAAGCATCATTAAAGAAATGGAAGTCATTCGTAACGAGATTCAATCCGTCGAATATATATCCTACGATAATATTTTGTTTATCTACAACCAAATGATAGGCGCAACTTTAAGGCATCTAATGGAAAATAATATTAGTACAGTGCGGATATTTTCGGGGCATGAGAATATCTATTATGCAATTGCTTCTGCTGATACGCTTAATGAGATTGAAGAGCATTTATGTGAGTTCTTTAGTGATATTATTCAGTATCTTGCACACAATATGGGCGAAATTAACTACGGAGAACGGATCATCCATTACTTGGAAGAAAAGTTTTGCGAAGAGATCGTGTTTGAAGATATGGCGAAGGTAATCGGGATTAGTTATTCTTATATGCGCAAAATTATATACGAGCTAACGGGCAAAAGCTTGATTGATTACGTTAATATCTTGCGGATCCAGAAGGCGAAGCAATTACTGTTGGAATCAAATCTTAATATTACTAAAATTGCTACCGAAGTCGGATATTATAATGTTCAAAGCTTCAATCGATTTTTTCGAAAGTACGAGGGTATCTCTCCGACTAGCTATAAGGCTGCTAAGATCTCAAAGACCTCAAAGACTCTAACGTCATAATAGATGCTACAATATGTCTAACAATAAGTTCAATGGAGCTGTCTTCGGTGGTCAGTACAGACCACCGAAGACGGCTCCATTTTTGTTTATCCTGTTCAGACAGGATACTATTGATTAGTTTTGATTACTACTGTATTTTTTGATTTCAAGAAAAAAATCCATCGTGAAGATGTTAGAAGTAAAAGGGAAAGGGAAGGCTCAATTAGGATGGAAATTTGTAAGAACCTAGTCGTATCAAGGGAATTTGGCAATAATCAAAAATGATAGCTGCAATCAAAATTCAAGATTTACGTTTGTTAAAGACTCAGTGTAATATTTGAGGTAGTTTCTCCGTTCAAACATAAAAAATTTACCAAGGTTTCGAATTCGCCAAGGTTTCACATTTGAAAAGGGGATGTAGATCGAAGGAGGAGGTATAGATGTGAAAAATGTAAACGCTTTAAAAAGACGCGATGTTGATGGCAAAGGAATATGGTTCTACATTAAGCGAGACAAAGAATTATACTTGATGCTTTTGCTCCCAATCATTTTTGTAGCTCTATTCAAAATAGCGCCTATGTTCGGAACAATAGTAGCTTTTAAGGACTATAAAATTGCGAAAGGTTTTTGGGATAGCGATTGGGTAGGATTCCAAGTATTCCTTGATATTTTTGCAAAACGCGATTTTGCAAGAGCAATTAAAAACTCTTTACTTCTTAATGTATCAGACTTAATACTAAGCTTCTCAGCGCCAATTGTTTTATCGTTACTACTTAATGAAATTAAAAGCGTGAAAATGAAAAGAATTAACCAAACGTTATTGTACCTACCTCACTTCTTATCATGGGTTATTATCGGCGCAATTGCTTATCAACTACTAAGTTTAGGTAATGGTCTTATCAACAATATTATTGATTCATTGGGCGGCACACGGATTCCATTTCTGCAAGCGGATAATAACTGGCTAATTAGCTATCTAGCTATTGGAGTTTGGCAAAGTATGGGCTGGGGGACAATTATTTATTTAGCTTCGATGAGTGCTATTAATCCGGAGCTATATGAGGCAGCAATTGTCGATGGCGCAGGACGCTGGCGTAAAATGTGGAACGTAACACTACCTGGTATTCGAGTGACGATCGTTACGCTATTGATCATGAATTTAGGGAGAGTGATGGGCGGTTCCTTCGAACGGATTTATGCGCTTGCGAATAAGGCTACCACGGAGTATACAACGACTATAGAGGTATTGGTGTATCGTTGGGGTATTGAAGGTGGTAATTTTAGTAGAGCTACTGCACTAGGACTGTTTCAGGCAGTAATAGGGCTTGCGTTAGTTATATTGGCTGATAGAATTGCCAAAAAACTTGGCGAGGACGGCTTACTGTAGAAAGGAAGACAAACTATGAAAGCATCTAATAACCTAATTATGGTGAGTCGAAAAAAACGGTTTGATGTGTGGGATGTTATAATCAATATTTTTGTGGCTATGACATCATTAGCATGCTTGTTACCGCTAGTACACACTTTGGCGAAGTCGTTGAGTGCAGACGCCTATGTATTAGCGAATAAAGTCATGCTTTGGCCACTAGGATTCACTTTTGAAGCGTATGGAAAAGTGCTAAGTGATTCATCTATTTTACGATCTTTATATGTATCTGTTGTCGTAACAATAGCATTTACAATAATTGGTATGATTATAACGATTTGTGCAGCTTATCCTTTATCCCGTAAACAGCTTAAAGGACGGACAGCTATAACATTTATCTTTTTAATGACGCTATACTTTAGCGGCGGAATAATTCCAGAGTATATGCTTATTAATCAGCTTGGACTACTGGATACCATATGGTCACTTATATTGCCACAAGCATTTAGTGCATTCAACTTTTTAATTATGAGAAGTGCGATCTCTAGCAGTATTCCAGTAAGTTTAGAGGAATCAGCACGTATCGATGGTGCAGGACATTTTCGAATATTATTCAACATTGTACTTCCACTGTCTAAGCCAATTATCGCAACATTGTCGCTGTTTTATGCGGTGGGCCGATGGATTGCCTATCAAGATGCGATGTTCTATATTAAGCAGAATACGGAAATGCGTCCATTACAATTAAAGCTTTACTATATGGTTATTGAAGCTAGCGAAAGCTTTCAACTTGAGGCAACTATGGTGCAAGTAACGAATCCCGATGTATTGAAAGCAGCCTGCGTTATCTTTGCTACCGTTCCCATAGTTTGTATATATCCATTTATTCAAAAGTATTTTGTTAATGGTGTCATGCTTGGTGCTGTCAAAGAGTAAAAGGACTCAATACTGTTTCATTAATATTAATTAGGGAGGCAATTTGCAATGAGAAATAGAAAATTAGTAGTTATCGTTTTAACGTTAGTTATGGTCTTTGGTTTATTGTCTGCATGTAGTTCAAACGGTAATAATAAACCCGTAAACTCAGAGAAACCATCTTCACCGCCTGCTGCAACAAATAATGTAGAAGAGGGCGCTTTCACTGATTATTCTGCAGGTTTCCCGGAAAATGTAACGATTGAAATTCCCGTTTATGACCGTGCTTTTGAAGGCTGGAACGTTGCTGACAACTACTATACTCGCTGGATTCAAAAAGAATTTGGAGATAAAAATAATGTAACGGTGAAATATGTACCTATTTCTCGTGGTAATGAAGTGCAGGATTTCCAACAGCTGCTAGCAGCTCATAAAGCACCAGATATCATTTTCCACTACGATATGCCACAGCAGATCGCTTATTACAGCGAAGAGGTTTTACAGCCTATCAATTGGGATGAAGTTGCAAATTATGCACCTAATTATTGGGCAAGTATGAGTTCTACGATTGAACAATATGGTGTTATTAATGACGAACAAATCTTTTTCTATGCAAGTCGTCCAGATGCGGATAACTTCTTAACTTTGATTCGTAAAGACTGGGTTGAACAGGTTGGTTTGAAAGTAGAAGATTTAACTTCACTAGAGAAATATAATGAAATGCTTGTCAAATGGAAAGAAGCTGGTCTAGGAGTCGTTGGAGGAGCCTTGGTTCGTAACAACTTCAACTATAACTATGGATTCCGCGATTGGCCAATTGATGCAGAATATCGTGCACTTTATTCTGATCTTTCCGTTGCAGATTTTACAACGGTAGCAACAGAACGTTATCTTAAAAACTTGAATTATCAATACAATAATGGAATTGTTGATAAAGAGTTTTACTTACGCGATGATGACAATAAAGTGAAATCAGAGTTCGTAGCTGGCAGAACGGGTACTTATGCCACTTATCTATCTAGCAATACAGATGTAATGTCTGCGACGCTGGTAAATAATCCAACAGCTGAGTTTGCTCTTCTGCCACCTAATGCTGGTATTCCAGAGGGTCTGCAACCTCAAGGCCGTGCTTACTGGCCGTTTGGTTTCATTATGGGCGTCAACTATGAAACTCCAGAAATTGAACGTATTGCACTTTGGAAGTTCCTAGAGTGGATGAGTCAACCAGATGTTCTATTCTTGTTACAAAACGGTGTAGAAGGTGACAACTATACACTTGATTCAGAAGGGATTGCAATGAAAAATGAAGAATACACTGGTGAATCTGTTTTATCTATGAACAATAATAAAGATTACTGGGCTATTGTAACAGAAAGTGCACAATATCCAGATGCAGAAGTGAACAAAAAAGCTCAGATTAGAAACTGGGCACCACCAGGATACGAGGTTTTAATCGAAACTCACTTGAAATATTATGCTGATACTGCACAATATCGTACTCCAGATGCATTGTTTACTGATGTTGTAACTACGGTTGGCGAATATAAAGCGGATCTGAACGAATTGTTCCAAGAACTGTATATTAAAATTGTAACTGCTCCTGAAGATCAATTTGATACATTATATGAAAAATCTAAACAAATTTATCTAGAAGCCGGATACCAAGAAATTTTAGATGAGAAGCAGGGGATCATCGAAAAAGGCAACTTCCGCTAATAGCATAGCGGAAGTTCAAAAAGCGGACTTTGATAACGATGATTACGCTATCGTAGCTTAGTCGACATCGAATATGGAGCGAACTTGGAAAGTCTAGCATAAGCTTCCGATGTATGTTTCTTGCAGAAACATTGTAGGTTCACGTGTACGTAATGATGTACACTTGCGCTTCCGCCTTTCTCAAGTAGCGCTTCACCTGCTCGGCTTGCGAAAGCCCGCTTTTTGAACCTTTATTTGAAGGAAGTTCAAAAAGCAGAATATAACATCTAAAACTATCGAAGCTCTTGCTGCTGCAAGAGCTTCGATTTAGGAGGTATAACATGATGAAATTAAATACAGACATCAACGAATTGAAAGCTACGATTGATCGAGTTGTAGAATATACGTTAAGTATGGATCTAACATGGGATTGGCCGTGCGGCGTTGCCTATTACGGAGTAAGCCGAGCATTTGAAGCTACTGGAAACCAGAATTATTTGGACAGAATGGCGGCATGGTGTGAGGAATATATTGAAGTAGGGTTGCCTACATGGACAGTAAATACATGTGCCATGGGACATATGCTAGTGACGTTATACGAGCAAACGAATGATCAAAAATATTTGGATCTTATTATGAGCAAGATCGATTACATAAAGAATAACGCTCTACGTTTCGGAGATCATGTACTTCAGCATACGGTATCTGCTAATAATGACTTTCCGGAGCAATGCTGGGCAGATACGTTATTTATGGCGGCATATTTGGAACTGCGAGTAGGAGTTATGCTTAATGATAAAGTATTAATCGATGATGCTTTGCATCAATATTATTGGCATATTAATTACTTGCAGGATGAGCATACGAGCCTTTGGTATCACGGCTATAATCATCTCGCTAAGGACCATATGTCTGGTATTTATTGGGGAAGAGCCAATGCATGGGCAGCCTATACGATGTCTAGAGTTGGCAGAGTACTTCCTCAGCCTTATTTATATCCTCCATTTATGCATATCGATAGCTCCTTACGTGATCAGCTAGCTGCACTCAAAAGATTGCAAAGAGAAGATGGCTTATGGGGAACGGTTCTTGACCATCCAGAAGCTTATGCTGAAGTATCTGCCTCAGCAGGTATAGCCGCTGCGATGGTTATGCAGGGCAACCCATTACATACCAAATATGTTCAAAGGGCATTACACGGAATATTGGCGAATATAGCCGATAACGGAAAGGTGCAGAATGTATCTGGAGGTACTGCGGTAATGAATAACATCGAAGGTTATTTAGAAATCCCGAGAAAATGGGCCCAAGGCTGGGGACAGGGACTAGCGTTGTCCTTTTTAACAGCTATTATAGAGAGGCAAAAGAATTAGATCATTAATTGAACATAAGCTACTTGACTATAGATTGATTTGAGCCCCACTAGGTCTAACGGGGCTTAAATCAAAACAAGAAATGAAAGCGTTGTTATTCATGAAGGGAGGATTAATGTGAAAAAATTGGTTTCAGCCATTTAGCTGCTGCATACTGAATTTGAAATTAGTATCCGAGTGCTTGCAGCCATGGAAAAAATGATTTTAGCACAATGGAGTGTGGAAGATTAAAGTAAAGCATGTGTAATATGCTTGCCATAGGAAGGGTGCTTCCTCCTATAGCAATGCAAAAAGGAGGAGTGGATAACGTTATGACTAATTTGAAAAAACGGTTTTTATTACTCTTAACAACTGCATTGTTAATGATGCTAGTTATTCCTGTAACTGCATTTGCCTCAGAAGATTCTACCATTAGTGCCAAGCTATCAAACGAAGGTCCTAACATTGTATTAGAGATTACAGGTGATCAGTTAGTTGATTTATATGCTTATGAATTTCAAGTGGCGTATGATTCTAAGCAAGTGAAGTTTATAAGTGGTAAAAGTAATCAATCAGGGTTTACGATTGAACCAATTGTTAAAGAAGACAAAGTATTATTTGCTCATACCAAAACAGGTCAAGATGAAGGAATTGATGGTAGTACAACTTTAGCGACACTTACTTTCGAAAAAATCACACAAGTAAATACTGAGTTTAGAATTTCATCCATTAAATTGGTCGATTCAGCACTTGTGCTATATACAGTCAATCAGGAAATAAAAGTTACGACTACAGGTGGATTGTTCACGGATATTACTGGACACTGGGCAGAAGCAACGATTATTAATGCAAGCGAGCTTGGTTGGGTATCAGGCTATAATGATGGTACATTCCGTCCGCAGGCTAATATTACTCGTGGCGAATTCGTAACGATATTAGTAAGAGCACTTGGTTTAACGGCCGAATCTTCAGCAGAACTAAGCTTCATAGATGCTCAATCGATCCCTGCTTGGAGTAGAGATGCAATCGTTAGTGCTGTCAAGGCAGGCTTAGTTGAAGGATACAGTGATGGTACATTCCAAGCCAATAAATTAGTAACGCGTGCGGAAATGACTACTATTATTGTTCGTTCTCAAAGTATTGCAAAAGATGAAGATGCTGTCGTTACATTTAATGATGCAAATGATGTACCACAGTGGGCACAGCCATATGTAGCAGTAGCAGCAGAAAAAGGCTGGATCAGTGGGGTTGGAAACAATACATTTGCTCCATTAAAATATGCTACTCGTGCAGAAGCAACTCAAATGATCATCAATCTAAACTTGAAATAATCAATCTTTGTGCTTTGTAAGATCGTTATCTAAATGAGCATACAAGGAGGCGTAATCCAAGTGGGAAAAAGAAAAATTAATTCTAAAAGGTCAATTATTGCGTTGTTCTTAGCAATGATTATGGCATTTCCAGTATTGGCACCGAATGTTGTTAATGCGAACTCATCTAATGCTGCTTCAGTGACAAGAGAGATGGAGTACTTGAATCGTGGTCTTGTAGCTATTTTAACGAATGACGGTGTATTTTTGAGCTGGAGATATTTAAATACTGATCCTGATACTATTGCCTTTAACGTATACAAAAACGGATCGAAAGTGAATGCAGAGCCAATTACTAATGGTACGAACTATGTAGACACGACAGGTGCAGATAGTTCGCATTATCAAATTTCTACCATTATTAATGGTGTAGAGTCGCTTGAAAGTGAACGTGTAGCAACATGGCATAATAATTATTTGCCCATTCGTTTAGATAAGCCGGCAGATGGTAAAACGAAGCTAGGCGATAATTATACCTATTACGCTGGTGATGCATCTGTAGCTGATCTCGACGGAGACGGTGAGCTTGAAATCATCTTCTTATGGAGTCCAAGTAACTCAAAAGACAATTCTCAATCTGGCTACACTGGCAATGTATACATCGATGCTATTAAGCTAGATGGAAGCAAGCTATGGAGAATTGACTTAGGCGTAAACATTCGTGCAGGCGCACATTATACGCAACTTATGGTATATGACTTGAATAGCGATGGAAAAGCTGAAGTTGCTGTTAAAACATCTGACGGCACAATTGATGGTCAAGGTGTAGTCATTGGCAATGCAAATATAGATCATCGTAATGATGGCGGATATATATTAACAGGGCCAGAATATTTAACTTTATTTGATGGGGCAACGGGTGCTGCTATTTCTACGGTTGACTATCATCCTTCAAGAGGAAACGTGAGCAACTGGGGAGATGGATACGGTAACCGAGTAGATCGTTTTTTAGCTGCGATCGCTTATTTGGATGGTGAAAAGCCTAGTGTTGTTGTCAGCAGAGGTTACTATACTCGTACTGTTCTTGCTGCTTATGATGTGATTAATGATGAGCTGGTACAAAGATGGGTATTTGATACGGATGTTGCAGGACAACAGTATGGAGGACAAGGAAATCATGGGCTAAGTATTATTGATGTAGATGGTGACGGTAAAGATGAAATTATGTTTGGCGCACTAGCCATTGATGATGATGGTACTGTACTGTATAGCACAAACCTTGGTCATGGCGATGCGATGCATGCAGGGAAGCTAGATCCCAATCGTGCAGGATACCAGGTGTTGAGTGTTCATGAAAATGCGGGTGCACAATATGGGCTTGAGATGCACGATGCAGCAACAGGTGAAATTATTTGGGGAGAACGTACAGGTATAGATACTGGTCGAGGAATGTCGGCTGATATCGACCCTAACTATCCTGGTTATGAATCATGGGCAACTGGCATTACAAATGGCTTGGCAATGCCAGTTACTAATCTATACGCTGCAGATGGCACAGTTATTGCATCTAAAGAAGAAGCACCGAAAACGGCTAATTTTACAATATGGTGGGATGGCGATCTTCAGCGTGAGCTCTTTGACCACGACTGGGATAATGATACAGTGAAAGGTGTCCCATTAATTTATAAATGGAATTCAACGAATAAAAACCTTGATGAAATTTTTAGAGCAGAAGGGGCGCTTACTAACAATCACACGAAAGGAACACCAGCAGTTCAAGCAGATATTATAGGTGATTGGCGTGAGGAAATTTTAGTGCGTAATGAAGATAGTACGGAGTATAGACTGTATAGTACAACAATATCTACATCATATCGTATTCCTACATTAATGCAGGATCCAACGTATCGCTTAGCTGTCGCTTGGCAAAACGTATCCTACAATCAACCGCCGCATACTGGTTTTTATATAGGTACTGAAGCGACAACATTCCCAAAAGCGAATATTGCATTTGTTACTTCTCCACAAAGTTTAGAACCGGTACAGCACTTTAGCTTTGGTTCTCAGCAAGTAGCGGATGCAATACAAGTCGGCAATACGCTATATAATGAAACCGCAGGTTATGGCTTTGATCAAATTACTGGACTGTCTGTAGGCGAAGGGCAAATTACAGTACCAGTAAATAGTGCGTTCCAAGTAAATATGCCGAATGCGAACTATAGAGTGACAGTGAAAGTAGGTCATGCTACTCAGAATAGCCACACTGGCATGAAGTCTGAGTATGTGCAAAAAATTGCCAATACGGCAGTGGCTACTGGGGAATCATTTACTCGAACATATGATATAGCAGTTGTAGATAATCAATTAGATTTTACATTTACGGGTACATCGAACAATATTCAAGAGATATTAATTGAAAAGTATCCAGCAAAAACAACGGGGCCTGCCACTACAATATATATGGCTGGAGACTCAACGATGCAGTCCTACAGCGAAATGTTTGCACCGCAGCAAGGCTGGGGTGAAAAATTCAATCGTTATTTCTCTTCAGAAGTTATAGTAAAGAACCACGCGATTGGTGGTAGAAGCAGTAAGTCATTTTTAGTTGACGGACGTTTAGACAATATTTTGCAGGAAATTAAACCAGGTGATTTCTTCTTTATCTCATTTGGTCATAATGATGCATCTGCAGGGATTCCTGAGCGTTATGCTTCCCCGACCGATTATAAAATGTATCTAAAACGCTATATTGACGGAGCAAAACAACGTGGTGCCACTCCAATATTATTAACGCCAGTAGGACGCAGGGACTTCAATCTATCGACACAGCAATTTAATGTTAGCTTTGCTGATTATGTAAATGCTGCAATTGAAGTGGCTGAACAGAACGATGTTCAATTAATTGATCTAAGTCGTATTAGTGTTGCATTCTATAATCAGGTTGGTCTTGCAGCGACTGAACGATTGTTTCTATTCACAGACCCAGGTGAATATCCGCGTTATCCTAATGGTGTAAGTGACAGCACCCACTTCAGTGAACTCGGTGCACAAGCAATTGCAAAACTAGTCGCAGAGACAGTGGAGGTCATGGAGCTTCCTATTTCGCAATATGTCATTGATCCGGAGTTTGTACTTCCAGAACCAGAGCCTGAAGCACAAGTTTATGAGGAGGACTTTGAGCCAGATGGTTCTGTAGATGGGTACTCAATCGTCAACGCAACAGGCTTTGGAGGAACGCTTGGAAATACACTTGAAGAGGTTGACGGGTCGACAGTACTGCAATTTAAAGGTGGCGGCAGCGGTCCACGGGCAAGAGTATTCCGTGTCATTGATCCAATTGCAGGTAACTTAATTCATATGAATTTTGACTGGCATCCAGGAACTATTGCCCTTACGCCAAACCAAGGGACGATTTCGATTCAAGATAGCAATGAAAATATATTGCTTACCCTATATGCCAAATCAGATGCAGATCCTACGTCAATTGATTACTCAATTGGACCAAACGAAGACAATAGTGCATCAACCACCGTTATGAATAAACAATGGCTGAATGTTGATCTAACGATTAATTATCAAGAGAAAACAATGGATCTAACTCTAACAAGCAGAGCAGACAGCAGTCAAAATAGTTCAATTACAGGTATTGAAATTCCTTCTGGTATAAACTATCAAGAAAATGTTCGTGCCATTCGCTTTTTAGGTACAAGAGCATCTGGTAGAAACTTAGACTGGACGACATATCTGGATAATGTAAATATCTCAGGTGAATTTTTACCTCCGAAACCAGGTGATAAAGCTCCAATGATCGCACTATATGACGAATTAAAAGTAAGAGATCTTTCTGCATACACTGCTGAATCTGTTGCTGTGTTAGACATTGCATTGGCTGAAGTCGAAGCAGTATTAGAAGATATACTTACACAGGAGCAAGTAATGCATTTAATGAATGTATTAACAGTCGCTAGTGATTCATTAACTACTGTGTCATCTGCTCCAGTGACACAATATAAGTTTGATTTTGGTTCTGGTGACGTTGCAGAGGACTATATTAAAGTTGATTCCACTAGAGCATACATTGAAGGAAATCATTATGGTTTCTTGGAAACCTCGGTTTTAGTAGATGTCAATAAAGACACTGGAAATGCAATAAATGAAGATTTCATTCGTACAGGAGCTAATACATTCTTTGTTGAGATGGAACCAGCGAATTATCATGTGCAGATGATCATTGGTGATAACACAGAAGCAACGAATGTAGCTGTTGTTACAGAGCAAATGAACAAAGTGGCTTCTACGACTATTCCAGCAAATGATTATCGAGTAATCGAGTATGATATTGCATTAATTGATGGCGTATTCGACTTTGAGTTTACAGGAACTTCATCCAAAATTAATGCCTTAACGATTACAAAGCTAGATGATAATGGTGTAGGTGAGAAGCCAACAATTTATTTGGCAAGTGACTCTACAGTAGCAAATTATGCTGAAAGCTACCGTCCACAATCCGGTTGGGGTGAAAGATTGCAAAGCTATCTAAACACAGATGAAGTAACGGTTGATAACCGTGCAGTCAGTGGATTAAGTAGCAAGACTTTCTTGGTAGGTGGATATTTAAATCAAGTGTTACTCGATATTCATGAAGGTGATTACTTGTTTATGCAGTGGTCCCACAATGATTCTACGCCATCTAGACCGGAGCGTTACCTAACACCTGCCGAGTTTAAAGTGTATTTGAAAACATATATTGATGGTGTTAACCAAAGAGGGGCAACGCCTGTACTAGTAACTCCTGTGAACAGAAGAGACTTTACAGATGCCATTTTGAATAAGAGCTTCCCTGCATATGTAGCAGCAATGAAAGAAGTGGCTATAGAAACAGGAACAACAATAATTGATCTCAACGAAGTAAGCTGGGAGAAATTCCAAGAGCTTGGTACTGAAGGAACAAAAGAAGTATTTATGTGGGTGGGTACAACAGAAGATAATACTCATTTACAAGAGAATGGTGCAATAATGGTAGCGGGTATGGTTGCTAAATTAATACAGGAGTCCGATCTTTCGATTGCTGCTTCTGTCATTGTTACAGACCCGACAGACCCGACAGACCCGACAGACCCGACAGACCCGACAGACCCGACAGACCCGACAGACCCGACAGACCCGACAGACCCGACAGACCCGACAGATAGACCATGGGCTACAGGAACCATTTCCGGTCCAGCCTCAGTTAAGTCAGGCAATTCAATCGCATTGAATATTGGTGTATCTGACATTGAAACGGAATTTAATACGATTGATATTGAAATTCAATATGAACCTGAAAAAGTAGAATTTAATATGGTTCAAGGTGAAGATGGAGCTTATCAATTAGCGACTCAAACCATTACTAATGTAGTTGAAAATCTACAAGTCATGGGTACAGCAGTTCTACCAAACTCTGGTAAAATAAGGGTAATCTTGTTGGTGACTGGTGAAGACAGCATAATTGCAGAGACGGCAACCTTATTCACATTGAATGGAAAAGCTAAGACTGTTCTAGCAAACGGCAGTACAAATATTGATATTACAAAATTTGAAGTAGCTGCAGAAGGTGAACTAGGTAATGTCAATATTGAAGATGCTACGCTTTTAATTACAATTGAAGCTACTTCTATCATAAGTAATCCATCAGATGGAAACTCATCGTCTTCTAATGCGGATTCTTTGTATACTGGATTACAAAAAGCGATTACTACTGCAATAACTGAGGTTGAACATGCAGTAGAAGGTGTGAAAGTTGGTCAATACAAGGTGGGAGCAATTGCTAAACTAGAACAAGCGATTAATGATGCGAAAAATAACGGTGATGTAGTTTCAGCGTTGTCTTCGCTTAACGTAGCGATTGCTGCATTCAATAACGAACGAATTACATTAGCAGGTAACGGTACAATTACAATCGCTGATCTTTCAATTTTGATTAAATACTATGGTGTAACATCAAATGATGCGTTATGGTCTGAAATTGCCAAAGCGGATGTACTGAATGCAAATGTCATTAATATTCAAATCCTAGCAGCAATTGCACAAATGATCACATCTAATAATTAATCAAGTAGTCCTTCACGAAAAACGGGCTGTAGAAGCAATTCTACAGCTCGTTTTTAATTGTAGAGTGATAGACTTTTCTGATATTTTCGGGATGAAAGCATAATATAACAATTAAGTGCTTGAGAACAATAAGCTATTGTAAATAAGACATGGAGGAATGAATGATGACCACGTATTCATTAACATTATCAGGTGAAAACAAACAGATTACAGAAGGTAAGCTAGGTGGAAACAAAGCAAAAAATCCTTATGGTGAAAGTTTTGGCTTTACAAATTTCTATATGACTTGGAATGAGGAGCCGATTGTCCCAGTAGTAGGTGAATTCCATTTTACTAGATTTTTATATTTACACTGGGAAGAAGAACTATTGAAAATGAAAGCTGGCGGTGTTCAAGTTATCGCTACCTATGTATTCTGGAATTACCACGAAGAAGAGGAAGGGGTTTTTCGCTGGGATGAAAACCGAAATCTTCGTCATTTTGCTGATCTATGTGCCAAGCATCAGTTTCCGCTAATTGTGAGAATTGGACCGTTTTGTCACGGTGAGGTGCGAAACGGAGGTATACCGGATTGGATTTTCAATAAACCTTTAGAAATCAGATCTAATGACGAACAGTATCTTTTCTATGCAAGAAGACTGTATCTGCAAATCTCAAAGCAAATTAAAGGCTTGTTTTTCGCTGAAGGTGGATCGATTATTGGTATTCAATTAGAAAATGAATATATGCATTGTGGTGCGAAATTAGATTCATGGGGCTATAAAGCTGGTGTATTTATGTCGTCTGGAACAGGTGGTAATGAGCATTTAGCCCAGCTTAGAAAAATTGCAGAACAATCAGGAATGGATCCAGCATTCTTTACAGTTACAGCTTGGGGTGGAGCAGCGGTACCAGAAGAGGATACGCTACCTATGCTTGCAGGTTATGCCTATACACCTTGGATTCCTAATCAACCACCAAGTGGTGAATATATTTATCGTGATCTACATGTAACCCCTTCTGAGCCTGTTAATTATAATACGTTGGAGTATCCCGTTGCTTATTGTGAGATGGCTGGTGGGATGCAGGTTAGTTACACAGCAAGGCCGAACGTGAGTCCTGAAAGTGTAGAAGCAATGACTTTAGTGAAATTAGCTAGCGGCAGTAATATGCTAGGTTATTATATGTACCATGGTGGATCTAATCCAGTAGGTAAGCGTGGTTTCTTGAATGAATATGGGCTTCCTAAAATGACATATGATTACCAAGCTCCACTAGGCGAATTTGGTAGAGTAGGTACATCATATGATCGCATTCGCTCCTTATCTCTGTTTATGGACTCCTTTGGATCCATAATTGCACCAATGGGTACAGAATTACCCGAGGGTCAAGCAACGATTGATCCTGTTGACACGGAATTATTAAGATGGTGTGTCAGACAAAAAGACGGATCTGGCTTTGTTTTCATTAATAACTTCCAGGACCATCTAGATCTGCCTGATCGTGAAGGTATTACGCTAGAAATTGATTCAGTTAAAGGTAAGGTTACATTCCCGTATTCGGGAAGCATGACAATTAAACAAAATGTAAGTACGGTGTTGCCATTTCATATAAAAATTGCAGAAGTATCTATTGTATCTGCCACTGTGCAACCACTTACCGTATTAGACCAGAATGATCAAGAGAAGCTTATTGTTTTCTATGCTCCTGAAGGTTTGGAGCCAGAACTGGTTATTAGTAAGCTGAATGTATCTGCTATAAGCTCGATCGATGCAAGTATTAATCAAGACGGGGAAGTTTATGTGATTTCACCGAAACTAGGAAAAGAATCATCTATAGATGTGCTACTAACAAACGGAGCTACGACTAGAATCATAGTACTTACTCGTGAAGAAGCGCTTCAATTATATAAATTTAAGCTGTGGGGAGAAGAGCGTTTAATCATTAGCTCAAGTAGACTGTTTGTGAAGGATGAACGGTTAGTGAGTACATCAGAAGGCAATGAAGCATGGGATTTGGCTGTTTATCCTGCTATTCCTTCTGAAGTTGTGGCTTCCTTTGGTAAGGTGAGTAAAGATAAGTTAGGGCTGTTTGACCGTATTACGATAAAGGTACAGTCATACTGTCCTGAGCTTAATATTGAGCATCCAATTGAAAGAAGTGCACTTATTCATATTGATACGAATTGGCCGCAAGAAGTAGCAGATGTATTTATGGAAATAGAGTATGACGGAGATGTTGCTGCTGCTTACCTCAATGAAAGAATGATTACCGATCATATTCATTATGGAGAGGCTTGGTCGATTGGATTAAAGCAATTCAAAGACGAGCTGGAGTATGCAAATCTGCACATATCTATTACACCTTTAAGAAAAGGTACGGTGCATACCTTTGTAAATCAGGCATTAGTAGAAAGATTTGAAGGCATTGAAATTGCTGTTTTCCATAAAATCAGTACGATTCCACATTATCGAACGGCTTTATATCGAGGGTAGTGAAATTATTCTTCACTTATAACTAACATAGTAAAAGCCTGATGTGATCAAGATTCTTGATCTATCAGGCTTATGTCTTATACTATGAACACTCTCGTCCGTACACTTCAATCTGAGTTAAAGCTGGGAATGGAGAAGGGTCATCGGCTTGAATAAGCTCGCTTAACTTCACCCATTCCACCTGCTTAGGCTCTAATGCAACAGTTTGTCGCTCAGGCGTTTTGTTCAATTGTACGATTTGCTGGCTTCCATCCGAGCATGTAAGCTTCGCACTCGTCCAATAGTTATCATGAGGAAAATCTGCTCTAAGGACTAAGTTTAACTTATCAATCTCTACCATTCTTCCAAAATGAACAGTGAGCTCAGCATCTTTCCTTTGATTAATTCCCCATGATTCAAATGGCCAGTTACCATGCGAGTAGTTAATAATATTTCCATTGATCGCATTTCTAGCTGCAAAGGTAGCTTCATCACGTGTTTCTACATTGGCAGATGCATGTGGGAATAATGTGGCGTTGCCATGATGATCGTAGCCATTTCTAGTAAGATTGCGATATGCTTGAATTTCTTCACTTGTCGCAAGGCGGGCTGTCAGCAGATGCAAGTTACCAGTAAATGATTTTGGAGAATAGGATGATCTCTTCTCGGCAAAAGGAATAACAAATTTAAACTCTGTTCCAGCGAGATATACAAATTCCGAACTCATCGAATCTTCTAGTTGGATGACTAAATATAAGTTTTGTGCTGTGCTGCCCAGAACAATAACATCTCCAGGTTCATATAGGTTCGTGTATAGCAAACTTACTGACCAATTATCTGAATGGCTAGCTTTCATAGAACCGTCATCACCTACGACGGAAAGAGATAGAGTAGTGCTGACCATTATATACCACCTTAGCTAATGTATTAGAGGTATTCATAAAGCGTACTTTTTGAACAAGCACTATTAGCGATTCATCCAACCACCGTCTACGCATAAAATATGTCCGTTGACATAATCTGAGGCATTGGAAGCTAGAAACACTACAGGACCTGCTAGATCTTCTGGAGTACCCCAGCGAGCAGCTGGAATTCGTCCAAGTATTTCTGCACTACGTTTCTCATCTTGACGCAAAGCAGTCGTATTATCTGTAGCCATATAACCTGGTGCAATACCGTTAACATTAATGCCTTTTGAAGCCCATTCGTTAGCTAATGATTTTGTAATACCAGCAACCGCATGCTTAGATGCCGTATATCCAGGAACATTAATACCACCTTGGAAGGAAAGCATGGATGCGATATTAATAATTTTACCACTGCCATGCTCGATCATGTTTTTACCGATAGCTTGGCATAGATAGAACACACTGTTCATATTGAGATCGAGTACAGCATGCCAATCTTCAAGCGCATGGTCAGCGGCAGGGGTACGACGAATAATACCTGCGTTATTGACTAAAATGTCTATTTTACCACCAGCTAGCTTTATAGCTTCAGCAGCGATATCAGAAATTTTTGCTAGATCAGACAAATCAGCAGTTATCGGATGAACGGTGCCACCATAAGAGCGAAGCTGCTCAAGCACTCCTGGTTTTGGTTCGTTATGTGTCAGTAGAATTATATTGGCTCCAGCCTTCGCTAAACCATTAGCCATTCCTAAGCCTAATCCACCGCCACCGCCAGTTACAATTGCAGTTCGACCCGATAATTGAAATAATTGATTCATTATATATACCTCCACTTATGGTTCAATAATTGGCTTGATGAGGTGAATCCGCGAACACGAGATTTGCTTTATGTTCTTCATAAGCATGAATCTCATCAGCCGATAGCTTTCGATCCGTGATGATAGAATTAAACTCATCTAACTGGGCAAAGGTTAACAATGCTGTCTTTCCAAATTTGCTGGAGTCCACTACACAATATATATCTTTGGCAGTTTCAAGAAAAGCCCGTTTCATATCATACAACTCACTCGTGTAAATCGATAGACCTTGTTCCGGATGGATTGCAGTTGTTGTTATAAATGCCTTCTGAATATTCAACTTGCGAATGAACGAAATCGCCTCGCTGCCAACTAGTAAGTTACGATTACGGTAGCCACCAGGAATAACAAGCCGTATTTTGGTTTTGCGAATAAGCTCACTCATAATAAACAGATCATTCGTAATAACTGTAAGTGGCTTGTCTTCCAATAACTTGGCAATGGCGAGTGTAGTGCTTCCACCATCGAGGGCGATAATATCATTTTCTTCTATTAATTCAAGTGCTTTTTGCGCAATAACATTCTTTTCCGTTATCTGCTTTTGATTCGGAATCTGTAATGGAAGCAGCCCAAGGTCTGTAGCGTGCTTCAACACAGCTCCACCATGAACTCTCGTCAGAAGACCCCTCTGTTCTAGAACTTCCAAATCAGTACGAATCGTTTTCCCGGTGACATCTAACTGTTCACTGAGTTCTTGTACCTTTACTTCCCCTTGCTGAATGAGTAACTCCATTATTTGCTGATGACGTTTCATACTAGACAAACCAACCATTCCTTTATATACGTAATTGCCCTCACCGACTACACATCAGCCAATGTTAAGCTCTTACTACATTATATCCTGCATGGCAACATGGTCCATATCATCGAAGATTTGGTTCTCCCCAGCCATTCCCCAGATAAAGGTATAGTTGCTTGAGCCTACACCGCTATGGATAGACCAGCTTGGTGAGATAAGCGCTTGTTCGTTGCGAACGACAAGATGTCTAGTTTCTTGCGGCTCACCCATAAAGTGAAACACAACGCCATCTTCCGGCATATCAAAGTAGAAGTACACTTCAGAACGACGATTATGCGTATGGCATGGCATCGTATTCCACATATTATTTGGCTTCAACATCGTTAAGCCCATGACTAGCTGACAGCTTTGAACACCTTGTGGGTGAATGTATTTATTAATAACACGCTCGTTGGATGTAGCAGGACTTCCCAAATGAGCTGGTGTAGATTCACTGATTGGAATGTGTACCGTTGGATAGTGTTTATGTGCAGGTGAGGAATTGATATAGAATTTAGCTGGATTAGCAGCATCAACACTCTCAAACACAACGTCCTGGGCACCTAGACCAATATAAAGTCCATCTTTTGGTTCCATCATATAAGTAGTACCGTCAACGGTAATTTTACCTTGCGCACCAATATTAATGATCCCAATTTCACGGCGTTCCAAGAAGAAGTCAGAACCCATATCTTTACGATCCGCTTCCAGCTTAATAGCTGCTGTAGTTGGATAAGCACCACCAGTAATGAAACGGTCAACATGACTGTAATAAAGCATAAGCTCATTCTCAGTAAATAATGATTCCATTAAGAAATCTTGACGTAAACGAGTTGTGTCGTATCCTTTAACTTCTTGCGGGTGTGATGCGTGACGAATTTCCATAGTAAATCGCTCCTCTTAGTTAGATAGTATTTCCTTAACTAGAATCATACCTCAATGTTCATTTAGGTTCAATACATTTCCGTTATTGTTCATAAATGTAATTTAAGATGTTCATATATGACCTAAAAAAAATGCAGAACGAAGTCCAACTAATGGACTTCGCTCTGCATTTAAATGAACGCTAGTAGCTAATTTAGCAGGATAAAAAAGGACAAAGATAACAAGGGGATTAATAGACTCACCAATGCTGCTACCCAAGTGAAATTTTTATTTGCTTTCAATAATACTTTATCAACTAAGAAAAAGACGATTGCTCCAATTAAACTAAACAATAAAAGGACAAGACCGAACACGATGTGGAGAGATCCAGACACCATAATTTCGACTCTATGATCACCACTTTTTTTCGCTAAAAAGCTTCCTATTTTATCGCTAATGATGGATGCTAACACACCATAAGTATAAATGATAGGAAAAACATACATCATGTATGTTGGAGTAGTTGAAATAACATCTAATAGATAGCTAGAATTAATAGATTGTCCAAAGGGCGTAGGGAAAAATAATGCTAATAGTATGGAATGAATGGTTCCAGCTATTGCTGCTGTAATTATTTTTCTAGATATGATCTGCACGTCATTTCACCTCGTTTGCTTTTATTCTATTAATAAGACAAATGACAACAATATATAACTTTTGCACTTACAAAAAGTAAGCGTCTGAGTTATAATACTATTATCGAAAGTTATACAAACGATATCGATCTAATTATAATACTGGGGGGAAGTACATATGACACCATTTGAAGAACTAGTTAAAGAAAGACGTTCAGCGAGTAATTTTCTACCGGATCATCCGATTTCGAATAAAGAACTAGATGAAATTTTTGAATTGGTTAAGTTCGCTCCAACAGCATTTAACCTACAACATCCTCATTATACAGTTATTACTAACTCTGAGATGAAAGAAAAGCTACAAGCTGCAGCTAATAATCAATATAAAGTCTCCTCATCCTCAGCGGTTATTATTGTTACTGGAGATAAATTAGCATTTAGAGATGCAGCAACAATATATGAAGGATTATTGATGCTAGGAATCGTTAACAAACAAGAGTATGATTTACAGGTTGAAGATACGACGGCATTTTATGAGCGAGGCGGAGATCGTTTTCAGCGTGATGAAGCGATTCGAAATGGTTCGCTATCGGCAATGATGTTCATGCTAGCTGCCAAAGATAAGGGCTGGGATACTTGCCCGATGATTGGTTTTGATGCCGCGGCTGTTAAGGACATATTGAATATTGATGATCAATATGAAGTCGTTATGATGATTACGCTAGGAAAAGAAAAAGTGTCAAGCAGAAGACCGAGAGGCTATCGTAAGCCTGTCAATGAATTTGTATCCTATGTAGAATAGCATTATCCCATATAGCAATCCCCCTTTGGAAGAGTTTTTCTGAAGGGGGATTTTGTTGTCTGAACACCTCTACACGTTCAATAAGTCAAAATTGGCATAGAAAAAGTAAAGATAACGTTATTCATAAATAGCTCTATTCAATATGATGAAAAGGAGAAGAGCAGTTAGCGGAAGATGGGGAAGGGTATAAACAAAAATTAAACATAGAATGGAGATTGAGAGCGATGACAGTAGCGAAGGATTGGGAACAAGAGGCTTGGGAGCAAATTGTACGTAAGGTATCGCGGACGAGCAAGCGAATTAAGGACCGTTTCCCACATGCTAGCGTGAATGGCGAATATGTGTTGGAGCCGTCGTACTGGTGGACTGCAGGCTTTTGGCCTGGGCTACTATGGCTCGTTTATCGTGATACAAAGGATGAATCACTACGTGTGCTTGGGGAAAGCTGCGAACGGCAATTGGATCAAGTCATTGTCGATTTTTATCGTATTGATCACGATATTGGTTTCATGTGGCAGTTAACTAGCGTTGCAAGGTACAAATTGTTAGGAGAGGAAGAGTCGAAGCGGCGTGCGTTGCTTGCGGCGAATCTGCTTAGTGCTCGCTATAATATTAAGGGGCGTTATATTCGCGCATGGAATCCGTGGCAGCCAGGAGAAGACAACTCAGGCTGGGCGATCATCGATTGCGCAATGAATCTGCCGTTGCTACATTGGGCTTCCGAGATATCTGGTGATCCACGGTACAAGCATATCGCGATTGCGCATGCGGATACTGTACTCGAGCATTTTATCCGACCTGATGGGTCGGTCAATCATATTGTAATTTTCGATCCCGCAAGCGGAGAGAAGCTTGGTGTAAATGGAGGGCAAGGATACTCCGAGCAGTCCGCATGGTCAAGAGGTGCAGCCTGGGCTATATACGGCATGGCATTAAGCTACAAGCATACGGGAGAGGAACGTTATCTTCATGCGGCGCAACGCGTAGCTCATTTTTTTATAGCGAACCTACCCGCAGACGATGTCCCTGTTTGGGATTTCCGTCTACCTGGCGATGTACCTCAATATCGTGACACTTCGGCAGGTGCCTGCGCCGCTTGCGGCTTGTTGCTACTCGCCGAGCAGGTAACTGACCCCGAAGATACGCTATACCAAGAGGTGGGCGAGCGGATGCTGCATGCTTTGTATAGCCATTACGGAGCTTGGGATAATGATGCCGAGGAGGGACTAATATTACATGGAACTAGCCATTACCCAGAAGGGAAAAATATTGATGTTCCTCTTATTTACGGTGATTATTTCTTTGCAGAAGGCGTCTCACGACTGTTAAAGCATGGTGAACTATTTTGGTAGAGGAGGGGATGCGAATGCTAACGAACCAATTTTCACAATCTGTGAGCAATAATCCACTACTTACGAGAGAGGACATGCAGAACGCGATGAATCAGCTGTGTAGTCCGTTAACCGCTTATTATAGCGACGGAAAAGCAAGATTGAAGCTTGGCGTTACTGGGGCAGGTCATTCGGAAGAGAAGGCAGAGGTTGAGGGATTCTCAAGAGTACTATGGGGATTGGTTCCGCTTGTTGCAGGCGGCGGAGAAAGCGAATTGTGGGATATATGCCTAGAGGGTATACGTAACGGAACGAACCCATCGCATGAGGAGTACTGGGGTAGGGCAGATCATTACGATCAGCTATTAGTTGAAATGGCGGCGTTTGGCTATGGGCTTCTACTAGCTCCTGAGCAAATATGGGGGCGTTTAAACGGTGATGAAAAGCAGCAACTTTATGATTGGCTTAACCAAATTAACGAAAAGAAACTACATGATTGCAACTGGCTGTTCTTTCACGTGTTAGTCAATGTGGGCTTTAAAAGTGTCGGTATGCCATACGATAAGGCACAAATGGTACAAAATCTGGATCGAATCGATCGGTTTTATAAGGGGAACGGCTGGTATTCGGATGGCGAACAAGCACATTGCGATTATTATGGTCCTTTTGCCTTTCATTACTATAGTTTGCTATATGCGAAGCATATGGAGAAAGAGGATCCGCATCGTTCGTCGTTATACAAAGAACGAGCGGTCCTATTCGCCCAACAATTTATTTACTGGTTTTCAGATGAGGGGGATGCTTTGCCTTATGGGCGAAGCTTGACGTATCGTTTCTCACAATCAGCGTTTTGGAGTGCTCTTGTATATGCTGGAGTAGAGCCATTTGCTATGGGCGTTATGAAGGGAATTATTATTCGCAATTTGCGATGGTGGCTCCGTCAGCCGATTTTTCAAGCAGATGGTATTTTGTCTATCGGCTACAGCTATCCGAATCTCGTGATGAGTGAAAACTACAATTCACCAGGCTCACCATATTGGGCGTTGAAGACATTTTTGCCGCTTGCACTTGAAGAGGATCATCCATTCTGGTCTGTGCCGGAACTTCCGCTACCCGAGCTAGAGTCATATTATACGCAGGTGGAGCCACGAATGATCGTCTGCAGACAGAATAGTAGCGATCATGTATTAGCCTTTAATGCGGGCAATATAGCGTCCAATGAGCATACGCATACATCGGCTAAGTACGAAAAGTTCGTATACTCGAATGCCTTTGGCTTCAGCGTTCCAAGGGCGGAGTGGGGACTTGAACAGGCAGCCTGCGATTCTATACTTGCTTTGAGCGAAGGAGACAATTTGTATCGGGTGAAGAGGAAGATCGAAGAATATTGGATAAAAGACAAGGTCATTTATATGAGGTGGAAGCCTTGGGATGATGTCGACGTACAAACGTGGATCGTAGCTGGTACGCCATGGCATGTTCGTGTACATCGCATTACCTCAGCTCGCTGGATTGATGCGTCCGATGGTGGTTTTGCTCTTGGTATTAGCAATGAGCTGTGGCAGGAAGAACGTAATGAGAAGTCGGCGCTCGTTCATTCCAACTACGGTGCTTCAGGGGTATATGCTTTATGCGGATGGAGTACAGCAGAGCGGATTAAGCCTCATACTAATACGAATGTGTTACATCCGCGGACGCTTATCCCAACTTTGACGGTTAGTCTGCCACCGGGAACTGCGTGGCTTGCAAGCGGCATTTACGGGCATCCTGGCGAAATGGACTGTTTGACAGATTGGTACTCGAAGAAACCAATTGTAGAACTCGAGCAGCAGCAAGTGATCGTTCGGACTGGCGATGCATCCAACCACGAGCTTTTGCGAATTGCTAAGTTCTAATAAAGTCAAAATAACGGCAAAGCGAATCAAAATAATGTTAAAGAAGATATAAGTCTTTTTCTTATAATACGAATATGAAGATGAATTGAGGTGAGATAGATGCAAGCAACTGAACCAGTGCCAACAGAGGTGCAAAGCATTATCCCTAAGAAGCGGGGCAATCGAATGCAAAGAAAAGAAACACTGGCAGGTATTCTATTCGTCAGTCCGATGTTAATTGGCGTTTCTGTCCTGACACTCATTCCAATTATGGCAACATTTTTTCTTTCTTTTGCCGATTGGAACTTTATCGCAGGATTCCGTGATATGAAGTGGGTCGGTTTAGACAACTTCAACCGACTATTCGCAGATGAGATATTTCTGAAATCACTGCGTAACAATGCGCTGTTCCTACTTGCTGTACCTATTTATTTGGCGGTATCGATGTTTCTTGCTGTTATGATCGATAAGCATGTATACATGAAAAGTTACTTTAAGGTGGCATATTTTATGCCTTACATTTCCAGTATTGTGGCGGTCGCGATTGTGTGGCAGGTGCTGTTCCATCCATCTGCTGGACCAGTCAATCAACTACTGATGTCGCTCGGCATCGACAATCCTCCTAAATGGATTGCTGATCCCAAATATGCGTTAGCATCACTAATGATGATTTCTGTATGGATCTCGATCGGATTTAATATGATTGTATACATCGCCGGATTACAATCCATTCCGAAGGATTTGTACGAGGCAGCGGACATCGATGGTGCGGGGACATGGATCAAATTCAAAAGTATTACATTTCCGCAACTATCGTCAACAACGTTTTTCTTGCTCGTAACAGGGATCATCTCTACCTTTAAGGTGTTTGACTTAATCGCTGTGCTGACTAAAGGCGGCCCGCTTTCATCAACGAGTATGATTGTGTGGCATTTGTACGATACAGCTTTCGTCAATTTGAAGATTGGTTATGCATCGTCTATGGCAGTAGTGCTGTTCTTCTGCGTACTGTTCATCACACTACTACAGTGGATCGTGCAAAAGAAATGGGTTAACTACTAGGAAGGAGGAGCGGCATGACTGCTACACGAATCGCCCAAATACGAAAAGGTATTATAACTGTATTGATGTTTATTCTGAGCATATTGTTTTTGCTTCCATTTATCTGGATGCTATCTGCTTCCTTCAAAATAGAAGCGGAAGTATTCACTTACCCGATTAAATGGTTACCAACGCAATGGCATCTGATTGAGAACTATAAGGAAGTATGGGTTGGCAAGTTTCCGTTCTATCAATATTATTGGAATACTGTCAAAGTAACAGTGATGACAACTGTAATCTCAGCTGCAGTATCAGCATTTGCGGCATATGGATTCTCGAAAATTCAATTTGCTGCTAGTAAATATTTGTTTCTGATCGTATTAGCGACATATATGATTCCGCAACAGGCAATTTTAGTGCCGCAATTTATTTTATATCGCTCGATTGGTTTCTTTGACAGCCACCTCGGTTTAATTATGCTAGGTTGCTTCAGCGTACTTGGTACCTTTATGCTGCGTCAGTTTTTTATGGGCATTCATAACGAGTTTATTGAATCAGCGAAAATCGACGGGGCGGGACATTGGCGCATCTTTTGGCGCATCGCTTTTCCGCTCGTGCGACCAGCAGTTGCAACTTATGCAATCCTCCGCTTCATTTGGACATGGAATGATTATCAAAATCCTTTGATCTTCTTGCGTTCTGATCGGCTTTACACGATACAACTTGCAATGCAGAAGTTTACAACGATTAACGGAGAATTTTACTCGCTGATGATGGCTGCTGCCGTTTCTGCTATATTACCACTCTTAATCGTCTTTATTATCGGACAGAAAAGCGTCATTGAAGGAATTGCGCTTGGTGGAGTGAAGGGCTAGCTATTTGAAAAATTGGAAGTCGAAATAATAGTAAAAACAGTAAAATTTATTGCATATCACCATTCATAGTGATTGATACAATTGATACATGAAAGCGGATTCAAACAATAATGAAATGACCCGCTATCAAAAAAAAATATGATACAATCAAGGAGGGGTAAATAATGATTAAAAGTACAAAGATGTTGTTTATTATGGCGCTGGTGCTCGTAGTAACATTGACGGGCTGCTCTGGCAGCAACAATGGTGGAAACGCTGGAACGGCGAAACAGCCAGCTAATGAAGGTACGACAACGACTCCAGAACCCGAAAAAAAGGATGAGCCAGTTACGATTCAACTTCACACGTTTGGTAATGAAGCTAACTACAACTGGGAGAAAACGATTGCGGCATATCATGATGCAAACCCTTTGGTTACTGTAAACGTGAATGTTTTAAGTGAAAAAGGCGATTCTCAGGAAGCACTACAAAAGCTGGATCTGGCAGCTTCCTCTGGTGAAATAATGGATGTTATTATGTTCAGTGATCCAGCAAGCTATGCACAACGTGTAGGACTTGGAATGGTAGCGCCGTTGGATGAGTTTATTGCTGCTGAAGGCTACAAAGTAAATGATGAATATAAGGTTGATACGACGCTTAACGGTAGTGTGTATGCGCTCCCAGGTAAGTTCAATCCATGGTATGTGCTACTGAACAAGACACAGCTTGATGAAGCGGGCTTGTCTGTTCCGACAGAATGGACATGGGATGATTTCGCTGACTATGCTAAAGCGTTAACGACAGGTGAAGGTGCTAATAAACGCTATGGCACATACTTCCATGGCCCGCAAAATGGCGGTTGGATGGAGTATATGAAGTTGGCTCTTGCAAATCAGCCAGATGACGCGGAGTTTCTTAAAGCAGATGGTTCAATGAACTTTGACAATCCTTTGTTCCGTAAAACGCTAGAATTGCGTGTACAATTAGAGCAGGAAGATAAGTCAGCTACACCTTACACGGATATGATGTCACAAAAGCTGCACTATCGTAATCAATTTTTTAATCAGTCAGTTAGTATGATTATGATCGGAAGCTGGATGAATACGGAGCTCGGTGGTACAGAGCAATTCCCGCTGAACTTTGAAGTGGCAGTAGCACCAATTCCGAAAAATGCTGCAAGCGATGTAGGTGGCTATACGATGGTAACGACAGATTTTGTAGCTGTAGCCGAAAACTCAAAAAACAAAGAGGCAGCTTATAACTTTGTTCGTTGGTACACGACAGAAGGTCAAATTGTACAAGAGAAAAACGTACCTGCCTGGAATGGACTACAGGATGATCAGCTAGCAAGTATTATTGATATTATTTTAAGTGGAACACTAACTCCAGAGAAGGTTGATAAAGCTTCTTTAATCAACACATTAGCTGGAGCAATGTCTTCTAAAATCATCCCGCCGGTTACGTATCAGTCTGAAATGTACAAGGTGATCAACGAGGAATATGAAAAACTGATTTTCAACCAACAAACGATCGATGACACGATCGCAGCATTAGGTAGTCGTGTTCAAAAAATTATTGACGCCAACCAGTAAAAGGATATAACGTTAAATTAAAATGATTAGAGGTGCAGGAAAACTGCTCCTCTTTTTTTCAACGAAACAAGCAACCAGTATTTAACAGGAGGAATTTGCGTATGTCTACTCGTTCGAAACCGTGGCTATGGTCGAGATCGTTCAGATTTCGACTTATGATCACTTCGGTTGTCTGCATCCTTGTGCCGGCATTTATTACACTTGCGCTTTATAATATGCTGACGAAAGATGCAGTTAAGGAGGAGGCGGTAGCGCAATCAAGACAGAAGCTGCAGCTGGTTGAAGGTTATGTATCCAATATGTTTGACTATATGCTCTATATCGCCAATACAGTGCAGCACAATTCGGAGATGAGCATGATATTAAAGGAAATTGCAGCGGGAAAAGTGTACGAGGGTGAGAATGCTAAATACGCACAATATACTGATCGGATGAAAATAATTAATAAAATAGAAAATATGACCGTCTACGGAGACAAAGCTTATGTGACAATTTTATTGACTGATGGTACTAATTTTACCAATTACTCTGTTGCGGACTTTAATCCGAATCTGATGAAGGAAGAGCCTTGGTTCGAAAAGTTGGATGGCTTGAAAGGGCTTGAATCCCTCTGGATTGGTACTACACCTAGTGTATTTATGGAAAGTAGCAAGAGCAGCCCATATCAGATTTCTATGGCCCGTACGCTGCGTGCGGGCGTGAAACCTTATGGCTATGTTGTTGTAACGATAATGGAGCAGCAGGTCAACGATATTTTTAGCAAACTCGTCGAGGGTCAGGAAACGCTGCTACTTGATAGTAGTGGCACTGTATTGTCTCATCTAGATAGCGAACGAATTGGAGGTAGCTTTATATATGGGGCATCCTCCGTTCGAGAGACGATAAGCTCCGATATTGTTGATAGTGGAGAAGGCAGCTATATTTTGACTAGACAAAAACAAACGAATACCGGCTGGGAACTTGTTTCCTTGACACCCTACAAAGAGGCGGTTTTTAAGCTGAACTCCATATTTAATCGAATTGCTGTCCTACAGCTTATATCCTTCGTTGTTTTCTTACTTCTATTTCTATATTTATTGGGCAACTTCACACGACCGCTTGTTAGACTGGGAAAAATGGCAGAAACGGTGAAAAGGGGAAACTTGGAGGTGCGTTCCAATATTAGGGGCAACGATGAGATCGGTTATCTTGGTCATTCGTTCGATCTTATGCTAGAGCAAATCAAGCGAATGATTATAGAAGTAACGCAGACGCAAACGCGAAAAAGAAAGGCAGAGCTTGCAATGCTTCAAGCCCAGATCAACCCGCATTTTCTGTTTAATGTGCTCAATTCTATTCGAATGAAAGTGATGCGCAAAGGAGATTTGGAGAGTGCGGAGATGATTAGTTCATTGTCCAAGCTGCTACGTATGACTATTATTCAGGACAAAGGAGCAATACCACTACATGAGGAGTTATCTACAGTTACCGATTATGTAAAATTGATGAATATGAGACAGAAGGAGGAAGTAGAACTGAAGCTGGAGTTGTCACCAGATACACTGATGCTGTCAGTTCCGCGTTTCTTTCTACAGCCTATTATTGAAAACTCACTTATCCACGGTTTGAGCCAGCAAGCGGGCACGATCATGATTACGACGTGGTCGGAGCAGACAGAATTTTTCATTAACGTAGATGATAATGGCAAAGGGATGGATGAGCAGGGACTTGCCGACTTACTGCTCAAACTGGAACGGTGCGATGAGGGAGCGGGGGATAAAAAGGAGTCTTTCCGTCATCTTTCTGGAATGGGAATGACTAATGTATGTGAGCGGATGCGCTTAGCTTACGGAGAATCGTTCCGAATTGAGGTTGATAGCGCTCTCGGCTTGGGAACGAAAATTACGATGACGATTCCAAGGCAGGAGGTAGAGGCTGATGTATAAGGTTATGTTGGTAGATGATGATTACCCTGTACTTGATCTGATTCATTATGCGATTGATTGGGAAGCACTTGGGTTGAAGGTCATAGGCTTGCATGAGAACGGTGCTAGTGCGCTTGAAGCTGCTATGCTAGATATACCAGATATTATAATTACAGACATCGGCATGCCACAGATGGATGGATTAGAGCTACTTTCTCGGCTGAAGGTGCTGAAGCCGAACCTAAAGGCTGCGATTCTATCTTGTCATAGTGAATTCGAATATGCTAGGAAAGCGGTTAAGCTGCAAGTACAAGAATATTTACTGAAGGATACGCTTAATCCAAGTGACATTAGAACACTGCTGACTGGGTTCATAACGGAGCTTGACAAGGAACGAGAGCAACAATCAGAGAAGGTTAAGATGGCGAGATTCGTAGATCGTAATCGTTCACTTATGAAAGAGAGGTTTATTCGCACGACGCTGCAGCAGCCACTTCTTGATAGGGAAAAGTGGAAGCAGGAACTTGGAGGCTTCGGCTTGCAGCTACGTCGCGATGAGACAGTTATTCCTGTCGTCGGATTAGTTGATGAGTTCCGGGCAGCGAAGCATCGCTTTCAATCGGAAGAAGTACTGAGGTTTGCTTTAGATAATGTGATGGAAGAAACGATCCAGAGTATGGGACTTAATGCGGTTCACTTTCATTACAGCGCTAAGGAAGTCGTGCTGCTTGCTTCATTTCAAGGTGGGCTCAAAGTGAATGGCTATGATGAAACGAAGGTGCTACTGCGTCAACTACAGAAAGCTGTTGGGACGCTGAAGTTATCCATGACTTTCTTGATCGGAGAGGGCTGCGCCGTACCGGAAGGTATTAAATCGTCGATTGTCCACATACGGCAAGATTCTTTATCCATATTTTATCGCTCCTATGGCTCTATAATACGTTCGAGTGAGAATGTATTTGGCAGTTCCTTCGATCTGTTCGACAGCTTTCATAAGGCTAGCGACGAACTGCGCGAGCTCATTGTTGGTAAGCGTGTTGGTGAGGTGAGAGCAGCTGTAAGCAGCTGGTTGATGGAGACGGGCAAGCACCGAATTGATCCTGCTATAGTGAAGGATTGGGTGCTAAAGCTTCTGCTCGATATGCGCCTAAAGCTACAGTCTGTACTGGACTATCGTGCCTCTGGGGGCTCTGATGTACTGCCCAATGAAGCTTATGAGCTAGATACACTAGATGAGTTGAAGGACTGGATGATCAGGCACTGCCTTTCTATTATTGCAGCAGATCATTATCGGGGAGGTAACTCGAGAAGAACGGAAATCGCAGAAACTTATCAGTATGTTGTTGTTCACCTCGATCGTAAAATTACGCTAGAGGAAGTGGCAGAGCGGCTTTTTATGAATCCAAGCTACTTCAGCCGTTTGTTCAAGAAGGAAACGGGAGAGACGTTTATCGAATATGTTACACGTATGAAGATGCATCGAGCGAGAGAACTGCTTGAGGGCACAGCAACGCCAGTAGGGAAAATATGTGAAACGCTTGGCTACGATAATCAAAGCTACTTTATTAAATTGTTCAAGTCATTCACGGGCGCCACGCCCGTTGAATATCGAAGCCAAATTAAAAATAATTAGGAGCCAAACGCAGTATGGATGGAGGTGGACATATGGTAGATGGAATGGGAAAAAAATTCGAGGCATTGCATGAGGTGGGGAATTCTGGATCGACTTCCCAAATGCTGTGTGAAAAGCTAAAACCGAGTAGGCAGCGTGGCCTCCAACTGCTTGCCGGGGTGGATAATCCTTTGCAATTAGGAAGTAAGCTGCGTGAGGATGCATCGCTAGTAAGTATTATTAGAGAAGTTGAAGCCGAAGCAGACCGGATGCTGAAGGAAAAGGAGCCGGAGCTGACGAAGGCGTTGTTCCGCATTTATGAGGAGACGGGGGAACGCATTCCATATGAACAAGTTTACTTCGAGAAGCGGAAGCAGCTAAATGCATTTGCAATAATGTCGCTACTGCGGCCAAAGCAGAAAAATTATAGAGAAGCGCTGCTTCAAACGGCATGGTCGATATGCGATGAGGAGACATGGAGCCTACCCGCCCATTATGATGAAAAGCGCGGACTACTTGGTAGCATTGATCTGTTTGCTGCGGAAACTGGCTTTGCGCTTGCAGAATTGGATGCTTTGCTGAAAGATAGCTTACCCTCAGCTCTTCGGGAGCGTATTGCTATGGAGACGCAGCGGAGATTATTCCGTCCATTTATGGAGGATGGTCCTTATCATTGGGAGCAGCTTGAGAATAACTGGTCTGCTGTATGTGCCGGATCTATCGGCGCTGCGGCGTTATATTTAATAGAAGATACAGAGCGGCTGTCGCTGCTACTGGAGCGTGTGCTAGGAGCTATGGATTATTTCTTGGCTGGCTACGGAGCAGACGGGGCTTGTGTGGAAGGATACTCGTACTGGCAATATGGCTTCGGCTATTATATATATTTCTTCTCGTTGCTGAAGGAAGCGACGGGTGGTAGTCTGGATGGCTTTGCTACAGATAAGGTAAAGGAGATTGCCTTGTTTCAGCAGCGTTGTTTCTCTGGTGGAGATACGATTATTAACTTCTCGGATGCTTCACAACATAGCGGCATATTTTTGGGGCTAACATGGCGGCTTTATGATGAATATGCTGATATAGCATTACCTAGTCCCGCATTGCGAGCTCCATATGCAGCGGACCATTGCGGTCGTTGGGCTCCTGCTATTCGCAATCTGCTTTGGGTGGCGGGGCGAGGGCAGAGTGAACGAGAAGAAGCAGCGGTAGAACAGCCAAAATACGGCGACGTAGGTCGTGATATTAAGCTAGAAGCGGGTGCGTGGCCAGTGATATCCCATTACATGGCCGATGCTGGGTGGTTTATATCTCGCGTTGTTAAGGAGGATGGAATGACCTACTGCTTCGCTGCTAAAGGAGGACATAACGCTGAATCGCATAATCACAACGATTGTGGGCATTTTATTTTGCATGCGGACGGAGAAGCATACTTGGCGGACTTAGGCAGCGGGATGTATACAAAGCAGTACTTTGGTTTGGAACGCTATTCCTTCTGGTGCAATGGCTCTCAAGGTCATTCCGTTCCAATTGTCAGTGGAAAGAATCAGAAGGAAGGGAAGGAGAGCAATGCAAAAGTGACAAATGTGTCTATCAGTCCGGAAGAGGACAGATTCGGATTGGAGTTCGGCGCCGCTTATCCTGGGGCCGAGGAGCTGCTTCGTCTAGAGCGCAGTTTCTGCTGGAGCAAGGAAGGGATAC
Organism: Paenibacillus sp. Y930; assembly: GCF_056786375.1. Lineage (NCBI taxonomy): Bacteria > Bacillati > Bacillota > Bacilli > Caryophanales > Paenibacillaceae > Paenibacillus > Paenibacillus sp. Y930. Next base: position 32,971 of record NZ_JBXCIX010000003.1, on the reverse strand, counting down.
CGAAACTTACGCTATATGATCGAGCCGTATATAAGGAAAGCTTAAGCGGACAGCCAATGGAGGCTGCAGATACATCCGAAGACAGAGGAGATGAAGTAGTACAGCGAATGGAATTTATTGAGCGCTTCATTACGCTTCTTGAGCCTAAGCTGGGAGACGGCGGGCGAGTGACTCTGACTGGGAAGTATCGAATGACAATAGGCTACGATATAGCTCGGTGGACTCCCGTCATAACCTCACGTTGCGACATGGATCATTTTGGTAAGGTGCGTCATTGGTATACGCTCGATTTTCTGCACTTGAATCAATCTATTTATGCAGAGACTATTGAAGCGACATTTTATTTTCAATTTGATTAGGTTTAAGCCATAAAGAAATTAAAGAGAAGACAAAAACGCCGGAGAATCCCCTTATCCTGCAGGGACATTCTCCGGCGTTTCCTATTTGTTAGCAATGCTAATTAGTGATTCTGACGAGGAACACTTGGTAGTCCATCGCGAGTCCATACAGTATGCCAGTTACCATAATCGGCATAAAGCTAAGTTGAAAGAGTTTTTGCGAATAGTAATTTCTATGAACAAACGAAAAATGAAAAAGCAGGTGGAGGAAATCGATTTATTTTCACTCCATCTGCTTTATTTTTGAGACTTAATAGAAATTCCCGTAACCATCATCCTCGCTTACGCTCAATTAATATCGTCAAACTTACTAGTGTCACAAAGATCGTCGCTCCCATATCAGAAAGTATCGCAATCCATAACGTAAGCCAACCGGGGATCGTTAACAATAACGCAATGATTTTCAAGCCGAGTGCTACTGTAATATTGAAGCGGATAATCCGATTGACACGCTTGGCAACTGAGATCGCTTCAGGAAGCTTACCCAAATGATCCTGCATCAAGACGATATCCGCTGTCTCGATTGCACTATCCGTACCTTTACCCATCGCAATACCTAGTTGCGCGGAAGCAAGCGCCGGAGCGTCATTAATACCGTCGCCAATCATCGCTACTATACCTTTGGCAGATAGTTCCTTCACACAGCTCACTTTATCTTCCGGCAGGAGATTGCCGTAATACTCGGAAACACCAACGGCAGAAGCAACCTTCTCAGCTGTTTTTTGGTGATCACCTGTTAGCATAACCGTTCGCTTAATACCTAGCTGATGCAAAGCTGCAATAACAGATCTGCTTTCTTCGCGAATTTCGTCAGCAATTCCAAACATACCAAGCACTTGTTGTTCATCTGCGACTAGAACAAGCGTTAAGCCTTCGTCTTTCAACTTATTAATTCGCTGCTGTATAGTTGTTGGAATAACGAGATGCTCAATCGATTGTTCATTACCAAGCCAATAGAGCTGTCCAGCAATTTTTGCTTTAATGCCTCGACCGGTAATCGTCTCAATTTCGTCGGGATCGGGACTAACAATATTTCTACGTTCGATTTCTTTCATAATGGCTTTCGCCAATGGATGCGAAGATGATTTCTCGATTGCTCCTGCAACTTGGAACAAGCGTGCTTCATCGTATATTTCTAGCTGAGCGACATGAGGCTCACCTTTTGTTAATGTTCCTGTTTTGTCAAAGGCAAGTGTATCGATTTTACCAAGCTGTTCTAGGAACACGCCACCTTTGACGAGTATTCCGTTTCTTGCAGTACGCGTAATGCCCGAGACGATGGCAATGGGTGAAGATAGAATTAATGCGCACGGGCAGCCAACAATTAGTACCGAGAGACCTTGATATAGCCATGTCATCCAATCACCTTGCAAAAGCAAAGGAGGGATGAGCATAACAAGTACAGCCACAATCATAATCAGTGGAGTGTAGTACTTTGCGAATTTATTAATAAAGAGCTCTGTTGGCGTCTTCGTTTCTTGTGCCTCTTGCACAAGGTGGAGAATTTTTGCTAAGGAAGAATCTTTATATGCTTTTTCGATGCGAACGATAAGTAATCCTTCATTATTAATGCTTCCCCCAAAGACAGCTTCTCCGCTCCACTTCTCCACAGGTAGTGATTCTCCTGTAATGGCCGCTTCGTTGACAGAGCTTTTTCCATCAGTAACAACCCCATCTGATGGAATCTTTTCACCAGGTTTAATTTTGACTAGATCGCCGATTTGTAAGGTGGAGATCGGAACAATTGATTCTTGACCATTGTCTAACTTTAGCGCTTCCTTCGGTGCAACTTGCAGCAATGTTTCCATTGATCGTCGAGCCTTTTCCATCCCATAACCTTCGAGTAATTCATTAACACCGAACAAAATGGCTACAAGTGTAGCTTCCTTCCATTCGCCAATAGCTACAGCACCTATTAAAGCGATCGTCATTAATGTATCGATATTGAATTTTAGGCTTATAATATTTTTTAAGCCACGCATAAAGGTTGTGTATCCACTAATGATCGTTGCTGCCAAAAATAAAAGAATGAGAGCTTGTTGGTCGAGAACACCTTCTAGTAGTAAAGCTGCGATATAGATAACACCTGAAGTGATCAGTAGTGTTAATATTTTATTATTACTATCTGCATGACTATGATCATGTCCGTGGTCGCCATGGCTATGATCGTGATTACTATGTGAATGTTCATCTGAATGGTCGTGATCGCCATTTAATTGCTTCGCAATAAAGGCGCCATCAGATTTCAAAACTTTATTGACCTCAGTCATCGACATTTGGGGACTAATCGTTAGTTTTCCTGAATTATAGCTAAGAGAGGAATCTTTCCCGTGCTCTAATTGTTTCAGCTCATCTTCAATTCTCTGAGCGCAACCGCCACAGGAAAGCCCTTTTACGCGATATTCATTCATTGAACAGCCTCCTTTCAAAACTTTATATGAATACTTGCTCATATGATATGCCAAATCTATAAATATGTCAATGACTGCCTTATCCGTAATCTTTCTGATATAATAAACACAATGATTGTAAAGGCGGTGTTAAAGAAATGGTTCAAGTAGCAGAAGATCAATGCGACGACACTTGTTTGGGCACCGAGATTAATCTCAAACATTTGAGGGAAATCAACCTTGATGAGAAAACGGCGATTGATTTGGCAGATATATTCAAAGCGTTAGGTGATCCAACACGAGTGAAGCTAATCCATGCTCTACTAAGTACTGAATTATGCGTACATGACCTATGTGTTGTACTTGGTATGACACAGTCTGCCGTATCTCACCAACTACGATATTTGCGTAATATAAGAATGGTAAAGCGCCGTAAAGAAGGCAAGACAGTATACTATTCTATAGATGATGATCATGTGAAGGAAATATTTACTCAAACGTTGACTCATTTGCAACACACTACAAATAAATAGAAGCTAATGCGGCGATCGATTTTCGGTGTTGAACTGAAGAGAGGTCGCCTAATTTTTGCATTACTTACTTTATCAAGCTTGTGAAATACTTTAACGGATTATGTACAATAATATTAAAATGTACAAAAAAGAAAATATTCTAACAAAATGTTCATATTTGTCGAAAGAATAGAATACATTAAAATTTGCACTTACAAAAAGTAAGCAAATATGAAATAATGGTATTGTATTGTTACAATTGAATAAATTCAAAAATTTAACTAGAAGGAATGATATATATATTGCATACAGCACTTGAACCCGAAATGCTTAATTTAATAACAGATAAAATACAAATGATTGAATCCGGTAAAGGTGCCATTTATCTAGTAGGTCCGATTAAGCTACCTGTTAATTTAGAAGGCGAAACGGTTGTTTTTCAATGGTATTGCTGGTTAAGCAAATGTCAGGCGACTAACAATTATGAGGAAGTAATTAAGCAACTATCCTCAGCAAATTTGGCAGAGTATCAGCAATCTAGTGTACTTGTCTATGGTGATTTCGCTAATGCCGAGGATGCGCTGATTCGCATGCATTCGATTTGTCATACTGGAGATATATTTGGTAGCAAAAGATGTGATTGTGGTTATCAATTAAAGCAGTCGATGAAAAACATCGTTGATAATGGCACGGGTGCGCTTTTCTATTTGGCAAACCATGAAGGACGAGGCATTGGCTTATTTAGTAAAGCGATGGCATATGTGCTACAAGAAAATGGCTACGACACAGTGGATGCCAATGAAAGTCTTGGCTTTGTCGATGATTCAAGAAATTATGATGATGCGATTAAAGTGCTGAAAACATTGCGGACGAAGCCAGTGACACTTATGACGAATAATCCGAAGAAGGTAGCAGCGATGAAAAATGCTGGTCTAACCCTTTCTGGAAGAGAGCCAATATGGGGAGATAATTCCGAATTTAATAAAAATTATTTACAGACAAAAATTGAGCGTTCTGGACATTTGAAAGACGATGGAGTGTGTTCCAATGAGTAATGATCAAATATATATGCAATTAGCGCTCGATAACGCGCGTGCGATGAAAGGGCAGACTGACCCGAATCCATTAGTCGGCTCAGTTATTGTTAATGATAATCGAATTGTAGGTATCGGTACTCATTTGAAAGCAGGAGAGCCACATGCTGAAATTCATGCGATTCGTATGGCAGGAGAGCAGGCGCGCAATGGGACGATTTATGTTACGTTAGAGCCTTGTTCTCATTACGGACGAACAGGACCTTGTGCGTTAGCAATAGTTGAAGCGGGGATCAAAAAGGTTGTTATCGCAACACTTGATCCGAATCCCGTCGTTGCTGGTAATGGCGTTAAACTATTGCAAGACGCTGGTATTGAAGTCGTTGTAGGTGTGCTGGAAGCCGAATCACGCAAGATGAATGAAGTATTCAACAAATTCATTGTTGAAAAGAAGCCTTTCTTAACGATGAAAGCGGGAAGTACATTAGATGGCAAAATTGCTACACATACTTTAGATAGCAAATGGATTACATCGGACGAAGCAAGATATGATGCACATATACTACGAAACGAACATATGGCGATATTAGTTGGCGTGAATACGGTCATCGAGGATGATCCTGAGTTGACGACTAGAATAGCTAATGGCAGAAATCCGATCAGAGTCGTGCTAGATTCTACATTGCGAATTCCATTAGATTCAAAAGTTGTTACGGATCAAAAGGCTGAAACTTGGATATTTACAGCTCAGCATTATGATCAGCACAAGAGGGATAAGCTAGAAGCGCTTGGCATTTCCATATATGCAACTTCAGGCGAGAAGCATGCCGATCCTCGCGATGTTGTTCGTATATTGGGTGAAAAGCTTGTCTCGTCTGTCTTAATTGAAGGTGGTGGCACGATTCATGCTGCTTTTCTGGAAAATAAGCTTGTTGATAAAGTCGTTATTTATCTCGCTCCCAAATTAGTCGGAGGAACTCATGCACCAACATTTCTTGAAGGAGCAGGTGTCACTTTAATGAAGGACGCTGTAGATTTGGCAGATCTAACGATTACACCTGTAGGTAAAGATTTCAAGTTTACAGGCTATCCACAATATTTGTAAGTCAGTCGCATAATGAGGGGAGATACATAACATGAAAATCGGAATTTTAGATCAAGGACCCATTACCAAAGGACATACGCCTGAGCAGGCGCTTCAATTTGTTGAAGAATTAGCGATATTAGCAGATCAGCTTGGCTATTCTCGCATGTGGATGGCAGAGCATCATAATACGCAGTGGTATGTGAGCACAGCTCCAGAAATACTTGCTGCACATCTTGCCGCGAAAACGAAGAACATTCGCATTGGTACGGGTGGCATCATGATGATGCACTATTCACCATTTAAGATGGCAGAGGTGTTCAAAACACTTGCTGGTCTTAATCCGGGACGTATCGATTTTGGCGTAGGACGTGCTCCAGGAGGAGATCCAGCAGCAACTCGTGCGTTAGCTGAAGGTCGTTCACAAATGAGTATGGATATGTATGACAAGCTATCAACAACGCTTCGCCTGATGAGTGACCGTAAGCCAAACTCAGCGATATATGATTCTGTTATTGCGTCTCCGACCAATATTCAGCTTCCCGAGGCCTTTTTACTCGGATCGACAGGCAATAGTGCGATTCAAGCGGGTAAGATGGGTGTTGGTTATGCATTTGCTCATTTCTTCTCAGGTGAAATGCATAAAGAGGTATTTGAAGCGTATCGCGCTTATTTTGAACCATCATACTTTATGGAAAAGCCACTTATTAATGTTACTTATTCCGTAACGGTCGCACCAACGGTAGATGAGGCGGAGTTTTATGCGAAGCCGCTTGATATATGGCGCTTAAATTTCTTAAAGGGACAAATCGGACAAATACTATCTCCAGAAGAAGCGGCAGATGTGCAATTCTCTGAGATGGATAAGATGAACTTGCAACAAAATCGTAATATACATTTGGTAGGTACAGCTGTGCAAGTAGCAGATCGCCTTCGTGCAGATCAAGACTATTTCGGCTTCGAGGAAGTGATGTTCAACTTGAATCAGCATGGACAGGCTTCTCGCTTGCAATGTGTGCAGCTACTAGCTAAAGAATTGCTATAGGTGAAAAGTTTAATTTAGAAAGCCGAGAAGAATTCCAAAACCGTGAAGAATCTTAGAATTGAGAGGGATTCTAGAACCGAGTGGATATAGCTATATAGTAAAAGCCTCTAGATATTGCAAAAGTTTTGGAATATCTAGAGGCTTTTCTTTCATTTGCATAAATACTATAAAAATAGAGTCCACAGAGTAGAAAAATAACAAAATGTCCTCGCAGTACAACCACGATTCCGCTTCATTGAAGAGTAGCTTTCTAAAAGTATTCATTAAACTCTCGAACTGCAAAAGATCTTTATAATAATAGCTCAGTTTTTTGCCAATTGAGCACGTTTTTTTAACCCACTAGTTAGCCCATAAATAATAAGCAATAGTGCACCTACTTCGATTGCATGGTCTGCAATATTAAGAACGCCATTTCTACGAATAATAAAGTCTGTCACTTGGCCATGTAGAAGTCGATCTATACCGTTGCCGATCGCTCCTCCGACAAGAAACCCAAAGCTACTATCGATTAGAGCTCCCTTCATATCACCAGTCTTTCGAAAATATAGAACACCAACTACGAATAATACCGCTATTACACCGAAGAGTCGTGCGTTACCTGGAAACAAGCCGCCTGCCATCCCACTGTTTTCAATATGTGTGAGAGGAATTCCCCAGAAGGTAAAGGCTTGGTCAATATCGATATAAGCTCGAATGACATATTTAGTAAACTGATCGATTAAAACTACTACCATTGCGATAATATAAAATACGATATTGCTCCCTACTTTCTTTCAAAAAGACATAGTTATATTATAGCAAAAATGATTGCTCATCGTAATTAGTATTCCCAATTATTAAGCTTATCTAAGCTGGATGTGTTCTGCTTTTTCTTATTCTCTAAACTTCTATTATATGGTAAATTAAAAAGGGGAGAAGTTTCATTGACGATGAGGAGGATACAATGTTCAAAACAGCTTTGAGTCTATTATTAATAGTGATTGTATTGATCGGATGTGAAAGTATGCTAGGAAATGATAAAGGCAAGACGATTATTCAAACCCACGAATTTGATATGTCATCGATAGATACTACAACAGCAGGAATATTAGAAAGATCCTCATCCGCGTTGACATTAGGTACTACATATTCTCAGCCGCATCAATTTATCATTTATTATGGAGAATTGAATTATAGCGGGATCACTGATTATTCAATATATGATTTCATCATTGTATCTGACAGAAACTTGGACAGTGTAACAAAAGTAAGGGAACAGGGGGTTAAAGTTTTTCAGTATATTCCTTTCGGATCAAGATTTAAAGATTCGGAGCAATATATGCAATCGATAAAAGAAACTATAAAGTCGTTGCAGGAGCAGGGGATTGCTGATGGCATATTTCTTGATGAGTGCGATATTGCTTATTGGGACATCGCATATCAGGAAGAGGCTGACAAGCAACAAATTTTCCACTCGAAACTTCAAGAGATTACTGAATATATTAAGTCTCTAGAAATGGAAAGTGTTGTTAATGGAACGAGATCGTTTGCTGAGCTTGGTGATTATTATTTATGGGAAAGCTATGTTACCTATTGGAATTCTAATCAATTGGTATGGGATTCCTCGATATCATTAGGGCGGACAGCTTCTATAGATGGAGAAACTACTTATGGTAGAAGATTTACAGATTGGAGCTTTGAAGGTACGACATATATTAAGGATGGTAAAGTAGTTGGTGGCGAGAAAGGTGCAATGGAAATTGTCGTGGATATGGATCGAATTTTACAAGCGGAAGATAATAGAGCTCAGTACGATTGGATATATCCACAATGGAAGGGGACTGGAGGAAGCGATGATACTGTTTTCATCCAAGCGTGGATAGGTAACAGCTTACCTTTTGACAGCAATACATGGACGGAAGTTCCAGATCTATGGACGAGTGAAGCGGATAGCTGGATCGGTATCGGGAAGCAATCGAAATATTTGAAGTTAAGATTTGAATTTAACGGGGCTAATCCATTGAGTATGGAACAAGTACTATTAAAGTTCAATTACAATTATCCGTACTGGGATATGGATCGTGCCAATGGTGCAGCAGATACGAATTCATACATATGGAATTTCAATAATAGTCAGCTTGACTATATTGAGCAGAAAAATGCTAGTAGCCCTTCAACGATCAAAACACTAACTCAGAGCTATGGTGAACTGGACGATCAAGCAAGAATTAACTATACGTTCCTAAACAATGCTGTTCATGAGCTATATGGGTGGAGCTATGCACATCCATCGATGCAAACGGTAAAGTATTATGACATTCTAAGTGAACCACTAGGTATGTTACTGTATCAGGAGCAACGTGGAAATATTACGACAGGTTATTTTACAGGTAGTACTGCGACGATCGATAAAGCTTCTCATACAGCAACATTAGCTAGAAATCAAGGTAGCTACTACTTCGATGATGCGATTACGATTGATGGAGAAATGATGGATTGGAGTAATAGCGATCAGCTTTATATGAATCCCGATATAGTTGAAGATGCCGCTGTAACTAGCTTATCGATGACAGATGATCGTCAATATTTATATATCAAATTAAAAGTTGCTGGTCACATTAATTTTGATACAGATGCAAACGGTGTTCCGCAATATTTCTACAATATATATGTTGACTCGGATGGGCAGCTATTAGATGGCTTCAAAGGTTCATGGTGGAATTCGGCGGATATTGCTGCAACGTATAAAGTATCTAATGGAGGATTGTATAAATGGGATGAAAGCTTTACAGATCAGCATAGTAATGATGGCTGGAAATGGTTAGGCGAGCAAGATATTGATTATATTATCAATTCAGCGGGCGATGAGATTGAATATCGTATTTCGAAACATGTACTTGGAGATTTAACGTCAGAAACGATTAAATTTTATATAACGGTAGATGAAGCAAACACGATGAATTCGCAATTCATTCCACCTGAATATTTGAATGGTACTGAGTTTACCGGACAGCTATCCTACTTACAAAAAGTATTCCAGCCCTATATCCCGCATGGATTTATTCAATCAGAGATCATCGAAGTAAACGAAGGGAGAAAGGCGACTTTAAGTTGGAGCGAAGTCATTCTTGATCATACTGCTGTGAAGGCATGGATCCGAACAAGGTCAGTAGGTAGTCATTCATGGGATAGTTGGCAAGAGGTTACGAATGGTCAAATCATCGCTAATAAATTTGATAGAATTCAGTATAGTCTTGGTCTATACACTGAGCGAGGAAAGAATACACCACAGCTGTCCAATATTGTACTAAGCTATGAAGAAACAATGCGAGACTAAAGCCCAATCACAGACTGCACTACAAACCCAGCAATGTGTACGGCACGAGTACACGAGCGGTCAAATGTCCAAGTCACCCAATAAAGGTTGAAAGTCCGGTTTTTGAACTACCTCATTAAAATGAAGGTTCAAAAAGCGGACTTTCAGAATCAAGCAGTTGAAATGCTACTTGAGAAAGGCGGAAGCGCAAATGTACGTCATTGGTACATGCGATCCTACAATGTTTCTGCAAGAAACATACATCGGAAGCATATGCCGTACTTTCCAAGTTCGTTTCAAATGCGCCGTCGACTAATCTACGTCAGCATAATCATCGTTATCAAAGTCCGCTATTTGAACTACCCTATTAAAATGAAGGTTCAAAAAGCGGGCTTTCGCAAGTCAAGCAGTTGAAATGCTACTTGAGAAAGGCGGAAGCGCAAATGTACGTCATTGGTACATGCGAACCGTACTTTCCAAGTTCGTTTCAAATGCGCCGTCGACTAATCTACGTCAGCGTAATCCTCGTTATCAAAGTCCGTTTTTTGAACTACCTCACTTACTTGGCTGTTACTCCACCGTCTACTGGTAACTCAACCCCAGTAATATGATTAGCTTCATCTGATGCAAGGAATAGAACAGCAGCAGCAACTTCTTCTGCTTTACCAAGCTCAGGCAAAGCAATTTCTGCTAAGAAATGCTCTTTATATTGTTCCATATGCGGTGCACTCATTGGTGTTACGATATAACCAGGATATACGGAGTTAACACGAATATTCTTTTTACCATAATCAACAGCAGCAGCTTTTGAAATAGAACGAACAGCTCCTTTAGAAGCTGTATATGCTCCAGCCCCAGCCATACCACTTAATGCAGAAATGGAAGCAATATTTACAATGGACCCACCCTTGTTTTGTTCCATAAGCGGGATGGCTTGTTGCATACCATACATAACGCTATTAACGTTAATAGCATACGTACGTGCCCAATCTTCTTCTGTTTGATCTGGAAATGGTGTTGCTAATGAAATACCAGCATTGTTAACTAATATATCTAGTTTGCCATATGTTTCAATGGTGACACTATAAACATGAATCCAATCTTCTTTTGATGCAACATTATGTTTAACTGCTATAGCTTCGCCACCTGTAGCGACGATTTGAGCTACAACAGCTTCTACAGCTTCCAAATTAATATCAGTCAAAACAACTTTAGCGCCTTCTTTGGCAAATAATATCGCTTCGGACGCACCCATTCCACTACCTGCACCAGTGATGACAGCAACTTTTTGATCCAATCTCATCTGATTCACCCCATAATCAAGTTTTGATAGTCTGACTATCATATTTTTATTTTAGTCCTTATGTGATAACATTGCAAATAAAAGATCCTAACTAGATGGGAAGGGGAATAACAATGTCACAAGGGGTTCGCGAACAGAATAAAAACGCTCGCTATAAAAGTATCGTGTCCACAGCTGAACAATTATTTCTAGAATATGGGCTTGATAGTGTTCAAATGCAAGATATCGCTAATGCTGAAAAGATCGGAGTAGCCACACTTTTTCGCTATTTCCCCAAAAAAGATAAATTGATCGTAGCAGTAGCCATTCAAAACTTAGAACGAACGATACCGGTTTTTCAACAAATCGCACAGTCGCCGAAATCTGCGTTTGAACGTTTGGAAGATATATTAAATTGTTTACTAGAAAATCAAACAGAAACAAGACATAATTCCGCAAAGTTTAGAGAAGCGTTTGAAAGCTACGCCGCCTTTTCCAAAGAACCATTATCTAATATTGAAGAGTATATTGAAACACAGAAGCAAATTTCAGATATGATTACTCCGATTATTGTAGATGGTGAGAAAGATGGTTCCTTGCGACAGGATATCCCTATTAAAGAGTCGATTATGACGGTTATCAATGTTTACGGTATATTCGGCAATAATATTGTACTGAAATCAGAAATTACCTATCTTGATGACGATATTCAGCCTCATATTCAGCAAAAACTATTGAAAGACATGCTACTTGCTTATGTTCGAGCATAACTATTGAATGGACAGTAGATAATTAATCTATCAAACAGTTTACATATTTCCAGCCTAATAGTAATATTATCAATGGTGCACTAAATTTTACCAACATACTTAGGAGGAAAATAAGTTAATGCAGAAACTAAAAAGTGTTAAGAGATTAGTAGCTTTAGTTTTAATTTGTAGCATGGTGATTTTAGCTGGTTGCCAAGCTATTGGTGGAGTAGACATTAATGAAGCATTGAAAAAGACGCTTAAAGTAACGTCATCAGAAGGTAATTCTTCTATGGAGTTTAAGTTGAATTTCAATGAAGAAGCGTTGATTAATGATGAGATTTTTGCTGAAGATGAGGAACTTATTTCTATTTTACGTTTAATATCTAATGTAAAAGTATCGATTACCGATATGAAAATGCAGGATCAAAAAAACATTTCTTTGAAGGGACATCTAACTTTAGGTGATCTATCAGAAATTAATTTTGATATGAAAATGTCAGAAACATTACTTATCATTTCATTAGAAGGTGCTACTCGTTCATTCACTTTCGATCTTACAGGTGAAACTAGTGAGAGATTAATGAATGACTATATGTACTCTGAATACGGAGTGACAGCTGAAGATGTTGACAATGTCACGGAGATTGCGATTGATGATGAGAAAATTATTGCTGCTGTGCAATCTGCAAGCGAACTTATTACCGACTTCAGTATTCAAAAACTTCCTAATCTTGAGCGGATGTCTGCGACGCCTGTAACAGAGGATATCAATGGTGAAGCAACGAAATTAATGAAAATTCATGGTGAATTAAAAGGTATGGAGCTATGGAATTGGTTCAAGAAAATCACGAACGCGCTACTTGATGATCGTGCAGGACTTGAAAAATTACTTAGCGAAGTACTGAATTTATTTAAAGATGAGCCTGAACTGATTGAAGATCTTGCTATTTTCAATTATGGAGAATTCGAAGCAAGAATCATTACGGAAGCTGATAAGCAAGCCCTTATTGATGAAGCTGTTACATTAATTGTTACTTCTCTTGAAGAGATGAAGACTTCAATGAATGAAATAGAAACAGAAGAAAAAGAAATGCTTGAATTATTTTTGGATGATTCATTAGAGATTAAATTCGATATGTATATCGATTCAAATCTAGATATTCGCAAACAAGCTTATTCATTGAACTACGTAGTAAGTGATGCAATGAAGGAAGAGCTTGGTACTTTTGTTTTTGAGGGAATAAGCATTACGTCGGAAAGTGAAGCTTGGAATATTAATGGAAAGGTTTCTGCAGAAGTACCTGTGGCATCTGGTCTAGAAGTGAAATTAGAGTCTTTTGATTATTTGAAAGGTTTTGAAATCGTTAATTACTTCGATGAGGATTCAGTTGCCTATGATTTATTGAAAAATAAACTGCATATTTCCAAGCAAACGTACTGGAACTATATTGATGAACCAGGATACTATGCTGCATTTGTTAATAAAGATAATTATGGAATGATCCCTGTTAGAGAGATCATTGAAGAATTTGGTGGAAATATTAGATTTGATAAAGCAACAGAGCAAATTCAGATCTACGATAAAGCTACAGAGACAACGATCAAGCTACAAATTGGTAGTGACAAAGCAAACATTAACGGTACGACTGTACAGTGGCCAACACCAGTTGTAGTTATTGATGGAACTACTTACGCACCAGCTCGAGCTTTAGCAACTGCTCTTGGCGGAGAAATACTATGGGATAGCCAATCTGGTTATGTGGAGATCGTAAGAGAACCATAATGGTAGTTCTAACTTAATAAGTATTACATTTTCACTAACTGTGAATGATGGACGAGGCATTATCATTGAATATTTCGATTAAGAGATATTCGTGGTAATGCCTTTTTTGTGTGGAGATTAGTCGCGTTAAAATAATTTCTTGAAAAGTGTTTACAAAATGCTGTTTGCTTAATATATTAATACATCAAGATGTTTCAGCATGATGTGAAAGAGGTGACTTGAATTCATGTACAATAGAAAATGGATTCGCTTAATTTCCCTTGCTGCTGCCCTAATTACTTTTGCCATTGTATATACTATTATTCGTTGTTTATAAAAGGAAATTGTTGAGAGCAATAATGGGTACACATACGTTGATCACACTAAACGGACGATAAAAAGATAATGATCCGATCAACGAAGTAATACTTCAAATTATAGAAAACCGCTAAAATGATTATTATTTTAGCGGTTTTTTGTGTATGTACCAAAAGGTGAATACCCTCTTACAGGTAACCACGCTCACTTGGTGATATTATGTATTTGCGCTAGCCATTTACCAAATGAAGAAAATTAATCTGTGTATACACATGAAGTACACATGACCCCCTTATAATTACGATATGAAGCAAACGAGGTGGTACAATGTGAATGGAACTATTGTGTAATGATACAATACTCATATACACGATAGAAGATATGACTTGGAGTGAATGTCAATGAGACGAAAATTATTGCTGGTTGAAGATGATATTCATATGCGAGAGATTGTTGCGGATTATTTTATTGCTGAGCATTGGGATGTCATTGAAGCTGAGAATGGGCTAATCGCACTTGAAAAATTTGAAGAATATACGATTGATCTTATTATTCTTGATATTATGATGCCAAAGCTCGATGGCTTCGGAGTTTGTCGCAGCATTCGTAGAAATTCCGATGTGCCAATTATTATGATTACAGCAAAGGCTGAAGATGATGATCAAGTGCTTGGCTACGAGTTAGGTGCAGATGAATATGTAACGAAACCATTCAGTCCTCGTGTATTAGTTGCTAGAGCGAACGCGTTGTTGAAACGTACAGAGGGGACAGTAGGTAGTGAAGGTGAGCTACTTAAATTTGGTGAACTTACCATTCATCGCAATTCTCAAGAGGTGAAGATAACCGATGAGGTCGTTAATCTATCCCCGAAAGAGTACGAACTATTACTACTATTAACAAAAAATAGTGGGAAGGTGTTATCTCGTCTTTTTATTTTGAACACAGTTTGGGGCTATCATTATGAAGGTGATGATCGCGCGGTTGATACTCATATTAAAAAAATAAGAGCCAAACTAGGAGCGGAAGGACGATTCATTGTAACCGTCATTCGATCAGGCTATAAATTCGATCCGCTGCTATGAGGAGACATTCGGTCGTATTCAAATTGTATATGATTACTTCTATTATGATTATTCTGTTATTTGCAGTTGTAATGATTATGGAGAGTATGTTTTTCGAGAAGTTCTATCGCAATATGAAGCTTGCTGAATTGCAGAGGCAAACATCTAGTTTTGCAGAAGGTTATGAGAAAGTATCTACCAATCATCAAGCTGTATCGCAATTGCTTGGTCACTATATGAATGAGTATGATGCTAGTATTGCAATATTAGACAGTCAGTTTCAACTGCGTGAATACGATCCTTATTATATTGTAATGCAGTTGCAGCAACGTGCCATTACGATAATACTTCCAATGGCAGGAATGACTTTCGATCAGCTTCCTATTGGACTTCATATAGGTAATACAATTACGGTAGATGGGATTTACATGGATGAACAAGATAGCATTATGCATCCTTTACAATTGCTATCAGATGGCGGTCCTCTCGAACAGGGTTTAGTGCGAGAACAAGGGACCATAATCGACATGCAAATACCAGAGCAACGATCGTACAATCCAATGTATCAAGATCTTCTAGTGAAGCAGATGGTTCAAGATTGGATGTTATCGGAAGAGTGGGCGAATATTCATTGGGCGCATCAAGAACAAGTAACGACCGTATGGAATGATCCGTGGAGTGGTGTTGAATATGTGACTTTGTTACAGAAGGTAACAGATGAGCAACAATACGTACTGCTTATGACATCGCTACAACCCGTTGATGAAGCAGTGGAAATGATGAAAAAATATGTGCTTTATATATTCCCTATCATCATTATAGTTGTATTTATATTAGCGATTTTCTATTCAAGGTATATTACAAAGCCACTTGTAAGGTTAAATAGGTTTGCAGGGCAACTAGCTAAGCTTCAATTCTCTGAGAAGTCACCACTAAGTAGCAAAGATGAATTCGGACAGTTAGCTACTCGCTTAGTCGAGCTTTCTACAAATCTTGAAGCTACGTTAACTCAATTATCAGAACGGAATGAGCAATTGCAAGCGGAAATGAAGGAAAAGCAACGCTCTGAACAGCTCAGAAAAGAGTTGGTAGCTAATATATCACATGAATTGAAAACACCTCTTGCCATTGTCAAAGGTTATGCAGAAGGGCTGCAAGATGGCGTAGCCAAGGAGAAGAGTGACAAGTATCTAACACATATTGTTAATGAGAGCGATCGAATGAATGAATTAATTCTCGATATGTTGGAATTATCTAAGTACGAAGTAAAAGCGATTCAATTAGAGCTTAGAGGATTTAATATCGTTGAACTTATCCAACAAGTATGCCAATCGTTCTCTAAGATTATTGAAGCAAAGAACTTACATCTAGCATTCAGTCCTTTGCGGCATAATGAATATTTGGTAGAAGCTGATTATAAACGGATTACGCAAGTACTAATTAATCTAATAAGTAATGCTGTTCGCTATGCACCTGTTGGTAGCGAGTTAAATATTAAAGTACAGCATCAAGATGATAACCATGTTGTTATAAGTATTCATAATGAAGGCGAACATATCCCAGAAGAACAATTAATCAATATTTGGGAGAAATTTTATCGTCTAGAGCAAGCGAGAGATCGTAAGTCAGGTGGTACTGGACTAGGTCTAGCCATTGTAAGTCATATTTTACAGTTACATCATAGCCAATATGGGGTAAGGAATACTAAGCAAGGAGTAGAATTCTACTTCTCATTAACAGAAAGCGAGTGATTTATAATGAAGATTAGATATATGGTTATGACGGGAGTTATTGTTACGTTATTAAGTGGGTGTGGTGAGCAATCGGGTAATAATGTCAATCAAGGTAATAATAACGCTAATGCACCTATAACATCAGAAATCCCAGGCAATGAAGATACAAATGTAGATGAAACTTCTCCGTCAAAAACAGAGAAAGAGGGTACGAATGGCATTCAAGTAGAACCTACAGAAACAGCCAAGCCAACAAAAACAACCGAACCAACCAAGCCAACCGAACCAGTAGCAGAAGCTAACAATGATCAGATATTAATCATTATTGATCAGGCTGAGAAACCGATTGAAGGCAATAGTTTTGACTTTTCCGTACAAAAGCGACCAGAGGGTTATATGCTAACTTCAATGAAATGGAGTTCATCATCATCCGAAGTAGTTAATACACTGCAAGAAGCAATCGAGCATGGTAGCAATGGTGAAGATGGTTTCTACATTAGTGGAAATGGTCAATTTATGGGGTTCTTCTATGATGATTCGCTGAAAGGTGAAGAGGGAACAGTTTCCTTCACCTTCACGAATGAGGCTGGTCAATCATTAACATGGGAGAAAGTGATTACACTGTATTAAGAAAAGTTGAACATTTACCCTTACACATGATACATTCAAGAAGTGTATCGTATGTCATTAGTATACTAATCAGTAATAGGTATAAGAATGAATAGATAATGAGAAGGATAATATTGATTGGCGTGCAGCTAACTAATATTATCCTTCTTCTATTTCTGTAAAGGGGAGTACATGGTGAAACTAGAGATATTGCCACAATCCTTCTATAATCAAAGCACGCTAGAGCTAGCACAGGCTTTACTCGGTCATATTCTCGTAAAGGAAACAGCTGCGGGTATAACAGCAGGCTATATTGTTGAAACGGAGGGCTATCTTGGTCCAAAGGATCAAGCGGCGCATGGCTTTAAAAATCGTATAACGGCAAGGACGGAAATTTTGTTTTCGGAAGCGGGGCATGTATATACACATACGATGCATCGTCATTGCTTGGTGAATGTTGTGAGTGGTGATGTTGGAATACCTGAATCTGTACTAATTCGTGCGGTAGAGCCTGTACTTGGCATTCCGATCATGCAGCAACGACGCGGCGAAGATAAGAAGGAGCGAGACCTAACGAATGGTCCAGGTAAGCTATGTCAAGCGCTAGGCATTACGATGGACGATTACGGTAAACAGTTCACGCAAGCTCCACTATATATTGCACAAGGGATTACGTATGAACAAATCTCTTCTAGCCCCCGAATCGGAATTGATAATAGCGGAGAAGCAAAGGATTATCTATGGCGATATTATGTAGAGGGGAATCGATATGTTTCCAAGCGGTAGCCAGATAAAAAGTTGGCTTCTTATTGTAAAAGTGATAAAGTTAGTGTAACTAAACATGATAAGAGGTGTGACTAATTTGATGTATAATTTTGATGAAATCATTGACCGACGCAATACTCGTTCTTATAAATGGGATCAAGTGGGTCCTTTGTTCGGTGACGCTTCTATTCTGCCGCTATGGGTCGCAGATATGGACTTCTATAGCCCACCAGCAGTACAAAAAGTACTTCAGCAACGTACGGATATAGGGATATATGGTTACTCAATTAAAAACAGTGAATATTACGAAGCCATCACAAATTGGTTTGAACGTAGACATGATTGGAGTATACAACAAGATTGGATTATAGATGTTCCAAGTGTTGTAACGACACTTAGTTTATCTGTAGACCTATATACGAAGCCTGGCGATGCCGTAGTTCTTCAATCTCCAGTCTATTATCCGTTCTATGATGTCATTGAAGGGAATAATCGCACCGTTGCTCGCAATCCACTACGTATTGAAAACGGACGCTATGAGATGGATTTTGAAAATTTAGAACAGCTGTTCAAAGATGGCGCCAAATTAATGCTGCTTTGCAACCCGCATAACCCTGGTGGTCGTGTATGGGAACGTTCAGAATTAGAAAAAGTCGCTAAGCTGGCTGTTCAATATGGTGTTATTGTCGTATCCGATGAAATTCATTGTGATCTAACTTTTGAAGGACATCCACATACTCCGTTTGCTTCTCTATCTGAAGAAGCAGCGAATATTACGATTACGGCACTTGCTGCAACAAAAACATTCAATATTCCAGGACTACATACTTCATTCGCAGTTATCTCTAATGCAGAGCTACGTGAAGTGTTCGATAAGCGTGTAAAAATATTAAGTATTCATATGGCCAATCACTTTGCGCAGGATGCTGTTCAAGCAGCTTATAATGAAGGTGAACAATGGCTTGATGAGTTGATCGTCTATGTGAAAGCTAATCTAGATTACGCAGTAGAATATCTTGCGCAGCATGTACCAGCAGTTAAATCACTGGAGTCACAAGGTACATATCTGCTATGGCTAGATTGCCGTGCGATTAGCGAGGACCCAGCTGAGTTGAAGGAGCTTATGTATAAGAAGGCGAAGGTAGCCTTTAATGAAGGCTCTACATATGGTGCGGAAGGTGCAGGTTGGTTACGTATTAATCTTGCTTGTCCACGTTCGGTTCTCGAACAAGCATTGAAGCAATTTGTAGATGCGATTAATAACTAAGGCAAATCATTAACGTTCAAAGCCAAAACAAGAGCTTGACGAAAAACGAACGGACATACGATGCGCTAATTAGATAAATTAGCTACTATTTTGATATCCACTTATCGCGCACAAAAAAAGGCTGATCCTTTAAAGTAGTTGTAATATACTTTAGGATCAGCCCTTTTTGTTTTCTAGTAATTAATGTTCAGACTCTTCATAATCATTGGACACTTTCAATACATCAAACAGTTTGAACAACAAGCTTAAAATAATTGCTACTACCGTAGCAAGAGACATACCCGACATGGCGAAGTCTCCAATAGAAAGAGTTACACCACTTAGACCAACTACAAGTACGATTGTCGTTAAGTAAAGATTGGTAGGCTTACTGTAATCTACTTTTGATTCGATAAGTAGTCTTAGACCTGATGCCGCGATAACACCGAATAATAGTAGTGATACACCACCCATAACAGCTTCTGGGATATTTGAGATTAACCATGAGAATTTACCTAAGAAGGATAGCGCAATTGCAATGACTGCTGCTAGTCCAATAACGAATGTAGAGAATACACGAGTAATCGCAAGGACACCGATATTTTCACCATAAGTTGTATTGGGTGTAGACCCTACAAAACCAGAAATAATCGTGGAAATTCCGTTACCAAGTAAAGAGCGGTGTAGACCAGGGTCCTTGGAAAGATCTTTATCAACGATATTACTTGTAACGACTAAGTGACCAATATGTTCCACGATGACAACGAGCGCAGCTGGTGCAATTGTCGCAATGGCAATCCAATTGAATTCAGGAGTAGTCATCGTTGGGAACTTGAAAAATGCAATATTGCTTATTTCATTGAATTTTACTAAGCCCATAAAGATAGCTAGTACATAACCGAATATGATACCGAAAAGAATAGGGATAATTCGCATGAAACCTCGGAATAGAACGGAACCGATTACTGTTACTGCTAATGTAGCGATAGATAGGATAACAACTTGTGGATCCATTACCCAATTTGGATCGTGATCTTTACTAATCCAACCAGCCATACCAGCCGCTACTGGAATGAGCTCCAAGCCGATAACGGCAATAATTGCGCCCATCGCTGCAGGAGGGAAAACAACATCAATCCATTTGGTACCGACTTTTTGAATGATGAATGCGACGACTGTGAAAATAATACCTACTACGATAAAGCCGCCAAGTGCATCAGCATAACCGCCACCAGCTTGTTTCGTAATAATTGCAGTTACTGGTGCAAGAAACGCAAAGCTTGAACCTAAGTAAGCGGGGATTTTCCCTTTTGTGATCAATATGTACAATAGTGTACCGATACCATTCATCAGCAAGCAGATCGCAGGATCTACTTTTAAGATCGTAGGTACTAATACTGTTGAACCGAACATTGCAAATAGATGCTGAAGACCAAGCATAAGTGACATTGCTACTGGTGGTCGTTCGTGAACACCAATTGATTTGCGCATGATTATTGCTCCTTTAATAAAATAGTAATTGCTTTGTAGATTCTATACGAATTCGACTAATTCTGACAAGGGCTATGTTAGCTATTATTTGCAGGAGCTTGTATTAATACACCTAATCGCGAACTAATTTGCGTGACGATAATTCAATCGTATACAATAGAGAGGTGGACGCTGAGACTACACATAACGACTTATAATGGGTAAGTGAAGCTGGGCGGCACAAGTGAGGAGAATATAGATGAACAACTATCAACTGATCTCTAATCAAGTAGAACAATTCAAAAAATTACGCGATGATGTTACACGTGTCATGATGATGTATCAATTCGCCTTAACTGAATTAGAAACGAAAATTGAAATATTAAAGGAAGAATATCAACTTCTGCATGATTACAATCCGATTGAGCATACGAAATCTCGTGTGAAATCGTTTGAAAGTATTATTGGTAAAATACAAAGGAAAAGTCTTCCATTTTCTATTAATAGCATTCGCCATGAGATTAAGGATGTAGCTGGCATTCGAATTACTTGTTCTTTCATTTCAGATATTTATCGTGTGCAGGAGATGCTGCAGAAACATTTTGATG
Organism: Paenibacillus sp. Y930; assembly: GCF_056786375.1. NCBI lineage: Bacteria > Bacillati > Bacillota > Bacilli > Caryophanales > Paenibacillaceae > Paenibacillus > Paenibacillus sp. Y930. Next base: position 11,607 of record NZ_JBXCIX010000003.1, on the reverse strand, counting down.
TGGAAATTTATGAAGTGAAAGATTATATATCGAGTCCTAAGCCTAACGGATATCGTAGTTTACATCTTATCGCGGGTGTTCCTGTTGTGATGACAACTGGTCGTGAAATCGTATGTGTTGAAATTCAAATTCGTACGATCGCTATGGATTTTTGGGCGAGTTTGGAACATAAGATTTTCTATAAATACGATCAAGCCGTTCCATCCAAACTTACAGCAGAATTAAAGCAAGCAGCCGATGTTGCTAATAATTTGGATGAGCAGATGGAAAGATTACATCATGAGATAACGATTATTAAAGAAAATCAAGATCACGATGAAAGTGATGAATTTGCTAGACTTTTACTTAGTCAAATGGGTCAGTCTCAATTGAAGCTTCCTCATATTTTTGATCAATCATTGATAGAATTACCAGAGATTGAAGGAAATGTAGAAGGAAGCGCAAAGAATAAAGGCGAATAATGTATAGTTTTATCGACAATTAGCGAAATTCTATGTAACTTGCATAGACAGATTGCCGAAAGTTTAGTAGGATAATAGGCATATCACATAGCATTTCATGTGCTAATCATAGGGGTTGAAGTCGATGTTACCACTTGGATCTAAAGTAGTTTTTATAGAGGATCAATTTGAACAGAAGCTTCCTATAGGTGAGTATGGGTACATCATTGCATATGATCGTAATGCCGATAACGTGTTTGATTATGTTGTTCGTGTCCCTAGCCTGAATCGCAATTTTGCTGTGCCTGATGAGGATATTGAATTAGAAGAAGAAATTCTTAAGCAGGAAGCCGAGCAAATTGAGAAGGAAGCATTAATTGATTATGCACTTGCTACTCAGAACGAGCAATTATTTTATAATATTATGAATGGTGTAGCAGAAGAGGAAGTTGAAGAAGAGTCTGAGCCGCAGATCACAACAGGTGAAGAATTTATTCGTCAAATTAATCTAAAAGCATGGATCTAATGAAAGAGAGGTAGCGTGTGAAAGCTCGCTATGTCTCTTTTTTCTGTTGTCATTGCTATAATTGTGCTAGGCAGGATATAATAATATGAATGATTGTACATAGAATTATGCTTCCGATGTACTTTTCATTTGCTGAGAAGCTACACATAGAAGCTCAGAAAAGTTTAAGCCTCATGCTTCCGATGTACTTTTCGTTTACTGAGAAGTTACACACGAGAGCTTAGAAAAGTTTAAGGAGAGTATTGTTGATGAGTATAACGTTAAAAGATGTTGACCATGTAGCTAACCTTGCACGCTTGGAGCTATCTGATACTGAAAAAAATCAGTTTACAGATCAGCTTAATGCTATTTTGAAGTATGCTGAGAAGCTTAATGAGCTGGACACTGATCATGTAGAGCCTACAAGTCATGTGTTTGAGCTTGTGAATGTTATGCGTGAAGATGTACTGAAGGAATCGTTACCGATTGAGAAGGTACTTCTTAATGCGCCTGACGAAGAAGACGATCAAATAAAAGTACCTGCGGTACTTGAATAATTTAGAGAGAGTGAAGGGAGGAACTACTGTTGTCACCTTTTGAATTAAGCATCCAAGAAGTTGGAGCAAAGCTGAAAAACAAAGAGCTTTCTGTTACAGAACTAGTCGATGCATCATACCATCGCATCGCTGAAACAGATGAGAGCATTAAAGCATTTATTACATTGAATGAGGACGCTGCACGCACACAAGCCTCTCAATTAGATGAGAAATTAGCAAATGGACAAGCAGAAGGAGCTTTGTTCGGTTTGCCTGCCGGAATTAAAGATAATATTGTTACTGAAGGTTTGTTAACGACATGTGCCAGCCAATTTTTAAGTAATTATAATCCTATTTATGACGCTACTGTAACGAGTAAGTTACGTGATGCCGGTACCGTTACGATTGGTAAATTAAATATGGACGAATTTGCAATGGGTGGTTCTAACGAGAACTCTAGCTATTTCGCAACACGTAATCCATGGAATACAAACCATGTTCCTGGTGGTTCAAGTGGTGGCTCGGCAGCAGCTGTTGCGGCAGGACAAGTTTACTTCTCGCTTGGATCTGATACAGGTGGATCGATTCGCCAACCAGCTGCATATTGCGGTATCGTTGGTTTGAAGCCTACTTACGGTCTAGTATCACGCTTTGGTCTAGTTGCCTTTGCGTCATCTCTTGATCAAATCGGACCACTTACGAAAAATGTTGAAGACGCAGCTCATGTGCTGCAAGCTATTGCCGGTTATGATCCGAAGGAATCTACCTCTGCTAATGTAACGATTCCTAATTATGCGGATGCACTTACTGGTGATGTGAAAGGTTTGCGTATTGCTGTTCCTAAGGAATATCTAGGAGAAGGTATCGATCCACGTGTGAAAGAAGCCGTTATGAACGCTTTGAAAACATATGAATCGCTTGGCGCTACATGGGAAGAAGTATCGCTGCCACATACAGAGTATGCGATTGCTACGTACTACTTACTTGCTTCATCTGAAGCATCTTCTAACCTGGCTCGTTTTGATGGCGTTCGTTATGGCGTTCGTGCAGAAAATCCAGAGAACCTTATCGATCTATATCGTAAATCTCGTAGTCAAGGCTTCGGTCAGGAAGTTAAGCGTCGTATTATGTTAGGTACGTATGCATTAAGTTCTGGCTACTATGATGCGTATTATTTGAAAGCTCAAAAAGTACGTACATTGATTAAGCAAGACTTCGATCAAGTATTCGAGAAATATGATCTTGTTATTGGACCTACAGCACCTACTCCAGCTTTCCGGATTGGTGAGCAAGTTGGCGATCCACTAACGATGTATCTTAATGATATTTGTACAATTCCAGTTTCGCTAGCGGGTATTCCGGCAATTAGTGTACCATGTGGTCAAGCTGATGGTCTGCCAATCGGTTTACAAATTATCGGTAAAGCATTTGATGAATCTACAGTATTACGTGCAGCTCATGCATTTGAGGCTAATACTGAATTCCATAAGCAGCGCCCACAGCTATAAATTTGTGCGTGATTACGAAAGGAAGATTATTATGACTACCAATAAATACGAGACGGTCGTAGGTTTGGAAGTGCACGTTGAGCTGCATACGAATAGTAAGATTTTCTGTGGCTGTTCAACTGCTTTCGGCGCACCTGCGAACTCTCATACATGTCCAGTTTGCTTAGGTCATCCGGGGGTTCTTCCTGTGTTGAACCATCAAGCTGTAGAATATGCGATGAAAGCATCCATGGCATTGAACTGCCAAGTAGCTGATATTAGTAAATTCGATCGTAAAAACTATTTCTATCCCGACTCACCTAAGGCGTATCAGATTTCACAGTTTGATCAGCCAATTGGTGAACATGGATATATTGATATAGAAGTGAATGGTGAAACGAAACGTATTGGTATTACGCGTGTGCATCTTGAGGAAGATGCGGGTAAATTAACTCATATTGATGGTGGTTATGCTTCATTGGTTGACTTTAACCGTGTAGGAACACCACTAATTGAGATTGTATCTGAGCCAGATATCCGTTCACCTGAAGAAGCAAAAGCTTTTCTTGAAAAAATTCGCACGATCATGCAATACTGTGATGTATCTGATGTGAAGATGGAAGAGGGAAGTTTACGCTGCGATGCGAATATTAGCTTACGCCCTTATGGTCAAGCTGAGTTTGGTACTCGTGCAGAATTGAAGAACATGAACTCATTCCGCGGCGTGCAGCGTGGATTAGAATATGAGCAAATTCGTCAAGCAGAAATTCTTGATGAAGGAGGCATCGTTGTTCAAGAAACTCGTCGTTTTGACGATGCCGTTGGTAAGTCCTTCTCGATGCGTGGTAAAGAAGAAGCACATGATTATCGTTACTTCCCGGACCCAGATCTTGTGAAGCTTAACATTAGTCAAGAATGGAAAGATGCGATTCGTGCTACGATCCCTGAACTTCCAGATGCTCGTAAAGCTCGTTATACTTCGCAATTCGAACTTTCTGATTACGATGCTGAAGTGATTACATCATCGAAAAAAATAGCCGATCTATTTGAAGAAAGTCTTTCCTATACGAAGGATGCTAAAGGTGCAGTAAACTGGATTATGGGCGATCTGCTAGCGTATCTGAACAGTAATAACAAAGAACTATCGGATATTGCGCTTACTGGTCAAGGTCTAGGTGAAATGCTAGGTCTGCTTGAAAAAGGTACAATTAACGGTAAAATCGCTAAGACGGTATTCAAAACAATGATGGAGACGGGTAAGCTTCCAGGACAAATTGTTGAGGAACAAGGTCTTGTGCAAATTAGTGATGAAGGTGCATTGCTTGCCATCGTTGATGCTGTGCTTGAGCGTAATCCGCAATCGATTGAAGATTATCGTGCTGGTAAAGAAAAAGCGATTGGCTTCTTAGTCGGTCAATTAATGAAAGAAACTAAGGGGAAAGCAAACCCTGCATTAGTTAACAAGCTACTTATTGAGCGCTTGAAATCTCAGTAAAGTTAATGATTATAGTGGCATACAATAGTAGTACATTACTGCGTGGTTTCACACTATGAAATCACGCAGTATCTCTTTGTATTCATTATAATTATTGTGAAAAGGAAGTGCATAAATGCTATTAGCTGTAGTTGATAGTCCGTGGTACATTGACGAGGTAGAAATTCTGATTCGTCTCATCATAGCATTAGTACTTGGCGGAATCATTGGTTTTGAGCGTGAGCAAGCTAATCATGCTGCTGGATTTCGAACTAATATATTAGTTTGTGTAGGGGCATGCTTGTTAATGTTATTATCTATTTATGGATTTTCTGATTTCGTTAATGAAGTTAATGTACGTGTAGACCCGGCGAGACTTGCTGCTGCAGTAATTACAGGAGTAGGTTTTCTTGGAGCCGGAACTATTTTAATTACCGGTAAAAAAATATCTGGACTTACGACTGCAGCATCCTTATGGGTGGTAGCTGCGATCGGATTAGCGGTAGGAGCAGGATTTTATTTTGCCTCTATTGCAGTTATGATTTTAGTTGTTTTGACTCTATGGCTATTTAACAAATTAGAATCGCGTTTTTTTCGTAATAAGCAGCATTATGTAGTTAACATGACATGTTCCGATCAAGCAATATTGCTATTGCATACACAACAAAAATTAGATGAACATCATGCAATCCTTAATAAAATGTCAATTGAAGAAATGGATACAATCGATATTCATGCGGATGATAAAGCGAGCGATTCGCGATATATTAAAGTTTCACTTCATATTCATGTATCCCGTAAGCATAAAGAAAGTATGTTGTCACTCGTGCAGGACTTGAAGCAAGTGGAGGGTGTTCGTTGGATCGGTTACGAGTAGGTTATGGCGGAAATTGGATTATAGCAGGCCTGGCGATGTTATTGCCGGGCTTAGGTCATTGCTATCGCGGCATCTACGATAAAGCAATATTTATTGTGAGTAGCTTTCTATTTCATCTGGCGCTTGCATATACATTGTTACATGTGCTCGTTATTGAACAACCATTAACGATTGCTTTTCTAATACTTAGTTTGCCTTATCATTATTTTTATGCGATTTTCAATAGTTTACAAGCAATGGATGATAAAAATTATTATAGAAACTCATGGATCAAAATAGCTTTCTCGTTAATATTGCTAGTGCTAACCATTGTTTTGTTGTTACCATTCAGTAATACGTATGCGTTCAAATTACAAATTATTTACCACTATCCGATGTTCATAATTATGAGTATTGTTATGTATGTAGTTACGCATTTGAAAGGGAAAATAAAACCATATATTTTAATAGGTAGAATTACGGTAGGAGCTTTATTGACATTGCTATCCATTTTATTATGGTTACAACAGATTGCACCGATACAGTGGGTGCAGTGGGGCTACATTACGCCACTTGTATTTCTACTTGAACTTATTGTTTTAGCGATATATTACTATTGGTTTAATCGAGCAGCGATGTTTAGACCTGATTATTGGGGCGTGTTCGTCCTTATTATACTTGGAAGCACATCTTACTTTGTCATGCAGTATAGCGATTATCCCACAAAAATATTACAAAGCTTTCATGCTCCTGCTCCCAATAAGGAACAGTTAGATGGATCAGCTGGTTTCCGCTATGAATTAGCACCAATTAAATTACCTATGGATGCATCAGGGGAAATTCAATTTAGAAATTTGAATGGTTACGTTGAAATTGTACGGGATGATGTAGATGAATTGACGTTATACCCTGTCCTATATGTGAACACGGAAGATGAAGAACAAGCATTAGAAGTAAAGCAGCAAAGTTATATTGATGTTAAATTCGATAGTGGAATATTAATGCAATCACAACTACCTTTATACAACTTGAATCGTTATCCGCGTATGGATGTGAAAATGGTTATCCCTAATCATTATGAGCTTACTGAAGGTATGAGGATTAAGCTAGAGCATGGTGCCCTGCATATCGAAGGGATAACGATATTGGATAAACTTAGTATTGAAAGTAATAGTGCTGCAATTAATGTATATGGAATAACCGGAGATGTGGAAGTAAGTACTAAGCAAGGAAATGTTTTTATGAAAAACATAGATGGTAGTGTAGCAGTACAAAGCAAGAAAGGGATGGTTACACTTATTAATCCACTTGATGACGTACAAGCAACTGCACTGAATGGCTTGTTACATGTTATAACTAATAAGGTGGCAGGTAATTGGAGTTTGACCGCAACCGTAGGAAATATTGTAGTGAAGCTGCCAAGAAAAGCACATTATTTAATGGGAGCTAAAGTATCTTTTGGAAAAATATCAGGCGATCGAATTGTTGAAAAGAATAGTAAACGATATGAAGCTAGTGTTGGAGCTGCTATATATACGATATCTATGTATGCCTCGAATTATATCCTTATAGAGGTTGCTCAATAAGCGAACATTGACAAAACTTAATTTATAAACGTATTATAGTAGTAATGATTTTTTTATAGTAATAATTATATTATTAGGAAAGGCGTGAGGGGAATGATTACTAACGTGCAATTAGCTTTAGAACAATTGAAAACTAATGGCGTTCGAATGACCCCGCAGCGACACGCGATATTAAGTTTTCTGATGGATACGCAATCGCATCCTACTGCTGATGATATATACAAGGCTTTATCACCTACTTATCCTAGCATGAGTGTTGCAACTATTTATAACAACTTACGTTTATTCGTAGAAGCGGGCTTAATACGCGAACTAACTTATGGCGATGACTCTAGTCGTTTCGATGCGGATTTATCAGATCACTATCATGCAATTTGCAAATGTTGCGGGTCAATCGTAGATTTTATCCATCCTCCATTACTTGAAGTTGAACGTGTAGCTTCGGTAAGTACAGGTTTTATTGTTCAAGGGCATCGTATGGAGATATACGGTCTCTGTCAAAAATGTAGCAGTACTCAACTTAAGTATTAGATTTCATTTGACGTGCAGAATAGCGATTCATTTCATCGCTCTTCTGCACGTTTTTAATTAGGAGCGATAAAAATTGGAACCTAGACAAACATTTCACGTGAATAAGCGAAAGGGTTTTCGCTTTAATAGTATCATCTGGCTATTTTTCGTTATTGCATTGGTTGCAACATGTTGGATCGGTTATGTAAAGCTTGTCCCTTCGTTTGAGCAAAATAGTACAACCTATCCATTTGAGCATCCTATCTATTATGAAGGTAAGTTGCAAGCTTCTGGTGCTGTTATTGTAGATGAGCATGTAAAGCTACCTTTACCATTACTAGAAACGATTTTAATAGATTCACCAATATATTATGAGCAAGAAAGTAATACACTGGTATTAACAACGGTTGATAAAGTGTTGCGATTTGAAACGGAATCACTGAATGCGCTTTTGAATGAGAAATCATATGAGTTAACTTTAACGGCAGATGTAGTTGATGATACGGTCTATATACCATCAGAAATTATTGAGCAATTATATGGTTTTCATATCGAATACTCTGCTTCAACGGGAATTGTGATGGTTTATAAGGGAAATGACGCTGTAGATACGGTGACTATTACTAATGAGAAGGGGAGTCACTTACGCGAATCTGCAACGATTAAAAGCCCATATTATAAAGTGATAGAATCAGGGCAACAACTTATGGTGTGGGAGCGACAAGAAGGCTGGCTTCGCGTTCAAACATTAGATGGCGTTGAAGGCTTTGTAAAAGCATCACATACTATAGAAGGCTCACCGATCGTTTATGCAAGTGATGTGGATGAATATAAAGGGATAGATCATGATTTGGCTGGTCAAAAGATTAATTTAACGTGGGAAGCTATATATAATAGACAACCTAACTTGGCGGAAATGCCAGCAATGGAAGGTGTTAACGTTGTAAGTCCAACATGGTTTGAACTTGTGGATGATACTGGAAAGATTCAAGGTAAAGCTACCCATGAGTATATAGAGTGGGCTCACGCACGGGGATATCAAGTTTGGGCGTTATTCAGTAATGGATTTGAGCCGGATCAGACGAGTGAAGTGCTTGCTAGTGCTGAAAAGAGATTTTTTATGATTCAGCAGTTAATTGCATTTGCTCAGCTATATCAGCTTGAAGGTATTAATATTGACTTTGAAAATGTATATACAAAAGATAAAGAAAATCTTGTGCAATTTATTAAAGAGTTAACGCCAATTATGCATGAACAAGGATTAGTCGTTTCTATCGACGTAACACCTAAATCTACGAGTGAAATGTGGTCAGTATTTCTAGACCGTGAAGCACTCGGTAAAATCGTTGATTACATGATTGTTATGGCATATGACGAACATTGGGCGGCGAGTCCAAAGGCTGGTTCGGTAGGTTCTCTTCCTTGGGTTGAAAATTCTATTTCACGAATTATTGAAGAAGATGGAGTGCCTCCTGAGAAATTAATATTAGCAATGCCATTATATACACGGATATGGTCTGAAACCATTCAGGAAGATGGTTCCTTGAAAGTGAGTTCCAAAGCGATTGGGATGAAGCGTTCGGATGAGATTATTGCTGAGCAGTCATTAGAACCGCAATTGGATGAAGCCAGTGGCCAACATTATATTGAGTATGTGGAAGAAGGAGTCACTCAGCGAATTTGGTTAGAGGACGAGCTTTCCATTGCGAGTAGAGTTGATCTTGTGCATCAATATGATTTAGCAGGTGTCGCGACATGGGCAAGGTCGTTCCAGAAGCCCGAAATATGGCCGGTCATACAGAAGTCACTATTTAAGTAGATAGTTCAAAACATCTACTTGTGATCACGATGGTTAGCTTCGCGGTGGATTTGGCAGCGAAGCTAACGATTTATAAAAACAAAGGCTAGTCAGTGATGGAATCATCATTGACTAGCCTTTGTTCTCTTATGTAGATTATTTATTATGGTAAGAGTTAATCCAGTAACTATGAACGAGCTTGTTCACTCGTAGTTTCTGTAGAAAGGTTTGTAGCATTTGTAGTTGCAGCGTCAGGATCAAGTGTGAGAATTGTTTTGCAAAACATACAGCGATCCGTTTTGCCTAACATTTTTGTTTGTTTGTGACATTCAGGACATTGCAGCATCGTTGCACTTGTAGACATCATGCCAGCCCAGAAGTAGATTGCAACACTTACTAGCAAAGCGATTAGACCGATAACTAAGAAAAATGCAGCGATAATTTTACCTACATTACCAAATAGCAAAATTCCTCCCGTGCCAAGAATCATAACACCCATACCTACAAGTGTGAAAATCATCCCCCAAAGTCGAAACTCATTAATTTTTGCTGATTTGAAAAAGATACTTTTCATTCTGTCATTCCTTCCTCGTATAGTAGCTTCAATAAATAGCAACTTTCAATTCATCAATCTCTCTTAAGACAAAATATTTCGAAAAAAAGCAGGAATCAACATGTAATTGTCGAACAAATGTAGTGTCTGCAAGTTCATATTATATCGTATCTTTATATGATTAGCTATACGGAGGCAGTGGTGGAAATTATAAAAAAACAATTACTTGAACTTTACTCATTAAGAAAAGATGTGCAAGGGCTAGTGCTTATGCATAATGTGGAGAAATTTCCTTTCCACACCAATGAATATGTATTCTATTTACTAGTCGTATCAACAAAAGAGGATAATATCGCAAAGGTCGAGCACTTAGAAATCAATCACGAGAGAATTTTTGTTAGAACGGTACATTCACGTGAACTACAAGATTCTAATACTACACAACATCGTTATAACTTAATGGATTGGTTAATGTCAGGAGAAATCATTGCGGACAGTCAACAATATTTAGCAAAGATGAAGCAACAAATCATTGAGTTTCCCAATAAGCTGCGTGATCAGCGAAAGCTTTGTGAGTTTAGCGGCTATCTGGAAACGCTTTTTCAGGCAAAACGCAATTTATCAGTTGGTAATGTGTTGGATGCTTATAGCCAGATATTAGGTTCGATACATCATTGGGCCAATCTTGTACTTATAGAAGAAGGCATTCATCCTGAACTCACCGTATGGAAACAACTTCGTAAAGTGCATCCAGGTGTATATAAGTTGTATGAAGAATTAATAGCAAGTCCCGAAACGATCGAGCAACGTGTTGAGTTGGTCATGCTTGCTTGTGAGTTTTCTGTAGTGAGTAAGATGAAGATATATTGTAAGTATCTCCTTGATATTATGAGTGAGAAAAAAGAGTCATGGAGTATAAGTGAGTTACAGCAGCATCCGCAATTGCAATATATTGTAGAGGATATTACGCTAGTTATTCAAAAACTTGTTCAAGGTCATCATTTGAAAGAGGTAGCTATCCTTAATAAGGATGTACAAAACAATGTAGTTGAACTTCAATATGTATTGAATTATTAATGAAAAAGGGTGTTGATTACTGATTAATGCCCTTTATATGGTGAAATAATCAAAATAAAGCGAAAAAATAGCGTTAATTAATATAATTAATAATTTTATAAGGAAAAGTATTGACTCTTATAGTGATTATATGATAAATTACTACTTGTCGCTTCGAGCGGTGTAAAAGTAAAGAAAAACAAAAATTACTTTTTCGAAAAAAACACTTGCAATTAGATAGACAGTTATGATATATTATTCCTTGTCGCCGCGAGAGATTGGACGATAAGAAATAAAGAAAAAATGGATTTTATCAGTGAAACTGAGAAGATACATTATTATAATTTCTAACCTTGATCTTTGAAAACTGAACAACGAGTAAGAACTGCCATTAACAATTTCACCCCGTGAAATTGTTAATAACAAGCGAAACACGAAGATCTTTCCGAGCACGTTGTGCATCGAAAAGACTTCACTAATGAGCAAGTCAAACACCTTAATGGAGAGTTTGATCCTGGCTCAGGACGAACGCTGGCGGCGTGCCTAATACATGCAAGTCGAGCGGAGTTTGAAAGAAGCTTGCTTCTTTCAAACTCAGCGGCGGACGGGTGAGTAACACGTGGGTAACCTGCCTATAAGCCTGGGATAACATTCGGAAACGGATGCTAATACCGGATACGCGTTTTGATCGCATGATCGAAACGGGAAAGACGGAGTAATCTGTCACTTATAGATGGACCCGCGGCGCATTAGCTAGTTGGTGAGGTAATGGCTCACCAAGGCGACGATGCGTAGCCGACCTGAGA